>NZ_JBEXKI010000026.1:0-1028 GCF_040609595.1 Nocardia sp. NPDC004654 | reverse complement strand
GGGTGCTCCGGCTCTCCTGCTGGAACGCACGCGTGAACGCGGACATCGCCGCGGCGATCGGCGCGTGCCGGGTGAGGACCGCGGCGGCCTCCTCCGGAATGCCTTGCGGCGGTGTGCCTTCGGCGATCGCGCGCACCATCGTGGCGCGCGTCTCCCGGTCCTCCCGCTGGAGCCCGTACAGGGCGGTGATCAGCCAGTTCACCAGGTAGGTGGCGGTGAAGCCGCGGTCGTAGCTCTGGTTCTGGTCGAAGAACGCGGCCTCGGCCGGCGAGAGGTCGAACCCGCAGGAGAGCGAGAGGCCGTAGTCGCCGAAGTAGAGGCGTCGACCGTCGGTCAGGATGTTCTCGAAGTGCGCGTCGAGGTGCAGCAGCCCACGGCTGTTCATGAACGCGGTGCCGGCGGACAGTTCCCGCTCCACCAGTGCGCAGGCCCGGCCGGTGGCCTCCTCACCCGCCTCGATCTGGGTGTTCAGCCACTCGTGCAGGTTCTGCGGGATGTATTCCAGGAACAGCACGATGCTCGCCGAAGAATCTCGCACGGCCTCGATCCGGTGACGGACCTGCGGTCGGCCGTCCCAGTACGCGACGGCGCGATCGATGTCGGCGAGCTCGGCCGGCAGCGGCGTCGTGTCCGGCAACGCCCGCCAGTGATACATCAGCGGGAAGCCCTCGTATTCAGCGGCGAGCACCCAGTTCGTCGTCATGGTGTGCACGGCGAGCTCGCGCCAAGCCCCGAAACCCGCCCCGCCGATCAGGCCGACGCCGTAGTGGTAGAACAGCGGCAGGTCGAACAGGTTCGCCGTGGACCGGGAATGCTCGGGCTGCCGTTCCAGATCGGTGAGGGGCACTCGCTTCACCAACACCGGGATTCCGGCGATCTCCACCAGCGACGACTTCCCGCCGATACCAGCACCGAGCGGCGCGGCCGCGTCCACGAGCTCGCGCAGCGCGTGATCGCTGTGCAGCGCCAGGGCCGTGGAGACGGCGCTGTGGACGTGCAGACGCGCCGGGCGCGACATGTCGCGGGTC
>NZ_JBEXKI010000025.1:0-1225 GCF_040609595.1 Nocardia sp. NPDC004654 | reverse complement strand
CCCCACAAGCACTCGCCGACCACGCCACCCACCTACTCACACACCTCGACCAACACCCCCACCAACACCCCACCCACATCGCCCACACCCTCACCGTCAGCCGCCACCATTTCCACCACCGCGCGGTAATCACAGCCGCCACAAACGCGGACCGACGCGCCGCTTTGGCCGCTCTCACCGCAGGCCGCCCACACCCACAGCTACACACCGGCATCGCTACCACCACCCCCACGCTGGCCATGCTGTTCTCCGGGCAAGGAGCTCAACACCCCCGCATGGGTGTCGAGCTCTATCACGCCTATCCGACATTTGCTGCCGCACTCGATGACGCCTGCGCCGCGTTGGACCCGCACCTGGACAAGCCTCTGCGTGATCTCCTATTCGCCTCCCCCGACACCGACCACGCCCGACTTCTCAACGACACCCGCTATACCCAACCCGCGCTGTTCGCCCTGCATGTTGCCCTCTATCGGCTGCTCACCAGCCTCGGCCCCATCCCCGCTCACCTTGCCGGACACTCCATCGGGGAACTCGCCGTCGCTCATGTTGCCGCCATCCTCAGCCTCGACGACGCCGCGACCCTGGTCGCCGCTCGTGCACGCCTCATGCACCAGCACGCCGTGCCCGGCGGCGCCATGATCGCCATCGCCGCCACAGCCGACGAAATCACCACTGCACTGCAGTCTTTGGACCCCACCGGTGACCACCTGGCCGTCGCCGCGGTCAACAGTCCAACCAACACCGTCATCTCCGGCGAGGCCACACTCGCCCACACCCTGGCCGATCACTTCCGCGGCCAAGGCCGCAAGACCCGCGTACTGACGGTGAGCCACGCATTCCACTCTCCACACATGCGCCCGGTACTGGACCCGTTCCGCGCTGTCGCCGCCACTCTCACCTACCACTCCCCCACCATCCCCATCGTCTCCACACTCACGGGCACGCTCGCCGATCCGCACCACATCACCACACCGGACTACTGGGTAGACCACATCCACCGCCCTGTCCGCTACCTCGACGCAATCAACACCCTCACCGCCAACCACACCACCACCTACCTCGAACTCGGCCCAGACCCCACACTCACCTCCCTGACCACCGATATCCACGCCGACACCACCACGCCCCAGCCCACCATCCTGCCCACCTTGCGCCCCCGGACACCTGAACCCGACAGCCTGCTCACCACCCTCGCGCAACTCCACACCACCGGCCACCCCATCGA
>NZ_JBEXKI010000024.1:0-1263 GCF_040609595.1 Nocardia sp. NPDC004654 | reverse complement strand
GGGACTGCTGCACGATCGGGTGACAGGTTCGATCACGCGGCCTGACTGGCCGGTGGGGTCATGATGGTCTCGTATTCGATTGGCGTCAAACGGCCGAGGGTGCTCTGCCGTCGGCGGCGGTGGTAGGTCCGCTCGATCCAGGTGACAATCGCGATGCGTAATTCTCCACGGCTGCACCAGGATCGGCGATCGAGGACATTCTTCTGCAGTAGCGCGAAGAAACTCTCCATAGCCGCGTTGTCACCGGCCGCGCCGACGCGGCCCATCGATCCGACCATGCCGTGCCGGTCGAGGGCACGGACGAACTTCCGGCTGCGAAATTGCGATCCGCGGTCGGAATGAAGAATGCAGCCGGCCACGTCGCCGCGTCGGGCCACCGCGCTGTTCAGAGCGCGGACAGCAAGTGCGGATTTCATGCGTGAGTCGATGGAGTAACCGACGATCCGGTTGGAATAGACATCCTTGACCGCGCAAATGTAAAGCTTGCCTTCGCCGGTCTGGTGCTCGCTGATATCGACCAGCCACAACCGATTTGGGCCTTCGGCGGTGAAGTTTCGTTGAACCAGATCATCGTGGACTGGTGGGCCGGTCTTTCCCTTGCCGCGACGCTTCTTGCCGAATGCGCTCCACCAGCCCCGGGCCGAGCAGATCCGCCAGGCGGTGCGGTCGGCCATCGGTTCACCGGCCGCGCGGGCCTCGTCGGCGAGGAACCGATAGCCGAACTCGGGGTCGTCGCGGTGAGCGTCGAACAGCGCGTTGGCCCGATACGCCTGCTCGAGTTCGGCGTCGGTGACCGGTTCGGCCAGCCACCGGTAATAGGGCTGACGGGCCAGTCCCAGCACCCGGCACGTCACCGTGACGGGAATCCCGTCGGCGGCCAACTCACGGACGAGCGGGTAGATCATTTTCCCGGCAGGTTCGCCTGGGCGAAATAGGCGGCAGCCCGTTTGAGGACCTCGTTCTCCTGCTCCAGCAAACGGATTCGCCGTTTCGCCGCCCGCAACTCGGCAGACTCGCTGCTGCTGGTGCCGGGCTTGGTGCCCTCGTCGACGTCGGCTTGGCGCATCCATTTCGACAGCGTCATCGGGTGGATCCCGAAATCGGCGGCGATCTGCTCGAGCGTCACACCATCGTCGCGGTTGCGAGCGACCCGCACAACGTCGTCGCGGAACTCACGCGGGTAGGGCTTGGGCACAGCGACATCCTCTCAGGCCCACCTCTCGGCAAGCCATCTCGGTTGTCACCTATCCGTGCAGCAGTCCC
>NZ_JBEXKI010000023.1:0-1665 GCF_040609595.1 Nocardia sp. NPDC004654 | reverse complement strand
GGGTGTGGTGGGTGGTGACGAGGTGGCGGGCCAGGATGGCGCCGAGGGTGCCGGTGCCGCCGGTGATCAATACTGTCCCGTCCGGATCCAAGGGGACAGCCGTGGGGGAGTCGGGCAGTGTGGCATGGGTAAGACGCGGCAGGTGAGCCCGGCCGCGGCGCAAGGCGAGCTGGGGTTGTCCCGTGGCGAGCGCGGAGGCGACAACCTTGCGGGAGCCGATGGTGTCGTCGAGGTCGATCAGAGTGAAGCGGTCGGGGTGTTCTGCCTGTGCGGAGCGGATCAACCCCCATATCGGAGACGCGGCCAGATCGATGATCGTTTCGCCGGTCTCGACCGCGACCGCGCCACGGGTTGCTATCACCAGCCGTGTCTCCGCCAACGCCGCCGTCCCGAGGAACCCTTGGACGACTGTGACCGCACGCGCGCACAGGTCGTGGGCGTTGCCCGGCACCTCGGTCGTGTCGGGCGTGGAATGAAGTGACAGCAGCGCGTAGTCCGGCGCCGGTTGTCCCTGGTTCACCTCGTCGATCAGGTCGGCAAGTGCCTCACAGGTGCGCGCCGAGGCGCCCGCGGCGGAGAGCTCGGTCGCGAGGTCGGGGTTGTCGATCACGACCCAGGATGCTGTGGTCGGCACTGTGGGAGTGGAAGACAGGCGATGCGATACCCAGTCCACTTCGTACATCGCGCGGGATGCCGGATCCGACTCACCCACCAACCGATCGACGTCGATCGCTCGAATTCTCAGCTCGTCGACGGTGAGCACTGGGCGCCCTGAGTTATCGGCCACGTGCAGACTGACGGTCTCAGCGCTCGTCGGCGTCAACCAAACCCGCAGCGCCGTTGGCTTAGCATTGAATAGCGATACCCCTGCCAAGGTGAACGGGAGTTTGATCGTTCGCTCGTCATACGCAGTTGTGGGATGCAGTGCCATGGTATGCAGCGCCGCATCGAGAAGCGCAGGATGGACTGTGAACCCGAGTCGACCGACGTCAGCGATCTCTTCGGTGATGGCGATCTCCGCGCAAATCGTGTCCCCATCCTGCCATGCACGCCGCAATCCCTGGAAGGAGGGCCCATAGCCCATTCCTATCGCTGCCATCCGTCTGTAGAGATCGGTGACCTTCATAGGTGTGGCATCCGGAGACGGCCACGGAAGGATGCGGCCACCATGCGGAACGCCCGATCCAGCGCGGCCTGACGCATGCCGCTTCCACGGCTCGTCACCGCAACGAGCATAGACCGCAATGGCTCGCTCGCCGTTGTCGTCCGGCGCGCCCAGGCGAACCTGCAAGGCGGTGCGACCCGACAACGGTAGAGGCGCTTCGATAGCGAGCTCAGTGATCCCGTCGAGGTCTGCTTGCTGGGCAGCTTCAAGAGCGATATCGATGAAAGCAGTGCTGGGCAGAAGTGGAATCTGCGCGACGGTGTGATCCGAAAGCCAAGGGTACGCATCCATCGATATGTCGCCGGTGAGCACGAGCTCATCGGCTCCAGCGAGGTGCGTTACATGGTCAATGAACGGATGATCAGTTCCGTTGTGCCTTGTCCCGCTTCCCTTGATTGCGTTGTTGAGCCAGTATTTTTGGTGTTGGAAGGGGTAGGTGGGTAGTGGGGTGTGTTGGGTGTGGGTGGTGTTGTTGAGGGTGTTCCAGTTGATGGGGAGGC
>NZ_JBEXKI010000022.1:0-2757 GCF_040609595.1 Nocardia sp. NPDC004654 | reverse complement strand
GCATCGACCTCACCAGCGACCAGATCCCACAGCTGCGCCGGACTGGTCACACCGCCGGGAAGCCGACACCCCATCCCCACAACCGCAATCGGCTCAGCTACACGTGTCGCGCCGGTCTTCCGGGCAGGTTGCAGTGGTGCAGTCGTCCTTTGATCGCCAGCGATCTGGGCCCACACTTGATCAGCCAGCGCCAGCGGGGTCGGATAGTCGAATAGCAACGTGGCTGGTAGTTGCAGTCCAGTGGCCTTGTTGATTGTATTGCGCAGCTCAACGGCACTCAGCGATTCGAAACCGAGATCCTTGAATGAGCTGGCTGGGTCAATAGCGCTTGCCGTGTCGTGCCCCAAGACGCCTGCAATATGAGGGAGAAGATACTCGAGAACAGTTCGCTTTTGCTCCTGCTCGCTCCGACTCGACAGCTGGCGACGGATCTCGAGCTCTTCTTCTCGTGTTTCGGCGTTATATGCACGGCGACGAGATCGAGTCAGCCTGTTGAACAGGGGCGGGAGACTATCCTCTTCGGCGCGGGCATCAAGTGTGACCGAGTTCAGTCGCGTGGCGAGCACGTGTGCTCTATTGGCCGCGATTACTCGGTCGAACAGCGTGAGCGCAAAATCGGGGGACATCGGTACGATGCCACTGCGGGCGAAGCGCTCCTTGTCTGCGTCAGTCAGCGTCGAACTCATCCCGCCTGACGTGTTCCAGAGACCCCATGACACCGATGTTGCCGCCAACCCTCTTCGAGTACGGTGCTGTGCGAGTCCATCCAAGTAGCTGTTAGCGGCGGCGTAGTTTCCCTGGCCCGGGGAGCCGAGGACGCCGACAACTGATGAGAACAAGACAAACGCTTTAAGGTCCAGGTGACGGGTCAGATCGTGAAGATGCCATGCGGCATCGACCTTCGGGAGTAGCACGCTACTAACCCGTTGTGGAGTGAGGCCTGCAATGGTTCCGTCATCGATGACTCCGGCGCAGTGGATAACCGCGGTAAGCGGATGGTCAGGAGACACGGATGCTATGACTTCGGCGACGGACGCGCGGTCAGAGAGGTCGCATATGGCAGTGTGGACCTGGACGCCGCGCTCCTGCAATTCCTCCGTCAGCTCTGCCGCCTGAGGTGAATCGATACCGCGACGACTAGTCAACAATAGGTGCCGCACGCCGTAGTGGCAGGCGAGATGCCGAGCGACGTGCGCCCCCAGTCCCCCAGTTGCACCGGTTATGAGGACAGTACCGTCGGCGGGAAGATCCAACGCGGTCGGCTCTGCGGTGGTTCGTGTCCGGACCAGTCGTGGTACGACAATGGCGCCATTGCGCAAGGCAAGCTGAGGTTCGGAGAGGGACAACGCGCTGAGCAGCGCTTGGCCTGACGAGGGTGCGTGATCCGAATCGATCAACGTGAAGCGACCCGGCTCCTCGGTTTGCGCCGTACGGATCAAACCCCAAATGGCGGTGCTGCCTAGGCTGGAGATGTCCTCGTCGTCGGTTGTCGCAATGGCGCCTGAAGTAAGAAATGCGACTCGCACGGCCAGCCCGTCAGTGGCCACTAGTTCCTGCACAAGGCCAAGAACTTCTTTGCACAAGTCATGTGTCAGATGCGGAAGCTGATCGTCAGCGTTACGCATGGCATCCGTGTAGGCGTCAACCGGAACGATCAAAATATCCGGGGTGGGGTTGCCGGTTGCGACAGCCGCCCGCAACGCCGCAAGGTTGGGAAAAGAGGCTACATCGCTACCGTTCACACTCAGTTCAACCGCGAGCTTTGAGTCGCCCAATACAGCAGGACGGAGACCACCAGCGTTCCCGGCGACGGAAGGAGCCTGAGTCCATTCGATGTGGTACAAACCGTCAGCCGTAGCAGGTATGGCCGCCTGAAGCTGTTCCGCACTTACTGGACGCATCGCCAGGGAGCCAATGGTTACGACCGGCGCACCTTGACGATCGGCGACATCGAGGGACACCGTCTCGGCGGTGGGACGCGACAGTCGAATCCGCGCATGGGTGGTGCCAATAGCGTGAACCGTTACGTCTCGCCATGAGAATGGGACTCGTATGGAGTCGTTCTTCGGCGAATTCCCCATTACAAGCGCGGCAGGCTGCAAGGCGGAATCCAGCAGGCCGGGATGGATCCCGTACCCAGTAGGATCGGTGCCGTCAGGGAGGGCAATTTCGGCATACGTGGTAGTGCCGTCCTGCCACGCTGCGCGCAGACCGCGGAAAAGCGGACCGTAATCGAAGCCTGCGTCGACGATGCGTTCATAGAACTCGGTGATATCCAACGGGGTGCCACTTGGCGGCCAGAGAGTCGCATCGAACGATGTGGTTGGGGCTGATTCGAACACGCTCGCAGTGCCAGTTGCGTGCAGTGTCCACTCGGCATCCGATGGTGTGTCCTCGGGTCGGGTGTGCAGCGCGAAGGTACGGCAGCCGGTGGAGTCGGGTTCACCGATCGTGAGGTGTATTTGAAGTCGTTCGCCCTGTGGCACCGCGAGGAACACGTGGTGGGTGAGTTCGTCGATTCGGTCGCATCCGAGTGACCGAACGGCATCGAGAATCATGTCGATGAATGAGGTCCCCGGCAGGATTACCGAGCCGTGGACAATGTGCTGGGGAGCCCAGGTCGGTGTATGGCGGGAAACACGACCACTAAAGAGGTGGCCCTTTCCGTCGGGTAGGTCTGTGGTTGCGGTGAGTATTGGGTGGTTGGTGGGGCGGAGGCCTGCTCCGACGGTGGTGTGGGTGGAGGGGGTGGGGGTG
>NZ_JBEXKI010000021.1:0-3084 GCF_040609595.1 Nocardia sp. NPDC004654 | reverse complement strand
GGCCTCCCCATCAACTGGAACACCCTCAACAACACCACCCACACCCAACACACCCCACTACCCACCTACCCCTTCCAACACCAAAAATACTGGCTCGCACCCGCCTCTACCGGACGCACAGGCGTAGCGTCCGTGGGTCTAGCCGATATCGATCATCCACTGCTCGGCGCGTTTGTTCATTTGCCAGACAAGGAAGGCGCCATTTTCACGGGCCGTGTCTCGTTGCAAACGCAACCATGGCTCAGAGAACACGTTGTGCACGGCACAATTGTCCTGCCGGGAGTCGCATTCGTCGATCTTCTATTATTCGCGGCGCGAAGTCTCGAATGCGGCGGGATTGAAGAGCTCGTACATCATGAGTTCCTAGCAATCTCGGAGTCAGGAGCGCGAGATCTTCAGGTCAAGATCGATACTGCTGATGCGTCGGGACGCCGCCCAGTGGCTGTGCATTCGCGCCCAGCAAGGTCCCCGCAAAGCGCCGAATGGACCCGCCATGCCACCGGCTTCTTAGCGCCAACTACACCACAATCAGCTGTCGACCTCGGTGTTTGGCCTCCTGTCGGAGCGACGTCTGTCGATGTCGATAAGTTCTACCGCGCATTCCTAAATACCGGCTACCAGTACGGCCCGATGTTCCAGGGGTTCGAAGCCGGATGGACACTCGGAGACGACATCTATGCCGAGATCGCGCTGCCTAACGACGTCGACCCAGAGAACTATGGGATCCATCCAGCTCTGATGGATTCGGCGCTACACCCGCTAATGCTCTGGCATGATAGCGACTACGTCCGGCTTCCCTTCTCGTGGAATGGCGTGTTTCTCCATTCGAACGGCGGCTCCCGACGATTGCGAGTGCGACTGACAAGGCCGACTGAAGGCGTGGTTTCACTCCTCGTCGCAGACGACGCGGGTATGCCACTGATGACAATCGAATCGCTGGCCCTCCGGTCGGTGACGCCCGATCAACTCGCCACAGCTCGCGCGGCGACAGGCGCGACCGATAGTCTCTATGTGATCGAGTGGTCCTCACTCACCGCTAGGGCCGCCCAAGCGGTCTCACCGCGCTACGCGGTGCTCGGGGACCCACCAACCGCTTCGGTACTGCAACGGTTTGGGTTCAGCGCTGAGGATCACGCTGAGTTGTCAACAGTGGACACAGTATCCACTATCATCTTCCCCGTTCTGCCCCCGTCGTCCGAATCGGACATGATCACTGCAGCACATACCACAGCAGCCCAAGTCCTTGAGACCCTGCAGCAGTTCGTAGCCGCAGAGCATCTCGTCGACCGACCGCTGATCGTACTGACTCAACGGGCTGTAGCAACGACAGTTGACGACATCGTGGACCCTGCAGCAGCGGTCGCGTGGGGTCTCGTAAGGTCTGCGCAATCTGAGAACCCAGGCCGATTTGTCCTTATCGACCACGACGACTCCCCAGAATCCTGGTATGCCCTCACCACCGCATTAGCCTCGGAGGAACCCCAGTTGACTCTGCGTCGCGGTCGTATTGCCGCACCGCGGCTGCAACAACACACAAGCACGCCACAGCTTGTTCCAATCGACCCCAGCGGAACTGTGCTCATAACTGGCGGTACTGGCACCCTTGGACAACTGCTGGCTCGCCACCTGGTACTCAATCATCAAGTCCGGCACCTGCACCTGATCAGCAGACGAGGACCTAATGCGGCAGGAGCCGCAAACCTTCTCGCCGAGCTCACAGCGTTCGGGGCTTCGGTCACTATCACCGCTGGGGATGTTCGTGACCGTTCCTTCCTTGAAGGCGTGCTCACAACGATTTCCGATGACCATCCGCTTACCGCCGTATTCCACACTGCCGGTCTTCTGCACGACGCGATGCTGCCTGGCCTCACGCGACAGCACATGCGTGAAGTGCTCGAGCCGAAGATCGATGCCGCATGGCATCTCCATCAGCTCACGCGAGAGCACGATCTGCGTTCCTTCGTTATGTACTCAAGTGCCGCAGGCACCATTGGGACCCCTGGCCAAGCGAACTATGCAGCCGCGAACTCCTTCCTCGACGCCCTTGCCCATTATCGGCGGACCCAGGGACTACCCGCACACTCATTCGCTTGGGGACTATGGGGAACCGACGAAGGAATGGGCGCCGCGCTCACCGCGGCAGACCTAGCGCGGTTGGGCCGCCGAGGCATTGTCCCTATGGAACCGACCCACGCTATGAATCTCCTTGACGCAGCGCTTGCGTCCAGTCATGCGCTCGTCATCCCGGCTCAGCTGCAGTTGCCTGGCACAGCAACCGAAGCTGGTCAACTGCCGACTCTCATGAGGGGGCTCATCCGTTCAGCAGGACGCCGTGCGAAACTCCAACCACAAGCTGATTCCGACTTCTTGCACCGGCAACTCGCCGGTCGCAGCAACGTCGAGCGGCAGCAGATCTTGCTCGATCTTGTGCTAAGGCGGGCCGCCGCCAGTCTGGGCCATGGCAACCCGGAAACGCTAGACCCTGAAGCCGGCTTCTTGCACATGGGGATGGATTCCCTAATCGCGGTGGAGTTGCGCAATGTTCTCAGCAGAGACCTTGGCTGTCCCTTGCCTGCGACAACGCTCTTCGACTATCCGACTCCACTAAAGTTGGCTAGCTATTTGGAAGGACGACTCGCGCCAGCGGAAATAGATTCTTCTCTTCCGTTCTCGGGTGAACTAGATCTCCTTGAAGATAGTCTGGCCGCGATGCGTCCAGACCTCCGTGAGAGCCTCTCCGATCGACTGCGTCAGTTGCTTGCGACCTTGGACGCGACCACCGCGAGTGACCACGCTGCGCATAACATCACGGAGTCACTCACCGAGGCCACAGACGCCGAAATGTTCGATTTCATTGATAACGAGCTGGGACTGAGATCAGATGGCAAATGAGGACCGACTCCGTGACTACCTGAAGCGAGTCACGACAGAGCTCCACCGAACCCGCCAGCAGCTTCATGAAGTTGAGCAAAACAATAGCGCGCCGATCGCGGTTGTGGGGATGGGGTGTCGGCTTCCCGGCGGTGTGACCAGTCCGGCGCAGCTGTGGGATCTGGTCGCTGGTGAGGTCGATGCCATCGGCGG
>NZ_JBEXKI010000020.1:0-4024 GCF_040609595.1 Nocardia sp. NPDC004654 | reverse complement strand
GGGTGTGGTGGGTGGTGACGAGGTGGCGGGCCAGGATGGCGCCGAGGGTGCCGGTGCCGCCGGTGATCAATACTGTCCCGTCCGGATCCAAGGGGGATCCCACCGTGAGCGCGAGCTTGCCGATGTGGCGCGCTTGGCTCAGATAGCGGAAAGCTTCAGGAGCCTGTTCGATGGTGAAGGCTCGCACGGGAAGGGGCGTGAGCTGTCCCAATGCAAACATAGCGCTCAGATCGTCGAGCATCTCCCGTATGCGATCGGGTCCCGCGTCTAGCAGGTCGAATGCGGAATAGCGCAACCCCCGGTTGGCGGCTGCAATTTCCTGCGGCTTCCGGACATCAGCTTTTCCCATCTCCAAGAAGTGCCCGCCGTCGACAAGCAATCGGAGCGAGGCGTCGATGAACTCGCCTGTGAAGGAGTTGAGTACGACGTCGACACCCGCTCCACCGGTAGCCTCAAAGAACTCATTTTCAAAGTCGAGCGTGCGTGAGCTCGCCAGATGATCCTCGGTAAGCCCATAGGACCGTAACGCATCCCATTTGCTTCGGCTGGCGGTGCCAAAGACCTCCGCGCCGATGTGACGCGCTAGTTGTACGGCGGCCATGCCAACACCCCCCGCAGCGGAATGTACGAGAAGCCGCTGGCCGCGTTGCAGACGAGCGAGGTCCGTAAGCGCGTAGTAGGCGGTGAGAAATACGATTGGGGTAGACGCTGCCTGGGTGAGCGACCATCCGGAGGGGACTTTGGCGAGCATCCGCCAGTCAGTCACCGCGACGGATCCCATCGCCCCTGTGACGAAGAGACCCATCACACGATCACCTACTGCGAAATCAGTAACGGCGTCGCCTATCTCACACACAACACCTGCAGCTTCACTGCCAATGAGCGCATGCTCGGGGTACATACCTAGCGTGATAAGCACATCGCGGAAGTTGAGGCCAGCTGCCCGCACTTGTACTCGAACGTCTGTCGGTTGCAGCGGCTCATCGGTGTCTGGTGCGGGAACTACCTTCAGCCCATCGATGCTTCCATCGTGGCCGACTCCCACGCGCCATGGCTGGGGGTCCGGTAACGGAACAAGCTGGCCCAATCCAGACGACTGCAGCCGGGGAACCATCACTTGCTCCCCCCGGACCGCGACCTGCGCCTCGGCGCCGCCCAATGCAACCGCCAGCGCATCGGCAGAGCTGTCGGCATCGAAGTCCAGCAACAGCAGTCGATTGGGATGTTCAGACTGTGCGCATCGCACCAGGCCCCACACGACGGAACCGCCAAGGTCATCGGGTACCTCATCGAGCCCTGTTCCCACCGCAGAACGGGTGACGATTGCGCACCGTGTCCCGTCGTATCGTGGGTCGGATACGACGCCCCTCACGAGGGTCAGGCACTGCTCGGCCACTCGATGACCTCGTTCGACTGGGTCCTCGCCAGCGGTGGACCCAAGGGTCGGCACGATGATGAGATCCAGGCTGGGACCCCCGTTATTGATCGCTTCCCGTAGTGACTCGAGGTCAGCAAACTCGGCAACTTCGACCTTGGTCGGTTGTAGGACTGCGGCGAATTCGGCGGCGTAGGGCCCGATGATCGCCCATAGCCTTGACGTCGGTTGAGCGACGATTAGGTCAGCTTTGGATCTAGTGATCCAGTCGAGTTCGTACAGCGGATCTCGATGCCGTCGCCGCGAGGCAGCGAGCTGTTCCTCGGAGATCGGTCGCATGCTAAGGCCCGCGATTGTCGCGACGAGGTCCCCGCTCAGGTCCCAGATGGAGAGCGATACGGTGTCGTTCCCGACCCAATCGAGCCGTACTCGAAGATGTCGGGCCTCGCGGGCGAACCAGCAGATATCAGTCCACGAGAACGGCAGCAGAACCTGCTGATTTCCGTGGGACGAGGCTTGGCTGAAGAGTGCGGCCGGATGCAGGGCCGCATCAAGTAGAGCAGGGTGGATGGTGTGTCCCTGCGAGTTCGCGTCGCCTGGCAGGGCGACATCGGCGAACAGCGAGTCGTTTTTCCGCCAGACAGCCGTGACACCGTGAAAGAGCGGTCCGTACCGTAATCCGAGGCGCTCGAAATGCTTGTAGAGGTCGCCGATCTCTACGACAACAGCATCATCTGGAGGCCAAACCGTATCTCGGATTTGTCGAACTCGACCTGCCACTGTGAAATGGCCGGATCCGTGGTGAGTCCAGTCCACACCTAGTTCATTGTTCTCGTGCCGGGAGCGGATAGCGAACTTTCGTCGCCCGGTTTCATCCGGTCCTTCTATCGCGAGGGCAATCTGACGCCCTGCATCGACGGGGACAGCTAGTGGGGCCTCGAGGACGAGTTCGCCGATTCGAGTAAAGCCAATCTGTTCACCTGCGTGCAACAATATATCGATATACGCTGTGCCAGGGAGTACGGCCTGATCAATGACAACATGGTCAGCGATCCACGGCTGATCATGAAGCGATACTCGGCCAGTGAACAGCTGGCCGCCGTCTGGTAGTTCGGCGACTGCGCGCAGTATCGGATGATCGGCGGAACCAAGTCCGAGACTGACCGCGGACGTTGGCGGAGGGGCAGTTCGCAGCCAGTACGAGCGATGTTGAAATGGATAATTGGGTAGCCCCATGCTGGACGGTGCCAGTTCGCCGATTCTGGCCGACCAGTCGATATCTGCGCCGCGGATGTATAGATGAGCGAGCCCGGTCAAGAAGGTTTCCGCTTCGGACTTGTCGGCGCGAAGCAGTGAATCGGCTGGCAGCGTAGCTGCAGTACCCGGCTCAACGATTGCGGCGTTTACAAGCCCGGTGAGAACGGCATCGGGGCCGAGCTCGAGATAAGTGGCCGTTCCTTGTTCGCGTAGAGCAGCCAATCCGTCGGAAAACCTTACCGGCGCTGTCACGTGTTCGACCCAGTAGTCTGGCGTAGCGATACGTTCAGCGTCGGCGATGCGGCCGGTGATGTTCGAAACGATAGGGATACGTGGCGGCTCGAACGACATATTCTCAGCTATTATCTGAAATTCATCTAGCATCCGTGACATCAGTGGCGAATGAAACGCGTGGCTGACATTCAGCTGTCGTGACTTCCGGCCCTTTGAAGCGAACTGGGATGCTACGGCGTCTACGGCAGATTTCCGACCCGAAATGACCGTCGATAGCGGAGCATTGATTGCTGCGATTGCGACTTCTCTTAGATCAGGATCGACCTCAAGTAAATGGGCGTGGACCTCGTCCTCGGCGGCTTCGATAGCAACCATTGCGCCGCCAGGCGGAAGCTCCTGCATGAGACGTGCTCGGGCTCCAACTAGTTCGGCTGCATTACGCAGCGTCAGTACACCCGCTACGTGCGCAGCGGCGAATTCTCCGACGGAGTGACCAATCACATAGGCGGGGCGGATCCCGTAGGAATCGACCAACTTGAACAACGCAACCTCAAGGGCGAAAATTGCGGTCTGCGTATACAGCGTTTCGTTCAGTAGCGCTGCCCGGTCCGTTCCCGGCTCCGCGAACACAACATCACGCAGAGGCAGCGGTAGTTGCCTATCGAGTTCGGCCCATGCTTCGTCGAGAGCCTCAGCGAATACAGAGTGGGTGCTATAGAGTTCGCGCCCCATTCCTAGCCGCTGACTTCCCTGTCCGGTGAATAGAAACGCGACTCCCCCTTCTCGCACCACATCTCTGCGCACCCTCGGTGCGGGCCTCTTCTCACTCAGCGCGCGCAGTCCTGTGTGGAAGTCCTCTGCGGTCGCTCCTACTACCACGGCACGGTGGTCGAGGCTGCATCGCTTGGCAAGCGCCCCCAATACCGCAGTGTTGTCGTTGTCTACAGGTGTAAGGGAGACGTAGCTCGCGAGATTGGATGCGTGCTGTTCGAGGGCTTCAGGGGTCTTGCCAGACAAGACCAGAGGCCAAGGCCCGCAGTCGGAGGGGCGCGCAGGCATGGTGGTGGTGTTGGGTGTGGGTGGTGCGGCTTGGAGGATGAGGTGGGCGTTGGTGCCGCTGATGCCGAAGGAGGAGATGCCGGCGCGGCGGGGGCGGTC
>NZ_JBEXKI010000019.1:1646-5193 GCF_040609595.1 Nocardia sp. NPDC004654 | reverse complement strand
CCTTAGCTTCCGGGTTCGGAATGGGACCGGGCGTTTCCCCACCGCTATAGCCGCCGTAACTCTATGAAACTATCCACACCAACAGCGCACACACCACCCCGTGAGGGTGATGCGGCTGCAGTGTCTGTGTGTTGTTTCAGATACCGCACAGTGGACGCGTAGCTTCTTTGTTGGTAAGTCCTCGGCCGATTAGTACCAGTCACCTCCACACGTTACCGTGCTTCCAGTTCTGGCCTATCAACCCCATGGTCTGTGGGGGGCCTTACCCCCTCGAGGGGGTGAGAAACCTCATCTTGGAACAGGCTTCCCGCTTAGATGCTTTCAGCGGTTATCCCTTCCGAACGTAGCTAACCAGCGGTGCCCTTGGCAGGACAACTGGCACACCAGAGGTTCGTCCGTCCCGGTCCTCTCGTACTAGGGACAGCCTTCCTCAAGTTTCTGACGCGCGCGGCGGATAGAGACCGAACTGTCTCACGACGTTCTAAACCCAGCTCGCGTGCCGCTTTAATGGGCGAACAGCCCAACCCTTGGGACCTACTCCAGCCCCAGGATGCGACGAGCCGACATCGAGGTGCCAAACCATCCCGTCGATATGGACTCTTGGGGAAGATCAGCCTGTTATCCCCGGGGTACCTTTTATCCGTTGAGCGACACCGCTTCCACTTGCCGGTGCCGGATCACTAGTCCCGACTTTCGTCCCTGCTCGACATGTCTGTCTCACAGTCAAGCTCCCTTGTGCACTTGCACTCGACACCTGATTGCCAACCAGGCTGAGGGAACCTTTGGGCGCCTCCGTTACATTTTAGGAGGCAACCGCCCCAGTTAAACTACCCACCAGGCACTGTCCCTGAACCAGATCATGGTCCGAGGTTAGAGGTCCAATACGATCAGAGTGGTATTTCAACGACGACTCCACACACACTGGCGTGCATGTCTCACAGTCTCCCACCTATCCTACACAAACCGTACCGAACACCAATACCAAGCTATAGTGAAGGTCCCGGGGTCTTTTCGTCCTGCCGCGCGTAACGAGCATCTTTACTCGTAATGCAATTTCGCCGAGTCTGTGGTTGAGACAGCAGAGAAGTCGTTACGCCATTCGTGCAGGTCGGAACTTACCCGACAAGGAATTTCGCTACCTTAGGATGGTTATAGTTACCACCGCCGTTTACCGGGGCTTAAATTCTCAGCTTCGCGGAACAAGTCCGCTAACCGGTCCTCTTAACCTTCCGGCACCGGGCAGGCGTCAGTCCGTATACATCGTCTTACGACTTCGCACGGACCTGTGTTTTTAGTAAACAGTCGCTTCTCTCTGGTCTCTGCGACCACCACCAGCTCAGACCGCAAGGGCCGTCACCAGCGTTGGTCCCCCTTCTCCCGAAGTTACGGGGGCATTTTGCCGAGTTCCTTAACCACAGTTCTCTCGATCGCCTCAGTATTCTCTACCTGACCACCTGTGTCGGTTTGGGGTACGGGCCGTGTACCAACTCACTAGAGGCTTTTCTCGGCAGCATAGGATCACTGAATTCGCCTCAATCGGCTACGCATCACCTCTCAGGCACATGTTGTGCGGATTTGCCTACACAACGCCCTACAGGCTTACACCAGTACAACCACTGACTGGCCCAGCTACCTTCCTGCGTCACCCCATCGCTTGACTACTACAGCCAGGGTCCCATGCAGCCCCCTCCAGCCACCCGAAGGTGGTCTATTGGGTTTTGGATGGTTAGCACAACTGCCTCGCCATTGGGCGCGGATACACGGGTACGGGAATATCAACCCGTTGTCCATCGACTACGCCTGTCGGCCTCGCCTTAGGTCCCGACTCACCCTGGGCGGATTAACCTGGCCCAGGAACCCTTGGTCATTCGGCGGACGAGTTTCTCACTCGTCTTTCGCTACTCATGCCTGCATTCTCACTCGCGTGCCCTCCACGACTGGATCACTCCGCCGCTTCCCTGGACACACGACGCTCCCCTACCCATCCAAGCCACTGGATACGCTCCCGTAAGAACGCATCGGTGTCATGCTTGAATGCCGCGGCTTCGGCGGTGTACTTGAGCCCCGCTACATTGTCGGCGCAGGATCACTTGACCAGTGAGCTATTACGCACTCTTTCAAGGGTGGCTGCTTCTAAGCCAACCTCCTGGTTGTCTTCGCGACCCCACATCCTTTTCCACTTAGTACACGCTTAGGGGCCTTAGCCGGCGATCTGGGCTGTTTCCCTCTCGACTACGAAGCTTATCCCCCGCAGTCTCACTGCCACGCTCTCACACACCGGCATTCGGAGTTTGGCTGACTTCGGTAAGCTTGTGGGCCCCCTAGGCCATCCAGTAGCTCTACCTCCGGCGTGAAACACGTGACGCTGCACCTAAATGCATTTCGGGGAGAACCAGCTATCACGGAGTTTGATTGGCCTTTCACCCCTACCCACAGCTCATCCCCTCAGTTTTCAACCTAAGTGGGTTCGGGCCTCCACGACGTCTTACCGTCGCTTCACCCTGGCCATGGGTAGATCACTCCGCTTCGGGTCTAGAACATGCGACTGGAAACGCCCTATTCGGACTCGCTTTCGCTACGGCTACCCCACACGGGTTAACCTCGCCACATGCCACTAACTCGCAGGCTCATTCTTCAAAAGGCACGCCATCACCCACAGTGCACCAAAGCACTCGCAGGCCCTGACGGATTGTAAGCGCACGGTTTCAGGTACTATTTCACTCCCCTCCCGGGGTACTTTTCACCTTTCCCTCACGGTACTAGTCCGCTATCGGTCACCAGGGAGTATTCAGGCTTACCGGGTGGTCCCGGCAGATTCACAGCAGATTTCACGGGCCCGCTGCTACTCGGGTACTCACTACAACAGAGCATGAGTTTTCGCTTACCGGACTCTCACCGTCTACGGTTGGCCGTCCCAGACCAATTCAGCTAACACACACTTTTCTGACTGTTGCTCGCCACGGCAGTGACAAGAAAATGAGCCCCACAACCCCGCATAGACAACGACTGCCGTCTATCACATCTACACGGTTTAGCCTCATCCGCTTTCGCTCGCCACTACTCACGGAATCACTATTGTTTTCTCTTCCTGTGGGTACTGAGATGTTTCACTTCCCCACGTTCCCTCCACACACCCTATATATTCAGATGCGGGTAACACGACATCACTCGTGCTGGGTTTCCCCATTCGGAAATCCTCGGATCTCAGCTCGGTTGACAGCTCCCCGAGGCTTATCGCAGCCTCCTACGTCCTTCATCGGCTCCTGGTGCCAAGGCATCCACCGAACGCTCTTAAACACTTACAAACAAAGATGCTCGCGTCCACTGTGCAGTTCTCAAACAACACACCCACTCAGAATCTGATCTCGAAGCCAGCCAGAGCAAGCCCTGCGGTACTAACCGAAGATCCGAGCGGATCGTCTTTTTGCCTGGAAAGAACGTCTGTTCTTTCAGGACCCAACAGTGTGTCGATATATCCACCGCGATCGAAGACATGGCCTCGACCGAATGCGATGAAGCTTGTCAGCGTTCCACCCATGAGCTCCGC
>NZ_JBEXKI010000018.1:0-6082 GCF_040609595.1 Nocardia sp. NPDC004654 | reverse complement strand
CCACCTTGTAGTCGACGCCATTGCGGACATCGGGGGTCATGGACGTGCGTGCGGGAAGTTCTGAGGTCGTCATCTGCCTCTCCATGGTCGGCTGTCGTGCGCTGAAGTAATTCGTTTAGAGCCGAGGGCGCCACGGCAGCGGTGAGAATATCTCCGTTTCGATGGCTTCCTGAGGCTCAGCGCTGAAGCGAGTCGCTAAAATAGAGAATAACGAATCTGCCCTGCAGTCAGCCGGACTATCCGGCATCACACTCGTGCCAACGCCCGACCAACAGCACTAGTCAATCAAGATCAATTTGACTAATCCAGTTACGAACGAAGCTATCTTCTTAATTTTCTCACTTAACGCCTATTCAAATGATCAAGCTCAGCCAGCAGTCGCCATTGCGCGATCGGGGCTGCAGTGGGACCCGTTGTGAGAACTTGGAGGCAGACGTGGTCCGCGCCAGCGTCGAGGTGGGCGCGCACCCGCGCACTAATATCGTCCAATGCTCTGGGGCCACCCCCCGCCACCAGCGCATCAACCACTCTATCGCTGGGGTGGCTCGTCACCTCATCAGGCTTGTAGCCGAGGGCGAGCATGTTCTTCCTCAGTGACTCGCTGACAGCAAGGTACATAGCGACATGGGCGTGAGAAATATCTCTAGCAGCCTCGGTGTTTTGCTCCAGCACCACCGCTTGCTCTACAGCAAGCAACGCATCTGGACCAAGCTGCGCTCGCGCCCTCTCCGTATGCGCGACAGGCACGAGATAGGGCAGTGCGCCGTCGGTCTTTTTTCCGGCTAGCTCGACCATTCGTGGCCCGATCGCACCAAGTACACGGCACATAGGACCGGTCGATATCGGATTTTGGAGGGGCGCCGCATCCATAGAATCGAGATATTCGCTCATAGCCGAAACCCCCTTACCCATCGAACGCGTGCGGTCGTCGAACGGCTGGCCGCCTAGACCAAGAACAAATCTACTGGGATAGGCCTCAGCCAGTGAGCGCTCGGCTGCGGCCATCGCGATTGGATGACGGAGATAGATATTCGCGATGCCAGTAGCAACTACAAGCCGCTCGGTTGCGCCGAGCAGAAGCGCTGCATGAGTAAGCGGGTTTCGACCAAACCGCTCGCCGATCCATAGCGCGCCAAACCCCAGCTCTTCTACCTCCGCCGCCAGTTCGCGCACCCGAGCGGCCGGCTCTGCATCCAAGTCCATGGTCCACAAGCCAACTCGACCGATTGTTGTGTCCATCAATACTCCAACTTCGCTAGACAGCCAACATCAATGGCAGCACCGGAATTTCGAACTGCCGACGATCAGACTAGGATCCCGCGCTTAAGCCGCGCCAATGTTGACGCTTGATAGATCGAATTTGTCAACAGAGTCGTCCCCGACTAGGATCGCATGATGCAGGCCCTGTAGGGATCTACAAGGTTCGATACCCAACTCTCGGATCAGCGTGGAGCGCGCAGACTCATATAATGCCAACGCATCAACTCGTCGCCCTGACAAGTAAAGCGCAAGCATAAGTTGACGGTAGAAGGTTTCACGCAAAGGATGCTCAGAGATTAGCGAATAGAGTTCGCTAATCATCTGGCGATGCAGCCCCAGCCGCAGATGACTTTCGATTGCCAGCTCTGTCCACTCTAACCTTATCTCAGATAGCCACGTAGCGAAACGATTCGTTATCGGCCCACAACTAAGGTCATCGAACGGAGTGCCTCGCCAAAGTCTAAGCCCCTTATCAAAACAGGAAACGGCCGCATCATGCGCTCCAGAGCGAGCGTGCCCTCGCCCTTCTTCGACCAACTGGAGAAACTCCGTCAGATCCAACTCGTCGTCACCTAGGCGGAATATGTAGCCAGACGGCCGGGTAATGATGGCACTGTTGGTCTCGCTAGGGCGATCGATAAACTTTCGCAATTGCGATATATAGACGTGGACTCCCGCAGTCGCTCGCCGCGGCGGGTTATCGTTCCATAATTCGGTTTTGAGCTGATCCACTCTTATTAGCTCTTCGGAACGTATGAGCAGCACCGATAGTAACAGCTCGATCTTCGGAGCGCTGATAAACGAGCTACCGGATGAGTCTACGACGCGAACCGGGCCCAGGATCTCGTATCTCACTATGACTCCCTCCCTGTGAATTATCGGTTGTACAGTTCCATCCATACCCGACAAGCGCGGCGGACACGTCTCTTGCAACCCCTTCAATATTGGCGTCGAGGAAGAAGTGGCCACCTTCGAATGTACGCAAGTCAAACGCAGCAGATGTATGCCGCATCCAAGCAGCCGCCTCATCTAGGCTGCATTTCCGATCGGTGTTGCCGAGCAAAGCAGTGATAGGGCAGCTGAGTTGTTTACTGCCAGTGAAAACATAGTTTTCAATGGCGCGGTAATCGCTACGAGTGGCCGGGAGAATCATTGACAACAGATCCGCATCTGCAAGGAGTCGTCGATCAGTGCCGCCGTTCCGATGCAATTCTGCGACCAACCCAGAATCATCGAGGAGATGCACGCGTTCGTCCCGAATGGTCGAAGGGGCGCGTCGGCCAGAGGCGAACAAATGGACCGGTTCGCCCGCTCCTCCGCTTCCCAGCCGCAAAGCCAGCTCAAAACCGATAATCGCGCCCATGCTATGGCCGAATATCGCATACGGCCTGTCGATCCATTCGACCATGGCAGAAGCGATCATTTCAGCAAGCGTTGGAATACTCTCAATGCACGGCTCGTTGCGTCGATCTTGCCGACCCGGGTATTGGACAGCAAGCACTTCAATCCGTGGACCGAGCAGCTCCGAGAGTTTGAAGTACGCACTGGCAGAACCCCCAGCGTGCGGGAGACAGAACAAACGTACTTGGCTGAGCTCAGACGGATGCATACGCCGGATCCAGCTATTGCGTGGTGCGATCATCTTTCCCCCGGGTTCCCTATCCCCTGCCGAGTACCGAGCGGTATCAGATGCCAGACGGTACCAATGAAGGTCAATCCTTAGCAATACTTGCTAACCACCTAATGTTCTGCTACCAGAGCAAGCCATGGCGATCCGAGGCGGCTCGAATCACCTTGCTGTACAGTCTAATTGGCGGTCCAGGTCAGGCATCCACCCCCTACCACACCACCGACTGAGTCACGAATGTCCTTGCCACAAGGCAGAAGTAGCTACCGTGCAGGACAGCGCCACGGTCGCATCAGACAACATATCGCCACGAAACTTGTTGCAAGAGCGCTGAACTGGGCGACTGGGACCATAGGGCCGGCACACTTGACGACTGACCAACTGTCGCGTATAACCGAGATCAAGCGAAGGGAGGGGCCCGCGATGTCTGTGAATGCACAGGGCGCGCGAATTAATCACCCAACCATGAGTGAGCGGCTTATCGATTGGCGGGGGGCAACGACAACACCAACCCGCTTAAGGGGCCTGCCTCCAGGACCACGCACGCCATTGCCTGTACAAACATTCCGCATATGGGGCGCGCGACAACACTTCCTTCCGGCGATGCAACGACGTTATGGCGATGTATTTACCTTGCACGTCGCCCCAGTCGGACAGCTCGTGGTGGTCTGCGATCCGGATGAGATCAGGAAGATATTTCGCGGAAAACCCGAGGTCTTCCACACAGGAGGAGGAAATTCGCTTCTACGTCCGATCGCCGGCCCTCGGTCGGTAGTTACACTGAACGGTCAGCCCCACCGAGCCGAACGCCGGCGAATGACGCCGCCGTTCCACGGCGAGCGAATCGCAGCAGTCCTCTCCACAATGGAGGAGCTGACCGAACGGGAGCTGTCGCGATGGCCGATCGACCAGAGCTTCCCGCTGCTGGCGCGAACGCAACAGTTGAGCCTCGACATCATTGTTCGCGTCGTAATGGGCGTTGTCGACAGCGGCCGCGCGGAGGAACTTGGGAGAGCATTGCGCCGGTTCCTCGCAGTGAACCTCGTCGATATGCCGATGTGGCTTTGGCCCCGCCTGGCACGAGTGTGGCCCTGGCGCAGGGTAGTTCGCGAAATGGATCATGCGGACTCGTTGATCTACTCCGAGATCGCTCATCGCCGGGGTGATCCCGAACGATCGCGAAGGTCGGACGTGCTCGCGATGCTACTCGATGATGACCCTGACGACGATCTGGTGCGTGACGAGCTTGTGACCTTACTTGTGGCGGGACATGAGACTGCGGCAGTTGGACTGGCGTGGATGTTCGAACGACTCCTTCGCAGCCCAAACGCCTTGGCGAGGGTTAATGAGGGGCTTGACGATCCGCACGACCCCTATCGCGCCGCTGTCGTCAAGGAGGCGCTGCGAGTACGACCGGTTGTCTACAACGTTTCGCGTCGAATTACGGAACCAGTCGAACTGGCTGGTTACCAGCTGCCCGCGGGGACCTTCCTTGCGCCGTCGATCGGGGCGTTGCACTCGGACACTCGAATCTGGGGTTCCGATGCCGACGAGTTCCGACCTGAGCGTTGGCTTGAGGCCGATCCGCCGCAGCATGCCTGGATACCGTTCGGCGGCGGCGCCCGCCGTTGCGTCGGAGCACTCTTCGCGCAGACCGAGATGGAGACTGTATTGCGCACCGTGTTACGGCATGTCGAACTCGTTCCCGATCGATCTACTGACGAACTGCAGAAGATGCACAACATCACCGTCGTTCCGAATCGTGGCGCCCGGATAAGAGTAGTGAAACGTCTTACCTAATCGAGCGCACCCACGGATGCTGATCGATTCACTAGGAAAGACCTGACCCTGATAACTTTCGGCGGTCGTGATATCACATCAGTCTCGCTGGCGAACTGGGCTCGATCACGGCAAACCCCGGAATGCACGCGGCTGCATAGTCATGTTCGAAAAGATCGCATATCGCAGGTGGCCGCTACCGATTCCGTATCCGATAAACGATAGACCCTCCGTCGCAATATTAGTTGCCGTAGAAGGCGGCATGGGCGTCGTCTATGTACCTTATTACCAAGGACGCGCAGACTAAACGCCTCGAAGGTGCAGGAGCCTAAGCGACTCACTCGTAGGCATTCCTAGGCAACGCAAAACAACCGCGCCGCATCTAGGCTGATCTCTCGACATGATCAGTTCGAGCCACAGACGTCGTATGGCTGATACTCGCAGTTGAACCCCGGCACTTGCCGGGAGATCGCAGCCTTGGATCGCGCCGAAAGATGGACCGGCGCACAGCCAGTGCAGTGACGGGCTGGGAAGCCGTCCGCGAAACACCCTCCTGGCAATCTCGCGATCAACCATGTTATCGGCAACTCGACCGGGTTTCCGCTGAAATACAGGGTTTCGCATGCAGCTGCAGACACTGGCACGACACCAGCCGGCACCGCCAACAGCACTACGTTCACCGTGCTGATCAGGCCTTTCTGTGTCGTGGCCCGGGTCTTCGGCAGGGGCCTTGGCCATAGATTAGAGCGCCTTAAGGCCCTCACGCGAAGGTGATCCCACACGTTTGGACGCCGGTCTTTGCGAGGTACGCAGACTGGCGCTCGGATCGGCGCGACTGCTATGTGCAACGTTTGAACCTTTCTCAAGGGAGGGCAGCAATGACGATCGCCGGGAGAAATTATGGGCGCGGGGCCAGCAATTTGGTCGCGTTGAGCAACATTGACTGCCGACAATTCGGATATTTGGATCTCGCACGGAAATTACAGACAATCGGGTTCTCGACTACGCCCGGCCGCCACTCACACAAGGACTAGATCTGGTGGCCATTCAATCCGGCACCGTGGCTAAATCGGCAGTGGTTTCGCGTCAGCGCACTGTACCGATCGCAGGATCCCCGCCGAGTCGCCCTAAGCGAACATCGGGCGGGCGTTCTGGACAAAATCGAGTGCACTTTGGAGACATCAACTCGCAACCGTTGCGACCATCGAAGCGAGGAGGCACGAAATGACCACTCCGAGTGAGCAGATCGTCGAGGCATTGCGGGCGTCACTACTGGAGAACAAACGGTTGCGGGCACAGAACGAACATTTCGTTAATGCGAGGCGTGAGCCGGTTGCGGTTGTGGGTATCGGCTGCCGCTACCCCGGAGGCGTCCGCGATGCCGCCGGCCTGTGGCGTCTGGTCGCCGACGGCCGC
>NZ_JBEXKI010000017.1:0-13541 GCF_040609595.1 Nocardia sp. NPDC004654 | reverse complement strand
GATGGCGACTAGGGAGGAGGAGCAGGCGGTGTCGACGGTGATGGCCGGGCCTTCGAACCCGAAGGTGTAGGCCACCCGACCCGACGCCACACTCGCAGTAGTACCGGTCAGGACGTACCCGCTCAGCTCAGGTGGTGCTTCATGCATACGGGCGCCGTACTCCTGCGACATCACTCCGGTGAAGGTTCCGATGGGGTCGCCGTGGAGGGTGGTGGGGTTGATGCCGGCGTTTTCGAATGCTTCCCAGGCGACTTCGAGCAGCAGGCGTTGCTGGGGGTCCAGTGCCAACGCCTCTCGGGGGCTGATGCCGAAGAACTCGGCGTCGAAACCATCGGCGTCGTAAAGGAACCCACCGTGACGGGTGTAGGACTTGCCGATCATGTCCGGATCCGAGTCGAACAGATCCTCGAGATTCCACCCGCGATCCTCCGGGAAGCCGCCGATGGCATCGACCTCACCAGCGACCAGATCCCACAGCTGCGCCGGACTGGTCACACCGCCGGGAAGCCGACACCCCATCCCCACAACCGCAATCGGCTCGTCAACTGCGTTAGACGCTGGCGCAAAAATTGCATCGGAGTGTTCAAGAAGCTGTTGTCGGAGGTGCTCAGCTAGCGAGGTGGGGGTCGGGTGTGCGAAGACAATGGTCGGTGGGAGCTTTCTGCCGAGCGCTGTAGTTAGTCGGTTACGTAGCTCGACGGCAGCAGGCGAATCAATGCCCAAATCCTTGAATGTCCGTGCAGGGTCTACAGCGTCTGCATGCAGATGACCGACAACGATCGCGGTCTCTGTACGGATCAGTTCGACCAACACTGCGACCTGTTCCGGATCGGTAAGACCAGTAAGCCGTCCTATCCAGGATTCTCGGTCGATAGTGCTTGCACTTGATGCATCATGAGGTTCGTAACGGACATCGTCGATGGCGGGGACTTCCGGCGTGCCGTGGGTGAGCTGAGGCCAGTACTGCTCGCGCTGGAATGCGTAGGATGGCAATTGGATTCTGTGCGCTGTTGACGGGAACGCCCTGGACCAGTCGACAGTGGCGCCGTACACGTAAACCTGTGCGAGAGCTCGGAGGTAGGACAGCCACGAATCCTCGTCGCGACGCAGCGAACCGACTACGAGGGCATCGTCGAGAGTTTCCTGTATCGGAAGGACGAGCACTCCGTGGGGGCTGCACTCTATGAAGGTCTGATGTCCGCTGCCGCCGAGTTGGCGTATCGCCGACGCGAATTGCACCCGCATGCGCAAGTTCCGATACCAGTAGTCCGCATCGAGCAACTCCGTGTCGAGGACCGTTGCGGTAACTGTGGAGTAGAACGGGACCTCACTCGTCCGAGGCGTGATACTTGCTAGCTCGCCGAGAAGACGCGTTCGAATGGACTCGACCTGCACCGAGTGTGACGCATAGTCGACTGGTATTCTCCGCGCGCTCAACCCTTGAACGGTGCACTCGGCAAGCAATTCATCGATCGCAGTAGACTCGCCGGACACTACTGTCGCGGCAGGGCCATTCTCGGCCGCGATGTCCAACCGTCCCGGCCACTTGTCGAGCAGTGCTGTTACCGCGTCGACCGACAGCGCGACGGAAGCCATCCCACCATGGCCGGCCACAGAGGTGAGCGCCTTGCTTCGCACCGCCACAACTCGAGCAGCGTCGTCGAGACTGAGAGCGCCAGCGATGTGTGCTGCCGCGATCTCACCCTGTGAGTGGCCGATGACGGCGTTCGGCCGAAGACCGAACGATTCCCACAGCCGTGCCAGCGAGACCATCACTGCGAAGAGCATCGGCTGGACGACGTCGACCTTATCGAGAGAGGGGGCGGTGGGCTTACCTCGAAGTACGTCAAACAGTGACCAGTCGACGTACTTTCGCAAAGCCGTGTCACATGCTATGAACGCATCGCGAAATGCGGTCGACCGCTCGAACAACCCGAGCGCCATACCTGGCCACTGGGACCCTTGCCCAGGAAATACGAAAACAGCCCGAGTCGTCCTCGCATCCTTTACCCCTCGAACAATCCCCGGAGCATCATGGCCACTTGCTAGCGCATGCAGACGGCTCAACATGTCTGTCTCATCGGCCCCGACAATGACTGCGCGGTGTTCAAACGCTGTGCGGGTGGTAGCCAGCGACCATCCGACGTCCACTGGTTTGTTGACCCGATCCTGCAAGGAATCTAACAGTCGAGATGCCTGGGCACGCAGTGCGGTGCTCGTCCGGCCAGACAGCACCCATGGTATCGGTGACTGGACATGCCGGGCGCTGGGCTGACCGTGGACAGGTTGCTGTGTGACTGGAGACTCGGAGAGGATTACGTGACAGTTGGTTCCTCCAATCCCGAAAGAACTCACACCAGCAATGAGCTCTGACTGGGGCCATGAGCCGAGACGGTCCTGAACGCGCAGACCGAGCGCATCGAAGTCGATGTTCGGGTTCGGTCTCTCGAAATTCAGACTCGGGGGCAGTGCCCGGTGCTTGATGCTAAGAACCGTCTTTAGCAGTCCCGCGATTCCCGCTGCGCCTTCGAGGTGACCGATGTTGGTCTTTACGGAGCCGACCAGAAGGGGTGCGGCAGGCGAGCGGTCCTGGCACAGAGCTTCTCCAAGGGCCGTTGCTTCAATCGGGTCGCCGACCGCGGTACCGGTTCCGTGTAGTTCGACGTACTGGATTCGACCAGGGCTTATTCCAGCGCGGGCGCATGCATCGCGGATTACTTGAGACTGGCCCTCAGCGCTGGGCACGGTCAGGCCTGTAGTCGCGCCATCGTTGTTTATAGCGGTCCCGCGGATGACGCAGTAAATTGGATCGCCGTCAGCCAAAGCATCAGTGAGGGGCTTAAGCACCACTACAACGCCGCCCTCGCCGCGAACATATCCGTTCGCTCGAGCATCAAAAGTATAGCAACGTCCATCGGGCGACAGGCCGCCAAAATTGACTGATCGAGCTGTGCTCTCCGAGGAAATGTTTAAGTTGATTCCTCCTGCCAGCGCCAGCTTCGCCTCGCCACGATGCAAACTCTCACAGGCTGTGTGCACTGCGACCAGCGAGGACGATTGGGCTGT
Organism: Nocardia sp. NPDC004654; assembly: GCF_040609595.1. Taxonomy (NCBI): domain Bacteria; kingdom Bacillati; phylum Actinomycetota; class Actinomycetes; order Mycobacteriales; family Nocardiaceae; genus Nocardia; species Nocardia sp. NPDC004654. Next base: position 10,475 of record NZ_JBEXKI010000017.1, on the reverse strand, counting down.
GTCGATGGTCATACTCGGCCCTCGGAGGCCAAGGGAATAGGAGACACGGTTAGCGATCATGCCTCGTTGGACTCCGGTGAACACATAGCGGCTTGCTGCCCCGCGGCTCCGCTGCAGCAACGTGGCGTAGTCGTCCCAAATTGCCCCGACGAAGACGCCGACGTCACCGTCGCTGAGATCCGCCGGAATGATGCCGGCATCTTCGAGCGCTTCCCAGGATAGCTCCAGCATCAGTCTCTGTTGCGGATCCATAGCCTCCGCTTCACGGGGCGAGATGCCGAAGAACCCCGGATCGAATCCGTCCACATTCTCGATGAATGCACCGCGGGCGCCTGGGCCAACTGTTGGCGCATCGGTGAATCGGTGCCGAGGCACTGGTCCGACTGCATCGCGACCGGAAATCAGCATCCGCCAGAAGGCCTCAGGGTTCGGAGCCTCGGGGAGTCGACATGACAGGCCGACGATCGCGACGGCCTGGTCCGCGATTAGATTCCCGTCCGTGTTAAGTTCGATCCTGTCAACCATTTCCGCGTACTTTCCCTTCGCAGCTCGGGGAGCATTCGCAGCCCGGTGGCAATTGAATGCCGTGCCGAGCGGTCGTTCTACTCTGATCGCTGGGGCTAAGCGGTACCTAGCCTCTTGCTAAAGCTCAGTAACCGGTGCTCGTCAGCCGCCGTCGAGTGCGCTGAGCAATCCACAGCGCGGTGAATACCGCACCCCGTAGGCTTCTGTTGTCGAGCATCCGGAACAACGAAGCCAGGCACCAGGGCCATGTCTCCGACATATGGTGTGGGGCACCGTGAACGTCCTCGTGCACAAGGACCTGCAAATCGCGTGCATGTTTGCGTAGAAACCTGACCTCCGACGGCGGGATGATCTCGTCCTGAGTACTGGCGACATACGAAACGGGAATGTTTAGCGCCGCAATTTGGTCGGCGGACAGCGCCCAATCGCTGAGAGCGTTCCCTAAGTCGGCGCGCGGGATCTCGGTCAGATAAGCAAGGGTGTTAAGGGTGAGATCAGGAACCTTGGACTGCCATTGACGGTCTTTAAAGAATTCTGTGATCGGCGCGCCAACTGTGATTACACCGCATACTCGTGGATCCTCCGTTGCACAACGAAGGGCGAGATGACCGCTGAAGCTCAGGTTCATCGCGTAGGTGCGGGAGACGTCGGCTCGGTCGGCGACGGCGTCGAGAAGGCTCGACAGCATTCGCCAGCTGTGGCTGTCGTAGCAAAGCGAATTCTCGCCCACCCGTGGGAGCTCCGTAACGATAGCTGCAATGCCGAACTTCCCCAAGCGGGCAAGTAGAGGCGCCCACTGCTCCTTTGTAGTGACGATGCCACCCATGATAAGTAACAATGGTCGCGGTTTGGTGGTCGAAAGCCCGGTCGTCCAGCATCGGAACTGTCCCGAACCGACAGTGAGATCAAGTGGATAGATATGGTGTTCTTCGCTGACTCGCCACCGGTCGAATTCCATCACGCCCGCTTCAAGTGCATACTGGCGGGCTGGCCCATCCACGAACGGAAATCGTGCCATGGTGTAGTGCCGCGACGCCTCCAAGTGGAGGTTACGCGATGCAAGTTTTTCGGCGGCCCGAATCCATTCGCCTACCCACGAGCCGGAGCCTTCGCCGTCATGGTGAATGCGGTCGAGGATCTTGTCATAGTTTGGTATTTGTTGGCCTCGAGCATGCACGCCAGCGAATTGCTTGAGCTCATTGACATCGTTCATATCGCAGGTATCTCTCGATCGAGCTCGTGGATGCCGTTCTCGCTGAATCCCTCTAGCGCTGCCTTGACTTCGGCAAGTACGTCGGCTGCCTCAGCGCCATCGATCACTCGGTGGTCGAACGACATGTTCAGGCGCAGGATGGGAGCGACGACCACCGCGCCGTCGCGCACTACAGGACGATCGGCCACCTGCCCGAGTCCAAAGGTGATGGTGGTCCCGCCGATTGCATGAAAGCCATCAATGGAACGATGTCCCAGAGAGCTCACTGCAAAGGTCCCCAGGGCACTTGCGCGCCTGCCGAAGGGCCGGATTCCAACTCGAAACAGCATGGACCCCAGAGGAATTGGGAGCCTGTGGAGGAGGCGGGCGCCAGCGAAGTCAGCCAGTTCTGTCGGATCGCCGGTCTTCAGTACCTGAAGGCGTTCCTGGATATCATCGAGCCCAGTACATTGTAGGTCGGCGAAGACGGCAGACAGCACAACTCGTTGACCGTTGATGGTGCGATCCAAGGTGAGTTTCCCATTCACCGTTGAGTAATGGGCCACCTGAGGTTGCAGCCTCCCCCGGATAGCAGCGTTTGCATCGGGGTGGCGGGCCAGTACACGGGCAGCTGCATAGAGCACGTATGTGACGAGTGATCGGCTGTGACCAGCGGCGCGTAAGATGGCCTGCTGTCGCTGGATAGTGGAGACGTCTACATCGGTATCCAAGTGCACTGCAGAAACCGACCGAATCTCCCGTAGGAAATGTAAGGTGTGGCGGCGCTCGCGAACCAATGGTGCGACAGACGAAGTTATACGGCTCACGACTGGATCACCAACTTGTACACGTCCCTGAGATTTTGGGCAGTCAAAACATCCGGCATTGAGATGCGGCGTCCAGTCTGGCGCTCTAATGCAGTCAGTACCGCCAGTAGATGTAAAGAATCCCATCCCTCTAGATGGTCGAAATGAACATCGGCGTCGATAACTCTAAAGGAGAGTCCAGCTTCCATATTTACCAGTTCGACGAAGTCTTCTATCGAGCTCATCGTGCTTCCTCAATTTCGTCCATCATATGGACGAAGGCTGGAGGTTTAATGATCTTGTCAAGGTCGTGTGAGAAAATTGACCGACTATCATCTGCGCTGACCTGAACGAATCCGTATCTACGGTAGAAGTCCGCGACCTTCGTGTTCTTTGTCGTTCGGCGGTAGTGTCCGTACACCGCCTTCGCGCCGCGACCTCGGGCGCGGTGTAAAATTCGAGCGAGGCTGGCGTGCTCTATGCCCCGAGAGAACACGCGGCAGCTAAGTAGAAAGTTCTCGATGTGTGCAGATTGTTCCTCCCAGCGAATGAATATCGCGCCAACCAGCCCGTTGTCGCCGAATCGATCCTGTGAACGGATCGTTACTATCTGCGCGCGAGGGTCGGCCAATAAGGCTCGAACCTGGCCCTCCTGCAGCCGAATCGTTGTCAAATTGAACTGATTGGTTCGCAGGGTGAGCTGCGCAACCCGGGGCACGTCCTCCGAGGTCATTCCGGATAGTCTGACTTGAACCCTCAGCTCGCGCAGGTAGCTTTCGACTGAGTCGAAGCTATCAAGGAAACCCTTCCGTGCGACATCGTCGCGATATCGATTTACGCGAATACGATCCTCGTCGGTAAGTTGCAATCCGTCGAACCAGCCATCGTGTAGAAGCTTTTCGACATGAAAGGCGGGTTCCTCGTCGACCCGGAGTACTGCAACTCCAGGCAGCGCATTGCGCACGAGTCCACACTCAAAGGAACTGTCGTCGATGTACACAAAACCATCGGTGCTTAAATTTAGCGTCGCCGCCAGTTCTGTGATATTTTCCCATTTCGGGTGCCAATTCGCGATCACGCTGACGAAGTCGTGCTCGCGCAATGTCATGCCGGAGTGCTCCTGCAGCACCTGACGGACAAGGTTCGGTTCGTTCTTACTCACCGCCGCGAGAAGAACGCCCTGTGACGCAATCTGTTTTACTACTCGTTGAAAGGTTGTGAATGCCTGCCCTCTCGGGCTATCTGCAACCTCGATCCCGTCGACACCATCCTCGCCAACGGTGCCACCCCACAAGGTATCGTCAAGGTCGACGACAAGCGCCTTCCTCGTCCGGCCACATAAATGAGAGGCAATGTGTCCAGCTGTGCGGGCGTAGGAAGCAAGCAGCTCAGAGGACAAGTGCGCCTTAGCGTACTGACTCATGCGCGCGTCGCTGGCTGGCACTCCATCAGCGATGATCGGATCTAAATCGACAACTGCGACCGTCGGGTTTTCCTCGCTCATTCGCAGCAATGAGGAATTTGCGTCCCGCCACAGCGCACCCAACTTTGCTCTTGAGCTGTGATCTATCAGTTGAGCGGTGAAACGGCGAAGTAGGGGAAGGGTATTTAGGACCAGTATTCCGCGGTTTTGAGCCCTAAAGGTCGCCACCAGGTTCTCTATAAGGCCTAGCTTTGCCGTAAGGACGTGATCTACATCGTCAGCACGCCAGGGCTCCTTCAGCTCATCGAATACAAGCATAGGATCGAGTACGCAAAGTGTCATATCCGGTTTGGCTGCGTAGAGCTGACTTCCGGAATCGGCAAGTTCGAATACGAAGCTGTCGAAATCGGCGACATAGTAGCGGGGTACTACTCCATGCCGTGCGAGCTCTGCGGTCAGCGCCGGAATCAGATTTGCGAAAGTGCCGTGACCAGTGACTGCAACGCGCAAAACAGCTGTACTGGGATGCCGTTCGACAATTTCTGTTGGGTCGAGTCGCGCCAGCACACGGCCGGCTCGGATCAGTTCAGCGCCGCCGAGATCGGCGAGCAGCCATCGGACGGCCGGGTATTCGTCAATGAGCCTACCGCTGCGGTAAAGATCGATGACAGAGGTATACGAAGTAGTCCTTTTCATGGAGTCGTCATCGCCCAGATGGGTTTGGCTCACTGCTTTCACACCTTCTCAATCGCGAACGCCGACTCGATCCATTTGCTCGACTCGATCGCAACAGCAACTGCTCGATCGCCCTCCGCCATTCTCGGCAATACTCCCTCAATCAAAAAGAACGGCAGAGCATTCCCCGTATTACCCGTTTCCTTCACGCAGCTGATCTCATATGCATGAGGAAGGCCGAATTCCGCCATTATTCGCGCGGTCATCCGGCCAGAAAGCTGCGGCGGCAGGATATAGTCGACCTCTGCCTCTTTCCAGGCGAGCTCGTCGAGTAGATCACGAAGCGTGTTAACCGCCATCGAAGGCACTAGGGCCTCGATCGCCTTGTAGTCTTCGACCGCAGCAGGCTGATCAGAGTGAAGTTCCGCTTTGCCAAACCACTCGATGATTTGTCCAGGCGGTTGGTTCAACCCGGCGAAGCGAACTAGCACGGGGTACAAGACAGCTGCGTTGGCAGACGGATCGGGCCTGAGAGTCGTGAGGACTGCCGCACCAGCTCCGTCCCCGAACAGCACGCCGTTGATCTGCTCGGCGGGTGATGCCGATGCCAGGTTGGTGGCAAGACCCATATGCTTCGCGCACGAGTCCGCGCCTATCACGAGTGCGGTGCGATGGCGCCCTGTACGTAGCATCTGACGCGCTACGTCGAGTGCCTGCACAGCTCCGGCGCATCCCGACTGGAGTTGGTAGGTGGGCACTGCGGTAATACCTAGTCGGTCCGCAACAAGGTTTACTGTGGCTGGCATCAGATTGTCGGGGGATGAGGTACCCATGACAATCAAATCGATGTCGCTCGCGTGGACGCCTGCTGCAGACAGCGCTCGCGCCGCCGCCTCCGAACCAAGGTCGGCCAGCGTATAAAGGCGCTCACCGGTATCCAGATCCACCGAAAAATGGCGGCTATCCGTGCCAATAAAAGTATCAATCCACTGTTGCCACAATGGTGGCACATTTAGGTAGTGGGCAAGGGTCGCGTTGTCCACTGCAGGCCCGGGCAGCACCGTGCCCGTCGACAAAACATATATTCCTGTTTCGGTCACAATCGGCTCCTTCCAGGTGCCTGTTGTGCGGATCCGCTCAACGACGCCTTTGGCCTAGATGATCGTTTTGCACACTAAAGGCGGACTAAGTCCCCAAGAAATCGGTGTTCAGCCCGCCTGAGGGCCTCGGTCATCTGGTGAGATACAGAACAACGGGCTCTTACTATCGGTGGAGCAACTCTGGTGGCGACTGCACATGCAAAGCCCGTCCGGTCAAGCCTAAACAGTCACACCGTCCACAACATGGACGCTTGAGCGGGCGCGATGCCGTGCATATAAGACGATCATCGACGCGGAAAAATACATCACGATGCCGTAGGCCACGAATGGAACCGCTACTTCTTCACTGCCAACGACGGCTATCGCGATTACCATGCCGAGTGCGCCGTTCTTGATGCCTAGCTCCATGCCGCCGGCGATCCGGCTGGCAACTGGTAGTCTCGCCAGCGTAAGGACGCTGATTCCGATCGCGATTCCGCCGAGGTTGAGCAGAGCTACCGCAACCCCGGCCTGTGCCAGGTATTCGAATACCTTGCTACCAAGCGAGATCATTATCGCCACGATCAGAGCAACGAGTTCGACTGCCCCGAAAATCGATACGGCCTTCTCCATCCGTGCCGCGGTGTTGGGCACCCTAGCGCGGATCACCATGCCTAGTATCACTGGGACAAGCACGACGCCAAACAGCAGCGCCATAGTATGAGGCACTGGTACGACGATCGCTTCGTCGACACTCACCGGTTGCGAATTGATCGCCAAGTTGACCAAGATTGGCAGACTGACGATGATGAGCATGCTGTTGATCACGGTCAAAACGATCGAGAGATGTACATTCGCCCGAGCGAGGTAGGTCATCACGGGAGCTGTGGCGGCGCCTGGGCACGCAGCAATGGTCACCAGACCGATGGCCAGCAGCGGTGGCAGAGACAGCGTCCAAGCGATCACGAAGCTGAGCGCTGGCATTAGTAGCAATTGTGCGACGGACGCGACTAGGATTGCTTTCGGGTGTTTGATCTCGTGGGCGAACTCCTGGGGTGTCAAGGTCAAACCAATACCGATCATCAGAAAAAAGCAGGTGATCGGCAGTCCAATTGCGACCAGCGGGCTCTCTATCACTTGTAGCACCTCTCTGTGTCTCGGCCGTAAACGAGATCTCGCTGCCATGCAGTCGATTCATTCCGCGCCAGAATCTCCGTACCAGAAGAGTTGAGGTCGATAGATTTCCCGCTCGGTAGTTATGAGTTAATGGTCCCAGCGAGCGCTAAACCGAAGTTAAGCTTCTTCCAAAGAGGACAGGTCAGTGCCCTTGCCGAACCATGACACTAACGCGGATATCAGCCCCGCGTCGTCGTCGGCGCCACAATCGGCCCAAGCGACTCGGCCGTCCGGGCGGATCAGGACTCGATCGGCAAGCAAGTCCTTCGTCGGGTGTACTCGTACGAAGTCGACGACACCTGCCCATCGGTTCGTCTCGAAGGGGAGCGAAGCAGCCGTCGTATCGAGGACCACCCCGCGTCCTGCTTGCAGCAATTCGGCTATTCGCTTCGTTCTCCCAGAAGTTGTCACCTCAATATTTGGCAGCCGGCATCCTGCCAGCTCATGAGTGCCGATCGGATAGCGGATACCCAGGCCGGCTGCGAGCCGCACTAGGTGATCGTTTACATCGGCGAACTCAGTCAGTTCAGCGACTAGGTCGCGTAGCGGAGCAACGGTTTCCATCGGGTACATCAGTGCGAGCTGGGCGAGCGTCGTCCTACAAGCCCGAGCGCCGACCGGGTGCCGCTCGTCATGGTAAGTGTCGAGTAGCCCGGGAGGTGCGTGGCCAGCAATTGTTGCGGCCAATTTCCAACCGAGGTTCACAGCGTCCTCTACCCCCGTGCTTAGCGCCTGCCCTCCGAGCGGGAAATGCACGTGGGCGGCATCGCCGGCGATCAGAATCCGACCCCTCCGATAGCTTTCTGCATGCCGAGTCTCGTTGTGCCAGTGTGATACCCACCGCACGGATCCAAGATCGATCGCCATCCCTGTGAGTGCGCGGATGTGGGCCGTAAGCGCGGCAGCGCTGGCGGCTGCAGCGCTCGGCGTAGGGGTCCCGAACTCACCAGTAGACACCCGAAGTACTCCAGTGCCGATTGGCATGACGGTGAAGATCCCGTTGTGGTACTGGTGCCCTCCGATGTGGTCCAGGAGCGCGTGGGACGGTCCAACTTCGACCTCGGCAGTCAGGCCGTAGAACGGTGCGGTGGTTCCAGGGAACGAGATCCCTGCGTGTGACCGGACGGTGCTACCAGCTCCATCGCATCCAATCAAATAGGCGCTTTCTAGGGTATGCTCACCGCCGCAGGCGCGGACCACTATTGTCACCCCGGTTTCGTGCTGAGTAAACCTGTTGACCTCGTGACCGTATCGAATCTGCGCTCCGAGGCTCATCGCTCGTTCGGCGAGGCAGGCTTCCAGATGCGCTTGCGCGACCAGGGCAGTACTTGGGTGCATATCCGCCACCCGGGTGGGATCAAGGGGGAGGTGGGCGAAGTGGGCAAGCGGGAGTTGCCTGCCCTTCGCCAGCACCTCATCAAAAAGGCTACGCTGTTGAAGTAGTTCTACAGTCGCCGAGTTTATCGCCATTCCCGGAGAATTATCTCGGGGTTTCGTGAGTCGTTCGAGGACAACACTTTTGATGCCGGCAAGGCCGAGCTCGCAGGCGAGCATCAAGCCGACAGGACCTGCTCCGGCAATGACAACAGGCTGATTCACAGTGCTCCTTTGGAAAATGCTTACGGCGACGCTTGCTCGCCTGGTTTAACAATCGTGCTGCACAAGTGCGACGCCAGCTTTGCGACCGTCGGCTGCTCGAACACGGCGCGAGGCGTGATGGCAAGGCCGCGCGCAGCAAGCTGGTTACAAAGCTCAAGGACTATGAACGATGTGAGGCCGAGGTCAATAATGCTTGTGTCAGTGGTGATGGCATCCGGACTGTCGTGCCCGAGGGCTGCCGCGAGTTGGGTACGCACAAGATCGGTGACTATTCCAAGCCGTTCTGTTTCGGTCGCGTCGACAAGTCTTCCTCGCAACTCGTTGTCGGGCTCGTTCGAAATGCCTGGTGAATTGTTCAGGTCGCGCTGGCGCAATTTATGGAGGGGTTTAAGTGCTATTGCTAGCGCTTCGCGTTCCTGCGGGGTTGCTTGCAGGACGACGGCTGCGCCATCGAGATCATTCCGTTCCACTGTGTCCCAGAAGCGATCAGAGTGCGTGCTCCCTCGCGCGGCGGCCCTCTCCGGTGAATTGGCCAGCCAGAATGCGCGGTGCTGGAATGGGTAGGTGGGCAGATTTGTACGTTCACAGTTGCTGAAGAGCTTGTCCCACATAATTGTTTCGCCGTGTGCATGTAGTCGAGCGACAGCACTTAGAAACACGTTCATCTCGGACTTGCGCTTGATGCATGTGGGAACCGCAAGCGGGAGGGAAGGGTGTGTCCCTACCAAGGGGGTGAGTACTGCATCAGGCCCGACTTCTAGAAATCGTGTAACTCCATTGTCACACATTGTCTGTATACAGTCATTGAATCGGACCGTCATACGGATTTGGTTGGCCCAGTAGTCGGGCGTCGTGATATCGCTCGCCTCAACGACGGTTCCGGTGCACCCGCTAACTACGGGGATTTTCGGTGGAGCGTAGTTTACGCGCTCTGCGATTCGACGGAATTCAGGAAGTATCGGGTTCATGTGTGGACTATGAAAGGCGTGGCTTACCCGTAGTTCGCGAACTCTGCGACCCCGTGCTCGGAATCCTTCGGCAAGTCTTCCTACGCAAGTCTTATCTCCGGAAATCACTACGGAGTCCGGCGCGTTGACTGCGGCGATGGCGATTTGCTCAGGATTCTCGTCAGTGAACGCTGCGAGGATCTCGACCTCGCTGGCCTCAATATTGATCATCGCGCCGAGCGGCTCAGCAGCGTCCATCAGCCGCCCGCGGACAGCGACCAGCTCGGCAGCGTCGTCTAGGGTGAACACTCCCGCTGCATGGGCCGCTGCGAACTCGCCAATGGAGTGACCAGCAAGCATGCGTGGAGTGATACCGAATGTGTCCGTGAGCAGTCGGTGCAGCGCGTACTCGAAGGCGAAAATCGCAGGTTGGGTGTAGGCGGTCTGGTCCAGAAGGGAGGCGTCTACCGAACCGGATTCGGCAAACATTACCTCTCGCAGGGGCCGGTCAAGATGTTCATCCAGGCGCTCGAAAACCTCGTCCAATGCTTGCCTGAAGCGCGGAAAGCCTTGGTACAGGGCCTCTCCCATACCGGGATGCTGACTGCCTTGCCCAGTGAACAAGAACGCCGTGCCGTCAGAGGCTCTTGTTCTGTCGTAAATGACGTTAGCTGCAGACGTTCCCTCGACGATGAATCCGAGCCGCATCAGCAATTCCTCACGGTCTTTACCAATTGCGGCTGCGCGATGATGGAAATGGTGGCGCTCGAAGGCAAGGGTGTGGGCGACTGCACCCGCGTCGAGGTCGGGGTTCGCGACAACGAAATCGCGAAGTTGCTTTGCCTGGTCTTGCAGTGCTGCTTGGGTGCGTGCGGATAGGAGCCACGGGATCGGGACCCTCGGATTGGGGTCCTTCTTCTGCTGTGCGGGTGTGGTTTCTGTGGTGTTGGGTGTGGGTGGTGCGGCTTGGAGGATGAGGTGGGCGTTGGTGCCGCTGATGCCGAAGGAGGAGATGCCGGCGCGGCGGGGGCGGTCGGTGTCGGTCCAGGGGGT
>NZ_JBEXKI010000016.1:0-34861 GCF_040609595.1 Nocardia sp. NPDC004654 | reverse complement strand
GAACTCACGCGGGTAGGGCTTGGGCACAGCGACATCCTCTCAGGCCCACCTCTCGGCAAGCCATCTCGGTTGTCACCTATCCGTGCAGCAGTCCCCAATGTGGTCCCTGTGCCGGGACATCCGCGGCCTGTCGCTGCCGGACTTGCTCGACACGTTGCGTACCAAACTCGACAAGGACGAGGTGGACGTCTCCCTGGTCGGCAGCCCGAGCCGTGGCCGCAGTGGTATCCGGGACCTCGCCCTCAACCAGTTCAGCAAACGCTACATCTTCCACCGCCTCGCTCGGCTGACTTCCTACATAGAGTCCTCGTCCGACATGCCGGATCTGTTCGACAAGTACGTCGACCGCACCTCCCGCAACTCCTACGACATCGAACACATCTGGGCCGACGACTACGTCTGCTACGCCGACCATTTCGGCAGCAAACAAGCATTCGACAGCTACCGGAACAACGTCGGCGGACTGCTGCTCCTGCCCGCCGACGTGAACCGCAGCTACCAGGCAAAGCCGTTCGAGGACAGGGTAACCCACTACGCCCGCCAGAACCTGCTTGCAGCCAGCCTGGCCGAGGCGGCCTACCAACACCAACCCCGATTCAAGGCCTTTGTGGAGCGGGAAGGCTTGCCGTTCGAGGCCTACGAAAAGTTCGGTCCCGAACAGCAGGAGCAGCGTCGCGAGCTGGTGCTGATGCTCGCGCAGCGGGTGTGGGATCCGAACCGGCTCGAACAGTATCGGGCTTGACCAAAGCTGTCGTCGCTGGTCGCGCGGACTATGGTCGAGGTGTGTTCAATCCTGCGTAAGGCCGACGCCCCGACCGGAGCCGTGGTCGACACTCTCGGTCCACTCGAACCGGCGGAGCGGGAGCTCGCGTTAGCCCTCGACGGCTACGGAGCCGTCCTCGGCGAGGTCGCCGAATCCTTGGAGCCGCACCGGCTGGCCGGCTATCTCTACGATCTCGTCCGCGCCTACATCAGCTTCTACGATTCGTGCCCAGTCATTGCGGCCGACGAGCCGATCCGTTCCAACCGAATCGCACTGTGCCAGTTGACTGGTCGAACTCTCGAACTTGGGTTGGGGCGGTTGGGGATCGCCGCACCGCAGCGGATGTGACATGGCGGCCGGATGCTTATCGCTGGTGTGGCGTCCGGGTCACCGTTCATCGGTGTCGGCCTGGGTGCGGACCGTGGGCTGACAATTGGCAGACCAATTCGGCTCGATCGGATCAGTTCCTCGCCTTACGCCCGCAGACTCGAGAACCGGTGTTCACCGTCAACCCGTTTCGTGATGCCGTGACGGTGCTGGCGAAATATCTGCGTGGCATACTGATCCCGGGCACAGGCCTGGGCGCGATGCACACCACCCAGGGCAAGAAAAGCCGACATTGTGATCTTGGTTCTCGGTACCGCGACCGACGGCAAGCGCGCACATGTGATCGACAAGCGGCTCAACAAGACTAGCCTGCGGGCACCGGTGGAATCGGCTGTGGCACAGCTGGAGACGTGGGGAAACTGTCCGGGCAAGGCGGCTGCTACCGGCCGCCGATCGAAACATTCGCCACCACGTTGCAGGCCATCCTTGGCCTGCACTTCTTCAGCACCCAATGAATAGGCCTCAAAAACCTATGCGATAGATTAGAACCCGTCGAGGTGATCTATCTACTGGCGCGTGGCGTCCAGGAAATCCATCGAAGATAGAACACATATCTGTTCTATCAAGGCATAGGTGGCGTTCACTTTGCGAAAACGGAGCTGGAGGAGGAGCCGTGGCACGCGGAAACCTAGTCGGGGAACCTTGGGCGTCTGACCTGATACGGATGGGGTATGTCGACCCACGGACCCAGCTACCGAGCATGGTGGCACTCGCCGAGGCCGCCAACCTGAGCGCCGCCACGATCCACCGCATCTTCCGCGGCGACAACCGCCCCAATGACATAACCATGCGTAAGATCGCCAACGCCCTCGACCTCCCTGTCGATACTGTGAAAGGACGGCTGGCCATGGTGGTACGACGACAGTGGAGCCCGCCGGCCGCGATCGAACTGCTCGATGACGACGACATCCAAGTTATCGAGCTGATGATCCGCCAGCTGGCCAAGCATCGGCGAGAAGCGCTCGAGCTGGCTGGCACGCAGTAGGCCAGCATCGCAACGAGAAGGGCCTCGGTCAGAGATGGCAATCGTCCGCAGAAGTGCCGCCACAGACAGGCGGGCGGTATCGATGTCGAATTCCAGTGTGACGGCGGTGCTGTCACTGGAGGTGATATCGGCGGCCACTTAGGGGCGGCCCTCATGGGCCGCCGGGCTTCGCGGCGACCCATCCCTGCTGAGTGAGGCGAACCCGACCGACATCGACTTGGGCAGCGCCCGCGCTCAGCTAATATCTATTAACAAGCTTAAGTGCGAGGATGTCGCGGTACCCAGGCTGCGGTTGCTACGCTGAGCTGCATGGTTGCTGTATCCTCCGGCTTCACAATGCCCCTCCGGCGTCAGCTCGCCGCAGCGATCGCAGCCGACGTCCAGCGCCGCGGAGTAAGCGTGTCGAAGATCGCTGCGGAGACCGGCGCCTCGAAGAATTCCATCCACCTCGCCGTCGGCGGGAGATTCCTCGACCGGCTCGGTGTCGACCCGCTCATCGAGATTTGCGACAAGCTCGGCATCACCGTCACCCTCGAAATGATCAGCGCGCCAACCATAATCCGGCCCAAGCCCTACAAGCGCGGTGACCTCCACCGCCCCCGGCACGCACCCGACCTCACCATGCTCGGGCAGCTGAAAGAGCAACTCGCCGCCGCCATCGGCAGCGCCATCGAAGAGTACCCAGGCGGCGCAACCGCGATCATCGCAGCGACCGGCATCTCCGGCCCGATCATCTCCTTACTGAAAAACCGGCACCCCAGATATCGGCTCGACAAGCTCATCGAGTTCGCCAACACCTTCGGCATCACCGTCCAGATAGACACCAGCGAGGCAGTCGCCTGCTGAGCCCGACGAAGCCGATTCGCGCGGCCGAATACATGCCCGGCAGCCGCTGCGACCCGCCTGGGCAGTCTGAACGATATTGGCAGCCTCACGGCCGGTTAGCCCGAGCTGCTGCACAAGACACTTACATGCCACCAAGCTGCCGAAACGACAGCTGTTCCCACACTTCCGGTTCATATGAGGCGGTGCCCTGTCCGTGCTGGTCTAGTACCTCAAGGCGCTGTGCGAATGGGCTGACACCCCTTGGTGTTCGGAGCGCACGATGAATGTTGTTGTGGACGTGGTGCGCACGCTCGCCCACTGGAATCACCGGCCGAGTGTGCGTCAGCTCCGTGAAGCCTTGATGCCGTCGCGCTGAGCCGCGAGCCGATCCGCCACAATGCGGATCACTTCGGCCTGGAACTCTTGGCTCTTCGGGTTGAGGTACCGCGGATCATCATGGACGGCGAATCCATGCTGCGATCCCTCGATTTCGACCAGCTCGACGCGTGCAGTGAACTGGGCGACGGCAGCGCGGGAACTGTCGATTGGAACCAAGGTATCTGCGTTGCCGTGGACGATCAGGGTCGGTGCTTTGATCTCGTCGAGGGCTTCGTTCGGCTTCAGCCAGAACACCTCGTTGAGCAGTGGCCGACCGTGTCTCAGCGTTGGAGTGAACTGGATAGCTCCGGTTTCGTTGAGTTCTTGGGCTTTCTCGTCGCTGATGATGTCGTTCGTCCAGTAGTCGCGGGTGTCGATGGTGCGCCTCTTGTAGTCGAACTGGGGATTCAGCAGCACCAACCGCGATAGGTCCTCTGGGCGTTTGGCCGCGTAGTAGCCACAAATGCCGCCGCCGAAGCTGGCACCGAGCAGTGTCAGGTCACTGACGCCCGGGGCGTCCCGTACAGTGGCGAGGCTGACGCGGATGTCGTTGAGGATGGCGGAGAGGGTCAGTTCCTCTTGGCGGCCCGCGCTGTCGCCGTGGCCGCGAAGGTCGAACCGCAGCGATGCGATACCAGCATCGGCTATCCAGCCGTGGTTCCCTTGATAAATCCTCATTCCGGGGAGGTCGAGTTCAGCGAACCAAACGGCACATGGACGCTGGGGATGTGGCTGGCAGTTGAGGTGAGGTGCCGTTCCTGGTCATCGAAGAAGATATGCGGCTTCAGAATACCTAGAATATTTCCCTTCTCGAGCCCTCCGAGGAAAAACGCGTCGTTAACCGTGACACCCCAATGCTTGAGGCTTTGAACTGCGCGTTCGTGGGCATGATCCGAGGTGTCCCGAGCGGTGATCAGTGACACGCGTACTCGAGGCGAGTAGGTGGAATCCTCCTCGCGCCGCAGTTCTTCGAGACGCTGAATCTTGTTAATTGCGGTGAGAAATGGTCGCAGTGGTCCGGCTGGATGTGGCACGGTGGCGTATTTTGCCTCGTGAGCGTGAAAGCCTGCCAGACCGCCTGCCTTGTAGACATTCTCGGAAGAATCGTCCGCGAGTACTCCATCGAAATCGAACGCGATCCTGAGTTCCTCGTCGTCATGATCGTCGATACCGTCGGGGCAATCCAGTACTCGCCCAGCGGGCAGCGCCAGGTTCGTGGCCTCTTTGACATCCCCTTCGTTCTTCGAGAGGAAGAGGGACATGTTGAACGCGGGCATGAATTCATAGGGTGATCGCCCCTGGGTGAAAACAGCGCGGGAGACTTTGTCGAGATTGTGCGACTTTATCGACCGCAATACGCGAAGTCCCGTCATTGGATCATTGCGGGACAAGACCACTACCTCGACCAGCGGTGAATCGGATAGATCGAGTGAATTAAGGGCGAGGATGCGCTGTATGAACGGAAAGGCCGTTCCGGGATTGAGCCGATTATCGATGTTCTCTTCTTGATACAGGCGATACGCTTCTTCGCCTTGAGTTACGAAAACGGCATCCGACTCCGCGAGATCGAACAGGGCACTCGATGCGACGCCGATCACGAGGCGGTCGCTGTCAATCAATATCCCATGTCCTTCCTGTATTCCTTGAAATGTTCGAAACAAATTAAATTTCGCGAGTGAACATGCGAGGCGCGTTTCCAACTAGTGATGGAAGCCGCTCGGTTTGTGCTGATGTTAACCAGTCATTTTTGATATCGCCAAGGCGGAGAAGTGGCGGTGGGCTAGTTTCATGTCGCGTTCTCGGTTTACGGGAGTGAAGGGTTCCATGTAGGTGATGCCGTCGACGGTGAGGTCGGATGGGGGGAGGGAGCCCCTTTTGCGGTATTCGGAGGCGAGTTTGGTGGGGAGTTGGCGGCCGTTGGCGTCGTAGAGGGCGTCGCGTTCGTATTTTTGGAGGACGGGGAACTGGGTGCGGTAGATGGTGAGGAGTTCGTCGGCGGTGATATTGAGCATTACGGCGACGATGGCGTCGATTTCGATGAGGGCTTGGCGGCGGTCGGCATCATTGCGAAGCGGAGATGACCAATTCCATTCAGGCTGGACGGTGCCCAAGCTAGGTCGGTGGAGGTATTCGAAACCAACTTTCGGAACCCAGCAATCCTGGGTCCATGCTACCGTGAAAAGTTCATTCCACAGTGGCTTGTACGGTTCGATCAGACAGTTCAGTCGAAGTGTCCGGAGGAGTATATGTGGGATTAACGAATGTTCGAGAATTACCGGAATTCGGCGCACTCGACCGCGGTTGATATTCTCGGATCCCATTAGCTTGATGAGATAATCTGCCACAATAGATGAGCTGACGGCTGATGCAATGGCAGTGGACCTATTGCTGCCGCAGTGCAATGATTGGATACCATTAATGTGCATCGGTCCCGGAGGGATGATGGCGGCGTGCAATGTACGGACGTTGCTAGGCTTCGCCATCGCTCGCCATGCCATGCGGTAGTAGGTGCTGCTAGAGGAACCTCCCCATTTTGGGTAGGCTGCTAGGTATTCGTTTTTGTGCTTGTTAGGTTGATATCGAGTTCGGGGGATGAATTCGATTGGTATTTCGTTGAGATCTATCGCTGTGGTGTCTAGATTGTTCATGACTGTCGCATTAGGCTGTTTGAAGAGTGGAGTGCCAACGCTTATGTGGGAACCGTGGAGAATCGTTGAATTCCAGCTCTCAGGGACCCCTGGCTTGTCCGCAATGAATCCCAGTTTCGTGTCGCGGTCTTCCTCCCATCCCCGAGTCCAGAAAAAGTCGCCATCGCCAAGACTGGGGGACGCGGCGATCTTATTTAGTGCGCCCATTGTCTCGCTATTGAGGACATAGACTACTCGCGTAGACAGAATATTTGTGTCGGGCTCTTCGATTAGCGCGGACCAGGTTCTCAACTCTTTCGCGGTAACGCGAATGATCCTACTGCTATGCGGACGGGCGTCCCAGCGGTCCTTATCATCTTTGATGCCTGGTGTCGGTCCGGTACCATCATGGTGGAATGATCGTATGACGGTGTCGGGGTGGTATAGATTAGCAGCTTGCAAGAAGTCTACCGAGCGTTTTGAACTGTAAATATGAACGCCATATTCATTGTTGTGATCGATCTCGAATAGGCGAAGTTCATTCTTGAAATGCCAATGCCGACGCAAGTGCGGATATGTCTCGCTTCTCATCGAGCCGGCTCGCGGGTCTGTCAAATGCGTTTCAGGGTGAATGAGTCCGACTGTTCCCCGTTTTGACATCGATCGGCAGGTGTGATCTATGAAGCAAAAATAGAGATCGGGTTTCATCCCTGAGAGCATTGGCCGGTCTATTGTTGATCCTATATGGCGCGCAGTTCCGGCCTGTGCAGCGCGTTGATTGAGCAATTGTTCGACCGATGCGGGTGTGCTGAGAACCTCGGCTCGCTTGATTTCACTTAGCGGCGCAGCGGGCTTTTTGGTTAGCTTCCACCAGGGGTCCATTTCTGCGAGGGCCGCTGCTTCGTCCCAATCGGGACGAACCCAAGGTGGGTTTCCTACTTGCAAGTCAAACCCGCCCCGCAGGAAAATTGGCGAGAAGTCCAATTCCCAATGGTGGAATCCTTGCGTGTATGCGGTTTGAGAGGCGATAGTCAACCAAGGGAATTCTGTAACCGCGAAAGCGATGGGCTTGGCTTGTGCGAAAATTCGATCGTTGTCTTCGGCGATATCCAATTCGGACCACGCCATATCCGAAGCGAAGCTGGTCTGTCCGTACTTCTCGAACTTCCCCGCCTTTGCGGTTGTGCCGAGAACCGCCTCGAGGCCGCCGACCCATTGGTCCCAGTCCGGTGCCGCGATATCGCCGGTCACTGGCCACGACCACAGGGAACACCAGGCGTCCATTACCCGCCGCAGCCGCTGGTACGAGCCATTCTCGTCATTGAGGACCGCTTCGATCTGTTCGCGGCTGACCGCAGGGACATGGTCGACAGGATCGCTGCGCCACAAGTGGAGATCACGCCGGATTTCGGATTCCGCGATGGTGAGGCGCCGCAGCGTGAATTCCCACAGGGTTTCCACGCGCTGAGCCAGCGAGGCGAGGCGCTTGATGATCTCCTTGGAGGGGGACTTGCGGATCTCGTTGCGCCACAGCCGGAGTTCTTCGCGCTGATCTGGTGCGTAGGTTTTGGCTTCGGCGGTGTCGACCACTGCGCCCCAGCCTTCGGCGGGGAGGAGGAAGTGGTGGATTCCGGCGCCGATTTCGGAGCCGAGGGGGATATCCTTCGGCACGGTCCTGAGCCAAGCCTTTTTGGTCAGCTCGCTGGGCGCGTACACCGCGCGTCGCGCACCAATCAGCGAGTTGCCCCGTCGCAGGTGCAGCCCGAACCATGGCGCTTGCAGCCCGGCGACCATGGTGTCCAGCCACAGCGAGATTTCGGCCAGCTCGACAGCAGTCGCATTGAGGTCGACCCCGTACACCTGGTGAAGGGCGATGTGCGCCTTCACCTTCTGCAATTCGACCGTGTATTGGTCGGCATCGATCAGCTCGCCCAGATCCTCCTGCTTGCGCTTGAGGTATTCGGCGGCGAGCTGGCGGACGGCCTCGATGGCGAACGCGCCGGAGCCGAGGGCGGGCTCGCAGATGGTGAGGGAAAGGATCTCCTCGGGGGTGGTGCGGTGCCCGTCTTGGTCGAGAAGTTCTTCAAGGGCTTGGGAGACGACGAACTTCGTCAGCACTTCCGGTGTGTAGTACGACGCGGACTGCTGGCGTTCGCGGCCGGCTAAGCGGAAGACGAAGGTGCCCTTGGTGTGGATCACCGGCTTGTTCTCGTGGGTGACGGGGTCCTCGGCGCACACGAAATCGGCGGGTGACAGGTGGTCGGCGCGGCCGACCGGAACCACCCAGGAACCCTTCTCCGGCTCGCCGTCCTTGGCGACCTCATAGAGGTCTTCCTCGGCGAAGAAGCCGGTGTAGGACATCAGGCCCTCGTAGACCGCGCCGAGCTGGTTGATGCCCAGTTCGGCATAGCTGATGAAGCCGCGGTCGGCGCCCTTGCGGGACTTGCTCTCCTTGGTGAGCAGGAGGTGGGCCAGCACCTGCTGGGTGGCTTCGTTGCCGAGGCCGACTTCGTCGATGAGGGCGGTTGCCTTGGGGGAGAACAGGTCTGCGCGCAGGGAGTTGAACTCGAGGCCGGGTGCCGGGTCGTCGGTTACGTTGTCTCGGACGGCGGGGGTGTAGCCCTGATCGACGAGGTCGAACAGGCGCTTCAACGATTCGTACAGGTGGGTGCCGGTGCGGGCGCGGTTGGAGACCAGTTCGGTGAGGGTGAGCTCGCGGAGGCGGTCGAGGCCGTAGCCCTCCTCGTATTCGGCGGCGCCGGTGGGCAGCACCTGCATCTCCGGCGATGCCTCGGCATACAGCAGGAACAGGATGCGATACAGGAAGCGCAGGGAGTGCTTGGCGAGGTCGTTGCCGTCGATGCCGTCCATGGTCAGGCCGCGGTCGCGGCGGCGGCGCACGACCTCGTTGGCGATGATCTCGATGGACAGGCGGATGCCTTCGCGCAGGTCTTTGGAGACGCCGACGGTGTGCTTCACCGAGTCCTCGAGGACGCCGGTCCACCAGATGTTGCCGTCGGCGTCCGGCTTCAGTGCTTGGTGTCCGAAGATGGCTGCGGCGCGGTCGATTTCGCCGCCGCGGGCGTCGTGGCGGCGTTCGACGACCACCAGCAGGTCCATGGCGAGGTAGCGGCCTTCGGCCCAGCGCTCGGCTTCGGCCAGCAGCAGCCAGCGCCCGGCTTGGACGACGACGAAGGCCGGTGGGGTGTCGGAGCGGAAGGCGGCCGAGACTGCCTTGGAAGCGGATTCGAGGGGCTTGTTGTCTTCGACGGCGGGGGTGATCAGGGTGCCCGCACCCAGGAAGTCTTCGATCGACTCGACGGGGTTCGCCTGCAGGAACAGCACATTCGCGGTGCCGGCCAGCTGGGCGTCGGGGATGGTGAGTTCGGAACCGGCGCGTTCGGCGGTGAAGGGGGTCAACTCCCCGTCGAAACCGAACGCGGCGCGGACCTGGGCGTGCGCCTTCGGGGCCGCTTCGGGGTTCTCGGCGAGGGCGCCCAGCGCGGTGTGCAGGTCGCCCGCCGCGGACAACAGGGAGCTGCGGACGGTCTTGCGGCCTTCCTTCGCCTCGGCGTCCCACGCCTTGCGCAGCTCCATCACCTTGCCGTGGAACGACTCCTTCACCGAATCGGTGGTGAAGTAGTGCTCGCTGATCCAATCCTCGCCGACGACGATGGAATCGAAAGAGGCCACGATCACTGGTCCTTTCCGGGAACGATCACCAGCAGCGGGCGCACCAATTGCTGGGTGGGGGCGAGGGATTCGGCGAGGCGCTGTTCCTCGGCGATGCGGCGGGCGTAGCTGTCGACCTTCTTGCGCCGGCTGCCGAACAGTTCGAGTTGGTCGGCGCCGGACTGCCAGCGGTCGGCGCGGCGGCGCCACTGGGCGAGGCGCTCGTTGGCGGCGCGTTCCTGTTCGCCCAGAACGAGTTTCATCGACTGGGTGGCCTTGTCGACCGCGACGGGAATCAGTTGCTGGAAGCGCTCGGGGGCGGAGATAGGTCCGGGGTTCGCGGTTCCCGGCTTCAATCCGGTGTCGGTGAGCAGGAAGTCGAGGTTTTCCAGCGGGGTCGAGAAGGCGAGTGTGGGGCGTTCGCTGTCGGGGAACTCGACGGTGGAGAACACCCGGGACACGAGCTGGCCGCGGCGGTTCATCAAGGTGCCCATCAGCAGGACGGTGACCGACTCGACGTCGCCGCGAATGGCGAAGATCTGGTTGCGGCCCAGCGCGGACAGGGCGCGGTCGCTGGCCCAGTCGAGGACGGGGTGCAGTGGGCCGAGGAAGTGGGCTTCGGGCCACGTGGTGTTGTTGACGCCTTTGCCCTGGCGGGCGGCGCGGAGCTGGGCGTCGCCGACCTGGCGGGAGGTCGCGAGCTTGAGGTGGGTGTCGATGCGGCCCTTCTCGCGGTAGCTCTGCGGCAGATGGGCCAAGCGCTGGCGGAGGTCGCGAGGTGGGACCAGTTCGGCGATGCCGTGATTGGTGTGGACGGTCCAGCCGACACCGCCGTTGGCGGGGGGCGCGTGGGGGATGTCGTGGTAGGCGGCGCGCAGGGCTTCGTCGAGGAAGCCGATGTCGTCGGTGTAGAGGCTTTGGCGGGGCAGCTCGGGGAGCACGGGGGTGTCGTCGTTGTCGAGCGAGGCGAAGAAGGAGTCGAAATCGTCGCCTTCCAAGACGTCTTCGACCGTCCTGACCTGATCGTCGAGGTCGGTCTTGCGGGCGAGGACGTCGCGGATCGCCGATTCCTCTTCGCCCACACTGTGTTTGCCCATCAGCGAGGCGACGTCACCGAGGGTGGAATGCGCCTGGTTCTCGCGTTCGAGCAAGCGGGAGAGCACGCGAAGGTCGCCGGAGAATTCGGGATCCGAGGGCTCCAGGATGAGGGAGGAGATCACCGGCGGGAACTTCTGGCCGTAGCGGTCCACTCGGCCGTTGCGCTGTTCGATGCGGATCAGCGACCACGGGATGTCGTAGTGGATCAGGTGGTGGCACTGGGCATGCAGGTTCACGCCCTCGGAGGCGACATCGCCGGTGACAAGGACCCGGATCGGGGACGTCTCGAGTTTGAAGCTGTCGACGATCTCCTGCTGCTCTTTGTCCGACAGGCCGCCGTGCAGCATGGCGACGTTCTCCGGCCGCAAGCCGAGCGCGGCGGGCAGCAGATCGGTGAGCCACTTCAACGTGGCGACACGTTCGGCGAAGACGACCGCCCGCATCGACGACTTGGGGCCGACACCGATCTCGCGCAGGCGCGAGACCAGGACGGCCTGCTTGCCCGCCGACTCGGTGAACGCCTTGTCGTTGAGATCGCTGAGGGTGTTCAGCGCGGCCAGTTCGGCGCGCTGCTCGGGGGTGCCTGCGCGGAGTTTGTCGCGGCGCTGGTTGATCGACTCGCGCAGCGCGGCAGGGGAGGAGAGGAACGCCTTGGCCAGGGTCCACGGGAACAGGGCCTTGGTTTCGCCGGAATACGGGGATGCGCCGGATTCCGGGTGCAGCCAGACCTGCGAGAGTTCGCGGGCGACAGCGTCTTCGGCGTCGGAGGGCTGCACGAGGCGGTGCACCGGCTCGGCGCGTTCGGCCCAGTCGCTGCCGACCTCCGCGGCGACCTCGTCGTGATGGCGGTGCCTGCGGATCAGCAGGTTCTGCACATCCTCCTTGGTGAAGGAGCCGTCGGCGGCGACCGCGGTGGGGTCGAGCAGGCGCAGGAGTTCGGCGAAGGATTCCTCGCGGCCGTTGTGCGGGGTGGCCGACGCGAGGATCAGGGCCTCGGTGTTGGGGGCGAGCAGCCGGGCCAGCTCGTTGTTCTGGGTGCCGACGTTGGTGAGGTTGTGCGACTCGTCGATCACCACCGCGTCCCAGTGCTGGCGTTCCAGATGCGCCTTGTAGCGGGGGCTTTTGAGCGTGTCGATCGAGATGATCGCGCGCTTGTAGTAGGTGAAGGGGTTGCGGGTGGCGGGGAGCTTCTGGCGCACCTTCTGGATGCCCGCCGAGTCGAGGCGGACGAACGGCAGCGCGAAACGGCACCACAGTTCGTGTTGCATCTGCTCGAGCACATGCTTCGGGGTGACGATGAGAATGCGTTCGCCCCGGCCCCGGCGCACCAGCTCCGACAAGATCATGCCGATCTCGAGGGTTTTGCCGAGGCCGACGGCGTCCGCGAGCAGAATGCGAGGGCGGATGTGCTTGGGGTCAAGGGCTTTGGCGACAGCGGCCCGCTGGTAGCCGAGAGAATCGGCGAGCATGTGGGTCGAGACGGTGACCGTCTGGTCGCCGTAGGGGAAAGGGGTCTTGCGCAGCAGGGCTTCGAGCCACAAGCGGGAGTCGCGGTAGCCGGAAGAACCGTCGGGGACCACCTGGGCCTTGGCCGGGTCGAGCACCTCGATGCGATCGAGGCTGGCGTAGAAGGTCGCGGTGGTGTCGGCGACCAGCTCGGATAGGCCGCGCACCCGCAGCAGCCAGCCGTCGGAACCCTGCTCCGCGGAGGTGACCAGCCATTCCTCGTCTCGGACTACGACGATCGAGCCGGGGGCGACATTGAGCTCGCGTGGCTCGGCGGCATGGGTCATCAGGGGTGCTCCTGGTGGGTCGATGCAGGGAAGATCCAACTTAGTACGAATGGAAAATCATTCGAAGTTTCGCATGTTTGGTCCGGGGGCTGGATGTTTCGTAGTTGGTCTCACCGGAGTGTAAGAAGTGCTGAAAACTATGTCAATTGATAGGTAATGGAGGCTCTTTTGTATTCACGTGAGCGGATGGTCCGCCCCGCGATGCGGCGATCACGCTGCTACCGTTAGCGCATCCGAGAAGGACAGGTGGGGAGGTGGCGCTCGTGGAGGATGACGTGGCCGCGGCGCCGGCCGAGCCAGTCGCCGACAGTGGGCTCGCACCTGATGTCGCGAACTACGCCGCCTTGCGGACCGCCGTCGCCGCGTTCCGTTCGCCGGTCCTGCCTGAGCTCGTCGCGGGTGGCGGCCCGCGTGCGACGGTGTCGATCGGCGAGCTCGCCGAGGCCGGGGCGTTGACCGTGCTGGAGTCGCCGCCGACCCTGGTGGCGAGCGCGAGCGGAGTCTCGATGCTGACCGCCAAGGACATTCGGCTCGGCAGGGAACCGTCCAAGACTGGGGATCCAGGTACGCCCGGTGCGGTGTTCGGACAGCCGGGAGACGTGGTGGTCGTGTCCGGCGGGAGTCATGCGGTGGTGTCGGTGCGCACGGACGCGGCGCTGCTCGCGCCCGGAGTCGTGGTGCTACGAGTCAAGCCGAGCGTCATCGACGCGCACTTCTTGTCCGGCGTCGTGCGCGCGGCCGCGGACGCCGCGGGCGGACGACCGATCGACCTGTTCGCGGTCGCCTTTCCCCGGGTGCCGATCGTTGAACAGCAGAAGGTCGGCGCGGCGATCGCGCGGCTGATGGAGATCGAGACGGCGTGGCGCGTTCAACGTCTGGCTGTCGAACGAATCGTCCGAGACGGCCTGTCCGGGCTCACGTCGGGAACGCTTCGGATCGCGGACGATGCGGGCGGCGCGGGTGAGTCGCATGGCCGATGACGCGGCGCCGTGGATCGTCGCCGAGCGTTACGAGCTGATCGAGGTCATCGGTCGTGGTGGCATGGGGCGGGTGTTCCGTGGCTTCGACCGCACGCTCAAGCGTCAGGTCGCCATCAAGGTCATCCATCCGCATCTGGCCGAGAACGACGAATGGGAACGCCGATTCGTGCGGGAAGCCGAACTGATGGCGCGGATGAGTCATCCCGGTATGGCCAGTGTGTTCGACGCGGGCATCGACCCGGGGCCGCCCGAGCAGCCGTTCCTCATCATGGAATACGTCGACGGAGTCACCCTCGACAACATCCTGTCCGCCCGTGGCAGGCTGCCGCTGGGGGCCGTCGCCGGAATCGCCGCGCAGACCGCGGCCGTCCTCGCGGAAGCTCACGGGCACAGCATCTTCCACCGTGATTTGAAACCGTCGAACCTCATGCTCTGCGCCGACGGGACGGTTCGTGTGCTCGATTTCGGCATCGCCGTCGCGCTCAATGCTGATCAAACACGGCTCACCAGAACCGGATCGGGCATCGGAACGCCGGAATACATGGCGCCCGAACAGGTTCGGGGCAGCTCGGTGGTGCCGCAGACCGATTTGTATTCGCTGGGCCTGGTGATGCACGAACTGCTCACCGGCATCCGCGTCATGCTCGGGTCCTCGGAGTTCGACACGATGCTCAACCAGATCAACACGGCGCCACCGATGCTCGAGCTGGAACGCGACGATGTGCCCGAGGAATTGTCGCTGCTGGTGGCGAGCATGCTCGCCAAGGAGCCGGTCGATCGTCCAGCGGACGCGGCGACCGTGCACGGGGTGCTGATGCGGTATGCCGGAGCGCTCGACAGTCTGATAGAACGTCCCGATCCGATGAGCCCCGCGCGGCTGTACGCGGCGGCCGTCGGCGCGTCCGCCGGGTTATGGACCGCGGCGCCCCAGCGGCGGTCCGACGCCGGCGATGCGGCTCCCGTGCCCGATTTCACCCGCGGTGATCTCGATCGGGCGGTCCGCCGCGCCCGCGACCTCGCCGACGAGTCCCGTTACGTGCCTGCCATCGGAGGGCTGAAAGACTCTCTCGGCGTTGCCGTGTCACAGCTCGGCGCCCGCGATGTGGACGTCGTCGACGCGCGGGTTCGGCTGGCCGACCTGTGTCTTGAATCCGGTGACCATGCCCAGGCCGTCACGCTCTACAGCGACCTGATCGATGACCTCACCGCGGAGCGCGGGCCCTACGACGACCAGGTCATGTACTGCCAGCGGCAGCTGGCCATCAGCCAGGTGCACATCGGTCAGGTGCGGGCCGCACTGACGCGACTGCGGAAATTGCACGCGCAGCTGGCGTCCTGGCACGGGGAGAGCGATGCGCGGGTGGTGCAGCTGTCGGAGATGATCGCTCAGATCAGGGCCGGTGCGCGGTGATCGGATCGCCGAGCCGGTGCGCGGGAAAGTGGGCACCCTGTAGCGCCGCGAATTTCCAGAGCGATAGCGTTCCGAGGTTGCTCAGCGGTTGTTGGAGGATGTGAAGTGACGGGCAGGGACGCAGCTCTGGCAGACCGCGGCGAGCGGTTGTTCAAGTACCTGGCGCGGGTACAGGACATCGGTGTGCAGCGGATTCCGGATGTCGCTGATCTCGGTACGGTGATCTGGCTTTCGGATCTTCCGATCCATCCGGTGGTGCGGTACGAGCCGGATGCTCTGGGTTTGCCTTTTCTCGTGGTGCGCAAGGTGCGGCTCGAGCCAGTCGTCGAGTTGAACGACCAGGAGGTGCGTGCCTGGCTTTCGCCAGGGCGTCTCGACGACCCCGAGAACGAACCCGAGTTGCGCGAGACCAGGCCGGGGACCGAGGGGGTGTTGCAACTCTCCGACCATCCGGAGGTCGTCGAACGATTCGAGCTGTGGTTGGCGCAGTGGCGGCCCTGGGCGGCGAAGACCCGCCGGGATCTGCTGGCGCACCGGCTCTATCGCGATCTCTACGATGTCTACACGCAGTTGAGCGTGGCGTCGGAGACGACCGAGGCGGTGCTCGGGCTCGGATGCCTGAGCTGGAAGCCGTCCGCGCGCCGGGTGCGCAGGCACGTGCTGACGATCCCGGTGAAGATCGAGTTCGACACCGACTCCGGCGATCTGTCGGTGACCATCGAGGCCGGCGGAACGGGGTTGACCGTCGAGCTGATGGATTTCCTGGAGAACAGCCAACTCAGTGCGCCCACACTGCTGAGCGACGCCGAGGATTTCGCACGCCGCGAGAGCGTCGACCCGTTCGATCGGCCTGCTGTGGGCGGTCTGGTGCGCCGGGTGATCAACTGCATCGATCCGGGCGCCGCCTACGTCGACGAGATGACCGTGGCGCCCGCCGGGGCCGAACCGACGGCGTCCTACGCGCCCGCGTTGATTCTGCGCCCCCGTGGCAAGCGCGGGCTGGTGCGCGTGCTCACGTCGATCGCGCAGCGCATTCGTGAACAGGGCGAAGTGCCCGAAGGCATCCGGAATCTGGTGGATCCGGACTACGAGCCGCAGCGGGACAAGCCCAGCGACGAGGGCGCGATTGTCCGCGACGGAACCGACAGCTTTCTCCCGATGCCGCTCAACGAGGTTCAGCTGCGCATTCTGGACCACGTCGACACGAGCGCCCACACGATCGTCCAAGGCCCGCCGGGCACGGGCAAGACCCACACCGCGGCGGCGTTGATCGCGCATCTGCTGGCGCAGGGCAAGCGAGTGCTGGTCACCGCGCATACCGATCGAGCGCTCGAAGAAGTGCGCGGCAAGCTGCCCGACGCGATCAAACCGCTGTCGGTGGCGGTGGTCGGCACCTCTCGGGATTCGTTCGCCGATCTTGAGGTCGCGGTCGAGCGGATCTCCGAAGCGGCCGCCGAGCACGACCCCACGCGATCGGCTCGGCAGATCAGCGCGGCGCAGCGGCGGATCACTGACCTTCGGCAGCAGCGCGCCGACATCATGCGGCGGCTGAAGCTCGCCAGGGAGAGCGAGGTCCGGCACTTCGACATCGCGGGGTATCAGGGCACGCTCACCGAGATCGTGTCGCGTCACCGCGCCGACCGCGAGCGGCTCGGCTGGATCGAAGGGCTGGCGACGCCGAGGGTCGATGAAGCGCTGCCGGTGACGGCGGAAGAATTCGCGCAGTGGCGGTCCCTGCTGCTCGACGACACTCTCCACGATCCGGAAGCCTCGGTACCCGGTGTGATCACCACCGCGGAGCTGCCGCCACCGGTGCAGGTCGAGCAGTGGCTCGCGCGCCGCGCGGCGGCGGCCGAACGGTACCGCGATTACCAGCAGGCCGAGCAGACCGCGTGGGCGCGGCGGATCAGCGAGCTCGCGCCGGCCGCCCGAGCCGAACTGCGCGAGCTCGTGCAAAGCCAGGATCGCGCGGGGGAGGATCTCGCCGAGCACCGCGAAACCTGGATCAGAACAGCGGTTTTCGACTTCCGCGCCGGGCAGTCGACGGAATGGCAGGCGCGGGCCGAGCGGATCAAGGAACTGCTCGTGCACGTCGAGACAGCCGTTGCCGCCATGGGCATCAGTGAAGTCACCGTGGACGGCGGTGATCTGGGGGCGTTGGTGTCGTTGGCGGAGGCGTTGCAGGCGCGGATCGCAAAGAAGGGTGAGATCAAAACCCAGGCCGACGGATCGCCGAAGATCGGTTTCGCCACCGCGAAGGAGATCAAGGACGCCAAACCGCTCTTCGATCGGGTCCGTGTCGACGGCCGTGTCCCGACGACCACCGATCAGCT
This sequence comes from Nocardia sp. NPDC004654, assembly GCF_040609595.1. Lineage (NCBI taxonomy): Bacteria > Bacillati > Actinomycetota > Actinomycetes > Mycobacteriales > Nocardiaceae > Nocardia > Nocardia sp. NPDC004654. The sequence goes on along the minus strand of NZ_JBEXKI010000016.1, from coordinate 17,609 downwards.
GGAGAAGTTTCGGCACTACGAGCAGGCTGGGCGGCTGCTGAACCAGCTCGACGCGGTGTGGAGCGGCATCACCCAGCCGCTGCAGGGCGGCACCCCGAGTGGGCGGCTGGCCTGGCATCGCGAACGGCAAGCGCGTCTGCAGACGGTGATGAGTTTCGGAGCGGTTCTTCAGGACTCCGGTCGGAGGCTGCGCGAACACGGCCTGCAAGAGCCGGACTGGGCCGATGCGGAATCGGTGCACCGGATGGTGCGGGCTTTCGACGCGGTCACCTCCCGCGAGGAGTTGAGAGCCGCGCAGGAGCCGATCGACCACCTTCGCGATCGACTGGCGGCGCTGTGCAACGACCCGCGCGCCACCGTGAACGTGCAGGACCTGTACAGCGCGATCGAACAAGGGGAGGCACGCGCCTACCACCTCGCTCACAATCGGCTCGCCGAATTGCAGGTATTGCGCGAGAAGCTCCGGCGCCGCGATGGTTTGGCGGTGCGGGTAGCCGAGATCCCGCTGCTACGCACCGCGATCCACGAGACCGCGAGCGATTCCGAGTGGGAGGAGCGGTTGGCCGCTCTGCCCGCCGCATGGGGGTGGGCCGCCGTAGGGACGTGGCTCGACGAGCGGTCCGACGAGCAGGTCAACGAGCTGTTCGACGAGCTGGACTCGATCGAAGACGGTCTGCGTTCGGAAGCGACCACACTGGCGGTCACGCGGGCGTGGGATCGTGCTGTGGGTCCGGGGCGGCTCACCAATACCTCGCGCGCCGACCTGCGCCAGTACGTGCAGCTGGTGCGGAAACTGGGCAAAGGCAAGGGGATACACGCTGGTCGGCGTCAGGCCGACATCAAGCAGACGTTGGCGCGGTGCCGGTCGGCGGTGCCGGTGTGGATCATGCCGATCTACCGGGTGGTCGAACAGCTCGATATCGAGCAGGACATGTTCGATGTGGTGGTCGTCGACGAGGCCTCCCAGGCCGGGCTCGAGTCGGTGTTCCTGCAGTACCTCGCGCCGCGCATCGTGGTGATCGGCGACGACAAACAGGTCTCGCCTTCCGGTGTCGGCGTGGACCAGAACGAGCTCGCGGGTCTTGCCACTCAATACCTGTTCGACGACAAGTTCCGGGCCTCCTGGCAGGAACCCAAACGCAGCCTCTTCGACGAGGCTACGATGCGCTTCCCCGCTCGGCTGACATTGGTCGAACATCGGCGCTGCGTGCCCGAGATCATCGGTTTCTCCAACAGAATCGCCTACGAGCCGCAGAACGTGCGGCTCATTCCGGTGCGGTTGTTCGGAGCCGACCGATTGCCGCCGATCCGGACCGTGCACGTCGCCGACGGTGTCAGCAAACCCAACAACACGAACGAGAACGAAGCCAATCGGATCGTCGAGCAGATCGCCCGGTGCATGGACGATCCCGATTACGAGGGCAAGACCTTCGGCGTCATCTCGCTGCTCGGCGCGGCACAGGCGAAAGTGATCTGGGACAAGCTGCTGCTGCGATTCCAGCCGGAGGAGCTTGCGCGCCGCCAGCTGCGTTGCGGTGACGCCGCCGACTTCCAGGGCGCCGAACGGGATGTGATCTTCCTGTCGATGGTCAAGGCGCGCGGGCCGGAAACCCGGCTCGTCGCACAGACCCGTGACGAGATCGTGCAGCGTTACAACGTCGCGGTTTCGCGTGCGCGAGACCAGCTCTGGGTGTTCCACTCGGTCACGCTCGAGGAGCTGACCAACCCGTCCGACATGCGTTATCGGCTGCTGGATTACTGCCTCGACGCGCAGCAGCAGACCGTCGGCCACGAGTCCGAGCGGGCGGGATCGGTGCCCGAAGATCGAGTCGTCGCACCATTCGAGTCGCTGTTCGAACAGCAGGTGTTCAACCGAATCGTGGACCGCGGCTACCAGGTCGCCGCCCACTACGACGCGACCGGTTACGACATCGACATGGTGGTCACGGGCGCGCAGGCGCGCGTGGCCATTCAATGCGACGGCGACCGCTGGGATGGGCCCGAAGCGTTCGAAGCCGATCTGGCGCGGCAGCGGGATCTGCAGCGGTGTGGGTGGCCGTTCGTCCGTATCCGGCAGTCGCAGTTCCTCCGCGATCCCGCTGAGGCGCTGACGCCTCTGTGGAAGATGTTCGAGGAACTGGGGTTACAGCCGATCGCCGAGGAGACGGCTGCCGAACACGATGGTGTCCGGCCGAATGCGCAGCCTTCGCCCGTCCACGCGGCATCGGGTAGTGGTTTCGGCGCCGACCAGGTGCGCGGCGGTGTGGTTGCGCGGGACGATCCGTCCGCGGCCGATGAGCTGTCGTCCGAGCTTATCGAGATCGATACCCCACCGGCGCAGGATGTTTCGGTGCGGACGCATCCTGAGCCGCCTTCGGTCGATGTCCCCCTCCAGGCGCCGGCGTCCGAGCCGGACGGTGACGCACCCGATGAGCGAGCGGCGCGGACGGTCAGGCCGTATCGGATGTTCACCGAGCCGCTGCCGGAGCCGGACGTCGTGCCGGCGCGCACTGTGGCGAAGCACCTGAGGCGCATTGTCACGACGGAAGGTCCGGTGTCCGGTGCGCGCGTGCTGGCGGCATATCTGCGGGCCAGCGGGCCGTCGGACTTCGAGGACCTGCCCGAGGTCGTCGATCGCCTGCTGACCGAGGCGGTGCGGCGCGGTGAACTGATCGTCGACGATCCGCTGGAGTTGGGTGATCCGTCGTCGCTGACCTACCGGATTCCGGGGCAGCCACTGTCGGACTGGCGCACCCTCGGTCCGCGCACCGTCGAAGAGGTGCCCGTGCGGGAACTCGCCGAGATCATGGCCTTCTACGCCGCACAGGTCGGGTGGGAGGACCGGAAGCGGTTGATGCGCAGTGTGCTCGGTGCGATCGGTCAGGCCGACCTCACCGACCACGCGATCGCGGCGCTGGCGTTGGTGCTGCCGTTGGCCAGGACGCTGGCCGGCGACATCGTCACGGCTCGGTCATAGCAGCCCGGCCGGTGCCACGCCGCGCACGAAGGCCGCGACGCCGATGAGCCGATGGCGTGGCACCCGGACCGGGCCCAAATCGCGAACCAAACGGTGGAATTCGTCGATCGGGTCGACGCTGTGCGCCGCCCATGCTGTGAGCGCCGCCAAGGCCGTTCGGCGCTGCTCGGGAGTGCCGCCCGCCGCGCTGGACAGCAGGATCAGTTCGTCGGATCCTTCTTCGATCGGGCGGTAGTCCAGGCGGTCGCTCTCGGCCGCCGCCACGACGGCGGCGAACATCTCCTCCGGGTCGGTGAGGCCGATGAGATCACCGAGTTCGTCGGCGGTGGCGACACCGCCCTGCGCGGTGAGTTCGGTGACTAGTTCGGTCATCACGTCGGATGTCGGTTCTTTCTGCTCGGGCCGGTTGATCGGCGTTCTCGGTTCGATGGGCCGTTCGGTCCGTGCGACCTGGTCGGCGACTGTCGGTCGACCGGGCGTCGCCCGATCAGGCGTTCGTTCCGCCCGGCCCACCTGCTCGGCCTCGGCCGCGGGCTGTCCCGGCTCGGCGAGCCACCGGGTCAGCAATGCCGGCAGCTCTGCGGCGTCGGTGGTGACCACTTCCTCGGAGATCTGCCCGAGCGTGGTGAGGGCGGTTTCGCCGACACCCGAATCTTCCGAGGTTCCCTCCACATAGGTCACCACGACCACCGGGGGCCGATCCGCTTCGGGCCGGACAATGCGGCCCAGCCGCTGCACCAGCTGTCGCTCGGTCAGCTCGGTGGCCAGGATCATCGCCATGCCGGCATGTGGAACGGTGAGCGCCGCGTCGACGTTGCGGTGCTCGACCACCGCGTGCAAGGTCCGCTCGCGCAGCCGCCGCGCGATCTCTTCGCGGCGCGCCGTGCTGAGCTCCTCGCCAGTGCGCGCCACCTCGAGGCCCGCCAAGCTCAGCAGTTGCACGATCCGGCTGGCGCAGGTCGCTCGATCGGTGAAAAAGATCGACTGCGTGCGGGCTAGAGCGGCAACCGGAAGTTGCCGTAGCAGCGACTGTTTGGCTGCGCACTCGGTGAGAACCTCGGTGCGTTTGCCAGCCGCATCGAGATAACGCTTCGCGAACACGGCGCCAGGGCCCCGCTCGCCGACCTCCGAACGTGCGAAGGACTCGGCCCCGGCTGGGGTGTCGGGCGCGGAATACTTGGCGATCAGGGTGTCGAGCGCCTGTTGCGCGCGGTCTTCGGCGAGACGCAGGGCATGGGCCTCCTGTTCGGTCAGCCGGACCGGGACGCGGACGAGCCGCACGCGCGGCAGCAGACTCTCCTCGACCGCGTGCGGGTAGTCGCAGCCAGGGATGACGGTCGAGAAGTAGGGGACCAGTTGCTCGGTGACCAGATTGTCGGAACGAGCCAGGGCCGCGGTGAGCCCCAGCCGCCAGGCGAAGCCGGGGAGCAGGGCCTTGGCATAGAGGCCCGCGCTGTAGCCGTGCACATCGTCGATGATTAGGACGGTCGGGTTGGTGGGAGCGCGGTTGTCCAGCAAGCGGATCTGTATCGCGGCGTAAGCGGTGTAGACCGTGACGTCGCCGTCCGAGGGAAGCGAGTGGGCCGCCGCACTGCCCAAGCCGCCGATCCGGCTCGACGGCAGAACGGCGCGCAAGGCCTCGATCCATTGTTGTTGTTGGTCGGGGCCCGGTACGACCACGATCACCTGTCGTCCGGCGGCGACGGCTTCGGCTGCCGCGGCGGCGCCGAGGACGGTTTTGCCCGCGCCGTCCACCGCTTCGACGATGCCTCGATGATCGTTGTCGCACCAAGCTGTCAGTGCCCGCTGTTGCCAAGCGCGCAATGCGGGACCGGCGCCCTGGGAGCCGAAGGTGGCGTTGCCTGCTGGAGCAGTCGCGCGACTCGCGGTCGAGGGCATGCTCTTCGTCAGCGCGTCTTCGCGGACCGACCACAGAGGCGGTGTGTCGTCGGTCTTCTCGAAGACATCCGGTCGACCGTGCAAAAGGCTGTTGACTTGGGTTTTCGTCACCCCAGGCTGGTCGATGGCCGCCGTGAGCTCTCTTGCGGATTGGCCCGGCTCGGCGAGCAGCAGCTCGCCCATCTGCCGTATCAACGATTCGCGCACCCGGTCACCTTCCCCGCCACCGCGACAACTCCGGTTTCCGGCTGAGCCTACTGGGTGCGTCCGGACAACCGATGTCCAGTTTCGTGGATGACCGTTACAACCGTGCGGTAGCGTTTTCGCGCCTCCGGACGACACGGAAGGGGAGCATCCGCGGACGGGTCCGGTGCCGGGCGAACTCCTTGATGCGAAGATAAGCAGGCGTTTCGAGCAATCGCGACCGGCTCGGCGCGGTGAGGTGTAAGTGAGGGGGTCCGCGGCGATGACAGAGTCGTTCATGTTGCAGCGGGCGCGAGACGAGGAATTCGTCCGCGCCGAACAACTGCGGCGGGTTTCGCTGTTCGTGGAACTCAATCTCGATTCCGACGACATCGAGCGCGCGCGGGAACTGTTCGAGTGGTTGATTCACAACCGCCGTCGCGCCCAAGGCGCGGAGTGGATCGTCGCCAAGTTTCCCGCGCTGACGTTGACGACCCTGATCGGTCACGCCGGCGTCGCATACGACCGCAACCGGTACTGGGACAGTTTTTGGGAAGAACTCGACCTGCCGCGGGACCTGGACTTCGAGAATCTGTTGCGCGGCAAGTTCGGTGATCTGCTGCGCAAATTCGGGCTACGCAGGTTCGAGGAGCTCGGCAACCAGTATGTGCAGGTGATGGCGGTGCACGCGGGTATGCCGGTGCACTGTCTGGGCGATCTGGTCGACGTGATCGAACAGCACATAGCGCACGGGCGGCCACCGCGCGGCGCGGCGGTGTTCGAATGGCTGACCGAACCCGGAATGGGCTACCGGTTGAATCAACTCGACGTGCCGGTGCGAAACTTCCTGCGCTTGGGCGGGGAAGTCGCTGTCGACATCGTCGACCGGATCATCGAATTCGCCGAGTACTTCCGCGAGCATCCCGAAGCGGCCAACGATCTCGATCTCGGCACCGCGACGACGGGTCTGCCGAATCTGTTGCTCGACGCGCTGATCGACAGATTGCAGGAGCGTCCGCTCACGGCTGAGCCAAGTCGGTCGAATACGGCGGCTCACATCCAGCAGCCGGCCGTCGCCTACTCGCGACTCGATGAGCAGATCGTCGTCGAGATCCCCTACCCGGCGATCGGGGCGGAGACGCCGTGGCTGGTGTCTTTCGACGGCGATGCCCGACGGGTGTACGCGGAACGGGCCTGGGGGGCGCTCGACGGTGAAGTGCAGCCGGTGACGCCGGTGGTGGTGCCGCGACCGGTGCGTCGGATCATGCTGAACCACTCGGCTTCCGGCATCGCGCATCGTCTCTCTCTGGTGGACACCGACGACCCGCTGCTGCTGTTCGACGACCGAGGAAAGCTATTGTCCCGGCACGCGGCGCTGCCGCGCGCCGGCGTGATCGCGGTGTGCCCGCACGACGCCGAACTGGTGAACGCCTACGACGGCGCACCGGTGCGGATGGCGCGGGAGTCCGTGCCTGTCGGCTGGCGGGACTGGCGGGCGCGGGAGTACGACCTCACTGCCGTCGACAACGTCCGATGGCGGCGAGGCGCCAAGTCCGGTCCGGTGCGGCAAGTACGGGCGCTGGGTGCGGCCGTCCTCGATTTGGCGGAGCCGGTGGAAGGGGTCACCACGCGCTCCGGTCTGTCCGTCTACGCCGAACGTCCGAGTGTCGTCCTGCCCGCCAGTGCCGAGCCCACCGTGTGGCGGGTGCGGACCCGGCGCAGCGGCACCGTGGATTGGCTGACCGACGATGAATGGGAATCGGGGTCGGAGCCCGCTGAACTCGATCCGTTCGACGGCGCCGAACCTGGTCTGCTCGGCCGGTTCGATGTGGTGATCAGCGGTCCGCTGGGTTCGGATCTGCGGCATTCGCTGTTCTTGGCCGAGGGGCTTACGGTCCGCTGCGACAGCGAATTCCGGGTGCCGAGCGACGGGGGACTCGCGCCCTGTGTGCTCGAGTTGGCCGCGGTCGATCCGTTGACCGTCGACCGTTCCCGCGTCGAATTCAACAGCGCTACCAGCGAAATGGAGATTCGGCTCGCCTCGGCAGGGCGGACCGAACGGCTGCTGCTTCGCCCCGCGCACATCGAGATTCGGGTGGACGGGATCGGAGCCACCCCACAGTGGCGCAGCTCTCCGGCGCTGCTGACCACCGACCAAGTCGCCGAGTTCGCGACGGTCTCCGTGCGGGTGCCAGGAGACGTGCGGGTGGATGTCGCGCTCACCAACCGGTCGGGGACCGTGGTACAGATCGAGACGCCGGAAGTGCACCGGGGGAACGTGTTTCGGGTGCCGACTCGTGCCTTCCTCGACACCGTGCGGAAGGTCGGCGTCGCGACGATGCTGGCCCGCATCGATACCGCCGATGATGCGACACACGAGGTGGCGGTCGCCCGGATTCGGCCACCGCTGCTGTGCGCGGGTGCGCGAGTCGAGGGCGATCACCTGGTATTCGACGGTGCCAACGGGACCGATCTCGCGGCGTTGGTGTGGGCGGACACCGCACCGTGGCGAGCGCCGCAGCATCTGGCGATCGAGAACGGCCGGGCGCAGCTGCCCTATGAGTTGATCGCGGCGGGGCCGTTGACCGTGCAGGTCTTCGTCGACGACCCGTGGTCGGTGACTGCCGCGCCCGAGCGACCAGGGGACGACGCCCTGCACGTCGACCAGCCCGGCTGGGTAGCAGACGAGCACGATCGTCGTACGGAACTGTCGAGGTTTCTCGCCGGGCATGGCCCGGCCCCCGCCGGGAGCGCGGCACTGCCCGAGATCTGGGCGGTGCTCGCCGACAAGCCCGCCGCCGAGCCGATCCGGACGGCACTGCACCGGGCACTGGCCGACGACGCGCGATCGGCACTGGAAACCTTGGCGGACAGCATGATTCCGCAACATGCGCACCCCGCGTTGCTGATCTCGACTGGGCTGATGGAGCGGGACTTCTCGTCTGTCTTTCGCGACACGGTCCCGACCAACCCGTGGATCGGGTGCCTGGTGGATCTCGCGGACCTGGCCGTTGTGGCGCGGACCCCGGAGTCGCCCGCCTATCAGGAACTCGCGGGTCGACTGTCCGGCCTCGGCGGCCAACGGCTGCGAGAGCTGTTGTCCGGCAAGGCCGGAGATCTGCGCGAGGGCATCTTCGACGCATCGGCTGTGCAACTGCACGCCATGACCTCGGAGCGGGTGCGGATGCTGCGTTCGGCATGCGAGATCGTGCCCGGCGCCCTGTTGGACACCGATACGCGTACCTCGGCGATGTTCGAGGCATTCGCCCAGCGCCACACCTGGCAGCGCGATCCGGCGCGGCACGAATTGACCACCGGCTCCGCCGCTTTGCTGAGAACGCTTCGGCGCGCGTCGCGGTTGGTCTACGACCAGGTCGCTGCCCGCAACGAGCAGCTGTCCGGTGTCGACACCACCGCGCTGCCGTGGATGCTGATGTCCATGCAGTCGCTGCTCCTCGCGGCGGTCGCACGGCTGACCGCGCGCGGCCGGATCCCCAGCTCGCCGATTTCGGACGCCACCCGAGTGGCTTGGGCAAGGCTCGCGGAATTGTGTCCCGGCATGGTCGCCGCGGACGTTCTCGTCGCCGATGCCCTCGCCTGCCACGACTTGCACCCTGATCTGATCGGAGAACCGCTGTGACAGACCGGCTGGATCCGTTGGCGGCAAGTGCTGCCATCGAGGAGAGCTACAAGCGGTACCTGAAAACCCTGCTGGCGCCCCGCGATCCGGGATTGGCCGTGGCTTTCGACCGCGAGGTGGACGGCACCACGCTGCTCACCAAGGGGCCGCTGCTGGAACTGACGCCGCCGTACGCGCCGGGAGCCTCGCTGCGCGAATTGATCCGGGAAGGAGTGCTGCACCCGGACTTCGTCGAATTCGGCACGACCATGCAACTGGACCGCCCGCTGTACCGGCACCAGGAAACCGCGCTCCGCAAGATCGTGGCGGGCCGCAACCTCGTGGTCAGCACGGGCACCGGATCCGGCAAGACCGAGAGCTTCCTACTGCCGATCCTCAACGAGCTGATCGCGGAGAAGGCCGCGGGCACCCTGGGGCCAGGGGTGCGTGCGCTGCTGCTGTATCCGATGAACGCGCTGGCCAACGACCAGCTGAAGCGATTGCGCGAACTGCTCGCCGACACGCCCGACATCACCTTCGGCCGGTACACCGGTGAGACCCGGCAGCGCCGTGCGGATGCCGATTCCTCGTTCCGCGGCATGCATCCCGGGGTCGAGCGGCTGCCGAACGAGCTGCTCAGCCGGGAGGAAATGTGGGCGGCCCCGCCGCATATCCTGCTCACCAACTACGCGATGCTCGAGTACCTGCTGCTGCGCCCGCGTGACTTGGAACTGTTCGACGGGGCGCATGCGGACACCTGGCGCTTCGTCGTGCTGGACGAGGCGCACGTCTACGACGGCGCGCAGGGGTGCGAGGTGGCGCTACTGCTGCGGAGGCTGCGTGACCGCGTCGCCGGTGACCGGCCGCTGCGGTGTATCGCCACATCCGCGTCGCTGTCCGGCAGCACCGAGGACCGGCAGGGCGTGGAAGCGACTGCCTTCGCCCACAAACTCTTCGATGCCGAGTTCGAGTTCGTCGCCGACGACCCGGACCGCCAGGACTTGGTGACCGCGACCCGCATGCGCAGGCGTGCCGAGCCGACGTGGACCGTCGCCGACGGCGACCTCTTGCGGCTCGCGCAGCCGGATGCCGATCTCAGCGACATCGGAGAGCACGTCTCATCCGGTGACGTCGCCGACGCGCTGCACGCCGAAAGGCGCATCGCGGACCTCAAGGCCTACGCGCACGCGGGCCCGGTCGCGGTCGACACGCTGGCCGAAAAACTTTGGCCCGGTGACGAACTGGGGGCGCGCAAGCTCGAGGCGCTTGTCGCGCTCGGCTCCAAGGTCTTCGACTCCGGCGGGAACCCGGTGCTGTCGGCCCGATACCACCTGTTCATCCGCGCGACCGAAGGCGCCTTCGTCAGCTTCGGTGAGAGTGGGCCGCGGGTGTTTCTCAGCAGGCACGAAGTCGATCCCGATACCGGACGCGCGGTGTTCGAGTTCGGTACCTGCCAGCGCTGCGGAGCCGTCCATCTGGCGGGCGAACCCGCTGTCGAGGGCGGTCGGCAGTTCTTTCGGCCCGCCAAGCGCGACGCCGCGGTGAAATGGTTGGTGCTGACCGGTGCTCAGCAGGGCGAAATCATCGACGAGGACGAGACCACGCTGGGCGAGGACGGAGAGAAGTCGTCCGGCACCGGAATACAGACTCTCTGCACGGGATGCGGAGTGCTCAGTGGCGCCTCCTGCGCCGAGCGGTGCCCGGGCGGACTCGCGCTACAGGTGCGCGAACATCGGTCCCCGCAGCGAGTGATGAGCACCTGCACCGAATGCGGCGCCCGGTCACGGCAAGTCGTGCGCAGGTTGCGAACCGACGCCAACGCCGCACCCGCCGTGATCACCACCGCGCTGTATCAGCATTTGCCTGCTGCCGACGACGAGGCGGCCGAGCTGGTGGGCGGCGGCCGCAAGTTGTTGATGTTCTCCGACTCGCGACAGGCCGCCGCCTTCGCTGCCCCTTACCTGGCCACCACGTATGGCAGTGTGCTCACCCGCCGCTACCTCACCGAGGCCCTGCACGCTCCCCGGAATGCCGGTGAACTGCTGTCCATAGAGGACCTCGCGGCCGATGTGAAGTCAGTCGCCGAACGCGCCGGGCACTTCGACGAAGACGCGACCCGTTCGAGCAAGCTGCGCGAGGTGAACCCGTGGCTGATGGCCGAATTGATGTCGATGGACCAGCGGCAGTCCCTCGAAGGCCTGGGACTGCTGGGAGTCTCCTTGCTGCGCTCTCGCAAGATTCCTATTCCGACCGGCCTCACCCGGCTGGGCCTCACCGACGACGAATTCTGGGGACTGCTGGCCGAACTGGTGAAAACCGTGCGGCTGCAGGGCGCGATGACGCTGCTGCCCGATGTCGACATCACCCATCCGCTGTTCGAACCCCGCAATGCGCGTATCCGAATCCGCTCGGCCGATTCCGACCGTCGCAAGCGCATCATCAGCTGGCGACCCGGTGGTAAACCCGGCACCAGCAACAATCGGATTCTGCTCGTGCGCAAGGTGCTTGCCGCGCTCGGCTCGCCCGCGCCCGCGGACAGGGTGCTCGATGCCTGCTGGGACTTCCTGGAGAAGGGCGGCTATTTCGAACTGGAACAGGACAAGGGCGCCGGGGTCGTCTATCAGCTGTCACAGGAGAAGCTGCGGCTGCGCCCCGGCTCGGACTGCGTGTGGTTCCAGTGCACGGTGTGCCGCCGACTGACCGTGCACAACATCCGCGACCTGTGCCCGCAGGGCGCGTGTGAGGGCGTCTTGTCGTCTTACGAGGTCCCGTCGGTGGATGAGGACACCAACCACTACCGCACGCTCTACCGCACGCTGGAGATGGTGCCGCTCACGGCGCAGGAGCACACCGCCCAGTGGGAAGCCACCGAGGCGGCCGCCGTGCAACGCGAATTCATCGCGGGAGAGGTCAACGTCCTGTCTTGTTCGACCACCTTCGAGCTGGGTGTCGATGTCGGCGAACTCCAGGCGGTGATGCTGCGGAATATGCCGCCCAAGACCGCCAACTATGTCCAGCGGGCCGGACGCGCCGGTCGCCGGGCGGCATCGGCGGCTCTGGTGGTGACCTACGCCAAGAGAAGCTCGCACGACCTGTCGAAATTCCAGCACCCGGAGTCCATGATCGCCGGAGTAATGCGGATCCCGGTGATTCCGATCGACAACCCGCGAATCGGACGAAGGCACGCGCATTCGATCGCGCTGGCCGCTTACTTCCGGCACCGCTACGACGTCGACGGCCTCGAGTGGCGGCACGCCGGACGGTTCTTCGAGCCGGAGACGAGTGGCGAATCGGCGGCGGCGGCGGTCCGCAGGTTCCTCAGCCCGGTGCCACCGCGGGTGCGGAAATCGCTGAACGCGGTCTTGCCGCCGAGCGCCGCCGCCGAAGTCGGTCTCGACGACGACAGCTGGGTGGAAACGCTGTGCATGCTGCTGGGATTGGCCGAGCAGGACATCACCAACGACATCACCCTGTTCAAAGGGTTGATCGACGAGGCCGTCGACGCGGGCAAACTGGGTCTCGGGGCCAAGCTCCAGAAGACCTTGCGCACGATCGAAGAGCGGCAGTTGCTCGGCTATCTGGCCAACAAGAACGTGCTGCCGAAATACGGGTTCCCCGTCGACACGGTCGAACTGCGCACAGCGCACTGCGAGAGCGACGTCGGGGCGAAACTGGAACTGGCTCGTGACCTCGGTCAGGCGATCTACGACTATGCGCCCGGCAACCAAGTCGTCGCAGGCGGCAAGATGTGGACCTCTCGTGGCCTGCACAAACTGCCCAAACGTGAACTGGTGGAACTGAAGTACCGGGTCTGCCGAGAATGCAAGCATCTGGAAGCCGGTCACGATCTGGACGTGAGCGCGCTGTGCCCCAACTGCGATCAGGAGTTCGGCAGCGTACGGCGATGCGTCTTTCCTGAGTTCGGTTTCGTAGCAGACCGTCGCCCGGAGGACGTGCGCTCGGAAATGCCGCAACGAAACTGGTTCGGCGCCACCTACGTGCAGTCCATCGGAGAGAGCGCGGAAGTGTTCCCTTGGCGGTCCGCCGGTGGAGTCGAGGTGCGCGCGCGTGCCGGGACGCGCGCCAGGATGATGGTCATCGGGGAAGGCTCGGGCGGTGGCTTCCTGCTGTGCCCGTGGTGTGGCTGGGCCGATCCGGACGTCAACACGAAAATTGTGCCCAAGCACAACCATCCCACCACCGACATCCCTTGTCAGGGGCGGCCGGAGGTCGTGTCACTGGCCCACCACTACGAAACCGACGTCGCCGAATTCACCTTCTCGGACTTCGGTTACGACAAGCAATCCGAATCGAAGTGGCTGTCGGTGCTCTACGCACTCCTCGAAGGTGCGTCGGAGGCGTTGGAGATCAGCCGTGAGGACATCGACGGCACGCTCTCGTGGAGTACAGACGGTGCTCGCAGCATCGCGCTGTTCGACACCGTGCCCGCTGGGGCGGGGGCAGCCAAGCAGATCGCGCGTGAGCTGGAACTGGTACTGAAACACGCGGCAGATCGGGTGAAGCGCTGCGATTGCGGCGTCGAGACTTCCTGCTACGGATGTCTGCGTACCTATCGCAACGAACGGTTTCACGATCAGCTGACGCGCGGCGGCGCGTTGGAGGTCTTCGAGCAACTCGAGCTCGTCGGGGCCAACAAACCGGTCGAGCCGGCCTGGGAGCCGACAGCGGTGAACGTTTCGGACTCGGTGCGCGATCTCCTGGCCGACCTGGCCGGGCGCGGGGTGCCCGAGCCCGAGGTGGACATCGAGATCGGCAAGTACTACTGGCCGGTGGACATCGCTTGGCCACAGGCGAAAGTCGTTGTTGTACAGGGCGAGGATCGCGACCGCGACACAGGTCTGACCGCCGACGGGTTCCAGGTGGTGCCGCTGGAACTCGCCGACGCCGGGGAACTGAGCGCACTGCTGTCGGCACGCTGACCGGGCAGTGCGCGCGTAGGAGAATTCAGCGCAACAGCTCCGACCGAGTCCCGCACCAAGTGACAACCAGCTCATCGCGGGCTCGGCTGGCCGCCACATACAACAGGGACCGTTCCCGCTGGCGGGCTTCGGCCTGCTCCTCCTCCGGAACCTGTCGCAGCGCCATCTTCGCGGGAACGTGCTCGGCGTCGACGCCGGCGAGCACGACGCAGCGGAACTCCATGCCCTTGGCGCGGTGCATGGTCAGCACCTGAACGTTGTCCCCTGCGGCGGGTTCCTTGTCCAGCACGGCCGCCGGGATGCCCCGCTTGCGCAACTCCGCCACGAACAGTTCACGGTCGTTCCCGCCTCGCGTGAGAATCGCGATACTGCCGGGACTTACCCCGTCAGTGTCCAACCACTGCTTGATCACGTCGCCGATTACTCGGAATTGCTCTGCGCCCGAGGCGCATTCGATCAATCGCGGAGCGGGGCCGAGCCGGGCGGAGGTGTAGCTGTCGGTGGACTCCCCACCTTCCTCCAGGTCCCGGTAGTCCGCGCCTTCGAGAATGCTGACGGCGAAATGCAGGTTCTGCGCGGTGGTCCGATAGTTCAGGGTCAGCCTGCTGGAGCGGCCACGGATGTTGATGCCGAGCCGGTTCAGCACGACCGCCTGACCGTAGATCCGCTGGTGGGAGTCCTCGGCGATGAACAAGTCGTCGCGTCCTACGGGAACAAGGACGCGCAACAGCCGCCAGTGGGTGGCATGCAGATCCTGGGCTTCATCGACGATCACATGATCGGCGAGGTATCCGCCGTCGGCTTCCGCTCGCAGCCGCAAATGCGCAGCCGCGATCGCCAATACCTCCGGGTAACTCAGGCACCCGTTGGTGCGGTTGCGCTTCCGATACTGCTCGACGACGCGCCACACGGCGACTCGCTGAGCCCGCGTCAAGCGCACGCCACGCCCGGCACGAGGCGCCTTCGCGTACTGCTCCACCGTGGTGACCTCGTTGCCGAGGATCACACTGACATACTCCGGTGCCAGGAACGCGGTTTGCCTCAGGCGTGCGTCCAAGTCGACGTCGGCTGCCCGCACCGCATCCGACCAGCCGCGGTCGTCACCGGTTCGACGTCTGCGCCTACCGCCCGCGTCCGAGCCGAGCACGATCTCGGCTGCGGCGCCGTAGGCCTGGTCGTCGGCCTGTGTCAGGACAGCCTGGGCGAGCTTGTCCAAGCCACCCACGTAGACGCCGGGCTCACCGGGCCGCGACGCGATAGGAATCGTCGGATCCAGCGTTCGCAGATCCGCCTCCATGGTCAATGCGAGGGTTTTGTTGAAGGTGGTCAGCACGATTCGCGCGTTCGGATTCTGTGCGACCAAGTGCCTCGCACGATGCAAGGCGACCACCGTCTTGCCGGTGCCCGCGCCTCCAGAGAGCCGGAAGGCGCCGCGCTGACTCTTCTCCACATAGCGGCGCTGGTTCGGGTGCAAAAACGTTCGCCATGCCTTGAAATCGCCCTCTTCGATGACCCGCCGGAGCTCGTCGTTGTCGTCGATGAGCGTGAACTGCATCTTCGTCGCCGGGTGCTCGAGCGCGGCAAGGATCTGCTCGCTCTCATCGAGATCCTCGTCGACAGGCTTCTCGGTGAAGCCGAGGACGTCGCGAATGTCCTCGATACCGCGTCCCACGGACAGTTCGAGCAGCGCGTTCTGCTGCCAAATCACCTCGGTGGACTGCGCGACAGCGAGGATTGCCTCTTGGTCGGGCGCGGCAAGAGCACGCTCGGCGAGCTCGGGGTCGAGGCCGAGCCGATCCGTGAGATCAGAAAGGGAGAAGCCTACGTGGGTGAGGTAGCCGACCGGCGCGCGCGTAGCGAGTTCGGCCAACTGACCGGTCGGATCCGGGACCACCGAGCGCTTCTTGCGATCCGCGTGACCGTCGAGCTCGCCGACGATCCCTTCCAACACGCCGTTCACCGGGTTGACCCGCAGCGTCGACTTCTCGGCCAGCTTGTTGGCGACATCGTGCTTCCAGGTGCCGAGATAGATGTAGGTGGTGTCGGTCGCTTTGCCGTCGATGCGAAACATGATCGCGCGGTAGTTCAGATCGACTCGTCCGGTGCGCACCCGAGAATCCACCGCGCCTTTGATCGGTTCGATGTGCAGTCCCGGTGTGGTGTCGTCGGCCCGGACCTTCTCGAAGAAGTCGTACACCTTGTTCTTGATCGACCCGTCGAGCTTGGGCATCGACTTGTTGTTCGTTGCCCACACGACCACTGCCATTCGTGTACTCCTCGATCCTGCTACTTAATTCGGCCGGTCCGTTCGACGTGAACTCGGCACTACCGTTTGAACATCCTATTTGGCGGAAACGCGATGGTTGCCGGAGTTGCGCGGGAGGCCTCGGCCTTGCGCAGGAAGATCAGTACGAGCAAGACGACCCGATCGCCGACCGGTAACCGAGCGACCACGGCGCATGATTCTCGCGCTGGGCGCAGCTGTCGCGAGTGATCGAGCGCTGCGCTACTCCGTCTTCCTCGAACGAACTCAGTGCTGGTACTGCGGGCAGTACGCCGTGATCGCGGCGTCTAGGAAGATATACGGGTAATCCAGTGTGTCGCCTGTACTCTCGGCGAGCATGATCCGGTTGTGCGCCGAGTTACCGTAGGTGTCGAGCCACCGGCATTCCGATTGAGCGAGCTCAATCGCGGCGTCCTGGACCCCGCAGCTCTCTTCGTCGAAATACGACTTGCGCAGGAAGACCTGGTCCGCGTAGCTGCGCGGGCCGCATCCGCTGCTGGAGCCGCTCGCCGAACCAGTGTCGGGTGCGGCCATTGCACCGGGTGCCGCGGTGGTGAGGGCGACGGCGGTCGCGGCGAGGGCGAGCAGAGTCGAGACGGTACGCATATTTCGTAAACCTCGTAGTGCGATTGGGGTGGATCAGCGGTTACCGGAAATGAGGTAGTGGATCAGCCAGATTGGCAGCCACATGCCGCAGGTGATGAGCGAGAGAACCAGGTGCAGACTGTGCGGGAAGGCCGCACGCACCACGATTGGGCTGCCTGGTGCGCTGTGCTGCCACACATTCACCTGCGGAGCCGGAGCCGGCGGCAAAGGATAAGGCACTCCTCGTCGTGAGCGTTCGGTTTCGACGAATCGTCGTTCGTATGCGGCAACCATATAGACATCTGAAAACTATGTCAAACGTCATGTCGGCTAGAGCTTTTGCTTACGCGGCGAAGTGTGATGCAGCGACCCGCGCGACGGTCGCGCGGTTGGTTGTCGATCACCCTGAGCGCTACGCCCCCGAGTGGGCGGCGATCAAGGCCGTGCCGATAATCCGCGAGCAGAAGCGCAAGATCACCGAGCTGGAGCAGGCGATCGAAATCCTTTTGGCGGCAACGAGTTTCTTCGCGCGGGCGAGCGACCCGCGACAGGAGTATTCTGCGCGTTCGTCGTCGACGCCTACGCGGGCCGGATCGTGGGCTGGGAATGCTCAATCAGCAAACAGACCGCGTTCGTGGAATCGGTGATCCGACAGGCCGCCGCGCTGCGGGCACGCGAGGGGCGGCCGTGGACCGGGCCCACAATCCATCATTCCGACGCGGGGTCGCAGGTCGAGTCGGTGAAATTCGGTGAGAAACTGATGCTTCCGGGTCTTCGCCCATCGATTGGTTGATCGAGAACGCCTTGGACAATGCCCTCGCCGAGACCACGATCGGACTCTACAAGACCGAGGCGGTGCGGGATGATTCGCCGTTTCGGCGCGGTTCTCTGCATCAGCTGGTGGATGTCGAGCTACTCGCCCATGAATGGTCAGCTGGTTCAACAACTCCCGGCTGATGCGCCGGCTCGGCCGCCGACCACCGATCGAATAAGAAGCCGACTACTATTCCACCTGCTCCGAACAAACGGGACTGCTGCACGGATAGGTGACAACCGAGATGGCTTGCCGAGAGGTGGGCCTGAGAGGATGTCGCTGTGCCCAAGCCCTACCCGCGTGAGTTC
>NZ_JBEXKI010000015.1:0-37923 GCF_040609595.1 Nocardia sp. NPDC004654 | reverse complement strand
ACGCCGGAGTGTCCGACGAGGGCGGATTCGACTTCGGCGGTGGAGATGCGGTGGCCGGAGACGTTCATGACGTCGTCGACCCGGCCGAGCACCCAGAGCGCCCCGTCCTCGTCCACCTTCGCGCCGTCACCGGCGAAGTACCAGCCGTCGGCAGCGAAACGTGCCCAATAGGTTTCGCGGAACCGGTCCATGTCGCCCCAGATCCCGCGCAGCATGGACGGCCACGGCTGGTCCAGCACCAGGAGACCGGAGCGGCCGCGCTCGAGGCCGGTGCCGTCGTCGTCGACGACCTGCGCGGAGATGCCGGGCAGCGGGGTCATCGCGGCGCCGGGTTTGGCGGCGGTGACGCCGGGCAGCGGGGAGATCATGATGGCGCCGGTCTCGGTCTGCCACCAGGTGTCCACGATGGGTGTGGCGTTCGCGCCGACGACCTCGCGGTACCAGCGCCAGGCCTCCGGGTTGATCGGCTCACCGACCGAGCCGAGAAGTCGCAGCGAGGAAAGGTCGTGCGCGTCGGGGATCTCGCGCCCCCATTTCATGAACGTGCGCACCAGGGTCGGCGCGGTGTAATAGATGGTGACGCTGTACTTTTCGATGATCTCGAAGTGCCGGTGCTCGGTGGGGGAGTTGGGGGTGCCTTCGTAGATGACCTGGGTGGCGCGGTTGGACAGGGGCCCGTAGACGATGTAGCTGTGGCCGGTGACCCAGCCGATGTCGGCGGTGCACCAGTAGACGTCTTGTCCTGGTTTGTGGTCGAAGACGTAGTGGTGGGTGTAGGAGGTTTGGGTGAGGTAGCCGCCGGAGGTGTGCAGGATGCCTTTGGGTTTTCCGGTGGTGCCGGAGGTGTAGAGGATGAACAGCGGGTGCTCGGCGTCGAAGGGCTGGGGTTCGTGTTCGGTCGAGGCTTGGGCGACGGTCTCGTGCCACCACAGGTCGCGACCCTCGGTCCAGGGGACCTCGATGTTCGTGCGGCGCACCACCAGCACGTGTTCCGCGCTGGAATCCCCGTCGGCGAGCGCCTCGTCGACCGCGGCCTTGAGTGGGGCGGCGGCCCCGCGCCGCCACTGCCCGTCGGTCGTGATCACCAGTCGCGCGCCCGCGTCGTCGACGCGCTGGCGCAGGGCGGTGGGTGAGAAGCCCGCGAACACCACCGAGTGGGTCAGCCCGAGCCGCGCGCAGGCGAGCATCGAGACGATCGCCTCGGGCACCATCGGCATGTAGATGGCCACCCGGTCACCCGCCCGCAGGCCGAGTTCGGTGAGATAGTTCGCCGCCCGGCAGACATCGGCGAGCAGTTCGGCGTAGGTGATGTCGCGGGAGTCGCCCGGTTCGCCTTCCCAGTGGATGGCGACCTGGTCGCCGTGACCATCGAGGACGTGACGGTCCACGCAGTTGTAGGCGACGTTGAGCTCGCCCCCGTCGAACCACTTGGCCACGGGAGCGTCGCTCCAGTCCAGCACCCGGTTCCACTTGCGATGCCAGTGCAGTCGCTCGGCCTGCTCGGCCCAGAACGCGTCGCGATCGTCGGCGGCCCGGTACAGCGAGGCGTCGGCGTTCGCCGCGGCGGCGAACTCGGCGCCGGGCGGGTAGACCACGGGGATCGCGGTGCCGGGTTCGGTGGTGGCGCTGGTCAAGTTACATCTCCAATCAAAAAAGCCTGAGCGGCAACGGGGCAGGTGTCGGGCCCCGGTGTTGCCGGGACCCGACGGGCGCCGCGCCGTTGCGGCGAGTCCTGCGGTGGTCCCGGCGGGACGGGACCAGAAGGTCAGTGCACGACCGCCTTCTCCGCGCCCACTCCGGTGAGCGAGCGAACCTCCATCTCGGCGGCCTTCGCGGGGTTCTCCGGTGTGCGGCCGCCGACGAGGGTGCCGATCACGCCGAGCGCGAATGCCAGAGGGATGGAGACGATTCCGGGATTCGACAGGGGGAACCAGTCGAAATCCGAGCCGGGCAGCATGGCGCTCTTGCTGCCCGACACCGCGGGCGAGAACACGATGAGCACGATGGTCGAGATCAGGCCGCCGTACATACTCCACAGCGCGCCGGTGGTGTTGAACCGCCGCCAGAACAGCGAATACACGATCGTCGGCAGGTTCGCCGCCGCGGCGACCGCGAAGGCCAGTGCCACCAGGAACGCGATGTTCTGCCCGTTGGCCAGGATGCCGAGGCCGATGGCGAGCACGCCGATCACCACCGCGGTGATGCGCGAAACTCGCACCTGCGCTGACTCGTCCGCCTTGCCGCGCTCGAGCACGCTGCCGTAGATGTCGTGCGCGAACGAGGCCGCCGCGGTGATGGTGAGCCCCGCGACCACCGCGAGGATGGTGGCGAAGGCGACCGCGGAGATGATGCCGAGCAGCACCACACCGCCCAGTTCGAAGGCAAGCAGCGGCGCCGCCGAATTCTGGCCGCCCGCGGCGGCGAGGATGCGGTCCGGGCCGACGATCGCGGCCGCACCGTAGCCGAGCACCAGCGTGAACAGGTAGAACGCGCCGATCAGGGCGATCGCCCACACCACCGAGCGGCGGGCCTCCTTGGCGGTCGGCACGGTGTAGAAGCGCATCAGCACGTGCGGCAGGCCCGCGGTGCCGAGCACGAGGGCCAAGCCGAGGGAGACGAAGTTCAGCTTGGAGGTCTCGTTCGCGCCGTACTGCGCGCCGGGGGCGAGCACGTCACGCGAGGCGACGGCCTTGTTGGTGGAATCGGAGACCATCTGCTGCGCCGAGCCGAGGATGTCGGAGAAGTTGAACCCGAACTTGGCCAGCACCATCACGGTCATCAGCGCGGCGCCGGTGATGAGCAGCACCGCCTTGATGATCTGCACCCACGTCGTGCCCTTCATGCCGCCGACCAGCACGTAGACGATCATCAGCACGCCGACCACGGCGATCACCACCGACTGTCCGGCGCGGTCGTCGATGTCGAGCAGCAGCGCGACCAAGCCGCCTGCGCCCGCCATCTGCGCCAGCAGGTAGAACAGCGAGACGGTCAGCGTGGACAGCGCCGCGGCGGTGCGCACCGGCCGTTCCCGCAGCCGGAAGCTCAGCACGTCGGCCATGGTGAATTTGCCGGTGTTCCTGAGCATTTCGGCCACCATCAGCAGCGCGACCAGCCAGGCCACCAGGAATCCGATGGAGTACAAGAAGCCGTCGTAGCCGTACACGGCGATAGCGCCCGCGATGCCGAGAAAGCTTGCTGCCGAAAGGTAGTCGCCCGCGATGGCGATGCCGTTCTGCGGGCCGGAGAAGCCACGTCCGCCGGTGAAGTAGTCCGCGGCGCTGGCGTTGTTGCGGCTGGCCCTGATCACCACCACCATCGTGACGGCCACGAACAGGCCGAAGATGGCGATGTTCGCGATGGGATTGCCGACCGTGTCGGCGGCGAGGTACTGCGTCATCATGCCCGCTCACCCTCCAGGTAGTCGCGGATGGACGCGGCACGCGGATCCAGTTCCTTGTTGGCGAAGCGGACGTAGAGCGCGGTGATCACGAAGGTGGACACGAACTGGCCGAGACCGAGCAGCAGCCCGACGTTGATATCGCCGACGACCTTGCTCGCCATGAAGTCGTGCGCGTACGCGCCGAGCAGGACGTAGCTGAGGTACCAGACCAGGAACAGCGCCGTCATCGGGAACACGAAACGGCGCAGTCGGTTGCGCAGCTCCTGGAATTGCGGACTGGCCTGCACGGCCGCGAAGTCCTCGGCGCTCGGCGCGCGCGGTGGCTTGGTGCCGTCGAGGTCGATACTTGTCATCGGAGCGTCCTAGCTTGTGACGTGGATTACTGCGGTGAAGGTAGACCGCGCCGAGCTCCGATATGCGTTGTGGCGCAGGTCACTCTGTGAAGGCGGGGATCTGTGCGGTGAACGGTCGGCTCGGCGCGACGAACGGTCGGCGGCCGAACGGCTCGGCGGTCAGCCCGCGCGCAGTCCGCGCTCGCGGTCGGCGCCCATGCCGAGCCGTTCCGGCGCGTGCATGCGCACGAAGATCCGTCGCACCGTGCGCGGAGTTTGGCCCCGCGTCAGCTTGCTCACCAGAATCATCGTCAGGAAGGCCAGCGGCACGCTGATCGCCGCGGGATAGCCGAGGATCGCGGCGAGCCATCCGTCGGCCACCGCCTCGGACGCGCCGCCGAGCACCGACACCGCCGTCGCCCCGCCCGCGACGAGACCGCCCGCGATCAGGCCCGCTCCGGCGCCCTTCGCGGTCAGCCCGCGCCACCAGATGCCCAGCACCAGCAGCGGACACAGCGTCGACGCGGCCACCGAGAAGGCCAGGGCGACCGTGCGGGAAAGGTCGAGCGAGGCGACGGTGAGCGACAGCGCGAGCGGCACAGTGCCCGCCGCCAGCGCCGCCATCCGGAAGTCCCGGATCCGGCCGCGCAGCATGTCCGTGCTGAGCACACCAGCGATGCTGACCAGCAGGCCGGAGGACGTCGAGAGGAACGCGGCGATCGCGCCCGCCGCCGCCAGCGCCGCCAGCAGTTGCCCGGGCAATCCGCCGAGCACCGAACCGGGCAGCAACAGCACCGCCGCATCGGAGGTCCCGGTGATCAGCAACTGCGGCACGTACAGCCGCGCGAACACCCCGAGCAGGATCGGGAACAGGTAGAACGTGCCGACCAGACCGATGACGGCGAGCGCGGTGGCGCGCGCGGCCCGGCCGTCGGGATTGGTGTAGAAGCGCACCAGCACGTGCGGCAACCCCATGGTGCCGAGGAAAGTGGCGATGATCAGCGAATACACTTGGTAGGTCGGGTGCGAGCCGCCGAAGCCGCCGCCGGGCGACAACCAGCTCGCGCCGTCGGCCGGAGCACCCGCGACCACCGGGACCGCGGAACCGGATTCGAGCACCATCTCGGTGCCCGCGGCCAGTTCGTGTTCGCCGGGCGTCAACGCCACCGGGCCGTCGACGCGGCGGCCGTCCACCGTGCCCGTGATCGAGACCTGTTGGCCGACACCGACCTGCACCACCACGTCGGTGGTGACGTCCACCGTGGTGCGCTCGGTGACGATCGGCGGCGCGGCCGTGCCGAGCTCGCGGTCCTGCGCCAGGAAATGACCGAGCAGCACCAGGGCGGGCAGCGCGACCGCGGTGAACTTCAGCCAGTATTGGAACGCCTGGACCAGCGTGATCGACCGCATCCCGCCGCCGGTGACATTGGCGATGACGATGGCGCCGACCGCGACGGCCCCGACCCAGCTGGGCACGCCGAGCAGAATCCGCAGCGTCAACCCGGCCCCTTGGAACTGCGGGATCAGATAGACCGCGCACACCAGCACCACCACGACCGCGGCCAACTTGCGCAAACGCACCGAGCCGAGCCGGAATTCGGCGAAATCCGGCACCGTGTAGGCCCCGGAGCGGCGCAGCGGCGCCGCGACGAACAGCAGCAGCGCCAGATAGCCCGCGGTGAATCCGACCGGGTACCACAGCGCGTCGGCGCCGTACTTGGCGATCAGCCCCGCGACACCGAGAAACGAAGCGGCCGAGAGGTATTCGCCGGAGATCGCCGCGGCGTTCCACCCGGGGCCGACGCTGCGCGAGGCGACGAGGAAATCGGAGGTGGTGCGCGCCAGCCGCACACCGTAGGCGCCGATCGCCACGGTGGCGAACGCGGCGAGCAGCAGCGCCGCGAGGGTCAGGGCGGGCGCGCCCACGTCAGTCCCCGGCCAGGTCGAGGAAATCCTCCTCGTTGCGTTCGGACAGACGGATATACAGCCGCCCGACGACGTACAGCGCGGGGAACACCGTGACACCGAGCAATAGCCAGGGCAGCCGGACACCGAGCACGACGGCCGAGGCGAGCGCGTCGATACCGAGCAGCAGCGGAATCGCGCCGAGCGCCAGCACCGTGACCACCGCGAGGCGCAGCGCCAGGCCGAGCTGGGCGCGGATGAGACCGCCGATCAACGCCTCACCGATCTCGGTCTGCTCGGCCACCTCCACGCGGGTGCGCACCCGCCGCGCGCCGCGCCGCTCGGCGAGCACCACCCGCTGGCGCGCGGGCCGCTGCGGGCCGGTCACCGAGCGGTCCAGTTGTGCCGCGGTCCGTGCACCAGCCGCTGCTTGAGCTCGCGCACTTGGCGGCGGCTGACCGGTAGCTCCACCGCCGCCGCGCTGCCCTCGGCGCGCAGGCACACCACCGTACCGCTGCCCACCGTGCGCAAGCCCGTCACCAACCGCAGCGCCACCAGGTAGGAGCGGTGCACGCGCAGGAACCCGGCGTTCTCCCAGCGGGTTTCGAGTGCGGTGAGTGGGATGCGCACCAGGTGCGAGCCCGCGCTGGTGTGCAGGCGCGCGTAGTCGCCGTCCGCCTCGACCCAGCTCACGCTGGAGCGATGCACCAGGGTGGTGACGCCGCCGAGTTCTACGGGGATCACTTCGTTCGGATCGGTGCGCGGCGCCGCGGGCGGCGGGGGAGCGGCGCGCGTCTGGGTGATGCGCCGCACCGCCTCGGCCAGGCGCGCCTCGCGCAGTGGCTTGAGCAGATAGTCCACCGCGCCGAGGTCGAAGGCGCTCACCGCCCGGTCGTCGTGCGCGGTCACGAACACCACCGCGGGCGGGTTGGCGAACTCGGAGAGGATGCCCGCCAACTCCATGCCGTCGAGGCCGGGCATGTTGATGTCGAGGAACACCGCGTCCACCGGATGGGTGCGCAGCACCCGAAGCGCGCTGGTCGCCTCGCCCGCGGTGTGGATCTCGCCGACGCCGCGCTGGGTGCGCAGCAGGTACACCAGCTCGTCCAGAGCGGGCTTCTCGTCATCCACGGCGAGCACGCGCAGCGGGCCCGCCGAGCCATCGGTGTTCTGCGTCACAACCGCTCCATCGTAAGGGCATGGTGAGCGGCGATGTTTCGGATACCCCCGACCTGGCCCGGCGTCGCGTCAGGCGCGCACGCCGGGGCGGAACTTCGGCACCCGCAGACTGACCTTGGTGCCCGCGCCCGGCGCGGTCTCGACGATCAACCCGTAGTCGTTGCCGAAGGCCGCGCGCAGCCGGTCGTCCACGTTCGCCAGCCCGACGTGCGCGGATTCGCCGGAACCCGCGGGGCCGGAACCCGTTTCGACCGCGTCGAGCGCGCCGGAGCGCAGCAGATCGGGGTCCATGCCCGCGCCGTCGTCCTCGACGCTGATCAGGCAGTCGGTGCCCGCGTCGGTGGCCACGATGGCGATGGTTCCGCCGCCCTGCCTGCCCGCGATGCCGTGCCGCACCGCGTTCTCCACCAGCGGTTGCAGGGCGAGGAAGGGCAGCACCACGCCGAGCACCTCGGGCGCGATACGCAGCCGCACCTGTAGCGCGTCGCCGAAGCGCGCCCGTTCCAGCGCGAGGTAGCGCTCGATGTTGCGCAGTTCGTCGGACAGCACGGTGAATTCCCCCGCGGCGCGGAACGAGTAGCGGGTGAAGTCGGCGAACTCGAGGATGAGTTCCCTCGCTCGATCCGGATCGGTGCGCACGAACGAAGCGATGGTGTTGAGCGCGTTGTAGATGAAGTGCGGACTGATCTGGGCGCGCAGCGCGCGCACCTCGGCGCGGTCCAGCCGGGCGCGCGAAGCGTCTAAGTCGGCGAGTTCCAGCTGGCCGCAGGCGTAACGGGCCACCTCGGCGAGCGCGCCGAGCAGCCCTGGCCCCGGCTTGCCGTTGGCGACCACGCCGAGCGCGCCCGCCGCGCCGCTGTTCTCGATCAGCAACGGCTGCGCGACCAGCGTCCGCGCGCCGTGCTCACCCTGCCCGGGACCGGCCACCAGCACCGGTCGTTCGCTCGCGGCCGCCCGCCGCGCGGCGTCGGCGAAGACTTCGGCGAGATCGGCATGGGGACCGTCCCAGGCGAGCACCTCGCCGTCGGGATCCGCGACGCCGAGCGCGTCCGCGCCGGTCAGCGCGCGCAAATGGGGCGCGGCCTCCCGCGCGGATTGGTCGGTGAGCCCGCGGCGCAGCGGCACGGCGGCCAGCGAGGCGGTGTGCAGCGCCGAGTGCACGGCGCGTTCGGCGGGTGTGGTGACCACCCGCCGCGTGCGCAGCCACACCAACAGCGCGCCGCCCGCCACCACTGCCGCCGTGACGACGGCGACGACGGTCGCGGTCACCGGACCACGGCCAGGTATCGCCCGATCATGGTCCGATTATGGACGCGCCGTTACGAGTGCGGGTCAGCCCTGGTACGGGGCGACCGCGAACTGGATCGTGCCGGGCTGCGGCAGGTGCGCCGCGCCGACCGTGATCGTCGCGGTGAATTTCCCGACGCCCGGGCTGAAGACCGCCGACTTGCCGTCGTTCATCCAGAAGCCCGGACCGTTGGGCGTCTGGGTGACCTTCCCCGTCTCGCCGGTCTCGGTGTTGCGCCAGTTCAGCGTCACCGGGACACTGCACGGCCCGAGGCCCCACATGTTCGAGGCGACGGTGAAGGCCGCGGACTGCGGGTACGCGTTGCCGTTGACGGAGGCGTCGATCTGCGCGAGGCACGCTCCGTTGGTCAGCGAGTAGACGGTCGTGAACTCGCCGCCGTTGGCCACGGCGGGGGCCGCGGTGACGGCGAGCGCGGCCGCGGACAGCGCGGCCGCCAAGGGAACTGTCTTGACTAGCGTGCTGGTCATCTTGGTGGTCATCCTCGAACCTCGTCCAGGTAGTTGCGGATTCTTGGACCTGCGTACGCGGAAGCGAGATTACCAAGATCGAGCTCACGTTCCGCACGCTTTCGATCGATCTCGCGGCTCGCGAGCGCGCTGTCGTCCTCGTCGGCGGGGCGCCTTCGCGACGGCTCTTTCCGGCCGATCTGGGCGGCCGATCGCGACGCGCCGGTGATCTTCTTCACGACGCGCCGATGATCATCCTGGCGGCGCGTGCCGGTGCGAATTCGTGTCGCAGGGGGCGCTTAGACTCGGTGCACCAACCCCCGTCGAGACCTTGGGAGGAAGGACTGTCTTGGCCGAGTCCGGATCGTTCGTTCACCTGCACAACCACACTGAGTACTCCATGCTCGACGGCGCGGCCAAGATCTCTCCGCTGTTCACCGAGGCGAAGCGACTCGGGATGACGGCGGTCGGCATGACCGACCACGGCAACATGTACGGCGCGGCCGAGTTCTACAACTCCGCCAAGAAACACGACATCAAGCCGATCATCGGCATCGAGGCCTACATCGCGCCCGGCTCCCGCTTCGACACCAAGCGCGTGCAGTGGGGCGACCCGAGCCAGAAGGGCGACGACGTCTCCGGCTCGGGCGCCTACACCCACATGACGATGGTCGCCGAGACCGCGACCGGTCTGCGCAACCTGTTCAAGCTCTCCTCGCTGGCCTCCATCGAAGGACAGCTCGGTAAGTGGGCGCGCATGGACGAGGAGATCATCGCCCAGTACGCCGAGGGCATCATCGCGACCACCGGCTGCCCGTCCGGCGAGGTCCAGACCCGGCTGCGCCTCGGCCACGAGCGCGAGGCGCTGGAGGCCGCGGCCAAGTGGCAGGAGATCTTCGGCAAGGACAACTTCTTCCTCGAGGTGATGGACCACGGTCTGTCCATCGAGCGACGGGTCCGCGAGGGCCTGCTGCGCATCGGCAAGCAGCTCGACATTCCGCCTTTGGCCACCAACGACTGTCACTACGTGACCAAGGACCAGTCGGCCAACCACGAGGCGCTGCTGTGCGTGCAGACCGGTAAGACCCTCTCGGATCCGACCCGGTTCAAGTTCGACGGTGACGGCTACTACCTGAAGTCGGCCGCCGAGATGCGCGCGCTGTGGGACGCGGAAGTGCCTGGCGCGTGCGAGAACACGGTGCGCATCGGCGAGCGCGTGCAGTCCTACGACGACGTGTGGAACTTCAAGGACCGCATGCCGGTGTTCCCGGTGCCGGAGGGCGAGACCCAGGACTCGTGGTTGCGCAAAGAAGTGGACCGCGGGCTGGCCCGCCGGTTCCCCGACGGCGTGCCGCAGGAGTACTACGACCGCGCCTACTTCGAGCTCGATGTCATCCGGCAGAAGGGTTTTCCCGCCTACTTCCTCGTCGTCGGCGACCTCGTCACGCACGCGAAAGAGGTCGGCATCCGCGTCGGCCCCGGTCGTGGTTCGGCGGCCGGTTCGCTGGTGGCCTACGCGCTCGGCATCACCAATATCGACCCGATTCCGCACGGCCTGCTGTTCGAGCGGTTCCTGAACCCCGAGCGCCCCTCCGCGCCCGATATCGATATCGACTTCGACGATCGCCGCCGCGGTGAGATGGTGCGATACGCCACCGAGAAGTGGGGCAGCGACCGGGTCGCCCAGGTGATCACCTTCGGCACCATCAAAACGAAGGCCGCCATCAAGGACTCGGCGCGAGTTCAGTTCGGCCAGCCCGGTTTCGCCATCGCCGACCAGATCTCCAAGGCGCTGCCGCCGCCGATCATGGCCAAGGACATCCCGCTCTCGGGCATCATGGATCCCGATCACGAGCGGTACAAGGAGGCCGCCGAGGTCCGCGAGCTCATCGGCAACAACCCCGATGTCGCCAAGATCTACGAGACGGCCCGCGGCCTGGAGGGCCTGATCCGCAACGCGGGCGTGCACGCCTGCGCGGTGATCATGTCCTCCGAGCCGCTGATGGACGCGATTCCGGTGTGGCGCCGCCCCCAGGACGGCGCGATCATCACCGGCTGGGACTACCCGTCCTGCGAGGCCATCGGCCTGCTGAAGATGGACTTCCTCGGCCTGCGCAACCTCACCGTCATCGGTGACGCGCTGGACAACATCAAGGCCAATCGCGGCATCGACCTGGACATGGACAACCTGCCGCTCGACGATCCCGCCACCTACGAATTGCTCTCGCGCGGTGACACTCTCGGCGTCTTCCAGCTCGACGGCGGGCCGATGCGCGACCTGCTGCGCCGCATGCAGCCCACCGGGTTCAACGACATCGTCGCCGTGCTCGCGCTGTACCGCCCCGGCCCGATGGGCATGAACGCGCACAACGACTACGCCGACCGAAAGAACGGCCGCCAGCCGATCAAGCCGATCCATCCGGAACTCGAGGAACCGCTGAAGGACATCCTCGCCGAGACCTACGGCCTGATCGTCTATCAAGAGCAGATCATGTTCATCGCGCAGAAGGTCGCCTCCTACTCCATGGGCAAGGCCGACGCGCTGCGCAAGGCCATGGGTAAGAAGAAGCTCGAGGTGCTGGAGGCCGAGTACAAGGGCTTCCACGAGGGCATGACCGCGAACGGGTTCTCCGAGGGCGCGGTGAAAGCGCTGTGGGACACCATCCTTCCGTTCGCCGGCTACGCGTTCAACAAGTCGCACGCCGCGGGCTACGGTCTGGTCTCCTTCTGGACCGCCTATCTCAAGGCCAACTACCCGGCCGAATACATGGCGGGTCTGCTCACCTCCGTCGGCGACGACAAGGACAAGGCGGCGGTCTACCTGTCGGACTGCCGCAGGCTCGGCATCACGGTGCTGCCGCCGGACGTCAACGAGTCCGAGCAGAACTTCGCCTCGGTGGGCAAGGACATCCGCTTCGGTCTCGGCGCGGTGCGCAATGTCGGCGCGAACGTGGTGGCCTCGATCATCCAGGCGCGCAAGGAGAAATCGAAGTTCACCGATTTCTCCGACTACCTGAACAAGATCGACGCCATCGCCTGCACCAAGAAGGTCACCGAATCCCTCATCAAGGCCGGCGGTTTCGACTCGCTCGGGCATCCGCGCAAGGGCCTGATGCTGATCCACTCCGACGCCATCGACGCGGTGATGACCACCAAGAAGGCCGAGGCCATCGGACAGTTCGACCTGTTCGGCGGCATGGACGCCGACGAGTCGGTGGCCTCGGTGTTCAATGTCGCGGTGCCGGACGAGGAATGGGAGTCCAAGCACAAGCTGGCGCTGGAACGCGAGATGCTCGGCCTCTACGTCTCCGGGCATCCGCTCAACGGCGTGGAGCACGTGCTCGCCGCGCAGGCCGACACCCCGATCCCCACCATCCTCGAAGGCGACGTGAAGGACGGCGCGCAGGTCACCATCGGCGGCATCCTCGCCTCGGTGAACCGGCGCATCAACAAGAACGGTCTGGCCTGGGCCTCGGCCCAGCTCGAGGACCTGACCGGTGGCATCGAGGTGCTGTTCTTCCCGCAGGCGTACTCGGTGTACGGCGCGGACGTCGTGGAGGACGCGGTGGTGCTGGTGAAGGCGCGCGTCTCGGTGCGCGACGACCGAATCTCGTTGATCGCCAACGACCTCGCCGTCCCCGACCTGTCCTCCATCGGCGTCGCCAAACCGCTCGCGGTCACCATCTCCACCCGGATGTGCACCCCGGACAAGATCGGCGAACTCAAGCGCGTCCTCTCCCGCCACCCCGGCACCTCCGACGTACACGTCCGCCACGTCGGCGCCCGCGAGAAGACCACCTTGCTCAAACTCGACGACAGCCTGCGCGTCTCCCCGTCCTCGGCCCTCTTCGGCGACCTCAAGGCCCTGCTCGGCCCGAGCTGCCTGACGAGCTGAGCCCGACGCTGCCGCGTTGACTCGAGTCGGCGCGGCACAATGGTCTTCGCAAAGGTTTTGCCGTCGCCCGCTCGATGTCGTCGTGTCCGGGCAGACTGCGGTCACGCCGGATGATCATCGGCCAGGGGCGGGGCGGTGGGTGATCCTCGGCTTCACTCAGTGCTGGATTCCGCCGTCGGCTGTGCCGATCCCGTCGGCGGAGCTGGCGTCTGCCGCGGCGTGCCGGATGACTTCGGAGTAGTGCTGGAACATCCGGGGCCAGGAATCGAGGTCGTAACGCATCAGTCGCGCCCAGCAAGTGGCCAGGACCGCCCGGGCTCGCGTGCCCGGCCAGGGCTGGGGCAGCAGTTGCGGGGGCAGCAGCGGGTCGTACTCGGTGGCCCTGGTGAATTCGGCGGCGAGTTCGACGAGCACGGTCAGTACCTCCGACTGTGACAGCTCGGCTGGACCGGTCAGCCGGTCGAGGCGAGCGCGCGCCACGCCCAGCAGTCGCTCGTGCCCGGCCGCGATCTTGTCCAGCGGCCACAGCCGTGCGGCGATCCGCCGGGGGGAGTCCAGGTCGCCGACGCGCAGGTCTGTCGTGGTGAGCCGCGTCAGGTACTCGCCGATGTCCAGCCGGTCCGCCAGGGTGTCGATGTAGGGTTCCCAGGCGTTCGGCGAGACGTAGAGGCCGCCCTGGATCGCGGCGCCGCCCAGGCGAACGATGCCGTCGCGCACGGCATCACGATCGGCACGTCGCGTTTCGGGAACAGCGAAGCCGACCAGATGCCAGACACCGTCCCACTCGGCCTGGCCGCGGTCCTGGTCGTACATGAAGCGCACGAACTCGACATCCGGCCCGATCGAACTCTGCATCTCGGCGCCGACCCGCAACGAGGCCTTGCGTCCTCGCCCCTCCTGGGTGATCAGCCCGTCGGCGACCAAACGCCTGATATGCAGACGGACCTGCTGATCCGACATTCCCAGTGCGTTGGCCACCGCGTACAACTCACCGGCATCGATGGTCGCGTCCTCGCGGATCATGCTCTCCACCAACACCCTGGTCGGAATCTCGACCGTCTCCTCCACACGCTCTCCAGGCATATGGTTAGCCTATCTCCATTCATCGTTCGAACTGGGAACGATAGTTTTGAAAATGACCTGCATGGATCGTGCGCCCACTCGCCGACACCGCCCGTCGGCCTCGACGGCAGCGACACGAGGGTGTTCGGCGTCAGAGGTGTCTTTCACGACAGTCGAGTTCTGTGTCGGGTGACGGAAACGGTCGTCTGCGGTGGAAGGTCGGGGCCCTTTCGGTCGGCCGCGGCAGCCGTGGGCGGGTGAGGCGGTGGCACCTGCGGGCGGTATCCGTGCCTCGATCCGTGACATGTCGCGTCTGACCGCCGCGATACTCGACGGCAGCGCACCGGGGATCGGCGGGCTCGAACCGGTCCCGCAGACGGCGGGGCGGCCGATCCGGATCGGTGCGGCATGGCTGACTGTGCGGCACCGGGGGCAGACGATCACCTGGCACAACGGCGGAACCGGTGGCTTCCGTTCCTTCATGGGTTTCGACCGCGCCGCCCATGCCGGAGTCGTGGTGCTCTCAGCCGCCACCGCTTCGGTCGACCGAGCAGGATTCACCCTGCTCCAGCAGTTCGCCGGGAACTGAACGGGGGCCGGTCGCCGGTCGCCTGCGCGAAGCCCGAGATCGGCAGTCCAGCAGGGGGAATGGAGAAGCCAGGGTTGGCGGCGTGTCCGCCGAGGTGAGTTCCGAAGTGCCCAGGGCGAAGATCGAGATGCCGAGGACCGGTTGCGGAACCCCGCCGTACGATCTACCCGGTCGCCCCGCGGAACAAGCGTGTGACCGGCGCTTTAACCGCGTCTTCAGCCGACGACAAGCCGCCGTGGGAAGACTTGGCGGCGTTCGACATTCCCCTCTCACCACAGGACAACGATCATGGCAACGATCCTCCGCCCCTTCCGTGCCGCACTCCTCGCGCTCACCGCCCTGGCGGCCACCCTCGTGTTCGCCGTCGCGGGCGCGGGCGCCGCGCAGGCCGGGGTGTATACGGAAATCGAGTTCGCGCCGGGCGCCAGCGAGGCGACCGTGGACGGAGCGGTCGTGCGCGGCGACGCGGACAGCTACCTGCTCGAGGCGCGCGGTGGGCAGTTGCTCTACACCGCGATCGTCGCGCTGGAGGACAACGTGAACTTCAGCATCTCCGCCCCGGACGGCCTGGTGCTGGTCGTCGAGGAGACCGCCACCGAGATCGTGTTGCCCTACGACGGCCTCTACCGCGTGCTCGTCGCGCCGACCCGTGGCAACGCCAGCTACACGCTGCACGTCGAAATCCACTGAGGCGTAGCTCGCGCCGTGCGCGGTCGGTCGATCCGTCGACCGGCCGCGTCCAGGCGCTGATCGGCGCTGGCGGGCGTACTTCCGCCGAACAAGCGCTGCCGGACGGAGTCTGTGGAAAGCCCGGCGCATGGTCGAGCGAAGGCGGAGGAACGCTTACGCCGAGACCGCGACGCCGAGTGTCAGCGCTGCGAGGAACTTCGGTCCCTCGCCGTAGAACACGTCCACGTCGCGGACCTCGAACCCGGCGGCGCGCACCAAGCCGAGGATGTCGCGATCGAGGTTGCACCCACCCGCGATCGTCTTCTGGATCGGATTGAGCCGGTGCTGCCAGGCCTGGACCTTGGCGTCCGGCGCGAGCCCGTGCTCGACGAAATGGAACGTCCCACCCGGCACCAGCACCCGGCGCACTTCCGCGAGCGCGGTCGCCACATCCGGGATGGTGCACATCGTCCAGGTCGACAGCGCCGAGTCGAAAGTGTTGTCCGGGAACGGCAGCGACTGGCCGTCCAGCCCGGCACGCTCGATCGGCACCGGTGCCCGTTCCAGGCGCTTGCCCGCCAGTTTCCAGCCCAGATCCGCCGGTTCCACCGCGCTGATCGACCGCACCGTGTCCGGATAGAACGGCACGTTGAGCCCGGAGCCGAAGCCGATCTCCACCACCCGGCCGTGCAGACCGGCACACGCCCGTTGCCGCTGCGGTTCGTTGATCCGCATGCCGCAGGCGAATTCCACCAGCCGGGGCACGACCTGATTCTCGTACAGTCCCACGCGTTCACTCTGGCAGCCCGAGTGCCGCTGCGCCAGTGCGCTCGGAGGACCGACGCCAGTGCGCTCGGAGGACCGACGCCAGTGCGCTCGGAGGACCGACGCCAGTGCGCTCGGAGGACCGACGCCAGTGCGCTCGACGGACCCGGCGTCAGTGTGTTCGGCGGGCCTGGCGTCAGTGTGTTCGGCGGGCCTGGCGCCGATGTGTTCGAGGGGCACGGCCCACTCCGTTTCGAAGGACCGGCCCCAGTGCGCTCGATGGGCGCCGCGCCGATGCCGCTCGATGGGCGCCGGTGCTGCTCGCCGCGCCGGTGCTGCTCGCCGCGCCGGTGCTGCTCGCCGCGCCGGTGCTGCTCGCCGCGCCGGTGCCGCTCGACGGACGCCGCGCCGGTGCCGTTCGGCGGCGGCCTCGCCGGGATGAGCCGGTATCGCCCAACGTGCGATGCTGGCGCGGTGACTGTCTTCGAGGTGTGGGCGCCCAAGGCCGGCACGGTGCGGCTCGAGCTCGACGGCGACGTGCACCCGATGCGGGGCTCCGCCGACGGCTGGTGGCGCGTCGAGCGGGACGCGGCCGACGGCGCGCGGTACGGATACCTGCTCGACGACGATCCCACCGTGCTGCCCGACCCGCGCTCGGCCCGTCAGCCGGACGGCGTGCATGGACGCTCCGCGCTGCACACCCTGGATCCGGGCGGGTGGACCGACCGGGACTGGACCGGACGGCCGCTGGCGGGATCGGTCTTCTACGAACTGCACATCGGCGCGTTCACTCCCGAGGGCACCTTCGACGCGGCGATCGGACGCTTGGACCACCTCGTCGACCTGGGCGTCACCGTGGTGGAGTTGATGCCGGTCAACGCCTTCGACGGCACCCACAACTGGGGCTACGACGGCGTGCTCTGGTACGCGGTGCAGGAGAGCTACGGCGGGCCGGACGGGCTGCAACGGTTCGTGAACGCCTGTCACAGGCGCGGTTTGGCGGTCTGCCTCGACGTCGTCTACAACCACCTCGGGCCGTCCGGCAACTATCTGCCCCGCTTCGGTCCCTATCTCACCGAAGGCCGCAACACGTGGGGGCTCAGCCTCAACCTGGACGGTCCGGCCTCGGACGAGGTGCGCCGCTACATCATCGGCAACGCGCTGCGCTGGTTGCGCGACTTCCACATCGACGCGCTGCGGCTGGACGCGGTGCACGCCTTGGTCGACCGCACCGCCACCCATCTGCTCGCCGAGCTGGCCGCCGAGACCGAACGCCTCGCCGCGCACGTGCGCAGGCCGCTGACCTTGATCGCGGAGAGCGATCTCAACGACCCGCGGCTGATCACGGCGCGCGCGGCAGGCGGCCACGGGCTGACCGGGCAGTGGAACGACGACCTGCACCACGCCGTGCACGCCGCGGTCTCCGGCGAGCGGCAGGGCTACTACGCCGATTTCGGTTCGATGGCCTGTCTGGCACGGACGCTGACGCACGGCTTCTTCCACGCGGGCACGTTCTCCAGCTTCCGCGGCCGCGTCCACGGTCGCCCGCTGGATCGTTCCGTGGTCCCCGGTTCGGCGCTGCTCGCCTACACCTGCACTCACGATCAGGTCGGCAACCGGGCGCTGGGCGACCGGCCGAGCGCCTACCTGACCGACGGCCAGCTCGCCGTCAAGGCGGCGCTGGTGCTGTGCTCGGCGTACACCCCGATGCTGTTCATGGGCGAGGAATGGGGCGCGCGCACGCCGTTTCAGTTCTTCACGTCGCACACCGACCCGCAGATCGGCGCGGCCACCGCGGCCGGACGCAAGGAGGAGTTCGCCGAGCACGGCTGGCCCAGCGAGGACGTGCCCGACCCGCAGGACCCCGCCACCTTCCACCGATCCAAGCTGGACTGGTCCGAACTCGCCGATCCCGCCCGGGCCAGGCTGCTCGCCTGTTACCGGGCCCTGCTCGCGATCCGCAGGGCGCACCCGGATCTCACCGATTCGTCGCTGCCGCACGTACGGGTGGACTACGATGAATGGTCCCGATGGCTCGTACTGCACCGCGGGACGCTGCACCTGGTGTGCAACCTCTCCGAAGACCCGGTGCGGGTGCCGGTAACCGGGTTCTCGCTGCTGTCCTGGGAGCCGCCGACCGAAGGGCCAACGGGCACAACGATTCCCGCGCACTCGTTCGCGCTGCTCGCCGACTCGCCCCCGGCCGCGAAAGCGCCGTGACCGCACCGAATCCCGGGTAACGGTCCGCCAACTGTCCGGGACAGGCCCATTGCCCGGTTTGTCCGTCGCCATTACCGTGGAGTGATGAGCAACGTGGCTTCAGTCAGCGGCAGCGCCGCCGCCGAATTCGGACCGCTGGTACGCGCTTTCACCAGGGCGTTCGGAAATCGTCGCGGCGCGGGTGGCGCGTTGGCGGTGCATTTGAACGGCGAACCCCTTGTCGACATCTGCACCGGCACCGCGGGCGAGGGGGTCTGGACCCGCGAAACCGGCTCGATCATCTTCTCCGCGACCAAGGGCATCACCGCCACCGTCATCCACCGGTTGGCCGACCGCGGATTGCTCGACTACAACGCTCCCGTCGCCGAGTACTGGCCCGCGTTCGCCGCCAACGGCAAGGGCGGCATCACGGTGCGGCAGGTGATGACGCACAGCGCGGGCCTCTCGGCGCTGGCGCCGATCGCGAAGAGCCCCGACGACATCCTCGACCACGAGCTCATGGAGCGGCGCCTGGCCGCCGCCAAACCCGATCGAAAACTCGGCGTGCCGACCTATCACGCGCTGACCTACGGCTGGCTGCTCGCGGGCATCGCCCGCGGGATCACCGGCAAGAGCATGGGCGAGTTGTTCCGCACCGAGGTGTCCGAGCCGCTCGGCATCGACGGGCTGCACCTGGGTCTGCCGCCCGCCGAGTCGGCCACCGTGTACGCGCCGCTGGCGGGCAGCCAGCTCAGCCTGCTCGGCAAACCGCTCGGCGCCCTCTTGCTCGGCCGCAGCCACCTCATTCCCGGTGCGTTGGGCGCGGCGACCCGCTGCCTGTTCCTGCCCGGGTTGCACGCCATCCTGGAGGGCGACGGACCGTCGATCCTGCGCACCGAACTGCCCGCGGGCAACGGCGTGGCCACCGCGTCCGCGCTCGCCACCATGTACGGCTCGGTCGCGAGCGGTCGGACGCCGGGCGGCCTGCCGTTCCTGTCACCCGCGACGATCAGGGAACTGAGCAAGGTGCGCACCTACCGCCTCGACCACGCGCTGTTCTACGCGCCGATGATGTGGCATCTCGGCTACCACTCGCTGCCGATGCCCGGCGCTCGCGGCGGCCTCGGCCACATCGGGCTCGGCGGCTCGTTCGGCTGGGCCGAACCGCGCATGGGCCTCTCGGTCGGTTTCGTGCACAACCGGCTCTCGGCCGGTCAGCTGGGCGTGGACCAGTTCTCGGCCATGTGGCTGTTGCCGCTGATCCTCAACTGCCTGCGCGCCACCCGGCGGGTCACGCTCGACGAGACGCGCGACGCGGCGGCCTGACCGACGCGGCTTCGCGTCGGCGAATGGAACGACGGTCGGCCCGCGCGCGAGCCGGTGTGGTCGGCCGACCGCCGCGAGCGACCGGCCGTCCCCGCTCTGGAGCGGACAGAGCGGGGCAGGGTGTCAGGTCAGATACCGGTACGCCGGTGAACCGGGCTCCAGCCGCTCGCACTGGATGGGGGAGGCTGCCATC
This sequence comes from Nocardia sp. NPDC004654, assembly GCF_040609595.1. Lineage (NCBI taxonomy): Bacteria > Bacillati > Actinomycetota > Actinomycetes > Mycobacteriales > Nocardiaceae > Nocardia > Nocardia sp. NPDC004654. Next base: position 18,654 of record NZ_JBEXKI010000015.1, on the reverse strand, counting down.
CGCTCCAGCACCGACTCCAGACCGTCCGGCGTGCCGAGTTCGATGCCGACCAGCGCGGCCCCGGTCTCCCGGTTGTTGCGCTTGACGTACTCGAACAGGGTGATGTCGTCGTCCGGGCCGAGCACCTCGTTGAGGAAGCGGCGCAGCGCGCCGGGCTCCTGCGGGAAGTCGACGAGGAAGTAGTGCTTCAGGCCGCGGTGCACCAGCGAGCGTTCGATGATCTCGCCGTAGCGCGAGACGTCGTTGTTGCCGCCCGACACCAGGCACACCACCGTCGAGCCCGGCGTGACGTCGACCTCGGCGAGCGCGGCCACCGCGAGCGCGCCCGCGGGTTCGGCGATGATGCCCTCGTTCTGGTACAGGTCGAGCATGGTGGTGCAGATCGCGCCCTCGTCGACCTGGAGCAGACGGAAAGCGCCTGCGCCGTTGCGGGATTCGGTCGCGGTCAGTAACGGCAGCGAGCCGTGCGAGACGACCCGCCCGCCGAAGCCCGCGACCGCGGCGTAGGGCACCGCGCCGATCCTGCGCACCGCGGCGCCGTCGACGAACGGGTCGATCTCCGGCAGCGTCACCGGTCCGCCCGCGACCAGTGCCGCGGTCATCGAGGCCGCGCCCGCCGGTTCGGCGCCGAGGATGCCGGTCTGCGGCGCGCGCTCGCGCAGGTAGGTGCCGACACCGGCCAGGCAGCCGCCGCCGCCCACCGGAACGACCACGAGGTCGGGCGCGGCGCCGAGCTGCTCGAGGATCTCGGCGGCGATGGTGCCCTGGCCCGCGGCGGTGCGCGGGTCGTCGAACGGGGGAACCATGGTCGCGCCGGTGCGCTCGACGTCGGCGGCCGCGGCCGCCGCGGCGGCGTCGTAGGTCTCGCCGACCGCGATCAGCTCGACGAACTCGCCGCCGTGCACCCGGATCCGGTCGCGCTTCTGCTTCGGGGTGGTGGTCGGCACGTAGATGCGGCCGGTGATGCCCATGGCCTGGCAGGCGTAGGCGACGCCCTGGGCGTGGTTGCCCGCGCTGGCGGCGACAACGCCCGCGGCCCGCTCCTCGGCGCTGAGCTGGACGATGAGGTTGTAGGCCCCGCGCAGCTTGTAGGAGCGCACGGCGGAGAGGTCCTCGCGCTTGAGGTAGACCTGCGCGCCCGTCAGCGCGGATAGCCGCGGGCTGAGCTGGAGCGGGGTCGGGTCGATAATGTCGGCAATTCGCTTGGCGGCGGCATCGATCTCGTCCGCGCTCAGTGCGGGACGGGCGGCGGACAAGTGATCGATCACATCAAGCGGATTGGACACTCGAAATATGCTGCCACCCGCCGCGACGCAAGTGCGCGGCGGGTGGGGCGCTCGCTTGTCGGATCAGCGCGGGGTGAGCACGAAAACGGGGATCTGGCGGGTCGTCTTCGTCTGATAGTTGGCGTAATCGGGCCACACCTCGACGGCGCGGTCCCACCACACCCGCTTCTCCTCGCCGAAGACCTCGCGCGCGGTGTAGTCCTTGCTGACCTCGCCGTCGCGCAGTTCGACGTGCGGTTCGGCCTTGATGTTGTAGTACCAGACCGGGTGCTTGGGCGCGCCGCCCAGTGAGGCGACTACGGCGTACTCGCCGTCGTGCTCCACCCGCATCAGCGGGGTCTTGCGGAGCTTCCCGGTCTTGGCGCCCTTGGTGGTGAGCAGGATGACGGGCTTGCCCATCATCGACGTGCCCTTGGTACCGCCGGACTTCTCGTAGGTCTCCGCCTGCTTACGGGCCCAGTCGGATGTGCTCGGTGCGTACTCTCCGGAAAGTGGCATACGAGCGGCAACACCGCACCGGCTACCGGTGTTCCCGGGCGGAAATGTTCGGTGGCCCGAAATTCACCTTCCGTATATCCTGATGGCATGGCAACGGCTCACCCCACCAGCGTGGACATCGCGGGCACCCCGTGGCCCGTGTACAAGCTCGAGGCGCTGGCCGCCGGGCTGGTGGCCGGTGCGCTGCTCCTGCTGATCACCGGCGTCCCGCAGGTCGCCGTGCTGGCCGCCGCCGCGGTCGCGGCTCTGCGCTGGACCGTCGGTCACGTGACGGCGCGGCGGGGGACTGCGATCCGCCGCCCCCGGGAGCTGGCCACGCACTGATCGCGCGGCGCCCGCGGTAGCTCTCCGCTCTCGATCGAGTTCGGCTGTCGGTGGCGCATCGGTCTCGGTGGTCCACGCCCGGTGAGTACCTGGCTCGATCGGCGTCTCCGCCGCTACGAATCAGTCCCCGCCCAACGGCAACGCCGCCAGTTCCCCGCGCGAGACGACACCGAGCTTCGGATACGCCTTGTACAGGTGATGGCCGACCGTCCGCGGGCTCAGGAACAGCTGCGCGGCGATGTCCCGATTTGTCATTCCCTGCGCCGCGAGCCGCACGATCTGCAATTCCTGCGGGGTGAGCGCGGCGAGCATCCCCGATCCGGCCCGAGCCGCGGCCCCGACGCCGAGCGCGCCGAGTTCCACGCGGGCGCGCTCGGCCCACGGCGCGGCGTCCAAGCGCTCGAAGATCTCCAACGCCGGTTGCAGCTGACTCCTGGCGTCCACCTTGCGGCGGTTGCGGCGCAGCCACTCCCCGAAGAGCAGCTGCGTGCGGGCGCGCTCGAACGGACGGCCACCGAGCTCGAGCGAGGCGCGGAAATGCTCCTCGGCCTCCGCGTCCGGACCGAGCAGGGCGCGAGCGCGTGCGGCGAGCGCGGCGACCCAATCCTGGCGCGAGGCCGCGGCCCAGTGCTCGAGCCGGTCCAGCGCGTCGCCTGCCCGGGCCGGATCCCCGAGCCGCACCGCCGCTTCCACGAGATCGGGTAGCGAGCGCAGTCCGATGACCATGTGCCGGGACGGTTCCTCGGTCAGCGACTCGAGCCGTGCGATAGCGCTGTCCACCCGGCCGAGCCCGAGATCGAGCATGCCGAGCGCCGCGTGTGCCCAGCTGGCGCCCGGCGCGTCGGCGCCGCCGAACCGCTCGGCCAGCGCGTGCTCGGCCGCCGCGCGGCAGTCCGCTTCCCGGCCAGCGAGGGCCGCCAGATAGGCGAGCATGGCCGAGAGCTGGCCGACCCAATGGTCCTGCCCGGTGTCTTGCGCGATTCGCGCCCCTTCGGTCGCGATGACCAGCGCCTCGCGCGGTCGGCCGAGGAAGCACTCGGCTTCGGAGTGGAAGAACAGCAGCGTCGGCAGCGGGCCGATCCTGCCCTCGTCGCGACATGTCGCGACCAACTCGTCCGCCAGTTCCGCCACCTGCTCGTCCTGTCCGACCACGAGACCGACGCCGGACAACTGCACCAGGTCGCGCACGTCCGCGCCCGTGGCGCGGGCCTTGTCGGCCGCCGCGCGCAGGTCGACGTGGAACCGCCCGTGCACGCCGTCGAGCACGTACGCGGTGGTGTGCGCCAGCGAATCGTCTTGGGGCAGCGGCAGTGTGGCCAGGCGCCGGGTGACTTCGTCGAGTTCGTCGGCGCCCAGATACCACGCGGTGTGTATCGCGACCATCAGGATGCGCGCCGCGAGCAGCGGTTCCCCTGGCGCCGAGTCGGCCGCCGCGACCAGCCGCCGGTGCGCCGGAAGTCGTTTGCCCGCACCGAATTCCGCGAGGCCGCGAACCAGGTCGAGGCGCGCGGCGAGCAGCGGGTCGGCGGTCTGTGTCACCGCGCGCTCGGCCAGCCGGTCCGCCAGCTCGTACATGCCCGTCTCGCCCGCGGTTTCGGCGGCGAGCACCAGCCTGCCCACCCGCGCCGCGAGGTCGGTGCTGAGCGTGGCCGCGCGCTCGTAGGCGGCCACCGCGCCGTGATAGCCGTTGCGGGCGCGCGCCCGATCGGCGGTAGCGGCCAGTGCGGCGGCGATGGCTTCGTCCGGGCCGGTGGCGGCCGAAGCCAGATGCCAGGCGCGCAGGTCGGCGTCCTCGGGTGCGGTGAGCGTCGCGGCGAGCGCGCCGTGCGCGGCGAGCCGCTGGGCGAGCGGCGCGCCCTGATAGATCGCCGAACGCAGCAGCGGATGACGGAAGGTGAGCGTGCGGCCGTCGGTGTGCACCAGGTCGTCGTCCTCGGCGGGCTGTAGATCGGCGGGACCGGCGCCGAGGGTCGCCGCCGCCCGCAGCACCGGATCGATCTCGGCCGCGCCCGCCGCGGCGGCGATCAGCAGCAGGGTCCGCGTTGCTTCGGGCAGCCTGCTGACCCGGCCGTGGAAGGCGACCTGAAGCCGCTGGGTGAGCGGCAGCGGATTCGGCCCGGAGTCGGCGGACTCGGCGGCCAGCACCGCGGGAAGTTCGCGCAGTGCCAGCGGGTTGCCGCCCGCCTCGGTGAGCAGCCGGTAGCGCAGCGCGGGGGCGAGATCCGGTGCGTCCGCGTCCACCAGCGCGGCGGCCGCGTCCTGGCGCAGCGCGGGCACGAGCAGCTCCGGCAGACCGGGCGCCGGGAAATCGTTCGCGCCCGCGCGGGTCGCGAAGATCATCGCGACGCCTTCCGCGTCCAGGCGGCGCGCGGCGAAGAGCAGAGTCTCCGCGGTCGCGCGGTCCAGCCAGTGCGCGTCGTCGATCAGACACAGCAGCGGTCCGTCGGCCGCCTCCTCCGCCAACAGCGAGAGCACCGCCAAGCCGATGAGCAGCCGGTCGCCGGGTTCCTGCGCCCCGAGCCCGAACGCGCCGAGCAACGCCGCGCGCTGTCGCTCGGGCAGCGTGTCCGCCAGCGCCATGCCGGGCCGGACCATCAGGTGCAGTCCAGCGAAGGGCAGCTCGGCCTCCGACTCGACACCCGCGCTGCGCACCGACGGAATACCTTGTGCCGCAGCGTAATCGAGTAGCGCAGTCTTGCCGATACCCGGTTCGCCGCGCAGCACGAGGACGCCGCTGCGCCCCGCCCGTGCGTCGGCGAGCAGTCGATCGATGCGGGCCTGTTCGGCCTCGCGTCCGTGCAGCATCCGTTCACCGTATCGGTCACCGACGTGCGGTACGTAGGTCATCGGTCGCGGTATGTAGGTCATCGGTCGCGGAAAGTACTTATAGGTGACTGATTCGGCGACCCCTCGCCCCCCCATACCTTGTTCTCACAGCGCAACACAGCGCAGGGAAATACAAGGGAGACAACGATGAACGACCTGGTCGCGCAGTACCTGGAGATCTGGAACACCACCGACGCCGCCGCCCGCTCGGCCGCCATCGCCCGGGTCTTCACCGACGAGCCGCGCTACGTCGACCCGCTCATGGCCGTCACCGGGCGCGAGGCGCTGGACGCGGGGATCGCCGCGGTGCAGGCGCAGTTCCCCGGCATGGTGTTCCGCTTGGCGGGCCCGGTCGACGGACACCACGACCAGGTGCGCTTCACCTGGGAGCTGGGTCCGGCCGACGGTCCCGCGCTGGTGGTCGGCTTCGACGTCGCGGTGCTCGACCAGGGCCGCATCGCCGACGTGTACGGCTTCCTCGACAAGGTCCCCGCCGCCGCCTGATCCTCCCGAAAATCGCTATCCAGAAAAGAGATTCGTCATGACCACCACCACCGCCCCCGGTTACCTGTCCACCCTGCTCGCCCCCGGCGACAAGCTGCTGCGGACCTCGCTGCGCTTGGACGCGGTGATCACCGGAGCGAACGGAATCGCCTACCTGGCCCTGTCCGGCCCGCTCGAGTCGCTGCTCGGCCTCGACCGGGGCCTCGGCCTCGCGATCGGCGTCTTCCTCACCCTCTACGGCCTCGGCGTCGCGGTGATCGGGTCGACGAAGTCGATCAACCCCGTCGCCGCCCGCGCGGTGATCGGCCTGAACGCCGCCTGGGTCCTGGTCAGCCTGGCCGCGCTTGCCGAGGGCGCGCTCGACCTGAACATCGTCGGCTCGGTCTGGACGGTCATGCAGGCCGCGACGGTCGGCGGCTTCGCGGCCCTCCAGTACCTGGGTCTGCGCAAGACTCGGTGACGCCGAACCTTCTCTCCGACAACAGCATCGACCACCGCACGGCCCCGGCGACCCGCCGGGGCCGTCGCCTTGTGCGTCCGCACACGCCTCGAAGACGATAGCCGCGCAGATCAGCGAGGGTTTCGGATCCGGAAGGACGGGCGTCGAGGCGGGTAGCGTCGGACGCATGACAGAGGGACCTGTGGAAGCTCCGTCTTTTCACTCGGATCGGATCGACGCCGATCGGATCGATGAGCTGATCGAGATCCTCGACTTGCAGGCCGACCTGCCCGGCATCCGCCGGATGCGGCAGTGGGCGCACGAGGCGCTCGCGGTCCGCGCGGGGGAGCGGACCCTTGACATCGGGGCGGGCACCGGATCGGAGGCGCTGGTCTTCGCCGAGCGGGTGGGCGCCGAGGGCGCGGCGGTCGGCCTGGATCCGAACCCCGCGATGCTGGCCATCGCGCGGCGGCGGGCCGAGGCCGCCGGGTCGTCCGCGCGGTTCGTGCACGGCTCGGTCTATCACCTGCCGTTTCCGGACGCGTCCTTCGACGCGGTCCGCTGCGAGCGCGTCTACCAGCATCTCGACGATCCCGCCGCGGCCACCGCCGAAATCGCCAGGGTGCTGCGCCCCGGCGGCCGGGTCCTGCTGATCGACAGCGACTGGTACACCGCCATCACCCACCCGGGCGATCCGGCCGTCGTCGAGGCGCTCGGCACCGCGATGCTCGCGGACGTCCCCAACCCCGCGTCCGGCCGTAGGCTGCGCGGACTGCTGGCGGGCCAGGGCCTCGTCATCGACGATCAGGGATCCGAGGCGGTGATCTGGGATCCGGTGACCGCGCGACCGCTTTACCAGCAGATGAACGAGCAAGCGTCGAGATACGGCACCGTCACCGCCGAGGAGTTCGAGCGGTTTCTCGCCGACCTGGACGCGGGCATCGAGCGTGGTGATTTCCACCTGTCGGTGACGATGTTCGCGGTGCTCGCCCACAAGCCGTGACCGTGTCGCGTCTTCGGATATAGCGACGGATAACTACTGTCGGCGCGATGTCGTCGCTCTTCGGGAAAGCGGCCCTCGTCGTCGGAAGAGGTCGGCGACAGCGGCGCTGTGTCAGGCGACCCGGCTCGGCTCCGCGTAGCGGGCACGCGAAAAATTCCGGATCGACCGGGGTATCTTCGTCGAAACGCATTGAAAGACAGCGTTTTCATTAACGGGGTCGGGCGCGGGGGCGATGATTCGAGTAGTCCAGTACGCGGGTTTCCGACGCGAATTCGAGGGGAGAATTTCGCCATGAAACGCCTGGTGGTGTGTTGCGACGGCACGTGGAAAGCCGAGAACAGCAGCACGGTATCCAACATCGTCAAAATCGCACAGACCGTCCGCATGGAGGCCGCGGGCCCCGACGGGCAGCCGATCCGCCAGCACGTGATCTACGTATCCGGGCCCGGCGCACGGGGTTTCACCGCCGACCGGCTGTTCGGCGGCGCCTTCGGCTTGGGTCTGGAGGCGAACCTGTCCGCCGCCTACTGGCAGATCGCCGTCAACTGGGAGCCCGGCGACGAGCTCTACATCTTCGGCTTCAGCCGCGGCGCGTACACCGCGCGCAGCCTGGTCGGCCTGATCGACTGCATCGGCATCATGAAACCCGGCTCGATGATCGCCGGGCACTACCCGAAGGCCTTCAAGATGTACCGCCGCCGCGGCCGCAAGAGGCCGATGTGGTGGCGCACGCCGCCCACCGACCAGCACCTGCGCGACTTCCGTCGCGAGCACAGCCATCGCAGGCGGGTCATCGACTTCATCGGCGTGTTCGACACCGTCGGCGCGCTCGGCGTCCCCGGCCTGACCTCGTGGCGGCACCGCTTCCACGACGTCAAGCTCTCGCCACGGGTGCTGTGCGCACGACAAGCCCTCGCCATCGACGAACGGCGGCGCAACTTCGAGCCCTGCCTCTGGGAGGTGCCGGTCGAACTCGGCATCAAATATCGCCGGATCAAGGACCGCAAGGCCGACCGCGTCAAGCAGGTCTGGTTCGAGGGCGTGCACAGCGACATCGGCGGCGGCTACGCCCAGTGCGGGCTGTCCGACATCACGTTGCGCTGGATGGTCGCCGAGGCGGAGGCCGAGGGCCTCGCGTTCAACACCGAACTGCTCGAGGAGCTTTCGGCCAAGTGCGCGGGGCAGGAGAACCACATGGAGCGGCACAAGTCGTGCGGGCCCGGCTACACCCTGCTGAACGTGGTGCGGACCCTCCGAAGCCCGCTGCGGGCGCGGTTCTATTGGAACTCCCTGCGCCGCCTGCGGGTGGAGACAGACAACGGCGTCCTGCTCGCCTCGACGGTGCACGACAAGGGCGAATACCGGCCCTACAACCTGCGGCGCTGGCAGGAGGACCTGGGCGGCGAGTTCCCGGCCGAGCTGATCGAAAAGATCAGCCCGCTCGATGCCTCAACGCACCAGCAGGGCGACGGGGAGCCGAGCGAACAGCTTCTCTAGGCGCGCCCTGCCCTGGAAGGTGTGGCCGGTGAGCCGGTCGGTCCAGTTGCCCTGCGGCAGGTCGAGCGCGGTATCGCCCCAGCCGGTGTCGGTGAGGCCGACGCTGTGCCTGGTGGCCGCGACGATCACCTCGGGCGCCTCGCCGACTCGGGCGCGCGCGTAGGACACCAGCCGGGCGGCTTGCTCACCGGTGGCGAACAGCGGCAGGTAGGCGCCGCCGACGAAGCAGTCGGGGCGCTCCCTGCGCAGCCACAGCGCGTAGGCGACGATCCACATCTTCGCCGCGCCGGAGGTGTCCAAAGCCGGTGTGCCGGTGAGCGATTGCAACATGCCGGTGCGCGCGGGGAAGTCGACGGGGCGGCGGTTGTCCGGGTCGACCAGCGAGTCCTCCCACAGCTCGCAGCCCTGGTACAGGTCGGGGATACCCGGACCGCACAGCTGAAGCAGCTTCTGCGACAACGCGTCCGACCAGGCGTGCGGCGCCAGATCGTGCACCAGATCGCTGAGCTCCGCGCCGACCGGTCCGTCGATCACCGCGTCCATCCACGCGTGCACGGCCGCCTCGAACTCGCCGTCCGGCTCCTCCCACGAGGTGCGGGTGCCCGCCTCGCGCATCGCCTTCTCGGCGAACAGGTGCAGCCGCTCGCGCAGTCCCGGCACCGAGGAGGCCGGGCGGCCGTCGGCGGGCCAGACGCCGAACATGTTCTGCAACAGGAAGAGCGCCGTCGCGCCGTCCGGTGCGGGCGTCTTGTCCATCCAGGTCTCGACCGACCGAGCCCAGGTCCTCGCGACCTGGGAGAGCACCCCGATCCTGGCGCGCACGTCCTCGCCGCGCTTGGTGTCGTGGGTGGACAGCGTGGTCATCGTGGCGGGCCAGCGCTGCGCGCGTTCGACGTTGGCGAGATGGAACTCGTTGAGCGAGTGGCCGAATCGGGCCGGATTGCCGCCCACCTCTTGTAGCGAGACCAGCCGGGCCGCCTGGTAGAACATGGTGTCCTCGACGGCCTTCGCGGTGATCGCGCCGCACACCTGGTGGAAACGGGCGGCCGCCTCCGCGTCGGCGGCGAGCGCGCTCACCAGCACGTTCAGCGGCGCGGTGAGCTCGCTGTTGCGCTTCTCCACCTCGGCGATCACCGCACCGGTCATGCCGGCCAGCGGCGCGTAGTCGGCGCGGTAGACCGGCATGAAGGCGAGCACCTCGATGGTGGCGTTGGTCAGCGCCATCGTGTCGAAGCTGTCCGCTCGCGCGTCGCGTTTGATCGCGCCGACCAGCCGCCGAATCTCGGGCGCCAGAATGCTTTCGGCGACGGCGCGTTTGATCCGGTGCTCGGTCTCGCCGATCCAGGCGCGGTCGCTGCCGTGTCCGGCGAAGCGCCGCGACAGCTCGGTCAGCGTCTGTTCGCCGTCGGGATCGATGAGCACGCCGCCGAGACCGGCCAGCGCGTCGTAGCCGGTGGTGCCGTCGATGGGCAGCGTCGCATCCAGCGGTTCACGGTTGGCCAGGATCTTCTCCACCAGCAGCAGCCGCTGCGGGCCGATCAGCTGGCGCAGGCGGCTCAAATACGCCGCGGGATAGGACAATCCGTCCGGATGATCCACCCGGACGCCGTCGATCAGGTCGTGTTCGCACCAGGCCGCGAGTTCGCGGTGGGTGAGGTCGAAGACCTCCGGGTCCTCCTGTCGCACCGCCGCCAGGCTGCTCACCGCGAAGAACCGCCGGTAGGTGCAGAGTCCGGCTTTCCAGCTCACCAGGCGGTAGTGCTGCTTGTCGTGGATGCGCAGCGCGTTGTCGCCGTCGGTGCCCGGCGCGATCGGGAAACGCAGATCGTGCAGCGCCAGCATCGGTTCCGGGCCGGAGCGATCCACGGTCAGCGCGGCGGGATCGTTCTCGCTCTGCAACACCGGCAGCGCCAGCCGGCCGCCCGCGCCGTTGCCCGGGCTCCAGTCGATGTCGAAGAACCGCGCGAACGGCGAATCCTTGCCGTTGCGCAGCACGTCCCACCACCACGGGTTCTGCCGCGGATCGGCGACACCGACGTGGTTGGGCACCAGGTCCACGATCAGTCCCATGCCCCTGGTGCGCACCTCGTCGGAGAGCGCCTTGAGCCCGAGCGGGCCGCCGAGCGCCGCCGAGACGGTGCTGGGATCGGTGACGTCGTAGCCGTGCGTCGACCCGTGCGTCGCGGTCAGGATCGGCGACAGGTACAGGTGCGAGATGCCGAGCTGCTGAAGGTATTCCGCGATCGCTCTGGCGTCGGCGAAGGTGAGCGCGTCGGGGCGCAGTTGCAGCCGGTAGGTGCTGCGCACGGTGGTCTGCCGCGCGAGTGCTCGCCCGCGGGCGATGGGGTCGGTGTGGTGTGTCTCGATCGGTGCGTTCGATGCGGTCATGTGCGTGTCGGTCATGCGGGGCAGCGGAGGACGAGCAGACAACGGGCAGGGACGGAGATCGTGGCGGCGGCCGGATAGGTGGCCTCGGCTCGGCCGTCGGCCGACGAGCAGTCCAGCGCCACCGTCCACGGTCCTCCGTAATCGGTGCCGGGCAAGGCGAAATCGAGGGCCGAGTCGTGGGCGTTGAAGCACAGCAGGAACGAATCGTCGGTGATGCGTTCACCGCGCGGTCCCGGCTCGGGAATGCCCTGGCCGTTCAGATAGACCATGAGCGCTTTGGCGAAACCGCTCTCCCAGTCCGCGGCGGTCATCTCCGCACCGGCGGGCGTCAGCCAGGCGATGTCGCCGGCTCGGTCCTTGGCGCGAATCGGTTGTCCCGCGAGGAATCTGCGGCGGCGGAAGACGGGATGCTCGGTGCGCAGCGCGATGACCGAGCGGGTGAACGCGAGCAGATCGGCGTTGGTCTCGGCCAGCGACCAGTCCATCCAGGCCAGCGGCGAATCCTGGCAGTACACATTGTTGTTGCCCAGCTGGCTGCGGCCCATCTCGTCGCCGTGGGCCAGCATCGGGGTGCCCTGGCTCAGCACCAGCGTGGCCAGCATGTTGCGGGTCTGTTTGGCGCGCAGGGCGTTGATCTCCGGATCGTCGGTCGGGCCCTCGACGCCGCAGTTCCACGACCGGTTGTAGCTCTCGCCGTCGCGATTGCCCTCACCGTTGGCATCGTTGTGCTTCTCGTTGTAGGACACCAGGTCCCGCAGCGTGAAACCGTCGTGCGCGGTGACGAAATTGATGCTGGCGCTCGGCCTGCGGCCGGTGGCTTCGTACAGATCCGAGGAACCAGCGAGCCGAGAGGCGAACTCGCCCAGGGTGGCCGGTTCCCCGCGCCAGTAGTCGCGGACGGTGTCGCGGTACTTGCCGTTCCACTCCGTCCACAGCCCGGGGAAGTTGCCCACCTGGTAGCCGCCCTCGCCGACGTCCCACGGCTCGGCGATCAGCTTGACCTGGCTGACCACCGGATCCTGTTGCACCAGATCGAAGAACGTGGACAGCCGGTCCACGTCGTGCAGTTCGCGGGCCAGGGTGGCGGCCAGATCGAAGCGGAAACCGTCGACGTGCATGTCCAGGATCCAGTACCGCAGCGAGTCCATGATCAGCTGCAAGGTGTGCGGATGCCGGACGTTGAGGCTGTTGCCGGTGCCGGTGTAATCCATGTAGCGGCCCGGATCACCGTCCAGCAGACGGTAATACGCGGCGTTGTCGATACCGCGGAAGCCCAGCGTCGGTCCTAGGTGGTTGCCCTCGGCGGTGTGGTTGTAGACCACGTCGAGGATCACCTCGATACCCTCGGCGTGCAGCGCGCGCACCATCGCCTTGAACTCGGTCACCGCCGCGCCGCCGCGCGGACTCGCCGCGTACTCGTTGTGCGGCGCCAGATAGCCGAAGCTGTTGTAGCCCCAGTAGTTTCGCAAGCCCTGGTCGAGCAGCACCCGGTCGTGCAGGAATTGGTGCACCGGCATCAGTTCGATCGCGGTGATGCCGAGGTTCTTCAAATGCTCGACGATCGCCGGGTGCGCGATGCCCGCGTAGGTGCCGCGCAGTTCCTCCGGCACCTCGGGGTGCGTCATCGTCATGCCCTTGACGTGCGCCTCGTAGATGACCGTCTCGTGGTAGGGCCGGTTCGGCGCGCGGTCGGCGCCCCAGTCGAAGAACGGGTTGATGACGACGCCGGTCATGGTGTGGCCCAGCGAATCCAGGCCGTGGGTATAGAGGGAGGGGTCGTTGTCGAACTCGCCGTCGAAGGCCTTGCCGTACGGGTCCAGCAGCAGTTTGCTCGGATCGCAGCGCAGACCGCGGTCCGGGTCGTAGGGACCGTGCACGCGGAAGCCGTAGCGCTGACCGGGGCCGATCGTCGGCAGGTAGGCGTGCCAGACGTAGCCGTCCACCTCGTCGAGCGCGATTCTCGTCTCGCCGCCGTCCTTGGCGATCAGGCACAGCTCGACGGATTCGGCGATCTCGGAGAAGACCGAGAAGTTGGTGCCCGCGCCGTCGTAGGTCGCCCCGAGAGGGTAGGCGGTGCCTGGCCAGACACCTAATGGGGTCACCTCACCGGGCGCTGCGTCGGGCTGAGCCATGGCAACGACAGTAGCGTGAGGCATTTGCCGGGTCGGCGCACGGCCGTACTCCTCGCCGCGACACTGCGTGCCCCTCTCATTCAGCGGACAACCAGCGGCGCTCGTAACCGAGCCGCCGCGCGACCCGCGCCAGCCCGCCGAGCAGTGCGCGTTGCGGCCGAGCGGGGATGCCCGCGAGGTAACCGTCCTGGTAGTCCCACAGCAGCGCCAGCGCCAGCGGGTCGCGCGGAACCCGTCCCGCGGTGGTCTTGCCCGCCGCGTCGAGAGCACGCCAGAGCCGGAACATCTCCCAGTGCCGCAGCGGCGGGCGGATCTCGTGCTCGAACCGAGTGTCGGGGGCCTCGCTCCAGAACTCGTGCACGGCGCGCGGCGGGGCGGTCACCGTGTCGCCGGGATCGGCGACGATCTCGACGCCGTCGACGCGAAACCGCAGGCAGCCTTCCCGCACGGTCCAACTCTCGGCCAGCACGGGATGCCAGTGCGGTCCCGCCTGCCGCTCGACCTTTCGCACCAGGTGTTCCAGTCGCAGGTACGGCCCCAGCTCGTCGATCCCGCGATCGACGAGGGTGACTCGATGGCCGTTGGCGAAGGAGAGGACGGTATCGCGCATAACTCAGATATAAAGGTAACCTTCGTATTATGTCAACGGTCGATACCTTGCTGAAGCTGCTCGTCCAGGCGACCCGTTCCTACGAAACGGCGTTGAACCGTGAGCTACGCGCCGAACTCGACCCCGAGCTGCGACCGGCGCACTACGCCGTCTTCCGTCATCTGGATCCCGAAGGCTCGCGCGTCACGGCCTTGGCAGAGGCGGCGGGCATGACCCAGCAGTCGATGGGGGAGCTGGTGACGCACCTCGAGCGCTGCGGTTATGTCGAGCGGACGGTCGATCCCGCCGACCGTCGCGCCCGAATCGTCGTCACCACCGCGGCGGGCCGCCGCGCGCTCGCTCTCGCCGCCGACCGAATCGCGGGGATCGAGCGGATGCTCGCGGACGAACTCGGAGACGACGCACTTCGAGCGCTGCGGACGTCTTTGGCCAGGGTGCCGGGATTGATCGATAGCGATGTGCGGGAGGCGTAAGTCGGCAGAGTGATCGGGTCCGCGGTAGCGACGGTCGAACTGTCGAGCCGCAGGCCACGGTGTCGGAGCGAACTACGCCGGAGTGAGCGGCCGCCGCCAGGTCTGGCCGACCAAATCCTTGCCGAAACTGTGGTGCGGCGCCGATTCGGCGAGCTCGAATCCCGCGCGTTCGTAGATGCGGCGCGCTGCGGTGAGAACGTCGTTGGTCCACAACACCATCTCGCGGTAGCCGACCTCCGTCGCGAAGCGCAGGCATTCCGCGACCAGCCCGGCGCCGACGCCGAGCCCTCGGGCGCTCGGGTCCACGAGCAGCAGGCGGAGGCGGGCGGTGGTCTCGCTGTCGGCTACGCAGAAAACGCAGCCCACCGGCACCCCGCCGCACTCGGCGATCCACGCGCGCTCGCGTCGATCATCGTGCCCGGCAAGGAAATTCGCGACGATCTCGGCGACCAGCGCCTCGTACCGGACGTCCCAGCCGTACTCCGCGGCGTACAAGGCGGCATTGCGCTGGATCACCCAGCCGTAGTCGCCGGGCAGCGGCGCGCGCAAAGTGAACTGCCGCGCGGCGGGTTCGGCCGGACGGTCGAGCAGGCGCTGGATGGTGCGCATCGCGTCGACGAGCCGGGCCCGGTCGCCGGGTGGGTGCGCCGCGAGCAGCTTGCCCACGTCGGCCCCGGAGCGTTGGTTCAGCACCGCGAAGGCGGCCCGTCCCTTGTCGGTGAGCCGGACCTCTTGGCGGCGGGCGTCGCTGCTGGAACGCCCGCTCTCGATCAGCCCGCGGTTCTTGAATCGGGTCAGGATCCGGCTCAGGTAGCCGGGGTCCAGGTCCAGCGCGCGGCGCAGCCGGACCGCTTCGGTGGAACCGGTGGTCGCTAGTTCGAACAGGATTCGCGCCTCGGTCAGGGAGAACTCCGTGTCCACGAGTCCCTCGGCGAGCACGCCGATGACCCGCGTGTAATGGCGGTTGAACTCGCGCACGGCGGCGATGTCGGTGGGAAGGACGGCGGTCACGAGGGCTCCAATCGTTGACTGAGTCAAACAATATCCGGAATCGGTCGCGGCCGGGAGAATTCCCGGACTCCGGTCGGATCGACAGAGCTCGACTGGTAACTTGAACACCGTTCAAGCCCGTCGAACCGGGAGGAATTCCTGTGGCACTGACCCCCGACGAGATCACCGCCATCGACGCCGAACACGTCTGGCACCCCTACGGCGGATTCCCGGCTTCGACGCCGCCGCTCGTGGTGGCCGAGGCGTCCGGCGCACGGCTCACCCTGGCCGACGGCCGCGAACTCGTCGACGGCATGAGCTCGTGGTGGGCGGCCGTGCACGGCTATCGGCACCCGGTGCTCGACGCCGCGTTGCTCGCGCAGTCGCGGCGGATGAGCCACGTCATGTTCGGCGGGCTCACCCACGAACCGGCCGCGCGCCTGTCCCAGCTGCTGGTCGAGCACACACCCGCTGGGTTGGAGAAAGTCTTCCTATGCGACTCCGGCTCGGTCTCGGTCGAGGTCGCCACCAAGATGTGTCTGCAGTATTGGCGCAGTGTCGGCAAACCCGAGAAGCGGCGCCTGCTCACCTGGCGCGGCGGCTACCACGGCGACACCTTCACCCCGATGAGCGTGTGCGACCCCGAGGGCGGCATGCACTCGCTGTGGACCGACGTCCTCGTCGAACAGATCTTCGTCGCGGCGCCGCCGCGCGACCATCGCGCCGACTACGTCGCCGAACTGGAACGCGCGATCACCGCGCACGCCGGCGAACTCGCGGCCGTCATCGTGGAACCGGTCGTCCAGGGCGCGGGCGGTATGCGCTGGCACGACCCGCGCTACCTCGCCGACCTGCGCCGCCTCTGCGACGCCAACGACGTGCTGCTCGTCTTCGACGAGATCGCCACCGGCTTCGGTCGCACCGGCGAGTTGTTCGCGGCCGACCACGCTGGCGTCGCCCCCGACGTCATGTGCGTCGGCAAGGCGCTGACCGGCGGCTACCTGACGCTGGCCGCGACACTGTGCACCGCGCGCATCGCCGAGACCATCAGCGCGGCGCACGGCGGGCTGATGCACGGACCCACCTTCATGGGCAACCCGCTGGCTTGCGCGGTGGCCGTCGCGTCGATCGAGCTGCTGCTCTCGCGCGATTGGCGTGGCGAGGTGGCGCGGATCGAATCCGAACTCGTCGCGGGCTTGGCCCCCGCGCGGGAGTTGCCCGGCGTCGCGGACGTCCGGGTGCTCGGCGCGATCGGCGTCGTCGAACTCGAACGGTCGGTCGACATGCGCGCCGCCACCGCGGCCGCGGTCGACGCAGGCGTCTGGCTGCGGCCGTTCCGGAACCTCATCTACACCATGCCGCCGTTCATCAGCGGCACCGAGGAAGTCGCCACGATCACCTCGGGAATTTGCGCGGCGGCCGCGGCGCACATCCCGGCCGGTCTCCCATCCTGAACGGTGTTCAAGTATGCTGCGGAGCTGTGACTACCGATCCGTTGAGCTGGTTGGACGAACGGGCCGCAGAGCGGGTGACCGCCGGATTGCGCCGGGAGCTCCGGCCGCGGGATCCGCACTCGCCGTCGATCGATCTGGCCTCCAATGACTATCTCGGCCTCACCAAGCACCCCGAGGTGATCGAGGGCGCGATCGAGGCCGTGCGGCGCTGGGGCGCGGGTTCCACCGGCTCGCGACTGGTCACCGGGACCACCGCCGATCACGAGCGCTTGGAAGCCGAACTCGCCGAATTCGTCGGCGCCGAGGCGGGTCTCGTGTTCGCCTCCGGCTACGCCGCCAACCTCGGCGCGGTCACCGCGCTCGCGGGGCGCGGCGCGTTGATCGTCTCCGACGCGGGCAGTCATGCGTCGCTGGTCGACGCCTGCCGCCTCTCCCGCGCCAGGGTGGAGATCGCACCGCACTGTGATGTCGAGGCCGTGCACCGGCTGCTCGCCGCGCGCACCGAGGAGCGCGCGCTCGTTCTCACCGATTCCGTCTTCAGCGCCGATGGCGACTTGGCCCCGCTGGCCGAGCTGCACCGGGTGACCCGCGCGAACGGCGCGGTCCTCGTCGTCGACGAGGCGCACGGGCTCGGGGTGCGGAGTAAGGGAGGCCGCGGGCTCGTCCACGAACTCGGCCTCGCGGGCGAGCCGGATGTCGTCGTGACCGCGACGCTGTCCAAGGCCTTCGCCGCCCAGGGCGGCGCGGTGCTCGCCAGCGAACGGGTTCGCGCGCACCTCATCGACGCGGCGCGCACCTTCATCTTCGACACCGGTCTCGCGCCCGCCGCCGTCGGCGCCGCCCGCGCGGCCCTCGGGCTACTACGCCGCGAGCCCGCGATGGCGACGCGTGTGCTGGACCGCGCGGCCGACATCGCGCGGATCGCGGGTGTGCCCGCGCCGGACTCGGCGGTCGTCTCCGTGGTGCTCGGCGAGGCGCAGGTGGCCTACGACGCGGCCCAGGAATGTCGCGCGCGTGGACTGGACGTCGGCTGCTTCCGTCCGCCGTCGGTACCGGAGGGCACCTCGCGACTGCGGCTCACCGCCCGCGCCAACCTCACCGGCGCGGAGCTCGACACCATCGCCGACGTGCTCGGCTCGGTGCTGGCCGAGGCGCGCGGACTGGACGTGGTGCCCGCGTGAGTCTGTTGCTGGTCACCGGAACCTCGACCGATGTCGGGAAGACCGTCGTCACCGCCGCGCTTGCCGCGACGGCGCGCGCGGCGGGACTGTCGGTCGCGGTATGCAAGCCCGCCCAAACCGGCATCGCGCCCGGCGAACCCGGCGACCTCGCCGAGGTCGAGCGGCTGGCCGGTCCGGTCAAGACGCTCGAACTCGCCCGCTACCCGGAGCCGCTCGCGCCGGACACCGCGGCCCTTCGCTGCGGCCAACCGCTGCTGACGCTGAAGGAGACCGCCGCCGCCGTGCGCTCGCTGGACGACGCGGACCTCACCTTGGTCGAGGGTGCGGGCGGGCTGTTGGTGCGGGTCGGCGAGTTCACCCTGGTGGATCTCGCGCGTGAACTCGACGCGCCCGTGGTCGTCGTAGCGGCCGCGGGCCTCGGCACCCTCAATCACAGCGAGCTGACCGTCCGTGCGCTGGAGTCGGCGGGGGTCCGCTGCGCCGGCCTGGTGATCGGGGCATGGCCCGCTGAGCCGGATCTCGCCGCCGAATGCAACCGGACCGATCTTCCGCGCGTGACGGGTGTCGACGTTGTCGGCGTCGTACCGGCGGGCGCGGGTAGTTGGGATCAGGAGCGGTTCGTCGCGACGGCGCCGGAATGGTTCGTTCCGGGGTGGTCCGCGCTCCGCTGAGCGTGCGTCTCGCCGTGTCCATTCCGCGTTAAGTGTCGGTTTACCGCTTCTACCAGCGGATTTGACATCGTGCTCATCGCTACGTAACTTTATCCAAGTCAGAGCGACACGGACACCGACCCGGAGCCGAGACGCCAAGCCGAAAGGCTGAGCGTGGACCGGGAAACGAGGTAGTACGAGGAGCGCCTGGCGGTCACACTAGCTCGATTGGGACCCCGATTTGGTTTCGGGTTACTGGCCGCGCTAAGCTGTAAAAGTTGCCTCACCGATTGATCGGGGGAATCCCCGGGAGATGGTGTGTGCGTGTGTTCTTTGAGAACTCAATAGTGTGTCGATGAATGTCAGTGCCAAATTTTGAAATTTGGTTCCGGCTCTTCA
>NZ_JBEXKI010000014.1:0-38078 GCF_040609595.1 Nocardia sp. NPDC004654 | reverse complement strand
CACCTGGACGAGAAGGTCGCTCGCATTCACGTCGAGGCGCTCGGCGGCACGCTGACCAAGCTCACCAAGGACCAGGCCGAGTACATCGGCGTCGACGTCGAGGGCCCCTACAAGCCGGACCACTACCGGTACTGAGCCGGGCAGTAGAGTCGGCCGACGAAGGCCCGTCGATCTTCGGATCGACGGGCCTTCGTGCTATCGGGGCCTTGGAAGCACACCGGAGGTTCGCAGAAACCGCCCGATCCGGTGGACAGGAGCCGCAGGACATCGGCACTGCCGGAGCTGATCGCGCCATCGGACACCTCGGCGGGTGCGCTGTACGGCTCGAGCGGCAGCGGGGTGGCCGTGCGCAGAAGTCCGACCACTGGTCGCGTCGTTGGGGAGCCACGATTTTTCGGGTCGCCCGGCCGGGTAGTCTGCTGGCCATGGGCGTACTGATAGCGGTCGAGGGCCTCGATGGCGCCGGGAAACGGACGCTGATCGATGGGCTGCTCGCCGAGCTGTCCGGGAAGGGGCTGCGCGTCGCGAGCGCCGCCTTCCCGCGGTATGGCCGGTCGATCCACGCCGATGTGGCTGCCGAGGCGCTGCGCGGCGCACATGGTGACCTGGCAGGGTCGATCAACGCGATGGCCGTGCTGTTCGCTCTCGATCGCGCCGACGCCGCTGCGGAATTGTCGAACATGGTGGCCGCCAACGACATCGTGATCCTGGATCGCTACGTGGCCTCCAACGCCGCCTACTCCGCGGCGCGGGCCGATCAGCAGGCCGACGGCGAAATCGTCGCCTGGATAGGCGAACTGGAGTTCGGCCGCCTGAAACTTCCGGTGCCGCAACTCACCGTGCTGCTCGAGGTGCCCACCGAGGTGGCCGCCGAACGCGCGCGTCGCCGTGGCGAACTGGACGCCGCTCGTGCGCTGGACGCCTACGAGCGTGACGGTGGCCTGCAGCGGCGCACCGCGGCCGTGTACCGCGAGCTGGCGGATCGGGACTGGTTCGGCCCCTGGTGGACATACCGATCCGGCGACGATCGCCCGGCGCTGCTCACCCGCTGCGCCGAACTCGTTGGTGGATAACGTTGGATAGACGTCGGGTTGGTACCAGTGTTTGGCGTGGCAGCCCGATCCTGGCCTGGGAGATGACAACATAGTAATTATGAAGCCGAAGATTCTGGTCGTCGACGACGATATGGCACTCGCTGAGATGCTCACGATCGTCCTGCGCGGGGAAGGGTTCGACCCGCACGTGGTCGGCGACGGTACGCAGGCACTGGCGGCGGTTCGCGAGATCCGCCCCGATCTGGTGTTGCTGGACCTGATGCTGCCCGGCATGAACGGCATCGACGTGTGCCGTGTGCTGCGGGCCGATTCCGGAGTCCCGATCGTCATGCTCACGGCGAAGACCGACACGGTCGACGTCGTGCTCGGTCTGGAGTCCGGCGCCGACGATTACATCGTCAAGCCGTTCAAACCGAAGGAGCTCGTCGCCAGGGTGCGCGCCCGCCTGCGCCGTACCGAAGAAGAGCCCGCGGAGCTGCTGTCGATCGCGGACATCGTGATCGACGTGCCCGCGCACAAGGTGAGCCGGGGCGGAGCGCAGATCTCGCTGACTCCGCTCGAGTTCGACCTGCTGGTGGCCCTCGCCCGCAAGCCGCGCCAGGTGTTCACCCGCGAGGTGCTGCTCGAGCAGGTCTGGGGCTACCGGCACGCGGCCGACACCCGGCTGGTCAACGTGCACGTGCAGCGGCTGCGCGCCAAGGTCGAGAAGGATCCGGAGAATCCCGAGATCGTGCTCACCGTCCGCGGCGTCGGCTACAAGGCCGGACCGCCGTGATCGATGGCGATGCCCAGCAGGCGGACGGCCAGGGCTCGAAAGAGGCCGCGTCCGCCGTGGGTGATCGGGCGGGCACGCCGGGCGGGACGCTGGCGCGTCTCGAGCGTTCGCTCGCCCCGGTGGCCGCCTGGTTCAAAGAGGCGGGCACCGCGCTCGGTCATGTCTGGCGCCGGTCGCTGCAACTGCGCGTCATCGTTTCCACGCTGACGCTCTCGCTCATCGTGATCACCATCCTCGGTGTGGTGCTGACCAGTCAGATCACCGACCGGCTGTTGGACGCGAAGATCAACGCCGCCGTCGAGGAGATGGACCGCGCCCGCAACTCGGTGGAGAGCCAGCTGGTCGGCGTGCAGGACGCGGGCACCCAGCAGCAGCGTCTCACCGACGCGCGCAATTCCCTGTCCAACCGCGGCGGGACCGGTCAATCCACCGGCGCCGCAGGTAGTTTCGACTCCGCGCTGAGCATGGTCGGCGGTACGCCGCAGCAGCCGATCACCTCCGGCCCGATCACCGAGATACCGGAGGAACTGCGCCGGTTCGTGCAGCGCAATCAGGTCAGCTACCAGTTCGCCACGGTCGAGGACCCGGACGGTTACCAAGGGCGGGCGCTGATCATCGGCAGCCCGAGCGCCGAGGTGCCGACCCTGGAGATCTACCTGATCTTCCCGCTGGCCAACGAGGAACGCAGCCTCGCGCTGATGCGCGGCACCATGATGATCGGCGGTTTGGTGCTGCTGGTCCTGCTCGCCGCGATCACCGCGCTGGTCACCAGGCAGGTCGTGCTGCCGATCCGGTCCGCGGCACGGATCGCGAGCCGCTTCGCCGACGGTCGCCTCAAGGAGCGCATGCTGGTGCGCGGCGAGGACGACATGGCGCGACTCGCGCAGGCGTTCAACGAGATGGCCGAGAGCCTGTCCAACCAGATCACCCAGCTCGAGGAGTTCGGCAATCTGCAGCGACGGTTCACCTCGGACGTCAGTCACGAGTTGCGCACGCCGCTCACCACGGTGCGCATGGCCGCCGACCTGATTCACGGCAGCAGCGAGGATCTCGATCCCGCGCTGGCGCGCAGCGCCGAGCTGCTGGTCACGGAGCTGGACCGGTTCGAGGGCCTGCTCAACGACCTGCTGGAGATCAGCCGCCACGACGCGGGCGTCGCCGAACTCCAGGTGGAGTCGCTGGACGTGCGGATGTGCGCGCGGGCCGCGATCTCGACAGTGCGGCATTTGGCGAAGGACGCCGGCGTCGAGGTCGTCATCGATCTGCCGGAGGATCCGCTGGTCGCCGAGGTCGACCCGCGCCGCGTGGAACGGGTGCTGCGCAACCTGCTCGCCAACGCCATCGACCACAGCGAGGGCAAGCCGGTGCTGATCCGCATGCGCGGCGACAGCGAGGCCAACGCCGTCGCCGTAGTGGTGCGCGATCAAGGCGTCGGCCTGCGACCCGGCGAGGAGAAGCTGGTCTTCAACCGGTTCTGGCGTTCCGATCCGTCGCGTATGCGCCGCTCCGGCGGCACCGGCCTCGGACTGTCGATCAGCGTCGAGGACGCCAACCTGCACGAGGGCAGGCTGGACGCCTGGGGTGAGGTCGGCGTCGGCGCCAGCTTCCGCCTGACCTTGCCGCTGGTGCGCGGCCGCAAATTGGGTCCGAGTCCGCTGCCGCTGGAGCCCGGCCGCCGGCGTCCATCCGATGCCGACAGCGATACGCCGACGGTGCCTTTCCCGCACGCCATTCCCGGCTTTGCGGACCCGCTCGGCGCGAACGGGACGCCGTCGACCGGTACGGCGGCGAACGGCGTCAGCGCGCGCCGAGCGTCGGATGACCCCGCTGCGGACGCGGCGGCGGCGAACGGTACCGAGGAGCCGACCCGCGCGCGCAATGGCGTCAGCGAGGCAGAGGAGGGGCCGCACGCCGCCGATACGGGTAGCCCCGGGGCGGCGCGGACGCAAGCGCCGGACGCTTCCGGCTCCGGCCGTGTGCTCACCGAACGCGGAGACGTACAGTCATGAGAATGCTCGGTGCCAGATCGTCCCGACTGGCCGCTGTCGCGGTGCTCGTCACGGCGCTGCTGACGATCAGCGGCTGTGCGAGCCTGCCGGAATCCTCGGCACCGCAAGCGCTCGGCACGCTCAATCGCGAACCCACCTCCGAGGGACCGCCACCACCCATCCAGGGCCGCGATCCCGATCTGCTGCTGCGAGATTTCCTGCAGGCGACCGCCGACCCGGCGAACCGACATCTGGCCGCCCGCCAGTACATGACGCCGTCGGCCTCGGCGCAGTGGGAGGACGGCGCGAGCACGACGATCGTCGACAAGCCGGATACGCTGCGCGAATCGCGCAGCGGTGACACGGCCACCTACGTGATCCGCGCGCAGAAGGTCGGCGAGCTGGCTCCGGACGGCGCCTACCGAGCCGTCGACGGCACGGTCGAGAACAAGATCGAGATGAGCCGGGTCGACGGCGAGTGGCGCATCGATGAGCTGCCCGACGGTGTCGTGATGGACCGCACGGCGTTCAACAAGTCCTACCGTCGCTACGTTCTCTACTTCGTGGAACCCGGCGGCACCTCGGTCGTGCCCGATCTGCGCTGGATCTCGGTGTCCAAGAATCAGCTCGCCCAGCGCCTGCTCACGCTGCTCACCGAGGGCCCGCAGCCGGAGCTCGCCTCGGTCGTGCGCAATCAGCTCGGCCAGCCGGTCGCGCTGCGCGGTCCGATCACCAAGGCCAACGGCGACCCGGAGGAGGTCGGCATCGGGCTCGGCGGCGTGCGCGTCGACTTCGCGGGTGCGGGCGGGTTGAGTCCGCGCGATCGTGAACTGCTTGCCGCACAGGTGGTGCTGACTTTGGCGGGCGCCGACATCCTGGGCCCGTACATGCTGCTCGCCGACGGGAAACCGCTGGACGACCGGTTCGCGGCCAACGGCTGGTCGGTCGCCGACGTGGAACAGCTGAGCCCCGAGCTGTTCGCCCAGAACCGGATCGGACTGCACGCCTTACGCGGCGGTGCGCTCGCCCAGGTGAACGAGCGCGGCGTGGTGAACGCGCCCGGCTACTTCGGGTCGGTGAACAACCTGCAGTCGGTGGCGCTCTCGCCCGACGGGCAGCTGGTCGCCGGGGTCGCCGCGAATGGACGACCGGACCCCGAGCCGCCGCGCACGCTCATGGTCGGCACCTACGGCGGCAATGCCTTTCCGGTCGCCGAGGGCACCACGATCAGCAGACCGTCCTGGATCGCCGACGGCGGCGCCGCCTGGGCCGTCATCGATGGGGAACGGGTGATCCGCGCCGTCAACGACCGCGGCACCGGCAACGTCTCGGTGCAGGACGTGGACACCTCGGCGTTGACGGGGTCGTCGTCCGGGCCCAACTTCCGCGGTCCGATCACCGAACTGCGCATCTCCCGCACCGGAGTGCGGGCCGCGCTCATCGCCGACGGCAAGGTGTACGTCGCGGTGGTGGAACGGCGGCCGGACGGCAAGTACGCGCTCACCTCGCCGCTGCCGCTGGCCGTCGATCTGAGCACCCGCGCGCTCTCGCTGGACTGGCTCGGCGGCGAAGCGCTCATCGTCGCGCGCGAGGGCAACATCAATCCGGTGCTGACCGTCACCATCGACGGTTCCGAGCAGTACCCGTTGACCTCGCAGAACCTCACGGCTCCCGTCCGGGTCGTGTCCGCCTCGCCGACCACGCAGTACGTGGCGGACTCGCGCGGTGTGCTCGAGCTGACCAGCAACCAGACGAGCGAACTGCGCTACTGGACCGAGATCCCCGGTCTCGGATCCGACACCGCGCCGGTGCTGCCCGGCTGAGCCACCGCCGAATGTCGGTGGGCGGGTGCACACTTCGGCCATGGGAGCCGCCGAACACCTCGCCGCCCTGCTGGACTTGGCGCTGCCCGCCTCGTGCGCGGGCTGCGGGGTGGTGGGCGTCGGATGGTGCGCGGACTGCGCGGCGGCACTGAAGGTGGGTCCCGTACGGGTGCGTCCGCGCACCGATCCCGGCGTCCCGTGCTGGGCGCTCGCGCCGTACGCCGGTCCCGCGCGTCGCGCGGTGCTCGCCGCCAAGGAACGCGGCCGCCGCGATCTGGCCGCGCCGCTCGGGCTGGCGATGGCGTATGGTCTCGCCCGATTGCGAACGCCCGATCGCGTATTGGTGGTGGTGCCCGCGCCGAGCCGCGGGGCTTCCGCGCGACGCCGCGGCGGGGATCCGGTGCTGCGGATGGCGCGTGCGGCGGCGGGGTGGCTACCGGATTGCCGGGTGGTGCCCATGGTGCGGGTGTGGTGGGGTGTGCGCGATTCGGTGGGATTGACAATCGGTGAGCGCCAACACAATCTGCGCGGCAGGGTATCGGTGCGGCGCGGGCCGCTCGCGAGTCTGCCGAGCACGGCCGACACCGAGGTCGTCGTGGTCGACGACGTGCTGACGACCGGCGCGACAGCCCGCGAATCGGTGCGTGCGCTACGCGCGGCCGGAGTCGAGACAAGTGCCGTCCTGGTGACGTGTTCTGCTTGACTCCGGGAAATTTGCGTGAACACTGGCGGACCGCCCGTTGGCGTACTACCGTCGCGATCACACACCCGAACCGAGAGTTTGGAGGTGGCGCCTCGGACAACTTCGTGTCGTGCGAATCCCCGGTGTGAGCCAAGCCCGAAGGCGTCAGCCTGTCTGACAACGAACGGCTCTCGCGCACCCCATGACCTCCGGATTCCGCTCGGCACGGCTCAATCCCGCCGCACGGGAAATCGGTCCGTGCGGCCAGATCCGGGAGGTACGCGTGACGACTTCTTCACGTCCTTCAGTGAAAGACGCAGATCCTTCGGTGCTGGATGCCGGCGCCCTGGATACGACAGAGCAACCCGCAGCGGACCAACCACCGGCCACTCGCGCCGACATCGTGGTAAAAGGCCGCAACGTCGTGGTTCCTGATCATTATCGAATCTATGTCGCGGACAAACTCTCCCGTCTCGAACGCTTCGACCCGTCGATCTTCCTCTTCGACGTCGAGCTGTTCCACGAACGCAACCGTCGTCAGCGCAAAGCCTGCCAGCGCGTCGAGATCACCGCGCGTGGCAAGGGCCCGGTGGTACGGGCCGAGGCCTGCGCGGACAGCTTCTACGCCGCCTTCGAGTCGGTGACCGCCAAGCTGGAAAGCCGGATGCGCCGCATCAAGGACCGGCGCCGGGTCCACTACGGGGAGAAGACCCCCGTCTCGGTCGCCGAGGCCACGGCCGATCTGGTCGACGATTCGCTGTTCACCCTGACGGACGAAACCTCCACGGCGCACGCGCACCCCGGTGAGCGCGCCGAAAAGGGGGAACCCGAGTACGAGGCCGGTCCCGGCCACATCGTGCGGACCAAGGAGCACACCGCGACACCGATGACAGTCGACGATGCCCTGTACCAGATGGAACTCGTCGGCCACGACTTCTTCCTCTTTCACGACAAGGAGACCGACCGACCGTCGGTCGTCTATCGACGTCATGCCTTCGATTACGGCCTGATCAGGCTCGCATAGCCGAACGTCGAAAGAGTCGCCCGGCCGACGCCCCCGCGGGCGTCGGCCGCTTGGTCTCCGCACCGGCTCGCGCTCGCGGCCACACGCGCGCCAGTTCCAGCAGCTGGCGCAGTTCCGAATCGAGATCGCGGGACGCGGGCGCCACGGTTCTCGGGGTCGCGTTGGCGGGACCGCATCCTTCGGCTTTGGCGCATATCCCGTGCGCGATCCGCCGCGCGTAGCGCTCCGTCGGGCTCGCTCCGTCGGGCATCGGAAGATCTTCGGGCGCATACCTGTTCAAGTGCAGCAGGGCGTCGCGGATCTCCACCGTCATCCGAATCAGCCGGACCTCGGGCTCGTCGCGCCCGGTCGCCGCGAGGTCGAGAACGATCTCCGGCACCGCGCGCGTCACATCGGTCCACAGCGGGCGCAGCCGTCGGCAGTAGCGCCGGGACCGATCCCAGCCCGCGCGCGTCACCAGTACGCCGAGCAGCGGCACCGCGAGCACGGCGGCGCTGACCACGATGACGGTGAAGTTCGGCCACGCCCAGCGGATCAGGTCCGGATCCTCGATGCGCACGGCGTCGCCGAGGATCCCGCCGAACAGCAGCGCCGAGAACGGCAAACTGCACGCGCCTGTGGCCAACGCCGCGAGCAGTGAGCCGTAGACCAACCGCTCCCGCCGCGTGGTGTCCGCGCGAGCCAGTTCCCGCCACAGGGCGCCCGCCATCACGCGGCCGCAGGCGATCGCGGGCAGGCAGAATGCCAGCGCCGAGATCGCCGACCACATTCCCGGCGTCTGGCCGAGCAGCGTTCCGTTGTGCCGTGCGGGTGTGCCGACGACCAGGATGACGACGGCGCACGCGGCGGCGATCAGGTCGTAGCGGCGCTGCCGTCGCCGCGCGCCCGACGGGTCCGCGCCCGCCCACAGCATGGCCGCGCCGTAGGCGCTCATGATCGCGAACAGCATGCAGCCCATGGAAAGCTGGTGCATGAGGCTGCCGAATCGCGGCGCGATCCCACGCTCCAGCAGCACCATCCCCACCGCCGCCCACGCCAGCGCCCGGTTCAGCAGCCGGTCGGTGATGGTTCGGTGCAGCAGCGCCCACCTGCCGATGGTCACCAGGGCGACGAATCCGATCAGCGGCGCGGCGACTACCCCCGGTATGGGGGAGTTCACCTGCGACGGTCGCGGAAGAACGTCCGGTGCAGCAGGGAGTCGCGGCGCGGCGGGCGCATCGCCTGCAGCATCACCATGTCGGCGAAGGTCTCGGCGTCGCGTTCCCTGCTCGTGCCGTAGTCGGTGCGGCCGAGGACGTGCGCGATGGATTCCGGTGAGATCGAGGGCAGCAGCTCGGCGACGGCGGCGAGGGTGTGCGCGGTCTGGTCGCTCGGCGTCGGCTCCGCTTCCGGGCCGTGTCCGAGCAGCATGTGCCCGAGTTCGTGGGCGATGATGTGCTCGGCGTGCCATTCGGTGGTGTCGGCGCCGTAGACGATCACATCGCTGTCCTGCTTGGCGATCCACAATCCGCTGCCGGTGCCGCACCCCGCGCCCGCGAGCACCGCGGTGTCCACCGGCTGCAAGGTGATCGGGCGGTCACGGAACTCGGCGACGGTATCGAGATAGGTGTTCAGATTCCACGGGTGCGGTATCGGTACGTGCCGGGAAAGCTCCCGGAACCGGGTGTCCATACCGGCCATGCGATGCGATCTCCTACAGCAGTTCCGCGGTCCCGCCCCGTGTAGCTGAGAATGGTACCCAGGGCGGGGTGCCGCGGGCGACCCGCGGGCCGTCACCCGAGGTCAGTGCGAGGGGGCGCCCGATTCGGCGGAATCCTCGGTGCCGCGGATCAATTGGGCGAGCATCGCCCGGTCCACGTCGGAGCCGCGCAGCGCGATACTGGCGACGTTGGCGTCGCGCATGGTGGCCAGCAGCTCGAGTTCTCTGTCGATGCTCGCGGCGGCCTGCCCGGTGGTGGTCAGATAGCGCGGCGCGACGCCGAAGCAACTGGCGATCGCCGCGAGGATCTCGAATTCGACAGCGGCGTCATCGTGTTCGTCGTCGAAGCGGCCGTCGCGCAGCTCTTCCAGGTAGCTGGCCGCCACCGCGCGGTCCAGCTGGTCGCTGACCTGTTCGGCGACGGATTCGGTGCTGCGTTCCGGCGCGGAGCGCGGGTGCATCACCGCGAAGAGTCGGTTGATCTTGTGGCTCAGCGGTAGGTGCGCGGCCTCGGTCATGTCGATCACCTCAGTGCTTGCCGTTGCGATTCGGCGCGGTCGTGCTGTTGGCGGCCAACCACCTGGCCCGGAACTGGGCCTCGGTCGCGGCGCTCACGTTCTCGGAGCGACCGGCGAGCCAGCGCCGGTAGCGGCGTTCCTCGAGCTCGGTCGCGTCGTCGGCTTCGGCGGGGACCTCGAGCAGGTGCGAGAACGCCATCTCCACCAGCGGGTGCAGCTGGCGGCCCGGTCCTCCGTTGCGTTCCAGCATGATGGTGGCGTAGCGGGCGGAGAGCCGGGACACCACCCGGTTCAGGTCCGAGATCGCCTCGACCACAGCGGGTTCGGCGGCCTGGCCGCGCTCGACGGCGTCGGTCAGCCTGCCGGTCGCGGCGAGCAGGCCGGTGAGGTCGGAGATGTCGAAACGGATCGACGTGGGGCCCGCGACGATCGACTCGTCGGTGGCGTGTTCACCCGACCCGGCCTCTCGCACGGCGGGCGAGCCGCCCGCGTAGGTGCGCGCCGCGCTGCCCGGCAGCCAGCGCAGCGGTGCGTCCAGCTTGTTCAGCGTGTGGGTGCTGATCGCGGCGTCGCCGTCCTCGATCTTCCGGATCGTCGGCGCGGAAGGCCCACCCAGATCGCCGATCTGCAGCTGGGTGAGGCCGAGCTCGTCTCGGCGTTCCTTGATGATTCGGCCGAAGCGCTTCTGCCGCGACAGCTCCGAAGGGCTTCTCATAGTGGGCCTCATAGTAGGCCGGACCGGGCGGTGATGACAACTTCATAGAAAAGATTTGAAAAATCGGTAGAAAGAACGGTACTGTTCTTTCTGCGTCGGATGCGCGATACCGACCACTCGAAGCGTTCCGGGACGAGCAGGGGCGTTCGACGGGACGGGCGCCCCGGCCTGCAGCGCAATGGCGCGCCGCAGGCCGGCTCAGCGGCATCTGGAGGGGATCGCTGAGCCGCCCTGCGGCTCGGGGACGGAAAGCCTGCCCGCCCGGTGGGGTGCGGGGAGGTGTTTTCCCCCGCGAGCGTGGACCAGAAACTTACTTCAGAGTAAGTTTGTGGTGTACGTCTCTGGAAAGGAATTCGCATGGCTTCCGACGCCGCTCGCCGTGCCGTCATCGTGTCCGGCGCCCGCACCCCGTTCGTGCGCGCGTTCACCGATTTCACCCGGATGGACTCCATCGCGCTGGCCGACGCCGCCGTGCGCGGTCTGCTGGAGCGCACCGGGCTACCCGGCGCCCAAGTGCAGGCCATCGTGTGGGGCGGGGTGATCCTGCCGAGTGCCGCGCCCAACATCGCCAGGGAGATCGCGCTCGATCTGCGCCTCGATCCCGGCTGCGAGGGCTACACCGTCACCAGGGCGTGCGCGTCCGGCTTGCAGGCGGTGACCGCCGCGGCGGCCGCGATCGAACGCGGCGAATTCGACATCATGATCGCCGGAGGTAGCGATTCCACCAGCAATGCCGAGGTGAAACTGCCGCAGAAGCTGGTGCACGCGGGCGCGCCGCTGGCGCTCGGCAAGCCGAAAGTGAAGGACTATCTTTCCGCCGCGGCGCAATTGGCGCCGTTCACCGACATCCTGCCGAGCAGGCCGAAGATCGCCGAGCGCACCACCGGCGAGGTGATGGGCGAGTCGGCCGAGAAGATGGCGCGGATCCACGGCATCGGCCGGGCCGAACAAGACGAGTTCGCGGCCCGCTCACACCAGCGCGCCGCGGCCGCCATCGCGTCCGGGCGCTTCGACGACGAGGTGCTGCGGGTGCGCACGCCCGAGGGCGTGGACATCGAGCGCGACGGTCTGGTCCGCGCCGACACCAGCGTCGAGAAGCTGGCCAGGCTGAAGCCGGTGTTCGCCAAGGAGGGCACCGTCACCGCGGGCAACGCCAGCCCCCTCACCGACGGCGCCTCGGCGGTGTTGCTGATGAGCGAGCAGAAGGCTCGCGAGCTCGGCTACCGCCCGCTGGCCGCGTTCCGCTCCTGGAGTTACGTCAGCGTCGATCCCACCGATCAGGTCCTCATCGGTCCCGCCATCTCCATGCCGCGCGCCCTCGACAAGGCCGGAATGTCGTTGTCCGACATCGACTTCGTCGACATCCACGAAGCCTTCGCCGCCCAGACCCTCTCGGTGCTGAGCGCGCTCGCCAGCGACGAGTGGGCCAAGACGCGGCTGGACCGCGACACCGCCGTCGGCACCGTCGACATCGACAAACTCAACGTGCACGGCGGCTCGGTCTCCCTCGGCCACCCCTTCGGCGCCACCGGAGCCCGCATGGTCACCACGATGGCCAACGAGCTCGCCCGCACCGGAAAGAACACCGCCCTGCTCGGAATCTGCGCCGCGGGCGGCATCGGCGCGTCGGCCGTTCTCGAACGGGTCTGATTCCGGTCGTCGCCGGTGCGGATTCCCTTGGGCCGCACCGGCGATGCTCCGCCGTCGCCCTTCGCGGTCCGCCTTTCGCCGGGCCCGCTGGCCGTCCGGGTCATCGTGCGCTTGTGCGCGATTCCCAGGATCGCGAGCCCTCGTCTGCGACCGCCGCGCCGCCGCCGTGCGGCACGGCAAGCGATAAGCCGTTCTGATCACAGCGCCTCGCCAGATAGGGCATCGGGTGCTCGCCGACTCCGTGGGCGCTTGGTCAGGGTGCGGCGGTATCCATCGGCGTGCTGTCCGTCGGCAGTTCGGCGGCAAACCTGTTCCCGCCGAACGTTTCCCGGTGCACCGCTTCGGACAGCGGCCGGCCGGTGCGCCAGCCGAAGCGCTCCAAGTCTGGCACCGTTTGGAATTCGCGCACCGGGCCGACACAGAGCCAGGCGACGGGTTGGATGCCAGGGGGCAGTCCGACGATTTCGGCGAGGAACACCGGGTCGTAAAACGACACCCAGCCCACGCCGATGCCCTCGGCGGTGGCGGCGAGCCACAGGTTCTGGATCGCCAGAACCGCGGAGTAGACACCGGTTTCGGGAACCGTGGCGCGGCCGAGCACCTGCGGCCCGCCGCGGCCGTGGTCGTAGCTGACGACGACGCCGGTGCCGCTCTCCACGATCCCCTCGATCTTGATCGGCTCGAAGGTTTCCGCGCGCTCGGGCGGCAGCGCGTCGCGGAACTCCACACGCTTGCCCGCCACATGATCGGCGAACCGGCGCAGCGTGCCCGGCTCACGCACCACCACGAAATCCCACGGCTGCGAATTGCCCACGCTCGGCGCCCGATGCGCGGCCTCCAGAATCCGCCACAGCGTCTCCTCGTCGACGGGCTCCCCGGTGAATTCGGCGCGCACATCGCGGCGCAACCGAATGGCCTCGTAGACACTCAGGCGATCAGCACTCACCGGCCCAGTCAACCAAAACGGACCGGCGGGTCCACACCCAGCGGTCGCACGGCGTTTCACGGTCCCGCCATGACGTTCGTGGCTGAGAAATGCGGCGCGGCACTCGCTGCCGGTCGATGACGCGCGGGCGCAGCTCGACGGTCTGCCTGCCGAGGCCTTCGCTCTCTGTGAATACTGTATCCAGCGGTTTGAAACGTTCGGCAGCTGGCCATTCGGCCCGGTCTGTACGGCGGCTGCGCGAATTGCGCTGCGTCACAGAAGAATACGTCGTCCGAGCGGCTGGTGATAGATTTCGGGTGATCGATAGCATGATTCGCGCATCGCCAGATTCAGGCGTTGCCAGGGGCCGGGGATAGCAAGTGGGGGAAATCGAATGATCGTGCGGCGCAACGACTTGGTTGTGTTCTTGGTAGTCGCTTTCGGGCTGTCGTGGCTGTTCGCGCTGTGGCCGTGGATCGGCAACAAAAAGGTGCCGTCGGTGTTCGTGAGTTCCGCGGCCGTCTGGATGATGCTCACACCGACCCTCGCCGTGTTGGCGCTGTGGTGGTATCGCCGCCGGTCGATGCCGGAACTGGTGGCCGAGACCGGCTCGAGGTTGGGTTCGCGCCCGCGCCAGACCGTGTGGCTGATCGTAGCCGCCTGGTTCGGCACCGCCGCCTTCGTCTGGCTGGCCTTCGGAGTGAGTGTTTTGCTCGGCATGAACGAATTCGACTTCTCGCTCGGTGTCGACTGGACTGTGCTCATAATCCTCGAGGCGCTTGTCGGCAGTACCCTTGCCACACTGCCACTAGCGCTCGGTGAAGAGCTGGGCTGGCGCGGCTGGCTGCAACCACAGCTGACCGGCCGCTTCGGCGTTGCCTTCGGCTTGGTGGCCACCGGGGTGATCTGGGGTCTGTGGCATTTGCCGCTCACATTGCGCGGCTACAACTACCCAGAGCTCGGCGCCTGGGCCGCTGCCGTATTCGTCGTGACCTGCGTCTTCTTCGGCCTGGTGTTGGGCTGGCTGCGGATGCGCTCGGGCAGTGTCTGGCCGTGCGTCGTCGCGCACGCCGCCTGGAACGCGCACGCGATCGGTGTCAGCGCCTTCGGCTCCCTCGACGAGAAACCGAATCAACTGCTCAGCGGTCACGGTGGCGTCGTCGGCTGGGTCCTGCTGGCCCTCCTCGCCGCAATCCTTTTCCTGCTCTTCCCCGTCCGCGGCAACGACCACACCGACCCGAACGCGCCCGCGATCCAGGAACCGGCGGCCCCTCCTGCACCAACCGCCAGCTG
This sequence comes from Nocardia sp. NPDC004654, assembly GCF_040609595.1. Classification (NCBI taxonomy): domain Bacteria; kingdom Bacillati; phylum Actinomycetota; class Actinomycetes; order Mycobacteriales; family Nocardiaceae; genus Nocardia; species Nocardia sp. NPDC004654. Next base: position 23,931 of record NZ_JBEXKI010000014.1, on the reverse strand, counting down.
AATCCTTCGCCAGCTGCGTTTGCCTGCACGACCAACGCCTCGGTCACCCTGGCTGACGCGTGCGTGCGCCTCATGACCGATCCGACCACACCTCGACCGGACGAGCCCGACATCTGCGCCTCGTCCTGCACGGAGAGTCTTGGACTACGTCGCCTGCCGTACCGCGCCGCTTCGGTTCAACGCGGAATGGCATGCGCGGCAGCAAGAGTCGGTCACAGTGATTCCCGGCCCCACGCACGGCCTCATCCGATTGCCGTGCGAGGGCCTCTATCTGGAGCCCGTGAATTACTTCGCGAGCTGGAGTGCGGGTTCCTGGCGAGTCGCGCGACGGATGCGCCGCTTGCCCTCGGCGAGGGCGGTGCGCAACCCGCGGCGCTTGCCGGTGACCGGGTCGATGGTGGCGACGGCGTTGCCGCCGAACCTGCGCTCGGAGGCCGTCTCCGGTGCGTCGTCGGCGGTGTGGCGCAGGTACTTGTTCGGCAGCGCGAGCTTGAGGATGGTGCGCCACGCCTTGAAGTACTGCACGGGAAGCGATCCCGTGGTGTAGGGCAGGTCGTACTTGTCGCACAGCGCGCGCACCCGGACCGCGATGTCGGCGTAGCGGTTGCTCGGCAGATCCGGGAACAGGTGGTGTTCGATCTGGTGGCTCAGGTTGCCGGTCATGAAGTGCATGACGGGGCCGCCGGAGATGTTGGCGCTGCCGAGCATCTGGCGCAGGTACCACTCGGCCTGGGTCTCGCCGTCGATGTCGGCCTTGGTGAACTTCTCCGCGCCGTCGGGGAAGTGGCCGCAGAAGATCACCGCGTTGGACCACACGTTGCGAATCATGTTGGCGGCCAGGTTCGCGGTGAGCGTGGAGAAGAACAGGGGACCGGTGAGCGCGGGGAAGACCACGTAGTCCTTGAGCGCCTGCTTGCCGACCTTGTTCAGCACCTCGCTGCGCTTGCGCTCGAATTCGGCGCGCTCGGGGCTGCCCGGCTTGTATCGGCCCGCGGCCAGCTTGCCCAGCTCCAGGTGCTGAATCGCCACGCCGTACTCGAAGAACAACTGCAGCAGCAGGTTGTACACCGGGTTGCCGATGTTGAACGGCTTCCAGCGCTGGTCGCGGGTGACCCGCAGCAGGCCGTAGCCGATGTCGTCGTCCATGCCGAGGACGTTGGTGTACTTGTGGTGCAGGTAGTTGTGGGTGTGCTTCCAGTGCTTGGACGGGCCGGTGTTGTCCCACTCCCACGAGCTGGAGTGGATCTCCGGATCGTTCATCCAGTCCCACTGCCCGTGCATGACGTTGTGCCCGATCTCCATGTTCTCGATGATCTTGGCGGTGCCGAGCAGTGCGACGCCCGCGAGCCAGGCGGGCGGAAGGAAACCGGCGTACAGGACCGCGCGCCCGCTGATCTCCAGCGCGCGCTGCAGCCTGATGACATTGCGGATGTACCGCGCGTCCGATTCACCGCGCGAGGATTCGATTTCCCGCCGGATCGCATCGAATTCCGCGCCCAACGCCTCCACATCCGCGGCGGTGAGGTGCGCGTATTCCTTGACATCCGAGATCGCCATGGTGGTTACAGTACCGTAAGTTACGACACCGTAGGTTATGGGATTCGAGTCTCTACCGTGGCAAATCTCGCATTGCGAACGCGACGGCCGAATGCTATATCAAGCGCGCCGCCAGCGCGCGCGGAAGCCCTTCTCCCGCCCGGTCTTCCGGCGCAACGCGGCCTGTTCGACGCGCGCCTTCTCCTGGAGGGCGACCTTGGCCTCGCGCAGCAGTTCCTTCTCCTGGCGGGCCTTCTCCTTCAGCGCCCGCTTGGCCTCGCGCAACACCTCTTTCTCGTGCCGCGCCTTCTCCTCGAGCACCACCTTGGCCTCGTGCAGCGCCGAGCGCAGACCACGCCGCTGCCCGGTCTCGGGATCGGTCAGCAGCCAGTTGTTGTCGGCCCAGCGCTCGGCGTTCGGCAGCGTGATGCCCGCGAACTTGCGCTCCGAGGAAGTTTCCGGCGCGTCGTCGGCGGTGCGCTTGAGGAACCGGTCCGGCAGCGCCAGCTTGTGGATGGTGCGGAAGGCGAGCAGGTACTGCTTGCCCAGCGAGCCGGTCGTGTAGGGCAGGTCGTACTTGTCGCAGAGTTCGCGGACCCGCGCGGCGATCTCCGGGTACCGGTTGCTCGGCAGGTCGGGGAACAGGTGGTGCTCGATCTGGTAGCAGAGGTTGCCGCTCATGAAGGCCATCGCGGGCCCGGCCTTGAAGTTGGCGCTGCCGAGCATCTGGCGCAGGTACCACTCCGCCTGGGTCTCGTCCTCGAGCTGTTCGATGGTGAACTTCTCGGCGCCGTCGGGGAAGTGGCCGCAGAAGATCACCGCGTAGGCCCAGAGGTTGCGCACCAGATTGGCGGTGGCGTTGGCCTTCAGCGTCGACTTCCACGCCGGGCCGGTCAGTGCGGGGTAGAGCAGGAAATCCTTGCTCACCTGGCGTGCGATCTTGCGGGCGAACTCCCGGTTCGGCCCCGACCGGAGCTCCGACTTCGGGGTGCCCGTCAGCTCCTTCTCGATGCTCCAGTCGTGCAGCGCGATGCCCCACTCGAAGGTGGCGGCCAGCAGCAGGTTGGCCAGCGGCTGCACCAGGTGGATCGGGCGCCACTCCTCGTCGCGGGTCATCCGCAGGATGCCGAAGCCGAGGTCCTCGTCCTTGCCGAGGACGTTGGTGTAGGTGTGGTGGGAGTAGTTGTGCGCCCGCCGCCACTGCGACGACGGACCCGTCTGGTCCCATTCCCAGGTGCCGGAGTGGATCTCCGGATCGTTCATCCAGTCCCACTGCCCGTGGCTGATGTTGTGCCCGAGCTCCATGTTCTCGACGATCTTGGCGACCGAGAGCAGCGCCGTGCCGGCGAGCCAGGCCCAGCGGTTGCGGCTGCCGAAGAGCACCGCGCGCCCGGCGACCTCGAGGCCGCGCTGAGCCGCGATGGTGCGGCGGATGTACTTCGCGTCGCGTTCGCCGCGGGAGAGCTCGACGGAACGCCGGATGCTGTCGAGTTCCTGCCCCAGGGTCTCGATATCGGCGGCCGTGAGGTGGGAGAACGTCTGGATATCGGTGATGGCCACCGGAGTCCCTTCTCTGCTCGACTGATGGGGTCGAGGGTACCCGTGTCTCAGGCGGTATCGATGCGGTCCGCCAGGGAGCAGCGCGTGGTCACGCCGCGCGGTGCTCCTTCGACGCGACCGCTCACACGTCCAACGTGCAGTCGCCCGCGGCGGCCGAGATACAGGTCTGCACCTTGTCGCCCTCGCGGCGCTCGTCGCCGTTTCTCAAGTCGCGCGCGTGCCCGGAACTCAAGGTCACCACACACGTCTGGCAGATGCCCATCCGGCAGCCGAACGGCATCTGAACCCCGGCCGACTCGCCCGCCTCGAGCAGGCTGGTCGCGCCGTCGACCTCGACGCTGCGGCCGCTCTTGCCGAAGCTGACGGTGCCGCCTTCACCGACCGCCGAGCGCTCGATCTCGAACCGCTCCACGTGCAGCCGCTCGGCGAGACCCGCCGCGCGCCAGTGCTGTTCGATCTCGTCGAGCATGGCGGCGGGACCGCAGGCCCAGGTGTCGCGTTCCCGCCAGTCGGGGAACTTCGCGTCCAGATCGGCGAGCGCGAACTTGCCCTGTTCGCCGGTCAGGTGCAGGTGCGACTGGAAGCTCGGGTGCCGGTCGTGCAGCGCGCGCAGCTCGTCGCCGAACATCACGTCCTCGGCGGTGCGCGCGGAATGCAGGTGCACCACGTCGGAGACGAGACCGCGCCGGTCCATCGCACGCAGCATCGACATCACCGGCGTGATACCGCTGCCCGCGGTGAGGAACAGCACCTTGGCGGGCGGCGGATAGGGCAGCACGAACCCGCCCTGCGGCGCCTGCAACCGGACGATCGTGCCCGGCTTGACGCCGCCGACGATGTGGCTGGACAGGAAGCCCTCCGGCATCGCCTTCACGGCGATGGAGATCAGGCGCTTGCCGCCGTGCTCGGGGGCGCTCCAGTCCGGCGGACAGGTCAGCGAGTAGGACCGCCAGTGCCAGCGGCCGTCCACCAGCAGACCGATGCCGATGTACTGACCCGGCTGGAACTTGAAGTCGAAGCCCCAGCCCGGCTTGATCACCAGGGTCGCCGAATCGGCGGTCTCCTTGCGCACATCGACGATCCGGCCGCGCAGCTCGCGCGCCGACCACAGCGGGTTGGCCAGGTGCAGGTAGTCGTCGGGCAGCAGCGGCGTGGTCACCCGGGCGACGGCCCCGCGCAACACGTTGAGCCGACCCCCGCGGTCGGCGACGCTCGCCGCGGGCGCTTCGAGCCAGTCGCGGACATTCTTGAAGACCATCGGTGCCGTTTCGTCTTTCTGTCGAGGTGGCGACCGCCGTCGGGGTCGCTTTCGGCTAGGTTACGGCATCGTAGGTTTGCAGGCAGCCCCCGACTGCGACCTGGCAGCTCAGAGCAGGTCGAGCAGGAACGGCAGCTCCTGCGCCGCGTACCAGGCGAGCTGGTGGTCCTCGGCGTCGCCGAGCACGAACTCCGCATCGGGGTCGCCCAGATCGGCCGCGTCGACGACGTCCACCGCCTTGGCCACCTCGGGCTCGGCCTCGGCCAAGTCGACGTGGATCGAGGCGATCCGGTCGTAGCCGATCGGTCCCGCGAGCTTGACCACCGCGTCGTCGAGATCGGGCCGGAGCTTGGCGCCCGAGACGTCCGCGGCGATCACCGCCCGCCGGTACACCGGCCCGCCGGACGGTCGCGCCGCCGCGGGTTCGCCGTCCTCGATGTCCTCGACGACGGCGTCGCGTTCGGCGGCGAGCAGGCGCAGCGAGGCGCGGGCGGCCTCGGCCATGGCCACCTCGGCCAGCTCCTCGTCGTCGCCGGAGGCGTAGGCCTCGCGCAGCGCGGGGGTGACCGCGAAGGCGGTGCCGCCGATCGGGAACAGCTCCCGCTCGGCGACCAGCTCGCGCAGCATCGGCACCGTCGCGGGCACGTAGACCCGCAGGGTGTTCTTCTGATCAGACGCAGGCACCGAGCATCTCCTCCATGGACTCGTGCACCGCGGCGGCCAGCACCTCGATGTCGGCCATCGCGTCGCGGTCGGCGTTGAGTCCGTAGAAGACGCGTCCGTCGTAGGACGTGATCCCGATGCTCGAGGCCTGATTGCGCAGCAGCGGCGACACCGGATACATCTCCAGCATCCGCGCGCCGCCGATGTACATCGGCGTCTGCGGACCCGGCGCGTTGGTGATCACCAAGTTGAACGTGTGCTCTGCGAACGTACTCGCCGCCCGCACGCTCATCGCATGCAGGCTGGCCGGAGCGAACCCGGCCATGTGCACCAGCGTGCGCGCCCGCACCCCGCGCCGGGCCCTGCTGTTGGCCTCGGTGGCGTGCGCGATGTGCGAGAGCCGGATCACCGGATTGGGCTCGCCGACCGGCAGATCCAACAGGAACGAGGACACCTCGCTCGCGGGCTCCAGCCGATCGTGGTCGGGACCCTCGACATACACCGACATGGGCACCACCGCGCGCAGCGTGGTCGATTCGATCAGCGCCTCGCCGCGGGAGAGCAGCCAGTTGCGCAGCGCGCCGGTGACCACGGCGAGGATCGCGTCGTTGGTCGAGCAATCGAAGCGCTGGCGGATCTTGCGGTAGTCGCCGAGGTCGGTGCGCACCACGTCGAAGCGGCGGCTGCGCGAGGTTCGCGCGTTGAGCGGGCTGTCCGGCGCGCCGATGGCCGCGGTGCGCACCGCCGAGACGACCGAGTCGACAGCACGGCCCGCGGCGCCGATCATCGCGAAGGCGTCGGCGCTGGCGTCCCGCGCCACCTCCAGCGCCTCGCGCGGCTGGGCCGCCAGATGGGTGAGCGCGCCGACCAGCAGTTCCACGTCGGTGGGTTCGCGCGGCGCGACCCAGGCGTCGTCGGCGAGACCGCGCGGCGAGGGGCTGTTGTCCAGGATGACGTGGCCGATCTCCAGTGCGCTCGCGCCGTCGACCAGCGCCGAGTGGGTCTTGGTGAAGATCGCGCAGCGGCCCTCGGTGAGTCCCTCGATCAGATACATCTCCCACAGCGGCTTGCTCTGGTCGAGCGGCCGCGAGGCCAGCCGCGCGACCAGGTCGTGCAGCTGCTCGTCGGTGCCCGGACTCGGCAGCGCGGAGCGGCGGATGTGATAGGTGATGTCGAAGCGGCTGTCCTCCACCCACACCGGCCTGCCCAGCGCGAACGGGATCTCGCGCACCTTGCGCCGGTAGCGCGGGACCAGCGAGAGCCTGCTCTCCACGAGGTCGACAAGGCGGTCGTAGTCGAGGGCCGCTTCGCCGTCGAGGTCGCCTTCGTCGGTGTTGCGGACGATCGCGAGCGAGCCGATGTGGATCGGATTGCTGCTCGACTCGAGCCGATAGAACGCCGCGTCCTGCGGCGTCAAACGCGTGATCACGCTGCCCGGTGCTCCTTCCGATGCCGTGTCCCCGCCTCATTGTCGTTCGCGACAACCGAAAGGTGGTGGATCCTGTGGCATATCCAGCGAAATCGGTACATTTCTTTACCCATGGCCGCCCGCGTGGCAGGGTTGTCCGCTTCGCTCGAATGGTGGGGACTGCACAGTCGACGACCGCCGCTTTCGCTCGCTCCGCATCGGGGGGATCACGAGCCGCACTGCCCTTGCCCGTCCCGCGTGCCGAGGTGTTGCGGGAACGTTCGGTCCGATCGCACGCCGCCGACGGCGCGCCGGACGTCTGCCATCGTATGGCACCGGCGTTCGAAGCGGTTCGGCTCCAGCGTGATTCACTCGAGGTTCGGCGAAGGGACCGGCCCGACGACACGGTCGCGTGTCGCCGAGCCCCAGGTCCCGGGCCGCTGCGGACGTCGCGCGCGAAGCGAGGCGAGTACGGTGAGAAGCAACGCCACGCGGCCACCGCGGCGATGCCGGGCGACGTGATACGACGCTGGTCACCCGCGCTCAGCATGGTTGCGGCATTACCATGAGGGGTGCTGCGGCTTCCGCCGTGCCCGGCGGAGGTTGTGGGGGCCGAAACATTTGACACACCGACCAGAGGACTGACGAGACCCGTGCCTGCGCTGACACTGACGAGGTTGCTACGGATTGGTGAGGGTCGCACCGTCAAGCGGCTCGCTCATCTCGCCGACGAGGTCCTCGCGCTCGACGCGGAGCACGAGCAGCTCACCGACGCCGAGCTGCGCGCGAAGACCGACGAATTCAAGCAGCGCTACGCCGACGGCGAGAGCCTCGACGACCTGCTGCTCGAGGCGTTCGCGGTGGCGAGGGAAGCGTCCTGGCGGGTGCTCAACCAGAAGCACTACAAGGTCCAGGTGATGGGCGGCGCCGCGCTGCACCTCGGCAACATCGCCGAGATGAAGACCGGTGAGGGCAAGACCCTGACCTGTGTGCTCCCCGCGTACCTGAACGCGCTGTCCGGCGAGGGCGTGCACGTCGTCACGGTCAACGACTACCTGGCCAAGCGCGACGCGGAGTGGATGGGCCGCGTGCACCGCTTCCTCGGTCTCGAGGTCGGCGTCATCCTCGGCGGCATGAGCCCGGCCCAGCGCCGCGGCGCCTACAACGCCGACATCACCTACGGCACCAACAACGAGTTCGGCTTCGACTACCTGCGCGACAACATGACGCACTCGCTGGACGATCTGGTCCAGCGCGGGCACAACTTCGCCGTGGTCGACGAGGTCGACTCCATCCTCATCGACGAGGCCCGCACGCCGCTGATCATCTCGGGTCCGGCCGACGCGTCCTCGAAGTGGTACGCCGAGTTCGCGCGCATCGCGCCGCTGCTGAAGAAGGACCTGCACTACGAGGTCGACATCAAGAAGCGCACCATCGGCGTGCACGAGGCGGGCGTGGAGTTCGTCGAGGACCAGCTCGGCATCGACAACCTGTACGAGGCCGCCAACTCGCCGCTGGTCAGCTACCTGAACAACGCGGTCAAGGCCAAGGAGCTCTACCAGCGCGACAAGGATTACATCGTCCGCGACGGCGAGGTCATCATCGTCGACGAGTTCACCGGACGCATCCTGGTCGGCCGCCGCTACAACGAGGGCATGCACCAGGCGATCGAGGCCAAGGAAGGCGTCGAGATCCAGCCGGAGAACCAGACGCTGGCCACCATCACGCTGCAGAACTACTTCCGGCTCTACGACAAGCTCTCCGGCATGACCGGTACCGCCGAGACCGAGGCGGCCGAGCTGCACCAGATCTACGGCCTCGGCGTCGTCCCGATTCCGACGAACCGGCCGATGGTGCGCGCCGATCAGTCGGACCTGATCTACAAGACCGAAGAGTCCAAGTTCGCCGCCGTGGTCGACGACGTCACCGAGCGGCACGAGAAGGGCCAGCCGGTGCTGATCGGCACCACCAGCGTCGAGCGCTCGGAGTACCTGTCCAAGCAGTTCACCAGGCGCGGCATTCCGCACAACGTGCTGAACGCGAAGTTCCACGAGAAGGAAGCCGAGATCATCGCCGAGGCCGGTCGGCCGGGCGCGGTCACCGTCGCCACCAACATGGCCGGCCGCGGTACCGACATCGTGCTCGGTGGTAACCCGGACATCATCGCCGACATCCTGCTGCGCAAGCAGGGCCTCGACCCGGTCGAGACGCAGGAGGAGTACGAGGCCGCCTGGCATCCGACCCTCGAGCAGGTCAAGCAGCAGACCGAGGAGGACGCCGAGGCGGTCCGCGAGGCCGGCGGTCTGTACGTGCTCGGCACCGAGCGCCACGAGTCCCGGCGTATCGACAACCAGCTGCGCGGTCGCTCCGGCCGTCAGGGCGATCCCGGCGAGTCCCGCTTCTACCTGTCGCTGGGCGACGAGCTGATGCGGCGCTTCAACGGCGCGGCGCTCGAGGCGATCATGACCCGGCTCAACCTGCCCGACGACGTGCCGATCGAGGCGAAGATGGTCTCCAAGGCCATCAAGAGCGCGCAGACCCAGGTCGAGCAGCAGAACTTCGAGATCCGCAAGAACGTCCTCAAGTACGACGAGGTGATGAACCAGCAGCGCACCGTCATCTACGGCGAGCGCAACCGGATCCTGCGCGGTGAGGACATGGAGGGCCAGGTCCAGAACATGATCACCGACGTGATCACCGCGTACGTCGACGGCGCCACCGCCGAGGGCTACGTCGAGGACTGGGATCTGGACAAGCTGTGGACCGCGCTGAAGACCCTCTACCCGGTCGGCGTGGACTACAAGGAGCTGACCGGTGAGACCGGCATCGGCGAGGCGGGCGACCTGACCCGCGAGGAGCTGCTCGACGCTCTGCTCGACGACGCGCACGACGCCTACGAGAAGCGCGAGCAGGAGATCGACGGCTTGGCCGGCGAGGGTTCGATGCGCAATCTCGAACGGCAGGTGCTGCTTTCGGTGCTGGACCGCAAGTGGCGCGAGCACCTCTACGAGATGGACTACCTCAAGGAGGGCATCGGCCTGCGCGCCATGGCGCAGCGGGATCCGCTCGTCGAGTACCAGCGCGAGGGCTTCGACATGTTCGCCGCGATGCTCGATGGCCTGAAGGAGGAGTCGGTCGGCTTCCTGTTCAACCTCCAGGTCGAGGTGCAGCAGCCGCAGCCCGCTGGCGTCGCCGTCGACCCGGGCCTGCGTTCCCCGGTCGGCGCCATGTCCGGCGCTCCGGCCCCGCTGCCCACCGAGCAGGCCGCCCCCGCCGCCAACGGCGCCCCGGCCGCCTTGCGCGCCAAGGGCATCGACGAGCGCAGCACCCGCGGCTTCAGCTACTCGGGCCCCGGCGAGCGTGGCGGCGCCGAAGTGCACAGCGACGCCGAGGAGTACGGCTCCGAGTCCGGCGCCCACGCCACCCGGCGGGAACGTCGTGAAGCGGCGCGCGCCGAGAGCAAGGGCAAGCGCGGGCCGAAGACGCGTCGTCGGCACTGAGTGAACCGAACATCGAAGGCGCCCAGGGTTTCCCTGGGCGCCTTCGCCGTTTCGGGGTTACTCGAGGGCGACGCGGGCACAGCAGGAGAGGGCCGAGTCGTGGACTTCGATGGCGGTGGGGTGGTGCCTTTCGGGATTCTCGAGGCCAGGCCCTTCGCCACTGTTAGCCGAGGGGTCGCGATGAGGGTGTGCTGGTCGAAGCCGCGAGCGAGGTGACTCCTGCGGCCAGGAGGGGAAGGACTGTCAGTGCGGTACTTCAACACCACGGGTCCCTGCAATCCGCAATGGCATTACATGCTTCCCGCCGCCGAGCGGCTGACCGATGCTCGTCGGTATATCAGCCGCGGGCAGTACTTCGCCGTGCATGCGCCCCGGCAGTCGGGGAAGACGACCAGTCTGGCGGCATTGGCGCGGGAGTTGACCGATGAGGGGGAGTACCTGGCGCTGCACTTCTCCGCCGAGTACGCCGAACCTGTCGGTGACGACTACGGCCACGCCGAACTGCTGCTGCTCGACGTGATCAGCAAGACCGCCTCCGCGCGGGGTTTCGCTGCCGAGTTGTTGCCTCCGGACCCGTGGCCGGAAGCGGAGCCGGGCTATCGCCTCGATGCGGCGCTGACCGCGTGGGTCGCTCGCTGTCCTCGGCCGCTGGTTCTGTTCCTGGATGAGATCGATGCTGTCCGGGGCGAGAGCCTGCGCAGCCTGTTGCGGCAGCTGCGGGGCGGCTACACCACCCACAGGAATGGCTTCGTGCACGCGGTCGTGCTGTGCGGGCTGCGCGACGTAAGGGACTACAAGGCGGCCTCGGGTGGTGATCCCTCGCGACTGGGATCGGCAAGCCCTTTCAACATCAAGGTCGAGTCGATGCGCATCGGCGACTTCGCTCATGCCGAGGTGGCCGCGTTGTACGCCCAGCACACTGAAGAGACGGGGCAGGTGTTCACCGCCCGTGCGGTAGACCTCGCCTACTACTACACGCAAGGTCAGCCCTGGCTCGTCAACGCCCTTGCGGCCGAAGTGATCGACAAAATGCGAGTGCGCACCGAGATCACCGACGACCACATCGACGAGGCCAAGGAACGATTGATCGTCGCGCGTGCAACCCACCTCGACTCGCTAGTCTCGAAGCTGGGTGAGGACCGAGTACGCGTTGTCATCGAACCGCTCATCGCGGGCACGCTGCTGGAAGCGGATCTGACCTTCAACGACGCCATCTCCTACGTCCGGGATCTCGGCCTCATCGCGGAGGACCGGCCAGTCCGCGTCGCCAACCCGATCTACAAAGAAGTCATCCTCCGGGTCCTGGGATCAGCGATCGAGAACAACGTTCTCCTGGAACCGAGCAGCTTCCGGCTCCCGGACGGCCGCCTCGACTTCCCCCGTCTGCTCACCGAGTTCGCCGCGTTCTGGAAGCTGAACGGCGAAGTCCTCGCCGCCCAGCAGGGCTACCACGAGGCGGCCGCGCAACTGGTGCTGATAGCGTTTCTGCACCGGATCGTCAACGGTGGCGGCTACATCGACCGCGAATACGGCGTCGGTCGCGGTCGCATCGATCTGCTTCTCCGCCAGCCGTATACGGATGCCGATGACCGCCGGGCATGGCAGCTCGAAGCCATGGAGTTGAAGGTGTGGCGGGACAGGGAACCCGACCCGCTCACCACCGGCCTCGCCCAACTCGACGGCTACCTGGACCGTTTCGTCCTCTCGACCGGAGTCCTGGTCATCTTCGACCGCCGCCCTCGAGCCGAGCCGATCGATCAGCGCACGGTCTTCTCCGAAGCGACCACCCCCGCCGGTCGAACGGTCACGGTCCTGCGGGCCTGATCTTCGAGCCGGAGGCGCCCAGCGATTTCCCTGGGCGCCTTCGCCGTTTCGGCGCTATTTGAGGGCGACGCGGGCGCCGCCGGAGAAGACCGAGTCGTGGAATTCGATGGCGGTGGGGGTGGTGCCCTTCGGGACGTCGAAGGCGAGGACGACGGAAATCCTGTTGCCGGGGTTGATTTCGGTGACCAGGTTCTTGTTGAGGTTCACTTCGGCGGCGGTGTCGTTGCTGTAGAGGCGGCCTTGGGCGTCGACGAGTTTCTGGTTGTCGCCGAAGTAGGTCTGCGGTTGATCGCCGGTGTTGCTGACGTCGACGTACACCAGGATGAATTCGCCCTGGGCGTCCTTCTTCAGGAATTGGTTGTCGCCGACGGAGGCGACCGGCGCATCGACGCGGGTGACGACGAAACCGAATTTGCCGTCGCGGACCTCGGAACCCGCGGGGGAGACGGAGGTCCGTTTCTCCGTGCTATCGGCGACTTCGTCGGCCGCACTGCTCCACAGCGCGACGCATCCGCCGAACAGCAGCACCACGAACGCGAAGAACCCGCCGAGCACCCACGGCCACACCGCACGCTTCTTCTGCGGCGGCGGCGAGTAATGCGGATTCGGGCCGGGCCACGGCTGTTGGGGTATCTGTGGATTGGTCATGCCGGTATTCCTTTCTCGACTGCGGGGAGCGCGGTGCTGGAGCTGCCGCACGCGACAGCACGGAAATGCGCGGCGGTTCGATGGCGTGCCGTCGGAAGCGACGGTTCGCGCCGGGCGGCTCGAGGTTTAGCCGAAGCCCCCCGGTGGAAGTCTGGACGTTAGCGGAAAGCGCTGGACCGAGGGCATTTTCGGACAGCTGTTAGGGGCCCGTTCGGTGCCTGTCCTGATCATGGTCTGGACACGCCGTCGGCGGCAGGCGCCGTTTCGGTGACAGCTCGGGAAACCGGGTGGCTGCCAGGGAATTGCTCGAGTGCGCTCAGTTCCGAACGGTCCGGTTCACGGGAGGTAGCCGATCGGAGGAGTACCGTCCGGACTATGGATCGCGATGCTGTTCGCGCATGGGTAACGGCCTACGAACGGGCTTGGCGCACACCGGGCACCGACGCGCTCGCCGAACTGTTCGCCGACGACGCCGTATACGTGATATCCCCGTGGGCGGCCCCGATCGTCGGGCAAGCCGCACTCGCCGAGTTCTGGGAAGCGGGCCGGGACGGACCCGACGAGCCGTTCACCATGACCGCCGACCCCGTCGCGGTGGAAGGCGACACCGCAGTGGTCCGGGTCGAGGTCGAATACGAGCGCGACGACCCCGCCCGCTGGCGCGACCTGTGGGTCGTCCGCTTCGACGATTCCGGCCGCTGCATCCACTTCGAGGAGTGGCCGTTCGCGCCGGGTCAACCCGACGGTCACTGAACACATCCACGCCGACGAGCGGGGCGGTTCAGAGCCGAACGACTACCGCGGTCGTTCCGGCAGGCCCGCGATTCACGCGCTGTACTGGAGTATCTCGCCGGCCAGGGCGGCGGCGGTGTCGTGCGCCTGCGGCAGGCGATCGGCCCAGGTGTCGGCGGCGTCGCCCAGGTAGACGGCGCGGGCGTGGGCGAGTGCGGGGCGGAGTTCGCCGGGGAGGCGGTCGATGGCCCAGCTCGCGGCCTCGGATTTGGCGCGAATCTCGCCGGTTTCCAACGTCATCCAGACGCGGGCCAGGCGGAGCAGGACGTTGCGGGTGTCGCTGTCGAGTTCGGTGAGCAGGTCGGGGATGCCGTCGAGCAACGCGCCGCGCAGATGCTCCGCCGGGACTGGGTCAAGGAGTTCGGCCGGTGGCGGCCCGAGCAACGGGGAGTCGGCCTGAAGGGTCATCGTGATCAAGACGGCGAGGTCGGCGTCCGGCGCGGCGACGGGCAGCGCGCCCCGCACGTAGTCGTCGCGCAACCATTCGCCGTACTGGAAATCGAGGGTCGGCGGATACTGCCACGGCCGGACGTCGGTCTGCGCGACAGTGCTGAGTTCGACGGGCCGCGGCGCACCGGATACGCGCGGATCCCCCGAAACGGCAAGCAATCCATCGACCAACGCGCGCCGCTGTTCGGTCTCCAGATGACCATCGGTGACCACCAGAACGTCGATATCGCTGTGCGGACGCAACCCGCCCAGCGCGGCTGAACCGTGGCGGTAGGCACCGAGCAACTGGGGCCCGAGCGCGGCGCGGAGCAGATCGGCGACGGCGGCTTCCTGAGTCACCCGCTCCACTGTAGTTCTGAACGCGGCGATACCGCTCTGCTCATGACTATTCGTAGATGTCGCGGCGGTGTCCGGCGGTGACAACGAGGATGATCAATTTGCCGTCGTCCACCTCGTAGACCAGCCGATAGTTGCCGACGCGAAGTCGAAAGCCGGGCCGACCGGTCAGGGCTTTGACGTCTACTCCGTCGCGTCGGTAGGGATCGTCGCCAAGCAATGTGAGCGCGACCAAAAGCCGTATGCCGTCGTGCTGCGGAATCGTCCGGAGCGCACGACGCGCGGCCGTACACCCGAACGTGTACGCGATGGTGTGGTCGCGCCGCTACCAGGACTCGTTCGAGTTCAATGCGACGAGCAACCGGCGAATGGCCGCGACGCGGCGCTCCTTGTCCGGCAGCGTGTCCAGCGCGCATTCGGGGTCGGCGGGTGGTCCGAGATGGGTGCACCCGCGCGGGCAGTCCTCGATCGCTTCGGCCAAGTCGCTGAAGGCCAGGATGACGTCGTCCGGTGTGATGTGCGCGAGGCCGAAGGAACGCACGCCCGGGGTGTCGATCACCCAGCCGCCGCCGGGCAGCGACAGCGCGATGGACTGGGTGGAGGTGTGCTTGCCCTTGCCCACGCCGGAGACCTCGCCGACCGCCCGATAGGCGTCCGGCACAAGGCGATTCACCAGGGTGGATTTGCCGACGCCGGAGTGGCCGATGAACGCGGTGAGGTGGTCGGTCAGCAGGTCGAGGGTCGGCTCGAGCGGATCGTCGATGCCGCCGTAGATGATGGTGAGATCGAGATCGTCGAAGGCCGAGGCGAATTCGGAGTCGGCGGCCAGATCGTGCTTGGTCAGGCACAGCACCGGTTGCAGCCCACCGACATACGCGGCGACCATGCACCGCTCGACGAAACCGGTGCGCGGCGGCGGGTCGGCCAGCGCCACCACGATGAACAACTTCTCGGCGTTGCCGACCACGATCCGCTCGAAGGGGTCGGTGTCGTCGGCGGTGCGGCGCAACACTGTTCGGCGATCGCCGACGCGCACGATGCGGGCCAGGGTGTCGGGCTTGCCGGACAGATCGCCGACGACGTCCACCTGGTCGCCGACCACGATCGGTGTGCGGCCCAGTTCCCGGGCCCGCATCGCCACGATCCGCCGTTCGGGGTCGCCGCCGAGCACGCAACCCCAGCGGCCGCGGTCGACGGAGACCACCATCGCGGACTCCGCGTCGTTGTGCTGCGGACGAGTCTTAGTGCGCGGGCGCGAACTTCGGCCCGGACGAACCCGCACATCGGATTCGTCGTAGCCCGCGGCGGAGCGACGTGGCCGGCTCAGTGTGCGGCTCCGTCGTTCAGCATGTGCTCCCACAGGGACACGAAGTTCGGCAGTGTCTTGGCGGTGGTGCCGATGTCCTCGATCTCCACGCCGGGCACCCGCAGGCCGAGGATCGCGCCCGCGGTGGCCATCCGGTGGTCGGCATAGGAGTGCCAGGACCCGCCGTGCAGCGGTGCGGGCACGATCTCCAGCCCGTCCTCGGTCTCGGTGACCTTTCCGCCGAGGCGGTTGATCTCGGTGGACAGCGCGGCGAGCCGGTCGGTCTCGTGCCCGCGCAGATGCGCGATGCCGCGCAGCCGGGACGGGGAATCGGCCAGCGCGGCCAGCGCGGCGACGGTCGGCGTCAGCTCGCCGACATCGTGCAGGTCGATGTCGATACCCGCTAGTCGTTCCGGTCCGCGCACGGTGAGCACGCCGTCGAACACGCGCGCCTCCGCGCCCATGCGCACCAGGATCTCCCGGATGACGTCGCCGGGCTGGGTGGTCAGGCGCGGCCAGTGCGGGATCTTCACCTCACCGCCGGTGACCGCGGCGGCGGCCAGGAACGGCGTGGCGTTGGACAGGTCCGGCTCGACGTCCCAGTCGACGGCGCGGATCGGACCGGGCTCGACGACCCAGGTCTGCGCCTTGCGGCTGTCCTCGGGCGCCTGCACGCGAACGTCGGCGCGGCGCAGCATCTCCACGGTCATCTCGATGTGCGGCATGGACGGCAGTGCCTTGCCGTCGTGGTGCACGGTCAGTCCCTCGTCGAAGCGCGCGGCCGAGAGCAGCAGCCCGGAGACGAACTGCGAGGATCCGGAGGCATCGATGGTGACGGGGCCGCCGCGCAGCGCGCCCTTGCCGTGCACGGTGAACGGCAGCGCGTCGCCGTCGATGTCGGCGCCGAGCCCGCGCAGCGCCTCCAGGATGGTGCGCAGCGGACGCACCCGGGCCTGCGCGTCGCCGTCGAAGGCCACGTCGCCGGTCGCCAGCGCCGCCACCGGCGGCAGGAATCGCATCACGGTCCCCGCCAGACCGCAGTCGACCGTGCCGCCGCCGAGCTTCGCGGGGGTGACGCGCAGCGTGTCGGCGTCACCGGAGATGCTCGCGCCGAGCGCACGCAGGGCCGCGATCATCAGATCGGTGTCGCGGCTGCGCAGCGCCCCCGTGATCGTGGACGGCCCGTCGGCGAGAGCGGCCAGGATCAGGGCACGATTGGTGATCGATTTGGATCCGGGCAGGGTGACGGTCGCGTGTACCGGGACATCGACGTGGGGCGCTGGCCAGAAAGTCACCAGTCCATCTTGGCCCATCGGGTCCTCGGACACACCGGCGGTCGCGAACTGCGGCCGAATTGGGTCGTACGGAGCCCGGCCCGCGTGGTACGCGCGAACCCGCCGGGATCGCGCGTACCGAGCGCTTCCTACTTGTGCCGCCCGTGCAGGAACGGAACCAGCTTGCGCAGCAGCTTCATCGTGGAATCGGTGCGGGTGTAGCTGAGCAGCGCCATGCCGGGAACCGTGAAGCGCTGCACCGCGATCGAATGCGGCCGCACGAACTCGCGCAGACCCGGCTCGCCGTGGATGCGGCCGATACCGGAGTCGCCGACACCGCCGAACGGCAGTCCGGGGATGGCGGCGAAGGCGAGCACCGAGTTCACCGACGTCGCGCCGACACGCAACCGCCGCGCGATGTCCAGGCCGTTCTTCTTCGAGTACACCGCGGAGGACAGGCCGTACTTGGACTTGTTGGCCAGTTCGACGGCTTCGTCTACGCCGTCGACGGTGCGAATGGTGACGGTCGGCCCGAAGGTCTCCTCGGCCACCGCCTCCGAGTCCTCGTCCACGTCGACCAGCACGACCGGCTCGATGAACGGACCCTTGATCGACTCGGGCCCGCCGAGCACCGCGGTGCCGCCCTTCTTCAGCGCGTCCTCGATGTGCCTGCGCACGATGTCGATCTGGCTCGGCATGGTCATCGGGCCGTAGGCGGCCTTGTCGTCGGAGCCCGGTTTGATGTCGGACAGGATCCGCTTGACCTCGGCGACGAACTCCTCGCGCACCGAACGGTCGACGTACACCCGCTCCACACCCGCGCAGGTCTGGCCGCTGTTCGCGGTGGCGCCCCAGGCCACCGCGTCGGCCGCGGCCTTGACGTCGGCGTCGCCCGCCACGATCACCGCGTCCTTGCCGCCGCACTCCAGCAGGACCGGGGTGAGGTTCTCGGCGGCCGCGGCCATGATGCGCTTGCCGGTGGCGGTGGAGCCGGTGAAGGCGATCTTGTCGACGTCGGACTTCACCAGCGCCGCGCCGGTGGCGCCGTAGCCGTTGATGGTCTCGAAGACGCCCTCGGGTAGTTCGGGGTTGGCCTTCTTGAACGCGTCGGCCAGGAAATTGCCGATGCCCGTGGAGAATTCACTCGGCTTGAACACCACGGTGTTGCCCGCGGCGAGGGCGTAGGCGATGGAGCCGTTCGGGGTGTAGACGGGGTAGTTCCACGGTCCGATGACGCCGATGACGCCCAGCGGACGCTGTTCCAGGCGCGCGCCGAAGTTCGACATCAGCACGCCGGGCGACACCTTCTTCGGCGAGAGCAGCTTCTTGGCGTTCTTGGCCGCCCACGCGATGTGCTCGAGCGCGAGCATCAGCTCCAGGAACGCGTCGTCGAGCGGCTTGCCGTTCTCCTTGTGGATGAGCTGGGTGAACTCCTCGGAGTCGGCGACCAGGCGGCTGGACCAGCGCAGCAGATGCTTGCGGCGCTCGTCGAAGCTCAGCGCGGCCCAGGTGACGGCGGCGGTGCGGGCCTTGGCGACGGCCGCGCGCACCGCGTCCTCGTCGGCGATGGGGTAGGTGGCGATGACCTCGCCCGTGGCCGGATCGACAGACTTCAGCAGCGTGTCGGGCGCGGTGGGGGTGGTCTCGGTGGTTGTCACGTGGTGCTCTCCTCTTGCCTCTACGGTGGCCGGTCGGTGCGCGTGCCGGAGCGGATGGGTGTGATAACCGTCCCATCCGTTGAGAGAATGCTAGGTCAAAACTCTCACCAGGTCACCACTCTGTCTCGATTGTCCCCGAGCTTGTCGGTGTGGGGTGGGAGTATCGGAGATATGTGCGGACGATACGCGACGACGACGAACCCCGGCAGGCTCGCGGTCGAGCTCGACGCCATCGACGAGACCGGCAGCGAAAACGATTCGCGCGCTGGTGGTTTCGAGAATTATAACGTGGCGCCGACGAACCGGGTGCTGACCGTGGTCGAGCGGCACGACCACGACCATCCCGACGACGATCCGAAGCTGCGCATCCGGCGGATGCGCTGGGGATTGATCCCGGTCTGGACGAAGGCGGCCGAGCCGGGCGTCCCGGCCAAGGGCAAACCGCTGTTCAACGCGCGCGCGGACAAGGCGACGACCACTCCCTCGTTCCGCGACGCGGTGAAATCCCGGCGCTGCGTGGTGCCGATGGACGGCTGGTACGAGTGGCTGACCGAACCCGATCCGGTCGGCGGCGGGAAGGGCAAAGCCGTCAAGCACCCGTACTTCATGGCCAACGCCGACGGCTCCCTGCTGTACATGGCGGGCCTGTGGTCGGTGTGGCGGGATCGTTCGGTGCGCGACAGCGAGCCGCTGCTGTCCTGCACCATCCTGACCACCGACGCGGTCGGCGACCTGACCCGCATCCACGACCGGATGCCGCTGCCGATGCCGCGCGAGCACTGGGACGCTTGGCTCGATCCGGATCACCCCGCCCCCGCGGAGCTGCTGGCGACCCCGAGCGAGGACACGGTGGCGGGCATCGTCGCGCGGCCGGTGTCGCCGCTGGTGAACAGCGTGAAGAACAACGGGCCGGAACTGCTCGCCGAGGTGTCCGGCGGAGGCACGGAAAAGGCCGGGCAGATCAGCCTGTTGTGATCGCCCGGCCGCCGAATCCGTCGATCACATCTTGCACTTCACCGAGTCGGTGAAGACGTTGAGCGTGCACTTGAGGATGCCGCTGAGCAGGTCGGCGGCCTCGGTGGCGTTCCCCTTCAGCAAGTCGATGACCTTGGTCGTGACGCCGCCTCCGTTCTTCTCGGCCTTCTCCGCCGTTTCGTCCTTCTTCTCCTTGTCGGGGTCGTCCTGCTGCTCTTCGCCGCCGAAGTCGAACGGGTGGTCCACCTGGGTCGCGGCCGGTCCGCCCGGAACGGCGGTCGCCTCGGGCGCTTGGAGCGCGGCGGAGCCGAATGTCAGCGAAGCGGCTCCGGCGAGGGCGACGATCGCGGTGCGCAGACGGTAGTGCTGGGACATTTCGCATCACATCCTCGGGTCGGACGAATCGGACCTTGTTCGGGTAACGCAGAAAATCAGCAACGCGCGAAGCGGGTCGCGCAGAGACCAGTAACGCACAGATCGGCCGCGAGACCGGCGTTTTCGCGGCGGTGTCGCCCGCAGGTCCGCTCATGTATCTCCGCATTCGCTCGGGTGATGCGCAGGCTCAGGACGGACTCCGTCGGACAGCGTCGATCTCCGCATTCGCTCCGGCCATGCGCGGGCTGAGGACGGAACTTCGCCAGACAGCGCCCTTACGCGGTGATCGGCGCGGTCACCGCCCCGGCGGCCCGGACCAGGTCGGCGGGGGCCAGCTCGATCTCCAGCCCGCGCTTGCCCGCGCTGCACAGCATCCGATCCCAACCGAGCGCCGAGTCGTCGATCACGGTCGGCAACCGCTTGCGCTGCCCGAGCGGGGAGATGCCGCCGAGCACGTAGCCGGTGGTGCGTTCGGCCTTGGTCTTGTCGGCCATGGTCGCCTTCGGCGCGCCCAGCGCCGCGGCGGCGGCTTTGAGCGAGAGGGTGTTCGGCACCGGAAGCACCGCGACCGCGAGCGCGCCCGTCGAGAGTTCGACGACCAGCGTCTTGAAGATCTGCGCCGCGACCACCCCGAGTTCGGCGGCCAGTGCGTCGACGGCCTCGGCGCCGTAGGAGTCGGCGCGCGGATCGTGGGCGTAGGAGTGCACGCGGTGCGCGATACCGGCCTTGGCCAGGGTGCGGATCGCGGGAGTCGAGGCGCCTGCCATGGGCGACACCTTAATTGCGGGCCCTATCCGGGCCGCAACCTGATTTCCGACCGTGCGAAACCAGACACGGACCGCGTGGGAACACAGCGTGCGGCGGGCATGTTGCATGCGATACAGGCGCCGCGGCGCCGAGCGAACAGCTCGATGGACGACGTGAAGGAGATGTCGGTGTCCGTACTGCTCGACGAACGTCCGGTGTGGACCGTCGCGTCGCCGACGGAAGCCGGTTTCCCCTCGACGCTGGACTTGCCGGTAGATTTGGCAGGTACAGCTATCGAAGGGACAGGTGTGACGAGCGACGAAGGCGTGGTGCGCGACGACGGCGAGGTCGGCACCACGGTCGATGAAGCCGAGCTGGCGCGGCGATTCGAGCGGGACGCGCTCCCGCTGCTCGACCAGCTCTACGGCGCGGCGCTGCGTATGACCAGGAACCCGGCCGATGCCGAGGACCTCGTGCAGGAGACCTACGTCAAGGCGTTCCAGGGGTTCAAGTCCTTCAAGGAGGGCACCAACCTGCGGGCCTGGCTGTACCGGATCCTGACGAACACCTACATCAACTCCTACCGCAAGAAGCAGCGCCAGCCCGCGCAGTACCCGACCGACGAGATCACCGACTGGCAGCTGGCCGCGACGGCTGAGCACACCTCCACCGGTCTGCGCTCGGCCGAGGTCGAGGCGCTCGACGCCTTGCCGGACGACGACATCAAGGCCGCGCTGCAGGAACTGCCCGAGGAGTTCCGCATGGCCGTGTACTACGCGGACGTCGAAGGTTTCCCGTACAAGGAGATCGCCGACATCATGGGCACTCCCATCGGTACGGTGATGTCCCGGCTGCACCGCGGCCGCAAGCAACTGAAGGGTTTGCTCGCCGACGTGGCGCGCGAACGGGGGTTCAACCGCAGCGAGCGCCAGGAGGTCAAGCAGTGAGTGTGGAGCGGGACCCCGACATGGAGCTCGACTGCACGGCGGTACTAGCCGACGTCTGGCTCATGCTGGACGGCGAATGCGACGACGCGACCCGCGCTCGTCTGCAGCATCACATGGATCACTGCTCGCCGTGCATCGAGGCGTACGGCATCGAGGAGAAGATCAAGAGCCTGCTCAGCCGCAAGTGCGGTGGCGACAAGGCGCCGGACTCGTTGCGCGACCGGCTCACCCTGGAGATTCACCAGCGGTTCACGGTGCTCGAGTCCGAGAGCGAATAGTTGGCGCCGGGCGGCGTTCTCACCGATCGCTGCCCGGAAACGACTGAGCGGCACGCTCTTCCGTTCGGAGGAGCGTGCCGCTCAGTCGTTTGTCAGCGAATCGGCTCAGGCGTTGGGACGCTTGCCGTGGTTCGCGGCGTTGCCCTTGCGGCTGCGCTTCTTACGTCCACGCTTACCCATCGGTAGTCTCCTGGATCACCCCCGCCATCGCGGGGAACACATTTGGTTGAACACATCTGATTGAAGGCCATTGTTTCATATGTGGTTGGCTGTACCTTCAGCGGATACAGGCGCGGTGCGGTGTCGCCGCCGGACCACCGGCGGAGCCGTCCGAACAACCGAGTGAATGGGGTGTCATGGCTGAGGAAGTGCGCGCGGAGATGGTGTCCACGGTGCTGACCGTGGAGGTGGCGGTCGGCGATCATGTCGATATCGATCAGACGCTGATCCTGCTGGAGTCCATGAAGATGGAGATCCCGGTCATCACCGAGACCGGCGGCGAGGTCACCTCGATCGCGGTGGCGCCCGGCCAAGTGCTACAGCAGGGCGATCTCATCGCCGTCATCTCCTAGGGCGGAGCGGTAGACCGAACGTGGCGACACTGAGCGAGCTTCTTGCCGAACACACCGACCTGCCCGGCGTCGCCGTCGACCACCTGCAACGGGTGGTCGGAGATTGGCAGTTGCTCGCCGATCTGTCCTTCGCCGACCTGCTGCTGTGGGTCGGAGCGGGACCGATCGTCGAAGGCGCGGACATCGTGTGCGTCGCCCAGTGCCGCCCGACGACGGCCGCCACGGTGCACGTCGAGGATCTTGTCGGCACCACCGCTCTGCAGGCCGACCATCCCCAGGTCTTCGACGCGCTGATGACCGGCAAGATCGTGCGCGCCGACAGCGACGTCGAGGCCCAGGGCGTCTATCACCCGCACCCGGTGCACGCCATCCGGGAGGCCATCCCGGTGCGCTGCGGCGACGACGTGATCGCGGTGCTCTCTCGCGACACCGACATGCAGCGCTCCCGAGTTCGCAGCACCCTCGAGATCGCCTATGTGGCGTGCGCGGACGACCTGTGCCAGATGATCGCCGACGGCAGTTTCCCCACTCCCGAGGACCGAGCCGCCACGCACTCGAGCCCGCGCGCGGGCGACGGCTTCATCCGTCTCGACACCGACGGCATCGTGGTCTACGCCAGCCCGAACGCGCTCTCGGCCTATCACCGGATGGGCTTGCAGAGCGATCTGGCCGGACAGGATCTGGCCGTCACCACCCGCTCGCTGATCACCGACCCGTTCGACGCACAGGAGGTGGTCGGCGACATCCAGGCCGCGCTGGCCGGGCGCACCGGACGGCGCATGGAGGTCGAGGCGCGCGGCGCGACCGTGCTGCTGCGCACCCTCGTGCTGCGCCCGCACGGCGAACTCGCGGGCGCCGCGGTGCTGGTGCGCGACGTCACCGAGGTGAAGCGGCGCGACCGCGCGCTGCTGTCCAAGGACGCCACGATCCGCGAGATCCACCACCGGGTGAAGAACAACCTGCAGACCGTCGCCGCGCTGCTGCGCTTGCAGGCGCGGCGCACCGAGAACGAGGAGGCGCAGGTCGCGCTGACCGAGTCGGTGCGCAGGGTGACCTCGATCGCCTCGGTGCACGAGATGCTGTCGATGTCGGTGGACGAAGAGGTCGATCTGGACGAGGTCGTCGACCGGCTGCTGCCGATCATGGCCGACGTCGCGACCGTGCACACCACCAGGATCAAGGTGCGGCGCGCGGGCTCGCTCGGCGTCTTCTCCGCCGAACGCGCCACCCCGCTGGTCATGGTCCTGACCGAGCTGGTGCAGAACGCCATCGAGCACGCCTTCGACTCCGGCCAGACGGGTACCGTGACGATTCGCTCGGAACGTTCCGCGCGCTGGCTCGACGTGATCATCAGCGACGACGGCCGCGGCCTCCCGCCCGGCTTCAGCCTGGAAGCCTCCGACCGCCTCGGCCTCCAGATCGTCCGCACGCTGGTCACCGCCGAACTGGGCGGTTCCATCGGCCTGCATCCGGGCGCGGATGTGGGAACGGATGCGGTGCTCAGGGTGCCGCTGGGGCGTCGTTCGGGGCGCTGACGGCTCTCACCTGGGCCTACTACCGTCAGGGCATGGGTAGCCCCGATCGGCCGCTAGTCGCGCTGTGGCAGGCGGCCGCCGTCATGTGACGGTGCCGTGGCTGTCCGCTTGGTATGGGCTGCTCGAACAGGGCATGCACCATGTGCGAGAGCCGTTCGTCGCTGAAGCACCACGACAATCAGCCTGTCCAGCAACAGGTTTCGAGCGAAGCGAGACCTAGCATAAAAGTTCGCGGCCGTCTCGCGCCCGAGCGGTCGAAGCGCACGCGACGCAGTCGCAAGTCTCGACC
>NZ_JBEXKI010000013.1:0-146948 GCF_040609595.1 Nocardia sp. NPDC004654 | reverse complement strand
GCCAAAGACACCGGCCAAGCACTCGTCGACGAACTCAAAGCCGAAGTCGCCCGCGAGATCAGCCCCATCGCCAAACCACGCGAAATCCACGTCGTCCCGGAACTCCCCAAAACCCGCAGCGGCAAAATCATGCGCCGCCTGCTGCGCGACGTCGCCGAAGGCCGCGAACTCGGCGACACCTCCACCCTCGTCGACCCCAAGGTCTTCGAAGCCATCGCCCGCGGCTGACCCGGCGCGCGGGCGGCGTACCCGGTCCGTGAGGGGGATCGGGTCCGCCGCCCTCGCGCCGCCGAAAAGCACTCCGGTGTCGGCAGCGGAATGCGTTGCCGCTCAGTCGAAGCGGATGTGACGGACGCCGACCCAGGCACGGCGGAGGGCTCCGCGTAGCTCGCTGTCGGTATTGGGTCGCAGCGAAAGACCCACCGCCGCACCGATACGGTCGGCGACTTCGGGCACCGTCATTTCGTCGGTCCAGATCTGCGCCGCGAACTCGGGGCCCACCAACCGCTCCAGACACAGGTCCAGCTTGGACACCGCCCAGCTCTCCCGCCACAGCGGAGCGTCGCGTCCGGTGAGCTTCTGCGCGAGATGCCCGAAGCCGCGCTCCCGCAGTCGTCGCAACACCACCTCGCGCTGCGCCAGCAGGGCGAAATGGTGCACCTCGTGGCCCCTTTCGCGCAGCGGGTCGAGAATCTCGGCGAGGTACTTCGGTTCCACCACCGTCATCGGCGCGAACACCGGCCCGCCGTGCCTCGTCAGCGCCAGTTCGAGCACCTCGCGCACACCGTGCCGCCAGCTCGCGAAATCCTGGAAGTCGGCGCGCAAGTCCGGCGGCGCCATCCGGTGCAGCCCGAAACCGACGTGTTCTGGATCGCAGAGCACCGCACCCGGCACCCGCCGCGCCAGCTCGTGCGCCGTCTGCGTCTTTCCGCCACCGAACGGACCGTTGATCCAAACCAGCATCTCGCCAGCGTAGGCGTCGCTGCCGAATCGGTCTCCGAGGTGCTCGGCTGTGAACCCCGCGGCAGCTGAACCGTTGCGGCTCCTGGGACGTGGTAGGTGAGGACGTCGGTTCGGGCGGGATCGGCTCGGCACCGGCGCGGCTGAGTTCGAGGAGATCCGCATGAAAAGCACCAGGGACGACAACGATTCGCTACTCGACCGCCGCACCGTGGTAGTCGGAGCCGGAGTGCTGGCCGCCACCGCGCTCGCGGCGTGCGGCGCCTCCGGGAACGACACGGCAGCGTCCGCGGCGCGGTCCGGTGGCCCGACGGTTCTGGTCAAGACCGCCGACGTTCCCGTCGGCGGCGGCGTGATCGCGGGTGACACGGTGGTCACCCAGCCGAGCGCGGGCGTCTTCGTCGGTTTGGACAGCACCTGCACGCACGCGGGCTGCCGAGTCGGCGAGGTGACCGGCGGCACCGTCAACTGTCTCTGTCACGGCAGCAAGTTCGGCCTGGACGGCTCCGTCGTCGCCGGACCGGCCCAGCGCCCGCTGACATCCAAAGTTGTTCGGGTGGAGGGTGATTCGGTCGTCTCTGGATGACTTCAGTCGTCGCCGAACATCTCCGCCATGCGCCGGTCCATCTCCTCCGGGGAGATGTCCTCCACGTGCGTGGCCACCGTCCAACGGTGTCCCCACGGGTCTTCGAACGCACCGCTGCGGTCACCGTAGAACTGGGTGGTCATCGGCGTCAGTTCCCTGGCGCCGCCCGCGATGGCGGCCGCGAAGGACGCGTCGGCGTCCTCGACGTAGACGTAGATGTTGACGGGCGTGCCGCCGACCGTCTTGGGGTCGAGGAATTCCATGTCCGGCGCCGGGTCGCCGAGCATGATGACCGAATCGCCGAGCGTGAGTTCGCAGTGCGCGATCTTGCCGTCAGGGCGTGGCATACGCATCCGCTCCGCGGCGCCGAACACCTGCTTGTAGAAATCGATCGCGGCCGCGGCGCCGTCGATCGCCAGGCCCGGCGATACCGCCGGATATCCGTCGGGGACGGGTTTCACATCGGACATTGGGGGACCTCCGATCGAGGCGTTGTCTCGGATAGGGCGAGCCTATTCCCGAGAGCCCGCCGAAATCGCCCGATCGGCCGAAAGATCTATCGAATCCAGCCCGGAGCTACGCGCGGTGCTCACGGTCCGGCGACACCGCGCAACCTGTCCACCTGATCGGCCGTCAGCTCGGTCAGCGCCGCGGGCTCCACCGAGTCCGGTGCGGTAATGGTGACCTGCGCCAATACCGAACCCACCTGAACGATCGAGACGACCGAGACCAGGGTGAACCCGGCGCTGGAGGTCCGCAGCTGGAATGCCGTCGAGGCGTCACCGACGGCCGGTTGTTCCAGACCGCCGAGCCGGTATTCGATCGACGTCCCGTCCGCGTCGTTGCCGGAATAATGGGTGCATTCGCGCAATGTCCGCTGCACCGAAGAAAAGGCGTCCGCCAATTTCTCCGGCGCATAACTCGCGGCATCGATATCGATACTGGAGAAGCTCGGACCGTTGTAGGCGACGGTATTCCAGGTCAGCGGTTCGGTGCCCTGCTCGGCCAGCGGCAGCAGCACCTGAGCGCACCGGGCGGGGCGCGTCTCGGCCGTGGGTCCGGCGGTCTGGGCCTGTCCCGGCGACCGGGAATCGAGCACCGGCGTCATGCCGGGCAGGTCGGCGGGACCGAGCAGGCGGCGGGCCAGCTCGTCCGGATCGATCAGCGGCGGACCCGGCACCGCAGCCGCCGCGACCGCGGGACCGAGCGGCGGCAGGTCGGGAGCGGACGGTTGCTCCTGCTCCGATCCGCAGCCCGCGATCACCGCCGCACTCGTCACCGCGAGCAGCAGGCCGCGTGTCACTCCGCCCACGAGACCTGCGTGGTGATGGTCTGCTGCAACATGCTCGCGCTGCGCGGATCACGGTAGGCCTGATGACCGCCGACGGTGATGGAGCCCGCCACCGGCAGCGGCAAGCCCAAGTCGACGGTGATGGTCCCGGTGCCCTGCATTACGTAGTCCTCGATGTCGAGGGTGCCCGCGTTGTTGGGCAGCGACCACTTCGCGGACTTCGGGGTCTGCGTCACGTTCAGCTGGATGGTCAGCCGGTCGCCGTCGCGCTCGGTCAGCGTCGCGGTGGTGACCTGGTCGAGCGTCACGCCGCCGGTCACCTCTTGGTGCACGGTCCACACCGCGCCCTCGCCCACCGGCTCGTCGGGGAACATGATCGAGCGATAGACGGCCTGGTAGAACGCTTGCTCCAGCGCGGCGCGCGCGGCGTTGGAGGTGTCCGGTGACGGGGCGAGCCGCAGCGCGGTGATGGCGCCGTCGTCGCTGAAATCGAAGCCGGCGTGCGAGCCGTCGGCGGCGGTGAGCGCCTTGTTCAACAGCGGGTCGGGCGTGGATACCGCGCCGATGACGAGGTCGACGCCCTCGGCGCTGGTCTCGGCGGTCATCGGGATGGTCAGCGCGGGCGTGGAGAAGTCGCGCCTGGGCTGGTCGTTGATCTGCTGCTCGATGCGGTGATCGGTGCGCAGGGTCACCCGCTGGTCGGTGCCGACGACGAAATGCGGCCGCAGCACGTCGCGCGGCTCGGCGCCGGGCGAGAGGAGCGTCGCCGCCGCGGCCGAGATCGGCACGGTCACTTCCTTGGGCATGCCCAGCGGCTCGGTCCCTTCGGTGGCCGCGGGCGCCTCGGTGTCGTCGCCGCAGGCGACGCCGAAGGCGGAAAGCCCGACCGCGAGCACGACGAGCAACACACTCGAGCGCGCGAACCGGGGCAGGTGAGAAGAAGACAACACCGTCACGAGCAACACGATACGACCGCTTCCTGAGTGTCAGCTGGGACATTCGCCTTGCGTGCCGCCGGGCGCGTTGCGAACACGCCGCGAGGAGGCGCGGCGCGGCGCGCGCGGTGCTCGAGAGATGATGATCGGCGTGAGTGACGACCGGCCGCCCGAGGACAACACCGCCGACACGGTGCGAAAGACGACCCCGCCGCTACGGTTGCGGACCCTGCTGATCATCGCCGCGGTGCTGTTCGGCCTCGATCTGCTCACCAAGACGATCGCGGTGGCCAAGCTCCGGCCGGGCGAGCCGGTGTATCTGATCGGCGATTTCGCGCGGTTCACTCTGGTGCGCAATCCCGGCGCCGCGTTCTCCATGGCCACTGGCATGACCTGGCTGCTGACACTGGTCGCCGCGGCCGTGGTGATCGGCGTGATCCGCATCGGGCGCACGCTGCGCTCGCTGTGGTGGGCGATCGGGCTCGGCATGGTGCTCGGCGGCGCGCTGGGCAACCTGGTCGACCGGCTCTTCCGCGCCCCGGGACCGTTGCAGGGCCACGTCGTCGACTTCGTCGCGATCGGCTGGTGGCCGGTGTTCAACGTGGCGGACTCGGCGATCGTCTGCGGCGCGATCCTGCTCGTGGTGCTGACCGTGTTCGGCTTCGAGCCCGATGGCACCCGGACCGGCCACGACGCGGACGAGGAGGAGGCCGCGACGGCACGACCCGAACCGCTCGCGGAGGCCGAACCCGAGAAGGACGAGCCGAAGAAAGCTGAGCCGAACAAAGACACGCCGGGCGGCGCCGAAGAGGAGAACGCGGCATGAGAGAGACCAGAACCATGCCCGTCCCCGACGGGCTCGACGGCATGCGGGTCGACGCGGGCCTCTCCCGCCTGCTCGGGTTGTCGCGCACCGCGGTGGCCGCGCTCACCGCCGAGGGCTCGGTGCAGCTGGACGGCGTGCCCGCGGGCAAGTCCGACCGGCTCGTCGCGGGCGCCTGGCTGGAGGTCGAATTCCCCGAGCCCAAGAGGGAACTCACCATCGAGGCCGCGCCGGTGGAGGGCATGAAGATCCTCTACGCCGACGACGACATCGTCGCGGTGGACAAGCCGGTCGGCGTCGCGGCGCACACCGGCGTCGGCTGGACGGGCCCGACCGTGGTCGGCGGGCTGGCGGCGGCCGGATACCGGATCTCCACCTCCGGCGCGCACGAGCGCCAGGGCATCGTGCACCGGCTCGACGTCGGCACCTCCGGTGTGATGGTGGTCGCCCAGTCCGAGCACGCCTACACCGTCCTCAAGCGGGCGTTCAAGCAGCGCACCGTCGACAAGCGCTATCACGCGCTGGTGCAGGGACATCCCGATCCGAGCAGCGGCACCATCGACGCGCCCATCGGCCGGGCCCGCGGCAACGACTGGAAGTTCGCGGTCACCGCCGACGGACGGCCGAGCGTCACCCACTACGACACCGTCGAGGCGTTCCAGGCGGCCAGCCTGCTGGACATCCACCTGGAGACCGGGCGCACCCACCAGATTCGCGTGCACTTCTCGGCGATCCGGCACCCATGCTGCGGTGATCTCACCTACGGCGCCGACCCGCGCCTCGCCGAACGCCTCGGTCTGCAACGGCAGTGGTTGCACGCCCGCTCGCTCGGCTTCGCCCATCCCGCCGACGGGCGCTGGATCGAGATCACCAGTGAGTACCCGGACGATCTGAAGAACGCGCTGGACGTCCTGCGCAATGCGTGAGCGCTCGGAGTCCGGTGCGGAGCGTCGCGAAGGTGGCGTTGCCGGCGGATCCGAGAGCCCGGCAACGAACCACCCGCGCGCTGCAGGATTCCGCGGACCACGCGCTCGGGTGCTGCGGGCCGTGCTCGCTGGAATCCTCGCGGTCGCCGTCATCGGTTTCATGGCCGTGCTCGGTGCGCTGAATCCGCCGCGCGAGCTCGGCGTCGGCACCGATCGGCTCGGCCCGGACCGCGCCGAGCCGGTCGCCGACTACCTTGTCAGAGCGCGCGATTCGCTCTCCGGTTCCGATACCGAGCAGCACTGGGCGCTGGTCTCGTTCACCGAACCGATCGCGCCGCAGGCGATTCCGGCGCACAGCGGCGGTCTGCGGATCGGCCAAGTGCTGCATCGTGTTCCGATATCGCGCGTGCAGACGCCACTGGTCGCGGTACAGGTGCCCGCGGGCGACGCGGTCGCCGTGGCTTCCGCCGACGCGGCCGCGTGGCAGCTGCTCGCCCAACTGGAGCAAACCGGGCCGATCGACGAGCGCTACACGCGGGTCATGACGGTCGCCATCTCCCGCCTGCGGGCCGGATGCGCCTGCACCGTCGGCCTCGTCGTCCGCGGGACCCTCCCGGAGCTGCGAAACCTGGCCGCCGCCAACGGCATCCGCGCGGTCGAAGCCCTGCCCGCCGACGCCGTGGCGGGCCACTTCGCGGTGAACCCGTTGCTGTCGGAGCACACCGAGACCGTCGTCCCCGGACCGGACGACGCCCCGGTCCCCGACAAATGACCGAGATTCAGCGCCGGGTTGTTCGTGGCGACGGGCTGCACACCGAGTGCGCGCATCTGGTCGAGCTTGTGCACCGCAGAGGTTCTCAGGTGGCGGGCGTGACGAGTCCCGCCTCGTAGGCTGCGATGACGAGCTGGACGCGGTCGCGGGCGAGCAGTTTCGCCAGGATCCGACTGACGTGGGTCTTCACCGTCAGCGGGCTGAGCACGAGGGTCTCGGCGATCTCGGCGTTGGTCAGACCGCGCGCGACGAGGACGAGCACGTCGAGCTCGCGGTCGGTGAGCGTGCCGAGCGTCGGGCGCGGCGCTGGATCCGGCGCGGACCTGACCCGCGCGATGACGGCGGCGGTCGCGCTCGGCGACAGCAGCGCCTCCCCGGCCGCCACCGTGCGGATCGCGTCCAGCAGCGCGGCGGGCTTGGTGTCCTTGATGAGGAACCCGCTCGCACCCGCTCGCAGGGCGGCGAGCACGTTGTCGTCGGTGTCGTAGGTGGTGAGCACCAGCACCCGGACGCCCGCGAGGTTCTCGTCCGCGGCGATGGACGTGGTCGCGGCGATGCCGTCCAGATCCGGCATGCGGATGTCCATCACGACCACGTCGGCCCGTTCGGCACGAGCCAACGCCACCGCCTCGCGCCCGGTCGCCGCCTCCCCCACCACCGTCATATCGGGCGCGGACGCGACCAACAGCGCGAACGCCCCGCGCACCAGCGCCTGGTCATCAGCCAGCAGCACCCGGATCACGAAGCGACTCCGCTGGTCTCGCTCCGATCGATGCCGCTCGCCCATTCCCGCGCGCCGTCCCGTCGCGCGTCGGCGGCCGAGGCCAACGAAGCATCCACCGCCCCAACCTCTTCCGGCACTCCCGGAATCGGCAGCGCGGCGATCACGGCGAACCCCGCGGCCGTGCCGAGCGTCCGGAGCGAACCGCCGACGGCCTCCGCTCGCTCGACCATGCCGCGAATGCCGAAACCCGGTGCACCGTCGGAAGTTCCGTGACCGTCGTCGGTGACGCGCACGATCAGCCGATCGGCCTGGTAGTCGAGCAGCACTGACGCGCGGGTGGCCCGCGAGTGCTTGGCGACGTTGGTGAGCGCCTCCTGCACGATCCGGTAGGCGACCATCTCGACGGTCGGCGCGAGCGCACGCACCTCGCCCAGCGTCTCGAACTCCACCATCACACCCGCCGCCTCGGCCGGTTCGGCCAGCGCGGACAGTTGCGCCAGCGCGGGCAGCGGGCCGCGGGGCTCCCCGCCCGGGGTACGCAACACGCCGACGGTCGCGGCCAATTCGGCGCGCGCGTCGGCACACGCGTCCCCGATGGTGTCCAGGGCGGCGACGACGGTGGCTCGTTCGGCCCGTCCTTCGGTGAGCAGGTGCGCGGCCACCCCGGCCTGCACCTGGATCACGGTGATGGTGTGGGCGAGCAGATCGTGCAGATCCCTGGCGATGCGCAGCCGTTCCTCCGCCACCTGCCTGCGCGCCTCGGCATCGCGCGAGCGTTCGGCGCGTTCGGCCCGGTCCAGTGCCTCGGCGATGTAGGCGCGGTGGAGCCGCACGGCCTCGCCCGCCACGCAGGCCAGCACGATCCAGCCGACGGCGCCGAACGCTTGCAGCGCCGTGTTCTCGTTTTCGGTGCGCGACAGCAGGATTCCACCGAGGCCGAACACGAGGACCACCGCGATCACCAGTGCCGTGCGCGCCCGATTGCCGTACCTGGCCACCGTGTAGAGCGCGACGATGGTCGCGGGCACGACGGCCTCGTGCGGAAATTCGTTGGCGTGGTACGGAATCACCAGCACCAGATGCGCGAACAACACCCCGAGCGGCCAGGTTCGGCGCGCCACCAGCACCGCTGTCGACAACGTGAGCAGCACCGCACCGAAGGCGTCCAGTGGCCGCGGACCCGCCAGCGGCCCCGCGGCGATCAGCTCGACGACCACCAGCGCACCGGCCAGCGCACCGTCGGCCACCCACCGTCTGTTCATCCCGCCATTCTCCGGCAGCCGACCGCTCCCGGCGTACTCCGCGCGGCGTATCTCCAACAGCCTTCCGGGGGCGGACGCTTTCGATCCGCCTTCCCGCGACGCTGCTTGGCATGTCCGAAACGAGGAGACAGTGATGGGGATGAAGAGCAGGGCGTGGTTGCTCATCGGCCTGTGGATCGCGGTGCTCGCCGCGTCGACACCGTGGGCGAGCGGGTTGGACGATGTGAAATCCGATCGGGAGATCGACTATCTTCCCGCCTCGGCACAGTCGACGATGGCGGCCGAACTGGAGACCACCCTGCCCGGCGGCACCGAGAATGTGTTCCTGGTGGTGTACCACCGCGCGAACGGCGTCACAGCGGCCGACCGAGCCACCGCCGCCGCGCACTACGCCGCACTGCGCTCGAAGTACGGCGTGCTGGGCGGACCCGAGCGGCCACTGTCTTCCGACGACGGTGCGGCGCTGCTGTTTCCGGTCGCGGTCGGCGAATCACACGGTGAGTCGGCGGAATACATCGAGGAGTTCCGCGCGACGGTCGCCGAGCATCCCGGCGGACTCACCGTCCAGGTCGCCGGACCCGGTGCGCTGCAAGCGGATTTCGAGGGCGCGTTCGAGGGCATCGATGAGCGACTGCTCCTGGTGACCGCCCTCGTGGTCACCGTGATCCTGCTGCTGACCTACCGCAGCCCGCTGCTGTGGCTGGTGCCGCTGGCCGCCGTCGCGGGGGCGAACGTGCTGTCCATGGCGGCGGTCTACGGGCTGGCCAAGGCATTCGACGTCACCGTCAACGATCAGAGCGCCGCGGTGCTCACCATTCTGGTGTTCGGCGTCGGCACCGATTACGCGCTGTTGATCGTCGCGCGCTACCGCGAGGAACTGCACCGCCGCATCGAGGTGGGCGAGGCGATGGTGGCGGCGCTGCGGCGCTCGGTGCCCGCGATCGCGGCCTCCGCCGCCACCGTCAGCCTCGGGCTGCTGTGCCTGCTGGCCGCCGACATGAACAACGCCGCGGGCATGGGTCCGGTGGGCGCGGCGGGCATCGTGTGCACGCTCGCGGTGATGGTGACACTGTTCCCGGCCCTGCTGGTGGTGTGCGGACGGTGGATCTTCTGGCCTCGGGTGCCCCGAGTGCGGACCGAAACGACCACGGCCCGAACGATGTGGGACCGGATCGGTGCGGCCATCGCCCGCAAGCCGGTGCTCTCCGCGCTCGCCTCGGTCGCGGTGCTGGCACTGCTGAGCCTCGGCCTGCTCGGCAACACCGACTCGCTGGGCCGGGCCGAACAGTTCGTGAATACACCGGAATCCGTCCAGGGGCAGTCGCTGATCGCCGCGCACTTCCCGGACCGCGCGGGCACGCCGCTGCTGATCCTCGCGCCCAACGGCGTTCGCGACGCGGCGATGTCGGCGGTCGCGGCGGATCCCGGCATCGGCGCGGTCGAAGCGGGACGGTCCGGGCTGACCGCGGGCGAGATCGTCGCGATCCCGCGCGACCCGGCCGATTCCACCGCCGAATACGCGACCATCGAGCGGTTGCGCGACACCCTCGGCGAGGTCGCGCCCGGCACGGTGGTCGGCGGCCCCAGCGCGGCGAACCGTGACATCGCGACGGCGTCGGCGCGCGACCGGTGGGTGGTGATTCCGCTGGTGCTGCTCGTGGTCACCGCGGTCCTCGGGCTGCTGTTGCGGTCGCTCGCTGCGCCCATCGGACTGGTGCTCACCGTGGTGCTGTCGTTCGGATCCGCGCTCGGCGCAAGCGTTTTCGCCTTCGAGCACCTCTTCGGCTTCGACGGCCTGGATTCCGGCCTCATCCTGCTGGCGTTTCTCTTCCTGGTCGCCCTCGGCGTGGACTACAACATCTTCCTCGTGAGCAGGGCGAGGGAAGAGTCGGTGCGGCACGGCACCAGGCAGGGCATCCTGCGCAGCCTCTCGGTCACCGGCGGCGTGATCACCTCCGCGGGCATCGTGCTGGCCGCCACCTTCGCGGTGCTGGTGACCCTGCCGCTGGTCTCGCTGGCCCAGCTCGGGTTCGCGGTGGCCTTCGGCGTCCTGCTGGACACCGTGCTGGTTCGATCGGTCCTGGTTCCCGCGCTCACGCTGATCGCGGGAGACCGGGTGTGGTGGCCGTCCCGGATGTCGCGACCCCTCGTCTCGTCCGCGTCTGTCGAACCGGAGACGGTGGCGGCACGGTAGAACACGAAGGCGGCTGGCTCTCGTTTCGACGAGAGCCAGCCGGATGTGGTCAATCGGGCAGCGTGACCACGCCGTCGAGGTAGCGGCGGCAGCGACCGAGCAGCAGAACCCGATCGTCGACCAGCGCGCAGCGCAGCGCGCCGCCGCGGCGGGACAGCTGACGGGCCGTCAGTTCGGTGCGCCCGAACTCGGCGGCCCACAGCGGAACCAGTTGGGCGTGCGCCGATCCGGTGACCGGATCCTCCGGCACGCCGAGACCGGGCGCGAAAACCCGTGAGACGAAATCGACTTCCGCGCCTCGGGCGGTGAGAACAGCCGCGCGCGGCAGCGGCGGAAAGGCGCTCAGCAGCGGACGTGCCCGGCGCACTTCGTATTCCGAGGCGAGGACGACGACCTCGTCGGTGCCGGAGAAGGCGCGCACCGGCGTCACCCCCAACGCCGCGACCAGCGCCGGGTCGGGCTCCACCTCGACGGACGCGACCGTCGGCAGATCGAGGATGTACTCGTCGTCGTCGGTGCGGTCGACGTGCAGCCAGCCGCTCCTGGTGAAGAAGCTCACCCGGTCGGCGCCGGGATGCATGTCCTCCAAGACCTGGGCCGCGGCGGCCAGGGTGGCGTGCCCGCACATGTCGACCTCCGCCGCCGGCGTGAACCAGCGCAGGTGGAACACCGGATGATCCACGGGCGGGCCGACCGCCTCCGGAGGTAACTGCGAGGTATAGAAGGCGGTTTCGGCGAGGTTGTTCTCCTCGGCCAGATTTTGCAGCAGCTCATCCGGCAACCACGACGTCAGCGGCATCACGGCCGCCGGATTGCCCGAGAACGGTGCGTCGGCGAACGCGTCGATCTGGTGCAGCAGTACCTCCATATTCGGAGAAGGTACTCCAACCCCGAATGACCGCTTCGCACAAGGCTTCTCGCGCCGAAACCGGGCAGGTGGGCGAGGTTTACGCGCTGCCGCCCGGCGTGGCCGGGATGAGCCTGCGCTGCTCACCGTGCAGCGCGGCACTGATCCACCAGATCGCCTCCACCAACACGATGCCGATGGCGCCGCAGACGAACGCCGAGGTCGTGAGCGCCACGTTGGAGGGGTCGAGCTTGAAGAACTCGCGGGTGAACGGCACCGTGAACAGCACGACGTAGGCCGCCATGGACGCCGCGATCAGCACCACCTTCCACCACACGTACGGCCGGGCGACGATGGCCAGCACCCACACCGCGATCATGATCAGCGTGATGAGCGCGGTGGTGCCCGCCTGCTCCTTCTGTGTCTCGCTGGCTTCCGGTCCCGCGTAGGCGATGAGGTACGCCACGAACGTCGCGACGCCGATCACCACGCCGGACGGAATCGCCAAACGCATGACGCGCGAGACGAATCCGGTGCGCGCGCGCTCGTTGTTCGGGGCGAGCGAGAGGATGAATGCCGGAATGCCGATGGTGAACCAGGCGGCGATGGTGACGTGACGCGGCAGGAACGGATAGCCGATCGGCTCGTAGCCGAAGATCTGCGAGCCGACGCCGGCCAGACCGATCAAGAACGCGAGCAGCACCGAGTACACGGTCTTGGTGAGGAACAGATTCGAGACGCGCTCGATGTTGCCGATCACCCGGCGGCCCTCGCCGACGACGTAGGGCAGCGTCGCGAACTTGTTGTCCAGCAACACGATCTGCGCCACCGCGCGGGTCGCCGGGCTGCCCGCGCCCATCGCGACGCCGATGTCGGAATCCTTCAGCGCCAGTACGTCGTTCACGCCGTCGCCGGTCATCGCGACGGTGTGACCGCGCGACTGGAGCGCACCGACCATGGCGCGCTTCTGATCCGGGCGGACCCGGCCGAAGGTGGTCTCGTGCTCGAGCACGTCGGCCAGTTGCTCACGGTCCTCGGGTAACCGGCGCGCGTCGACGGCGTGATCACCGCCGGGCAGGTCGAGCGAGGAGGCCACCGCGCCCACCGAGACGGCGTTGTCGCCGGAGATCACCTTGATCGACACGTCTTGGCTGGCGAAGTAATCGAGCGTGTCGCGCGCATCGGGCCGGATCTTCTGCTCGAGCACGACGAGCGCCGCGGGCCGCACCGCACCCGGCGCGTCGGGCGAGTCCACGGGACGGTCGCTCTGTGCGAGCAGCAGAATGCGCAGACCCGAGGAGCCGAGTTCCTCGGCCGTGCGCGCCTCCTCCGAGCCCGGGTCCAGCAGCACGTCGGGCGCGCCGAGCAGCCAGTCGCCGTGCTCGCCGTAAGAGAAGCCGCTCCACTTCTTGGCCGAGGAGAACGGCGCGACCGCGGTGTACTGCCAGCCGGGCCGATCGGTCAGCTCCTCGGCGATGGCCTGCACGCTGGCGTTGGGGCGCGGGTCGTCGCCCGCCATCGCGGCCAGCGCCTTGCGCACCTCGCCATCGTCGAACCCGTCGATGATCTTGATGTCGGACAGCCGCATGCCGTTCTCGGTCAGCGTGCCGGTCTTGTCCGCGCACACCACGTCCACGCGGGCCAGGCCCTCGATCGCGGGCAGCTCCTGGACGAGGCACTGGCGACGGCCGAGCCGCACCACACCCACCGCGAACGCGATGGAGGTCATCAGCACCAGGCCCTCGGGCACCATCGGCACCAGCGCGGCCACCATGCCCGTCACCGCGGGACGCCAGCTCTCGCCACTGGAGAACAGCTGGTTGTAGATGCTGAGCAGACCGGCGGGGATCAACAGGTAGGTGATGAACTTCAGGATCTTGTCGATGCCGCTGCGCAACTCGGAGTGCACCAGGGTGAACTTGCTCGCCTCCTCGGCCAGCTTCGCGGCGTAGGCGTCGCGGCCGACCTTGGTGGCGCGGTAGGCGCCGGAGCCGGACACCACGTAGCTGCCGGACATCACCTCCGCGCCGATGGCTTTGTCGATCGGGTCGGCCTCGCCGGTGAGCAGCGACTCGTCGATCTCCAGCAGCGCGGACTCCTCGACCACGCCGTCCACCACGATCTGGTCGCCGGGACCCAGCTCGATCAGGTCGTCGAGCACCACGTCCTTCGGCGCGACCTCGTGCGCGACGCCGTCGCGGCGCACTGTCGGCCTGGCCTGGCTGACGATGGCCAGCTGGTCCAGCGTCCGCTTCGCCCGGATCTCCTGGATGATGCCGACCGCGCTGTTGGCCACGATCAGCAGACCGAACATGCCGTCGATGATCGAACCGGTCGACAGCACCAGGATGAACAGCACACCGAGGATGGCGTTGATCCTGGTGAAGACATTGGCGCGGACGATGTCGCGTACCGAGCGGCTGGCCCGGTCCGGCACGTCGTTGGTGAGCCCGTCGCGGCGACGCTGCTCGACCTCCGCCGTGGTGAGTCCGGTGGCGCCCGATGCCTGAACGGTTATCGACATGGTCGTCAGCGTAGTAGGCGGACTTCCGCATCGGCTTCGGCCGTGCGCGGGGCTGTGGACAACTCCAGACCATCCACAGCCCGCCGCACCGTTAATTCATCCCATGAACAACGCTCGCCCACTAACCTGGCACGGTGCGGCGAATCAGATCCATCCCCGGTGTTGCCTTCGGCACCAGTGCCTATCTGATCTGGGGTTTGTTCGCCGCGTTCTTCGGTCTGCTGGCGTTCGCGAGCCCGGTGGAGGTGCTCGCGCAGCGGATCCTGTGGACGCTCGTGGTGGTGCTCGCCGTGCTGGTCGTCACCGGACGGCTGCGCGAGATGGCGAGCATCGACGCGCGGACCTGGCGGTTGGCCGCGCTCGCCTCGGCGGCGATCTCGATCAACTGGGGCGTCTACGTCTACGGCGTCACCTCCGGGCACGTGGTGGAGTGCGCGCTCGGATACTTCGTCAACCCGCTGGTGACCGTCGGCTTCGGCGTGATCATCTTCCGCGAGCGGCTGCGGCGGGCGCAGTGGGCCGCGCTCGGGCTCGGCGCGGCGGCGGTCGCGGTGCTCACCGTCGACTACGGCAGGCCGCCGGTGATCGCCCTCGCCCTCGCCTGCTCGTTCGCGCTGTACGGGCTGGTGAAGAAGGTCATACCGCTCGACGCGCTGCGCGGCATCGCGGCCGAGGGCATCGTCGCCGCGCCGTTCGCCCTCGCGTTCGTCCTCGTACTGCTGTTCACCGGCCGCAGCGAGTTCACCTCCGGCGCGGGACACGCCGCGCTGCTGATGTCGACCGGGCCGGTCACGCTGGTGCCGCTGCTGCTGTTCGCCATCGCCGCGCAACGAGTTCCACTGTCCACCATGGGTTTGCTGCAATACCTCACCCCGGCGCTCCAGATGGCCTGGGGCGTCGCCGTCGTGCACGAACCGATGCCCGCGTCCCGCTGGGCCGGATTCGCGCTCATCTGGGCGGCGCTGGCGATCTTCACCGCCGACGCGCTGCTGCGCGCCCGGCTCGGTCGCCGCACACCGGCTCCGGTGTCACCCGCCGAAACGCCCGCCCCCTGAGTGCGGCGCCACCCCGCCGCCCCCGCCACTGCCCTTCGTGAGGAGGCATTCGAGTGCGCGTCTCGACCGCCATCGGGCGGGCACATGCAGGCAGAGCACGACCGCCGTGCACCGAACCGGCCGCCCTGACCGGACTTTCGTCGTATCGGCACAGAGAACGCGGCCGACGCTTGTCCGATTCGACAGCGGGCCCGCACGCGGCAACCCGATACATTTGCCGCGATCGACGCGGGACCGGAAAGGTTTTCACGATGCTGGACGACGGGCGACTCGACAGGGCGGCGGGTGTGCTGCTCGGCACCGCGGCGGGCGACGCGCTCGGCGCCGGATACGAGTTCACCCGGCCGGGACCGGAGCAGGAGATCGACATGATCGGCGGCGGGGCCTGCCGCTGGGAGCCCGGCGAATGGACCGACGACACCGCGATGGCCGTGGCGATCGCCCAAGCCGCCGCGGACGGGCCTGGACTCGAACTCGACGCGGTGGCAGCGGGTTTCGTGCGGTGGTACGACTCCGACCCGAAAGACATCGGCGTCCAGACCAACCGGGTGCTCGCCGCGCGACCGGCCTCGGCGCGAGCCATGCATCAGCAGGCCATGTCGTTGGACGGGCTGACCGGCGGGAACGGTTCGCTGATGCGCACCGCGCCGATCGCGCTGTCCTACCTGGACGACGCCGCGGGGTGCGTGCGGATGGCGGGCGCGGTCGGCCTGCTCACCCATCACGATCAGCAGGCCGTCGAGGCGTGCAAGATCTGGACCTACGCAGTCCGCCACGCGGTGCTGACCGCGACCCTCGACGGCGTCCGCGAGTACGTCGCCGCCACCGACAGCGCCGACTACTGGAACCGGCTGCTCGACCAGGCCGAAAACGGCGCGCCCGCGCACTTTCCGAACAACGGCTGGGTCGTGCACGCGCTACAGACCGCCTGGTGGGCGATCACCACCGCCGACGCCTCCGGCCCCGAACATCTCCCGCTGGCGCTCGAACTCTGCGTCCGCGCGGGCGGCGACACCGACACCACGGCCGCCATCGCGGGCGGGCTGCTCGGCGCCCGCTGGGGCGCCTCCGCCGTCCCCGTCCGCTGGCGCACCAAGCTGCACGGCTATCCCGGCCTGACCGGCGAGGACCTGGTCGCCCTCGCCAC
The DNA here is from genome assembly GCF_040609595.1 of Nocardia sp. NPDC004654. Lineage (NCBI taxonomy): Bacteria > Bacillati > Actinomycetota > Actinomycetes > Mycobacteriales > Nocardiaceae > Nocardia > Nocardia sp. NPDC004654. The sequence goes on along the minus strand of NZ_JBEXKI010000013.1, from coordinate 130,902 downwards.
ACGTATCGTCACGGCGAACAGCAACGCCTGAGACGCCGGATACCCGTCGCTGCCAACAAATCCCTGGTGAATCGGCAACGGCTGCGACTTTGACAGTTCCGGGCGGCGCGCCCCGAGCGGGCCGACCCCGAGGCGCGGACCACGGTCCGCGCCGACCTAACTCTCGTGGGACGCGCCGGTCGAGCTCAGTAGTTCGTATTGATCGGCCCCGGACTCCACAGCCCGGAGTGATCGCGCTGGGTGATCGCGGGTTCGGCCGGAACGGCGCTGTCATCGATCCGCGTGAACAGCTGGAGATCACCCCAGTCGCGGTCCCAGTCCTCGTTCAGATATGTGGCCAATGACCGTGCGCGCAACAGCATTCCGGTCCAGCCGAGCGGACCGCCGCCGTCGTGGCTCTGCCACAGGTTGGTGACGGCGGCCCCGGAGCGGTCGGGCAGGATGCGATAGCCGGGGACCTCGGCGATGCCGCCTCGATGATCGAACGGCCGCTGATTCGGGAATTGCAGCCCGACCATCCAGTCCACCAGGGCGGGCGTCGTGCCGACCACTTCGTTCAGCGTCTTGGTCTTCGGCACCCGCGGCGGCGTCACGGCCAGCCACTGCTTCGGATTGCGATCGCGGTCGACGGCGACCAGACGGATGACGTCGGCCTGCGCCGGAATGTCGGCGAACGGCACCCGCAGGTTGCGCCAGGACGGCGCAGGTCCGATGTCGATCGGGACGACCCGGCCCATCGGCTGCGCGGTGGACGCGGAATCCGTTGCGCCGTACTCGATCTGCAACGACTGGCCGGGCGTCACCACACCGTCTGCGTCCACCGACCAGATGCGGCCCGCGACGCTCAGCGCGATGATCCCGGCGCGGTCGCCCGGATCGGGCAGCCGGTACCAGCCGGTGGTCAGCTCGGCCGGGCCCGCGTCACCGGAACGGTAGCTGCCGAGCACCGGGACCCGGGCCGGGTCCAGGCCGAAAGGCAATGCGGCGGTAGCGGTTCCGGCTTCGTCCTCCGACGAGGACTTGGTGGCGAGCGCGTCGGCGATGCTGCCCGTCGAACTGCTGCCCTCGTCGTCCGGCCGCAGGTCCTCGGCCACTCCGCCCGGCGTGAACCCGGTCGCGTTGCCCGCGAGCGTGCTCTGCGCGTCGCCGGTGAGCGGCGCGAGCATGCCCTCGTTCGGATCGGTCTCGACCAGGACGTGACCGGCGAGCCCGTACGGCTTGCCGGTCACCGCTTCGATGTTCGAACGCGCCAGCGAGAACGACTGGCCCTGCGCCACCGCCGCTTTGGCGAAGGACCCGATGTCCCACACCACCAGCAGCGCGAGCGCGATGGTCAACGGAGGAAGCAGCGACACCCGCCACCCGAACCGCGAAACCCGCTGCGGGGTACCGGGTTCCGGGGCGTGCACATGCCACCAGGCGGCCACCGCCAGCAGCGCGACCGCGGCCACCCGGAACAGGTCGTTCAGCATCAGACCGGCCACCGACGGCGGCTTGTCCCACCACGGCATGCCGTACGCGGAGACGTACCACCAGCCGTTGGGCCCGGAGAACACCAGCGCGAGCAGGAACGCGATCAGCGCGGCGAACAGCGCGCGGTTGCGCGGCGACCGCAGCACCTTGGGGCCGACCGCCATCGCGGTCAGCACCGCCACACAGCCCGCGACACCGGCGAACACGCCGAAGTGGTGGGTCCATTTGGTCGGCGTGACCATGATCAGCAACAGGGCGCCCGCCGTCGTCCCGAGGATGCGCCGCGACGGGCCCGCGGCGGTCAGCGGAATCCGCCCGCCCTTGCGCAACAGCACGGCGACACACACCACGATGCCGATCAGCATGGCCAGAATGCCGATCCGGCGACCGACCGAACCGTCGACCTCGCCCTGGAACAGGTACTGGTAGCGCAGATATTCCTGGAACCACGGCACGTCGGGACCGATGTCGTGGTGCACCCGCTGCATCTCCAAGGCGGCGGACAGCGGCTGGTCGGCGAACGCGATCGCCAGCACGAGCGCACCGGCCGCGCCGAGCGGTGCGAGCAGTGTCAGGTAACCGAGTACGCGCTGCCGCACGGTGCCCGAGCCGACCTTGTCCATCACGATCCTGGCGACCGGACGCAGGCCGGACAGCAGCGCGGCGATACAGATGAGGCCGGACGGACCCGCGGTGACGGTGAACGCCGCGACCAGAACCGCGAGCGCGGCGGGCAGCAACCGCCGGGTGGCGATCGCGCGCTCGACCGAACACCAGGTGAGCAGCAGCCCCAGCGCGACGGGCGGTTCGGGACGCAGGCCGTTGTCGTAGGGCAGCCAGACCGCGAGGAAGCCGAGCGCGCCGGTCCACAGCGCGATCTTGTCGTGCCGCACCGCCACGCCCAAGCGCGGCACCACCTCGCGGCTCAGCAACAGCCACAGCAGCACACCGCAGGCCAGCGCGGGCAGGCGCACCCACGGGCTGGCGGTCGTCACCTCGGCCATGATCCGGATCAGGTCGTAATACGGTGTGCCGATCGGGTTCTCGGGGACGCCGAAGTAGGCGAAGTAGTTGGACATGTAGCCCGCCGCACCGGACGTGCGGGCCATGCCGAACTGGTAGCCGTCGTCGGAGGTGGTGGCGCCGATGAAGTGCCAGAGCACCAGCACGCCGAGCACCACGCCGTCCAGCACCGAGAACGTCCACCAGCGCTGCGGCAGCAGGCGGCGGGTTCGCCTGCCGTCCTCGCGGTCGATCCGATAGAGGGCGACCAGCGCGACGATCGTGGCCAGCACGGCGAGCCAGATGGCGGCCCGTTTGACGGGAGTCGGGCTGGAGGTGAAGCGGGTGTCCAGGGCCGCGGTGACGGTCGCGCCGTCGGCGGCGGCCAGGTCGCTGTAGATGCCGACGAGCTGGGGGCGGAAATCGCCGTCGAGCGTCACCGGGAAGCCGGGGGCGGTGAATCCCGGCATGGTCGCCGTCGCCCGGGTGGTGTCGGCGTGCACGGCGAGTTCGCACCCGGCGGGCAGCTGATCGACCGGCGTGCTGAGCAGCGCTTGGTTACGCAGGATGACGTCGAGCCGGGCCGGTGCGTCGGCGGTGGGCGTGGTCACCCGTGCGAGAAAGCCGTAGCGCTCGCGGTCCGGCGCGCCGTCTGGCGCGGTGGCGGCGAGGGTGCCGCCGTTGACGGCCAGCTGGCCGATGGCCGCGCACGGCAGGGTGGCGTCGAAGGTCGACGGCGCGTAGGCCACCAGCGGCGCCTCCACGCTGCGCGCCGAACCAGCCTGCGGCCAGGACAGCGTCGCCTCGTCCACCCGGATCGGGAGCAAGGGCACCGCCACCGCGCACAGCGCGCCGATCAACGCCGCGATCAAAGCGACGGGCCGCGCCCATCCCCCGCTCGTATTCCGCTGTGCCGTCCCGGGTCTGGGATCCTCGACGGACGGCTGCCCCGCCCACACCATAGTGTCAGCCACGAGGCCAGATAGTAACGATCGAAACTGAGAGCGAAACCCGAAGCCTGTTCCGAGCGCGGTTCCACGGGCGAATCAGGCGGCTGATCTGCGGATTCTCGCCCACGCATCACTTCGGCGGACCGACTCGGCCGCCGCGAAGCGGGATCGTCGCGGCCCGGATTCGGGCCGGGCCGCGACACCGCGGATCAGGCGCAGGCGGCCGACTGCTGGCCGAGCGCGGTCAGCATCTGGCAGGCCCACGCCTTCTGGACCTTCCACTTGCCGTCCTCGGCGACGAACGGCACGTCGGCGATGTTCTCCTGGCCGTTCAGCACGATCTTGGCCTTGGCGTTGATGGTGTCGCCGAACGCGGTCACCTCGGTCACCTCGACGGTGGCGCCGGTCGCCTTGTAGGCCTCGGACAGCCGGGCGGGCAGCTCGGGATCGGCCTCGGCGCCCTGAATCATCGCCAGCTTCTCCTCGTTCGGCACCGCCGGGTCGAGCGCCTTCTGCAGCTGCGTGTTCAGCTCCGCCGCGGTGGGCACCGCGGGCAGGTTCGCTTGAGCGGTGGTCGCCTTGGCGCTGGTCGTCGTCTTGGCCGTCTTGGCGGTGTCGCTCGAATCGTCGCCGCCGCAGGCGGTCAGGCCCAGGGTGGCAACGATGGCGAGGCCAGCGATCGCGATGCGTCCAGTCGTACGAAGCTTCAACTGCTCGTCCTTTGCGTTCGAGGAGGGGTCCGTGTCGTAACCGCGGCAGCGTCCACCAAGAACCGGCGGCACCGCCCGAGGCATCAGGCTACCGGTCAGTCGAGACTGCCGAGCGGATCCGCCCGGGACAGACTGATGTCGTCGGCGCTGAAGGTACGCGCCGGGCCCGGCCCTGTCGAACTGGTCTCGAAGCGCACGGTGACCACGCCGTGCCCCGCTCCCTGCACCCACCCGTGTCCGTAATCCGGGTGCGCCACATCCATTCCCGGGTACCAGAGGCGCGCGGACGGACTCGGCTCGGCGGCGGGCGGCGCTGGCTCGCTCGGTTCCCATTCGGGATCGAGCGTGTCGTCGACCGGGCTCTGATCCAGTTCCGGGAAGAGCGATTCCTGCCGCACCGTGGACAGCCCGCCGAAGCCGACGCCGACCAGGCGGATCGGGCCGAGCTCGGCGGGATCGATCGCCGACCGCTGGGCGGCGGTGGTCAGCGTGGCCAGGTCGGTGGTGGCGTAGGGCAGGGTGAACGAGCGCGTCACCACGCTCATATCCGACTTCCGTAGTTTCAGCACCACGGTGCGCGCGGCCCGGCCGTCCTTGCCGAGCCTGGCGTGCGCGGCCGCGGCCATGGTCTCGATCGCGGGTCGCAGCTGGGCCAAGGTGACGATGTCGGTCTCGTAGGTGTTCTCGGCGCTGATCTGCTTGGCCTCGGCGCGCTCGGCGACCGGCCGGTCGTCGATGCCGCGGGCCAGCCGGTGCAGCGCCGCCCCGACGCTGCCGCCGAGCAAGGACACCACCTCCGATTCGGGCAGCGCGGCGAAGGCGCCGACCGTCTCGATGCCGAGCGAACGCAGCCTGCCCTCGGCGACCGGGCCGATCCCCCACAGCTTGCGCACCGGCAGCCCGGCGAGCAGTGCCTGCTGCTCGTCGGGCGCGACCACCCGGATGCCGTCGGGTTTGGCCAGGCCGGAGGCGATCTTGGCGAGCTGCTTGCCGCTGCCCGCGCCGACCGAGGCGACCAGACCGGTGCGTTCGCGCACCAGCGCGCGCAACTCCGCGCAGAAGTCGTAGACCCGCTCCGCGTCGGCGCCCGCCAGCTCCTCCGGTTCGCCGAACGCCTCGTCGAACGAGAGCGTCTCCAGCACCGGGATGCGGCTGCGCAGCGCCTCGAACACCCGCCCGCTGACCACCCCGTAGACCGCCCCGCGGGGCGGCACCACCACGGCCGTGACCCCGACCAGGCGCTTGGCCTGGTGCATCGGCATCGCGGAACGCGCGCCGAAGACCCGCGCCTCGTAGCTGGCCCCCGCGACGACGCCGCGTCCCCCGGTGCCGCCGACGAGCACCGGTCGGCCGCGAAGCGTCGGGCGAGTCAGCTGCTCGACCGAGGCGAAGAACGCGTCCATATCTATGTGCAGCACCCAGCGCTTGGAGGTGCGGCCGACCGCCGCCTTCTCCGTCGCCCGATCCGTCCGCACGACCGGAATCTACGCCAACCCACCGACATGTTCGCCGCCGCGGCGGCTGGGTGTTGCCTGATCGATTGCTGCGGATCTGCGGAGCGTCCCGGCAGCCGCCGACACCGCGATCCAGCAGCCTTGACCTGGGCCGATACCTCGCGCGCCAGGTTTTTCGACACGGCAACGAACGACGGGGATCGCGCCTTGCCCGCCGGTTCGTATGTGATGATCGGACCCATGAAGATCCGTAAGGCAGTCATCCCGGCGGCCGGTATCGGCTCCCGGTTGCTCCCGCTGACCAAGGCCATCCCGAAAGAGATGCTGCCGGTCGGCGACAAGCCGGTCATCGAGCACACCGTCCGCGAGCTGGTCGCCTCCGGCATCACCGACATCACCATCGTGGTCAGCGGCGGAAAGTCGTTGATCCAGGACCACTTCCGCCCCAATCCGGCCCTCGTCGCGCAGTTGCGCGCGGACGGAAAGACCGCCTACGCCGACGCCGTCGAGGAGGTCGGGGAACTGTCCCGCCTCGGCCACATCACCTATCTCGACCAGCACGGCCCCTACGGCAACGGCACCCCGGTGCTCAACGCCGCGCGCAACGCCGGTGACGAGCCGATGCTCGTGCTCTGGCCCGACGACGTGTTCGTGGCCGAGGTGCCGCGCGCACAGCAGCTCATCGACGCCTACGAGGCCACCGCGGCGCCGGTGCTCGCGCTGATGCCGATGAACCCGGCCGAGTCCAAGCGCTACGGCGTCCCGGTCGTCGCCGACGATCAGGGCAACGGCCTGCTGCGCATCACCGGCCTCATGGAGAAGCCCAAGCCCGAAGACGCGCCCTCGGCCTACGCCGCCATCGGCGGCTACGTGGTGACCCCGGGCATCGTCGACGAGCTGCGCAGGCAGACCGCGGCCTGGTACGAGCACCGCACCGGCGAGGTCTACCTGACCGACGCCATCAACGTGCACGCCGCGGAGAATCCGGTGTTCGGTCAGGTGATTCGCGGCCGCTGGTACGACACCGGCAATCCCGGCGACTACCTGGTCGCCCAGTTCGCCTCGGCGCTGGCGCATCCGGAGTACGGTCCGCTGCTTCGCGGTCTGGCCACCGACCACCTCGCCTGAACCGCAACGGTTTTCGCGCCGTCAGAACCGGCGGACGGCGTAGATGGTGAACTTCCGGAGCGGCGCGAGGCCGACCGGGACGCCGCGACCGTAGGCGTTGAAGATCTGCCCGAAGCCGGCGTAGATGCCGACGTGCGAGCCGTCGTCGTTCAGCACGACGACGTCGCCCGGCGCCATCGCGCGGACCGGCACGGCGGTGCCCGCCGTCGCCTGCTGCCAGGTCGTCCTCGGCATGTCGACGCCGACCTGCCGGAACGCCCACTGGACGAGCCCGGAGCAGTCCCAGCCGTGCGGGCCGGTGCCGCCCCATACATAGGGCTTACCGGTCTGGGTCGTGGCGATGGCCAGCGCGGCGAGGCCCCGTGGACTGGGCAGCGGCAGACCCGCCGAGGCGCTCGAACCTCCGGAGCCCGAACCGGCCGCCGAAACGGGGCCGCTGCCGGTGTCGGACCACGCGGGTCCGGCGAGCAGCAGGGTGACGATCGCGGTGACGACAAGGCCGGCGAATATCCGGCACAACGATTTTCTGATCACGAAACGCACCTCTCCTGTGGGTCCGGCGAACAGGCCGCGACAAGCGGCCGCGCTGACGCGCGGCGCCACCCTCGTCATCGGGGTGGAGCCACCGACCTCCGCGCCTATCCGGCTTCACAGCCCGCCGAACAGCGCACATCAGGTAGAACATGCCTCACGAGGATCACTGCGGTACCACTGATCGATCTGCGCACCAACAGCAACACGCCCGATTCTGCCGGGCTTTTCGGAGACAGGAGAGGTTTCCAGCAAATTCCCAGCGTGTGATCTAGATCACTACCGCTGCATGGTCTCGACCGCCACTCGGTCGAGCCGCGTCGTCGGGGTGGACGACGACGCCCACCCCGACGACCGGCTCAGGCCTTGGCGACCGCGGCCTTCACACCACCGGCGAGTTCGGCGGCGTCGGCGCCCACGGTGCCGAAATCGAGTGCCGTGGCGAGGATTTCGCCCGCGATCAGATCCCGGTGGGTCTGCGCCCAAGCCAGGCGCTCGGCCGGGACCTCGAGGACCACGGTGATCCGGTCGGAGACGTCCAAGCCGAGCGACTTGCGGGTCTCCTGGAGGTCGCGGATCAGGTCGCGGGCCCAGCCCTCGGCCTCCAGTTCCTCGGTGACCACCGAGTTCAGCACCACCAGACCCGCGTTGCCGGGCAGCGCCGCGGTGGACTCGGGCTCGGCGGCGACCAGCCGCTGGGTGTATTCCTCCGGGAACAAGGTGATTCCGGCGGCGCTGACGACACCGGCGGCATCCTCGGACCACTCGCCCGCCTTGACCGCCTTGATCACCGTCTGCACGTCCTTGCCCAGGCGCGGACCCGCGGCGCGGGCGTTCACCGCCAGCTCGAAGCGACCGTGCACGGCGACGTCGGTGGTCAGGTCGACCTTCTTGACGTTGACCTCGTCGGCGATGATGTCGGCGTACGGGCGCAGCCGCTCGGCGTCGCCCGCCGCGATGGTCACCTCGGCCAGCGGCAGCCGCACCCGCAGGTTCTGTGCCTTGCGCAGGCTGAGCACCGTCGAGCAGACCGTGCGCACCTCGTCCATGGCGGCGACCAGCTCCGGATCCTCCGGCAGCTCGCCCTCCTTCGGCCAGTCGGCCAAGTGCACCGAACGATCGCCGGTGAGCCCGCGCCAGATCACCTCGGCGATCAGCGGCAGCAGCGGCGCGGCCAGCCTGGAGACCACCTCGAGCACGGTGTGCAGGGTGTCGACCGCGTCGCGATCCTCCGACCAGAAGCGCGAACGCGACCGGCGCACATACCAATTCGTGAGCGCGTCGGCGAACGAGCGCAGCTCCTCGCAGGCGCCCGCGATGTCGTAGGCCTCCAGTGCGTCGGTCATCACATCGCGGGTTTGCGCCAGCTTCGCCAGGATGTAGCGGTCCAGCACATGCGGCGAATCGGTGCGCCACACGCCGGGCTTCGAGGCGTACAGCTGCAGGAAGCTCCACGCGTTCCACAGCGGACGCAGCGCGTGACCGACGCCCTCGCGGATGCCGCGCTCGGTGACGATGAGATTGCCGCCGCGCAGGATCGGCGAGCTCATCAGGAACCAGCGCATCGCGTCGGAGCCGTCCCGGTGGAACACCTCGTTCACGTCCGGGTAGTTGCCCTTCGACTTGCTCATCTTCAGCCCGTCGTCACCGAGCACGATGCCGTGCGCCGCAACGGTTTTGAAGGACGGGCTGTCGAAGAGCGCGGTCGAGAGGACGTGCAGGGTGTAGAACCAGCCGCGGGTCTGCCCGTTGTACTCGACGATGAAGTCGCCCGGGAAGTGCCCGTCGAACCAGTCCTTGTTCTCGAACGGGTAGTGCACCTGCGCGTAGGGCATCGAGCCGGACTCGAACCAGCAGTCCAGTACCTCCGGCACGCGGCGCATGGTCGACTTGCCGGTCGGGTCGTCGGGGTTCGGCCGAGTCAGCTCGTCGATCATGGGCCGGTGCAGGTCGGTCGGGCGCACACCGAAGTCGCGCTCGAGCTCGTCCAGCGAGCCGTACACGTCGACCCGGGGGTAGGCCGGATCGTCGGAGACCCACACCGGGATCGGGCTGCCCCAGTAGCGGTTGCGGCTGATGTTCCAGTCGCGCGCGCCCTCCAGCCACTTGCCGAACTGACCGTCGCGGATGTGCTCGGGCACCCAGGTGATCTGCTTGTTCAGCTCGACCATCCGGTCGCGGAACTTGGTGACCGCGACGAACCAGGACGGCACCGCCATGTAGATCAGCGGCTGCCCGGAGCGCCAGCTGTGCGGGTAGGAGTGCTCGATCGTCTCGTGCCGCAACAGCTTTCCGGCGGCCTTGAGGTCCTTGATGATCACCGGGTTGGCGTCGAAGACCATCAAGCCCTCGTACGGCGGCACCATCGAGGTGAACTTGCCGCCCGGATCCAGCGGCTGCACGATCTCGATGCCGTTGGCCGTGGCGACCTCCATGTCCTCCTCACCGAAGGCGGGAGCCAAATGCACGATGCCGGTGCCGGAGTCGGTGGTCACGTAGTCGGCGGTGAGCACGCGGTGCGCGTTCGGGTGGCCGACGAAGAAGTCGAAGGGCGGGGCGTAGGACAGTCCGGCCAGCGCCGCGCCGTCGAACTCGCCGAGCACCTGCGGCTCCTCGCCGAACTCCCGCGCGTAGTGCGAGACGCGCTCGGCGGCCAGCAGGTAGCGCTTGCCGTCGGCGGCGCTCAGGTGCACGTAGCGCACGTTGGGGTGTACGGCGATGGCCAGGTTGGACGGCAGGGTCCACGGCGTGGTGGTCCAGATCAGCGCGTTGGCGCCGTCGAGTTCGCGCAGCGGATGGTCGTCGGGCACACGCAGCGCCATGTCGACGGTGACGGCCGGGTCCTGGCGCATCTTGTAGGCGTCGTCCAGGCGGGTCTCCTGGTTCGACAGCGGCGTCTGCTCATACCAGCTGTAGGGCAGCACGCGGAAGCCCTGGTAGATCAGGCCCTTGTCGTAGAGCGACTTGAAGGCCCACATGACCGACTCCATGAAGTCGAGATCGAGGGTCTTGTAGTCGTTGTCGAAGTCGACCCAGCGAGCCTGGCGGGTGACGTAGTCGCGCCATTCCCCGGTGTAGCGCAGCACCGAGGATTTGCACGCGGCATTGAATTCCGCCAACCCCATGGCGTCGATCTGTGATTTGTCCGTGATACCGAGCTGCTTTTCCGCTTCGATTTCCGCGGGAAGGCCGTGACAGTCCCATCCGAAACGCCGATCGACGCGCTTGCCGCGCATCGTCTGGAAACGTGGGATCAAATCCTTCACATAGCCGGTGAGCAAATGACCATAATGCGGCAGACCGTTGGCAAAGGGTGGGCCGTCGTAGAAGACGAACTCGGCAGCACCCGAACGGTTCTCGATGCTGGCGCGGAAGGTGTCGTCGGCCGCCCATGCGTCGAGCACGCGTTCTTCCAGCTCGGGAAAGCTCGCCCCGGAGCCTGCGCCCAGATCCACGCGGGGGTATGCGCTCTTGCTGTCGTCCGCCATCGCGGATGCGTCTCCTCGTGCCACCGCGCCGCAGGCGCGTATCAGTGGTTGGCACGGGGACGACCCCGGCGCTCGGTGCGCCGAAACCGCGGTACCACCCCGTTTGTCCTGGTCTGCCCCACCGGGGCCGCCGGACCACTCGTTGTGAGCTGTGACGGGCTCACCCGTTCGGTTCTACTGAGCGCCTCGGCGCCGTTCTTCCGAAGGCTCCCCGGTGATGGCCGGATCGACGCCGTTCTGTTTCGATTCTAACCAGCCGGGGCAAGCGATATTCCCCGCGCCCGGCCTCAGCGTTTGGCGTGCCGCCCCGGCGGCGGTGGTGCGCCGTTCTCCGGGCTGCGCATGGACAGCGCGCTCGCCAGCAGCAGCACCGCGCCGATGACGCAGACGACGATGCACCCCCACGCCCACAGCACCGACCCGGTGGTCAGCGCCGTGACGAGCAGGGCAAAGCCGATCGCCGCCAGGACGAGTGTCAGAACGAGCATGATGACCCCCTCGGCGTACCTCCGCCTTCGCTACGGCCATGCACGGGCTGTGACACGCGTCGTCCGGCTGGGTCCGCCGGGCATGCCAGGCGATTCGACTTTACCTCTGATGACGACTCGAACAACTGCTTTCGCGACGGCGCAGGACCGCCGAGGGTGGTATTACTTGCCGCCCTTGGCGAACGAGGCGGGCGCGAGGTTGCTCGCGGTGTTCGTGTCGGCGAACGCCTCGCCGCCGTCCACCGGGACCGCCGAGCCGCGGTTCTCCAGCTCCTCGAGCTGCGACTCCAGGTACGACTTCAGCCGCACGCGGTACTCGCGCTCGAAGGTCTTGAGCTGCTCGATCCGGCTCTCCAGCACGCTGCGCTGCTGGGTGATGGTCGCCATGATCTCGGTGTGCTTGCGCTCGGCGTCGGCCTGCAGCGCGTCGGCCTTCTCCTTGGCCTGGCGCAGCTGGCTGTCCGAACGGGTCTGCGCGTCCGACAGCATCGCGTCCGACTTCTGCCGGGCGTCCGCGATCATCGCCTCGGAACGGGTCCTGGCGTCGCCGACCAGTCGCTCGGAGTTCGCCCGCGCGTTGGAGAGCAGGTTCTCCGCCTCGGTCTTCGCGTCGCTGGTCAGCCGGTCCGCCATCTCCTGGGCGAGGCTGAGGACCTTGGCCGCCTGCAGGTTCGCGTCGGCGCCGGGGGCGTCCTTCGGCGCGGGTGCGGCCGCGGGCATCGGAGCCGGCGGCGGTGCGGGCACCGGGGGTTTGATCGGTTCAGGAGGCGGAGCCTGCTGTACCGGGGCCTTGACCGTTGCCGGGGCCGCCTGCCGGTTCTTCTTGGCGTCGGCCAGTTCCGCATCGAGTTCGGCGACCCGCTGGCGCAGGTCGGCGTTCTCCTCGATCAGACGCGAGAGCTCCTGCTCCACGAGATCCAAGAAGGCGTCGACTTCATCCTCGTTGTAGCCGCGCTTCCCGATCGGCGGTTTGCTGAACGCGACGTTGTGCACATCGGCTGGGGTCAGCGGCATGGAAGGATCCCTTCACGCGTCTTTTGGAGATCGAGCAGATCTAGCAAGGTATCTTGGCCCATTCTGTCACACCGGAGCTACCGGTTGCCCGAGCCTGCTCACGATCGACATCAGGATGAAGACGATGAATAGCAGGACCATAATCGACAGATCCAGGCGAATTCCCCCCAGGGACACCGGTGGTATCAGCCGTCTCAGTAGTTTCACCGGAGGGTCCGTGATCGTGAAGATCACCTCCAGGATGACGACAACGACACCGGTCGGTCGCCAGTCACGGGCGAAGCTACGAACGAACTCGACGATCACCCGGCTGATCAGCAACAGCCAGAAGATGAACAGTACGAAGTACAGCACCGCGAACAAGGCCACGACTTCACTCTGCCCGAAAATCGGCGTTGCGCAAAATGACCACACCGCCCCGCGCGCGACAAGACCGACGAACCCCCCGGATCAGACCGCTATTTCTGGTTGTAGAAGCCCGTTTCGGCGATCCTGCGCCGCTCCTCGGCTGATACGTCGACATCGGCCGGTGAGAGCAGGAACACTTTGGTCGCCACCTTGTCGAACGAGCCACGCAGGGCGAAGGCTAGGCCGGCCGCGAAGTCGACGAGCCGCTTGGCGTCGGCGTTGCTCAGGTCGACCAGGTCCATGATCACCGGATTTCCCTCGCGGAAACGCTCGCCGATGATGCGGGCCTCACTGTAATCGCGCGGGCGCAGCGTCGTGATCTTGGACAAGGGGCCTCCGTCCTCGAAGATCCCCGGCCGGCGAGCGGGTGCGGGCTCGGGGCGCACGCGCTCCTCGAGCCGCCGCTCCTCGGCGTCGGGATCGACGGCGAGCGCACCCCTGGTGGCTCCCCGCAACATGCCTGCGCCGCCGCCCGCGCGGAACCGGCCGGACGACCCGGCCGCATCGATACGGGTGGGACGCCGCGACGACTCGTAGCGCTCGTCGCCGTAGGGCTCGTCGGCGTACTCGTCGCGGCGCGCCGCCGGGTAGCCGGCCTGGTAGGGCGACTTGTAGGCGGGCTCGGGGTAGTCGGCGTCCTCGTCGAACCGGTCCTGGCCGAAACGGTCTGCGCCGTAACGATCTTCGGTGTACCGGTCGGCGCCGTAGCCGCCGCGATCGGAGTAGTTGCGCGGGCGCGCGCCACCGCGCTCGGTCGCGCGCGGGGCGCGATCGTCGACGTAATCGTCTTCGTAATCCTCGAGCGGCACCATGCCGAAGTACGCCTTGAACTTATGCAGCGTGCTCATACACTTACCCCTCCCCGTCGCTCGACTCGGTGATGACCACGATGGTGGCTGCGTCGAGTCCATGCTCGCTGCGCTCGCTCATTCTGGTCGACCTTCCTTCGGCCCCGGTGGCGGCCGGGTGTTGAAGTCTTGCTCAGCCCTCGTCTGTCCCAATCTTATGTGTCGAATGTGACTGATGAGGTTTCTTTGCTAGCCCGAGGTTATCGGTCGAGTACCCATCAGGGCGGTACCGACACGCACAACCGTCGAGCCGTGTTCGATCGCTGATTCCAGATCACCCGACATACCTGCGGAAAGCTCGGTTGCGGCGGGGTGACGGGCGAGTAGCCGCGTGTGCAAAGTCGCAAGCCGCGCAAAGGCGCTATGAGGCTCGGCGTCGAGTGGCGGAATCGCCATCAGGCCTCCGAGCTGCAGTCCTTCCGCCGCCGCGACATGGTCCGCGAGGCGCTCGAGATCATCTTCGGTGACGCCGCCTCGCTCCGGGTCTTCGTCCAGGCTCACCTGGAGCAACACCCGCAGCGGCTCGGTGCGCTCGTTCGCCTCCAGCGCGGCGACCGCACCCCTGTCAAGAGCCGTTGCCAACCGTTCGCTGTCCACCGAATGCACGGTGTGTGCCCAGCGCGCGACTACTTTGGCCTTGTTGCGCTGCAGGCGACCGATCATGTGCCAGCGGATATCCGGGCGGTTGCCCAGTTCCGAGACCTTCGCGGTGGCCTCTTGTTCGCGCGATTCACCGAACTCCCTACGGCCGAGGCCGTACAGAATCGCGACGTCGGCGGCCGGAAAGAACTTCGTCACCGGCAGCAAACGCACCGAACCCGGCTCGCGCCCCGACGCCCGGCACGCGGCATCGATCCGCTCGAGCAGACCGTCCAGCCTGCCCGCCAGCTCCGCGGTGCGCGCGTCGGACTGTGCCGCAACGGTTTCCGTCGTTTCACCGGGCCAGGTCATCGCGGCCCCTCGATCCAGATCACGCCCGCGATGCGTCCGGTCGGCGCGCCACGGCGGTGGCTGAAGAGCGTCTTGTCCTCGATGGTGCAGCGCGGGTCCTCGGCGACCGCGGCGATCCCCGCCTCGGTCAGTTGCCTGCGGATTCCCGCGCGCAGGTCGAGCGCGGGCGTACCGCGCACGGTGGTCGTCGCGCTGCCCGGCAGGTGCTTTTCCACATCGTCGCGCATGGCGGCGGGCACCTCGTACTGCCTGCCCGAGGCGGCCGGGCCGAGGAACGCGCCGACCCGGTCGAGCCTGGCGCCCACCGACACCATCGCGTCCAGCACGCGCGGCACGATGCCGATGCGCGCGCCGATACGGCCGGCGTGCACGGCGGCGATGACGCCAGCCTCGTCGTCGGAGAGCAGGATCGGAACGCAGTCGGCGCTGAGTGTGACCAGCGCCAGGTTCGGCACGGTGGTGACGAGAGCGTCGGTGGCGGGCACCGGCTCGGTGCGGGGGCCGTCGACGATTTCGACGGCGCGCCCGTGGATCTGCTCCATCCAGACCAGCCGGTCCGGGGTGAGGCCGATGCCCGCGGCGAGGCGCTCGCGGTTGCGGCGCACGGCCGCCGGATCGTCGCCCACGTGGTCGCCGAGGTTGAACGAGTCGTAGGGCGGGGCGGAGAAGCCGCCCGCCCTGGTCGTCGTGACCCGTCGGACGGTAAGTGTGTGGGCAGCAGTCATGCCTCCGAGCCTAGTGGCTTCGGAGGGTGCCGCGGCGGCTCGCGCAACGGGCGTCGAACCGCGCGCTCGGCGAATCCTCGTGCTCGGTCGGCGGATTCGCGTATGCGGCGCGGCGCGGGACGGCACGCCGTGCGGCGAACCTCACCTCGCGCGACAACCGCCCGCGGCCCGCGACCGTCGTCCCGGTGCACCCGGGACGATCGGATCAGCGGCGCATGAAGATCGGCACGTCGACATCGTCATCGTCGTCACCGCCGTCGTCCGGGGGCTGGATGTGGGAGCGGCTGTTGTGCGAGACCGTCGGCTCGGCGGGCCGGACGCGCTCGCTGTGGTAGCTCGGCACGGCGCCGCGGGTCACGCTGCTCGAGGTGCCCGCCGAAGTGGTGTCGGTGCTGCGCGTGGACGCGGCGATCTCGCTCGGCCTGCTGCTCTGGCCGATCTCGCCCGCCCGTCCCGAACCGATCGAACCGCGGACGGTCGCCGGGTCGAAGGTGCGCCGGGCCGGGCCGCCGCCGTCGAATCCGGCCGCGATCACGGTGACCCGCACTTCGTCGCCGAGCGAATCGTCGATGACGGTACCGAAGATGATGTTGGCCTCGATGTGCGCGGCTTCCTGTACCAGCGAGGCCGCCTCGTTGATCTCGAACAGACCGAGGTCCGACCCGCCCGCAATGGAGAGCAGCACGCCGTGCGCTCCGTCCATCGATGCCTCGAGCAGCGGCGAGTTGATCGCCGCCTCGGCCGCCTTCACCGACCGGCCCTCGCCGCGCGCCGAGCCGATGCCCATGAGCGCGCTGCCCGCGCCGGACATGACGCTCTTGACGTCGGCGAAGTCGACGTTGATCAGACCCGGGGTGGTGATCAGATCGGTGATGCCCTGAACACCGTTGAGCAGCACCTCGTCGGCGGAGCGGAAGGCGTCCATCAGGCTGACCGCGGCGTCGCCGAGCTGCAGGAGCCGGTCGTTCGGGATGACGATGAGGGTGTCGCAGGACTCGCGCAGCAGGTTGATGCCCACCTCGGCCTGGTTGCCGCGGCGCTTGCCCTCGAAGGAGAACGGCCGGGTGACCACGCCGATGGTGAGCGCGCCGAGCTTGCGCGCGATGCTCGCGACGACCGGCGCGCCACCGGTACCGGTGCCGCCGCCCTCGCCCGCGGTGACGAAGACCATGTCGGCGCCCTTGAGCACCTCTTCGATCTCGTCCTTGTGGTCCTCGGCGGCCTTGCGGCCGACCTCCGGGTCGGCACCCGCGCCGAGACCGCGGGTGAGTTCACGGCCGACGTCGAGCTTGACGTCGGCATCGCTCATCAGCAGCGCCTGCGCGTCGGTGTTGACCGCGATGAACTCGACTCCCTTGAGTCCCTGTTCGATCATCCGGTTGACGGCATTCACGCCGCCGCCGCCGATACCGACGACCTTGATCACCGCAAGGTAGTTGTGCGGGGGCGTCATGGGCTCTCGCCTTCCTTCGATCTAAAGCCTGTCATTTTCGGACTCAGGACATTTCGCTATGGCATCCTCGGTTGTTTTGCCCGGGACCGGTTCACTCCACGATCCGCGGCCGGGCAAACCCTAAACCTCAACCACAGGGTTAGCGTTATGTCAAGTATCCGACTGGTGCGGAACGCTATTCGCAGCCGCCGCGATACGGGCGCAGGCGCGCCGACACGAGTGACAGAATCTTGTGTGATCCCTCTCGGTCGCCACTTCACACACCGTATGGTTGGACGGTTGCCCCCCGAGCCCCATCCCGGCGACGGCCCTGCGCCTCGCGGCAGAGCGCCCCCAAAAATTCCCTGGGCACAATGGGTGTCGATCACTTTACCGTGACCAGATTCGGGCTCGACACGTCGAACACCGTTCCCTCCCGCGTCAACAGCGGCAACACCACGGCCGCCTTGCGTTCGGCATCGTTCGCACTGCCCCAGAGTACCGTGCGTCCGTCGTGCAGATTCAAGGAGATATCCGAAATCGACCGTGCGACAACCTCGCCCACCTGGATATTCAGGGCGGGCGGCAATACCGCGAGCACCGCGACCGCCGCGCGGGTCAACGGATCGGCGCCGCCGGGTCGATCGGTGATCAACTTCGGCACCCCGATGGGCGCGGCCTCGATGGCGAATTCGACGCTTTCGGCATCCAGTAGATGCGCGCCTTCCTCGGTCTCGAAGAACAACACCGGCGACCGCTCGACAATGGTCACCTTGACGGTCGACGGGTACACCCGCTGCACCCGCGCCGAACTGACTTTCGGAATACTCGCCACCCGCCGCGCCATGGCGTCGGTATCGATGCGCAACATCGAGCGGCCCGAAGGAATTTCGAGTCGCTCGCGCACTTGCGCCTCCTGCACCTCGACGAGCCCTTCGATCTCGACGGTGCGCACCGAGAGCACCGGCGTGAACCAGGAGATCAACAGGACGACGGTAAGCACGCACACGCCCAGCAATCCCCACAGCCGCATCCGGCGCAGCCGGGCCGGACCGCCGGGGCGGCGCAGCAGGTCGAACCGATCGAGCCAGCTCGCGGCCGCGCGCCGCTCACCCCCCGGCCGCATCGCGGCTCACCGCCCGTACTGGGGACGCGCCCGTAGCCCGTCGAGTATCTGGCTGCCGAGCATGGTGACATCGCCCGCGCCCATCGTGATCACGACATCGCCCGGCAGCGCGAGCCCGGCCACCTGGCGTCCGACCCGGGACATATCCGGTTGGTAATGCACGGGTTTGGTGACCGACTGGGCGACGAGCGCACCGTTCACGCCGGGCAGCGGCTTCTCCCGCGCGCCGTAGACGTCCAGCACGACGACCTCGTCGGCCAGGCTCAGCGCGAGGCCGAAGTCCTCGGCGAAGGTGGCGGTGCGGCTGTACAGGTGCGGCTGGAAGACCACGATCACCCGGCCCTGGCGCGACCGCGCGCCGTCGCGCGCCTCCTGCTGCACCAGTTCGGCCGCGGCGCCGAGCACCGCGCGCACCTCGGTGGGATGGTGCGCGTAGTCGTCGAAGACCCGCACGCCGTTCTCCCTGCCGACGAACTGGAACCGCCGGTGCACGCCGCCGAAACCCTCCAGGCCCTGGAGAATCTCGTCCACGTCGGCGCCCGCCGCCCGCGCCGCGAGCAGCGCGGCCAGCGCGTTGAGCGCCATGTGCCGCCCAGGAACCGAGAGTCGCAGCGTGCGCGGCGCGGGTTCGTCGGCCAGCTGGAATTGAGCGAGCCCGCCCACGTCACGCGGCTCCCAGCTGTGCAGCCGGACGCCGACCGGGACCGGGGCGTCGGCGAGTTCGCCGGAGCCGTAGCCGAGCACCCGAACGCCCTTGTCCGCCAAACGGGTTCCGACCCGCTCGGCCAGCGCCCGTGAGCCCGGATCGTCCAGGCACACCACCAGCAGGCCGCCCGCGGCGAGCCGGTCCGCGAAATCGTCGAAGACCTGCACGTAGGCGGCGTCGGTGCCGAAGAAGTCGAGGTGATCGGACTCGATGTTGGTGACCACCGCGACGTCGGGGTCGTACTGCAGCAGTGAGCCGTCGCTCTCGTCGGCCTCGGCCACGAAGACCTCGCCGGTGCCGTGGTGGGCGTTGGTGCCCGCCTCGTTGAGTTCGCCGCCGACCGCGAAGGACGGATCCAGGCCGCAGTGCTGCAGCGAGACGATCAGCATCGAGGTCGTCGACGTCTTGCCGTGCGTACCCGAGACCAGCAGGGTGCGGTGCCCGCGCATCAGCGAGGCCAGCACCGCGGGGCGGAGCAGCACCGGGATGTCGCGCCGATTCGCTTCCACCAGCTCGGGATTGGTCTTCGGGATGGCCGCGTAGGTGGTCACCACCGCGGTCGGGCCGCCGGGCAGCAGATCGAGCGCGGCCGCGTCGTGACCGATGTTGACCTGCGCGCCGCGAGCACGCAGCGCGAGCACGCCGCGGCTCTCCTTGGCGTCCGAACCCGACACCGAGCCGCCGCGGGAGAGCAGGATGCGGGCGATGCCGGACATCCCGGCGCCGCCGATGCCCACCATGTGCACCCGCTCCAGCTCGGGCGGCAGTGCCGAACGCTCGTCGGTCATCGGCCCCGCCCCAATTCCACCACGATCCGCGCCACTTCGTCGGCGGCGTCGCGGTGCCCGGCGCCTGCCGCGGCGCGGCCCATCTCGGTCAACCGTGCGGGGTCCATGAGCAGCGGTATCACCTCGTCGATCACGTACTTCGCGGACAGTTCGGCATCGGGGACAATTCTGCCACCGCCCTGTGCGACCACGGGACGGGCATTGAATTCCTGTTCGCCGTTGCCGTGCGGCAGCGGCACGTAGAACGCGGGCAGGCCGACGGCGGACACCTCGGCGACCGTCATCGCGCCGGACCGGCACACCACCGCGTCGGCGGCGGCGTAGGCCAGATCCATCCTGGACAGATACGGCACCGCCACGTAGCGCGCGGCATCGTCGCCCGCGGCGACCTCGAGCGTGTTCTTCGGGCCGTGCGCGTGCAGCACCGAGACACCCGCCGCCGCCAGCTGCGGCGCGGCGCCCGACACCGCCTCGTTCAGGCTGCGCGCGCCCTGCGATCCGCCGAACACCAGCAGCACCGGCCCCTCGGCGGGCAGGCCGAAGTGCGCGCGGGCCTCGGCGCGCAGCGCCGGGCGATCCAGCGAGGTGATGGCCTCGCGGACCGGGATGCCGACCACCTCGGCGCGCGGCAGGCCGGAATCCGGCACCGCGGCGAGCACCCGCGCGGCGCGCCGGGCGCCGACCTTGTTCGCGATGCCCGCCTTCGCGTTGGCCTCGTGCACGACGACCGGCACCGCGCGCCTGCGCCGCAGCACTCCCCGGCCCGCGGCCAGGTAGGCGGGCAGCGCGACATAGCCGCCGAAGCCGATGACGACGTCGGCCCGCACCATATCGATGACGGCCCTGGTCTGGGCCACCGCGGCGCGCACCCGGCCGGGCAGCCGCAGCAGATCCGCGGTCGGCTTGCGCGGCAACGGCACCGGCGGGATCAGTTCGAGCGGATAGCCGCGCTCGGGCACCAGCCGGGTCTCCAGACCGCGTTCGGTGCCCAGTGCCGTCACCCGGATCGAATCGTCGAGGCGCCGCAGCGCGTCCGCCACGGCGAGGGCCGGTTCGACATGTCCGGCCGTGCCACCGCCCGCCACGATCACCGAAAGCCCGGATCCCTTCGCGGACCGCTGTGTTGCGTCGGCGGTACTCCCGGGTCCCGCATTCACCTGGATCTTCCCCGTTCTCTAGCGTGTGGCATCGGATAGTTCGGCTCCCAAGCCCTGGTGGCACGCAGCGAACTGGTGCCCCGGCTCTCCGGCGAGCGGCGTCGCGGCTGCCCGCCGGATTGTCCGCGCCGCGGCGGCGCTTGGCGCGACTTGGACCGCTCGGTGCGGGCCCGCTGCGCGGCGGCCTTGGCGGCGTTGCGCGCCCTGGCCGCCTCCGCCTTGGCGGGCGAGTACACCTCGGGCTTGGGTAGTCGGAGCAGACGGCTGAACCGCCCGTCCTGCCCGGCCTGCAGCGCCGACACCGCCTCCGGCTCGTGCCGTGCGGCGTTGGCGATGATGCCGAACATGAACAACGTAATGGCCAGCGAGGAACCGCCCGCCGAGACCAGCGGCAGCTGCAGACCGGTCACCGGAAGCAAGCCGACCACGTAACCGACGTTGATCAGCGCCTGCGCGGTGATCCAGGTGGTCGCGGTCGCGGTGAGCAGCCGCAGGAACGGGTCCACCGACCGGCTGGCGATGCGCAGACCGGTGTAGACGAACAGCGCGAACAGCCCGAGCACCAGCGCGCAGCCGAGAAAGCCGAGTTCCTCGCCGATGATGGCGAAGATGAAGTCGTTGTGCGAGTTGGGCAGGTAGCTCCACTTGGCCCGGCTCTGCCCTAGCCCGCGGCCCCAGATGCCGCCGTCGGCCAGCGAGTACTGCGCCTGCCGCGCCTGATAGCCGATGCCCTGCGGGTCCTCGCCGGGATTGAAGAAGGCGCGCATGCGGTCCGAGCGATAACCCGCGGAGAGGGCGAGCACCGCCGCGGCCACGACGCCGGACACCGCGATGGTGACGAACAGCCGCACCGGCAGCCCGCCGAACCACAGCAGCGCCGCGAGCACGATGCCGAGCGCGATGGTGGTGGACAGGTTGGGCTCGAGCACCACGAGCAGACACACCAGCATGCCCGCCGGAACCAGCGGCACCAGAATGTCTTTCAGCGCCGCCTGCTCCGACCGGCGCGAGGCGAGCAGGTGTGCGCCCCACACGACCAGCGTCACCTTGACGATCTCGGAGGGCTGCACCGACACCGCGCCGAGGTCGATCCAGCGCCGCGAGCCCTGCACCTCGCTGCCGATGCCGGGAATCAGCACCAGCACCAACGCGAGCACCGACAGCGCGAACACCGGGAACGACCACTGCCGCAGCCTGCGCATCGGAATGCGCAGCGCGACATAGAACAGCACGCAGCCGATGGCCGCGAACATGGCCTGCTGGACGAACAGCGAGTACGCCGATCCGCGCTCGGCATAGGCCTCGACGCTGGAGGCCGACAGCACCATCACCAGTCCGAGCACGGTGAGCAGGGTGGCGATGGTGACGATCAGATGGAACGACGCGAGCGGGCGCGCCAGCCAAGCAACGAACCTGGCCGCGGGCACTCGCGTCGTCTCCGTCATAGCCGCCGCCCGATGTCACCGTCTTCCAGCGTGTGCACCGCGGTGGCGAAACTGCGTCCGCGGTGGGTGTAATCGGCGAACATATCGAGGGAGGCCGCCGCGGGCGCCAGCAGCACGGTGTCACCCGAGCGGGCGAATTCGGCGGCGGCGCGGACGGCTTGCGCCATGACGGCGTCGGCCTTGTCGGATCTCGACGGGTCGTCAGCCATCACAGCATCGTCCCCCGCGCGCACCTCGACGACCGGGACCTCGGGCGCGTGTCGCGCCAACGCGGCCGCGAGCACCGGCGCGTCGGACCCGATGAGCACCGCGGCGACGAGCCGGTCGGCGACCTCCTCGATCAGGTCTTCCACACCGGCGCCCTTGAGCTGCCCGCCCGCGATCCAGATGACGTGCGGGTGCGCCAGGATCGACGATCGCGCGGCGTGCGGATTCGTGGCTTTGGAGTCATCGATGAAATCGACGCCGGCCAGCTCGCGCACGAAGGCCGCCCGGTGCGGGCCGACCTTGTGCTCCTGCAGTCCCTCCTTGACGAACTGCGGCGCCACGTCGATGGCCCTGGTCAGCGCGGCGGCGGCCAGCGCGTCGGCGACGCCCGCCGGTCCTTGCGGGCTGATGTCGCCGACCTCGGCGAGAATCGCGGCCTTGGTGAACGCGCGATCGAGCAGTTTGCCGTCCACCACGCCGAGTTCGCCGTCGGCGGGCACGCCGATGCGGAAGCCGACGGTGCGGCGGGCCTTGGAGCGACGGGCCAGCGAGGCCGCCACCGGATCGTCCAGGCCGACCACGCCGACCCGCCCGACCAGCGCCCGCGCCTTGGCGGCCGCGTAGGCGTCCAGGCCGCCGTGCCAATCCAGGTGATCCTCGGCCACATTCAGCACGACGCCGGCCTCCGGCCGCACCGACGGCGCCCAGTGCAGCTGGAACGAGGACAGTTCCACCGCGAGCACCTGCGGGCCGGGATTCCGGCGCAGCGCGTCCAGGATCGGGGTGCCGATGTTGCCGCAGGCGACGCTGGCGATGCCCGCGGCGCGCAGGATGGCGTGAGTCATCTGGGTGGTGGTGGTCTTGCCGTTGGTCCCGGTGATGACCAGCCACTTGCGGACCGGCCCGTAGATCCTGGCTTGATCGACCCACCAGGCGAATTCGACGTCGCCCCAGACCGGGATGCCCTCGGTGACCGCGGAGACCAGGACCGGCGAGTCCGGCCGCCAGCCCGGGCTGGTGATCACCAGCGCGAAGCGGCTCAGATCGGCCGACTCCAGGTCGACGCAGGTGGCCACCTCCAAGCCGAGTTCGGACGCCTCGGCGAGCGCCTTCGCGCCCGCGTCGGTGACAACCGGATGCGCGCCGATATCGCGCAGCGGTTCCACCAGCGAGCGGCCGGAGACGCCCCAGCCCGCGACGAGCACGTCACGGCCACGGAGGAATTCGAGCATGGGCCCCGGAGATCGCAGGGCCCGCGGAGAATGTTCGACCATCGCTAGTTCACCCGACCGCGGAGAGGTATTCGCTGTAGAACAGACCGAGGCCGACTGCGGAGGCCATGGCGGCCAAGAGCCAGAACCGAATGATCACAGTCGTCTCGGCCCATTTGCTGAGCTCGAAGTGATGATGGAACGGCGCCATCTTGAACAGCCGGTTGCGGGTGGTGCGGAAGACCGCCACCTGCAACACCACCGACACGCCCTCGGCGACGAACAGCGCGCCCATCACGATCATCAGCAGCTCGGTGCGGGTGGTGATCGAGATGCCCGCCAGCAGACCGCCGAGCGCCAGCGACCCGGTGTCGCCCATGAAGATCTTGGCCGGCGCGGCGTTCCACCACAGGAAGCCGATGCACGCCGCGGCGCCCGCCGCGCAGACCAGCGCGAGGTCCAGCGGGTCGCGCACGTTGTAGCAACCGGTCTCGGGCTTGGTCGCGCACGCGTGGTAGTACTGCCAGAACGTGATGATCACGTAGCCGCCGAGCACCAGGCTCATCGAGCCCGCGGCGAGTCCGTCCAGACCGTCGGTGAGATTCACGACGTTGGACCAGGCGACGACCACGAAGCACACGAACGCCAGGAAGATGATCACCCCGGCCGACACCGTGTTGATGTCGCGCACGTAGGACAGGTGGCGGCTGGCAGGCGTCAAACCGTTCTCGCCGCGGAACTGGAGCGCGAGCACACCGAAGATGACGGCCGAGGTGAGCTGGCCGATGTACTTGCCCGCGGCGGTGAGACCGAGGTTGCGCTGCTTGCGCAGCTTGATGAAGTCGTCGGTGAAGCCGACGGCGCCCAGCGCGGTGGCCAGTCCGAGGACGAGCATGCCCGACGCGGTCGGTCCCTCGGCGTCGTAGCCGATGCCGATCAGGTGGGAGCCGAGGTAACCGGCCCACATACCGATCAGGATGGCGACGCCGCCCATGGTGGGCGTGCCGCGCTTGGCCTGGTGGCTGGCCGGGCCGTCGACCCGGATCTCCTGGCCGAAGCCCTGCTTGGCGAAGAACTTGATCAGCAGCGGGGTCAGCAGGATCGACACCGCGAGCGCGATCGCCGCCGCGAAGAGAATCTGTCTCACGACCGCGCCTCGCTAACACTCGGCTCGGTCGTTCGACCGAAGGCCGCTGTGCCCATTGTTCGTTCGCTCCGCTCGCTCACTGCCCTGCCTCCGCGCTACTGCCCCCGCGCCCCGTGGCACGTTCCGCGCCGGTCAAGTGTTCGGCGACCGCCCAGAGGCCGACCGACTTGGACGCCTTGACCAGCACCACATCGCCCGCTTCGACCTCGTCGTCGAGCAGCGCGATGGCCGCGCTGATATCGGGCACGAGGACCGACTCCTCGCCCCATGAGCCTTCCATCACCGCTCCCTGGTGCATCGCGCGGGAGGGCCTTCCGGTGCCGACGACGACGAGACGGTCCACGTCGAGACGCACCGCGAGCCTGCCGATGCCGTCGTGCTCGATCACGGATTCCTCGCCGAGTTCGGCCATCTCGCCGAGCACGGCCCAGCTACGCCGCGGCTCGTCGCCCGCGCGCGACATCGTCACCAGCGCCTTGAGCGCGGCGCGCACCGAGTCGGGGTTGGCGTTGTAGGAGTCGTTGACGACGGTGACGCCGTCGGCGGTGGTGCGCACGTCCATCCGGCGCTCCGACACCCGCTGGGCGCCGGACAGCGCCTGCGCGATGGTGTCGAGGTCGGCGCCGCAGGCCAGCGCGACCGCGACGGCGGACAGCGCGTTGCCGACCTGATGCTCGCCGTGCACGGCCAGCTGGATCGGCGTGCTGCCCGCCGGGGTGTGCAGCGTGAACCCGGCGCGGGCTTCGGCATCGAGGCGCACGTCGGTGGCCCTGATGTCGGCGTTGGCGGCCTGCCCGACTCGAACCACCTTGGCTTTCGTCCGACTCGCCATCGCGGCCACCTGCTGGTCGTCGGCGTTGAGCACGGCCAGACCGGTCTCGGGCAGCGCCTCGACGAGTTCGCCCTTGGTCTGCGCGATGGCCTCGCGGCTGCCGAACTCGCCGAGGTGCGCGGTGCCGACATTGAGCACGACGCCGATACTCGGCGGCGCGACCCGGGCGAGCGCGGCGATGTGACCCGGCCCGCGCGCGGAGAGCTCGAGCACCAGGAATCGCGTCTTCTCGTCGGCGCGCAGCGCGGTCCAGGGGTGGCCGAGCTCGTTGTTGAACGAACCGGGCGGCGCGACGACCGGGCCGAGCGGCGCGAGCACCGCGGCGAGCAGGTCCTTGGTCGAGGTCTTGCCGGAGGAACCGGTGACCCCGACGACCGTCAGGCTGCCTTCGGCCGTGTCCGATTGGCGGCGCTCGCGGGTCCCTGCGTGGTCACGCTGCGCTACCGCCTCCGGGCCCGTCGCTCCCGCCGCGGCAAGCCGTTCGACGCTGGCGCGCGCCAACGCCGCGAGCGCGGCCAGCACCGCGGCGCCGGAGCCGTCCGAATCATGGGTCAGGGCAACGGAAGTCGCGGGCACCGTGCCCGGGCTCGGGGTCACCACGATGGCGGGCACGCCGACCGGGCGCGCGGCGAGCACCGCCACGGCGCCCGCGGCCACCGCGGCCGTCGCGTACTCGTGTCCGTCGGCTCGCTCACCCGGCAGGGCCAGGAAGAGACCACCGGAACCGATTCGGCGCGAATCGAATTCGACCGAACCGGTGACTCGCGCCTCCGGGTCGGGTACGTCGTGCAGCGTGCCGCCGACGACCTCCGCGATCTCCCGCAGTGTCATCTCGATCATGAAACCGTCAAGTCCTCCGCGTCCGTCCCGTGCGGACTTCGCTGTGCTCGCTGAACATGCTGTGCCGCCTGAAAGTTCATGCCCGCGCCTCCGCGGCCACCTTGCGCGACAAGGCGTCCGCCACGACATCGCGATCGTCGAAAGGGTGTTTCACACCCTGGATCTCCTGGCCCGTCTCGTGGCCCTTGCCCGCGATCAGCACGGCGTCGCCGGGCCGTGCCCAGTCCACCGCGGCGGCGATGGCCGCGGCCCGGTCGCCGATCTCGCGGACCTCGCCGCGCTCGTCGGCCGGCACGGCCAGCGCGCCGGCGCCGATCGCGGCCCGGATCGTGGCGGGGTCCTCCGAGCGCGGGTTGTCGTCGGTGATGACGAGCAGGTCGGCGCCCCTGGCCGCGACCTCGCCCATCAGCGGTCGCTTACCCGCGTCGCGATCGCCGCCCGCGCCGACCACCACGGCCAGGCGCCCGGGCGCGGCCGGGTTGTCGGCGGCCAGGTGCACGCGCAGGGTGGCGATCACCGACTCCAGCGCCGCGGGCTTGTGCGCGTAGTCCACCACGGCGAGGAAGTCCTGGCCGCGCTCGACGCGCTGCATCCGGCCCGGCACGTCGACGGCGGCCAGCGCGGCCGCGGCAGCGGCGGGATCGACACCGGCGGCAGCGCACACGGCCACCGCGAGCAGCGCGTTGGCGACGTTGTAGCGGCCGGGAAGACGAAGGCGCACATCGACATTCGTGTCCGGACCGGCGGCGGTGAACCGCTGCTCCGGGCCGTGCGCGGCGACCGCGCCCGCCACGTGCCAGTCCGCGGGTCCGGTGGTCGCGACCGTGGTCGGCGCGGGCAGGCTCGCGGCCAGCCTGCGGCCCCACTCGTCGTCGACGCAGATCACCGCGGTGCGCGCGGCGACGGCCGAGCCCGGCTCGAACAGCCTGCGCTTGGCGCCGAAGTAGTCCTCGAAATCGGCGTGGAAGTCCAGGTGATCCTGGGACAGATTGGTGAACGCGCCTACCGCGAAGCGCACGCCGTCGACCCGGCCGAGCGCCAGCGCGTGGCTGGACACCTCCATCACCACCGCGTCCACGCCCTGCTCGACCATCAGTGCGAACATCGCGTGCAGCTGCGGCGCCTCGGGGGTGGTCAGCGCGCTCGGCACCCGGCGGCCGCCGATCCTGGTCTCGATGGTGCCGATCAGCGCCGTGGACAGGCCGCCCGCCGCCAGGCCCGCCTCCACCAGATAGGAGGTGGTGGTCTTGCCGGAGGTGCCGGTGATGCCGACGATGCGCAGGCGCTCGGAGGGGTTGCCGTACAGGGCCGCGGAGAGTTCGCCGAGCACCTCGCGCGGCCGTTCGCGCACCAGCACGGGAACGCCGAGTTCCCCGGCCAGCGCGGCCCCCTCGGCGTTGGTGAACACGGCCACCGCGCCGCGCGCGACGGCGTCGGCGGCGAAGCGCGCGCCGTGCGACTGCGAGCCGGGCAGCGCGGCGAACAGATCGCCGGGCCGCACCGCGTTCGAACGCTGCTCGATTCCGGTGACCACGAGATCGCCGGGAACCGTCGCCGACGGGCGGGCGCCGGTCAGCTCCAGCACGGTGGTCAGCGGTGTCGACGGCGGGTCGACCGGCCGCAGCACGGGCTGGCTGGACTGCGCGGGCACCTCGCTCCTCTCTGACAGGACATCTGTAGACGGCACGGATTGCTGGTGACGAGTCAGGTTACCGACGCTGACTCATCGGTGAACAACGCGCCTCGGTGTTGCCGCGCCGATGGCGCGCCGGGGCGGGCGAAATACCACGTTCGACGATGCCGGAATCACACACCGGCCTGCAGGACGAACTTCTCCGCGGGCGCGGTCGACGGCGGGATCCGGTCGCGCTGCAGCGCCCACGACGCGATGCTGTGGAACAGCGGCGCCGCGGACTGGCCGCCGCTGCCGTCGGAGCTGCGCACCGGGTTGTCCAGCATCATGCCGATCACGTACCGCGGGTTGTCGGCGGGGGCCATGCCCGCGAAGGTGATCCAGTAGCTGGAGGACGAGTAGCACTTGCAACCCGGATCGATCTTCTGCGCGGTGCCGGTTTTGCCCGCGATCCGGTAGCCCTCGATCGCGGCGGGCCAACCGGTGCCGTTCTGGTCGGCGTTCATCGGATCGCGCTGCACGACGGCTTGGAACATGTGCCGCAGCGTCTGCGCGGTCTGCGGGCTGACCACCCGCACGCCCTCCGGCTGGGGCTCTTCGGTGCGAGCGCCGTCCGGTGCGATCTCGGCCCTCACGATGCGCGGCGGGATGCGCAGGCCGTCGTTCGCAATGGCCTGGTACATTCCCGTCATCTGTAGCGTGGACATCGAAAGGCCCTGTCCGATGGGCAGATTGGCGAAGGTGCCGCCGGACCACTGATCACGCGACGGTACCTGGCCTCCGGTCTCGCCCGGCAGGCCGACGCCGGTGCGCTGGCCGAGGCCGAATCGGTACAGCATGTCCGCGTAGCGATCCTCGCCGACGCGCTGGGCCAGCATCAGGGTGCCGACGTTGGACGACTTCGCGAAGATGCCGGTGGTCGTGTACGGCGCCACGCCGTGGCCCCAGGCGTCGCCGACGGTGACGCCCGCCATCCGGATCGAGCCGGGGACCTGATGGACCTCGTCGGGGTGCGTCAGCCCGTATTCGATGGCCGCGGCCGCGGTGACGATCTTGTTCACCGAGCCGGGTTCGAACGGGTCGCTCACCGACGGGTTGCTCGTCTTGGCCGAGCTCCAGTTCTGCGGGCCCAGCGTCGGGTTGAACGTGCTGTCGTTGGCCATGGCGAGCACCTGGCCCGTCTTGGCGTCCAGGACCACCGCTGAGGCGCCCTGGGCGCCGGACATCTGCCTGGCCTGCTGCACCTGCTGCTGCACGTAGTACTGCAGATCGGAGTCGAGGGTGAGCTCGACGCCGTGGCCGTTCACGGCGGGCTGCTTGTCGCGCCAGCTGCCGGGAATGACGGCGCCGTCCGAACCGCGGTCGTAGGTGTGCGAGCCGTCGGTGCCCGCGAGCACCGAGTCCAGTGAGGATTCCAGGCCGATCAGGCCGTGCCCGTCCCACCCGGTGGCGCCGAGGATGTTGGCGGCCAGCGATCCGCCCGGGTATTCGCGCCGCGGCTGCGAATCCGCGCCCACCTCCGGGAACTGCACGGTGATGTCCGTCGCGACACGCGGGTCGACATTGCGCGCCAGATAGACGAACGTCTCGTCACTGCGCAGTTTGTCGAGCAACGCCGATTCCGCCGGCGCGTTCTCGCCCAGCTTCTCGTGAATCGTCTTGGCGATGGCTTGCAGCCGCTCGTCCGGGTCGGGAGCCTTGTCGCTCTTGGCCTTCGCGTCCTCCAGATCCTTGCGCACCCGCACGGGCTGGAAGTGCAGTTCCACGGCGGTGGTGGTGAAGGCGAGCGACTTTCCGTTGCGGTCGGTGATCGGGCCGCGGGTGGCCTGGTCGGTCAGCCGCACGGTGCGCTGACTGGCCGCCTGCGCCGAGAGTCCGGGGGCGGAAATACCTTGGATCCACAGCAATTGGAGCACGACGACGGCCAACGCGACCAGCATGACGATCCGGCCGACCCCGAGGCGCAGCCGAACGGGTCGATCGGCGGCGGCGCGCGATCTCGACGGCCGCGATGCCACCGGCCCGCGCCGCTTGCGCGGCGCGGGCCTGGTCTGGGTCATCGGATGCCTCCGGGTTGAACTTGCGGTGCGACCTGCGCGCCCGGCGGTGCGGGCTGCTGACCGGCTGGGACTTGCGCCACCGGCTGCGGCGCCGGATCCGGTGCCACGGCGGGCTCTTGGGCGGCGGGCTGCGGCGCTGCCGGGTCCGCTGCCGGATTCTGGGCCGCGGGTTGCGGCGCTGCCGGATTCTGGGCCGCCGGTTGCGGCACCTCGGCGGGCGGCGGAGGTAGCGGCGACGGCTGAACCGCGACCGCCCCGGGAGCCGGTGCGGCGGGTGTGGGGCTCGGCGTGTTGCCATTGGCCTGCTCGGCGCTCGGCCTGCCCGGCGTAGTCGACACCGGCACGACGCGCTCACCCTGCGCCTGGGCGTGCCCGGGCTGGGGGGACGGGCGCGCGGACGGCGTGACGTTCAACGGCGGCACGGGCGGGCCCTGCGCCGGGGTCTCCTTGCCGATCACCGTCACGGTGCCGTCCGGGCCGATCACCAGCCGTGCCGGATCCTTCGCCGGGATCATGCCCAGTTCGCGGGCGCGCGCGGCGAGTTCGGGCGCGGAGTCGGCGGACTCGACCTCGCGCTGCAGCGCGGCGCGCTCCTCGGAGAGCTTCCTGTTGAGTTCCCTGGCGTCACCGAGCTGGTAACTGTCCTCGGCCGCCCTGGTGGTGAGCAGCAGGGTGAGCGCGAGGCCACAGCCGAGCATCGCGATGATCGCCGCGACGAACGGTATCCGCGCGGCCATCACCGACCGGCGGGTCGGCAGCCGCGGTCCCGCGTCGGCGCGCTGCTCGGCACGCGTCTTGCGCTTGGCGTAGGCGCGTTGCGCCGCACCGGATTTGACCCGCTCGGCGGCCTGCACGCGACGGGCGACCCGGCCCGGCGACTGGACCGTGCGCGTCCGGATACTCATGGTGTCGTCGCCTCCTCTGTTCCGCAAGAACACCCCCGCCCCGTCGACGTCGTGCGGCCCGCGACGATCGGCGCGCGCGGTGCGCCTCCGGTCGCGGACCGACGTCCGATGAGCGCGACGGCACTCGAGGTCTGGCTCGATGTCGTCACCCTCATCCCCTTTCCTGAATCCGTTCGGCCGCCCGCATGCGCACGGGCGCGGCCCGCGGGTTCTCGTCTATTTCCCGCTCGGTCGCCTTCTCGGCGCCGCGGGTGAGCATTCGGAATTCCGGTCCCATGCCCGGCAATTCGACCGGTAGGTCCACCGGCGTGCGCGAGGTGATCCGCGGCGCGAGCTCCTGCTTGACGACCTTGTCCTCCAGCGACTGGTAGGACATGATCACGATCCGGCCGCCGAGCCGTAGGGAGTCCAGCGCGGCGGGTAGCGCGGCGCGTAGCGAGTCGAGTTCGCCGTTCACCTCCACTCGCAGCGCCTGGAAAGTGCGCTTGGCGGGATGACCGCCGGTCCGCCTTGTCGCGGCCGGAATGGTCGCGTAGAGCAGTTCGACGAGTTCGGCGCTCGTGGTGAACGGCCGCTGCTGACGGCGGCGCACCACCGCCGAGGCGATCTTTCCCGCGAAACGCTCCTCGCCGTAGGTCTTCAGCACCCTGGCGAGATCGCCGTGGCTGTAGGTGTTCAGCACGTCGGCGGCGGTGATGCCGGTCGTCGGATCCATCCGCATGTCCAGCGGGGCGTCGACGGAGTAGGCGAACCCGCGGTCGGCCTCGTCCAGCTGCATCGAGGAGACGCCGAGGTCCATCAGGATGCCGCTCACCGAGCCGAGCTGATCGAGCCCGGCCTGGGTCAGCGCGCCGGCGATGCCGTCATAGGTGGTGTGCACCAACGTGATTCGGTCCGCGAACGGGCGCAGCCGCTCCTCGGCCAAGCGCAGCGCGTTCGTGTCCCTGTCCAGCCCGACCAGTCGCAGCTCGGGATAGGTGCGCAGGAAGTGTTCGGCGTGACCGCCGAGGCCGAGGGTGGCGTCGACGTAGACGGCACCGGGCTCGGTGAGCGCGGGACCGAGCAGTTCGTCGGCTCGGCCCAGGAGAACCGGGACATGCCGGGGGCCGTCCTGTTCGCGGTTCACCTCGACCTCCCGGATCCTGCCTCGCGTCGTCGCTTTGCACCGGATGGCGAGCGCCGGTGGCCGAACGTTCGACCATCGCACACGGGTCGCCTTGTTCCACAGTGCTTTTGATAAAGAAGCTGCTGTCGAGAACGAATGCCCCGTGGTCTCTGACCGAACAACGGCACCTGGCGTCGGGGAAGTACGCCAGGGTCCGCGTCCGGGCAGAGGCCGCGTGGCACTCGTCCGCTCGGGCTAGAAGATTCCGCCCAGCGACTCGTCTCTCGCTTGCGCGTAATCCTCCTCGTGCTCGGCGAGGTAGGACTCCCACGCCTGCTTGTCCCAAATCTCGAGGAAGTCGACGGAGCCGATCACCACGCAATCCCGGTCCAGGTTCGCGTAGCGCCGATGATCCGCTGACAACGTGATGCGGCCCTGTGCGTCCGGACGCTGTTCGTCGGTTCCGGCCGCGAGTGCCCTGACGAACGCGCGGGCCTGCGGATTGCTGCGAGACGCCGCCGCGGCTCGTCGAGCGAGCGCGGTGAACTCTTCCTTGGGGTACACGGCAAGGCTGTGGTCCTGACCCTTCGTGACCATCAACCCTCCCGCCAGATCGTCTCGAAACTTCGCAGGCAACGTGAGTCGCCCTTTGTCATCCAGTCGAGGTGTGTAGGTACCGAGAAACATCTCGATACCTCCCTACTGGATCACCTCTCTGGATGGCCTCTCCTGTAGTGCGCGCTCCACATTACCCCACTTTCCCCCACTTTCAATCGAAAGTGGAGGTGATCTGGCTCCCCGCCGAGACGATTTCGCAGGTCATCCCAGCTATCACCGGGGTGGGGAACTTTTTGCATGTTGTGCCGACACGCGGGCACCGGCGCGTGACGGCCCGGAAACATCCAGCAAACCGCCCTGGTAGCCAAGGCCCTCGAGCGTATCGGGGGTGGTGCTGGGGGAAGGTGGGGGACGCCGTGGGGAGAAGTGGAAACCGTCTCGGGGAAGGTTTAAAGGAACAGCCGTATGGGAGTCCGTACGAAGACCGCGCACGGCCGGTGCGAGTGCGGAGATCACCTACGAAGACGCGTCCCCTACCGCTGCGCGGCAGGGCCTGAACGCGAGCAGGCGACGCCGCACCATCGCATGGTGCGGCGTCGCCTGCCGTATGAAGATATCGGGGCTACAGCCGAGCTACTCCTGCTCGAACCGTCTCCGGAAGCGATCCTCCATGCGTTCGGAGAAACCACCGGACTTGCGCTGACGCCCATGTCCGCTCGATCCGCCACCGCCCGGCCCGCTGGAGGGCGCCTCGCCGGAACGCGCGCCACGGGCGGCGCCCTTGGAATTGCCGAGCAGCAGCAGCACGCCGGCGCCGAACATGACGATGAATCCGATCAGGCTGATGATCGGAAAGCCACCGGGCTTCACCGGAGCGGCGATACCGGCGACCAGTAGAAACAGACCGAGGACGAACAAGGCCGCGGCCTGGAGTCTGCGACGACTCGAGGTCGAGCGAAGGCGTCCGCCGCGGACGGACGAGGCGAACTTCGGATCCTCAGCATAGAGCGCGCTCTCGATCTGTTCGAGCATGCGCTGCTCGTGCTCGGAGAGTGGCACGGTACCTCCCCCGGCACTAGGACGTGGCTTGTCGCCTCCGGGTAGGCGACAGATAGCCGACCTTGGCGGCTATCTGACACCAATGATACGAGTTCGATCAGGGCCGTACCACCTTCTCGGTGATAACTAAGCGGTCATGCCTCCGCCCCATCCCGGCGCGGGCCGCAACCGGGCGGCCGACTTCAGCAGATCTTCCACGTCGTGCAGGAATGCCCCCACCCGCGAAGAGAACTCGTCGGCCTGCCGCTCGTCCACTTCGCGGTCCAGTCCGGCCTCCAGCGCGGCGCGCAGTTCCGAGCGCGCGCTGAAGTAATCGGCCCACATGACGAACTCGGGCGCGGCGCGCTGCAACAGCACCCAGGCGTTGCGCGAGCGGGCCCGCGGCGCGGCGTCGGCGCCGGTGAACGCGAGCACCGCGCCCGCGCCGCGCAGCGCGGCGAGGTACGCGGTACGGAAGCGCTCCCGCGGATCGGTCTCCCCCGCCGCCTGCAACAGCAGTCCGTCGGCCTTCTTCAGCAGTTTCCCCGCCTTGCCGGGCTGGCCCGGCTGCTCGATCCGACTCATCGGCTCGTCCCTCCGCACTCGTACACCTCTGGTCCCCGTGCACCGCGCGGACCGAACAGGTATTCGAACGTTTGAATTGAGCTTGAATATAGTGACGCCCACCGACAACTTTCCGCGTCCGCGCGGTCCGACGAGAGCCATGACAGCCGTCAAGCCACATCACTCACCCGCACCCGTCGTCGTCGACCTCTCGGTCGCGGATCTGCGCTACCGGCTGCACGACGCGCTAGCGGTCTATGTCGCCGCGATGGACTATCCGCGCGGCACCGAGAACCATCGCGCGCCGATGTGGACCGAGCACACCACCCGCGCGGGCTGGCAGGCGGTCGCCGCGCTGCTTCCCGACGAGGACGGCCGCGTCGACCTGCGCACCTCGCCCATCGTCGCCATCGCCTACGGCTACCGCGGCGCGCCGCACCAGTGGTGGCACCAGCAGGTGCACAGCGGGATGCGCCGCTCGGGCTGGCCGGAACACTCGGCGCGCGAATTGCTTTCGGACTATTTCGAGCTGACCGAGTTGCACGTGCACCCGAGCGCGCAGGGCCGCGGCATCGGCGCCACTCTGCTGCGCAGGCTGCTCCAGGACCGGACCGAGAGCGCGGTGCTGCTGTCCACGCCGGAGGTGGCGGGCGAGGAGAACCGCGCGTGGCGGCTCTACCGCAGGGAGGGATTCGCCGACGTCATCCGGCATTTCGTCTTCGCGGGCGACAACCGGCCCTTCGCGATTCTCGGCAGGCGGCTGCCGCTGTGAACGTGGTGGTCGTCGGTTCCGGCCACAACGCCCTGGTGGCGGCCTGTTATCTGGCGCGCGAGGGTCATCGGGTCGAGGTGCTGGAGCGCGACGAGGTGCTCGGCGGCGCGGTGTCGACGGTCGAGCGTTTCCCGGGACACCTGGTGGACCGCGGCTCCTCGGCGCACATCATGATCCGGCACACCGGGATCGTCGAGGAGCTCGAGCTGGAGCGCTTCGGACTGCGCTATATCGATTGCGATCCGTGGGGTTTCACGCCCGCCGATGCCGAGGGGCGGCCGCCGCTCGTCTTCCACCGCGACGTCGACGCGACCTGCGCGTCCATCGCGGCGGCGTGCGGGACGGCCGACGCCGAGGCGTATCGGCGGTTCGTCGCGGTGTGGGGTCCGCGCAGCGCGCGGGTGATGCGCGCGTTCGGCGGCGCGCCGGGGCCCGGTCATCTGCTGCGCTCGTTCTGGGGGCTGGACGCCGAGGCCGGGGGCAGCGCGCTGTCCAGGGAGTTCCTGCAGTCCGGTGACGCGTTGCTGGACAGCTTGTTTCGCGACGAACGGCTCAAGGCGTCGCTGGCCTGGTTCGGTGCGCAGTCCGGTCCGCCGATGTCGGAACCGGGCACGGCGCCGATGGTCGGCTTCGCGGCGCTGATGCACACGCTGCCGCCGGGGCGGGCGGTCGGCGGCAGTGGCGCGTTGAGCGCGGCGCTGGTCGCGCGGCTGCGCGCCGACGGTGCGACGGTGACGGCGGGTGACGCCGTCACCTCGATCGGGCGCGCGGGCGAGGGCTGGGTGGTGCGCACCGCGTCCGGGCGGAACCTGCGCGCCGACGCGGTGATCGCGGGCGCGCACGTCCTCACCACGCTGGACCTGCTGCGCGCGGGCGGATTCGACGAGGCGACGCTGGACGACTGGCAGCGCCGCATCCGGGTCGGGCCCGGCATCGGCATGGTGGTGCGGGTCGCGACGAACGCGCTGCCGGGTTATCCCGGTGCCTCCCCGGCTGCATCCGCGCGCGGCCTGCAATTCCTCGTCTCCGACCGCGCGCAGCTGCGGCGCGCGCACGGCGCGGCGCTGGCGGGCGATCTGCCGCCGCGGCCGGTGGTGCTGGCGATGAGTTTCAGCGCGCTCGATCCGAGCATCGCGCCGCCGGGCGAACACCAGCTCTCGCTGTGGGCGCAGTGGCATCCCTATCGGCTGGCCGACGGCAGCGACTGGGCCGCGCACGCCGATCGCGAGGGCGATCGGATCATCGCCGAGGTCGACTCGTACGCACCGGGTTTCGCCTCGAGCGTGCGCGAGCGGTTCGTGCAGACGCCGGTCGACCTGGAACGGGAGATGGGGCTGCGCGGCGGCAATGTGATGCACGTGGAGATGTCGCTGGACCAGATGATGCTGTGGCGGCCGCTGCCGGAACTCTCGGGTCAGCGGGTGCCCGATGCGCCCGGACTGTATCTGACTGGGGCGTCCACCCATCCCGGCGGCGGCGTCTCGGGCGCCAGCGGACGGACGGCGGCGCGGCTCGCCCTGCGCGACGCTCGGCGCAGGCGGTTCCCCTTCGCACGCAAGCGATGACGGACCCGATGATGCGGACGCCGGAACACGAGAGCGTGCGACAGGCTCGGTCGATGATTCGGTCGGTGCGGCACCCCGTGCCGGTGCTGCTCGCGGCCTCGCTCGTGCTCGCGCAGATCGGCTATCCGCTCACCGAGGGCGCGGCGCGGGATCGGATCACCGTGGTGATCGTGCTGTTGTCCGCGGGCACGGCCCTCACGCATGCCGCCTCGACGCGCGGAACTCGGTACGCGCTGGGGTTTGTGGTGATCGTCTCGGGGCTCGGCCTGCTCGCCGAGATGCTCGGCGTGGCGACCGGAATCCCCTTCGGCTGTTACGAGTACGCGCAGGACCGGATCGGGCCGTCGCTGGCGGGCGTGCCGCTGCTGGTGCCGCTGGCCTGGACCGGCGGGATGTATCCGGTGTGGATCGTGGCCGGGATCGTCAGCCGCGGGACCGTGGGCCGGGTCGTCCTCACCACGGTCGGGGCGGTGGGGTGGGACCTGTTCCTCGATCCGCAGATGGTGGCCGACGGTCAATGGACCTGGTGCGATACCGATTCCGGGCTGCCGGGCCTGGCCCATATCCCGCTCACCAACTACCTCGGCTGGTTCTGCGTCGGACTGCTGATGGCGCTGCTGCTCGAAGTCTGGGACCGCGCCGCGCCCGCCCCCACCCGACCCCGCTCCGGCGCCTCGCTGACCGTGCCCGTCGCAATCTTCCTCTGGACCTGGCTCGGCTCCATTCTCGCCCACGCCGTCTTCCTCGATCTTCCCTACTCGGCCTGGTACGGCGCCCTCGGCATGGCGCCGCTCGGCGTGCCGCTCCTGATCCATTCGGCCCGGCACAGGCGAGGCGGGACGGGGTGTGTCGTCGTGTCGCGCCCGCCGCGTGGCGATTCGGACGTCGGGCCTGGCACGATGTGAGCCGTGCAACCGAGTCCCGCCGCCACGATGCCCGAAGTCCCGGTCCGACCGTCGCCGCGCGCACCCCGTACCAGGGTGCGGGTAGCCGCGGGCGTGCTGCTCGCCGTGCTGTTGGCTCCGGTGCTGGCGGGGTGCCTGCGGGTGCAGGTGTCGATGGGTGTGTCGTCCAACGACCGGGTGTCCGGGCGGATCATCGCCGCGGTGGTGCCCGCGAGTCCCGAGGACAAGGGTCCGCAGCTGAAGGCGCCCGAAACCCTGGCGGCGAAGGTGCGGGTCGAGCCCTACAACCAGGACGGTTACCTGGGCAGCAAGGTGTTCTTCGAGGACCTGTCCTTCGGTGAGGTGCAGCAGCTCGGCATGCTGTCCGATCAGACGCAGGGCATGTTCCAGCTGAACTTCAAGCGCACCGGCGATCTGGTCAGCCTGGAGGGGCGGGTCGACCTGAAGTCGGTGCCGCCGCACGGCTCCGACGTGCAGTTCACCATCGCGTTCCCGGCCCGGGTAGCCAAGACCAACGGTAACCGCGAGGGCGATTCCACCGTCTCCTGGAAGCTGCCGCCCGGCGAGGTGTCCAGGGTGCTCGCCGAGGTCCACTACGCCGACCCGAACACCCGCTCGTTCGCGGGTTGGGCGGGCATCGTCGGCGGCATCACCCTCGCGGTCGCCGCCATCGTCGCGGCCATGGCGTACATGGATCGCAACCCCGCCGCGCCGGAAGTTCCCGAGCACCAGTTCTCCTGGCGGCGTTGGTGGCGGACGGTCAAGCAGTTCCGCTGATCGCGCTGGTGCGGATCGGCACGGCCATCGCACTCGCGGGTTGCGGTACCGCGCTGATCAATCGGCTCTCGACGCCGCGATTGGACGCGAATGCCGAAGCGGCCGAGGCGGTTACCGCGTGCGTACCGGCTCGTGACGAAGCGGAGCGGCTCCCCGCGTTGATCGCCGATCTGCGCGCGCAGACCGGCGTGCCCGGCCTTCGGGTGCTGATCCTCGACGACGGTTCCACCGACGGCACCGCGGCGGCCGCGCGGGAGGCGATCGCGGGTGATCCCCGCTTCGAGGTCATCCGTTCGGAGGCCGAACCGCCCGCAGGATGGACCGGCAAAGCCGCCGCGTGCGCCCGCCTTTCCGAACTCGTCGACACGCCGATCCTGGTTTTCCTGGACGCCGATGTGCGGCTGGCCCCGCGAGCCATCGCCGCGGCGGCACGCGCGGTTCGCGATCGGGGCGCGGCTTTGGTCTCGCCGTGGCCGACGCAGCGAGCCGAGTCCATCGCCGAGGCGCTGGTGCAGCCGCTGCTCTGCTGGTCCTGGGCGTCGACGCTGCCCATCGTGCTCGGCAACCGCGGCCACCGTCCCTCGACGGCGGTCGCCTGTGGCCAGTTCCTCGCCTTCGACACCGCCGCCTACCGCGCCATCGGCGGGCACGCCTCGGTGGCGCACAGCCCCGTCGAGGACCTCGACATCGCCCGCGCCCTCCGCCGCGCCGGCCACACCACCCATCTCGTCGCCGCCGGGCACCTCGCCCGCACCCGCATGTACCGCGGCGCGGCGGAGATCGAGGCCGGGTACACGCGCTGGCTCTGGTCCGCCTACGGCGGCTCACCCGCGGCGGCCGCCGCCGTGGGAACCGCCCTCGCACTCGGTTATTGGCTTCCCCCGCTCGCCGCCCTGTTCGGCAGCGGACCGACCCGCCGCACCGGCGCGCTCGGCTACGCCGCCGCGGTCACCGGTCGACTCCTCGCCCGATCCCTCGAATCCGGCGGCGCCCTCCGCCGCGCCGACGTGCTCGCGGGCCTGGCCCATCCCGTATCGGTCGCCGCCTATCAGCGCCTGGTCCTCCGCTCCCACCGCGCGAAAAGCCTTGGGGCACTGCGCTGGAAGGGCCGCGCGCTGCCCGAGATCACCTGAGCAGGCGCGCCCCATCAACCCCTCGAACCCGAGGATCGTTGAGCACTACCGCCGATTTCCAGCGCCCCTGCACCCGAGACGTGGCGGGGAACATCCTGCTGGCGCAGAAGACGACTCCGGCTCGGTCACAGGACCGAGCCGGAGTCGTCGGAGGCCGGAGCCTTACGGGACCGAGGTGATACCGACGGTCGGGAGGAAGAAGCAGGACTGGTTGCCGTTGTCGACGGTGCCGAAGACGGCGGCGAGCACGGTGCCCTTGCCGGTGTCGACGGGGACGGCGCGGATGCCGCCGACGGGGAGTGCCGCGAAGAAGAACTCCTGGACGGCGCGTTCGGCGTGCGGGCGCAGGTCGGCGGGCACCTCGGCGGGGATCATCGCGCGGAAGATGTCGGCGAGCGGGCCCATTTTGGTGATGCCGCTGCGGCCGTTGCTGATGTTCAGCCAGGCCACTTGCATCCCCGCGGTATTGCGGCTGTCCTGGTTCACGCCGTAGGGCACGAAGGTGAACATGGTCTGGCCGGACTTCACGGCCGTCAGATCCAGACCGGGAATGGACACCGTGGTCTTGGGCCACGGTCCCGGCATCGCGCCCGCGACGGCGGGCACCAGACCGAAGGTGCTGCCGTTGCCGCAGAACGCCGCGGCGGTCGGGTACAGGAACGGGTCCATCCCGAATCCACGCAGCGCCTCCACGGTGGACTGGTAGGCGCCGAGCAGGTCGCCCGGTGCGGCGGCCTGCTGTTTGCCCACCAGTTCGGTGGCGGCCGAGGGTGCGGCGGGTGCGGGGGCGGGCGCCGCCACGGCGGGGGCGCAGACGCCGAACGCCAGCGCGACCGAACCGGTCGCGGCGGCGGTGAGAGTGGTGAAGCGGCGCAACAGGGTCACAGCGGTGCTCCTCATCGTCGGCACGGTGAGGACACGGTACTCCGGCAAACTCGCTCAGCAGCCGTTTCGGCAATCGGCAAGTTTTCGGCGCGTCGGCTTGCACCCGCATCTCAGAGCGTTTTCGGGCAGCCGACCGGCCGACCCGCGCAATGATCACCGGTCGTTCCGTCCGGAACCAGGGCTGCGCTCACCCTGATTTCTAACCTTGTCCGGCGCATGCCCTGCTCCGCATGATGATTCGGCTCGACCCCTGCTGCGCCCGGAGCGGACCGGGGTCCGCAACACCATCCAGAGCGACCGAGAGACCTGGCTCGCCGACGTCGCAGCAACCCCCCGGACAACCGGGTGCGGGTGCTTCCGCCAGGAACGATGGAGGACCGAATGATTCGCCCACGCAACGCCGCCCGCCGGACCCGACGCCACACCGAGCCCTGCCGCCGAACCTCAGCCAGCTGTCCGCGCTGATCCAGCGCCAGACCGTGCACCCGTCGCTGGCCGGGTGCGGTGACCAGCGCGTGGCGCGGTCGCGTTCGATTCTCCCGAAGGGCTCGAAATGAGTGCGTCCCTCGCATCCGATGCGGCGGCGGCGGAAGACGCCGATCCCCCCGGCTCCGCCAACCGGTCCGTCACAGCAAACCAACCCAGCTCAGACGTGAGCGGACCCGCCGCCACCGGCGACCGACTCGGCTCAGCCGCGAGCCGACCCGGTGCTGCCACCGACCAGCTCGGCTCGGGCGTAGCCGAACCTGGCACAGCGGCGAACCAACCCGCCGCAGCCCCGGATCGGCTCGGCGAAACCGCCGACCGACCTGGCGCGACGGTCAGCGAATCCCCGTCTGTCACAAACCAACTCGGTCCTGTTGCGGGTTACCCGGATGCCGCCGGACAGCCGAATGCAACTATCACGGCAACCGGCACTCGACCCACCCCCAGAATCGCGCGCACGTACCACCCGTGGCGCTGGGTGATCAGCGCCGCCGCTTTGGTGCTGCTCGCCCAATTCGTGCACGGCCTGGCCACCAATCCCGGCTGGGATTGGCCGACGTTCGCGAAGTACTTCACCGCACGGTCGGTACTGACAGCGCTGCGGGTGACTCTGGAGCTGACGCTGTGGGGCACCGCGCTCGGTTTCCTCATCGGAACCCTGCTCGCCGTGGCGCGGCTGTCGAACAATCCGGTGCTGCGGGTGATCGCGTGGGTCTACATCTGGGCGTTCCGCTCGATTCCGATGATCGTGCAGCTGCTGTTCTGGTTCAACATCGCTTACCTGTATCAGACTCTCTCGCTGGGTATTCCGTTCGGACCGGAGTTCCTCACCTTCGAAGTCAACGGTGTGATCACCGGATTCACCGCCGCCGTGATCGGCCTAGCGCTGCACCAAGCCGCTTATTCGGCCGAGATCATCCGCGCCGGGCTCATCTCGGTCGATCCCGGTCAGCTGGAAGCGGCGGCGTCGCTGGGGATTCCGCGCTGGCGGCAGTTCCGCACGATCGTCGTGCCGCAGGCGATGCGCTCGATCCTGCCGAACGCGACCAACGAGGTGATCAGCCTGTTCAAGGGCACCTCGATCGTCTCGGTGATGGCGATCGCGGAGCTCTTCTACCAGGTGCAGGTGATCTACGGCCGCAACGGCCGGGTGGTGCCGCTGCTCATGGTGGCGACGGT
Source organism: Nocardia sp. NPDC004654 (assembly GCF_040609595.1). Classification (NCBI taxonomy): domain Bacteria; kingdom Bacillati; phylum Actinomycetota; class Actinomycetes; order Mycobacteriales; family Nocardiaceae; genus Nocardia; species Nocardia sp. NPDC004654. The sequence continues at coordinate 89,276 of NZ_JBEXKI010000013.1, read as the reverse complement.
CTGGTACATCGTGCTGACCACGATTCTCACGATGGCGCAGTACTACATCGAGCGCCATTACGCCAAGGGCGCCCAGCGCACCCCGCCGCCGACCCCGCTGCAGAGGCTGCGCCGCAGGGTCCGCGAGATCGCCGAGCTGGGTTCCGCCGCGCCGCGGGGAGCCACCCGATGACCGCGCTCGAGACGCCCGCCGTGCGGCTCACCGGCGTGCGGAAGTCCTTCGGTCGCACCGAGATCCTGCACGGCATCGATCTGACGGTGCGCGCGGGCGAGGTGGTCGCGGTGATCGGCCCGTCCGGCTCCGGCAAGTCGACACTGCTGCGGGTGCTCAACCACCTGGAGCCGGTCGACGCGGGCACCGTGCACATCGATGGCGAGCTGATCGGCTACCGGCTTCGGCGCGACGTCTTGTATCCGCTGCCGGATCGCGAGGTCCGTAAACAGCGCTCCCGCATCGGTTTCGTCTTCCAGCAGTTCAACCTCTTCCCGCATCTGACGGTGCTGGACAACGTCACCCTCGCGCCGCTCACGGCCCAGCGCAGGGACCGCGGCGAGGTCGAGCGCGAGGCGAAGGCGCTGCTGGAGCGTGTCGGCATCGGCGAACTCGCCGACGCCTATCCGCGCAGGCTGTCCGGCGGACAGCAGCAGCGGGTGGCGATCGCCAGGGCGCTGGCCGTGCGGCCGCGGGTGATCCTCTTCGACGAGCCGACCTCGGCGCTGGATCCCGAGCTAGTCGGCGAGGTGCTGGACGTGATCCGCGATCTGGCCGAGGACGGCACCGCGCTGGTGATCGTCACGCACGAAATCGATTTCGCCCGCGAGGTCGCCGACACGGTGGTCTTCCTCGACGCGGGCGTGATCGTCGAACAGGGCACGCCCGCCGAGGTTTTGGACAACCCGAGCCATCCGCGCACCCGCGCCTTTCTGTCCCGAGTCCGATGAGCGCCGCGACGCCGGTCCCATCCAGCGCCCCAGCCCTCCCCTCCACGAACAGGTTTCCGATGAAGTTCCCCGCCATGGTCGCCGCGTTCGCCGCGGCCGCGCTGCTGGTCACCGCGTGCGGCACCGACCCCGACGAAGACCGCCAGGTCTCCTCCGACGGCACGGTCGCCTTCGATCTGTCCCCCGAGCAGTCCGGCCGCGTGCGCGCGGACAAGGTCGACGCCATCGCCGCCGAGGTCCCGCAGGCCATCCGCGACCGAGGGACCCTGGTGGTGACCGGCGCGTCGGGCACCGCGCCGCCACTGCGCTTCTACGCCACCGACGACAAGACGGTGGTCGGCTCCGAGGTCGACTTCGCTTCGCTGGTCGCCGACATCCTCGGACTGAGATTGGTCGCGAGTGTGGCGGATTGGTCGCAGAACTTCGTGCGCGTCGACTCCGGTGAGGTGGACGCCTTCATCTCGAACGTGACCGTCACCGAGGAGCGCAAGGAGAAGTACGACTTCGCCACCTACCGCCACGACAACGTCGCGCTGGAGGTGCCCGCCAAGAGCGATCTCCAGTACCAGGACCGGAAGAGCCTGGCGGGCAGGCGGATCGGCGTCGGCACCGGAACCAACCAGGAACAGCTGCTGGTGAAATGGAACGAGCAGAACCGCGCCGAGGGGCTGCCCGCCATCGAGATCGCCTACTACGACAAGACCAGCGACTACTATCTCGCGCTCGCCTCGCAGCGGCTCGACGGCTACCTCGGCCCGAATCCGACCGCGATCTATCACGTGAGCACGGCGAACCAGACCAAGATCGTGGCTACGTTCTCCGGCGCGGGCGAGGCGCTGCAAGGCGAGATCGGCGTGCTGACGAAGAAGAACAACGGCCTGATCGGCGCCGTCCAGAAGGCGCTGCGGCATGCCATCGAGTCCGGTCTCTACCAGCGGGTCATCGATCGCTGGGGACTGCGGACCGAGGCAGTCACCGAATCGCGGATCAACCCGCCCGGTCTACCGAAGCAGCGGTGATCCGATGACACGGGGAATGTCGACGATCCGCCGGGCGCACTGGGTCGCCCAGGACGACCCGCTGGCCGCGCCGCTGCTGGCCGAGCTGGCGCTCGAGTACAGCAGCCGCTACGGCCGCACTCCCGGCGAGGTGCACTCCGACCTGCGCGGATATCCGGCCGCGCACTTCGCCCCGCCCGGGGGCGGGCTGCTCGTGGTCATCCAGGACGGAGAGCCGGTGGCGGGCGGCGCTTTTCAGCAGTTCGACGCGACAACCGCCGAGCTGAAACGGATCTGGACCGCACGCGAGCACCGCAGGCGCGGTCTCGGCCGATTCGTTCTGGAGCGATTGGAGACCGAGATCGCCGTCCGCGGGTACCGGCGCGTCTATCTGACGACCGGACCGCGCCAGCCCGAGGCGGTCGGGCTGTACCTGGCGGCCGGGTACACCGCGCTCTACGACCCCGCGCTGCCCGCGGAAGCGGTCGGCCCGCACCCCTTCGAGAAGTTCCTCGACCTCGGCGAATGGGAGGCGACGGCATGAAATTCCTGTTGTTCACGCTGGTGACGCGAGTGCCCGAGCCGCGGACCGGGGTGCTGCCCGACACCAGGCAACGGTTGCGTTCGGTAGTCGAACAGGCCAGGCTCGCCGAGGATCTCGGCTACGACGGCTTCGCCGTCGGTGAGCGGCACGAGGATTCGCCAGCGACAGCGTCACCTGGTCGGGGCGGTTCCGTCCGCCGCTGGAGCGGGCCAGGGCACTGCCGCGCCCGTTCCAGCCCCGGATCCGGATCTGGCACGGCAGCGCTACCAGCCGCGATTCGGTGGAACTCGCCGCGCGCCACGGTGATCCGCTGTTCTCGGCCAACGTCACCAACCCGATCGAGCCCTACGCCGAGCTTGTGCGCCACTACCGGGAACGGTGGGAGCACTACGGCCACGATCCGGCCGAGGCGCTGGTCGGGGCCGGTACAGCGGGCTTCCACGTGGCACGGACCTCGCAGCAGGCGCTGGCCGCCTACCGGCCGATCTTCGAAGCGCGGCTGGCGTTGAGCCGGAAGCTCGGTCTGCCCATCGTCTTCGAGACACTCGACGACTTCGTCGCGCGCAGTTCGGCGTTGATCGGCAGCCCGGAACAAATCGTGGACAAGGTCGGCCGCCAGCACGAGCGGTTCGGCCACGAGGTCATCCACCTGTCCGCCGAGCGCGACGGACGCGGCGTCGCCGAACACCGCGAAAGCCTCGAACTCTTCCAAACCGAGGTGGCGCCGGAACTGCGCCGCCGCATCCCCAGCAGGCCGTTGGCCTCGAGCACCGAACTCATTGGAGCGACATCGTGATCCGAACCCGCCATCGAATTCTCGCGCTGGTCGGCGCGCTCGCCGCGACGAGCGCCCTGGCCGCCTGCGGCAGCGATTCGAGCGCGCCGGGGGACGACGCGGGCCCGCCGCGCCCCGGCGGCACGCTGCGCTACGGCCTGTCCCAGGCGCCGACCTGCTCCGATCCGGCGCAGGCCGGAACCAACCAAACCCTCTACGTGACACGCCAGATCGTCGATTCGCTCACCGACCAGGATCCGCGGACCGGCGAGATCAGGCCGTGGCTCGCGCGCAGCTGGGAGATCAGTCCGGACGCCAAGGTGTTCACCTTCCACCTCGCCGACGGCGTCACCTTCAGTGACGGCACCCCGCTCACCGCGGAGTCGGTGCGCAACACCTTCGATTCGGTGCAGCGGCTCGGCGGGGCGAAGGCTCCGCTCGGCGCCAGCTATCTCACCAACTACGTGGGCACTACCGCCGTGGATCGGCTGACGGCGCGGGTGGAATTCAGCAAGCCCAATGCCCAGTTCCTGCAAGCCTCCTCGACCACGCAGCTGGGCATTCTCGCCGACGCGACGACAGCCCAGCCCGCCGAGCAGCGCTGCCTCGGTGACAACATCGGCACCGGGCCGTTCACCTACGCGGCCTGGCGACAGGATCAGTCGGCGAAGCTGGCCAAACGCGCCGGATACCGCTGGGGCTCGGCGGTGTTCGCGCACCAGGGCGAGGCGTACCTGGACGGGATCGAGTTCACGGTGGTGCCCGAATCCGGTGTGCGCACCGGCAGTCTCGTCTCCGGTCAGCTCGACGCGATCAGCGACGCACTGCCGCAGGACCTGCCGCAGCTGGAAGCCGCGGGCGCGCGACTGCTCACCACGGTCAACCCCGGTGTGCCGTTCGGCTTCCAGGCCAACGTGACCCGCGGTCCGTTGCGCGACCCGGTGGTGCGCCAGGCACTGCTGCCCGCCATCGACCGCAAGCAGCTGGTGGACACCGTGCTCGGGCCCCAGTTCAATCCGGCTTCGGGTCCGCTGTCCAGCACCACACCCGGCTACCAGGACTTCTCGGCCCGGCTGGCCTACGACCCGGCCAAGGCCAAGGGCGTTCTCGACCAGGCGGGCTGGGCGCCGGGCGCCGACGGTATCCGCGCGAAGAACGGTGAGCGCCTGTCGTTCTCGGTGCTGTTCAGCCAGGCCTTCGCCGGAAACCAGGCCATTCTGGAGCTGACGCAGCAGCAGCTGCGACAGGTGGGCGTCGAGTTGAAGCTGGACCTGGTGTCCACGCCGGACTACACCGCGCGGCAGAACGCCAAAGACTTCGACATCACCTACTACAACACCACCCGCGCCGACGGTGACATCCTGCGCGCGGTGTTCGGTGTCGACGGCCGCAATCTCAATGCCCGCGACCGTATTCCGGCGTTGGACGACGCCCTCGAGGGGCAGCTCGGCGCGGCCGATTCCACCGCCCGCACCGCGTTCGTCCGCACCGCCCAGCAGCAGGTTCTCGACGCCGGGCTGTGGATCCCGACCATCGAACTCTCCCAGGCCATCGGCGCCGCCGCGAACACCAGGGACCTGAAGTTCGAGGCGTCGGCGCGGCTGCAGTTCTTCGACACCTGGCTGAGCGGGCACTGAGATGGTCCGTTATCTGGCGCTGCGCGTCCTGCAGGCGATGTGGGTGCTGTGGGCCGCGTTCAGCATCTCGTTCGTGGTGCTCTACCTGCTGCCCGCCGATCCGGTCTCCATCGCGGCCGACGGCGGCGGGGGCGCGACGGTGGACAAGGCCGCGATAGCCGAGATGCAGGCCCGCTACGGTCTGGATCGTCCACTGTGGGACCAGTACTCGACCGCGCTGGGGAACGCGATCCAGGGCGATCTCGGGCTGTCCATCTCGACCGGCCGTCCGGTCACCGAGGCGATCGGCGAAGCCGTGCCCTCGACACTCGGATTGGCCGCGCTCGCCTTGCTTTTCGCGACCGTGGGCGGTGTGACGCTGGCCTTCGCCGCCACCTACACGCGCAAGCCGTGGCTGCGCGACCTGCTCGCCGCGCTACCGCCGCTCGGTGTCGCGGTGCCGACGTTCTGGACGGGACTCATCCTGCTGCAACTGTTCTCGTTCCACTGGCGGCTGGCGCCCGCGTTCGGCGGGGAGGGGCTGCGCGGCACGGTGCTGCCCGCGCTGACGCTGGCCCTACCGATCGGCGCGGTGATCGCGCAGGTGCTCGCGGCCGGATTGGAGTCGACCTGGCGGCAGCCGTTCACGGAAGTCGCGCTGGCCAAGGGCGCGTCGCGCTGGTGGGTGCAGCGCAAGCACGTGGCCCGGCCCGCCAGCGTGCCCGCGTTCACCATCGCCGGTGTACTGGTCGGCAATCTGCTCGCCGGTTCGGTCGTGGTGGAGACGGTGTTCGCCCGCACGGGCGTCGGCAGGCTGACCCAGATATCCGTACTGGCCCAGGACATTCCGGTGGTGCAGGGCATCGTGCTGCTGACCTCGCTGGTGTTCGTCGCGGTGAATCTGGCGGTGGATCTGCTGTATCCGCTGCTGGACCCGCGGATCGCGGCGCGTGGCGCACGGTCGGCGGACGACGGCGCGACGGACGCGGAGGACATCGCGGAGGAGGTGCTCGTCCGTGCCTGACGTGCTCGGCTTGGACAAGACTCGCCGCATCGCACTGCCCGGACTCCGCCTGCCGAGCCCGGACGACCTCCGGCGCAACGCCGCGCTGATTCTCTCGGCGGCGGTGGCGCTGCTGGTGCTCGGGTGGGCGCTGGCGCCGTCGCTGTTCGCCAGTGGTGACCCGCTCATCGGGGTACCCGCCGAGAAGTTCCAGGCTCCCAGCGCGCAGCATTGGTTCGGCACCGACAACCTCGGGCGCGATCTGTACACGCGGATGGTGCACGGCGCGGGGCTGTCGCTCACCGCCACGCTGTCCGCCGTCGCGCTGGCCGTGGTGGTCGGCTCGCTGCTCGGTCTGCTGGCCGGTGCGACCGGCGGGGTGGTCGACGCGGTCGCCATGCGCGTGGTGGACGTACTGCTCTCCATTCCGTCGCTACTGCTTTCCCTGGCGCTGGTCACCGCGCTCGGCTTCGGAACGCGCAATGTGGCTATCGCCGTGGGTGTTTCGTTGATCGCCAACTTCGCGCGGGTGATGCGCTCGGAAGTGCTGCGGGTGCGGCGCGCGGTGTACGTCGAGGCGGCGCACGCCTCCGGGGTGCGCTGGTACACGGTGCTCGCCCGGCACATCCTGCCGAACTCGTACCAGCCCGTGCTGGCGCTCGCCGCGGTCGAGTTCGGCATGGCGGTGCTCTCGGTCTCGGCGCTCAGCTTCCTCGGCTACGGCGCCGAACCGCCCACGCCGGAGTGGGGCTCGCTCATCTCCGAGGGCCGCAACTACCTCGCCACCGCCTGGTGGCTCACCACTCTGCCCGGGCTGGTGATCATCGCCGTCGTGCTGGCCGCCCAGCGCCTCGGCCGTGCCGCAGGAAGGACCGATCAGCCGTGAGCGATCCGACCACCGCCCGCGCCGACCGGCAACCCGCCGAACACGGCGTCGCCGCGCCACCCGATACCGGTGCGCAGAGCGCCGCTGATGCGCTGACCGACGTCCGACTGGACAGCCGAGCTCCGACCGAAGAGCGCGAATCGCCCTCGGCACAACCCGTTTCGGACGATCAGGCAGCGCGTTCGGAAGCTCGATCAGTCCCGCTAGGTGATGCCAAAATCGAATGGCCGAATGTGGAGTCACCGCCCGGTGACCGCGAAGCCGAGAGCCGGGCGGCCGCGGACACGAGTCGCGTTACGCGATCAGCCCGCCCCGAGACGACCGGGCCACCGACGGGCGCCTCGACCCGGTCGAGCACCGACAACGACACAGCGCGTCCCGATCGACGTCAGGACGAAGGCAGCCCACGTCTCGATCGACGTCAGGACGAGGGTCGCGCCGAAGACGCCCTGTTGCGGGTGGATCGGCTCCGGGTCGACTATCGCTCCTCGGGCGGGCCGGTCACGGCGCTGACGGCCGCCTCGCTGCGTATCGCCCGCGGCGAGGTGGTGGCGCTGGTCGGCGAGTCCGGTTCCGGGAAGTCGACACTGGCGCATTCGGTGATCGGATTGCTCGGAGCGACCGCCGAGATCACCTCGGGCACCATCACTTTCGACGGCGAACGGGTCGACACTAGCTCGGAACGGACGCTGCGCAGGCTGCGCGGGGTGCGGATCGGGTTCGTACCGCAGGACCCCGGCCTCTCGCTGAATCCTGTTCGGCGCGTCGGCGATCAAGTGGCGGAGGCGCTGCTCGTGCACCGGCTCGTCGCCCGGCGGGGTGCGCAGGAACGTGTGCTGGAGCTGCTGACCGAGGTCGGCTTGGATCGTCCGGAACTGCGGGCGGATCAATATCCGCACGAGCTGTCCGGCGGGCAACGCCAGCGGGTACTGATCGCCATCGCCCTGGCCTGCGGACCGGAGCTGATCATCGCCGACGAGCCGACCAGCGCGCTGGATGCCACGGTGGCGCGCCGGGTGCTCGACCGGCTCGCCGAGCGCACCGCCGCGCGCGGCACGGCGGTGCTGCTCATCACCCACGATCTGGCGATGGCCGCGGAACGCGCCGATCGGCTGGTGGTGCTCGCGGGCGGCGAAGTCGTCGAGTCCGGGCCGACGGCGGAGATCCTCGCCGCGCCGCGCCGCCCCTACACCAAACGGCTGCTGAGCTCGTCGCCGAGCCTGGCTCCCGGTCCGCCGCGACCGGAACGGCCGCGCGAGGGGGAACCGCTGCTCGTGCTGCGCGAGGTGCGCAAGCGCTTCCACACCCGCTCCGGCGACGCCGTCACGGCGGTCGACGGCATCGGATTCGAGCTCGGCCGCGGCGAAACCCTGGCCCTGGTGGGCGAATCCGGCTCCGGAAAGTCGACAACCGCGCGGATCGCATTGCGGCTCACCGACGCCGACCATGGCAGCGTCGTCTTCGACGGCGAGAATCTGCTCGCGGCCCGCCGCGGCAGGCTACGGGCGCTGCGGCGCCGGTTCCAGGTGGTGTACCAGAACCCGTACTCCTCACTGGATCCGCGCTGGCGCGTCGGCGCGATCATCGAGGAACCGCTGCGCGCGTATGGGATCGGCGATCGTGCCGCCCGCCGCGACCGGGTGCGGGAATTGCTCGGGCAGGTCGCGCTGCCGGAGCGTTTCGCCGAGCGTCGCCCCGCCGAACTGTCCGGCGGACAGCGCCAGCGGGTGGCCATCGCCCGTGCGCTCGCACTGCACCCCGACCTGCTGGTGCTCGACGAACCGGTCTCCGCGCTGGACGCCTCGGTGCAGGCGCAGATCCTCGACCTCCTCGACCGCCTGCAGTCCGAGCTCGACCTGAGTTACCTGTTCATCTCGCACGACCTGGCCGTGGTGCGGCGGATCAGCGATCACGTGGCGGTGCTGCGCCGCGGCCGCATCGTCGAATACGGCCGCACCGCACGCCTCTTCGCGGATCCGCGCCACGACTACACCAGGGAACTGCTCGCCGCGATCCCCGCCGTCCGCACGGGGAGCGTGGATTTCGCAACGGAAAGGACGGCATGATGCCGGATTCGGATTTCTTCCTCGCGGTGGAACTCACCGGGACCGGCGCGCATCCCGCGTCGTGGCGACGCCGGGATTCGCGCGCCGAGGACCTGTTCACCGCCGCGTACTGGGTCGACGCGATCACCGCCGTCGAAAAAGCCGGGGCGGACGCGGTTTTCCTGCCCGATTCTTTCGGGTTGCAGCCAGGCGGCGCCGCGACCGCACAGGGCAGACTCGACGCGGTCGCCATCGCGGCACGGGTCGCCGCCGCAACGCACCGCATCGGTCTGCTGCCGCAGGCGCCGGTCACCCACACCGAGCCGTTCCACCTGTCCAAGGCGATCGCCAGTCTCGATTTCGCCACCTTCGGCCGTGCGGGCTGGGAGGTCACCGTGTCCGAGGGCGCCGAGCAGGCGAAGGCGTTCGGCCGCAAGGGCGCTCGCGACCCCGCGGCACTGTGGCACGAGGCGGACGAAGCCGTCGAGGTGGTCACCCGGCTGTGGGATTCCTGGGAGGACGACGCGGAGATCCGCGACTTGCCGACCGGGCGCTTCATCGATAGAGACAAGCTGCACTACATCGATTACGCGGGCGACAACTTCTCGGTGAAGGGGCCGTCGATCACGCCGCGCTCGCCGCAGGGTCAACCGATTGTCGCGGTCCGCGCCGACGAAGGGCCGAGCATCCAGGTCGCGGTGCGCCGCGCCGACCTGATCCGCGTCGCCCCACCGGATCTCGACGCCGCGCACGCCAGGCGGGCCGCGCTGCGCAGCGCCTTGCTCGGCGCGGATCGCGACCCGGACGCGGTGCGGGTGCTGATCGACATCGATATCCACCTGGCCGATACCGCCGAGCGCGCGTACGCGGAACTGGCCGAGCTGGACCGCTGGTCGGCGTCGGCCACCGCGCCGCTGTCCGGCGCGCCCGCCTCGTCGCGAGGCGGCGCCGAGCCCATCGCGCCGCAAGGTGGTGCCAAACACACAGCGCCGCAAGGCGGTGCCGAGCGCACAGCGCCGCAAGGCGGTGCCGAACACACAGCGCCGCATGTCGGCACCAGGGCGACCGGCTCGGCGCTTCGTCACATCGGCACCGGTGACTCGCTCAGCGAACTGCTTGCGGCCGTCGCCGATTCAAATGCCGCCGACGGAGTGGTGCTGCGTCCGCTCGCGGTCCAGGCCACCCTGCGCCACCTACCGACCGCCCCGCCCGCACCGGCCACCACCCTGCGCGAGCGGCTCGATCTGCCGCGCCCGCCGAGCCGCTACGCCACGATTCAGGAAGGAACACCGTCGTGAGTTCCGCCGAGCCGCGCAAGACCGTCCATCTGGCCGCGCACTTCCCCGGGGTGAACAACACCACGGTCTGGAGCGATCCGGCGTCCAAGAGCCAGATCGACTTCGAGTCCTTCGTCCACTTGGCCCGCACCGCCGAGCGCGGCCTGTTCGACTTCTTCTTCCTCGCCGAAGGTCTGCGGCTGCGCGAACACCTCGGGCGCATCCACGATCTGGACGTGGTCGGCAGACCGGACACCTTCGCGGTGCTCAACGCGCTGGCCGGTGTCACCGAGAAGCTCGGACTGGCGGGCACCATCAACTCCACCTACAACGAACCGTTCGAGCTGGCCAAGCAGTTCGCGTCGCTGGATCACCTGTCCGGCGGACGCGCGGCGTGGAACGTCGTCACCTCCTCCGACGCGTTCACCGGCGAGAACTTCCGCCGCGGTGGATATCTGGAGCACGCCGACCGCTACCGCCGCGCGGCCGAGACCATCGAGGTGGCGCGCGCGCTGTGGGACAGCTGGCCCGCCGACGCGCTGGTCATCGATCGCGACGCGGGCGTGTTCGCCAGGAACATTCCCGAAACCCGCCACCGCGGCGCGCAATTCGACATCGCCGCGCGCTTCGTCCTGCCACCGAGCCCGCAGGGCCATCCGGTGCTGTTGCAGGCGGGCGATTCCGACGACGGCCGCGAATTCGGCGCCGCCACCGCCGACGCCATCTTCACCGGCCACGGCACCCTCGAGGCCGGACGCACCTTCTACGCCGACATGAAGGGCCGCCTGGCCAAATACGGCCGCGGACCCGACGAACTGAAGATCCTGCCCGCCGCCACCTTCGTGCTCGGCGACACCGCCACCGAGGCCGAGGACCGGGCCAGGCACATCCGCTACCAGCAGGTGGGTCCGCAAACCGCCATCGCGTTCCTCGAACAGGTCTGGGGCCGTGATCTTTCCGGCTATGACCCGGACGGACCGCTGCCCGACGTCGATCCCTCCGGCGACGTGAACATCACCAGGGGACGGGTGCGTCACGCGAAGGATCCGCGCGCGGTCGCCGAGGCGTGGCGCGCCAAGGCCGAGGCCGAGAAGCTCAGCATCCGCGAGCTGATCATCGAGGTCACCGCGCGCCAGCAGTTCGTCGGCACCCCCGCCGAGGTCGCCGAGCGCATCGACGAATACGTGCAGACCGACGCCGCCGACGGTTTCATCCTCGTCCCCCATCTCACCCCCGGCGGGCTCGACGAGTTCGTCGACCGCGTCGTCCCGGAGCTACAAGAGCGCGGCAGCTTCCGCACCGAGTACACCGGCGACACCCTGCGCGACCATCTCGGCCTGCGTCATCCACGTCACCGCACATCCGTCCACGAAGGAGCCAGAGCGTTATGACCGCAACCACCGCAACCACTTTCGACTCCGAGTGGGCCGCCTGGCACGACGCCAGGGAGGACCGGCTGCGCGACCGGCTCGGCTTCCTGAGCCTGACCGCGCTGCACTGGCTCACCGACCAACCCGAACGGCTGCCCGGCCTGCCCGGCACCTGGTGGGTCACCGACAACAAGGTGTTCATCACCGCCCAACCGGCCGACCGGCTCGTCTTCGACGGCACCGGCATCGCCGGCGTGCAGATCCTCACCCCCGCCGAAGGCGCGCCGGGACTCGAGGTGCGCCACGAACAGCGCGTGCTCGAGGTCATCCGGCGCACCGGGCGCTACGCGGTGCGGGTCCACGACCCTGCCGCCCCGTCGCTGGCCGCGTTCACGGGCATTCCCGCGTACCAGCCGGATCAGCGCTGGATCGTGCCCGGCCGTTTCGAGGCGTTCGCCGAGCCGCAGGACGTCGTCACCGCGGCCGTGGTCGACGGCCTCGAACATCACCACACCGCCACGGGCACCATCGAATTCACCCTCGGCGCGGTCACCGAGCGCGTAGTCGCGTTCCAGGCCGGTGCCGAACTGCGCGTCCTGTTCACCGACGCCACCAGCGGCGTCACCACCTACACCGCGGCCAGGTCACTGAGCATCGCAGTGCCCGACGCCGACGGCGCGGTGCTGCTCGACTTCAACCGGGCGGCCAATCTGCCCTGCGCCTTCACCGATTTCGCCACCTGCCCGGTGGCGCCCGTGCAGAACCGGCTGCGGGTGGCCATCGAGGCGGGCGAGCAGGATCCGCGGCTCGGAAAGGGGCAGGCGTGACGGTCCCCCTCTCCATCCTCGACCTGGCTCCGATCAGCGCCGGTTCGACCGCGCAGCAGGCGCTGCGCAACACCGTCGAACTGGCCCAGCGCGCCGAACAGTGGGGCTACCACCGGTATTGGCTCGCCGAACACCACTTCGTCGCGGTGGCCAGTTCCAGCTCGATCACCCTGATCGGGCTGGTCGCGGCCAACACCTCCCGGATTCGGGTGGGTTCGGCGGCGGTGCAGATCGGCCACCACACCTCGGCGTCGATCGTCGAGGCGTTCGGAACCATCGACGCCCTGTATCCCGGACGTCTGGACCTCGGGCTCGGGCGTTCGGGGCATCGGCGGGCTCAATTCGGTTCGGAGCCGGAACATCCCAAGGGCGGGCGCCCGGTGGTCGACACCGCCACCGGGCGCACCGAGATCCGGGACGGCGTGGTGATCCCGCCGCCGTTCGATCCGGGTCGCATCGTCGACCGGTCCCGCTACCTGGCATCGCTGCGCGCGTTGCAACAGCCGGGCGCACAGGCGCCGGACTTCGCCGACCAGCTCGACGAGGTGCGCGCCCTGCTCGCGGGCACCTACACCAGCGCGGACGGCATCCCGTTGCACGCGACGCCGGGTGAGAACGCACAGGTGCAGCTGTGGCTGTTCGGCAGCTCGGGCGGCGAGAGCGCCGAACTCGCCGGCCGTCTCGGTCTGCCGTTCGCCGCGGCCTATCACGTGGCGCCGGGGACCGCGCTGGACGCCGTCGCCGCCTACCGCGCGGCGTTCCGTCCGTCCGAGTACCTGGCCGAGCCGTACGTGGTGGTCTCGGCCGACGTGGTCGTCGCCGCCGACGACGCGAAGGCCGAGCGACTGGCCGCGGGCTACGGGCACTGGGTGTACGGCATTCGCGCCGGAACGGGCGCGACCGAGTTCCTCGCACCGGAGACCGCGGGTCCGCTCACCCCGGACCAGCTGCGGCTGGTGGACGATCGGCTGGCGACCCAGTTCGTCGGGTCGCCGGGCACGGTGGTGGAACGGCTCGCCGCGCTGCAACGGGTGACCGGCGCGAACGAACTGCTGGTGACCAGCGTCACGCACGATCACGCGGACCGGCTGGAATCCCATCGGCTGCTGGCCGAGGCGTGGGGGTCACGGGCGGCGCGGGCGGCTTGATACGCGAATGCCCCGCCGGGTCGGCGGGGCATTCTTCAGGCGCTCATGGGCGCGGCGGTGACACCGTAGCCGAGGTTCGTCAGCACCTCGCTCGTCGCCTTGGCGAAATTCAGCGTGATGAAGTGCAGGCACGGCGCGCCCTCGTCGATCAGCCGCTGCGCCATCTCGGTGGCGATCTCGATGCCGACCTCGCGGACCGCCGCCCGGTCCTCCTCCGGACCGTCGCCCGCCGCCTTGCGCAGCCGCTCCAGCACCGAGGCGGGCAGCTCGCGACCGCACAACTCCTCGGCCCTCGCCACGGTGCGCAGCGAGGTGATCGGCATCAGCTCCGGGATGATCGGCTTGGCGCCCTCGACCGGATCCATCGCGACGACCCGATCCCGCAGACGCAGGTAGTGGTCGACCTCGAAGAACATCTGGGTGATCGAATACTCCGCGCCCGCACGCAGTTTCGCGGCCAGGTAGGCGGTGTCGGAGTCCAGGTCCGGCGAGCGGTGGTGCCCCTGCGGGAACGAGGCGACGCCGACGTGGAAATCGCCGAGATCGCGCACGATGCGGACCAGTTCCTCGGCGTACTCCACGCCCTGCGGGTGCTTGTGCCACTCGCCGAGCGGGTCGCCGGGCGGGTCGCCGCGCAGCACCAGGATGTTGCGGATGCCGGAGTCGGCGTACGCGCCGACCAGTGAGCGCAGCTCGGCCACGCTGTGCCCGACGGCGGTCAGGTGCGCCACCGGCAGCAGGGTGGTCTCCTGCGCGAGCTCACCGGTCACCCGCACGGTGCGATCCTTGGTGGAACCGCCCGCGCCGTACGTCATCGACACGAACGCCGGATGCATGCGCTCGAACTCGCGTACCGCGCGCCAGAGCCGAGCCTCGCCCGCGGCGTCGCGCGGCGGGTTGAACTCGACGGAGAACGGCACCATCCGGCCGGAATGCACCTGCAAGCTCTGCACGACCGAAGGTGTTCCCGAGACGATCGGTGGCGTCGGGGACGGTCGCCCTGGGGTCGAACGTCCCCGCACGGAATCGAAAGTCACCGGTTCAGTGTAGTGGGACGGCCGTACGGCCGTGTCGGCACGGGATTTCCCGGCGTGGAGGTTGGTCGACGACGGGATCGAAAGGCCGCGTATTCTCTGATACGGCACCACTATCGCTGCGGCCGGACCGGACGTGCGCCGCGATCGCGCCGAACCGGGCGGCGGTGACGCGCGCTCGCCCACACAACGAACCAGTCGCGCTCGACCGGCGCGACCACACCCGTGACCCTGGAGGTTCCTCTGTCCGCCGGACCCGGTACTCCGACAAGAACCCCGGCAACGTCCGTCGCCGACGCGCCACGGACGCCGAGTCCCGGCACGCCCGACTTCGTCGCCGCCGTGCAGGACCGGCTCACCGCGTTCTTCGCCACCCGGCGGCCGATCGTCGAGCCGCTCGGCCCGGTCTTCGTCGACGCCGCCGACGCGCTGGAGATGTTCGTGCTCCGCGGCGGCAAGCGCACCAGGCCCGCGTTCGCCTGGACCGGCTGGCTCGGCGCGGGCGGCGACCCGGACAGCGCGGAAGCTGGTGCGGTGCTCGCCGCTTGCTCGGCGCTCGAACTGGTGCAGGCGTGCGCGCTGATCCACGACGACATCATCGATTCCTCGCGCACCCGCCGCCGTTTCCCCACGGTGCACGTCGATTTCGAGCAGCGCCACCGCGAGCGCGGCTCGGCGGGCGACGCCGCGCACTTCGGCGTCAGCGTCGCGATCCTGATCGGCGATCTCGCCCTGGCCTGGGCCGACGACCTGGTGCACGCCTCCGGTCTCGACCCGGCGGCGCTCGCGCGGTTCGCGCCGGTCTGGGCGATGATGCGCACCGAGGTGCTCGGTGGGCAGCTGCTCGACATCAACGGCGAAGCGGTCGGCGACGAGTCGGTGGATGCCGCGTTGCGCATCAACCGCTACAAGACCGCCGCCTACACCGTGGAGCGCCCGCTGCACCTGGGCGCCGCCATCGCCGACGCCGACCCGGACCTGATCGCGGCCTACCGCACCTTCGGCACCGACATCGGGATCGCCTTCCAGCTGCGTGACGACCTGCTCGGCGTGTTCGGCGATCCGGAGGTCACCGGCAAACCCTCCGGCGACGACCTGCGCGAGGGCAAGCGCACCGTGCTGCTCGCCGAGGCGCTGCGCCGCGCCGACGCCACCGATCCGTCCGCCGCGCACCTGCTGCGCACCAGCATCGGCACCGATCTCGGCGCCGAGGACGTTACGCGCCTGCGCGCCGTGCTCACCGAGCTCGGCGCCGTCGACGACGTGGAACACCGCATCGCCGACCTCACCGACCGCGGCCTAGCCGCCATCGATTCCAGCTCGGCCACCCCCGCCGCCAAAGAGCAACTACGCGGCATGGCACTGGCCGCAACCAGGAGGACCGCATGAAAGCCGTTGTGGGACCAGCCGATCGCGTGATCGCCGTCGGCGCAGGACCGGCCCCGCGCAGCACCGCCAAGCGCCGCGGGAAGTCCACCGCCGCGCTGACCGAACGTCGACTGATTCTCGGCGCCGCTCTGCCGACCCGGCGCGGCGTCCGTGTCCCCCGCGCGTGCTCGGCGCCGCGGGACACCGAGTCGGCCGAGGACTGAATCTCCGTCTTTCAACGCCGGACGTCGCGAGGCGACCGGCGGCGCGCACCGCGTAGCGATCCACCTACCGACCGGCAGGCACGGGAATCATCGTGGTGCGCGAAACGCACGCCGCACCGGCCCGCCGCGGCGTGCGAACGGCCGCGTTCCACTGGAACGGACGCGGCGCGGGCCGAGGCAGAGTGTCGTGTGCAGTACCGCCGTGCCCGGCGGTCGAGGAGAAGTCAGATGAAAACCGTTGCGGGACCGACCGATCGGGTGGTCGTCGTGGGCGCGGGCCTGTCCGGGCTTGCCGCCGCGCTGTATCTCACCGGCGCGGGGCGGTCGGTCACGCTGCTGGAACGGGCCGATCATCCCGGCGGCCGGGTCGGCAGGTACCGGGGGCCCGATTACGAGATCGACAACGGCGCGACGGTGCTGACGCTTCCGGAACTGATCACCGACGCCTTGGCCGCGGTGGGCCGGACCCTCGAGTCGGGCCCGACACCGCTGCGCATCCACCGGCTCGCGCCGAGCTATCACGCCCGCTTCGCCGACGATTCCACCATCCGGGTGTTCGCGGACCCGGACGCGATGGCCGAGGAGGTCGCCCGCACCTGCGGCCGCGACGAGGCGCGCCGCTACCGACAGCTGCGGGACTGGCTGGCACGTGTCTACCGCGCCGAGTTCACCGAATTCATGGACACCAACTTCGACTCGCCGCTCGACATGGTGCGCTCTCCGCGCAAACGCGCCGCGCTGCTCGAACTGGTGCGGCTCGGCGGGTTCGGCAGACTCGGACCGCGCGTCGGCCGGATACTCACCGACCGCCGACTGGCTCGGCTGTTCACCTTCCAGGCGCTCTACGCGGGCATGGCGCCCGCCGACGCGCTCGCCGTCTACGGCGCGATCCCGCACATGGACACCTCGCTCGGCGTCTACTTCCCCGAAGGCGGGATGCGCGCCATCGCCGCCACCATGGCCGAGGCGTTCACCGCCGCGGGCGGGACGCTGCACCTGAACACCGAGGTGGCCGGGATCGAGTACGAAGGCCGACGCGCCCGCCGGGTGCGCACCACCGACGGACGCACGGTCGACTGCGACGCGGTGGTCCTCACCGCGGATCTCGGCTCGATCGAACGCTTCGGCGTGCGCCGCCGACGGGGACTGCGGGCCGCGCCGTCCGCCGTGGTCGCGCACGGCACGATTCCGGCCGACGTCGCCGCGAGCTGGCCGGTGCAGGCGCACCACACCATCGATTTCGGCGCGGCGTGGGAAACCACCTTCGACGAGATCGCCGTCGCGCCGCGCCGCGGCGGCAGGCTCACCGCGCGCGGACGGCTGATGCGCGACCCGTCGCTGCTGCTGACCCGCCCCGCGCTGACCGATCCCACGCTCTACATCGACCGGCCCGACGGCAGGCACGAGCCGTTCTCGCTGCTCGCGCCCTGCCCCAACCTGGCGAGCGCCCCGCTCGACTGGGACCGGTTGGCGGGCCCTTACCTACGCGAACTGCTCGAGGTACTGGAGACGCGCGGCTACCGCGGGATCGCCCAACACTTCACCGTCGATCACCTGGACACCCCGGCGACCTGGCTGGCGCAGGGGATGATCGCGGGCACGCCGTTCTCCGTCGCCCACCTTTTCCGGCAGACCGGTCCGTTCCGACCGCGGAATTTCCCGCGTTTCAGCGACAATGTGGTTATCGCCGGTTGCGGCACCACGCCGGGCGTCGGCGTGCCGACGGCGCTGCTCTCCGGGAAACTGGCGGCAAACCGCATTACCGGCGCCGCGGCCGATCTCCGGGATGAACCGCGCGTACCAGCGGGATAGTGTTCCGCGCGAACCATTAAACTGATCGCCGACCTATTCACTCGCGGTTGCGACCGCCGACCTTGCCGGGGGGACCGACACGACATGCATCCCCCCGAGACGAGCGCCGCAGCCGCCACGCCGACCGACACCGCGCGTCGCGCGTCGAGTCGCGGCACCTCGAGCGCCACCGGATCCAGCACAGCGCGATACTCCGGCGACGGCGCCGACCGGAACGACATCCGGGACCGGATGCAGACCTACGCCGATTTCGCGCGCAGTCCCGAGGGCCACGCCGCGCTGCTCGGCTTCTTCGGTGCGGTGATGATCACCTTCGGCGGTCTCGGCGCGGGCAGCGTACGCCAGCGCGATCCGCTGCTCGAGGCGATGAACCTGTCCTGGCTGCGGTTCGGGCACGGCTACGCGCTGTCGAGCATGCTCATCTGGGTCGGCGTGCTGCTGATGATCACCGCGTGGGTTCGGTTGGGCCGCACCACACTCGGGCTCGGCAACCGGGCGGGCGCGGCGGTGACGCTGAACGAACTGCGCGCGATCGTCGGCATCTGGATCTTCCCGCTGCTCTTCGCGGTGCCGATGTTCAGCCGCGACGCCTACTCCTACTTGGCCCAGGGCGCGCTGCTGCGCGACGGTTTCGATCCCTACCAGGTGGGTCCCGTCGCGAATCCCGGTGTGCTGCTGGACAATGTGAGCCCCGTCTGGACCACCACCACCGCGCCGTACGGCCCGGTGTTCCTGCTGCTCGGCCGCGCCATCACCGCCATCACCGGCGACAACGTCGTCGCGGGCACCATCGCGCTGCGCTTCGTGATGTTGCCCGGTCTCGCGCTGATGATGTGGGCGGTCCCGTATCTGACCAAACATCTCGGCGGCAAGCCGACGGTGGCGCTGTGGCTCGCGGTGCTCAACCCGCTGGTGCTCATCCACCTCATCGGCGGTGTGCACAACGAGATGCTGATGGTCGGCCTGATGTGCGCGGGCATCGCGCTGGTGCTGGAGCGCCACCACGTGGCGGGCATCGTCGTCGTCGCGATCGGCGTGGCGATCAAGGCCACCGCGGGCATCGCGCTGCCGTTCCTCGTCTGGATCTGGATGTTGCACGAGCGGGAACGCCGCGCCGCCGAACGCGCGGCCGCGGACCCGAACGCACCGGCCGATCCGAACTCCACCCCGGCCAACGGCGCCCCGGACGCCGCGAAGGCGGGACCGGACATGCCGCATCCGGCCATGACGTTCGCCAAGATCGCGGGCCTGGGACTGAGCGTGTTCGCGGCGGTGTTCGTCGCGGCGTCGGCCATCGCGGGCGTCGGCATCGGCTGGCTGACCGCGCTGTCGGGCTCGAAGAAGATCATCAACTGGCTGTCGCTGCCGACGATCATGGCGCACACCACCACCTGGATCACCCCGCTGCGCATGGAATCGGTGCTCACCGTGACCCGCGCGCTGTGCGCGCTCGCACTGGTCGCGGTGCTGGTGTGGACCTGGTGGCGGTTCCGGCACAGCGAGCGCGAGGCGGTGTTCGGCATCCTCATCGCGTTCGTCGGCATCGTCATCCTCTCCCCCGCCGCGCTGCCCTGGTACTACTCGTGGCCGCTGGCGCTGGCCGCCGCGTTCGCGCTGTCCACCACGACGCTCATGGTGCTCGTCGGCCTGTGTACCTGGCTGATGCTGGTTTTCCAGCCGGACGGATCGATCGGTCTGTACAACTTCTGGCACGTGGCCGCGGCGACGTTCGCCGCGGTCGTCGCCGCGCTCTCGCTGCGCACGGTGGATCCACTGCGGCTGCGTTCCACGCCGCAGGCGGAGACCCCGCGGAGTGAAGTCGCGGCCACCGCTTCGCGACCATGAGCACCGCGAGACCCGGGAAGGACTCAGACCTAGCCGGTGTCGGCCGCGGCCCGCTCGACACGACCGAAGCTCGGCCTGGCATCTCGTCCGATCTCGCGGGAACAGCTCGAGCCGAGGCGGAGATTCGCCTAGCGGACGCCTACCGCGCGTGCCGGGCGATCGCCGCCGAGCACGGCCGCACGTACTTCCTCGCGACCAGGCTGTTGTCGGCTCCGCGAAGACCCGCCGTGCACGCGCTCTACGCCTTCGCGCGGATGGTGGACGACATCGTCGACCACGCGGACGCGAGCCATGGACGGCAGCCGAATCCAGCGGAGACATCGCGCCAGAGTCCGGCGAAGACACGGCAATCGAGCCCCGCGGCCGAACTCGACCTGATCGAGAAACAACTGCGCGTCGCCCTCGATCACCGCACACCCACGGAACCGGTCCCGCCGCTACGCGCCCTGGTGCTGGCCGCGCTCGCCGACACCGTCGACCGCTACGCCATCGATCCCGCGCACTTCTGGACCTTCTTGGACTCCATGCGCATGGACGTCCCCGGCACGCCGCACTTCCGCACTCGCTACGCCACGCTGGCCGAGCTGCGCGAGTACATGCGCGGCTCGGCGGCCGCCATCGGCTTGCAGCTGCTTCCGGTGCTCGGCACCGTCGCGCCGCCCGCCGAGGCCGAACCCGCGGCCGCCGCGCTCGGCGAGGCGTTCCAGCTCACCAACTTCCTGCGCGATATCGGCGAGGATCTCGATCGCGGCCGCGTCTACCTGCCCGGCGACCACCTGGCTGCCTTCGGCGTGGACGACGACCTGCTCGCCCATTGCCGCCACACCGGCCGCACCGATCCGCGGGTACGCCGCGCGCTGGCGCATCTGATAGCGATCAACCGCGGCGTCTACCGCACCGCCGATCCGGGGATCGACCTGCTGAACCCGCGGGTCCGCCCCGCCATTCGCGCGGCGAGCGCGCTCTACGCGGGAATTCTCGACCGGATCGAGGAATCCGGGTACGCGGTGTTCCAGGGGCGAGCGGTGGTGCCGACCGGGCGGCGGCTGCTCGTCGCGGGTACCGAATTCGTGGCGGGCGCGTTCCACCGCCGTCGACGGTGACTTCCCGTGCGGTGTCGTTCGCACGCCGCACAGCGCCACCGGCCCTGCGCGGCGTGCGAAACCTGGAGTTCAGAAGGGGTCGGCGGCGGCGCGGCGCAGCACCTCACGGGCGAGCGGGCCGTGCAGCGCGTCGATGGGCTTGCCGGGAAGGCTGGCGTCGTCGGTGAAGATCCACTCGAGGATCTCCTCGTCGGTGTACTTGGCGTCCTTCATGACGGTGATCAGCCCGGGTAGGGGCTTGACGACCGCGCCGGTGTCGTCGAAGAAGACCTCCGGAACACTCGCCACTCCATTGCGGCGCAGGGCGAGGAGCTGATGGTCACGCAGCATCTGGTGCACCCGCGTCACCACGATCCCGAGGCGGTCGGCCACCTCGGGCAGCGGCAGCACGGCCACGGAATCCGGAAGGACATCCTCGCTGCAGGGAAATGCACTCACCCGCACAACGGTAGACGGTGTGGCGGCGCGCGTCGTGTGACACCCGGGCGACAGACCGGTTCGGCCGCTCGGCACGGTTACGATCGTGGGGGCCGCACGGGGCGGCCTGTCGCTGTTCGCGTCACAAGCGAGGGGTGAGCACTTTTGTGAAAGCCGGAGGACATCACTTGATCGGGCAGATGCTGGAAGGGCGCTACCGGATTGACGCGCCGATTGCTCGGGGCGGGATGTCGATGGTCTTCCGCGGCGAGGACACCCGCTTGGACCGTCCGGTCGCGATCAAGGTGATGGACCCCAAGTTTGCCGCTGATCCGCAGTTCCTTTCCCGGTTCGAGTTCGAGGCCCGCGCCGTCGCCAAGCTCAAGCATCCGTCGCTGGTGGCGGTGTACGACCAAGGCGTGGACGGCGACCATCCGTTCCTGATCATGGAGCTCGTCGAGGGCGGCACCCTGCGCGAGCTGCTGCGCGAACGTGGACCGATGCCGCCGCACGCCGTGCGCGCCGTCGCCGAACCGGTGCTCGCCGCGATCGGCGTCGCGCACTCCGCCGGCCTCGTGCACCGCGACGTCAAGCCGGAGAACGTGCTCATCTCCGATTCCGGCGAGGTGAAGATCGCCGACTTCGGCCTGGTGCGCGCGGTGGCCGCCGCGACGACCACCTCGGCGAGCGTCATCCTCGGCACCGCCGCCTACCTCTCCCCCGAGCAGGTGACCAGCGGCACCGCCGACTCGCGCAGCGACGTGTACTCGTTCGGCGTACTGATCTTCGAGTTGCTCACCGGCCGGGTCCCGTTCACCGGCGACACCTCGATATCGGTGGCGTATCAGCGGATCGAGAACGACGTGCCGAGCCCGAGCCAGTTCATCTCGGGCGTTCCGCCGGAGTTCGACGAGCTGGTGGCCCGCGCGACCAACCGGGAGCCCGCGCACCGCTTCGCCGACGCCAACGAGATGGCCGCGCAGCTGCGCTCGATCGCCGCGGAGCTGAATCTGCCGCCCTACCGGGTGCCCGCGCCCCGAGAGTCGGCCGAGCATCTGAGCGCGAGCTTCCGCGCGTTGCCCGATCACGGCGGCCGACCCGCACCGTCGCGTCCCGCCCCCGCGCCGGACCCGCACACACCGCAGGCGACGCAGCACACCAAGGTGGTCACCGCGGCGCGACCGCGGGTTCCCGACTACGGACCGTCCGGGGAGTACGGGCCGCCTTCCGACTACGACCCGCAGACCAGCGGCCTGCGCCAACCGCCGTATCAGCCGTACGACGACGACCGGCGCAAGTCGCGCCGGACCACGCTGCTGTGGGTGGCGATCGTCGCGATCCTCACGCTGGTCGTCGGTATCGGCGGCTGGTGGTTCGGCGCGGGCCGCTACGAGCCGGTGCCGCCGATCGCGGGGCTGAGCAGCGAGCAGGCCACCGCGAAGCTCCAGGAGGCGGGCTTCGAAACCGAGATCAGGCAGAAGGCCTCGGACACCATCCCGGTGGGGGGCGTGGTCGGCAGCGACCCGTCGGCCGGATCCAAGCTCACCAAGGGCTCCACGGTGTCGGTGCTGGTCTCCAGCGGCAAGCCTCGGGTGCCCGACATCAATCCCGGTGACGACGTGCGCAAGGTGAACCAGCTCATCAAGGACGCCGGACTCCAGCCCGTCGACGCGGGCGAGGTCGGCAGTCAGGCGCCCAAGGGCTCGCTGGCCAAGGTCGAGCCCGCGCCGGGCACGGTGCTGCCGACGGGCGGACAGGTCAAGGTCTACCGCAGCAACGGCGCGCAGCCGGTGAAGGTGCCGGACGTACGCGGCAAGACCACCGAAGAAGCCGTTGCGGCGCTCAGCGCGGCGGGCATCAAGGTTCGTGAGACTCGCTCCGAATACGACAAGGCTATCGCGGCCGACGAGGTCATCGGCACCGACCCGGCTGCGGGCAGCACGGTGAACTCGGGCGAGGGCGTCGCGCTGATCGTCTCCAACGCGGTCAAACTGCCGCTGCTGGTCGGCGACAGCGTCGGCGAGGCCCGCCAGAAGCTGGAGGGCCTCGGCCTGCGCGTCCAGGTCCAGCAGCTGACCCCGTCGGACAACTCCGTGGTCATCGGCCAGAGCCCCGGCGCGTCGGCCAAGGTCCAGCCGGGGAGCACGGTCACCCTCACCGCACTGCCCTGAGCCACCGGCGACTGCGTCGGCGGCCATCGGTCGGCGGTGTCGGCCGCGCCGCTAGGCCCTAGAGGGTCAGCGTGACCTTGCCGAGCGCGGCGACGACATCGCGGTACATCCACCGCTTCATCGCCGCGAGCGCGGGACCCGCGGTACCTGCCAGCGCGCCCGCCCTGGCCAGCGCGACCGACAGCACCCGATCGTGCTCCTCGACCGCGTCCACGATGCCCGCGGCCAGCGCGTCGGGCCCGCCGTAGCGGCGGCCGGTCAGCATCGCCTCGTGCGCGGCGGGCCCCAGCCGAGCGGTCAGCAAGTCGGCCATGCCGCCGGGGATGACGAGGCCGTCGTCGGATG
This sequence comes from Nocardia sp. NPDC004654, assembly GCF_040609595.1. Lineage (NCBI taxonomy): Bacteria > Bacillati > Actinomycetota > Actinomycetes > Mycobacteriales > Nocardiaceae > Nocardia > Nocardia sp. NPDC004654. The sequence goes on along the minus strand of NZ_JBEXKI010000013.1, from coordinate 65,526 downwards.
CGGCCAGTGGCAAGGTGATCTCGGGCAGGCAGAAGAAGCCGCGATCACCGCGCATGACCCGCCCGTCGTGGGCCATGGCGAGGATCGCGCCCGCACCGAACGCATGCCCCTGGACCGCCGCGACGGTCGGCGCGGGGAAGGTCAGCAGGCGCTCGAACACCCGCTGTCCGGCCATCAGGTAGTCGGCGACGTCCGGCCGCAGGAACCGCTCGGGCTCGAAACCGTTGGAGAAGAACTTGCCCGATCCGGTGGTGACCAGCGCCTTCGGCCCGTCGGCTGCCTGCACTTCGTCGAGGCAGGCGTGGACGGCGTCCATCCATCCGGGGGTGAAGCGGTTCTCGGTGTCGAGCTGATCCGGTTCGCCGAGATCGAGCACGAAGACGGCGTCTTCGCGGCGTAGGTGAGGCATGAATACTCCAGTGGTGCGATGTGTTTCGGTTCAGGCGGGCGGGTCGACGAAGATGTCGTAGCCGAGCTCGCCGCTCGGGCCGTAGCCGGACAGATCCGTGATGCCGTGGGCGGCGAGGACTTCCACGTCCAGGTAGGTGTTGCCGGTGGTCGTCGCGGCCGGGCTCTCCAGGATCAGCGCCGCGGCGTCGGCGACGATCTCCGGGGTGCGCGCGGTCGCGGCCACCTCCTCCCCACCGAGCAGGTTGCGCACCGCGGCGGTGGCGATGAGCGTCTCCGGCCACAGGCAGTTCGCGGCGATGCCCGACTCGCGGTGTTCGTTGGCCACACCGAGCGTCAGCAGGGTCATGCCGTACTTGGCCAGCATGTAGGGCGGGTGCGCGCCGAGCCACTTCGGGTCCAGGTTCAGCGGCGGCGAAAGCGACAGCACGTGCGGGTTCGCCGACTTGCGCAGGTGTGGCAGCGCGGCGCGGGTGAGCAGGAAGGTGCCGCGCAGCTGGATCTGCTGCATCAGGTCGAACTTCTTCGCGGGCAACGTCTCGGTGCCCTGCAGATCGATGGCGCTGGCGTTGTTGACCACGATGTCGATGCCGCCGAAGCGGTCGACGGCCAGGTCGACGGCGGCCTGCACCGAGTCTTCGTCGCGCACGTCGCCGACCACGGCGAGCGCCGATCCGCCCGCGGCCTCGATCTCCGCGGCCGCGGTGTGCACGGTGCCGTCCAGCTTCGGGTGCGGGACATCGGTTTTGGCGAGCAGCACGATATTGGCGCCGCGCCGGGCGGCCGCGAGTGCGATGGCCAGGCCGATGCCCCGGCTGCCGCCGGACATCACCAGGGTGCGGCCGGACAGAGTCTGTGGAGTCATGAGGTGCCTTTCGGTGTCGGCGGCGGCTGCGCATTCGGTGCGCCCGGCGCCACGGTGTTGAGCGAAGCATATAATTGGCTCAACAAATCGTTTGCTCTACTACCCTTTTATAGACGCAACGGTTTGTCAAGGGCACCGGCCGCTGGGCATGATGTGACGGGAGGTGAACGATGTCCGAAGACTCGGCGCTGGTTCCTGGGACCATCGCGGCGCACACGGTGTGCCTGCTACAGAAGATGGGACAGGTCGCCTTCCGGCTGGCCGAGGAACGTCTGCTCGGCCTCGGCCTGCGGGTACGGCACTACAGCGTGCTCCAGGCGCTGGCCGACCGCGGCGGCATGGCGCAGGCCGAACTCGGCGGCTACCTGCGCATCGACGCGGCCACCATGGTCTCCACCCTCGACGACCTGGAACGCCACGGCTACGCCGAGCGGCAACGCGATCCCGGCGACCGCAGGCGCTACCTGGTCATCCTCACCGACAAGGGCGGCGAAACGCTCGCGGGCATCCAGACCGCCCTGCGCGAGGTGCACGAGGAGATGTTCGCCGACCTGCCCGAGGAACGGCGCGACCTGCTCTATGCGGTCCTCGGCGAGTTGAACGATTCGGAGCAGTTGCGCGCGCGCTTCGACGCGACGCGGGGCTGAGAGCTACCGCGCTCGCGGCGATTTGGTTCGAAAGCGTCGAAACAGCTGACTGCGCAAAGAGATCCGCACTGCCAGGACGACAGTGCGGATCTCGATGTATCGAATTAGACCTACCCGCGCGGTGTTTCGACCTCAGCGCAGCATTTCGGCGACCAGGAACGACAGCTCCAGCGACTGCTGGGTGTTCAGGCGCGGGTCGCAGGCGGTCTCGTAGCGGCCGGACAGGTCCAGATCGGAGATGTCCTGGGCGCCGCCGAGGCACTCGGTGACGTCCTCGCCGGTCAACTCGATGTGCAGGCCGCCGGGGTGGGTGCCGAGCGCGCGGTGCACCTCGAAGAAGCCCTGCACCTCGTCGACGATGCGGTCGAAGTGGCGGGTCTTGAAGCCGGTGGAGGCCTCGTGGGTGTTGCCGTGCATCGGGTCGCACTGCCAGATCACCTGGTGGCCGGTCGCCTGCACCTTCTCGATGATGGGCGGCAGCACGTCGCGGACCTTGGCGTTGCCCATGCGCGAGACGATGGTGAGGCGGCCCGGCTCGTTGTTCGGATCCAGCCGCTCGACGTACTCCACGGCCTGGTCCGGTGTGGTGGTCGGGCCGATCTTGAGGCCGATCGGGTTGGCGAGCAGTTCCGCCAGCGCGATGTGCGCGCCGTCGAGCTGACGGGTGCGCTCACCGATCCACAGGAAGTGCGCCGACAGGTCGTAGAGCACCGGCTCGCCCGAGACCGGGTGCTCGCTCAGACGCAGCATGGCGCGCTCGTAATCGAGAACGAGCGCCTCGTGGCTGGCGTAGATGCGGGCCGACTGCAAGCTGGGGTCGTTCACGCGGCAGGCGGTCATGAACGCGAGACCGCGGTCGATCTCCTCGGCCAGCGCCTCGTACCGCGCGCCCGCCGGGGACTGCGCGACGAAGTCGCGGTTCCAGTCGTGCACCTTGTGCAGGTCGGCCATGCCCGCGCTGGTCAGCGCGCGGACCAGGTTCATCGCCGCGCTGGCGTTGGCGTAGGCGCGCACCAGGCGGGACGGGTCGTGCTCGCGCATCTTCTCGTCGGCCACCAGCGCGTTCACCATGTCGCCCCGGTAGGACTTCAGACCGAGCGCATCGGTGTCGGAGGAGCGCGGCTTCGCGTACTGGCCCGCGATGCGCGCCACCTTCACCACGGGAAGGCTGGCGCCGTAGGTCAGCACCACGGCCATCTGCAACAGCGTGCGGATATTGCCGCGGATGTGCGGTTCGGTGTTGTCGGCGAACGTCTCCGCGCAGTCACCGCCCTGCATCAGGAACGCCTCGCCCCGCGCGACCTCGGCGAGCTGGCCGCGCAGCTCCTCCACCTCGGCAGGGACGCAGATCGGCGGCACGCTCTCCAGCACGGTGCGCATCATCGCCGCCTGTTCGGGATCCCACGACGGCTGCTGTAGCGCGGGCCGGGCCAGCGCCTCGTCCAATCTCCGGCGCAGCTCGGCGGGCAGCGGTGGCAGTTCCGGCAGGCGATCGATGGGTACGTCGACGGTCCAGTTCACGAGTTCAGAATACGGACCGCGCGGTCGTGCAGACAGCAGAGGTAGGGGTGGATATCGATCCCCGGAGGTGTGGGCGATCCCCACCCGCGGTAGCCCCTCGCGTACGCCGCCCACATCGCCGCATAGGGTGACAACGACCGGCACATGCCACCGCCCGCCCGATCGAGGAGAGGTCGATCTCGCTGAGGTATTTCTATGATTGCGAGTTCATCGAGGACGGGGTCGTCATCGACCTGGTGTCCATCGGCGTCGTCTGCGAGGACGGCCGCGAATACTACGCGGTGTCCACCGAATTCGACCCCGAGCGCGCGGGGCCGTGGGTGCGCAAGTTCGTGCTTCCGCAGCTACCTCCGCCCGCCTCGCCGCGCTGGCGCAGCCGCGAACAGATCCGCGACGACCTCTACAAGTTCCTGATTCCGCGGCCCTCCGTGCAGCCGGAGCTGTGGGCCTGGGTCGGCGCCTACGACCACGTGGCGCTGTGCCAGCTCTGGGGTTCGATGGTCGACCTACCCACCGCCCTCCCCCGCTACACCAACGAACTGCGCCAGCACTGGGAGGCACACGGCCGCCCCGCACTGCCGCCGGTCCCGCCGGACGCGCACGACGCGCTCGCCGACGCCCGCCACAACTACGCCAAATTCGAGGCCATCGAAGCCGCGCGCAGGCGCTGAGGCCCCCAGGTGACAGGCCCCGGTTCCGGACTCGGGGCCTTGTGTTCGAAAAAGGGGAAGGCCCCGAGTCGTAGTCGACTCGGGGCCTTCCCGCCTACCGTGGCTCAGTGGCCGTGCTTGCCGTTGGCCTTCTCCTGGGCCTTCTGGAGCACCGCCAGCTGCCGGTGTTCCTCGGCGTGGTCGAGCTCGAAGTTCCGCTCCGACTCCTCGTGCGGGTCGGGGCGCAGGAAGCTACCGGTGCCCGGCTTGCCCGCCGAACCCAGCTGGTTCATCTTCTTGGGCACCGGGGCGCCCTGGTATGCCAGCGGGATCGGGTGGCCGTGCTCGTCGACCGGGCCGAGCGGCTGGTGCACCTCGATGTACTCACCGTGCGGCAGGCGCTTGATCACGCCGGTCTCGATGCCGTGCTCGAGCACCGCCCGGTCGCTGCGCTGGAGGCCGATGCAGAACCGGTAGGTGAGGAAGTACGCCACCGGCGGGGCCACGAGCAGACCGATACGACCGATCCAGGTCGTCGCGTTCAGCGAGATGTCGAACTTCAGCGCGATGATGTCGTTGACGCAGGACAGCGTCAGCACCACGTAGAAGGCGATCGCCATGGCGCCGATCGCGGTACGGACCGGCACGTCGCGCGGACGCTGCAGCAGGTTGTGGTGCGCGTCGTCGCCGGTGAGGCGCTTCTCGATCCACGGGTAGGCGATCAGCAGCGTGAACACCAGACCCATGATCAGCGCGACCCAGAACACGGCGGGAACCGTGTAGTTGCCGATGTAGAGCTCCCACGGCGGCATCAGACGCGCCATGCCGTCGGTCCACATCATGTAGAAGTCCGGCTGCGAACCCGCGGAGACCTGAGCCGGATTGTACGGGCCGAGGTTCCAGATCGGGTTGATCTGCAGGACGCCGCCCATGATGCCGACGATGCCGAGGGTGAAGGCGAAGAACGCGCCCTGGTCCGCGGCGAACACCGGCACGATGCGCGCGCCGACCACGTTGTTCTCGGTGCGGCCGGGGCCGGGGAACTGGGTGTGCTTCTGATACCAGACCAGCGCGACGTGCGCCGCGATCAGCGCCAGGATGATGCCCGGGAAGAGCAGCACGTGGGCGATGTAGAGGCGCGGGATGATGATGTCGCCGGGGAAGTCGCCGCCGAACATCAGCCAGTGCATCCAGGTGCCGATGACCGGAATGGAGATGGTGATGCCGGAGAACGCGGCGCGCAGGCCGGTGCCGGAGAGCAGGTCGTCGGGCAGCGAGTAGCCGAAGAAGCCCTCGAACATCGCCAGGATCAGCAGCAGCGAGCCGATCACCCAGTTCGCCTCACGCGGCTTGCGGAACGCGCCGGTGAAGAAGATGCGGAACAGGTGCACGATGATCGAGGCCGCGAACAGCAGCGCCGCCCAGTGGTGGACCTGGCGCACGAACAGACCGCCGCGCACCTCGAAGGAGATGTTCAGCGCGGTCTCGTAGGCCCGTGACATCCCGACGCCGCGCAGCGGCTGGTAGGCGCCGTCGTAGGTGACGTGCGCCATCGACGGGTCGAAGTACAGCGTGAGATAGACGCCCGACAGCAGCAGGATGATGAAGCTGTAGAGCGCGATCTCACCCAGCAGGAACGACCAGTGGGTCGGGAAGACCTTGTTGATCGACCGCTTCACGAACGCCGCGGCGCGATACCGCTCGTCCATCTCGTTGGCTTGGGCTGCGACTGAAGGGCTCATGAACGACGCTCCCAGTAGGCCGGTCCGAGCGGCTCGATGAAGTCGCCGTTGGCGACGAGGAAGCCCTCGGAGTTGACGGTGATCGGCAGCTGCGGCAGTGCGCGAGCGGCGGGACCGAAGATCGGCTTACCCCATTCGGTCGCCGAGAACTGCGACTGGTGGCAGGGGCAGAGGATCCGGTTGGTCTGCTGCTCGAACAGCGAGGTCGGGCAGCCGAGGTGGGTGCAGATCTTCGAGTAGGCGAAGTAGTCGCCGAAGTTGAAGCTCTCCTGGCCCTTGCGCTTGATCGCCGACTCGGCGTCCTCGGTGCGCAGACGGATCAGCATGACCGCGTTGCGGATGCCGCGCAGCGACTGCAGCATCTCGTGGGAGTCGCCGCGCCACTTCTCCTTCCACGGGAACACCGTCTCCATGCTGCCCGCGTCCAGGTCCTCCGGACGCACCAGCACGATGTCCTCCGGACGGCCGGTGTCGCGGCGCAGGTAGATGGTCTCGCCAGGGAAGTCCGGCGTCCAGCCCGAGACCCACAGCGGCGACTTGTCGCCCTTGGCCCACGGGTTCTTGATCATGCCGCCGACGAAGAGGAACAGCGAGCCGAGGCCGAGGATACCGACGCCCGCGCCCGCGGTGCGGGTGATCATCTTGCGACGACCCAGCGTGGAGGTGTCGAGCGCGTCCGACAGCTCGGCCACCAGGGTGCGCCGCTCGACCTCCGGCGACCGACCGTCGTGACGGTCCTGGATGGAGATCTCGGCCGGGATGAACTTCTTGCGGATCAGCACCACGGCGATGCCGATGACCAGCACCGAGATGCCGAAGGTCAGACCGACCAGCGGCGTGAACAGCGAGTAGGCGTTGTGGCCTTCCTCGTTCGTGCCCTTGAACTCCCAGGGCCAGAACAGGAAGACACCGACAAGCGCGGCCGCCGCGAGACCGGAGATGGCGAACCAGAAGGTGACTTCGCGCTCGGCCCGCTTCTCGGCCCGGGTGCCCGGGATCGGGAAGCGCTCGCGCCGGTAGGCGACGTCGACGCCGTCGCGCTCGGTGCCGAGCTTGACCAGCTCGTCACGCGACATCGCGTCCAGTTCGTCTTCGGTCGGGTCGGCGGGGGTGTTCACCGGCCCCTTCTTCGACAGCTCGGTCCCCTCATCCGGGCGACTCACGTCGTCTCGCTCCTGTTCACTCATGACCGGGACCCGATCCACATAGCCGCACCGACGGTGAGCACGATGCCGACCACCCAGATCGCCAGACCCTCGGTCGCGGGGCCGAAGCCGCCGAGGCCGTAGCCACCGGGGGTCTTCTCTTCGGCGGCGTTCTTGATGTACGCGATGATGTCGCGCTTCTCTTCGGGCGTGAGCTGGCGGTCGGAGAACTTCGGCATGTTCTCCGGGCCGGTCAGCATCGCCGCGTAGATCTGCTGCTCGCTGGCGGGCTCCAGCGGCGGCGCGTACTTGCCGGAGGACAGCGCGCCGCCCTTGCCGGTGAAGTTGTGGCAGGACGCGCAGTTCATGCGGAACAGCTCGGAACCGCGGGCGATGTCGTCGCCGCGCAGCGATTCCTGGGCGATCTCGCCGTTGGCGTCGCGCACCACGGACGGGCCGCCGCCGTTCGCGGCGATGTAGGCGCCGAGCGCGTCGATCTGCTGGGCGTCGAACTTCGCGGGCTTGCGCGTGGCCTGCGCCTGGTTGGCGGCCAGCGGCATGCGCCCGGAGGACACCTGGAAGTAGACGGCGGCCTCGCCGACGCCGATCAGGCTGGGGCCGCGGTCCTGCACACCCTGCAGGTTCGCGCCGTGGCAGGTGATGCAGGACGTGTCGTAGAGCTGCTTGCCCTCGCGGATCAGCGCGGACTGGTCCTGGTGGGCCGTCGCCACCTGGGGCTCGGGCGTGAGAGCCGTCGCGAGGAAGCCGGCTCCGACCAGACCCACCAGGAGCGCGAGACCGCCCGCGATGCGCCTGCGAAGGCGACGCTGCTTGCGGGTCTTGCTGGCCTCGCCGTTCCCGGGGCTGGCGGGCTCAGGCGCTGACGGGGGAGATGAACTCATCTGTGTCCCTTTGGAGTAGACGGAACCGACTTGTGCAAAAGATTCGGGGCTGGCTCAGCGGACGAAGTAGATCGTGGCGAACAGCCCGATCCACACGATGTCGACGAAGTGCCAGTAGTACGAGACGACGATCGCGGCGGTGGCCTGCGCGGGCGTGAACTTGCTGAGCTTGGTGCGGATCAGCAGGAACACGAAGGCGATCAGACCACCGATGACGTGCAGACCGTGGAAGCCGGTGGTGATGTAGAACACCGAGCCGTAGGCGCTGCTCGAGATCGAGGTGCCCTCGTGGACCAGGTGGTAGTACTCGTAGGCCTGGCCGCCGACGAAGAACGCGCCCATCAGGAAGGTGAGGACGTACCAGCGGCGCAGGCCGAACACGTCGCCCTTCTCCGCGGCGAACACACCCATCTGGCAGGTGAACGACGACGCGACCAGCACGGCCGTGACCGGCACGGCGAGCTTCAGGTTCAGCTCGGTCGGTTCCGGCGGCCAGTTGCCGTGGGCCTGGGCGCGCGCGACGAAGTACATGGCGAAGAGGCCGGCGAAGAACATCAGCTCGCTCGACAGCCAGATGATGGTACCGACGCTGACCATGTTGGGCCGGTTCAGCGAGTGCACACGCTGGGTAATGGCCGATCCTGGGGTCCCTACTGCGGTCGTCACGGGGGTAAGTATGACTCGTCGTAGTACGACAGCAGTAGGCGGGTACGAAACTTGGCCGTCCGTGTCGGAAAACGCACGGACGGACCGGGACTGGCATGTCCGAGTCCGATCCACGGGAAGCCGCCGCACCGAACGCGCCGACCTGCGCGGACGCGGTCATGATGACAGGCGAGAGTAAGTAGAAGCTGAGACGAGGAGGCGGATGTGGCACCGCGTATCTGGCGGCGGTTGTTCGGGCGCGGCGCACCGGCGCCGCTGGACCCGGACCGTGCGGACCTGGTGGTGGTCGCGGCCAGTTTCGACGACGCCGAGGCCTGCTCGGCCGCGCTGGCCAGGGCCGAAGGGCTGACCGAGGACGCGCCCGCGGTGCTGCGGCATCACCTGCGGATTCCGGCGGAGCAGGTCGAGCGGGTGTGCGAGATCGCGGCGCAGGAGGGGTACGCGCCCGCCCCGCGACCCGATGCGACGGGCGATGCACTGGAGATGTTGATCCTGCAGCGCGTGCAGCTCGTCGACGCGCTGCATTGTTCGCAGGAGCGGTCGAGGATGGCCGGGCTGGCGCAGCGCCACGACGGTTTCGCCGACGGGTGGGACGTGCTGCAACCGGGTGGGGCGGCCGCTCCGCGCTGAAAACGCCTTTCCGGCCGGGCGCGCCCCCGCTTACGCTGCGGCGGTGCCGAGTAGTCGGCAACCTCGGTCCGGCCGCGCGCTCGTCAGCGTCCCCTTGCTATCGACGGACTCGGTCCGGCTGCGCCATTAGGCTGCTTGCTACAGAAGTGACGGGAGAAATGGAATGAGCGTGCGCAGCTGGCCCCAGGTGCTCGGAACCCTCGCCGATGGTGGCGACCTGGCCGCGGACGAGACGGCGTGGGCCATGAACGAGATCATGTCCGATCACGCGACTTCGGCGCAGATCGCCGCGTTCGGTGTCGCGATGAAGATCAAGGGACCGACTCCCGAGGAGCTGGGTGGACTGGCCGCCGGCATGCTCTCGCACGCCCGTCTCGTGCACATCGACGGCGACGCGGTCGACATCGTCGGCACCGGCGGCGACCGCTCCGGCTCGGTGAACATCTCCACCATGTCCTCGGTCGTGGTCGCCTCGGCCGGGGTGCCGGTGGTCAAGCACGGCAATCGCGCGGCCTCGTCCAAGAGCGGCGGCGCCGATGTGCTCGAGGCGCTCGGCGTGCGGCTCACCCTCGGTCCGGACGCAGTGGCGCAGTGCGTCCGCGAGGTCGGGATCGGCTTCTGCTTCGCGCCGCTGTTCCATCCCGCGCTGCGCTTCGCGGGCCCGGCGCGCAAGGAGATCGGGATTCCCACTGTCTTCAACGTGCTCGGTCCGCTGACCAACCCGGCGCAGCCGCGCGCGGGCCTGGTGGGTTGCGCCTTCCCCGATCTGCTTCCGGTGGTCGCGGGCGTGTTCGCCGAGCGCGGGGCGAGCGCCCTCGTGGTGCGCGGCAACGACGGGCTCGACGAGATCACCACCTCCGATACCACCGACGCCTGGGTGGTGTCGGGCGGCCGGAAGCGACAGACCACCATCGACCCGACCCGCCTCGGCATCCCACGCGTCGAACTGGACGCGCTGCGCGGCGGTGACGCCGAGACCAACGCCGGTGTGGCGCGGTCGGTGTTCGCGGGCGCGCCGGGCCCCGTGCGCGACGCGGTACTGGTGAACTCCGCCGCGGCCATCGTCGCCTACGACCTCTCGCGCGGGGAGGGCGATCCCGAGGCCGACGTACACGACGCGCTTGCCGCCGGTATCGAGCGCGCGGCCGCCGCGATCGACGGTGGTCAGGCGGCCGCGCTACTGGACAGCTGGGTCAAACTCTCGAACACGCTCGGCGATCGGTGAACTTCAGGCAAACGCTCGATCCGATTGTCGCCGAACCTCTTCCACGCACGTGACAGACGGCTAGACTGACCCGGCGCGGGATGGATCGACCGCAGCGATGCGCCCGTGGCAATGAGTCTGCATATCACGATCCCGGCGGTTATCCGACCGCCGGGCACCTCTCCGGCACGGCATCCCGACGCGAATCGGTGTGCCGTCCGGTCCGACACGTGAGGAGCCGACTATGAAGCGCGCACTATTCGGAATCATGGCTGCCGGCCTGCTGCTGGCCGCGCCGACAGCCAACGCCCAAGAGGGCGGAGTGATCGTGAACGGGAAGGCGATCCAGGCCCCGGTGGGCTGTGTTCAGGTCGCCGACCAACCGGATGAGCTCTCCGTGGAGAACAACACGGACAAGGTCATCAGCGTGTATAGCGACGACCAGTGCACGGGCGACGCGGCCGCCATGGTCGACCCGGGTGAGACCCGCTCGGTCACCGGCTGGTCCATCAGCGCGTCCTGACCGGTCATTCTCCCAGCGAGAAACCGGCCTCCACGTCGGCGCGGGAGTACGACTTGAACGCGATGTGGGTGGTTGTGCGCAGCACGCCGGGCGTCTTGTCGATCCGGTGCGTCACCACCTCGGCGACCTGCTCGTGATCGCGCACCCGCACGATCGCGATCAGGTCCACATCGCCCGCGCAGGAGTACACCTCGGTGACGCCTTCGGTGTCGGCGACCGCCTGCGCGGTCTCCGGGATACGGCCGTTGTCGGCGTGGATCAGCACGATCGCGTTAATCATGCTGCCAGCGTAATCGGCGCTGTCGGCCGAAGTCCGTCCTCGGACCGTGCACGGCCGGAGCGAATGCGGAGGTACGCCTGACGGGCGCAACCGGACGCAGCCGCCCACCGACCGTGCACGGCCAGAGCAAATGCGCAGGACGCCCGACGGACGCGGCCAGCCCACGGCCGGAGCGAATTCCTAAGTACGTCTGACAGACGCAACCAGACGCAGCCCGCCCACCGACCGCGCATGGCCGGAGCCGAATGCGCCGGGATGCCCGACGGGCGCCCCACCCAGCCCGCGCCGACCTCGCTCGAAAAGGCGGTCACCGAAGGTGGCGCGACGCTGAGCGACCTCGCCGAGGCCAGGGCGCTGATCTGGGCGGGCGGCCCCGGCGAGTTTCCCGAGGAGCTGCCCGGCACCCGCCGAGTGGGTGCAGCTGCTCGCGGCGGGCGTCGAGGACCCGGAGGTCTGATCGCCCGTCATCCGAGTCGGATGCAGGCCGCCCCCCAGACCGCGCATGGCTCGAAGCGAATGCGCATCTACGCCTAACGCTCGGCGTAGTCCGCCTCGGCCGATCGCGTCCTGGCCGCAGTGTCGGCCACCTCGGCCCAACCAAGCCATCGGCCCGCGCCGTAGCGCGGCTCGTGATACCCGTCCGTGGTCCGCACGATCCGCACGCCGGGCCGCGCCAGCCAGCGCGTGACGAGGCCCGCCTCCTCGGGCGAAGCTCCGCGCAGCGGGGGCGCATCGTCCGGATCCGCGCCTCCCGCGCCTCCCGCGCCGTCCGGGACGACCGTCTCCGCAGCCGCGACGATCTGCTCCACGATCGCCATCGGCGGCGTGCCGCGCCGCGCCACCCCCGATCCCGCGAGGCGGCCGTAGCGGATGACGGCGAACTCCCAGCCGCCCGCGCCGTCCGGGTGCGCGGCGATCAACTCGGCGATCCGGGCGACCGCCGCGAGCCGCTGGGTGCGCCGCAGCGCCCTGATCACCGCGACGGTGCGATCGCGCAGGCGCGCGGCGGCCTCGAAATGCTCGGCGGCGGAGTGCGTTTCGATGCGGTCGAGCATCACCCGCACAGTGGCGTCGGAATCGCCGCGAAACAGCGCGCGCACCGCGGCGGGAGCGGGTGCGTATTCCTTTGTATCTATAGGGATTCCGGAAGGGGTCGCCGCAGGGCAACCGCCGACCACCGCGGGCGGGCATTCGTGGCGGCCGCCGCGGGGCAGTCGGGCAGTGCAGGTGCGCAGTCCGGCGTGCTCGGCGACGGTGGCCGCGACATCGGCGGCATCCAGCCGAGAAGTAAAGGGGCCCAACGCGTCCCGCGTCGGCGTACGGACGATCGCGAACCGCGGGAACGGCTCGTCGGTCAACGCGATCCACCATCCCCGCTTGGGGAACTTCGAGCGCCGGTTGTAGGGCGGGGCATGTGCGACGAGCAGCCGCAGCTCGCGCACCCCGGCCTCCAGCGCGTGCGCGCACACCACGTGGTCGACGCGAGTCGCCAGCGCGACCATCTCCTTCATCCGACCCCTCGTCTCCGAGCCGGTGAAGTAATTGCGTACGCGGCGACGCAGATTCACCGTGGTGCCTATATAGAGGACCTCGTCGGTGGGACCGCGGAAGAGGTAGACCCCAGGCTCGGCGGGCAGGTCGGTGGCGAACACCCGCTTGGCGCGCTGCCCGGAACTCACGTCCGGCAGATAGTCCATCAGCTCGGTGAGGCTGTGCACGCCTTGGTTTCCCACCCGGGCGATCAGCGCGTGCAGCACGTCGACGGTGGCGCGCGCGTCGTCCAGTGCGCGGTGCGTCGGCTGCGTGCTCGCACCGAGCAACCGGGCCAGCGACGCGAGCCGGACCGAGGGCGCCTCGTCCCTGCCGAGCACCCGTCGCGCCAGCTTCACCGTGCACAGCACCGGCGCCTTGGGCCACTCGGTCTCGCAGCGCGCCGCGGCCGCGCGCAGGAAGGCCATGTCGAATCGGGCGTTGTGCGCGACGAGCACCGCGCCCGCCGCGAACTCGAGGAATCCCGGCAGCACCGACTCGATGCGCGGCGCGGCATAGACCATGGCCGTAGTGATCCCGGTGACGTGCACGACCGCGGGCGGTATCTCCCTGCCGGGATTCACCAGCGTCGCGAACTCGCCGAGCACCTCGCCGCCGCGCACCTTGACCGCGCCGATCTCGGTGATCGCGTCGCCGTCCGCGCGGGTTCCCGTGGTCTCCAGGTCGACGACCACGAAAGTGGTGTCGTAGAGCGGCGTATCGAGTTCGTCGAAGGCCAGCTGCTTGGCGGCGGCCTGGCGCGGCACGGGGTCGGGCACGGCGAGCAGCGTAGGACCTCGGTACGACAACTTCCGGGCGCGCGAAACCGTGCGCCATTCGTCCGATTTTTCGCGCGAGGTTCTCATTGCGATACCCCCGAAATGATCTAGATCACCGAAAAGCGATCCAGATCACATTTCCGCCGCGAAGGAATCAGCGCCCGGGCGTGTCCGGTACAGCCGACCAGTCGTCCTGGACATGCTGCGGCACTGCCGGGCCACTCTGGTCAACCGCCCGGATGGAGGACGCGTCAAGCAGCAGAGTGAGCGCTTTCACCTGCGAAAACAACGGTCATGCACGCCGCGCATGGACCGGGCCACCACCTGGGACAGCTGAGGGTAGCGACATGGACGCCCGCCGATAACCGGCCCTCGTTATCGTTTCGTGATTGGTGTGAGATACCTCGCAGATATGCCTGGCGGAAATTGTTGATCATCGCCATTTCGGATGCCCTGGGCTTTACAAAACACCGTGATGTGTTCGTAACCTTTTCGAGACCTCACGGAGTCCGCCGCACCGAACGGAGCGGCAGCACGCAGTCCGCTGCACCACCGGGTGTGGCGTCGTGGGGCAGATTGGAAGTAACCGCATCATGGCGACCAACACCGTCAAGCGACAGGCGCAGCGTGCCGTTGCCGCCGGAGCCGTCGGCGCTGCCACCATCGGCGCGTTCCTCCTTCCGGCCGCCCCCGCGTCGGCTCAGCCGGTGACCATCCCCGGCGTGGGAACGTTCGATGTTCCGAACGAGATCCCGATCCCGGCCGACATCCCGGGCGTGCAGCTGGGCACCCCGCCCGGCGGCGCTCCCCTGCCGTTCGTCGCGCCGCAGAAGACCCTCGGCGAGGTCGCCCTGGACGCGGCCATGTCCAAGCTCGGCTCCCCTTACGTGTACGGCGCCGCGGGCCCCAACGCCTTCGACTGCTCCGGCCTGGTGCAGTGGTCCTACCGCCAGGCGGGCATGGAGCTCCCGCGCACCAGCGGCGCCCAGCTGGCCTCCGGCACCCCGGTCTCGCTGAACGACCTGCAGCCGGGCGACCTGGTGTCGTTCTACGGTGGCGGCCACTCGGGTCTGTACGCGGGCGACGGCAACATCATCCACGCCTCCACCTCCGGCACCCCGGTGATGATCGCCTCGCTGGACTCCATGCCGGTCGCGGGCGCGCGCCGCTTCTGATTCCGAGTCGAGCCGGGCCGCCCACGCGGCCCGGCTCGATCTCCCCGCGGCCGTGATCGGTTCGTTCCCCACTGGACACCGACCGCTGCCGTTTCGTAACCTAAATGAGACATACCCGGGTTGCGGAGCCGCCGAACTCGTTTCCGCGAACCGGGGTGTGGACGACAGCGTCGCTTTCGATTTCACGATTCGGCATTACGAGAGAACGGGGCACGCCAGTGGCTGCTGGTCACCGGAGACCGCGCACCAATCGTCTGGTGAGTGGAGTACTGGCGGCGGGAGTGCTGGCCACGGCCCTCTACGCGAGCGGTCCCGCGGTCGCCGATCCCGTGGCACTGCCGGGCACCGCGAGCGAGGCGGTGCAGCGGATGATCGATCTCTCGCGTCAGTCCGAGCAACTCAATCAGCAGGCGCTGAGCGCCCAGGACGAACTCGACGCCAAACTCGCGGTGCAAGAGGAAGCCGACGCGAAGCTGGCCGCGACCACCGAGGTCGCCGACGCCGCCCGCGCCGAGGTCCGCAAGTTCCAGCCGGTCATCGACCGCACCGCGATCGCCACTTATACCGGCGCGCGTACCAACCGCATGTACGCCGTCCTGGTCAGCGATTCGCCGCAGCAGCTGCTCGACCAGATGTCCACGCTGGACGTGCTCAGCGCGCAGACCGCCGATCAGCTCAAAGAGTTCAAGAAGGCGACCGACGCGGCCGAGACCGCCGAGTCCGCCGCACGCGCCGCCGCCGACGCGGCCCGCGGCGCCGCCGAGAAGGCCGAGCAGGTGCGCGCCGATCTGGAGCGCAAGCGCAGCGAGCTGGGCGGCGCGATCGCCCAGGTGATCGAGGCGTGGAGCTCGCTGTCCGTCAAGGACAGGTCCGCGCTGGCCGGATCGCCGTTCCCGCCCGGTTTCGATCGGGACACGTTGCTGCAAGGACTGGTTCCCGGCAGCGGAACCAGCGCGCTGGCCGCCGGGCTCACCCGCGTCGGCGACCCGTACGTCTGGGGCGCGACCGGACCGGACCAGTTCGACTGCTCGGGCCTGGTGCAGTGGGCGTTCAAACAGGTCGGCAAGAACGTGCCGCGCACCAGTTCCGCGCAGGCGTCCTACGGCACGCCGGTGTCGAAGGAGAACATGCAGCCCGGCGACGTGGTGTTCTTCTACTCCGACATCTCGCATGTCGGCATCTACGCGGGCAACGGACTCATGTTGCACGCCTCCACTTTCGGCGTGCCGGTGGCCGTAGCGCCCATGGGGACGACACCGTTCCACTCCGCTAGGCGATACTGATCCGCTATGGAGGGTTGGCGACGGGCACGCGGCTGGTGCATGGCCAAGGGGCGGTGTCAGTTCGTTCTCACCATCGCGATGATCACCTTGTTGACGGGCACCTGCTGCGCACTGGCGATGGCGCCCAAGTGGGCGATGCCGAAAATCCGCGCGGCCCAGCACGTCTCCACCGAGAGCTTGGGGCAAGCGCCCGCCGACGACCCGCGCCTGGCCGCGGTGCGCCGCACCCTGGAACCGTTCGGGCCGATCGAAACGCTGCGCGTCCCCGGCGGTGACGGCACGGAGTCGCTGGTGGTCGGCCACCCCGGTCACCGCGCCGAGCTCGAGATTCTCGCGCGCGAGCTGCCCGACGCCACGGCCGCGATCACCGAACTGTGGGGACCGGACTGGGCGCAGTCGGCGCTCGTCCTGGTCGCCGCCAATCCGTCGGAGTTCGCCGCGCTGGTGCGCGCGGGAGCCGACATGCCCGAAGAGGTCGCCGCGGCCTCGGTGGCCGATCCGTTCGTGCGGGGCAGCCAACCGACCGGTCAGCGAGTGGTTTTCAGCCCAGACGCGGGTCGGCGCCTGTCCCCCGCCGGATTGCGCACGCTGCTGCGCCACGAACTGACGCATATCGCGGCCCGCGCCGTGACCGCCGACGGCGCTCCGCAGTGGATGCTGGAGGGCTTCGCCGAGTACGCCGCCCACCGCGGCGAGGGCCACGCCTTCGCCGACATCGCGCCGACGGTGGTCGCCGCACTGCGCGCCGGGACGCTGCCCGCCGACCTGCCGCGGGACACCGCGTTCGCCGGTGGCACTGCCGTCGCCGCCTACGAGGAGGCCTGGACGGTCTCCGCGTTCGTCGCCGAGAAGTACGACGAACACCGCCTCGTCGAGCTCTACCGGCGCATCGCCGCGGACCGTCTCGACGCCGCGGGCGAGGATCGCGTGCTGCGCGAGGTGCTCGGCGTCGGGCGCGCCGATTTCGTCGCGGACTGGCGCGCTTGGCTCTCCGCTCAGGCCATGTGAGCAGGCCCCCGCGCAGCCCGACCGGATCGGCGGCGAGCCGATCGCACCAAGTAGGTTGTCCCCATGGCCCGAACTCTGCTGGTTACCAATGATTTCCCGCCGCGGCCGGGCGGTATCCAGTCGTATCTGCAGACGCTCGTCGGCGAGCTGCCGCCCGACGATCTGGTGGTCTACGCGCCGCGCTGGCGCGGTGACTCGCACCTGAAGTTCGATGCCAAGCAGAAGTTCCAGGTGGTACGCCATCCCACCACCCTGATGCTGCCGACGCCGCTGGTCCTGCGCCGGGCCGCGCGGCTGCTGCGCGACGAGAAGTGCGACACCGTCTGGTTCGGCGCGGCGGCGCCGCTCGCCCTGCTCTCACCACGGCTGCGCCGGGCGGGCGCCGAGCGAATCCTGGCCAGCACGCACGGACACGAGGTCGGCTGGTCGATGCTGCCGGGCGCGAGACAGGCGCTGCGCGCGATCGGCGACCACACCGACGTCGTCACCTACGTCAGCAAGTACACCCGGGGCCGGTTCGCCTCGGCCTTCGGCGCCGGCGCGGCGCTGGAATACCTGCCGCCGGGCGTCGACACCGAGACGTTCCGTCCCGATCCCGCGGCCCGCGCCGAACTGCGCGAGCGCTACGGGCTCGGCGATCGCCCGACCATCCTGTGCCTCTCCCGGCTCGTCCCGCGCAAAGGCCAGGACGTGCTGATCGCGGCGATGCGCGAGATCCGCGATCGTGTCGACGGCGCGGTGCTGGTCATCGCGGGCGGCGGACCCTACGAGGACAAGTTGCGCGGTCTGGCGGCCGCGCTCGAGGTGAGCGACAGCGTGGTCTTCACCGGCCGGGTCCCGTCGGCCGAACTCGCCGCGCACCACACCATCGCCGACGTCTTCGCCATGCCGTGCCGCACCCGCGGCGCCGGACTCGACGTCGAAGGTCTCGGCATCGTCTACCTGGAGGCCTCGGCCACGGGCGTCCCGGTGGTCGCGGGTCGCTCCGGCGGTGCGCCGGAAACCGTGCTGGAGGGCAAGACCGGCCGAGTGGTGGACGGACGCAAGGTCACCGAGATCGCCGACGCGCTCGTCGACATCCTCGCCGACCGCGACGCCGCCGCGGCCATGGGCGCCGCGGGACGCGCGTGGGTGGAGCAGAACTGGCGCTGGGACACCCTCGGCGCGCGCCTCCGCCACCTCCTCCGCTGAGCGAACCCCGATCAACTACGCTCAGCGGTGTGAGCAGCATTCAGGTCGCGGACCAGACGTTCGTCGCCGCCTCGGGCGCGGCGGTCGCCGAAGTGCTCGATGGTCCGAACAGATGGCGCCAGTGGTGGCCGGATCTCACCCTCGAGGTGCGGGAGGACCGCGGCGACAAGGGAATTCGCTGGTCGGTGTCCGGAGCGCTGACGGGCAGCATGGAGGTGTGGCTGGAACCCTCGCTGGACGGGGTGATCCTGCACTACTTCCTGCACTGCGAACCGCAGGGCGCCGAACGGATGTCGCCGCGCGAGTTGCTCGCCGCCAACCGGGTCCGCCGAGTCGCGGGCAAGAACATGTCCTTCGAGATCAAGGCGCGGCTCGAGGCGGGCCGCCCGGCCGGGGTGACGCCCGCCGCGACACCCGCAGCCTGAGGACGGGCGGCACGCAGGCCGCGCCCGCGCGGCCACTCAACACCGAAAGGAACCGTTGACCACCATGGCCGACCGGACCCAGAGGTCGATCCTCATCGAGGCCCCCTCGCAGCGGGTGATGGCCGTCATCGCCGACCTGGAGTCCTACCCGGAGTGGGTCTCGGCGGCGAAGTCCGTCGAGGTGCTGGACAAGGGCGCGGACGGCCGGGCGCGCACCGCCCGCTTCGTGCTCGACGCGGGCGTCGTCAAGGACACTTACGTGCTGACCTACACCTGGCGCGCCGACGACAAGGCGGTCAGCTGGAAGCTGATCAGCGGTGATCTGCAGAAGGCGCAGGACGGGACCTACGAACTCGTCGACCAGCCCGACGGAAGCACCCAGGTGATCTACGAACTCACCGTGGATCTCAACATCCCGATGATCGGCATGTTCAAGCGCAAGGCCGAGAAGGTCATCACCGATACCGCGCTGAAGGAACTGAAGAAACGGGTCGAAGGCTGACCGGGCAGCGCAAGCCCGGCGAGCGGACCCGGCTCGAGCTGTTCGTCGGCAAAGGCGGCGTCGGCAAGACGACCCTGGCGTGCGCCACCGCCATGTCCTACGCCCGCGCCGGGCAGACTGTCCTGCTGGCCTCACTCGATCAGGCGCATTCGCTCGGCGACGCGCTCGGTTTCCGTTTCCCGCACGATCCGGGCACGGTCACCGGAATCACCAGGGTGCTGCCGGGACTCGACGTCATCGAGGTGGATTCCCTGGCGCTGCTGGAGGATCGGTTCCGCGAGGTGACCCGCATGCTGTCGGCGGGCGGCGCCCATACCCACGACCACGGCATCGATCTGGCCGCGCTCGACCCCGCCGAGCTGACCGGCCTGCCCGGCGTGCAGGAACTGCTGATGCTGGTGGAGATCGCCCAGTTCGCCGACGACGACGAGTGGGACGTCGTCGTCGTGGACTGCCCACCCTCGGCGGACATGCTGCGCATCGTCACCGCGCCCGACACCCTGCTCGGCTACCTGGAACGCATCTGGCCCCCGCACGCGCGGGCGATGAGCACCATCGGCACCGACCTGCGCAAGGCGGTGCTCGCCGCCACCGTGGACCGGATCGTCAAGGCCGTCGGCGCAGTGCGCGACCTGCTCGCCGACCACGACCGCACCGGCGCGCGACTGGTCACCGTCGCCGAGCGGGTCGCCCTCGCCGAGTCCGGGCGGGTGCGTTCGGCGACCGCGTTGCTCGGACTGCGGCTGGACGCGGTGATCGTCAACAAGGTGCTGCCGCCGATGCCCGAACCGACCGGCCCGGCCGAGGAGGCGCATCCCGCGGTGCACTGGTATCACAACCGCAGGGCCGAGCAGTTCGACGTGATCGAGGCGCTCGGCAAGGCCATGCGCGACATTCCGGTGCTGATCGCCCAGCACACCGGCGCGGAACCGGTGGGTCTCGGGTCGCTGCAGGCGCTGTCCTTCGGCGTCGGTTCCGTCGCGTCGGACACCGAGACTGCACCTATGCTGGGCGACAATCCGGCGGAGGTTCGCACACGTTCCGGTGAACCGGTGGTTCGATTGGAGTCGGGCACGGGTCTGCATTCGGTGTACGCGATGCGGATGCACCTGCCCGTCGTCGATCCGGCGACGCTGCGACTGGGACGAGTGGAGGACGATTTGATCGTGGGAGCGGACGGTGTGCGGCGCCGGTTGCGCCTGGCGCCGGTATTGCGGCGGTGCACGGTCGACGACGCCGAACTCGACAGTGGCTACCTGGTCGTGCGATTCCGCCCGGACCCGGACGTGTGGCCGATGACGTCCGAGGGCCGCTGAGATGGAGCGTGAGATGCCGGTCGGCGACGGATTCAGCGAATTCGCCGAGGAACTCAAGCTGCTGGCGGAAGCGGTGCTCGAACGCGTCGAGCCGGTGCTGCGGCGCAGCGCGGCGCAGGGTCAGCCGGACTGGTCGGCGTGCAGCTGGTGCCCGATCTGCGCGGCCGCGGCGCTGGTGCGCGGGGAACACCACGACGTGGTCGCGGCCATCGCCGATCACGGCACCGCCATCGTCACGGTGCTGCGCGAGGCGCTGGCCGGGGTGCCGGTGGATCCGCTGCTGCCGGACGACGAGGATGCGGAAACCGATGTGGGGCATCGTCATCCGGGGGGCGGTGATGGGACGCGGTCGGATGCGCGGCGCGGCGCCGGGGACGGTCGATCGGGTGCGGCTCACCGTTCGGCTCACCAGCGCACGGGCGCGGCCGATCGACACGACGCCGGGTCCCCCTCGGATGGCCGGAGCACGGCTACATCGCGGGACGGTCACCGGCACGGCGATGCGTCGCGGTCGAGCGGCGCGCATGTTTCCGTCGGTGGCCGGGAGAACAAGGCGGGCGACGTCCGAGGCGCGGCGTCCCGCTCCGGAAATCGACACAGCGACGAGGCCCACTCGAGCGGTCCGCGCAACGACGCCGCTCGCTCCGACGACGGGCGCAGCGACAGCTCCGGCGCACCGCCCGACCAGCGCACCAACACACCGCTGTCGTCCGACGCGCCTTCCTCCGCCCGGAGCAAACGGTCCGGATACGTCGGTATCCCCGTGACGATCAAGGCATGACACACCAGGTGGCAGCCGCGCTCCCGCTGACCGTCGGTATCGACGTCGGCGGCACCAACATTCGCGCCTCGGTGGTGGACGGCGACGGCGAGGTGCTCGACACCGTGCAGTCGCCGACCCCGCACAGCGCACGCGCGCTGGAGGACGCGCTCGACCGCGCCGTGCGCGAGCTGTGCCGCCGCCACCCGATCGGCGCGGTCGGTCTGGCCGTCGCCGGTTTCATCAACGACGATCGCTCCACCGTCCGGTTCGCGCCGCACCTGCCCTGGCAGGACGCGCCCGTCGCGGCGCGGCTCGGCGAGCGCCTCGACCTGCCGGTCATCCTCGAGCACGACGCCAACGCCGCGGCGTGGGCCGAGTACCGGTTCGGCGCGGCGGCGGGCGGGCACAACGTGGTGCTCGTCGCGATCGGCACCGGCATCGGGGCGGCGCTGCTCATCGAGGGCAAGCTCTATCGCGGCTCGCACGGCGTCGCGCCGGAACTCGGTCATCTACAGGTGGTGCCGCAGGGACGGGTCTGCCCGTGCGGCAAGCACGGATGCTGGGAAAGGTATTGCAGCGGAACGGCGCTCGCCGACACCGCGATCGAACTGCTGGCCACCGACCCCGGGCGCTCGACGGTGCTGGCCAGGGAGGTCTACCGCGATCCCGGTTCGCTGACGGGTCGTCGGGTGGCGGGCGCTGCCCAGGACGGCGATCCGGTCGCGCTCGCCGCGATGGCCGATTTCGCGCGCTGGCTGGGGCTCGGGCTCGCGTTCGTCAGCGACATCTTCGATCCCGATCTGGTCGTCATCGCGGGTGGGGTGAGCAGTTCGGCTCCGCTGTTCCTCGACGAGGCGCGCGAGGAGTACGCCCGCGCCCTCACCGGCGCGGGCCACCGACCGCTGGCTCGCATTCGCACCACCCAGCTCGGCGAAGCGGCGGGCATGATCGGCGCCGCCGAACTGGCCCGCGCGGTGCTCGACGAGCCGGGGCGGCGGCCGTCGCGCGTCGCGCGCAGCGGGCGCTGACTTCGGTGCCCAAGGGCACACCCGTTCGAATCAATCGGTGGCGGAGGGACCTTCGAGAGCCGCTTCGGCCCGATTGTGGTGAGATACACCGCTGTAATTGGATGTGATCTCCAGCCAGCGGTAAAGTCGGCAACTGACGCAGGTTGCCCGCTACTATCCCGGTCCCGGGGGAAGGACGTCATGTTCTACTGGCTGCTGAAGTTCGTGCTCGTGGGACCCTTCATTCGCCTCTACAATCGGCCGACCGTAGAAGGCGTGGAGAACATCCCGGCGCACGGGCCGGCCATCATGGCGGGTAATCACCTATCCTTCGCCGACTGGCTGTTCGCTCCGCTATCGAGCCCGCGGCGCATCAACTACCTCGCCAAGGCCGAGTACTTCACCACTCCCGGCTTCAAGGGTCGCCTGCAGAAGTTCTTCTTCAGCGGCACCGGCCAGTACCCGATCGACCGCAGCGGCGCCTCCGCCGCCGAAGACGCGCTGAACGCCGCGCGCAAGCTGCTCGACGAGGGTCGCCTGGTCGGCCTCTACCCCGAGGGCACCCGGTCCCCCGACGGCCGCCTCTACAAGGGCAAGACCGGCCTGGCCCGGCTCGCGCTCGAAACCGGCGTGCCCGTCATCCCCGTCGCGGTCATCGGCACCAACGAGGTCTCCCCGCCCGGCCCCTTCAAGTGGCGCCGCCGCAAGGTGACCATCAAGTACGGCGCCCCCATCGACTTCTCCCGCTACGAGGGCATGAGCGGCAACCGCTTCGTCGAACGCGCGGTCACCGACGAAGTCATGTACGAACTCATGCGACTGAGCGGCCAGGAATACGTCGACGTCTACGCCCACAGCCTCAAGGGCGTCCCCTCCGGCTCGAAGCCCGAAGCCGCCCGCATCCCCGACACCGCCGCCAGCTGACCTCCCCGAGAACGGCCCCGGAGCCTTAAAGCTCCCGGGGCCGTTCTCATTTCCGCCTAGGCCAAGAGGAAAGCGACCACCGGAAAGACGATGGCGGTGAAAGCGGCGAACACGACCGCGGCCACCTTCCCCTTCGGCAACGAGATCAACCGGGTCGCGGCGAAACCGTAGATCCCCAGGAAAACGAACAGCGTCCCCCACGCCACCAATGCGCGGCTCGCTATCTCCCCCAGCGGTTTCGAGAAGAGCAGGGCCAGCGTCACGATGGTGATCCCGGCCGCCGACCCCATCGCGAAGAATGCCGCGCCGGCCGGGCTGTTCATCACCATCGGCCGCTTGCCCATCGGGACGACTTCCTGCGGATCGGTGTGGTGCATACCCTTGCGTTCGCACAGCAGGTCGAAGACCGTTGCCGGATTTACCCATTCGCCGACCTCGGACCTGACCTGTGCCAGCGCGTGGATGGCCTGTGCCGTCGCGTAGGAGGTGATGAAACCTTCCCGGGAGGTACGGAATCCGCCGCGGTCCCGGTGGATCGGCGACAGCTGCTGAAAGTCGAGGAGCTGGACGAACGCCCGGCGGAACGTGGGGTGGAAGACCAAACGTTCCCCCGCGGTGGCCAACGCCGCGACGGACAGTTGCAGTGTCGCGTGATGCCATGTCTGGGCGACATCGCCGCGGCGGATCTGTTCCTCTTCCAGCGTGCCGATTCCAACCTCCAGGCAGTCGAGCACCCGCTCGGAGGCCAACCGATGTGCCCGCTCCACCCGAGCGCCACCTAGACCCGTGATCTCGGGCAGCGCGAGCAATCCGGCGATCTGCGCGGACGCGTAGTTCGGCGCCACCCTCGGATCGTCGCCGAGCACCGCGGACACCAGGAAGGAAGTACCTCGCAGCGCCGCGCGCGCCGCCTCGTCGTCGTCCGTCGCCAGCTCGACCAGCGCGCGGATCGCCGCGGTCGTGGCCGTCACCGACACAGCGGCGACGCCGTCGGCGAGCGCCCAGCCGCCGGTATCGGCATCCTGTGCGGTGAGCAGTGCGTTCCGGCAGGCCAGCACGTCGCCGTCCGCCGCAGACGCCTCGAAACACCGCAGCGCGCGCAGTCGCCATGCCGCATCCACTGGCGCGTGGAACTCCCACTCCCCTCGGTTGCTGTGCCGGACGACGTCACGCCGCACGAGTGCGAGCACGGACTCCGACTCCGGCACTGGTCGGCCCACTCGTTTCAGCGCGCACACCACCTCGGCGGTGTCTTGGGGATTGGGTGGCACGTCGGCGGACCAACCCCAGCCCGCGTAGCTCTCGTCGTGACGAACCAGATTCCTGTCGAACCAGTCCGCCGCGAGTGCGATGCGGTCGTCGATGTACGACACAGTTCCCCCTCCGAACGTGAAAATCTCTGCGGACGAGGGTAACTGGTGTCACTTCGGCGCAGGCCTGTCGCTATGTCCGTTCGCGAACGTCCAGCAAGACCGCTATCGCGACGAGCACGCCCGCGATCACGGTGAGCAGTGAGATCTGGGATCGGTCCAGGATGGCGACGACGATCGAGGCCACCACCGCCTCGTTGAGTCCCAGTGCTCCCGCGGTGGGCGCGTCCACATGGCGCATCGCACGCCAGTACAGCGCGAAGCCTGGTCCGAGCAACGCGGCGCCGAGCAGCAGTTGTACGAGCAACCGCTGCCCGCTCTCGGCGCCGCCGAGCAGAAATGGTGCGGACAGCGCCGCCGCGAATGCCAGCTGCCACCCCGCTGCGGCCGTCGGATCGCGGTGCGCGGACTCGCGCGCGACGAGCATGATCAACGCGGTCACGGCGGCGGCGCTGCCGAGCGCGAGAACGCAGCCGAGCAGCGCCCGGCCCGCGTCGACGCCACCGGCCGGTCGCCACGACACCAGGGCGATCGCCGCCGCCAGCAGCAGCGCCTCGAGCAGCAAGCGTCCGTTCATCGCGCGCTTCCGGTGCACGACCGCTACGCCGAGCAACATGATCGGGGAGGTCAGGTGTAAGGCGACGACCACGGGAACCGGACCGATCGACAACGCCGCGGCGTACAGCGAGATGTTCACCGCCTCCAGCAACCCGAGCCGAAGGTAGAGCCGCGGATGCGAGCGCAGTTCGCGCAGCGGCCGACCACCGGTGGCAGCGGCGACGACGAGCAGCGGAACGGCCGCGCCCGCGGACACCAGCGGTCCGGCACGACCCGACCCGAGCACGGCCAAACCTGCGCTGAACAGGCCCCACAGACTCGTCCCTGCCAGCAGCAACGCGATGGAAGCACGCTTACCGCCACCCAAGTACTCCATGCCGCCTCCCCCGGTACCATCCGCCGAGCACAGCTCGAAAAGCGCTGCCCTGCGCAGTATCCCAGCCACGTAGCGACGGCCACCCGGCCCGATGTCCCACGCAAAGCTTCCACACGACTCGCAGACGCTGAACCTCCGCGAGGGCCGCGGATGACGTTGGTCACAGCGCAAGGCAACGACAAGGTGTCGGTAAGGCGGGGCGGGGAGACTGCGGGGCATGTTCAAGAAGTTGTTGGCGGCGGCAGGGGTCGGCGGGGCCGAGGTCGAGACCGAGTTGTTCACACCGGGCGTGCAGCCGGGCGGGGTGGTCGAGGGCGTGGTTCGGCTGCGCGGCGGGCAGGTCGGGCAGGACATCGCGCAGGTCGCGGTGGAATTCGTGACCAGGGCCGAGCAGGAGTACGAGGACCACGAGGGCTTGCGCGACATCGCGTTCGGGCGCACCGGGGTGCACGGTCCGCTGCACCTGCCGCCCGGCGCGGTGCTGGATTTCCGTTTCGCGGCGCGCGCGCCGATGGAAACGCCGATCACGTTCTACAACGGCAGGCATCTGCCGGGCACGGTGGTCTCGCTGCGCACGATCGTGGAGATCCACGGCGCGGTGGACGCCGCCGACACCGACCCCATCGGCGTCGGCGCGCTGCCCGCACAGCACGTGCTGCTGGCGGCCGTGGAGCGCTTGGGTTTTCACCTGCGCAGCGCCGATGTGGAGTCGGGCCGGGTGCACAACACGCCCCAGACGTTGCCGTTCTATCAGGAGATCGAGTTCGCCGGTTCGCCGCACTATCCGCGGCTGAACCAGCTGGAGGTCACCTTCATCGCCACCGAGACCGGCATGAGCGTCGTGCTGGAGGCGGACAAGCGCGGCGGCTGGATCTCCGAGGGTCGCGACGTCTTCGACGCGCTGTGGGTCGACTACCAGCGTCTCGAGGTCGTCGACTGGGCTGGAGAACTGCATCAACGCCTGGCACGGCTCGCGCACTGAGGCCTCGTTGGTAGCCTTGTCACGCACAACGTCGACGCGGGACCACGGGTAGGGGTGGTCTTTCTCGGCGTGCGAGTGAGGTGACCATGGCCCGCCGCGACAACGGTGGTCGAATTCTGAAGCTGCCCAGGCGTATCGACGCCGAGCCCGCCGGTGATCCGCCGACGGGCCGACTCGCCCGCACCACGAAGCTGGCCGGTCTACCGGTCGCGTTCGCGGGCAGGCGGGTCGCGGGCGCGGGCAAACGCATGCTCGGCCGTTCCGCCGACGAGGTGAACCGCGAGATCCAGGCGCGGACCGCCCAGCACCTGTTCGACGTGCTCGGCGAGCTCAAAGGCTGTGTGGCCAAGCTCGGGCAGCTGATGTCGCTGTACGAGCTGGCGCTGCCCGCGGATTTCGCCGCGCCGTACCGCGACGCGCTGAATCAGTTGCAGGATTCGGCGCCCGCCATGTTGCCCCCGATGGTGCACGCGGCGCTGGCGGCCCAGCTCGGTCCGGACTGGCGCGGGCTGTTCCTGGAGTTCGAGGACCGGCACGCGGCGGCGGCATCGGTCGGTCAGGTGCACCGCGCGGTGTGGCACGACGGCCGACGGGTGGCGGTGAAGGTGATGTATCCCGGCGCGCGCGAGGCGGTGCTCAGCGATCTACAGGCGCTGCGCCAGATCGCGCCGCTGTTCACCGCCTTGCTGCCCGGCGCGGATTCGCGCGCGGTGATCGAGGCGCTGTGCGCCTACATCGGCGAGGAGCTGGACTACGAGATCGAGGCCGCGCACCAGCGCAGCTTCGCCGCGGCCTACGCGAACGACCCGGATTTCGTGGTGCCCGACGTGGTCGCGCAACAGGGTGACGTGCTGATCACCGAATGGCTGGACGGCGTCTCGCTGTCCCGGATGGTCGCGCAGGGCGCGCCGTTCGACCGCGACCGGATCGGTTTGCTCGTGCTGCGCTTCCTGCTCTCCGGTCCGACGAAAGCCGGTCTGCTGTACGGCGATCCGCATCCCGGCAATTTCCGCATCATGCCCGACGGCAGACTGGGGGTCGTCGACTTCGGCGCGTGCGCGCCGTTCCCGCCCGGCTACCTGGAGGCGCTGACCGACATCGCCCGCGCGATCCTCTCCGGCGACCCGACCGACCTAGAGGCCGCGATCCGCCGCCGCGGTTACGTCGAACCGGACCGCGCGCTGGACAGCCACACCGTGCTCGAGCAGCTGGCGCCGATGCGCGACGCCATGCTCGACCCGACCTTCCGCCTGACCACCGACTGGCTGCGCAAACGGGTCTCGGCGACGGTGGACCTGAGCCTGTCCAACGTCATCCGCCAGCTCACCATGCCCGCCGAACACACCCCCATGCTGCGCACCTTCCTCGCCGGCGTGAGCGTGATGTCGCAACTCCAGCCCGAACTGCCCCTGCGCACCGAATGCATCCGCTGGTTCCCGGACGTCACCGCGGCCCTCGGCCTGGACGACGCGAATTCCCCGTGGATGCCGGACCGCCCGACCGAACCGCTGCGCCGAGTACGTCCAGCCGCACCGAGCGCACGACTGTCGGTGGCCCCACCTGCCCCAACCACCGACCCGGCCCGGCCAGCGACCGCGCTCGGCCCCGGGGCACCCACCGCGTGCGGACCTGGCGCTCCCGACGAGCCACCGACCAATCGGCCACCCGAACCCTGAACGCCCAACGCCCAACCGAGGTTGCCCGACGGCCGCCCCCTGACGACCGAGCGCGCCGAGCCGCCCGACTTCAGGCACGCGCCGCCGAACCCAGCAGCCAGGCTGGCGCTACCGACGACCCGGCAACCGAACGAACTGAACAGCCGCCGTCGAAACCGCCGCGTGATGGGCGACCACTACCGACGACCTCGGGCGGCAAACATCCGACCCGAGCCGTGAACGAAGGCCGCCGAATGCGCGCGCGACCGACAGTTGCGCCGATGGCCGCCACCCATGCTTCAGCGCGGCGAACGGCTATGCCGCCCAACCCAGCGCGCCGGGCGGCGACCCCACTCACCTGTTGGCCCCACGGACCACACCCGTTCACCCCGCGTTGAATTCCCTGCGTGAGGGTGAAATCCATGGCTCCCGGTCATTCGGAACTCTCCCGGCGCACCCTGCTGCGCACCTCCGCGCTCGGTCTGGTGGCCGCGCCAGCGCTGGCCGCCTGCGGCACGGACGACGGTCCGGTGCTGGTCCGGCAGCGTCCCACCCTGACGCACGGGGTCGCGGTCGGCGATCCGCGCTCGGACGGCGCGCTGATCTGGGCCCGCTCGGACCGGCCCGCCACGCTGATCGTGGAGACGGCCGCCACCGAATCCTTCGCCGACGCGCGCCGTTTCACCGGCCCGCTGCTCACCCCCGACACCGACGGCACCGGACGCGTCCGCGTCGCCGGTCTCCCTTCCGGCTCGCTGGTGCATTACCGCGTCACCCTCGAAGCCGAGGACGGCGCCACCTCCGAGCCACTGCGAGGCGTGTTCCGCACCGCGCCGACCACCCAGTCCGACATCAGGATTCAGTGGTCGGGCGACGTCGCGGGCCAGGGGTACGGCATCAACCCGGACCTCGGCGGGATGACGATCTTCGCCACCATGGCCGCGCGCGACCCGCACCTGTTCCTGCATTCCGGCGATGTCGTCTACGCCGATGTCCCGCTCCAGGAGTCGGTCACCCTGCCCGACGGCCGGGTCTGGCGCAACACCGTCACCGAGGCCAAGAGCGCGGTCGCGCAGACCCTCGACCAGTTCCGCGGCCAGTACGCCTACAACCTGACCGATCAGAACTATCGAAGGTTCAACTCCTCGGTGGCGCAACTGGTCCAGTGGGACGACCACGAGACGGTCAACAACTGGTTCCCCGGCGGCACCGTCGCCGCGGACAAGGGCTACACCGAACGCAGCATGGACACCCTCGCCACCCGCGCCTGGCAAGCGTTCCACGAGTGGATGCCGCTCGATCCGAAGGAAGCCGTCGACGGCAGGCTGTATCGCAAGATCTCCTATGGCCCGCTGCTGGACGTGTTCGTCCTGGACATGCGCGCCTACAAGGACGCCAACGGCGCCAACACCGCGCCCGAGGGCAGGATCTTCGGTGCGGCACAGACGAAATGGCTGATCGAGGGCCTGCGCGACTCCCGGGCCACCTGGAAGATCGTCGCCAACGACCTGCCGCTCGGCGTGATCGTGCCGGACGGCAAGACCGCGTTCGAGGGTCCCGCCAACGGCGCACCCGACGCGCCCTCGGGCCGAGAAAGCGAGATCGCGCAGGTGCTTTCGGCGATCAAAGCGAACCGGGTGACCGGCGTGGTGTGGCTGACCGCCGACGTGCACTACACCGCGGCGCACCGCTACTCCCCCGAACGCGCGGTGTTCACCGATTTCGACGAGTTCTGGGAGTTCGTCTCCGGACCGCTCAACGCGGGCGCCTTCGGCCCCAACCAGCTCGATCCCACGTTCGGTCCCGAGGCGGTGTTCGTGCACGCGCCGCCCGCGCCGAACACCTCGCCGCTGGACGCCGCCTATCAGCATTTCGGCGAGGTCCACATCGACGGCCGCACCGCCGAACTGACGGTGAATCTGTGCGACGCGACGGGCGCGGTGCTGTTCGCTCAGCGCCTGCCCGCGCCCGGTCGCTGAGCCGCGATCGGAAGCCGATGCGCGCCGTACCGATTCGGGCGTCCGGCGGACCGATTCCCGAGGTGGACGAGATACGCATAACCGCAGGTCGAAGGGGGTTGTCCGGGTGCGAGGAAAGAGCCTCCGACTTCGGGTGCGCACCGAGCGCCAGACTGTGGTTAGCTGTCGTGCCATGAGCACGCCGCAGTCTGTCTCCGCCGAAGAATATCTACCTCGTGACACCGCGGATGTCGTTCGCACGGTGCGGGATTCACGCGGTCGCGCGGAACGTCTGACGGTCCGCGGCGGCGAGCCGCTCGACGACAACCTGACGCTGCCCGATCAGCGCACCGTGGTCTCGCTGCGCCGGATGAACTCGGTGCTCGACATCAACCTGGGTCGTCGCACCGTCCGCGTGCAGGCGGGCGCCAAGCTCTCCGACATCGACCGCCGCCTCGGCGCGCACGGGCTCGGCCTGCCCATCGTCGGCGACCACCGTGACATCACCGCGGGCGGGTTCGCCTCGGTCGGCGGCGTGAGCAGCGCCTCGCACCGGTACGGGCTGTTCATCGACCAGATCGTGGATCTGGAATACGTCGACCCGGACGGGCGCATCGGCACCTGCGGACGCCACCACCACACCGAGCGCTTCCACCGCATCCTCGGCGCGGGCGGGCGCGCGGGCATCATCACCGCGCTCACCCTGGACGCGGTCGACATCGACAAGGACCACACCTGGCTCACCACCGACGCCGACCGGTTCCTCGATTTCGATTCCTTCGTCGAGCACGCGCATTCGGAGATCTTGCGCCCGGGCAACGCGGCGTTGCAGGTCGGCCGCTGGGTCGACACCGCGCCGCTGAAGGTGGCCCGGCCGGTCGGCACCGGCCACGTGCAGCTCGGCACCGTGCGCTTCGGCCAGTGGTCCAGCCTGTACCCCACCACGCCGACCCGTTCGCTGCGCGCGCGCCGCGAGGTCGGCACGCGTACCCGGAAGTCGTTGGGCGCCATCGCCTCGCACGCGGGCGGCAAGGCGGGCATGCCGGTGCGCAACGCCGCGGCGGGCGCGCTGATGTTCGCCCCCAAGGTGCTCACGCTGCGCGACGCGGAATACCTCGCCGACACGGTGATCAGCTCCTCGGAGCGCGGACCCGCCTATCGCGTCGGCATTTTCGCGCCGCTGTCGACCTACGCCTCGGTGTTCTACCGGCTGCACGACCTGTTCTCCGGCCACCGGGAACGCACCGGCTGCTTCACCGTCATCTCCGCGATGACCTACGGCGTGCGCTCGACCTACCTGCGGTCCGAGGCGGCCGCGCGCAGTCTGCCCGCCGAGGACCACGGTCTGATCACCTTCACCTGCCGGTTGCGTCCGTCCGCGCTGCCCTCGGAACTGCTGCGCGACATCGTCGCCGGAATCGATGAGATCTGCGCGTCCGAACACGCCATGCGCTACGAATCGGCCGATTAGACTGTGCCGCACCGTATTGGTCGCCGAGTGGTAGCTCCGTAGCCACTCGGCGACCGCGGTCGACTCGGCATTGTCGGCGGGGTGCCGATGGGTTCGTTCAGCATGTCATCGGATGCGAAGGTAGCTGTATCGATGCTCGAATTCCGCCCCGCCCCGGCCCGTTTCGTCGAACGCAAACTCCGCGCGTCAGCATCGCGCGCCGAACAATCCGGCAGCCGCCGAAGCGGCGCGGACCGGCCCGGTAGAGATCGGCTCGGTACGAATCGGCCCGATACAGACCAGCCCAGCACGGATCGCCCCGCCGGGAAGCACACAGGCGCGGACCAATCCCTCGCGGGCAAGCGCGTCCTGGTCACCGACGCCTGCTCCGAGGTCGGCCGCGCCACCGCCACTCTCTTGGCCGACCGGGGCGCCCAACTGCTACTGGTCGCCCGGCGCGGCGACCAGCTGATCACGACCTGCGCGGAGATCACGTCCGCGGGCGGTCGGGCGCACTGGTTCCGGTGCGACATCTCCGCGCTCGGCGATGTCGACCAGCTGGTCACCTGGGTGCTCACCGAGTTCGGCTCGGTCGACGTCCTGGTGAACAACGCGGGTCGCCCACAGCACCGCCCGGTCGTGCAATCCCTGGACCGCTTCCGCGACTATCAGCGCATGATGGCGGTCAACTACTTCGGCCCGCTGCGGCTGACCCTCGGCCTGCTGCCAGCGATGCTCAATTCCGGCTCCGGCCACGTCGTGAATGTCGGCCCGGCGCACCACAATGCCACGGCGGCGGCCAGTTTCGCCTCCTACGCGAGTTCCCAAGCCGCGTGGACCACCTTCGCCGAGTGCGCCGAGGCCGAACTCGGGTCACACGGCATCCAGGTCACCGCGATCGACTATCCGGCCGTGCACTCCGATCCCGCCGCGGCCGGAACCGAGGTGGCATTCGCCGACCAGTACGACCGCGACCCCGCCGAAGTCGCCCGCGCGGTCGAGACCGCCATCACCGCCCGCGACGAAGAACACCCGCGCCTCGCCCGCACCTTACGCGGCCTTGCGGGCGTCGCGCCCCGCTCCACCACTCGCCTTCGGCACGCTTTCGGCCTCTGAGGTCTCTCGGGAACAGCAAAGCGCCCCACCGGAAACCCGGTGGGGCGCTCGGTGCTTACGCTCAGTGCTTCTCGGGACCGAGGTGGTACTCGAACACCAGGCCCGCGGCAGCGGCGAGCACACACAGCACGCCGACCGCGATCAGCCACGGCTCGAAGAAGGCCAGGCCAAGGGCGGTGACCGAACCGGCGGCCGCCAGGGTGATGGGCCAGAAGCTGCCCGGCGAGAAGAAGCCGAGGTCACCGGCGCCGTCCACGATCTCGGCGTCCTCGTAGTCCTCCGGACGCAAATCCAGGCGACGGGCGACGAACCGGAAGTAGGTGCCGACGATCAGCGACAGGCCTGCGGTCAGCACGATCGCGGTGGTGCCCGCCCACTCGACGCCGGTG
The DNA here is from genome assembly GCF_040609595.1 of Nocardia sp. NPDC004654. NCBI lineage: Bacteria > Bacillati > Actinomycetota > Actinomycetes > Mycobacteriales > Nocardiaceae > Nocardia > Nocardia sp. NPDC004654. The sequence continues at coordinate 32,586 of NZ_JBEXKI010000013.1, read as the reverse complement.
CGCGACTGGGCGGTGAAGAAGCCGTACACCACGCCCACGATGACGAAGAACACCGTGAGCAGTTCGAAAATGCGCGCTTCGATCTTCATGTCAGATCAGTCCTCACTTGGTCTCGGGCGCGGCCGCGCTCTTGACCGAGCGGTCGGTGTTGAACGGCCGGGTGGAGGTGGCGACGGGGGACTCACCGATGGCCTCGAGCGCCTGGGCATTGGTCTTACCCGCGCGACGCTCGTCCAGGTACCGGGTGAACTTCTCCGGCGAAACGGCGCGGACCTCGAAGTTCATCATCGAGTGGAAAGTACCGCACATCTCGGCGCAGCGGCCGACGAACGCGCCTTCCTTCTCGATCTTGGTGATCTGGAAGACGTTGTCCGACTGGTTTTCCTTCGGGTTCGGCATCACGTCGCGCTTGAACAGGAACTCCGGCACCCAGAAGGAGTGGATCACGTCGGCGGCGGCGAGCTGGAACTCGATGATCTTGCCGGTCGGCAGCACCAGGACCGGGATCTCGCTGCTGGAGCCGACGGTCTCGACGGTGTCGTAGTGCAGGTAGGAGAGGATGTCGTTCTCCGGCTTGCCGTGCACCGGGCCCGGCTGCGGGTGACCGTCCTTGGTCCGCTCCTCGTACTCCGCCAGCTGCGCCTGCGCGGCGTCCTCGCGGACGGAGTCGATGCCGTTGAACTGGTAGCCGTCCTTGAAGTCGACCTCGCGGTAGCCGAACTTCCAGTTCCACTGGAAGGCGGTGACGTCGACCGTCACGTCCGGGTTGTCGACCTTCTCGTGGACGTAGTTCTGCACGACCACGGTGAAGTAGAACAGCACGGCGATGATGACGAAGGGGATCGCCGTGTAGGTCAGCTCGAGCGGCACGTTGTAACCGGTCTGCCGCGGGAACTCCGGGGAGTCCTTCTTCTTGCGGTGGAACGCGATCGTCCAGAAGGTCAGGCCCCAGACCAGCACACCCATCGCCAGCGCGGCGACGACCGACCAGGTCCACAGCTCCCGCATCCGGGTGGCCTGCGGCGTGACACCGGAGGGCCAGCCGAACCGCAGCCAAACATTGTCGATCGAGCAGCCCGAGACGAGCATCGCGGTGATCCCCAAGGACACCGCCAGCCCGGCCCGCCGAAGGACGCGGCCCTGCCCCTTCACGGGTCGTGCCCCGATCTCTTCGCTCGCCTTGTGCGCCACGCTCACGCCTTCCTGGTCGCCACACATTCCGACAGTGCGCCGCCGGGGCCGCGATCGCCCTGACGACACTTTCCAAGCACATGTCAGGCCGTCTCGACTCCGCGCACGCGTCGCCTGAGAATGGCCTGAGTACTACGCAGCGTAGACCAAACCGGCGTCTTGCTTGTCGTCGGGTCGCCCTCGACACTCCGCCAGCGCGGGGGCGAGGGCGGTCACCAGCGCATCCGCGCAGGACAGGACGCGCGCGCCGCGCGGATTCCCCGCGTGCGGCATACTCGGACACAATATTTCGGCCCGCGGTGTGCGTGGCGCGCGCCGCAGCTCCCCCAGCCATTTCGGACGCCCGGACGGGTGGCGTCCCCACCGGAGAAACGAGGTTGCCGACACCGTGTGCGGACTGCTCGGATTCCTGACATCTGACGCGGCGACATCCGACGTGGTCGACCAGGTCTACAACGCGCTGCACTGCATGCGCCACCGCGGCCCCGACGAGCGCGGCACCTGGCACGACGACCACCTCGTCGTCGGCTTCAACCGCCTGTCGATCATCGATATCGAGCACTCGCACCAGCCGCTGCGCTGGGGTCCCGCCGAGAACCCGGAGCGCTACGCGCTGACCTTCAACGGCGAGATCTACAACTACATCGAGCTGCGCGAGGAACTGGCGGCGGCGCACGGCGCCGAGTTCCCGGACGGGAAGATGTTCGCCACCGAGGGCGACAGCGAGGCGATCGTCGCGGCCTTCCACTACTGGGGCGCCGACGCGGTGCGGCGACTGCGCGGCATGTTCGCCTTCGCGATCTGGGACACCGAGACCAGCGAGCTGTTCCTGGCCCGCGATCCGTTCGGCATCAAGCCGCTGTTCCTGGCCACCGGCCCCGGCGGGACGGCCTTCGGCAGCGAGAAGAAGAGCCTGCTCGACCTGCTGCCCGCGCTGCGCTCGTCCGACGAACTGGACCCGCGCGCGCTGGAGCACTACACGGTGCTGCAGTACGTCCCGGAGCCCGAGACGCTGCACAAGGGCATCCGGCGGCTGGAGTCGGGCACCTACGCCACGGTCCGTCCCGGTGCGGAGCCGAAGATCACCCGCTACTTCCGGCCGTCCTTCAAGGTGCGTCCGTTCGCGGCGGGTTCGGAAGCCGCCCGCTATCGCGAGATCGCGGCGGCGCTCGAGGACTCGGTCGCCAAGCACATGCGCGCCGACGTGACGGTCGGGTCGTTCCTGTCCGGCGGCATCGACTCCACCGCGGTCGCGGCGCTGGCCATGCGGCACAACCCGAAGCTGATCACCTTCACCACCGGCTTCGAGCGCGAGGGCTACTCCGAGGTGGACGTGGCCGCCCAGAGCGCCGAGGCGATCGGCGCTCGCCACATCGTGAAGGTGGTCTCCCCCGCCGAATTCGCCGCCGCCATCCCCGAGATCGTCTGGTACCTGGACGACCCCGTGGCCGACCCGGCGCTGGTTCCGCTGTACTTCGTCGCCAAGGAGGCGCGCAAGCACGTCAAGGTGGTGCTCTCCGGCGAGGGCGCCGACGAGCTGTTCGGCGGATACACCATCTACCGGGAGCCGTTGTCGCTCAGGCCTTTCGAGTACCTGCCGAAGGGCGTGCGCAAGCTGGCGGGCAAGCTGTCCGAGCGCATCCCGGACGGCACCCGCGGCAAGAGCCTGCTGCACCGCGGCTCGCTCACGCTGGAGGAGCGCTACTACGGCAACGCCCGCAGCTTCAACGACGCCCAGCTGCGCGCTGTGCTGCGCGAGTTCCGCCCGGAGTGGACCCACCAGGACGTCACCGCCCCCCTCTACGCCCAGTCCCGCGGCTGGGACCCGGTGGCGCGGATGCAGCACCTGGACCTGTTCACCTGGTTGCGCGGCGACATCCTGGTCAAGGCCGACAAGATGACCATGGCCAACTCGCTCGAGCTGCGGGTGCCGTTCCTGGACGCCGAGGTGCTGAAGGTCGCCGAGCAGCTGCCCTTCGAGCAGAAGATCACCAAGGAGACCACCAAGTACGCGCTGCGCCAGGCGCTGGAGGGCATCGTGCCCCCGCACGTGCTGCACCGCGCCAAGCTGGGTTTCCCGGTTCCGCTGCGGCACTGGCTGCGCGGCACCGAGCTCTACGACTGGGCGCAGGTGCAGATCGCCGACTCGCAGACCGACCACCTGCTGGACAAGGCCGCGATCAAGACCATGCTCGACGACCACCGCGCCGGTCGTTCCGACCACAGCAGGCGGCTGTGGACGCTGCTGGTGTTCATGGTGTGGCACGGCATCTTCGTCGAGGATCGGATCAAGCCGGAGATCCAGGAGCCGGTGTACCCGGTGTCGCTGTAGGCCCGCGCGAACGCGCGCGGTGTAAAGCCCCGAATACGACAGCGCCCCTCGGTAGACCGAGGGGCGCTGTGCTGTACGGCCGGAGTCCGGCGTCATCCGATGGGCAACGCAGCCCGGTGCTGCGACGGGGATTTGTCCGATGCGGCCGCCTTTCGACGGACGGCCGCTAGGCGACATTCAGAGCAGCGGCTTGATCTCGGCGGCGGCTTCCGCGCCGTACGCCTGGGTGAGGCGCTCGAGCGCGTCGTCCTTGTTGAGCGTCCACTCCTGGGTGCCCATGGTCTCCAGCACGAGGACCGCGACCAGCGAGCCGAGCTGGGCGGAGCGCTCCAGGCTCAGTCCGGCGGTGTGGCCGGTGAGGAAGCCGGCGCGGAAGGCGTCGCCGACACCGGTCGGCTCGACCTTGGTGCGCTCGGGCACCACGCCGACGTGGATCTCGGTGCCGTCGTTGTCGACGATCTGCACACCGTCGCCGCTGAGGGTGGTGATCCGGATCCCGACGCGCTTGGCGACCTCGTCCTCGCTCAGGCCGGTCTTCTGCAGCAGCAGCGCCCACTCGTACTTGTTGGTGAAAAGGTAAGCGGCGCCGTCGATCAGGCGCACCGCCTGGTCGCCGTCGAGGCGGGCCAGCTGCTGAGAGGGGTCGGCCGCGAACGGGATGCCGAGTTCGCGGCATTCCTCGGTGTGGCGCAGCATCGCCTCGGGATCGTTGGCGCCGACGAGCACCAGATCCAGCCGCTTGGTCTCGGCGAGTTCGGCCAGGGAGATGTCGCGAGCCTCGCTCATCGCGCCGGGGTAGAAGGACGCGATCTGCGCCATGTCGTCGTCGGTGGTGCAGACGAACCGGGCGGTGTGCGCGCGATCGGAGATGTGCACGGTCGAGCAGTCGACGCCGTGCCCCTCCAGCCAGGCGCGGTAGTCGGCGAAATCGGCGCCGACCGCGCCGACCAGCAGCGGCTCGCGGTTGAGCACGCCCATGGCGTAGGCGATGTTGCCCGCCACGCCGCCGCGACGGATCTGCAGGTCGTCGACGAGGAAGCTCAGCGAGACATGGTCGAGCTGATCGGCCAGGAGCACATCGGCGAACCGTCCGGGGAAACGCATGAGGTGGTCGGTCGCGATGGACGCGGACACGGCGATAGACACGAGGCTGAGCCCTTCAACGGTAGGCGGCAGGCGGTGGAAGCGGAGATCGAGATCCCGCTCCCACCGTAGCCGATCCGCGGTGCGCTACAGAGGCACTGGCGTCAGCTCGCGCGGCTGCACGCGGGTGGTCGACAGCCGCGCATACTCCGAGCTAACGCTCGGCTCGGCTGCGCGCCGAATCACAGGCCGTCGATTTCCGCGCATGGCCGGAGCGAAGACGGACGTTCGCCTTTCGCGGGTCAGTTGAAGGAGTCGCCGCAGGCGCAGGAGCCCGTGGCGTTCGGGTTGTCGATGGTGAAACCCTGCTTCTCGATGGTGTCGACGAAGTCGATCGAGGCGCCCTGCACGTAGGGGGCGCTCATCCGGTCGACGGCCAGGGTGACGCCGCCGAAGTCGACGGTCAGGTCGCCGTCGAGCGAGCGGTCGTCGAAGAAGAGCTGGTAACGCAGGCCCGCGCAACCACCCGGCTGCACGGCGATGCGCAGCGCCAAGTCGTCGCGGCCCTCCTGATCCAGCAGCGCCTTGGCCTTCGAGGCGGCGGCATCCGTCAGAGTCACACCGTGGGTGGTCGTCTCGTTCGGCACAGTCATGAACTCTCCTAAGGACAGCTGTGGGTCAACCCGTGAACAGCGCACGGCTCGTGGAGTCAACACCACTCAGCGGGCTGCTATTCCCCATCTTGCCACTCGGCCCCTCGCGCGTTGACACAACCTCGGTGTTCGGTGGCCGGACTCACGGCCGCATTTCCGGCTGGCTGGCACATCGAATAGCCTGGTTGCTGTGAAATTGTTCCGTCGCGGCGAGTCCAGCACCACCGACGCGACCGCCGACAGCACGGCGGACGCGAACGGCGGCTCGACCGCCATCACCACCAAGACGCCCCCCACGCTCACCCCGGGCAAGGGCCGCCCCACCCCGAAACGCCGTGAGGCCGAAGGCAAGCGGCGCGGACCGGTCGCGCCCGCGCCGTTGACCGCCAAGGAGGCCAGGGCCCGCCGTAAGGCCACCCGTGGCACCAAGGAGGAGCGCAAGGCCGCGAGCGCCGAGCGCAGGCAGGCGGCCCAGGAGCGCCGGGCCCGCATGCTCGCGGGCGAGGACAAGTACCTGTTGCCGCGCGACCAGGGTCCGGTCCGCGCCTACGTGCGCGATCTCGTCGACGCCCGGCGCAACCTGGTCGGCCTGTTCATGCCGATGGCGCTGGTGCTGATCATGTCGATGTTCGCCGCGCCCGGTCTGCAGACGATCGTGACGTTGGCCATGCTGGTGATGATGCTGTTCATGGCCATCGAGGGCGTCGTCCTCGGCCGGATCGTGAACAACCGGGTCCGCGAGCGGTTCCCCGACAACACCGACACCGGCTTCCGTCTCGGCTGGTACGCCTTCGTCCGCGCGTCGCAGATCCGCAAGATGCGGGCGCCTAAGCCGCGGGTCTCACCCGGCGAGGCCGTATAGGCGTACCTCCGCCTTCGCTCCGGCCATGCGCGGTCCGTCGACGGACTGTGCCCGGCAAGGCATAGGCACTCCGAAGTTCGGCCGTTCGTGGCGAGTGCCGCGAACGGCCGTTTTCGTTCTCAGCGGTGGTGCGAGAAGCGAATGGCGTTCAGCTCGGCTTGCAGGCGCTGGGCGTCCCGGTCGACCACATGCGCGGAGCCGGCGAGTCCCCGCCCGCGCGCCAGGAAGACGGAAACAGCTACCACGACGATCGCGATGAGAAGGAAAGTCAACATGGCAGAAATTTTTCGCCTATAAACTTTCCGCCGAAAGTGGCAGCCAAGCCATTGTTCGCAAAGATCCAGCCAGGTATCCTCGGACCATGCTGTCGAAGGTCGCTGTCGTGCTGTTCGAGAAGCTGGCCATGTTCGAGTTCGGGGTGGTCTGCGAGGTCTTCGGGCTCGATCGAACCGCCGACGGACTGCCCGGCTTCGACTTCAAGGTCTGCGGCGCCGAACCAGGCCGCGCGCTTCGCTCCACCACCCCCGGCGTGACGATCACACCGGAGTTCGCGCTGGACGAACTGCCCAAGGCGGATCTGGTCGCCATCCCCGCCGCTCCCGCCACCGCGCTGATCGACGGACTCGACCCCCGGATCGTCGACGCCGTGCGCGCGGCATCGGAGGCGGGCGCGATCATCCTGACCGTCTGCTCGGGCGCGTTCGTCGCGGGCGCGGCCGGTCTGCTCGACGGACGCAAATGCACCACGCACTGGCGCTACGTCGACCAGCTCGCCGCTCGCTACCCGTCCGCCACCGTGGACCCGGACGTGCTCTTCGTCGACGAGGGCAACCTCATCACCAGCGCAGGCACCGCCGCGGGCATCGACGCCTGCCTGCACCTGGTGCGCAGGGAGATCGGCAGCGCCGCCGCCAACGGCATCGCCCGCCGCATGGTGGTGCCGCCCCAGCGCGACGGCGGACAACGCCAGTTCATCGAACGCCCGGTCCCCGCCTGCACCTCCGACAGTCTCGCCACCACTTTGCAATGGATGAGCGAGAACCTGGATCTGCCGCACACCATCGACGACCTGGCCGCGCGCTCGATGATGTCGACGCGCACCTTCGCCCGCCGCTTCGCCGCCGAGACCGGGACGACCCCGGTGAAATGGCTCACCAACCAGCGCGTCCTCTACGCCAAGCACCTGCTGGAAGACACCGAACAGGGTCTCGAACAGATCGCCGCCCGCGCGGGCTTCGGCTCCGGCGCGCTCCTCCGCCACCACTTCCAACGCCTGGTCGGCATCTCCCCGACGGAATACCGCCGCCGCTTCGGGGCCACCGCGTCGACTAGCTGAGTCATGCGCCCGATCGCTAGCGGACGAGTCCGTCCGACAGCGGCCGGAGCAGGCGAATCCGCTGCCCGCGCTTGGGCCGCAACGACGTTCCGGTGGTGCTCGCCCCTCCCCTGTCTCGCTTCGACGCCTGCGACCGGCGGCGCCCGTCCTGTCTCGAGAGCAGCCGTTCACGCTCGGCACCGCGCAGCCGGTATCAGCAAACGTGCGACACGCGCGGCAGAGTTAGCTCGGGACCGCCGACCGCCCTCGGCGGCTCAACCATCGGCATCGCGCCGATGATGGCGAGCAGCAGGCCCGGACGGCCGCACGGCCTCTCCCTCGGATCAGCGAGTTCAACGATCGAGGCCAGCGGCAAGCAGGTCGAGCCCTCGGGCTCGCCGCCAGGTCCCGGCAAGGCTAGTGCCGCGTCCACAAAGGTGCGCCAAATCGCCGCATTCCGGCTCAGCGACGCCGGGCGAGCCGCTACACCCGAGCGGGGCTGCCAGCACTCCGTCGAAAGTCGCAGGCATGGCTCGGGCAAGCCTGTTGATAGCGTGCGGGGGTGTCGCAGGATTCCGGAACCGCGCGTCCTCCGCGGACGCTTGTGCTCGGCGGGGCTCGCTCGGGAAAGTCGGCGTTCGCGGAGCGACTCGCCGCGGCCTCGGGTGCGGTGCGATACCTGGCGACCTCGGTCCCCGATCCCGACGACCACGACTTCGCCGAACGCATCGCCCGCCATCGCGACCGCAGACCCGGCGACTGGTCGGTGGTCGAAAGCGCCGACGCCGCAGCGGTTCTCGCCGACCCCGCGCCCGGAGCCGCGACGTTGGTCGACGACATCGGCACCTGGCTGACCGCGCGCATCGATGCTCTGAACGCTTGGGACTCCCCGCGGGGCACCGTCGGCCCGGATGCCGACGCCCTGGTCTCCGCCGTCGCCGACTACCGCGACCGCCTGATCATCGTCAGCCCGGAGGTCGGCATGGGCGTCATCCCAACGACTCGCTCCGGTCGTCTGTTCCGCGACGAGATCGGCCTCCTCAACCAGCGCCTCGCCGCGGTCTGCGACGAAGCGTTCCTCGTCGTCGCCGGGCTGCCACTCCGCCTGAAGTAGATCCGAGCGGCTCCCGTCGAATCCGTATGAGTTCGCTCGGTAGCGAAACGACGGTCGGTGGTGGAGGTTGGTGCGGTGTGGGCGGCGCGCTCCGGGCAAGATTGGGCGTCGGAAGCACGTGCGGCGGACGCCGCCCGACCGGAGAGGCTCGACAGTGACACACGGATTCGGACCGGTTGCGCCCCCCGACGCGCGGATTCGCGCGGCCGCCGAACAGCGGCAGACGCAACTGACCAAACCCGCTGGCGCGCTGGGCCGCCTGGAAACGCTGGGCAATTGGGTGGCCGCGTGCCAGGGCGTGTGCCCGCCGAAGCAGTTCGAGCGCGCCAGGGTCGTCGTCTTCGCCGGTGATCACGGCGTCGCGCGGCACGGTGTGTCGGCGTATCCGAGCGAGGTGACCGCGCAGATGGTCGCCAACTTCCTCGCGGGCGGCGCGGCGGTGAACGCGCTGGCCGCCGTCGCGGGTGCGACCGTGCGGGTCGCCGACATCTCGGTCGACGCCGAGACCGATCCGCTCGTGGGCAAGCACAAGGTGCGCAGGTCGAGCGGTTCCATCGACCGCGAGGACGCGCTGAGCCAGGCGGAGGTCGAGGCCGCCATCGCCGCGGGCCGGGCCATCGCCGACGAGGAGATCGACGGCGGCGCCGACCTTCTCGTCGCGGGCGACATGGGCATCGGCAACACCACGCCCGCCACCGTGCTCATCGCCACGCTCACCGACACCGAGCCGGTGGTCGCGGTCGGACGCGGCACCGGCGTGGACGACGCGGGCTGGTCGCGCAAGGTCGCGGCGATCCGCGACGCGATGCGCCGCGCTCGGCCCGTCCTGAAGGATCCGGTGGATTTGCTGCGCGTCGCCGCGGGCGCCGACATCGCCGCCATCGCCGGATTCCTCGCGCAGGCCGCGACCCGGCGCACGCCGGTGATCCTGGACGGCGTCGTGGTCACCGCGGCGGCCTTGGTCGCCGAGGATCTGGCCGCGGGCGCGAGCGCGTGGTGGCTGGCCGGGCACCGCTCCACCGAACCCGCGCACAACCTCGCGCTGAAACAGCTGCGCATGGAACCGCTGGTCGACCTGAGCATGCGACTCGGCGAAGGCTCCGGCGCGCTCACGGTCTTGCCGATTCTGCGCGCCGCGGTCGCCGCGCTCACCGAGATGGCCACCTTCGGCGAGGCGGGCGTCAGCACCTCCGACGCCGAGATCCCGGCCGCGCCCGATCTGACCAAATGACGCCCGGGGTTCGCCTGGCCGTCTCGTGGCTGACCGTGCTCCCGGTACGGGGCCCGGACGACGTCGATCAGGCCGCGGCGGGCCGCGCGATCGCGCTCGCCCCGCTGGTCGGTGCGCTGCTCGGTGCAATCGCGGCGGGGCTGGTGTGGGCGCTGACCTCGGCCGGGGCGAGCGCCCCGCTGTCCGGACTGCTGACCGTGGCGGCGCTGGCGCTGCTCACGCGGGGCATGCACCTCGATGGCTTGTCCGACTCGATGGACGGTCTCGGCAGTTACGGGCCGCCGGAGCGGGCGCGGCAGATCATGAAGAGCGGCGGGGTCGGGCCGTTCGGGGTGGCCGCGCTGGTGTTCGCCATCGGGGTGCAGGCGTTCGCCTTCGCCGCGCTGGCCGACGCGGGACGGTGGTTCGCGGTGGCGCTGGCCGTCGCGATCGGACGGGTCGTCGTCGTCCTGGCTTGTCGCCGCGGCATTCCCGCCGCGCCGGGCACCGCCTTCGGCGCGCTCGTGGCGGGCACCCAGTCCCCGCTGACCGGGGCGGCGTGGGTGATCGTCGCGCTGGCGTGCGGCGTCGTCGCGGTGCCGGAGCATCCCTGGCTCGGACCGCTCGCGATCGCGGTGGCGGTCGGTATCGCCGCGGTGGTGGTGCGGCACATGCTGCGCCGGTTCGGCGGTTTGTCCGGTGACGTGCTCGGCGCGGCGATCGAGATTTCGGTCACCATCTCCGCTGTCGGACTCTCGCTCGCCGGATAATTCACGAATTCACGTAACCGTCGGTATCACGCGAATTCATATCTTGTTGGACAGTGTATGAACTTCGTCTCTTCTCCGAGCGCCGAGAATGGGCGCATGGCGTTGCGGGGCGGTTCGCTGACCACTGTTTTCGGGAAGGCTCGGGCGGAGTCGCGCGGTGCGGCGACGCGCGGCCCGATTGCTCGCCTGGCGCGCAAGCCCGGAAAACCTTTGGCAGACAACCGAAGTCGGCGCCGGTGTGGCGGCAGGGTACAGGCGCGACGACGATCAGGGCCTGCACCGCGCGCCCGAAGACGGCGACCCTACCCACTCGCCACCTGTTTGCGCACGCCGTGATCCGACCTATCGGAATCTTTCACGCACTTGGCGCACGAACCGTCTGGGTCAGGATCTAATGTGTGCGGTATGTCTTCCGAGCGCCTCTATTTTCGGCAACTGTTGTCCGGACGGGACTACGCCGTCGGTGATCCGATCGCGACGCAGATGCGAAATTTCGCCTACTTGATCGGTGATCGGGAGACGGGCGAATGCGTTGTGGTGGATCCGGCGTACGCCGCGGGCGATCTGGTGTCCATCGCCGAGGCCGACGGCCTGCGCCTCACCGGCGTCCTCGCCACCCACCACCATCCCGACCACGTCGGCGGGACCATGCTCGGCTTCACCCTGCGCGGTGTACGCGAACTGCTCGAGAAGACCAGCGTCCCGGTGCACGTGAACAACAAGGAACTGGCCTGGGTCGCCAACGTCACCGGCATCGCGCCCAGCGAACTCACCGGCCACGAGCACGGCGACAAGGTCGAGGTCGGCGCGTTCGAAATCGAGCTATTACACACCCCTGGCCATACGCCAGGCAGCCAGTGTTTCCTGTTCGACAACCGCCTCATCGCGGGCGACACCCTCTTCGTCGACGGCTGCGGCCGCACCGACTTCCCCGGCGGCGACTCCGACGAGATGTTCCGCAGCCTGCGCTACCTCGCCGGCCTGCACGGCGACCCGGTCGTCTACCCCGGCCACTGGTACTCCCACGAGCCCAGCGCCGCCTTGTCGACCATCCGCGACAACAACTACGTCATGCGCCCGCAGACGCTGGAGCAGTGGCAGATGCTGATGCCAGGCTGAGCCTGCGCGACGCATCGGCATCCTCGGCCGGGCCGCGCTGCCGGTAGCCGACGACATCGGCCGCTCGGCCGCCCTACGACGAGACGTGGCGTTCCACCGCCTCGTCGCCCTCGGACCCCGGCCACGCCCGCCGTCCAGTGGGCCCGCGCTGCCCATTCGGGCCTGGTGGCGTCGGGCATGACCGCCGAGGCGGGGGCCACGCAACGGCCACCACGAGACGGCGACCGCGGCTCGAGAACGCGGCGGGTGACCTTCCCGGCTCAGCGATGGAACTCCAGCACCGGCTTCCCGTCCCGCTCAGCCGAGACGGCCACCCAATCGGGTCCCCCGCCGCACAGGTAGCCCCGGTACCGCTGGAGTTCGCGGCCCGATTCCCGGTCGTAGACGAGGGTGACGTAGCCACGGTCGGTCTTCGACTCGGCGAAACTTCCGATCACCACGCGGTCACCGGCGACGATCGTGCGTTGCCGCATCATCGCGGTCGGCGGGAAGCCAGGATCCGGCAACGGCCTCGATCACCTCCACCAACGCCGGGTCGCCGGGTTTGCCCTGGTCCTCCAGGAAGACGACGGCGTCGCCGCTCACCCGGTAGGAGTACTTCTCGGGCCGCTTGGGTTCCCTGCGCCACAGCTCGGAACCGGTCGATCGATTCACCGCGACCAGCGCGTCCTGAGCCGGGACCGGCACCGCGTCACCGGCGTAGAGATTTACGAGAGCGGTGTATTGCCATCCCCAGGGCGGCTTTCGACCACACCGGTTCGGGATTGGCGGGACGCCCGGTGCTGGTCGGCGCGGCAACGACGAAGGTGCTGCTGAGCGCTTTGTCTGCCACCGACGCTTCATCCCCGCACGCCGAAACACCCAGACTCAGCAACGCGATTCCGGCCACTACCGATCGACGCCCGATGCCCTCCCCAATCCCCGGCTGTCCGACAGCCGGAGCCCTACGGCCCGCCCTCAGGGCGAGCCTTGCTCACATACCGCGCATCCAGCCGTGGATGTCCGCGAAGGTACCGCGCTGGATTCCGGTCAACGTGTCGCGCAGCGCCATGGTGACCTCACCCGGTTCGCCACCGCCGATGGTGAATTCGCCCTCGGCGGAACGCACCCAGCCGACGGGGGTGATCACGGCGGCGGTGCCGCAGGCGAAAACCTCGGTGATCGCGCCGGATTCGGCGCCCTTGCGCCACTCCTCCACCGAGATCTTGCGCTCCTCCACGGGGTAGCCCGCATCGGCGGCGAGGGTCAGCAGCGAGTCGCGGGTGATGCCGGGCAGCAGCGAGCCGGACAGTTCGGGGGTCACCAGCCGCGCTTCGGAGCCGGAGCCGAAGACGAAGAACAGGTTGTTGGTGCCCATCTCCTCGACGTAGCGGCGCTCGCACGCGTCCAGCCACACCACCTGGTCGCAGCCCTTTTCGGACGCCTGCGCCTGGGCGAGCAGCGAGGCGGCGTAATTGCCCGCCACCTTGGCCTCGCCGGTACCACCGGGCGCGGCGCGCACGTACTCCGTGGACAGCCACACCCGCACCGGCTTCACACCGCGCGGGAAGTACGCTCCGGCGGGAGATCCCAACAGCAGGTACTTGTAGGCGGCCGCGGGCTTCACGCCGAGTCCCGCTTCGGTGGCGAACATGAAGGGCCGCAAGTAGAGCGAATCCTCGCCGCCCGCGGCGGGCACCCAGCGCTCATCGACCGCGAGCAGCTGGCGCACCGACTCGATGAACAGTTCCTCCGGCAGCTCGGCCATCGCCATGCGGCGCGCGGACTTGCGGAAGCGGGTCGCGTTGGCGTCGATACGGAAGCAGGAGACACTGCCGTCGCTCTGCCGGTACGCCTTCAGCCCCTCGAAGATGGCCTGGCCGTAGTGGAAGACCATGGTGGCCGGGTCCATCGGCAGCGGCCCGTACGGCTCGACCCGCGCGTTGCTCCAGCCCTCACCCGCGGTGTAGTCGATCGACACCATGTGATCGGTGAAGAACCGGCCGAACCCCGGCGCCGCCAGAATCTCCTGTACCCGCTGCGCCGGTGCGGGCGCAGGATGGGGAACATGGGCGAACTGTGCGGCGACGGTCATGGAGGTGATCCTATCGGTGCCCGATTCGCGTCCGTCCACCTGTCGGGATTCGGCTCGGCCTCCACGCGGTTCCCGCCGTCACGCCCTCAGTCGGACCGTAGGCCCCGAGTGACCACACGCAGCGCGCGGCGAGCCCGAGGACGCCCGGCGCTCAGGCGGTACGCGCCTGCACGAACGGCGGCTTGACGACCTCACAGCGCAACCGGCGGCCGCGCACATCCACCTCCACCTCTTCACCCGGCTGGAGATCGGCATCGGTATCCAGCAGGGCGAGCGCGATGCCGACCTTGAGCGTGGGCGAGAAAGTGCCCGAGGTGGTCTCGCCGACGGGTTCGCCATCGCGCAGCACCGACTGTCCCTGACGCAGCACGCCACGGTCGAGTGCCTTGAGCCCCAACAGGGTTCGCTGCGGTCCCGCCGACTTCTCCTGTTCCAGTGCGGACTTGCCCCAGAACTCCGGCTTCTTCCAGCCGACCGCCCAGCCCGCTCGCGCCTGCACCGGCGAAATACGCAGGGACAGTTCGTGTCCGTGCAGCGGGTAGCCCATCTCGGTGCGCAGGGTGTCGCGCGCGCCGAGACCGGCGGGCTGGCCGTCGGCGGCCTTCACCTGTGCCGCGAGGGCGCGGAACACCGCCTCGGCGTCGGCCCAGCGCGGCAGCAGCTCGTAGCCGTGCTCGCCGGTGTAGCCGGTGCGGCAGACGCGGACCGGACGCCCGTCCCACTCGGCGTCGGCGTAGGCCATGTACTCCATGTCGGTGGGCAGGCCGAGCGCACCGAGCACCTCGGCCGAGCGCGGGCCCTGCACCGCGAAGACCGCGTACTCTCGGTGCTCGTCGGTGACGGTGATCCCCTCGGGCGCCGCCGCGCGCAGGGCCGCGACCACCGCAGCGGTGTTGGCCGCGTTCGGGACGAGGAAGATCTCGTCGTCACTGACGTAATAGGCGATCAGGTCGTCGATCACGCCGCCCTCCGGCGTGCAGCACAGCGTGTACTGCGCCTTGCCGGGACGGATCCGGCCGAGATCGTTGGTCAGCGCCGAATTCACGAACGCCGCCGCACCGGGACCCGCGACCGTCGCCTTGCCGAGATGACTCACGTCGAACAACCCGACGGCAGTCCGCACCGCCTGATGTTCCCCGACCGTCCCCGCGTACGAGACCGGCATCTCCCACCCGCCGAACGGCGCGAACGTCGCGCCCAACTCGACGTGGACTCGGTGAATCGGGCCTTGCAGCAGGTTCGTCTCGGTCACCCGGCGAGCTTAACCGCTCGGCGCACGCGCCACGGCGACCCGAACAGCCGGGCGCGGGTCGACCGGGGAACCCATCGCACCTCAGGGTGCGCCAGCGGCAACGAACGGGAACCGTTCAGGTTCGCGGGGAGGGCGGCAGCAGCGCGTGTTCGCGCGAGTCGGTTACCGTCGGTCGCGTGGACATGCGGCCCGTCATCGATTCGGCTGAGCCTCTGACGCGTCGGGGTGAGTGGTTTGTTTCGACGCAGTGTGTTCGCGTCGAATCGCCCAGTTTCGAGAAGCTGGGGGACCAGTGGCTCGAGTTCGGTATTCCCGCAACACAGGTCGATCGCATTCTGGATTTTCAGAAGCGCTGGGGTGGACTGGTCCTGCCGCCGTCGGTGGACTACGACGGCGGGCCGAAAATGCTGTGGGGCGACCTGCCCGCGGGAACTCCCGAGCGTGTCGGGTGGTTCGACGCGGGTGTGCAGCGTGTGTCGATGGGCTACGCGTTCATGATCGGTCCCGCAGGGGAATTCGGCATCGACGCAGATCAATGGGTGCCCTTGCACGCGAGCATCGAAGGCTGGATCGAATCGGTCGCGCTGGCTCACCACGCATCGACTCGAGCTCGACAGATCACCACAATTCGCGGTGACGCGATCGATGAGCTGCCGCCCCGCGACTTCGAACCCGTGCCCGAGGTTCGCGGCCTTGCCGATACCTGGTGGCGAGGGCCGGATTCGCTGATCGCGATCCATACCGGAGAGGCCGTAGGCTTCGACCAACCAAGGTTGCGGGTCGCCCGCGTCTACAACGGTGATTTCGTCAGTCATCTGTGATGGCGGTCTCGACGAATGGGGACTACGCGGCGGACCACGATGAGCGGGCCGCGCGACCGACACCGCTCCTCCACACGTCAGCCCCGGAACCACAGCGTGATCAGGACGAACCGGGACGCCCCGCCCACACCGGAGCCGCCTCCACTGCTGGTCAGCCTCGGAACCACATCGGGATCAGCGTCGGGCCGTTGTCGGGCAACGTATGCGTGATCCCGGTGCGGACGAACCCGTTGCGGGCATAGAGGCGGGACGAGCGTTCGGTGCTCGCCTCCAGGAAAGCGGTCTCGGAGGCGTCGGAGTACGCCTTGATCCGGTCGGCGAGGATGGCGCCGCCCGCGCCTTTGCCGCGGTGTTCGGGCACGGTGACGATCGCCTGGAGGTAGCGGTGTGGGAACTCGCGCGGATGATGTTCCGCGAGCAGCGCTGTGACCGCCACCAGCCTCTCCATCGGACGAACGTTCGGGACAGCCTTCGCCATGGCGCGCGCCTCGGCCGCCTCGGCGAGCACCCGATCGGCCGAGGTCACCTTCTGCCAGAGCGAGACCGCCCAGATCTCGTCGCCGGTTCCCGCTAGCCAGACCTCGTCGTCGTGGATCGCGCGTTCGACGAGGCGCGGCGTGTGTTCGGTCCGGAAGGCCTCCGCCACCTCGGGATGGTCGGCGAGCACCCAGGCCGTCACCGCCTCGTCGGCGGACCCCCTCGCGAAGGCGGCCGCGACGGCGTCGATCTCCTGAATTCCCGCTCGGCGAACTGTGGGCTGCATGGTCAACCTCCCGTTGTGAACGACGTCAACGTTCGCCAATTTATGGAGAGCGGTGCGGTTCAGCCACCATTTCGTCACACTTGTTGGTGTGTCGAAATCATCGGCCTGCGCCACCTGCCGACAGGCTTTGACCCAGCCGAGCCGCGGCCGGTCGCGCCGCTACTGCTCACGCTCCTGTCAGGCCCGTGCCTACCGCGCTCGCCGCGACCGGCGCGTGCCCGCCGCGCGTCCGCGTCCCGCCCGGCTCACCGCGGTCGCGATCGCCCGGACCGCGGTCGAGCTGACCGATCGCGAGGGCATCGACGGTCTCACCATGCGCCGCCTCGCCAGCGAGCTCGGCGTCGCGACGGCTGCTCTCTACCGGCACTTCCCCGACCGGGAAGCGCTGCTGACCGCGATGACCGAACTCGTCCTCGCCGAAAGCCCGCCGCCCCCGGTCACCCCGACCGGCTGGCGTGCCGCGCTCACCCACGAGGCCGAGCAGGAGTGGCTGCTCTACCAGCGCCATCCGTGGGTGCTGCCGGTGCTGGCCCGCACCAAACCGCCGATCGGACCCGCCCTCTTCGACGTCCTCGAGCGCGCGTTCACCGCGCTGGACGCCAGCGGCCTCACCCGTGACGAGGTGATCACGGTCTATCTCGCCTACTCCGGCCTGGTTCAAGGCTTGGCGCTGCTGCGTTCCGATCGCGGGGAGCAGTTCGAGACGCTGCCCGAGTCGCTGCGAGCCGAATTCGCCGAACTTGTCGATACTCGGCCGACCATGCGCAAACTGTTCGCCGACGGGCCGCCCGGCCCCGAGCTGGACCTCGACGCGCTGGTCGCCACCGGCGTCGAACTGCTGCTGGACGGCGTCGCCATGCGGCTGTCGAAGCAGACCGAATAGCCTGTGCCAATGACCGCTGTTGCAGATCGCTCACTCGGACCGGAATTGGCGCGCACCCTGACCATCGGGCCGGACACCGACGTGCTGGTGATCGGATTGACGTCTTCGGAGAACGGTCCGTCGATCGCGCCCGACGACCTGTTCGGCGATGTGCTCACCGCCGAGGTCCGCGCGGAGCTGCTCGACCAGCTGGGTGCGGTCGGCGCCAAGGGCAAGGCCGAAGAGCTGACCAGGGTGCCCGCGCCGGCAGGGCTGGACAACGTCACCAGCGTGCTCGCCGTCGGGCTGGGCGCCGCCGACAAAGTGGACGCGGAGCAGATCCGCCGCTCCGCGGGTGTCGCGGGTCGCTCGCTCAACGGCACCGAACTGGTGGCGACCACGCTGTCGGGCCTGGATCTCGGCGCCGCCGCGGAGGGCTTCTACCTCGGCGCCTACTCGTTCAATCCGTTCCGGTCCGAGAAGTCCGCGCCCAAGCCGGACGAACAGCCGGTCGCCCGCATCGAATTCCTGGTCCCCGAAGCGGATTTCGGCGAGGAGGCGTTGTTCCGCGCCCAGCTGATCGCCGAAGCCGTTGCCACCGCACGCGATTTCGTGAACACCCCGCCCAGCCACCTGTTCCCCGCCGAATTCGCCTCGCGCGCCCAGGTATTGGCCGAAGCCGCGGGTCTCGAGGTCGAGGTACTCGACGAAAAGGCCTTGGAGGCGGGCGGTTACGGCGGCGTGCTCGGCGTCGGCAAAGGCTCGTCGCGGCCGCCGCGCCTGATTCGGCTCAGCTACTCCGGCGGGCCGAAGAAGATCGCGCTGGTCGGCAAGGGCATCACCTTCGACACCGGCGGCATCTCCATCAAGCCCGCGCAGAACATGGAGAACATGACCTCGGACATGGCGGGCGCCGCCGCGGTCATCGCCACCACCCTGCTCGCCGCGCGACTCAGCCTGCCGATCACCGTGACCGCCACTGTCCCGATGGCCGAGAACATGCCGTCGGCCACCGCGCAGCGCCCCGGCGACGTGCTCACCCAGTACGGCGGCACCACCGTCGAGGTGCTCAACACCGACGCCGAGGGCCGCCTGATCCTCGCCGACGCCATCGTCCGCGCCGCCGAGGACTCCCCCGACTACCTCATCGACGTCGCCACCCTCACCGGCGCCCAGATGGTCGCCCTCGGCACCCGCACCCCGGGCGTGATGGGCACCGACGACTTCCGCGACCGCGTCGCCCGCCTCTCCCGCGAGGTCGGCGAAAACGGCTGGGCCATGCCCCTTCCCGCCGAACTCCGCGCCGACCTGAACTCCAAGATCGCCGACCTCGCCAACGTCGCGCAACACCGCTGGGGCGGCATGCTCTCCGCGGCGCTGTTCCTGAAGGAGTTCGTGCCAGAGGGCGTGGAGTGGGCGCACCTGGATGTCGCGGGGCCCGCGTACAACACGGGTGGGCCGTTCGGGTACATCGGGAAGGGTGGTACCGGTGTGCCGGTGCGGACGTTGATCGCGGTGATCGAGGACATCGTCGGAGAGTGAGTTCGGGTGCGCCGTTCGGGTTTCGATCGGGGCGGCGCACTTCCGGTGGTTGGTTGCTTCCGCATGCGCATCGCCCGGATGGTCGGCGGCGGCGATGGGATCGGCGTCAGCACACTCGGCATTCGGGCTGTGGCATGATCGTCCGATGAGTTCGGTGGATGCCCTCGGGTTGGCGAAATCGCCCAATTTCCTGCCGAAATACCATGGAGAGGAAGGCGATACGCGATATCCGTCGACCCGCAAGTTGCGGTCGTTGGGTGCCACGTTGATCGACTTCGTCCTGCAGTTCGGCTCGATCGTTGCGGTGCCGCTGCTACTGATGCTGGAAATCCCGAAACCGTACAGCTATTCGGTGCTGCTGATACCGATCGTCGTCCTCGGCGGGAACAGGATTCTGTTGCCGAAGTGG
Source organism: Nocardia sp. NPDC004654 (assembly GCF_040609595.1). Taxonomy (NCBI): domain Bacteria; kingdom Bacillati; phylum Actinomycetota; class Actinomycetes; order Mycobacteriales; family Nocardiaceae; genus Nocardia; species Nocardia sp. NPDC004654. The sequence goes on along the minus strand of NZ_JBEXKI010000013.1, from coordinate 13,214 downwards.
GTGCGCGCGAGTGTCGGGGAGTCGATCTTCGGGTTGGTGGAGATTCGGGGTAGCGACGGCGGGTATCCCGGTTGGCGCGATCTGTGGCGGGGCCATGGGAATGGTCGCGATGGACTGCCCAACCTGGTGAACGTCCGCCGCTGCGATATCTGAGTGCTGACCAGGCCGATGCCTTGCCCACGCCGACCCCAGCCCACCCCCACTCTCGACCTGCTCGACGAGCCCAGTCGCGCGAGGCTGGCGACGGGCGAAATACGCGGGCGGAGAAACACGCTGAAAATCGACGGTAGTCAAATGGCTGCTATTCGATCTTCAATTGCCGCCATATGACTACCGTCGAATCCATTTCTCTATCGAAAGTAGGCAAATGGTGGTCAGGGGTTTACAAGGCAAGGGCACTCACTTCGACAAAGCTCTCTGAACGCAACCAGAGCCGGTCGACCCGGCCGGAAGCCGCACCCCCGCACAAAAACTGCGGAAGGTAAGCCGGGTACGGAACCCGACGCGCCCAGCACTGCCGAACTCACAAATCCCGCAACTCCTCCTCGAACGCCCGCTGCCGCTCAATCCTCTTCCGAGCGTCGTAATCCCGCATCCGCTGTGGATACCCCGTCTTGCGCACCTCGTACACCGGAATGCTCAGATCCCGCGCCAACCGCTGAGCCCCGCGCTCCCCGACGATCCGTCGCGTCCACTCCCCGTCGGCGGCGACCAACACCACCGTGACATCCGTCATAGTGGTCTTCGGCTCCAAGTACCCCTCGACACCGATGTGCGTGCGCACCCAGTCGGCGAGGTAGCGGGCGTCGTCGTTGCCCGAGGTCGACGCACGTGCGGCGGGACCGCCCCGGTTCAGAGCGCCACGGAAACGATCCAGCAAACCCATCGACGCCGACCTCCTTTTGTACACCGGACAAATGCTCACACCCGGTCCTCCCATACTGCCAGCTTCCCGGTAGAGACATGCCCTGTGCTACACGCCACGCGGACGAGTGCAAGGATGGACCGCGGTACAAGAACCGCACAGATCTCCGGTGCCACTCAGAATGATGGTGGCTTCCGGGTTTTCACCGCGACCAGCGGAGGGCGACCCGCCAGAGATCAACTGTTGTAGAACCCGTCGAGCAGTCAGAGGAGTCAACGGACATGGCCTTCTCCGTCCAGATGCCGGCTCTTGGTGAGAGCGTCACCGAGGGAACGGTGACCAGGTGGCTGAAGCAGGAAGGAGACACGGTCGAGGTCGACGAGCCGCTGCTCGAGGTCTCCACCGACAAGGTCGACACCGAGATCCCGTCCCCGGCGGCGGGTGTGCTGTCGAAGATCGTCGCCCAGGAAGACGACGTGGTCGAGGTCGGCGGTGAGCTCGGCGTGATCAGCGACGCCGGTGAGGCGCCCGCAGCCGAAACCGCGCCCGCGCCCGAAGCCGCCGCACCGGCCGCCGCCGAAGAGTCGGTCGAAGCCGAACCCGAACCCGAGCCCGCCGCACCGGCTCCCGCCGAGCAGCCCGCCGCCGCGTCGGCAGGCGCCGCCGACGGCACTCCGGTGAAGATGCCCGAGCTGGGCGAGTCGGTCACCGAAGGCACCGTCACCCGCTGGCTGAAGTCGGTCGGCGACACGATCGAGGTCGACGAGCCGCTGCTCGAGGTCTCGACGGACAAGGTCGACACCGAAATCCCCTCGCCCGTCGCGGGCACCCTGCTGGAGATCACCGCGCAGGAAGACGACGTGGTCTCCGTCGGCGGACAGCTCGGCGTGATCGGCAGCGGTTCCCCCGCCGCCTCCGCCCCCGCGCCCGCTCCGGCCCCCGCGCCCGAAGCCAAGCCCGAACCGGCTCCGGCCCCGGCCCCGGCTCCCGAGCCCAAGCCCGAACCGGCCCCCGCCGCCGCGGCTCCCAAGCCCGCCCCGGCTCCCGCCCCGGCCCCCAAGCCCGCCCCGGCTCCGGCCAAGGCTCCGGCCGCCGACGGCAACGGCGCCACCCCGTACGTCACCCCGCTGGTGCGCAAGCTCGCCGAGGAGAACAACGTCGACCTGGCCTCCGTGCAGGGCTCCGGCGTCGGTGGCCGTATCCGCAAGCAGGACGTGCTCGCCGCCGCCGAGGCCAAGAAGGCTCCGGCTCCGGCCGCCGCGCCCGCTCCGGCCGCCGCCGCGCCCGCCGCCAAGGCTCCGTCGGCTCCGGCCGCCTCGCAGCTGGCGCACCTGCGCGGAACCACCCAGAAGGCCAACCGGATCCGGCAGATCACCGCCACCAAGACCCGCGAATCGCTGCAGACCACCGCGCAGCTGACCCAGGTCCACGAGGCCGACGTCACCAAGATCGCGGCGTTGCGCGCGCAGGCCAAGCGCGCGTTCAAGGACCGCGAGGGCGTCAACCTGACGTTCCTGCCGTTCTTCGCGAAGGCGGTCGTCGAGGCGCTCGGCGTGCACCCGAACGTCAACGCCTCCTACGACGAGGGCGCCAAGGAGATCACCTACCACGCCTCGGTGCACCTCGGCATCGCCGTCGACACCGAGCAGGGCCTGCTCTCCCCGGTGATCCACAACGCCAGCGACCTGTCGCTGGCCGGTCTGGCCCGCGCCATCGCCGACATCGCCGACCGGGCCCGCAACGGCGGCCTGAAGCCGGACGAACTGTCGGGCGGCACCTTCACCATCACCAACATCGGCAGCCAGGGCGCGCTGTTCGACACCCCGATCCTGGTCCCGCCGCAGGCGGCCATGCTCGGCACCGGCGCGATCGTCAAGCGCCCGGTGGTGGTGACCGACGAGACCGGCAACGAGTCGATCGGCGTGCGCTCCATGTGCTACCTGCCGCTCACCTACGATCACCGCCTCATCGACGGCGCGGACGCCGGTCGCTTCCTGACCACGATCCGCCACCGCCTCGAAGAGGCCGCGTTCGAGGCCGATCTGGGCCTCTGACCCGGGGAAGGTTCGTCCCGCATGAAGGTCGTGATCGCCGGTTCGTCCGGGCTGATCGGGACGGCGCTCGTCGCGGCACTGCGCCGCGACGAGCACGAGGTGGCTCGGCTGGTGCGCCGTCCCGCCGCCGCCCCGGACGAGTTCGTCTGGAATCCCGCCCGCGCCGAGCTCGACGAGCGGGCGTTGCGCGGAGCGGACGCGGTGGTCAACCTGTGCGGGGCGAGCCTCGGGCGACGCCGCTGGAACGGCAGCTACAAACAGGAGCTGCGCGACAGCCGCATCACCCCGACAGACGTCCTCGCCAACAAGGTGGCCGCCGCGGGCGTGCCGGTGCTGGTCAACGCCAGCGGCGTGCACTACTACGGCGGCGCCACCGGCGACCGCGTCGTGGACGAATCCTCCCCCGCCGGTTCGGGTTTCCTCGCCACGCTGTGCCGTGACTGGGAGGCTGCGACCGGTCCCGCCACCGCCGCGGGCGTGCGCACGGTGCTGTTGCGCAGCGCCGTCGTGCTGTCCAAGCACGGCGGGATGCTCGGCATGCTGCACCCGCTGTACTGGCTCGGTCTCGGCGGACGGCTGGGCAACGGGCGTCAGTACACCCCGTGGATCTCGCTGGACGACGAGATCGGCGCGATCGTCTTCGCGCTCACCAACGACACCGTGTCCGGGCCGATCAACACGGTCGGCCCGGCCCCGGTCACCAACGCCGAATTCAATCGCGCACTCGGCCGCGCGCTGCACCGCCCCACCCCGCTGGTGTTGCCCGCGTTCGCGCTGCGTGGGCTCATAGGGGAGTTCGCCGACGAGGCTATCCTGCGCGGGCCGCGGGCGATCCCGACGGCGTTGGAGGAGGCGGGGTATCCCTTCCGTCACCCCACGATCGGTGCGGCGTTGGCGGCAACCATCGGCCGCGATGGGGACGACAGGTGATCCAGCCCGCATTGCCGCAGCTTCCCGGACGCGCGATGATCGGGTTCGAACACCGACGGTAGGCCCGCACACACCGCGCTCGCCGCTGACCTCCTTCGCCGAACCACGGAGCACACCGTTGACCGCCATGGACACCCGCCACGCCACCGTCATCCGCGACGCGCGCGAAGGTGACCTGCCCGCGATCCTCGACATCCACAACGCCAACATCGCCACCTCCACCGCCATCTGGGACATCGACGAAGTCGGCATCGACGAGCGCCACACCTGGTTCCGCTCCCGGGTCGAGGCGGGCATGCCCGTCCTCGTCGCCGAGGTCGACGGCGAAGTCGCCGGATACGCCAGCTACGGCCAGTGGCGGCCGAAGGTCGGATACCGCTACTCCGTGGAGAACTCGGTCTACATCGCCGACCGCTTCCAACGCCGCGGCTTGGCCAGCGCCCTGCTCACCGAATTGATCGACCGCGCCGCGACATCCGGACGCGTGCACGCGATGATCGCCGCCATCGAATCGGGGAACGCCGCGTCGATCGTCCTGCACGAGCGATTCGGTTTCATGGTGGTCGGCCAATTGCCCGAGGTGGGACACAAATTCGGCCGCTGGATGGACTTGACGTTGATGCAGCTGACGCTGCCGGTCGAGGTGGACTGAATCCACCGCGTCACCGGATCACGGCAAATCCGTAGAGTCTGCTGCCCGCCAGGATGAACCGTCCCATCGTCGACGCCCTCGGCGCCGCGGGCTCCCTCACCGACTACCAGGTCTGGCCCACCGGCCACCTCGGGCAACATCGAGGCGGCCGACCGCTGCCTGCCGATCGAGGCGGGCAGCGTTTCAGCTGACGGGGTAAGCCCTGGCGTACACGAATTCGGTCGTAACTAGGTCACCACGTAACGGACCACCGCGCCGACGATGCTGCCGCCGTTCCCGACCACGCCGTTACCGAGAGAACTCACACCCAACCCGCTTCAGACCCTGCCGGCGCGCTGGTTACCTCGCGCTCACGCCACATCGCGACTCGCTCGCCGGACCCGTGGCGTGCTCACAGCTGGAACGGAGTTGCTCCGGACAAGCCCTTTCCCGCGGAGCTCCCGAGCCCGACCGAGCCATCCGTTCCGGCGATGCACCCCGCAGCGCGAAGCACGTCCCGCGGCGCCCTGACGATTCCGTCCGGACCTACCATTTCACTCGGGCGGATGAGCCCGAACCTCGGCGGCCGACGGGACGCACCCGGGCGGCACCGCAAGCCTGTGGCATACCGCACACCCAGTCTCTACCGGCCTCCAAACCGCGGGGCGTACCGTCAACGGCGTGAACGACACGCGCACCACTTGGTCCGCCCGCTTCGATCGCACCCCGATCGTCGTCGAGGATCTCGGTCTCATCGACTACCACGCCGCCTGGGACCTGCAGCGGACCATCGCCGCCGAACGTGCCGAAGGCCTCGGCTCCGACCACCTGCTGCTCCTCGAACACCCCTCCGTCTACACCGCGGGCCGCCGCACCGAGGACGCGGACCTGCCGATCGACGGCAGCCCCGTGGTGCAGGTCGATCGCGGCGGGAAGATCACCTGGCACGGTCCAGGACAACTCGTCGGCTACCCGATCATCCGGCTGGCGGAGCCCGTCGACGTCGTCCAGTACGTGCGCCGCCTCGAGGAGGCGCTGATCTCGGTGTGCACCGAACTCGGCCTCATCGTCGGCCGCGTCGAAGGCCGCTCCGGCGTCTGGCTGCCCGCCAACGACTGGTCCCCCGAACGCAAGATCGCCGCCATCGGTGTGCGCGTGCAGCGCGGCGTTGCCCTGCACGGCCTTTCGTTCAACTGCAATTCCATGGACGGTTTCGGGGCCATCGTCCCCTGCGGCATCCGCGACGCGGGCGTCACCACGTTGACCCGCGAACTCGGCCGTGAAGTCACCGTCGCCGAGATCAAGCCACTGGTCGCCGATGCGATCGTGCGCGCGCTGAACGGCGATCTCCCGGTCAGCGACCACGACATCAACCGGCCCGCGGCCAGCCCCACCGCCGGCATCACGGCGACCACGACCGCCATAAGAGCCGCCGACGGCGCAGGCGAGGCTGCCGCAGACTCCGCGGCACCGAAGAGCTCGACCGCGGACGTGAAGGTCGCGGACAACGGTACCGAGCCCGCGGGCGCGGCCACCGCCTCGACGGCAGACCGTTCCATCGACGCATCCCACAGCGCGGCTCCCGCCACCCCGACGGCGGCCGACACCCGAGGCGTAAGGTCGATCAAGTGACCTCAGTCGACACCCCGACACCGCACAACGCGTCCGCACCCAACGGCCGCAAACTCCTGCGCATCGAAGCCCGCAACGCGGAAACCCCCATCGAGCGCAAACCCAAGTGGATCCGCACCCGCGCCACCATGGGCCCCGAGTACACCGAACTCAAGGGCCTGGTGAAGCGCGAGGGTCTGCACACCGTGTGCGAAGAAGCGGGCTGCCCCAACATCTTCGAATGCTGGGAAGACCGCGAGGCCACCTTCCTCATCGGCGGCGAACAGTGCACCCGCCGCTGCGACTTCTGCCAGATCGACACCGGCAAACCCGCCGCCCTCGACCGCGACGAACCCCGCCGCGTCGCCGAAAGCGTCCAGGCCATGGGCCTGCGCTACTCCACCATCACCGGCGTCGCCCGCGACGACCTGGAAGACGGCGGCGCCTGGCTCTACGCCGAAACCGTCCGCGCCATCAAGTCTTTGAACCCCAACACCGGCGTGGAGTTGTTGATTCCGGACTTCAACGCCGACCCGGACCAGCTCGCCGAGGTCTTCTCCTCACGCCCAGAAGTCCTGGCGCACAACCTCGAAACGGTTCCGCGCATCTTCAAGCGCATCCGCCCGGCGTTCCGCTACGAGCGCTCCCTTGCCGTCCTGACCGCCGCCCGCGAAGCAGGCCTGGTCACGAAGTCCAACCTCATCCTCGGTATGGGCGAAACGCCTGAGGAAGTCACCCAGGCCATGCGCGACCTGCACGAGGCGGGCTGCGACATCCTCACCATCACGCAGTACCTCCGCCCCTCCCCCCGCCACCACCCCGTGGACCGCTGGGTGAAGCCGGAGGAATTCGTCGAGCACTCCAAGGTCGCCGAAGAAATCGGCTTCGCCGGAGTCATGGCAGGCCCCCTCGTCCGCTCCTCCTACCGAGCGGGCCGCCTCTACGCCCAGGCGATGACCCACCACGGCCGCGAGATCGCCCCCACCATGGCCCATCTCGCCGAGGAAGGCACCGCCTCCCAGGAAGCTTCCTCCGTGCTCGCGCGCTTCGGGAGTTGATTCCCGACCGTCACGTCGACGCACAGACAGCGAGCCGGCCAGGACATCACACAGTTCCCCGGTAGCCGCGGAAGGCGTCAGCGCCGTGGGAGTCTCGCTCGGCGGATGGTCAGAGTGGCCGCACTTGGTTGTCGACAACACCGACCCAGATGTAGTCGCGTGCTCTGGTCAGCGCGACCATCGTCTGTCGGGCAGCCAGTTCGGCTCTGTCGCGTTCGGCCCCCGTCAGCTCGGCGACCGGTGCGCCGGAGCGAGTGGTGACGTGGAAGACCGCGGCGAAATCCATTCCCTTCGCCCGGTGCACGGTCCCAGTCTTCACCGCTCCATGCTGTGTGCCGTCGTAGCGGGTGAGCGGCAAGGTCGGTATACCGGCCCTGGTTAGCCGGTCGGCCAGCCGTGCCGCTTCACTCTTCGTGTTCGTCAACACGGCGATGTCGGTGATCGTCGCGGCCGCGTTCTCGACCGCCTCGATCAATCGCGTCTCGACATCCGACCGTCGCCCCGTGTATCCGTCGGCGCGGCCGCCGGGTAGGACCACCTCGGTGTCGCGCAGGACGAATCCCGGGCCACCATCGAGATCGTCGACGACGTTGGTGGCGTCGATGGACTTCGCATAGTCGTGTACGGCCATGCGGTTGCGGTAGTTGACCCGCAGAACAGCACCGCGGCCGACAATCGGGATGCCCGCGTCCGACAGCGTCCAGCCACCGGGATACACCTGCTGCTGGCCATCCCCCACCAGCAAAAGCTGAGAATCGGCGCGCCCACCCGCGATCTGGTGCACGAGCTGGAGTTCCAAGAGGGTGAAATCTTGGACCTCATCGACAACGACCAGCCCGTACGGTTCCTCGAGCGGACGACGCCTCAGTTCCGCCAGAGCGGCGCTGACCACGTCGTTCAGATCGCAGACTTCGTGCTGCTCCAAAATGGCCTGGTAGGGCTCGTATATTGCCTTCCACACGGTTTCGCGCCGACTATCGGTGAGGATGACACGGTTCCGGCCGGTGCGGTTGATCCCCTGATACTCCTTCAAGGAGGTGACACCGCGCCCCTTGATGACGCGTTCGAGTTCGTCTTTCCAGTATTCGACACCGGTGCCTTTGATATCGGCCAGGTGTTCGCGCGCCTTCAACCAGGTATGGGAGTAGGCGTTGTCGCATACGTCGGTGTTCAGCCGGGGCATGACATCGCGTTGGCGGAGAAAGCGAACCGCCCATGCGTGCAGACTGGTGAACTCGGCACGATCGCCGACGTGCGGCGCGAGCCTTTCGAATCCCGACCGATGGTAGGTAGGCAGCGTCTTGACGAAGCTGGTGAACAGCAGGCGCCCGGAATTGTGTTTAGCGAACCGGGCCATCCGATGCAGCGCGACTACGGTCTTTCCGGTACCGGCTGGCCCGCTGAACCTCGCCGGGCCATTGAAATTGCGGTTGACGAGGGCGAGTTGCTCGGGATCCAGGAACGTCATCCACTCGGCGAATGGGCGTCCGAGCATGCGGTCACGCTCATGCTCACGCACCTCGACCTCGGTGAAAAGACCTTCCGCTTCGACGGTTTCCGCGGCCGGCGCTTCGTCGGTGGTAATGAGTTCGTACCCACTCAGCCGAGCGGAGGCTGTCTTGGCAAGGTGGCGAGCAGAATTCGACTGCAGCGCCTTGTCGTTTCCGAGCAGGTTCGAGCGCAGAGTCGCCGCGGTCGCCACCCGAAATCGGCCGTCGGCCGCCATCGGCGTGTCGGCCGAAGACACCAGAACCACTTGTATCATGTGCGGAACATATTGCCTGCGACCGGAATAGAGATTCGCGAACGTCTCCTCCGCATGCCGTCGCACCGAACGCAGTTCCGATTCACCCGGCACCTCATCGGCGAAGACGAGCGCGAACACCCCGGTCCGTCCCACCGCGAATGCCGCCGCACGGTCGACAGGCGGATACTCCGGTTCCCGCGCCACAAGCAGATGCCACCCGGATTCCATCAGAGCAACCGACAGAATCCGACGATGCCATGGCCCCAACCCGGTGAGTGTGGCGAGCTTTCCCTCGACCCAATGCCTGCGACGTTCCCGTTCGATCGAGACCATCACACCCCCTCCCATTCGAATCAACCCCTACCGAGCAGAATAGCCGCGAACCCGCATGCTGTCCCGAGTTGTGCCCAGCTTCAATACATTTCGCACTGACAACGGGTTCGCTGATCAACGATTCAGCGCACGCGATCGCCGGTACGTCATCAGCGGCGGGAGGCTGGGCGGTGAGCGCCTCGGTGCATACACCCGCCCGGACTCGGCCAACGCCACCGCCGCCAGCGCGGCGGTGGGTCGCCCGCCAGCTGCCTCGCTTCCGCGATGAGCGCGCTCGCCTCCTCCAGTGGCAGGGCGAGGGTGATCCGGCTCTGCCCACGCCCGCTGCGGTCACCCCGAAAGAGATCGACCCCCCGGACCACCAGCGCGATGTGCGGCTGGAACGGTGCCTGTTGTTCGTCGCATGCACCCCCGCCGGTGAGGAATTGTCGTAACCTAGCACGGAGCACCGAGCCGATTCCTCAGCGCTGGCATCCGCACAGCGCTCGATCGGTCGCTACGGTGTTCACCAAATGAACGGTTACGGTCGATGAAAGCAATACGCGCGCGGTTCCGAAAGTCCTTGATAGCCAGCATCGTCACCCTCGCCTGCGGTGCGACGCTCACAGCGTCGCTCACCTCCTGCACAAAAGAATCCCGGACCGACGGCCGCGGCTATCAGCACTCGATCGATCCCGATCGCATCAGAGAGGCACTGGAATTCGCCCGGTTCGAGCTCGCGCCCGGCGTCACCGTTCTCGGCGTGAGCTTCACGAGCGGACTCGACGACTATTACGACATGTCGATGACAGCAACGCGAGAAGCGATCGACGAAACGCTGCGAATATCCGACTTCCACGGCGAATTCCAGACCTCGTACGCCAGGTATCCGGATGTCGTCGATGGGCCACGGCTGGTCGACAACTCACCGCTCGTCCGAGCTGCATGGGATCGGAGCAGGACCCCGGACGGTAACCATCGAACGTCCCGCACAGTTCGCGTCGACGAGCGGGAACCTCAGCGGATCCTGCTGCACGTCATGGTCGCCGAGATATAGAGCCTCTCGGATGCCATGTTTCGAATGACGACGAACTCCGCGATTACCGTATTACGTTCCGGCTCAGCGATGCTCGGCCGCGCGGGTGAATCGCGCGCCCCATTCCTGCACGCGGTCCACGAGCACCGCTGGGCTCAGCACGCGGAACTCGGCGCCCACGGTGCCCAAGGCCAAGAGCGGCCAATGTAGTTCGTCGGCGGTGAGGTCGATGCGGGAGCGGTTGTCCGGGAGGTCGGTGACGGTGCACCAGCGGCCGATGCGGGAGCGGACGAGGTCGGCGGGCGCTTCGATTTCGGCAGAGACCTCGTAAGAGGGTCGGAGGGAGCCGATTCCGTTGCGGACGAAGGTGGCGGCGTCGGGGGCGGGGAGATCACGGGGGCGGAAACGAGCGCCGGTGGGGACGGAGCCGGAAATGCGATCGACGCGGAAGCTGCGCCAACCGTGGCGGGTGAGGTCGTAGGCAACCAGATACCAGCGGCGGCCGAGGGAGACCAGCCGGTGGGGTTCGACTTCGCGATCAGTGGTGGCGTTGCCAGCGGCGGTGTAGGTGAAGCGCAGGCGTTCCTCCGCGCGGCAGGTCATCGCGAGGTCGGTGAGGACGGCCGGGTCGACGTCGGCGAGCGGGACGGTCCAGCCGGTGGAGACGGTCATCGCGCGCAGGGCGTCGACACGGCGGCGCAGGCGGGTCGGCAGGACAGTAACCACTTTGGCCAGGGCGCGGATCGATGGTTCGGCCAGACCGTCGACGGCGCCCTGGGAACCAGCCTGAAGACAGACGGTCAACGCGACTGCTTCCTCGTCGTCGACGACGAGCGGGGGCAGCGCGGCGCCCGCGGCGAGCTGGTAGCCCCCGTCAACACCGGGGCGGGCATCGACGGGGTAGCCGAGGTCGCGCAGGCGGTCGATATCACGGCGCAGGGTGCGGGCGGAGACGCCCAGGCGCTCAGCCAGTTCCGTTCCCGGCCAGTAGCGATGGGTCTGCAGCAGCGACAGCAGTCGCAACGTACGCGCACTCGTATCAGCCATATTCTCAGTATCGCCGACATTGCGGACGAAAACTGGCCGCAATTGTTTCTACCTTGGGATTCACACCGATCACGAGAGGAACCCGCTCATGACCACCGCCACGCTCCCCCAGCTCGACTCCGAACGCGCCGACATCCTCGAAACCCTCACCAAGGCCCGGCATTTCCTGCGCTTTACCGCTCGGGATCTCACCGACGAGCAGGCCGGTCAGCGCACCACCGCCAGCGAACTGTGTGTGGGCGGGCTCATCAAGCACGTGACGCTGGTAGAGCGGAAATGGGCGCAGTTCATCGTGGAGGGGCCCACGGCGCAGCCGGACTTCGAATCGATGACCGAGGCGGATATCGCCGAGTGGAGCAGCCAGTTCACGATGCTGCCGGGTGAGACCCTCGCCGACGTGCTCGCCGAGTACGAGAAGGTCGCGGCCGAAACCGACCAGCTGCTGCGCGAACTGCCCGACCTCGACGTCTCCCATCCGCTGCCGAACGCGCCGTGGTTCGAGCCCGGTGCGCGGTGGAGCGCGCGGCGGACGCTGCTGCATATCGCCACCGAAACCGCCCAGCACGCAGGGCATGCCGATATCATCCGCGAATCGCTCGATGGTGCGAAGTCGATGGGCTGAGCGAAACCAATTGCGGCGGAGTCGAGTCGGGACATCACCTGTCGGTGGCATTGGCGCCGGCAGGTGACAACCGGTAGCAAGTTCGAGATCGCCGAAACTCGCCTGCAGAACCCTCCAGGCAAGCACCGAACCAGCACGAGTGAACTCCCGATTGCCTTAGCCCGCAACCGCAGTCGTTTCCAAGAAACTGCTGCCGCAGCATCGGCGTGATGCTTTGGAACGCCCAGTTCGCTTCGCCATTGGGTGAGATCACCTGTCCTATCCAGCTTTTGGATAGACTTTCGCCGTGCTTTTCCAGAAGAGGGCGGGTATTGGAATCGAACGCGCTAATGACGGCCATGGCACGCCGGATGGAGTTCTCCATATCCGAAAACCCCTTGTGGGCAGAGCTTTTCAACGTATCGGCGGCCCTGCCCGCAGGTCGCTGGACAACCTACGGCGACCTCGCCAATCTACTCGGTACCGCCGCTCAACCGCTCGCGAATTGGAATCGGTCGCACCCCGCCTGGAACGCACACCGAGTGCCCAACGCGCAAGGTTCGTTCGCCGAGGGCTTCCAATGGACCGATCCGACGTGCATCGACGACCCCGCCAGAGGCTGGAAAGCGAGGGCGTCCGCTTCTCCGTATCAGGCAGGGCCGCCTCGGCCCACGTTCGAGGGCTGGACCCGAGATCCGAAAACGGGCGAGTGGTTCGACAAGCAAGGACGACCGGCCTACGACAACGAGGGTCGACGGATCTCCTACAAACCAGGAACCTCGATAGCAGCGAGGCGGTCGGCACTGACCACGACACCTGACTCACTCGGCGATACGAAAGCCGATGCCAATGTGGTGAATCCGATCCCGGCGGCGAGGCGGCGGCAAGAGAATCGAATTCCGTTCTCGCCTTGTGGAACTCGCCACGGAGGAAGCGAGCGAGCGCTCACGGTCGAGCACGGTGTCGTATCCGCGCCAGACCGATCCATCCCGCCGTGACCGAATGGCAGAACCGACTCCTGGACGCGGTGTATCCGGTGGTGTTCATCGACTGCGTGCACGTGAAGATCCGGGCACTGGCACACTCTTCGTAATACTCAGTTGGCTTGCAGGAGTATGCGCTTGCGAAGCAGGTCGAGGTTTGCCCGACCGAACATCCGGCGCTTGATCATCTCGACGCGGTTGACGTGGCCTTCGACAGGGCCGGAACTGTAGAGCGGAGTCGGACGGGACTGCTGCACGATCGGGTGACAGGTTCGATCACGCGGCCTGACTGGCCGGTGGGGTCATGATGGTCTCGTATTCGATTGGCGTCAAACGGCC
>NZ_JBEXKI010000012.1:0-223810 GCF_040609595.1 Nocardia sp. NPDC004654 | reverse complement strand
GGTGTGTGCGCTGTTGGTGTGGATAGTTTCATAGAGTTACGGCGGCTATAGCGGTGGGGAAACGCCCGGTCCCATTCCGAACCCGGAAGCTAAGGTCACCTGCGCCGATGGTACTGCACTCGACAGGGTGTGGGAGAGTAGGACACCGCCGGAACATCATTCGCGAAAGCCCCCGACTTCGGTCGGGGGCTTTCGGCGTTTTCAGGGCACGGAAGACCTCCTGCGCGGCAAGGCTCCTGCGCGCCGAAGTCTCGGACTACCGTGGTGCACATGTCCAGCACCAGGATCGGCAAGCACATTCGCGCACCGCGGTCGACGGTCTACGGCTTGTTGCTGGACGCCGACGCGGTGGCGCGGTGGCGGGTTCCCACTGGAATGACCAGCCACGTCCACGAATTCGAGCCGCGCGAGGGCGGCCGGTTCCGCATCACCCTCACCTACGACGGCCCGACCGACACCGGCAAGACCACCGACCGATCGGACACCTATCAGGGGCGTTTCGTCACCTTGATCCCTGGCGAACAGGTCGTGGAGATTCTCGAATTCGAGACCGACGACCCAGCCGCCGGTGGCGAGATGACCGTCGCCGTCACCCTTTCCGACGCGGCCGACGGCGGCACGGATCTGGTGGCGATCCACGAGGGCCTGCCCAGCGCGGTGAAACCGGAGGACAACGAACTGGGCTGGCGCCTCGCGCTGGCCAAACTCGCCACGCTCGCGGAAACCGGCTCGCTCGACTGAGCGAGCCGGTTCACTGGACCGAACTCGACAGAGATAGTGCTTTCGGTCAGCGCACCGCGTCGTCCACGCGGGGCTCGATTCCGGAGGGCGGCAGCATGTTCCACCGCTCCAACTGCTTACGGATCTGCTCGGCGGCGTCGATATTGAGCGGCCCACTCGTCCACAACGCATACGGCAGGTTGAGGAAGCGACCTTCGGTCACCGCGCGCAGCTGATTGATGCCGGGCTTGGCGCGCAGCATCTCGACCTTCTGCTCGAACGACTGCTTCGGGTAGTCCACGAACATGATGGCGTCCGGGTCGGCCGCGGCCAGCCGCTCCCAGGAGACTCTGGTCCAGGTGTCCTCTACGTCGTCGAGGATGTTGCGCGCACCCGCCGCGTCGAGGATCGCCTGCGGCGCACCGAATTTGCCGCTGGAGAACACCGTGTCGCTGGCGCTGTCGAACAGGAAGACGGTCGGCCTGTGCTCGGGCTGCGGTGCGGAACGCAGGGCGGCGAGCCTGGCATCCAGGTCTGCGGTGAGTTCGGTGGCGCGGTCGGCGCGTCCGGTGATCGCGCCCAGGTTGGTGAGATCGGTGCGCAGCGCCGTCCACGGTTCCACGATTCCGCGCTGGCGTTCGCCCTCGCGCTGGCGGCAGCTCTCGGTGAGCACGTACGCGGCGACGCCGTCCTTGTCCAACGAGTCGGGAGTGAGGTTCTTCGCCTCGTCGTAGCCGTAGCTCCAGCCCGCGATCATGACGTCCGGGCGCTGGGCGAGGACGGTCTCGCGCGCGGGATATTCGGGGGCAACGGATTTCAGTGAGTCGACCACGGGTCCGTAGTGGCGGCGCAGTGTGTCGGCGTCGCGCTGCAGACTGGAGACGGCTACGACCTGGTCTTGGGCCCCGAGTGCCAGCGCCATGGAGATGAGGTTGCCGTCGTTGACGAACATCCGCTGCGCGGGCGCGGGGAACTGGACGTCTCGGTCGCAGTTGTGGACGGTGAGCGCACCCGCCGCAGGGGACTGGTTGCCACAGGCCGCCAAGGTGGCGGCGAGCGTGGCGGCGGCCAGCATTCGGGACGTGTTCTTCATGGTGTCGCCTCTCGCGGGGTGATCAACAGGTGGGTTTCGCCGGTGTCGGGATGCGCGACGCGGGTCGCGCGCACACCGAAGACGGATGCGACCACCTCGGGCCGCAGCGCCGTCTCGGGCGGTTCCGGCGGACGCGCGCGGCCGTTGTGCAGCACCAGGATTCGGTCGCAATAGCGGTCGGCAAGAGCGAGCTCGTGCAGGGCCATGACCACGGTGCGGTTCAGGGTGCGGGCCAAGGCCAACAGCTCCAGCCGATGGGTGATGTCCAGGTGATTGGTCGGCTCGTCCAATATCAGCACTGGCGTGTCCTGCACGAGCGCCCGCGCCAACAGGACCCGCTGCCGTTCGCCTCCGGAGAGCCGGTGCACCGGCCGCTCGGCGAAGCCCGCCAGGTCGACCGCCGCCAGCGCCTCCTCGATCACATGCCGCTCGCGCGGTGACCCGACGCCCCACGGCGGTAGATAAGGCGTGCGGCCCAGCGCCACCACTTCGCCCGCGAGCAGATCGGCGGGCGGCCGTTCGTCTTGGGCGACGAGCGCCACGGTCTTGGCACGCTCGCGCGGCGACAGCTCGTGCAGCGCGCGACCACCCACGTGGACTCGCCCCGCCGTCGGCCGCCGCACGCCCGCGAGCACATGCAGCAATGTCGTCTTGCCGCTCCCATTGGGACCGACGATCCCCACGACTTCCCCGGCTCGGACCGTGAACGACGCGTCCACCACGACATCCCGTCGCCCGACCGCGCACGTCAACCCGGCGGCGTCGATATAGGCTCCTGCTCTCCTGTGCGGGCTCGGTGCGGTGGCGTCCAAGTCGGTGTCGGCTCCTGCTGCCACAGGCGGGCTTGTCGTCGAGGCGTCCAAGTCGTCGGCTTTTGCTGCCACGTTCGGGCTTGTCGCGGAGGCGTCCAAGTCGTCGCTTCCTGGTGTCACGCGCGGGCTTCCTGCCGATGCGTCGAATCGGGCCGTCGCGCGTGCCTCCACCCGCGAACCGGTGGCCGTGTCTTCGCCGCGGGTTGTCCGCTGTGCCGGATCAGGCGACGGTGAATGGGCCGTCGCGTACGGCGATCCGTTGCTGTTCTCCGTCGCATCGCCCATCTCGCCCGTCGACCCCGGTCGAGTCCGGCGTCGAAACAGTCGTCGCCAGGCACCGAGTCGATCGCGGTCCGCTATCGCCGTGAGGTGCGGGCTGACCGGCTCGAGGCGGAAAGCCCGGCCGGGGTGATGCCCGCCGCCTGGGGACGGCGGCACCCGGGCCGCGATCGTCTCGCCTGACAGCCCGCCGTCCGGTGTCGACTCCGATATCGGTGATGTGCCGCACTGAGTTCGGTCGTCGGCTATGGCGGTGGCAGGGGGCGGTTCGCCGTCTCGATGCCGGGCGGGCCGACCTGCGCCGCACGGTTGTGGCTCGCCGACGGTGGCGCGGTTCGCGTCGGTGCTCAGCGGCGTGAGGTCTTCGCCGACCTCGTATCTACCCTCCGCGCTCACGCGTCACCGAACCGGTAGCGCCGACGACCGAGGAGCAGCAGGAACGTGGGCGCGCCGATCAGGCCGGTCAGCACGCCGACCGGGATTTCGGTGGGCGGCACCAGGATCCGGGTCGCGGCGTCGGCGACGACGAGGAACAGCGCGCCGCACAGGGCGCAGACCGGCAGCAGACCCCGGTGGCGCGGGCCGACGAGGAGGCGGGCGGCGTGCGGCACGACCAAGCCGACGAACCCGATACCGCCCGATACCGCGACGAGCACGCCGACGAGCACGGCGAGCAGAACGAACAGCGCGATCCGTAACTGCTTCACCGGAACTCCCACCGACACCGCGGTGTCGGCGCCGAGGGTGAGCGCGTCCAGCCACCCCGCGGCGGCCAGCAGCGCGGCCCCGCAGGCCAGTACGACGGCGAGGGGCAGTCCGAGGGTGGTCCAGTCCGCGCCCGCCAGGCTGCCGAGCAGCCAGAACAGAACCGACTGCGCGGCAGCTGGATCCGAGCTGCGGAACACGAGATAGCTGCTGAGCGCGGCGAACGCGGAACCGAGGACGGTGCCGGTGAGTACCAGGCGCAGCGGTGTCAGACCACCCTGTGCGACGGCGATCAGGAAGACCAGCGCGGCCGCCGCCAACGCGCCGATCAGCGCGCCGCCGGACAGCGCCCATACCCCCGCGCCGGCGAACAGCCCGGAGGTGATCACCGCCGCGGCGCCGACGCCCGCGCCGGAGGACACACCGAGGAGGAATGGATCGGCCAGCGGGTTGCGCACGAGCGTCTGCATCGCGGCGCCTGCCAAGGCCAGTCCCGCGCCGACCACGGCCGCCAGCAGCGTCCTCGGCACGCGTAGCTGCCACACGATGGTGTCCAGCGCGAGGTCGGTGGGAGTCCCGCCGACGAGGCGCATGCGCAGGACCTCGGTCACCGAGGAGACGGGCAGTGTCTCGGCGCCGAAACCGGTGGCGATGATCATCGCGACGGCGAGCAGCGCGCACAGCGTCGGGTTGGCGATCGATGTCCGGACACGGATCATCGGCGGTGCTCCACAGGCAAGTCGCGGCCCTTCCAGAGATGGCTCGGCAGGGGAGGTCTGACTTTCGCCGTGTTGGCGATCACAGTGGCGCGACCGTTCCGGATTCTCACCGGATTCCCGCACCCGCCGGGGATGACGCCAAAACTCTACCGGTCAGTTGGCTTTTCCAGGCGTCCGGGTCGTTCGGCGGTGACTACGTGGCAGCCCTTCGCATCCGTCGATACCGTGAAGAGATGTCGCCGTTGGACGATCGGCACCCGTCCACCGTCACCGACTGGGATGATGCGCGACGGAAGGCTCGGCTCCGGGAGACCCGCCTCGGGCACCGGTGGACGACGTTGCGCCGCACCAGGTTGACACTGCTGCGGGTCGCCGCACTGCTGATACTCGTACTCACCGTGTTCATCCAGTACTGGGTGCACGATGTCGCCCCCGAGCGCGCCAGACTCGCGCTGACCGAGCCCGCGCTGCTCCCCGTCGCGACGCCCGCGCGGGAGGAGAACTGGGACACCGCGGTCGTCGATCTGGTCGGACTGGGCGGCCTGAACGCCTCCGACACGGCGGCGTCGTTGCCCGCGCTGCGGCGGATGGGCGTGGTCTGGGCCATCAAATACGACAATCAGGGCATCGACAGCAAGGTGATCGCCGAGCTCGTCGTCCGCGCCGCGCAGATGTCGGGCGTGCGGAACATCGTGCTCGTCGGGCACAGCATGGGCGGGGTCATCGCGCTGGAGGTCGGGCAGCACATCCATCTGGGCAGCGACCGGCGGCTGGCCGGCGTGCTGTTGGACTGCACCCCCGTCGATCTGAACGCGGTGCGCCCGGAGAGTCGCGGCCGCGGCGAGGACATGCTGCGCTGGATGGGCTGGTTGCCAGGGGCGCGCGAGAGCCGGGCCCTGCGACTCGCCGTGGAGACCTACGCGCGCCGTGAGCGGTTCGTCGTTCGCGCCGCCGATCCGGTGCCGACGATCCGGTTCGGCGAACTGGGCGACGTGCTGGCCGAAGTCGCGACCGAGAAGGTCTTGTCGCGCAACGCCGCGAGCAACGGGCTCATCGAGTCGCAGTTCCTCGCCATCGTCGGTGGCGGCGCGATCGACAATCTGCGCGCGCTGTCCCGTCCGGTCGACGGCAAACCGCGCCCGGCCATCGTGTTCATCCGGCCGCGCGACGCCGAGCGGGACCGTGTCGTCGATGTCGAGTACTCGCACCAGGTGCTCGTCGAGCGCGCGGGCGGAGTGGACGGCAGCCTGCTCGTCGTGCTGCCACGCAACACCGGTCACGCCAACCCGAGGCAGGCGCCGCAGGAGTACAACAAGGTCATCGACCAGCAGGTCATGCCGTTCATACAGCGGTATCTGGATCAGGTGCGGGGGGTGCGTAGTGCCGCGGCGCCGGGTTGATCCAGTGGTGGCGCCGGGTTGATCCGGTGCTGCGGCGCCGGGTTGGCCCAGCGCGTCGGTGGCGGGTTGATCCAGTGCTGCGGCGCCAGGTTGATCCAGCGCCGCGGCACTAGGTTGATCCAGCGCGGCGGCGCCGGGTTGACCCAGCGCGTCGGTGGCGGGCTGGCACAGCGCCGCGCGGTGGTCGGCGGCTGTCGCAGCGCGGCGGCTCCGGGTCGAGTAAGGCACCGCGGTGGCGCGCTGGCACAGTCCCGCGGGAGCCGGGTCGGCAGAGTGCGGCGGTGGTCGGACGGCACAGCGTCGCGGTGGTCGGATAGCGCGGTGGCGCGAATTGAGCACAGCGCGGCAGTGCGGTCTGACACCGGTTCGAATCATGCTGCCGTTAACCGTGTTCGGGTCTGTTTCGTCCTGCTTGACTACCCAGCATGTTTCGACCGAGTACGTTCTTACCCGGCCTCCGTGGCCGCACCACCGCCGCCTTGCTCGCCGTGGCGACCGCTGCGATCCTCGGGCTGACCGGTTGCGCGAAGGACGACACACCGGTCGTCGACACCGCCAATTCGCCGCTGCCGACCGAGGTGCCCGCTGGCACCAAGCTGATCGTCGCCGATCAGCAGGAGCGCCTGCAGAGCGTGCTGCGCTTCTCCGGTGAACTGGACAAGCTGCCGTTCCAGGTGGAGTTCGCCAACTTCGTCGGCGGTCCCGCCATTCTGGAGGCGTTCCGCGCGGGCGCGGCCGACGTGGCGCCGGTCGGCGACGTGCCGCCGATCCACGCGCTGGTCGCGGGTCAGGACGTGCCGATCGTCGGCGCGCAGCAAACGAGCCCCGCCGCATTGAAATTGGCGGTCGCGCCCGGCCGCACCGCGACCACGCTGGCCGATCTGAAGGGCAAGAAGATCGCCTACGCCGAGGGCACGGCACAGCAGGCCGCGGTGTTGCGCGCGCTGGACAAGGCCGGGCTGAAGATCGGCGACGTGCAGCTGGTCCGGTTGCAGCTGGCCGAGTTCCTCGACGCGGTGCGCACCGGCCAGGTCGACATCGCCCCGCTGATCGAGCCGAATGTGACCCGCCTGCTGCGCACGCCCGGCACGTCGGTGATCTCGGACTCCGAGACCGCGGGCATCTACGGCGGACTGGCCTACCTGTACGCGCGGCGCGCGGTGACGCAGGATCCGGCCAAGTCGGCCGCGGTCGGCGCACTGGTCGGCGCTTATGTCCGGGCCTACCAGTGGGTGAACACCCATCGCGAGGAGTGGGCGCAGAAGTACTACGTGGACAACCAGAAGGTCAGCCCCGAGGACGCGCGGCGCATCGTGGAATCGCTGGGCACCTACACCTTTCCGCACCTGGACCAGCGGCTCGTCGACCGGCAGCAGTCCACCATCGACGCCATCGACGCCGCGGGCGAACTGCCCGAGAAAGTTAGCGCCAGCAGCGGTTTCGACCTGCGCTACGACGCCGTCGTGACGCGCGCGGTCGCCGAATCCGGCGCTTCCCACGAACCGAAGGAGCGGTGATGGCGACACTCGAAGCGGGCGTACTCGGCCGATTCGGCAGGGCGACGACAGCGCCCGTCGAACTTCAGGCGCGCGGCAAGGTGTCGCGGCGCAGGCTCGGTCCCGGCAAGCCGATTCCGTTCGGCATCGCCCTCGGTCCGACGCTGCTGGTGGCGGCGTGGGTGATCGGATCCGCGACGGGCACACTGGATCCGGACACGCTGCCCGCGCCGTGGACGGTGGCGCAGACGGCAGGGGACCTCCTCGCCGACGGTCGCTTGCAGTCCAATCTGCTGACCTCGGTGCAGCGCGCCGGTCTCGGTTTGGGCCTCGGCGTCGCCATCGGCGTGGTGCTCGCGCTGGCAGCGGGGCTGAGCCGCGTCGGAGAGGCGGTGCTGGACGGTCCGATTCAGATCAAGCGCGCGATTCCGACGCTGGCGCTGATCCCGCTGTTCATCGTGTGGTTCGGCATCGGCGAGGAGATGAAGCTCATTGTCATCACCACCAGTGTGCTGGTGCCGGTGTACATCAACACGCACGCGCACCTGCGCAGCGTGGACGCCCGATACGTGGAACTCGCCGAGACCGTTCAGCTTTCACGGTGGGGCTTCATCCGCCGCATCGCACTGCCCGGCTCGCTGCCCGGTTTCTTCATCGGCCTTCGCCTCGCGGTCACCATCTCGTGGCTGGCGCTGGTCGTGGTCGAACAGGTCAATGCCACCAGCGGCATCGGCTACCTGATGACGCAGGCGCGTACCTACGGCCAGATCGACGTCATCGTGGTCGGTCTGGTGATCTACGGCCTGCTCGGGTTGTTCGGCGACATCGCCGTGCGCGCACTGGAAAGGAGGACGCTGGCATGGCGCCAGACACTCGCGGACTGAATGTGGTCCGTGCCCGAAACCTCAGCCGCGGCTTCGGTGACCGGGTTGTATTGCGCGGCATCGACCTCGACATCGCTCGCGGCGAATTCGTCGCGCTGCTCGGTCGCAGCGGCTCTGGCAAGAGCACCCTGCTGCGCGCGCTGGCCGAATTGGACGACGACGTGCCGGGTTCCGGCGATCTCGCGGTGCCCTCGGAACGCGCCGTGGTGTTCCAGGACTCGCGGTTGCTGCCGTGGGTGCGGGTGCTCGACAACGTGACACTGGGCCTCAGCGGTGCGGGTTCGGCGGATCGAGGCCGCGCGGCGCTCGCCGAGGTCGGCCTCGGTGGCCGTGAGAAGGCCTGGCCCAAGGAGCTTTCCGGCGGCGAACAGCAGCGCGTGGCGCTGGCCCGCTCGCTGGTGCGCGAACCCGAGCTGCTGCTTGCCGACGAACCGTTCGGCGCGCTCGACGCGCTGACCCGGATTCGGATGCACGCGCTGCTGCAGGAGCTGTGCGCCAAGCACAAGCCCGCGGTGCTGCTGGTCACCCACGATGTCGACGAGGCGGTGTTGCTCGCCGACCGCGTGCTCGTCCTCGACGCCGGCCGCATCGCCATCGACCTGCGCATCGAGCTGGAACGTCCGCGCCGCCACAGCGATCCGGAGTTCATCGCGGCGCGCGAGCAGCTGCTCGCCGGGCTCGGTGTCGACCCCCTTGTCAGCGCGGCCGGTGACGCGGCCGCCTCCCATCTTCACGAGGAAGAGAAGCAAGCCTCATGACCGAGCGACCGCGCCAGCTGAGCCTGAACGCGTTCATCTACCCGTCCGGCCACCACGAGGCGGCCTGGCGGCACCCGCAGAGCCGTCCCGACCGGATCTACGACGTCACCTACTACCAGGAGATCGGCCGCACCGCCGAGGCCGCGAAACTCGACGCGGTGTTCTTCGCCGACGGACCGGCCCTGCGCACCAATGTCGCGCACAACGCGGCGCCCGGCCTGGAGCCGATCACGCTGCTGACCGCGATCGCCGCGGCCACAACGCGTCTCGGCCTCATCGCCACCGCGTCCACCACGTACTACGAGCCCTACAACCTGGCAAGGCTGTTCTCCAGCCTCGACCACATCTCCGGCGGGCGCGCGGGCTGGAACATCGTCACCACCGGAACAGACCTGGCGGCGGCCAACTTCGGCCTCGACCGGCATCCCGGCCACGCGGAAAGATACGCCCGCGCACGGGAATTCGTCGACGCCGTGGTAGCGCTGTGGGACAGCTGGGAGGACGATGCGATCCTGCTCGACCAGGCCGCGGGCGTCTACGCCGATCCGGACAAGATCCACCGCATCGACTTCGAGGGCGAATACCTCAAGGTGCGTGGACCGTTCAACGCGGCGCGTACACCGCAGGGCTACCCGGTGCTGGTGCAGGCGGGCGCGTCCAATGACGGCCGGTCCTTCGCGGGCCGCTACGCCGAAGCCATCTTCACCGCGCACCAGCGGCTCACCGACGCCCAAGCCTTCTACGCCGATATCAAGGCCAAAGCACGGGAATTCGGCCGCGACCCCGACCAGGTGAAGATCCTGCCGGGAATCAGCCCGTTCATCGGTGACACCGAGGCCGATGCCAAACGGCTCGAGCGCGAGTTCAACGAGCTCACCGTGCCGGAATATGGCCTTGCCCAACTGGAGAGCATCGCGGGCAAGAGCCTGCGGCACCTGGCGCTGGACGAGCTGGTCCCGGTCGAGGAGTTCGACGGCGCGGGCGACGTCACCGACAACGGGCAATCGCGGCTGCAGGTGGTGGCGGGCATCGTGCAGCGGGACCGTCCGACGCTGCGCGGGTTGCTGCACAGGTTGGCGGGCGCGCGCGGGCACCGGGTCTTCGCCGGAACCCCCGAGCAGGTCGCCGACACCATCGAGGAGTGGTTCCGCAATGGCGCGGCCGACGGATTCAACGTGATGCCGCCGTACTACCCGGGCGGACTCGAGGTCTTCACCTCGACCGTGGTGCCGATCCTGCAGGAGCGCGGGCTGTTTCGCACCGAATACAGCGGAACCACGTTGCGCGACCACTTCGGTCTCGCGCGGCCGGAGAGCCGGTTCGCCCGTCGCCCGGCGCTCGCCCGGTGAGCGGGGCGGACAGCGACTGTTCCGAGCATCGTCCGACCGTCGGGACGGCGGTTGTCGCGGGACCGTGGACGCACTCGACAGCCCCGGTGCGCAATCGGATTCGTTTCGGTCGCGCGGCACGCGACTCGTCGGCGGGTGAGCTGCGCCGCGCCGGTGACGAGCTCCGCCGCGGGCTGCGTCGTGCCGTCTCGGCACGTTTCGAATCCATTGGGCGGCAGAGGGTTACGCTGGGTGTGGTGGCGTGTCGATGCGGTGTCCGCGTGGATGCTCGGCGGTCGGGGCGGTGAGCGGGGAACTAGCCGAAAAGCCCTCGCTCGCCTCGGACCCGGTGCGGCTGCGCAGCCTGACCTGGTCCGTGTTCGTGCCCATGGCGTTGTACGGCACCGGCTTCGGTGCGGCCGCGCCCATGTACGCGTTGCGTGCGCTGGACCTCGGAGCGTCGGTCGGGCTGGCCGGTGTGATCGTCGCGCTCGGTGGGCTCGGAATGGTGCTCACCGACCTGCCCGCCGGGCGCATCGTCGCGCGGATCGGTGAGCGCGGCGCGGTCGGTCTCGGTTCGCTGCTCGGACTGCTCGGCGTACTCGCCGCCATCTTCGCGCCGAATCTGGTGGTGCTGGCCGCGGGCATGCTGCTCAACGGCGCCGCGGGCGCGGTATGGGGGCTGGCCCGTCAGTCCTACATCGTGGCGGTGGTGCCGCCCGCCGATCGTGGGCGCGCGCTGTCGACGCTGGCGGGCGCGCACCGGCTCGGGTTCTTCTGCGGACCGTTCCTCGGGGCGGGGCTGGTGCACGGGATGGGACCGAACGGGGCGCTGTGGTTGCAGTGCGCGACGACGGTGCTCTCGGGTCTGGCGATGGTCGGCATCCGCGGTGTCGACGGGGAACAGGACGCGGGCGCGCACACCCTACGGTCCGTCGTCGTCGAAAACCGCAGGCTGCTAGGGACTTTGGGGTCGGCGGCGTTGTTGACCGGCGCGGCGCGCGCCTCCCGCCAGGCACTGCTGCCGCTGTGGGCGGCGCACATCGGACTCAGTCCAGCGACCACCAGCCTCATCTTCGGCGTCGCCGGTGCGGTGGACGTGCTGATGTCGTACCCGGCCGGTGTGTGGCTGGACCGGCGTGGCCGCCGTGCCACCGGGGTGCCGTCCATGCTCTGCTTCGCGGCGGGCTACGCCGTGCTGCCGTGGACGGACACCGCGCTCACCATGGGGGTCGCGGCGTTGCTGCTCGGGCTGGCCAACGGGATCAGCAACGGCCTGATCATGACCGTCGGCGCGGATGTCGCACCGGAAGGGCGTCGCGCGGAGTTTCTCGGCGCGTGGCGGCTCACCCACGACGTCGGCATGTTCGCGGGGCCGATCGCCGTCGGGGTGATCGGCTCGGTGGCCGTGCTCGGCGCGGCGGCTCTCGCACTGGCGTTCTCCGCGGCGGCGGGCGCGGTCGCGATGCACCGCTGGTTTCCCGGGGTAGCAGGTCGACTGCGGACGAAGTGACGTCCGCGGGTGCGACACCGCTGGCGACCAGTGCCGCGTCCAGAATGGTCGGCGCGACAGCCGACCGAAGGTCACCTTCATCCGGTCAGACCAACTGGAAGCGACTTTCATTCACCCGCCCAGTGCACCGACCGAGGGCGACCTTCCTCGTGGTGGGCCGGTGACGGTGGCCTTCGGTCGGATCGGGTGGCGTCGGACGCTTGCCCCGCTCAGCGGATGCGGCTGCCCAGCAGGTGCCGAACGCCCGCGACGAACAGTTGCAGGCCGAAGTCGAAACGGGCTGTCGCGTCCGGGGTTTCGTCGATCGGAGTGCCGTCCTCGGGCAGTGCGCCCGCCGAATCCATCTGCATGCGGGACTGTTCGTCGACGGTCTGACCGAGCACGTAGTACAGCAGGGTGAACGCGGCCAGCTCGGCCTCCTGGCGCGGCATGCCCGCGCGAATGGCGGCGCTGGCGAGGCGTTCGCGGCCCTTGCTCGTGGTCAGTCGGGAGGCGTAGGTGGACGAGACCAGTTCGGCGCCGTCGCGGTAGGCGAGCAGGCAGTCGCGCAGCCGGTGCGCGAGCTCGGAGATCTGGCCGGACCACTCGTCGGCGGTCACCGGATCCTCCATCGGCGCGAGGATGCGGTCGGCGACGGCGCCCAGCAGCGCCTGCTTGTTGGGGAAATGCCAGTACAGCGCGCCGGGCTGTACCTGAAGCGAACTCGCCAGCCTGCGCATCGTCAGATCGGCGAGGCCGTACTGGTCGAGAATGGCGATGGCGCCGTCGACCACGTCCGCCCTGTGCAGTTGCACCCGAATTCCTCCCCGTCGTGTTTTGACTCACTCCTACCGCTACCCTAGCCTGAACACCGTTCAAGTTGCACGGCCACCTCGGGCGCGAGGCGCGTCGTCGCCGACAGGCAGTTCAGCCGAAGGGATCCGTCCAGTGACGCAGGCACCCGTTGACACCGATATTCTCTCGATCGCCCGCGAGCAGGTGCTCGAGCGTGGCGAAGGCCTGACCCAGGAGCAGACACTCGCGGTGCTGCGCCTCGGCGACGACCGGCTCGAGGAGCTGCTGTCGCTGGCCCACGACGTGCGCATGAAGTGGTGCGGTCCGGAGGTCGAGGTCGAGGGCATCATCAGCCTCAAGACCGGCGGCTGCCCCGAGGACTGCCACTTCTGCTCGCAGTCCGGTCTGTTCCAGTCGCCGGTGCGCGCCGCCTGGCTCGACATCCCGAGCCTGGTCGAGGCCGCCAAGCAGACCGCCAAGACCGGCGCCACCGAGTTCTGCATCGTCGCCGCGGTGCGCGGACCGGACGAGCGGCTGATGGCACAGGTCGCCGCGGGCGTCGAGGCGATCCGCAACGAGGTCGACATCCAGGTCGCCTGCTCGCTGGGCATGCTGACCCAGGAGCAGGTCGACCAGCTGGCCGCCATGGGCGTGCACCGCTACAACCACAACCTGGAGACCGCCAAGTCGCACTTCCCGCAGGTCGTCACCACGCACACCTGGGAGGAGCGCTGGGACACCCTGCGCATGGTGCGTGAGGCGGGCATGGAGGTGTGCTGCGGCGGCATCCTCGGCATGGGCGAGACCCTGGAGCAGCGCGCCGAATTCGCGGCGCAGCTCTCCGAATTGGAGCCCGACGAGGTGCCGCTGAACTTCCTCAACCCGCGCCCCGGCACCCCGTTCGGCGACCTCGAGGTGCTGCCCGCCGCCGACGCGCTGCGCGCCGTCGCCGCGTTCCGTCTCGCGCTGCCGCGCACCATCCTCCGCTTCGCGGGCGGACGTGAGATCACCCTCGGTGATCTGGGCGCCAAGCAAGGCATACTCGGCGGCATCAACGCCGTCATCGTCGGCAACTACCTGAC
This sequence comes from Nocardia sp. NPDC004654, assembly GCF_040609595.1. NCBI lineage: Bacteria > Bacillati > Actinomycetota > Actinomycetes > Mycobacteriales > Nocardiaceae > Nocardia > Nocardia sp. NPDC004654. Next base: position 210,247 of record NZ_JBEXKI010000012.1, on the reverse strand, counting down.
CACCCTCGGTCGCCCGGCCGAAGCGGACCTGGATCTGCTCGGTGAGTTGAAGATGCCGATCAAGGCGCTCAACGAAACGCTGTAGGGCCCGGCCATGAGTACTGTCATGGATATGGACGAGCGCTACAACCCGTTCACCGGCAAACGGATCGTGCCCGGTCTCGACGACGCGGTGCCCGCCGCGGCCGCGCTCGGCCTCGAGCCGCCGCGGTTCTGCGAGCAGTGCGGGCGCCGGATGATCGTGCAGGTGAGTCCCGACGGCTGGTGGGCCAAGTGCTCGCGGCACGGCGTGATCGACTCGAAGAGTCTGGAACACCGCTAGTGGCGGCCGTGCGGGCGCGGGGTGTGCGGACCGAGGCGGGCGTCGCGCTGCTCGTCTTGGCCGCCGTCGCGGTGTTCAGCGTGCTCATCGGCGTGCTGTGGGGCTTCCTGGCGCCGACCGAACAGCTGCTCGTCACCGAACCGGGACGCGGCGCGCCGCTGACCGGCGAGAGCACCCATCAGTTCGACGCCGTCGCGCTGTTCGTCTGCGCGGGCGCGGTGACCGGACTGCTCACCGCCGTGGCGGCCTGGCGGCTGCGCACGGTGCGCGGGCCGCTGCTGCAACTCGGGCTGGTGTCCGGCTCGCTGATCGGCGCGTATTTCATGGCGCTGGTGGGGGAGACGGTCGCGGAGCTGCTGCACCCGCGTCCGGACGACCCGCCCGTCGGCCAGATCATCGAGCTGCCAACGCAAGTCGGCACGGCGCTCGCGTTGGTCGTGCAGCCGCTGGTGGCCTCGCTGGTGCTGTTGTTCCTCGCGGCGCTCAATCCGTCGGAGGATCTGGGCACCGGCTACGGCAGCGCATTCGGTCGTTCGCGCCCGAGCGAGCCGTTCACGCCGATCGGGTTCGACACCGCGGGGGCGTTCCCGCCGTACGGGAGCTCCTACGGCGGTTACGATCCGGCCGCCGAGGGCGGGACGGATTCGGTGCCCCGCCCGGCTCGCTGACACGTCACCCAACCGTTGTCTCTCCGCGCTGTTTTGGTGCCTCTACCACGTAAAATGGTGGAAAGCATGGCATTCGGAGAGGAACGGGTCGTGGCGTTCATCGGTGGCGGTCCGGTCGTCGAGGAGATCGACGCGAAGTTCTGGCGGCTGTCCGAGCCGCTCGTCTATCGGGGTGACGTTCAGGAATTCACCGTGCCCACGGGCTTCCGTACGGACTTCGCCTCGGTGCCGCGCGCGCTGGTCTGGCTCATTCCCCGCTACGGCGCCTACACCCGCGCCGCCATCCTGCACGACTATCTGCTGCGCTCGCAGGAGGTGAGCAGCGCCGACGCCGACGGCCTCTTCCGGCGCTGCCTGCGCGAATTCGGCATTTCGGTGCCGCGGCGCTGGATGATGTGGGCGGCGGTGCGCTCGGCGAACCGGTTGGACGGCGCGAGCCCGCGCGACTGGGTCCTGTTCCTGCTGATCGCGGTGCCCTCGGTGCTGTTCCTGGCGCTGCCGGTGATCGTGGTGACGCTGTTCCTGTGGTTGTTCTGGCTGGTGGAGCTGGTGTTCTGGGCCGGTGGGCGGCTCGCCACCCGCACGCCCGCCCCGCCGCCTAAGCCGCAGATGAAAACGGCCTGAACGCTTTTCGGTGCATCACGTGCGGTGGCAAGCTCACGCGCGATCCCGCTCCATGCACCGCCCGATTCGCGGATTCGCTGCGGCAGGCTCGCGCCGCGATCGCGCTCCATGCGCCGCCCGCCGCGGCAGTACACGGTCGAAAAATGGGTGGAGCACGAACGTCGCCGTGGATACCGTGATCCGGCAACCGAACAGGCGAGCCCAGGGGAGGAGGTGACGACCATGCACGCCCGGCCGCACACCGCACCGCACCCCGACACGTCCCGAACCCCCGCCGAACGCCCGGATCTCACCGCCTGGCGCCGCCGCTACGAACTACGCCGCTCCAACGCCGCCCAGCCGATCCCCGGCAAACGCGATTACCGCCGCACCCCGAAACACCGAAACCGTTCCCACGAAGCATGATTCGCCTCGGCGTAGCGAAGTTCGCGGCTGGATGACCGGTTCATGGTCCGGCAGCTCGGGGCGCTTCAGCGCCAAGCGGCGACGAGATCTTCGGGACCCCAATGCATCGCCAGCGGGAGTTCGGCTCCGAGACCTGCGCGGGATACCGCGACGAGCGGGGTGCGAGGGTCGGCTCCAGGCACCGAGAGTATTGCCCGGGCGAGGGCGTCGTAGTCGTGGCGATCGAACGGGCGATCCTCCAGCCACTTGATCGATCCGAGGAAGTGGACGGCACCGGCGACCGGCTCACGATCAGCGCCGACGAGATCGATCTCCGGATTGTTCTGCCGGTTCCACCACCCACCGACCGCCTCGGCATCGGGCCAACGCTCATCGGGCAGCAGGCGCAGTAGCGATTCGCGAATCAGTGGTTCGACGGCACGTCCACGCCAGGCCGTCCAGGATCGTTCGATACGCGTGCGAGCGAGATCGCCGCGGCCTCGTTCGATCAGAGGGATTCCGCGCTGTAGGAAGGCAAGCCAGAATCGAAGGTACGAATCGGCGATGCGGTAGCGCTTGTTCTTGCTGTCGGGTTTGGTCGACAGCGGGATGTCGGCCGCGACGATTCGTTTGGATTGCAGGGTATTGAGCAGCGGCGCCAAGGTTCCGGCGGGCAGCGCGCCCACTCCGCCTGCCTGCGCCGCGATGGTGCTGAAAGTGCGCTCGCCGCTGCCGACCGCCTCGAGCACCGCGCGCGATCGCGAGGCTTCCGGAAACTCGCCGAGCAGCGTCAGTTCGCCTGCCACGAGCAGCGGTGACAGCGGGTTGTCCGTCGAAGCGCGTAGGAAGTCGACCCTGCTCATGCCGGGCCGCCACGACTGAACGATCTCTGGGAAGCCGCCGGTGATCAGCAGAGCGTCGATGGCACCGGCCGCGTCGAGTTCGGTCATCGCCTGAACGTCGGCCAGATGGAGAGGTTCGACGGTCATTTTGGCGGCTCGCCCGAAGAACGGGCGCTCGCGGGACTGCAACGCCTCCATCACCGAGATATCGCTGCCGACCAGAATCAGGAGAACGGGCTTGGCCGACAGATGGCGGTCCCACACGGTCTGCAGCGCACCCTCGTACTCGCCGTCCTGATCGACCAGCCATGGCACCTCGTCGATCACCGCGATGGTGGGAGAGTCGTCGGGGATCGCAATGGCCAGGGCACGCAGCGCTTGGTTCCAGTCGGTGGCCTGCAGGCCGGATACCAGTTCCGCGTCACCGAGTGTGGAGTGGGCGACGGTGGAGATGAAGTCGGCGCGCTCGGCTACCGGGTTGCGCGCGCGGGTGGCCTGGAAGACGACGTAAGGGAGCTTCGAGCGATCGCAGAACTCCTGGACCAGCCTCGACTTCCCGACCCGCCGACGGCCGGTCAGGATGACCGCTCGACCGCGTGTGGCCCCGGCCTTCTCGGTGACGAGCTCGCGCTGTCGAGCGAGAATGTCGAGGTCGGCGGCTCTTCCCGTGAACTCCACTAACCCTCCAGCGGATAAACATAGATGAAATCATACTTAGATTGATTCTAACTTAGATTAGTGCGATGAATTAAAGCTTACTCGGCTCGGGGGCGGAGGGCGGCGAATTCGTCGGTGACGCGGAGGCCGGAGTCGCTGAAGCGGTAGACGGCGGCGGGGCGGCCGCCCGCGCGGCCGGGGGCGGCGGTGGCGCCGGTGGGGGTGATCACCTTGCGGCGCGCGAGGACGCGCTGGAGGTTGGTGGTGTCGACGTCGTAACCCAATGCCGCGCAGTAGATTTCGCGCAGCGTCGACATGGTGAACGCGGACGGGGCGAGTGCGAAGGCGATGTTGGTGTAGGAGAGCTTGGCGGCCAGCCGGGTGCGGGCGTGGTCGACGACCGTGCCGTGATCGAAGGACATCGCGGGCAGCGCCGAGACCGGGTGCCACGCGGTGTCGGCGGGCAGTTCCGGTTCGGCGGTCAGCGGGACGAGGCCGAGATAGGCCGACGCGATGCGGCGCGGGCCCGGCACGCGCTCGGGATTGCTGAAGACCGAGAGCTGCTCCAGATGCGTCAGCTCGCGCACGTCGACCTTCTCGGCCAGCTGGCGGCGCGCGGAGGCGTCCAGATCCTCGTCGTCGCCCAATCGCCCGCCCGGCAGCGACCAAGTGTCCTTCTGCGGGTCGAGCGCGCGCTCCCACAGCAACACCGCGAGCTCGGTGCGCTGATCGGGCGGGCACGGGCCCATGACACCGCTCGCAGCGCTCTGAACTGCGCCTTTATTTGTGGGGAAGCGGCGAACCTGGAACACCGCGGTGAGCGATTCGTGGATGGTGCTACTATGGGCCACGTTTTCGATTGTAAGTCGAAAACCTGGTTGAGTGCGAATCGGCGGTGTTGCCGGCCGCACGAGGAAGGGAGCCATCATGGCGACGACGGGTGCGAAACTGGCGCCTCCGCTGATGGGGCAGGTATTCGACGGGCCCTCGGGCTACACGGGTGTCGCGGCGACGCCCGAGTGGGCGCAGGAGGTCAAGCGTCTGGCGCGGGAGCGCAACGCGACCATTCTCGCGCACAACTACCAGCTGCCCGAGATCCAGGACGTGGCCGATCACGTCGGCGACTCGCTGGCTCTGTCGCGGATCGCGGCCGAGGCGCCCGAGGACACCATCGTCTTCTGCGGCGTGCACTTCATGGCCGAGACCGCGAAGATCCTCAGCCCGGAGAAGACCGTGCTGATCCCGGATCAGCGCGCGGGCTGCTCGCTGGCCGACTCGATCAGCGCCGCCGAGCTGCGCGCCTGGAAGGCCGAGCACCCGAACGCGGTCGTGGTGTCCTACGTGAACACCACCGCCGAGGTGAAGGCGCTCACCGACATCTGCTGCACCTCCTCCAACGCCGTGGACGTGGTCGCCTCCATCGACCCCGACCGCGAGGTGCTGTTCCTGCCCGACCAGTTCCTCGGCGCGCACGTCAAGCGCGTGACCGGCCGGGAGAACATGCAGATCTGGGCGGGCGAGTGCCACGTGCACGCGGGCATCAACGGCGACGAGCTCACCGAGCAGGCGCGCAGCCACCCGGACGCCGAGTTGTTCGTGCACCCCGAGTGCGGCTGCGCCACCTCGGCGCTGTACCTGGCGGGCGAGGGCGCGTTCCCGGCCGACCGGGTGCACATCCTGTCCACCGGCGGCATGATCGACGCCGCGAAGGCCGCCAAGTCGAGTCAGGTTCTGGTCGCCACCGAGGTCGGCATGCTGCACCAGCTGCGCAAGGCCGCGCCCGGCATCGACTTCCAGGCCGTCAACGACCGCGCCTCCTGCAAGTACATGAAGATGATCACCCCCGCCGCGCTGCTGCGCTGCCTGGTGGAGGGCGCCGACGAGGTGCACGTGGATCTGGAAACCGCGGCGCTCGGCCGCAGTTCGGTGCAGCGGATGATCGCGATCGGCAATCCGGGCGGCGGCGAGTGAGCCGACGCCGACGACATGCGGCGGGCGCGTAGCGGCGCCGCATGACCTCGGCGGGCGCGGCGATGTTCGCGCCCGAGCTCGGAACGAGAGGCTGGCGGAGATGAATGCTCCGGTAATCGAGTGGGAGGCCTCGGCCGACCTGGTGGTGGTCGGCGGCGGCGTCGCCGGACTGACGGCGGCCCGCACCGCGTCGCTGCGCGGGCTGCGTGTCCTCGCGCTCAGCAAGGGCGGCCCGATCGACACCTCCACCCAGTACGCACAGGGCGGCATCGCCGTCGTAGCGCCGCACGGTGATTCGATCGAATCGCACGTACGGGACACGGTGGAGGCGGGCGCCGGGCTGTGCGAGACGAGCGCGGTGCGCGCCATCGTCGAGGGCGGGCAGGCGGCCGTCGCGGCGCTGACCGACCTCGGCGCGGTGTTCGATCTCGGTCGCGACGGCCAGATCTCGCGCACCAGGGAGGGCGGGCACAGCACCCGCCGCATCATCCACGCGGGCGGCGACGCGACCGGCGCGGAGGTGCAGCGCGCGCTCAACGCGGCGGGTCTGCCCGTGCTGTTCGGCGCGGCGGCCTGCGAGGTGGTCACCGGCCCGAGCGGGGTGCAGGGTGTGATCGCGGTGTCCGACAAGGGTTTCGGCGTGGTGCACACTCCGGCCGTGCTGCTCGCCACCGGCGGGCTCGGCCAGCTCTACGCGCTGAGCACGAATCCGCCCGGCGCGACCGCCGACGGCGTCGCGCTCGCGCTGTGGGCCGGTGCGGCGGTCGCGGATCTGGAATTCGTGCAGTTCCACCCGACCGTGCTGTACACGCCGGGCGGGCTGGGGCGGCGGCCGCTGATCAGCGAGGCGGTGCGCGGTGAGGGCGCGACTCTCGTCGACGCCGAGGGCAATCCGGTGACCGCGGGGGTGCATCCGCGCGGCGATCTCGCGCCGCGCGACGTGGTCTCCAGGGCTATCGCCGAGCGGATGCGCGAGCTGGGCACGGATCACGTCTTCCTCGACGCGCGCTCGATCGATGGTTTCGCGCAACGTTTTCCGACGATCACCGCCTCCTGCCTCGCCGCGGGGATCGACCCGCGCGCTGGTCTGATTCCCGTCGCGCCCGCGGCGCACTATCAGTGCGGCGGCGTGGTCACCGATGCGCACGGCCGGACCGGGGTGCCCGGGCTGTACGCCGCGGGAGAAGTGGCGCGGACCGGGTTGCACGGCGCGAATCGGTTGGCGTCCAACAGTCTTCTCGAGGGTCTGGTCGTCGGCGAACGGGTCGGTGCGGCGGCCGTGGAGCGCCTGGGCGCGCCCGCGGAGGTCACCGACGTGCGGCCACGCACCATGCCGCGGGCGCCGCGCGCGGCGCTACAGCAGGCGATGACCGCGCACGCCGCCGTGGTGCGGGACCGGGACGGGCTCGCGAGCGCGACGGCGACCTTGGAACGCGCTGTGCTGCGCGGCATGTCGAGCCGGTTCGCCGGTGACAGTGTCGTCGTGCCGCCCGCGCCGGAGGACCTGGCCGCCCGACGGATCGCCGAACTGGAGGACGGCGCGCTGACGCTCACCGCCCGCGTGCTGCTGCTCGCCGCGGCGGCCCGCACCGAAAGCCGCGGCTGTCACACGCGATCCGATCATCCGGAGTCGAACGAGGCGCTGCGGCACAGCATTCCGATTCGCCTGGACGCCGACGGGCGACCGGACGTCTTCCTGGTCGGCGGCTCACCGGAAGGGGAGTCGCTGGCTTCCCGCCTGGCCGACGACCCCGAGGCCCCGGCGCTGACCCTGGCGATTCCGTGAACCCCGATATCGACTTTCGCCCGCGCCCGTCGCGGGCCGACAGAGTAGGAGTGCGCTGATGGCGCTGGACGCCGCACTGGACCGTGACGAGGTGCTCGCGCTCATTCGCACCGCGCTGGACGAGGACCTGCGCTACGGACCGGACGTCACCACGATGGCGACCGTGCCCGCCGACGCGGCGGTGAAGGCCTCGGTGGTCTCCCGTCAGCCGGGCACCGTCGCGGGCATCGACGTGGGGCTGCTCGTGCTCGACGAGGTGATCGGCGCGAGCGAATACGAGATCACCGAGCGGGTGGCCGACGGGACCCGGGTGCACGGGGGTGACGTAGTCCTCGGCGTCGTCGCGCCGACGCGCGGGCTGCTGACGGCCGAGCGCACCATGCTCAATCTGATGTGCCACCTGTCCGGCATCGCCACCGCCACCGCGGCGTGGGTCGACGAGGTCGAGGGCACCAGGTGCGCGATTCGCGACAGCCGCAAGACGCTGCCCGGCCTGCGCGGCCTGCAGAAGTACGCGGTGCGGGTCGGCGGCGGGGTGAACCACCGGATGGGGCTGGGCGACGCGGCGCTGATCAAGGACAACCACGTCGTCGCGGCGGGTTCGGTGGTCGACGCGCTGCGCGCGGTGCGTGAACTGGCGCCGGATCTGCCCTGCGAAGTGGAGGTCGACAGCCTGGAGCAGCTCGACGCCGTGCTCGCCGAGAACGTGGAACTGGTGCTGCTGGACAACTTTCCGCTCTGGCAGACCCAGGCGGCCGTGCAGCGGCGCAATGCCGTCGCGCCGGAGACCAAGCTGGAGTCCTCGGGTGGGCTGACCTTGGAGATGGCGGCGGACTACGCGCGCACGGGCGTCGACTACCTCGCGGTGGGGGCGTTGACGCACTCGGTGCGGGTGCTGGACCTCGGTTTGGATATGTGAGCGGGGTACGGCCGCGCCGAGAGGCGCGTGCCGACCGTCGCTGAACGCTCGCCAGCAATCCGATCGCAAATGGGGGTCGGCATTCGTCGGCAAAAGGCGCAAACTTACTCGTAGAACGGCTTGACGCGGTTCATCCGACTGCCATTGTCACCGGGACGCGGTGGCGCGCCAGCTAACGAGTGGAGGTCCGCAATGTCCATGTCATCGACGGTGGAGGAATGCCTGCGCGACGCGGGCGTCGAATACGAGGTCGTGCGTCATCCGCACAGCTACACCAGCGCCCATACCGCGTCGGTGGCCAATATCCCCGCCGATCGTCTCGCCAAGACGATCATGCTCGAGGACGATCAGGGCTACGTCGGCGCGGTGCTGCCATCGACCCATCACCTGCGCCTGTCGAAGCTCTGGGCGCAGACCGGACGGCATCTTGTCCTCGCCAAGGAGTCCGAACTTCGCTCAGTCTTCAAGGACTGCGAGGTCGGCGCGATCCCGGCCGTCTGCACCGCGTACGGCGTGCAGACGCTGATGGACGAAAGCCTCACCACGGTGCCCGACGTCTATTTCGAGGCCGGGGACCACGAGGAACTCGTCCACCTGCGTACGGATCAGTTCATGCGGCTGATGGAGCGGGCGGAGAAGGCGCACTTCTCCAAGCGTGGCGGCGGGCCTCCGGAGTGAACCTCGCGCGTCCGCTCGGCTAGGTCCTGGTCGGCCCGCGCTGATCAGAGGGCGCGGACCATCGTTCGCTGATACACCCGCTTGCCCTGATAGCGCAGGCCGGGGACCAGCGGCGCCGTACCGTGCTCGGTGAAGCCCATCCGCTCGAAAAACCTTACGGCGCGGGCGTTCTCGACGAGAGTTTGCAGGTGGCAGCCGGGGGATCCGGCCGCGGCGGCGTGCTCGAGGAAGCGCTCGATCAGTCCGTCGGCCGCGCCGGTGCCCCGGCCCTCCTCGGCCACGTTGATGTGCAGGTGTGAGGGCCAGCGCGGGTCGGTGAAGTCGCCCGCGGTGGGTCGGCGGCGCAGCTTCGCGCCCAACGCGTCGAGTGCGGCGCGCACGAAGAACGCGGCGGGCCCACGCCGGAACACCAAGCGGTACCGGCGAATCGCCGCTTCGATGCGCTCGTCTTCGGTGGGGAACGCCGCGCTGTCCACGCAGCCCGCGAGATAGCCGACCAGCGCGCCGTCTCGCACCGCGACGAACAGCGAGCGCGGTTCGATGTCCAGATAGGGGTCGAGGTACACCGCCGCCTCGGATTCCGCGTGCCCCCAGAGTGATTCGGTCGGCGCTCCGGAACCGGCACGGCGGGCCAGGGCGCGTAGTTCGTCGCGATCGGGCTCGGTGAACCGGCGAATCTCCACGGCATTCAACGTACCGCCGCGCGGTGTCTGCTCGCAGTCGGCGGATCGGCGCGGGTATCGGCTCGCCGGGTGCCGGGTGCGGGGTCGGCGGATCGGCGCGGCGTCAGCTCGCCGAGTGCGGGTCGGCGGATCGGCGTGGGCGTCGGCTTGTCGAGCCTGCGGTCGGTGGATCGGCGTGCGTCAGCTCGTCAAGCTCGTGGTCAGTCGCCGCAGCAGTGTCTCGAACTGATCCAGGATCTCGGGCGGGTACTCGGCGAGGATCGCGTCCTGGCGTTCGTTGCACGGGCGGAAGAATTCGTCGGCCCGCTCCTTGACCTGCCCGCTCGTGCGCAGCGTGACCACGCGCCGGTCGGTGTGCTCGCGGGTGCGGGTGATGTATCCGGCGTCTTCCAGCCGGTTGAGCAGTGAACTCATCGCGCCCGAGGTCAGCGCGATGCGCTTGCTCAGCAATGCCGGTGAGATCGGCGTGCCGAGCGTCTCCGCGGAGGTGATCTCCCGCAGCGCGAAAGCGTCGGTGGAATGCACGCCGAGTTCCGCGGCGAACCGGCGGCCGAGCTCGGCGAAGCTCGCGCCGTAGGACAGCAGGACGTCGGCGAGTCGTTCGCGTTGCGCCGCAGGGTCGTTCGACACCGGCACTCCTTTCCTCGATGGGCACGAGCGCGCCCGCACAAATTGACAACTTACCCCGGCGCGGAATACCTTCATCATAAAGTAACTTGATGATGGAGGTAAATTGCCGACCGAAACCGATACACCTCCCGCCCGGCACTGGTTCGGGCTGATCGCAGTCTCGTTGGGTGTCGCGCTGATCGTCGTGGACCTGACGATCGTCAACGTGATCGTCGCCCCGATCATCGACGACCTGGGCATCACCTCGATCGAGGCGCAATGGATCCAGGAGTCCTACGCCATCGTCTTCGCGGCGCTGCTGTTGGTCACCGGTCGCCTCGCCGACTTGTACGGTGCGCGAAGGCTTTTCGTGATCGGACTGGTGATCTTCGGCGTTACCAGCCTGCTGGCCGCCGCGGCGCCGAACGGCGGCGCGCTCATCGCCGCGCGCTTCCTCCAGGGCGTCGGCGGCGCGCTGATCCTGCCGACCTCGCTGGCCTTGGTGAACGCGGGCTTCGCGGGTCCGGCGCGCGCCAAGGCGTTCGCGATCTGGGGTTCGACGATCGGCGCCGCGGCGGCGGTTGGTCCGCTGCTCGGTGGCTGGCTGGCCGACTTCTCGTGGCGGTGGGCGTTCGGCATCAACATTCCGCTGGTGCTCGTCATAGTGGCTGCGGTGCTGCGGTTCGTGCCTGATCGGCACGGACTGGCGCAGTCCGTCGACGGTCCCGCGCACGACCGGCGCGGACGTGCGCCGCGGGTCGGCGGAGGTGTGGATCTGCGCGGTGCGGCGCTGTCGGTGCTCGGCCTCGGTCTGCTGTCGTTCGCGTTGATCGAGGGGCGCCACTACGGGTGGGTGCGCACGATCGAGCCGCTCGTCGTCGGTGGGGTGGCCTGGCACGGTGGGCCGTCGCCGGTGCTCGTCGCGTTCCTCGTGGCGATGGGCACGCTGGCGCTCTTCTGGCGGCGGCAGCGGAGGCTGGTGCGGACGGGTGGTGAACCCCTGCTGGACGTCCGGCTGTTCGGGATCGTCTCGTTCCGCAACGGCAATGTGGTCACGCTCGTGGTGGGCGTCGGTGAATTCGGGATCATCGCGGTGCTGCCGTTGTGGATGCAGTTCACCCTCGGCTATACGGCCTTCCAGACCGGGCTCGCCCTCGCCGCGCTGGCGGTCGGCAGTTTCGTCGCCAGCGGGGCCAGTTTCGGGATGACCGCGTCGGCGATGGCGCAGGTGCGCATCGGCCTGGTGCTGGAGGCCGCGGGGCTGGCCTTGCTCGCGCTCGTCGCGGCCACGGACACGCGATGGTGGGCCATCGTCCTCGCGCTGTTCGTCTACGGCGTGGGCGTCGGCTTCGCGACCGCGCAAGTGACGAACGTGGTGCTCGCCGAAGTGCCCGGCGAACGCGCTGGCCAAGGGTCGGGCATCCAAAGCGCGGCAAGGGAACTCGGCTCCGCGCTCGGCATCGCCGTGCTCACCACGCTCTTCTTCAGCGTGCTCGGCAGCGACCTGCGTGACCGTCTGGCGGACACGCCCGCCGCCGACAGCCTGACCGACGCGGTCACGGCCAGCGCCGGATCGGCCATCCCCGCGCTGGCCGCCGACCCCGCCACCGCCCCGATCGCCGAGGCCGCCCGCGAGTCCATGTCCTCCGGTCTCGCGCTCACCGCCTATGCCTGCGCGGGGCTGCTCCTCGTGGCCTTGGCCACGACCGCATCCATCCGCAAGCGCGCAGAGCCGGTCTCGACACCTGCGGTCGACGAAGCCGCCGCCCCCTGAGTTCGGCACATACTCGTCACCCGCCTCGCAGGGCGGCAAGCCTGGTGAGGCGGGTGCACGCTGGGTGGCGATGCGTCTCCACACGCGGGTGCCGGGTCGAGCCGCGGTGCTTGTTTGTCGGATCCGGGCGCGGCTCCTAGCGGCTCGGAGTTGCCAGTGCCGTCCGCGCGCAACAGTGCCAGCGCTTGCTATGCGGCGTGCCCTGTGGGGCTGGTGGCTTCGCAGACTTTGCGCGCTTTACAGGCAATCGGATCTTGCACGGCGTGCCGAGGTGTGCGAGGCCGAGAACGCTCGGGACGCCAGGCGAGGGAAGGTGCGGCTGGTCGCGGTGCGGAGACGTTCGGCCCGCACGTGTGGTCGCGAGCAGCGACGCCGGGGTCGGCGAAGTGGTGGGTATCAGGCGGTGAGTTCGCGTTCCAGCGGGGTGCGGAAGCGAGGGATGGTGCGAACGGGGCCGAACCACTTCGCGGTGCGGGCGGCTTCGGCTTCGATGCGCGACTTCGCTTCGGAGCCGACGTCTTCCAGGAGGCGCCAGACGATCTCGCCGTCTTTGCGCTGCGCCCAGCCGCCGACGATGCGGCCGTTCCACCAGAGGGTGGGGCCGATGTTGCCATTGCGGTCGAAGAGGGACGCGGCGTGCGGGCCGAGGTACCAGTCGCGGGACTGCCAGCCCATCGGGGTCGGATCGAGGGCCGGGAGGAGGGCGGCCCAATCCTCGGGCGGCGCAACGGGTTCGACGTCGTCGGCGAGGACGAGGCCGGGGGTGCCGTCCAAGTCGACCTCCGCCACCTCCAACCGGGCCAGCGCCTTGCGCACCTCGGCCAGTGACCAGCCCGTCCACCATTTGAGGTCGCTGAGCGGGGCCGGGCCGAAGGCGGCCAACCACTTCCGCACCAGTTCGGCGCGCGCCTCCTCGGCGGGCAGTTCCGCGACGCCCTCGGGCAGCCACGATTCCACCGGCGCCCACAGGTACTGGCTGCTCGCCCAGCTGCCGTTCGGCCGCCCGCGCACGATGCGACCCTCGCAGCCCAGGGTGACGAGTACCCAGGTCGTGATATTGGTCGGCTTCGAATACGCCTTGTCCGGTGCGGTATTCACCTGGGTGCGCAGCCGCGGCACGTCCTTGCCGAGCTGCGCGCCGGTGGCGGCGCCGCGAGCGAGCAACGCGCGGTGGGTCTTCTCTTCGACCTCGGCCCACCAGCTCGCGACATCGCCGTCGCCGATACCGGCCTGCTCGAGAAAACGTCCGTAGGTCTTGCGTTGCTTGTCCGCCAACGCGTTCGCGCACGCGGCCTGGAGCACCGGAACCAGCTCGACGGGCGCGACGAACATGGTCCGGCGCATCGCGAGCATGCGCAGCAGCGTCCGCTCGTCGTACAGCGCGCGCTCCACGTCGGCGGGCGTCGCGTAGAGGCTGCGCGCGCCGAGGGAAAGGAACACCGTGGCCGGATCGGTGGCATGCAAAACGACCAGCGACCTCGCGATATTCGCGATGTCGTCGGTGCGGTGCGCGTCCGCCAGCCGGTGCCGCACTCCCAGTCGCGCGCGCCGCTCGGCGGCATCTATCGAACGCATAGGCGAATACTAATCGCCGCCTCCGACATCCACCGTCGACTCGTTGCGGCGCTCAGAGCCCGAACTGGCTCGGGTCCAGCCGCAGCGCCTGACAAGCCTCGCGCGCCGCCGCGACCTCGGCCTGGTCGAAGGACCCGTCGGCATTGCCGATCATGATGCCGATCTGCACGACGGCCTGCGCCTCGGCGGGCTTGCCCGAAACGCGGCGGAACACATAGCACCACGCGCCGGTTGTTCGGTTCGACACCGACGAAGAGAGGCGTGAGATGAGCAAGCCGGCGGATGCCGCATATCACTGGAACGGCGCGGAGTTGGACCTGGACGCCTATCTGGCCAGGATCGGCTTCGACGGCGAACGTGCCCCCACCCTCGCGACGCTGCGCGAACTCGTCTACCTGCACACCACTTCCATTCCGTTCGAGAACCTGGAGCCGGTGCTCGGTCGCCCGATCCCGCTGGATCTGGCCACCTTGCAGGACAAGCTGGTGCGCCGCCGTCGCGGCGGCTACTGCTACGAGAACGTCGGACTCTTCGCCGCCGCGCTGGAACGCCTCGGATTCGGGGTCACCGGACTCAGCGGCCGGGTGACGATGGGCTCCGGCGGATTGCGCCCGGCGACGCACGCCCTGCTGCGCGTGACGACCGCGGACGACGACCGCGTCTGGCTCTGCGACGTCGGGTTCGGTTCCGGCCCGCTCGAGCCGTACGAGCTGGTCGAACGCCCCGGCGAGTTCGCCTTGGGCCAGTGGCGATTCCGCCTCGAACGCACTGTCGGCGAGCTGGACACCGACGTCTGGGTGCTGCACCAGTTCGGCCGCGACGGCTGGATCGACCGCTACACCTTCACGACCGAACCGCAGTACCGCATCGACTTCGAGGTGGGCAACCACTTCGTGTCCACCTCGGCGCGCTCGCCGTTCACCGCGCGCCCGTTCGTCCAACGCTTCCTGCCCGACGTCCACCACGTGCTCGACGGCCTGACCCTCGTCACCGAACGCCCCGACGGATCGAGCGAAACCCGTGCGCTGGAGCCGGGGGAACTGCCCAAGATCCTGGAGGAGTTCTTCGACATCGAACTCGATCCGGCCGACGCCGCCACGCTGAGCACAGCGCCCTGGCTCGACCGCTGAGCGCGACACCGTCGGCGCGGGTACGCCGCGCCGACGGACGATTCGGTTACCGTCGGCTGGGTGCGCATCCACCGGAAGATCCTGGTTCTGTCCGCAGCGCCCGTGCTCGCCCTCGCCGCGTGCGGTTCCGGGCCCGAACAGCCGGACACCGTGGCCGGTCAGTTCGCCGACGCGCTGAACCGCGACGACATCGCCGCGGCGGCCGCGCTCACCGACGACCCCGCCGAGGCGACCGCCACGCTGAATCAGCTCTACGACGGTCTCGGCAAGGAAGTCACCTTCGAGGTGAGCTCGACCGACGGGAACGGTTTCACCCTCGCCGCCACCTGGCAGCTGGGCAAGGGCGGCCGGGACGAGTGGAGCTACACCACCGTGGGCGAGGCCACCGAGAACGACGGATGGAAGATCCGCTGGGATCCCGCCACCGTCGCGCCCGGCCTGGCCGCTGGCCCGTTGACCTACGGACCCGCCTTCGCCAAGCCCGCTCGCGTTCTCGACGGCGCGGGCGGCGATCTCATGACCGAACAGATCGTCACCCTGGTGAACCTCGCGCCCGGCGTGGACACCGGCGCCGTCGCGGCCCTGCTCGCTCCGCTGGCTCCTGGCATCACCGCGCAGTCCCTGGAGACGGAACTCGCGCAGGGCAAGCCGGTCACCGCGATCACGCTGCGCGCCGCCGACATCGCCCCGATCAACGACGCGCTGGCCGCGCTGCCCGGCGTCACCCTCGCACCGCAGACCCGGCTGCTGACCGTCGACAAGGCGCTCTCCTCACCGACCATGACCGGCATCACCGAGCTGTGGCAGCAGAACGCCGACGAGGCGGCGGGCTGGGCGGTGCGGGCCAAGACGCCCACCGGCACCGAACGCGTAGCGGGCGAGGATCCGCGCCAGGCCGCCGACATCGCCACCACGTTGAGCACCGGTTTGCAGCGCGCCGCCGAGGACGCGCTCGCGCCGATCGCCCAGCCCGCGGCGATCGTCGCGCTACAGCCCTCCACCGGCAACGTGCTCGCCATGGCGCAGAACGCCGCCGCGGACGCGCAGGGCCCGATCGCGCTGACCGGCCTGTATCCGCCGGGCTCGACCTTCAAGACCGTGACCGTCTCGGCCGCGCTCCAGGCGGGTGAGGTGAATCCCGACACGGTGTTGCCCTGCCCCGGTAGCGCGGACATCGAGGGCCGCCGAATCCCCAACGACGACAACTTCGATCTCGGCCAGGTCCCGCTGCACACCGCCTTCGCCCGCTCCTGCAACACCACCATGGGCATGCTCGGCGTGCGGCTGCCGCCGGACGGGCTGACGAAGGCGGCCGCCCAGCTCGGACTCGGCATCGACTACGTCACACCCGGCTTGACCACGGTCACCGGCAAGGTGCCCACCGCCGACACCCCGGCCGAGCGCGTCGAGTCCAGCATCGGTCAAGGACAGGTGACAGCCTCGCCGTTCGGCATGGCGTTGGTCGCCGCCTCGATCGCGCGCGGCTCGGTGCCGACGCCGACCGTGGTGCAGGGCAGACCCGGCGTGGCCGACCGGCAGCCGGAGCCGCTGTCCGGGACCGTCGACGACCAGCTGAAGACCATGATGCGCGAGACCGTCACCGGCGGCACCGCGACGCAGTTGCGCGACATCCCCGGCCTGCTCGGCAAGACCGGCACCGCGGAATACATCGACGACACCCACGCGCACGGCTGGTTCGTCGGAATCGACGGTGACCTGGCGTTCGCGGTGTTCGTCAGCGACGCGGGCAGCTCGGGTCCGGCGGTGGAGGCCGCCGGTCGGATGCTGCGTGCGGCGCGGTAACCTTCGGCATCCGCCGTTCGGGTGATTTGGGCGGCGGATATATCCCGGCTGGCGCGGACCGCGCTCGGTGCGCCCGCTACACTCGTCGGCGGGCCGCGTCAGCGGTCAATATGCGGGATGTCACGATTTCGAGAAGGTTCGGAGTAGGCGCCATCGATACCGGTCAGTTGATCGCGGAGCATTACCGCCTGGTCGAGCGGATTGGTAGCGGCGGCACAGGTGTCGTCTGGCGTGCCACCGACGAGCGACTCCGGCGTTCCGTGGCGATCAAGCAGATCCACATAAAAGCGAGCCTGCCGGAGGCCGAACGCGACATCGTGCGCCAGCGCGCGACCCGCGAGGCCCGGAACGCGGCGCGCTTCCAGCATCCCAACGCGATCGTGGTGTTCGACATCACCGAGCACGAGGGCGACCCGTGCCTGGTGATGGAGTACCTGAAGTCGCGCAGCCTGGCCGCGGTGCTCTCCGCACAGGGCACGCTGCCGCTGACCCAGGTCGCGCGCATCGGCGAGCAGGTCGCCTCGGCGCTGATCGCCGCGCACCAGGCGGGCATCGTGCACCGCGACGTGAAGCCGGGCAATGTGCTGCTCGACGACCACGGCACGGTCAAGATCACCGACTTCGGCATCTCCCGCGCCACCGGCGACGTCACGCTCACCGAGACCGGCCTGATCTGCGGCACCGCCGCCTATCTCGCGCCCGAGGTGGCCCGCGGCGCCGATCCGACGCCCGCCGCCGACGTGTTCTCGCTCGGTGCCACACTCTTTCACGCGCTGGAGGGCGAACCGCCCTACGGCGCGAGCGCGAATCCGCTCGCGGTGCTCTACGCGGCAGCGAACGGTCAGGTCAGCCAGCCGCGTAACGCGGGGCCTGCCACCGATTTCCTGCTCGCGCTGCTGAACCCGGACCCGGAGGAACGGCCGAGCATGCGCGTCTCGCGCGACACGCTGGCCGCCTTCGCCGATTCCGGCGCCAACCCGGTGCCCGTCGGATTCGTCCCGGCCAGTGAGACTTTCGCGCGCCAGTCGGCCTCGGAGGCGGCGACGCGCGCGCTGCGCACACCCGTGCCGCAGCCCACCCACCAGCCGACCGAACGGCATGTCCGTCCGCTGCCTCCGCCGCAGCGCGCCGCCGCCCACCCGAACACGGCCGCGCATCCGAGGACGGCGGCCCAGCCGCGTCCGGCGTCCGGCTCCTCGGCGGGCAAGCGCCGCGCGGTGCTCATCGGCGGCGTCGTCGGCGCAGTGGTGGCCGTCGCCGCGCTGCTGATCGGCAGCCTGAACCAGTCGGACTCGAATTCTCCCGCGGCGCAGGCGACTCCGCCGTCGGCGAGCGCCACGGCCTCCGGCAAGACGACCACGACGGCACCGGCGCTGGGCCGCACGCCGAGCGCGGGCACCGTCGAGTGGGGACCGGCCGGTCAGCTGATCGTCGACTTCTACAGCAACCCCGGCGGGTCCTGGTCGCTGCTCACCCCGGCGGCGCAGAAGGCCTACGGCGGTGAACAGGCGTTCCGCGACTACTGGGGCTCGCGCATCGTCGACACGTTCTCCAGCATCCAGGCGGCCACCGGCTCCAACAACGCCGACGGCTCGGTGGACATGCGACTGGGCAACCTGACGGTGGAGGGCGAGTCCAAGCAGCTGGTGCTGCGTGTCGTGGACAGCGGCGGGCGACTGCTCATCGACAGCGAAACCCGCTGAGTCGCAACGCGTCAGCCGCGTTCGCCGCGCAGCGAGGTTTCGGTGCGGGTGCTCGGCTGGATCTCGGCCGAGCCGATCGGGTGAAACGGCTGGTCGCCTGAAAGGGCTTGGCGCGGTTGCCTATAGCTCCGCAGGCTCGCGGCCGAGTAGGCTTCCGGCATGACGATCAGGGGGATGCTGGCGGAGGAACGCGCCGAACTCATCGCGTTGCTGCGCGATCTGCGCGCGGAGGAATAGGAGACGCCGTCGCTGTGCGCGGGGTGGACGGTGCGGGACGTGGTCGGGCATCTGCTGTACGACACGATCGCACCGCTGACCTACGGGGGCATCGTCGTCCGGTGCGGGCTCTCGATCGACCGCGTCAACGATCGGCTGGTCCGGAAGGCGCGGACGCTGTCGACCGACCAGCTGATCGACAAGTTCGAGAACGCCGCGGGCAAGCTGTCCCGATCCGGTCCCGCCCTGGTGCTTGCCGACCTGTTCGTGCATCAGCAGGACATTCGCCGCCCGCTCGGCCGCACCCGCGCGATCCCGGCCGAACGGTTGCGTTACCTGGTCGAACATCCCGACCCGTTCGTCCGGCCGGGGCGACGCAGGAAGGGCTTGCGGTTGGTGGCCACGGACCTGGACTGGGCCGACGGCAGCGGGCCGGAGGTACGCGGGCCCGCGGAGGCGCTCACTCTCGCGGTGGTCGGGCGCGCGGCGGCGCTCGACGATCTCGAAGGTGAGGGAGTCGCCGAGCTGCGCCGCCGCTGCGGGTGAGCGTCGCGTTCGGCGATCCCACCGGCGTACCTCCGCCTTCGCTCCGGCCGTGCGCGGGCTAGCGGCGGACTGGCGTCCGGCGGCGTCCACTAGGCTGGTAGCGGCAACTTTCCTGTTGTGACCAGCTCCAGACAAGGATCGACACCGACATGACATCCCGCATCGAGCTCGCCCGCGTCGACTTGCGCGGTCGTACTCCTTCCGCTGCCGAGCTGCGCTCCGCGCTGCCGCGCGGGGGAGTCGACGTGGACTCGGTGCTGCATCAGGTGCGTCCGGTGGTGGAGGCGGTCCGCGACCATGGTGTCTCGGCGGCGCTGGAGTTCGGTGAGCGGTTCGACGGTGTGATTCCGGCGACCGTCCGCGTCCCGCGGTCCGAGCTGGTCAAGGCGCTCGACGAGCTGGACCCCGCGGTGCGCGCCGCGCTGGAGGAGTCGATCGCGCGGGCTCGCGCGGTGCACGCCGATCAGCGCCGCACCGACACCACCACCGAGGTGGTGCCCGGCGGCACGGTCACCGAACGGTGGGTGCCGGTGGAGCGGGTCGGGCTGTACGTGCCCGGCGGCAACGCCGTCTACCCGTCCAGCGTGGTGATGAACGTGGTGCCCGCGCAGACCGCGGGCGTCGGTTCGCTGGTGGTCGCCTCGCCGCCGCAGGCCCAGTTCGGCGGGCTCCCGCACCCGACCATCCTGGCCGCCGCGCAACTGCTCGGCGTCGAGGAGGTGTGGGCGGTCGGCGGCGCGCAGGGCGTCGCGCTGCTCACCTACGGCGGCGTCGACACCGACGGCGCGGAACTCGAGCCGGTCGACCTGATCACCGGCCCGGGCAACATCTACGTCACCGCGGCCAAGCGGCTGTGCCGCGGCTTGGTCGGCATCGACGCCGAAGCGGGTCCCACCGAGATCGCCATCCTGGCCGACGCCACCGCCGATCCGTCGCACGTCGCGGCCGACCTGATCAGCCAGGCCGAGCACGACGTGCTGGCGGCCAGCGTGCTGGTGACCGACAGCGTCGAGCTCGCCGACGCGGTGGACGTCGCGCTGAGCACTCAGATGACGGTGGTCAAGCACGGGCACCGGGTGCGAGAGGCGTTGACCGGCAAGCAGTCCGGCACCGTGCTCGTCGACGACATCGACCAGGGCCTGCGCGTGGTCAACGCCTACGCGGCCGAGCACCTGGAGATCCAGACCGCCGACGCCTCCGCGGTCGCGGCCCGGGTGCGCAGCGCGGGCGCGATCTTCGTCGGCCCGTACGCGCCGGTCAGCCTCGGCGACTACTGCGCGGGATCGAACCACGTGCTGCCCACCGCGGGCTGCGCGCGGCACTCGTCCGGACTCAGCGTGCAGACCTTCCTGCGCGGCATCCACGTCGTCGAGTACACCGAGGCGGCGCTGAAGGATGTCGCCGGGCACGTGGTCGCGCTGGCCAACGCCGAGGATCTTCCGGCGCACGGCCAGGCCGTCACGGTGCGATTCGAGACCCTGTCATGACCGGTCAGCTCACTGCGCCCGGGTCCGCCATCGGCCTGGACGATCTGCCGCTGCGCGAGAACCTGCGCGGCAAGAAGCCTTACGGCGCACCACAATTGACCGTTCCGGTGCAGTTGAACACCAACGAGAACCCGCACCCGCCGAGCCGCGCGCTCATCGACGACGTGGCCGAGTCCATCCGCGCCGCCGCCGCGGATCTGCACCGCTACCCGGATCGCGACGCGGTGGCGCTGCGCACCGACCTGGCGAACTACCTCACCCGCCAGACCGGCGTCACGGTGGATACGGCGAACGTCTGGGCGGCCAACGGTTCCAACGAGATTCTGCAGCAGCTGCTCCAGGCCTTCGGCGGACCGGGCCGCAGCGCACTGGGTTTCGTGCCGTCCTACTCGATGCACCCGATCATCTCCGAGGGCATCGACACCGAGTGGGTCGAGGCCAAGCGCAACGCCGATTTCTCCCTCGACATCGACTACGCGCTGGCGGCCATCGCCGAACGCAGGCCGGACGTGGTCTTCGTGACCAGCCCGAACAACCCCACCGGACACAGCATTCCGCAGGACGACCTGGTGCGGATCCTCGACGCGGCGCCCGGCATCGTCGTGGTCGACGAGGCCTACGGCGAATTCTCGGCGGCGCCGAGTGCGATCGCGCTGATCGACCGATTCCCGGCGAAGCTGGTGGTGAGCCGCACCATGAGCAAGGCCTTCGCGTTCGCGGGCGGCCGCCTGGGCTACCTCGTCGCCGCGCCCGCGGTGATCGACGCGATGCTGCTGGTGCGGCTGCCCTATCACCTGTCGGTGGTCACCCAGGCCGCCGCGCGCGCGGCCCTGCGGCACGCGGACGAAACCCTCGGCAGCGTCGCGGAATTGGCGGCGCAGCGCGACCGGGTCGCGGCCGCGCTCGGCCAGCTGGGCTTCGAGGTGGTGCCCAGCGACGCCAATTTCGTGCTGTTCGGCCGGTTCGCCGACGCGGGCCGGGCCTGGCAGCGATATCTGGACCGCGGCGTGCTGATCCGCGACGTCGGCATCCCCGGCTACCTGCGCGCGACCATCGGCCTCGCCGCCGAGAACGACGAGTTCCTGCGCGTCAGTGGCGAGCTGGCAGGCAGCGAACTCACGCCCCGATGAACCCCGTGGAGGAAGCACCGATGACAAGGACCGCGCGGGTCGAGCGCATCACCAAGGAATCCAGCATCGTCGTCGAACTGGATCTGGACGGCACCGGCAAGACCGAGATCTCCACCGGCGTCCCGTTCTACGACCACATGCTGACCGCGCTCGGCGCGCACGCCAGCTTCGACCTGACCGTGCGCGCGGATGGCGACATCGAGATCGAGGCGCACCACACGGTGGAGGACACCGCCATCGTGTTCGGGCAGGCGCTCGGCAAGGCGCTGGGTGACAAGTCCGGCATCCGCCGCTTCGGCGACGCCTTCATCCCGATGGACGAGACCCTCGCGCACGCGGCGGTCGACGTGTCGGGTCGGCCGTACTGCGTGCACACCGGCGAGCCGGAACACCTGCTGCACGCGGTGATCCCGGGCAGCCCGGTGCGCGGGCGCTCCGAGCCGGGCGCGCCGTACTCCACGGTGCTCAACCGCCACGTCTTCGAGTCGATCGCGCTCAACGCCCGGATCGCCCTGCACGTGCGGGTGCTCTACGGCCGCGACCAGCACCACGTCACCGAGGCCGAGTTCAAGGCCGTGGCGCGGGCGCTGCGCGCCGCCGTCGAGCTCGACCCGCGGGTGAGCGGTGTGCCGTCGACGAAGGGAACGCTGTGACAACGAAATCCGTCGCCCTGCTTGACTACGGCTCCGGCAACCTGCACTCCGCGGAGCGGGCGCTGGTGCGCGCTGGTGCGCGCGTCGAGGTGACCGCCGACCCGCAGATCGCGCTGGCCGCAGACGGTCTCGTGGTGCCCGGCGTCGGCGCGTTCGCGGCTTGCATGGCGGGGCTGCGCGAGGTGCGCGGCGAACGCATCATCGGCCAGCGCCTGGCCGGTGGGCGTCCGGTGCTCGGCATCTGCGTCGGCATGCAGATCCTGTTCGAGCGCGGCGTGGAGTTCGGCGTGGAGACCGACGGGTGCGCGGAATGGCCGGGCGTGGTGGAGCGGTTGTCCGCTCCGGTACTGCCGCACATGGGGTGGAACACCGTGTCGGCGCCTTCCGACAGCGTGCTGTTCAAGGGCATGGACGCCGATACCCGGTTCTACTTCGTCCACTCCTACGCCGCGCAGACCTGGGACCTTCCGCCGAGCGAGCACTTCGCGTCGCCGAAGCTCACCTGGGCCGAGCACGGGGTGCCGTTCCTCGCCGCGGTGGAGAACGGTGCGTTGTCCGCCACGCAGTTCCACCCGGAGAAGTCCGGCGACGCGGGAGCTCATCTGTTGCGTAACTGGATCGACTCGTTGTGAGCCGTAAGCGCTGACCTTCGATTGACTACCGTCGATAGTGAAAGGATTCGACGGTAGTCATATGGCGGCTTTTCAAGATCGAATCGCAACCATTCGACTACCGTCGATTTCGGGCGCTCTGACCCGAGGGCGGGCAACCCTGCGGCGGGGCGCTCCGCGGGGCTGCGGAGCTAGAACCGCGTACCGATCGCCCACTGCGGCGTGCTTCGTATCCGGGAAAGCCGCCATCCCTCCGCCGTTCGCACGGCGTCGAAACTGTAGATCTCGCCCAGGGTGTACTTCGGTTCGGTGAGCGCGCCCTCGACCAACGGTGCGAAGGTGGCCAGCAGATTGGCGCGGACGGCGGCGGTGTCGCCGCGCAGATCGACGATCACATTGCTGATGAAGTGCTGAACCTTCTTGTCCGCGGAGTGACTTCGTCCCGCCTGCGCGATCATCGCGTCGACCCCCTGCGCCGTACCGCCGGGCGTGGTGGCGCTGGCGTCGGCGGTGTAGATCTGCCGGAAGTCCTCGAACGCGCCTTCGTCCAGCGCGTGGCCGAGGCGGTCGACGAGTGCGGTGATGTGGCTGCGGTCCAACAATTCTCGGATTTCCCGCCGCTCGGCGTCGGCGGCCGTCGCGGTGGACGAGCAGGCGGCGAGCGCCGCGATCGGCAACAGGGCGAGAGGGAGGACGAGGCGGATCTTCTTCATGTCGATGGCCTTTCGCATCAAATGTTGGCGGCTCCAACGTTGGTATAGCCAACGATATCGAATGTGGGTCCCGCCAACAAGTGGGTTGCTAGATTGGTGCCATGGAGATCGCGCACAATGGCGTCGCGGGCAGGCTGCGCGCGCTGCCCACCCGGCTGATCAACCAGGTCGCCATCGTGGCCGACCGGGCGACGGAACGGGCGCTGGAAGACACCGGATCGCGCCGACACCACTACGCCCTGCTCACCACGCTGCGCGAATTCGGTCCAGCGAGCCAAGCCGATCTCGGCCGCCGCACCCGCATCGACCGCAGCGACATCGTCGCGGCGCTCAACGACCTGGCCGACCGCGGTTTCGTGGAACGCAGCCCCGACCCCGGTGATCGCCGCCGCAACATCGTCACCCTGACCCGCCCCGGCGCTCGCCATCTCGACGACCTGGACGGGCGCCTCGACATCGCGCAGGACGAGTTGCTCGCCGCGCTGTCCGCCGCCGAGCGCCGCCAACTGGTCGGCCTGCTCACCCGGATACTGGACGATCACTCGCGATCTTGACCGCCGCCGAACCCGGTGCGTTTCCGCAGGCCGGAGGTAGGGCGCGGGGAGTGGCCGACTATGCTGCTCGGAGTGAGTCTTGTGCTGCTGCCTGCCGTCGATGTCGCCAATGGAGAAGCCGTGCGCCTGGTCCAGGGGGAGGCGGGCAGCGAGACCAGCTACGGCTCGCCCCGCGACGCCGCACTGGCCTGGCAGGAGGCGGGCGCCGAGTGGGTGCACCTGGTCGACCTGGACGCGGCGTTCGGCCGCGGCTCCAACCGTGAACTGCTCGCCGAGGTGGTCGGCGAACTCGACGTGCGAGTCGAGCTGTCCGGCGGCATCCGTGACGACGAATCCCTCGAGGCGGCGCTGGCCACCGGCTGCGCCCGCGTCAACCTCGGCACCGCCGCGCTGGAGGATCCGGTGTGGTGCGCCAGCGCCATCGCCAGGCACGGCGAGCGCATCGCCGTCGGCCTCGACGTGCGCATCATCGACGGCGAGCACCGGCTGCGCGGCCGCGGTTGGGTCAGCGACGGCGGCGACCTGTGGGAGGTGCTCGAACGTCTGGAGCGCGACGGCTGCTCGCGCTACGTGGTCACCGACGTCACCAAGGACGGCACCCTGACCGGCCCGAACCTGGACCTGCTCCGCGACGTGTGCGCGGCGACCGACGCCCCGGTGGTCGCCTCCGGCGGCGTCTCCACCGTCGAGGATCTGGTCGCCATCGCCGGGCTGGTGCCCGACGGCGTCGAAGGCGCGATCGTCGGCAAGGCGCTGTACGCGGGCCGGTTCACCCTGCCCGAGGCGCTCGCCGCGGTGCGCTGATCCGAAAACCGATGGCTGCCAACCCGATCGCGGAGCTTCCCGAACTGCTCGCCGTGGCGAGCGAGATCCTCGACGACGCCAGTGGGCGTTTCGTCGAGGGGCTCGGCGCGCCGAGCGCGGTCACCAAGGGCCGCAACGACTTCGCCACCGAACTCGACCTGGAGCTGGAACGGACCGTCTCCGAGGGCCTGGCGCTGCGCACCGGAATCGAGGTGCACGGTGAGGAATTCGGCGGTCCGCAGCTCACCGCCGGCACCGCCTGGGTGCTCGACCCGATCGACGGCACCTTCAACTACTCCTCCGGTCACCCGCTCTCCGGCATGCTGCTCGCGCTGGTACGCGACGGCGAACCGGTGCTCGGACTGACCTGGCTGCCGATCCTCGGTCAGCGCTACGCCGCGATGCGCGGCGGGCCGGTGCTGCTCAACGGCAAACCGCTCGCGCCGCTGCCGTCCGCGAAGCTGGCCGACTCGATGATCGGATTCGGCGCCTTCAACGTCGATTCCGACGGTCGCATCCCCGGCCGCTTCCGCTTCGATCTGCTCGGTCCGCTCAGCAGGCTGTCCTCCCGGGTGCGCATGCACGGCTCCACCGGCATCGACCTGGCCTTCACCGCCGCCGGGGTGCTCGGCGGCGCGATCGTGTTCGGCCATCACCCGTGGGACAACGCGGCGGGCGTCGCGCTGGTCCGCGCGGCGGGCGGCGTGGTGACCGACCTGGCGGGCGAGCCGTGGACCATCACCTCCGGCTCGGTGCTCGCGGCGGCGCCCGGGGTGCACGAAGAACTGCTCGAGATGATCTGCACGGTCGCCGATCCGTCGACCGCCGAGGAAGGATGAGCCGATGACGTTGGCCGTACGCGTGATCCCGTGTCTGGACGTGGACGCGGGCCGGGTGGTCAAGGGCGTCAACTTCGAGAACCTGCGCGACGCGGGCGATCCCGTCGAGCTGGCCGCGCTCTACGACGCCCAGGGCGCCGACGAACTGACCTTCCTCGACGTCACCGCCTCCACCGGCGACCGAGGCACCATGATCGACGTGGTGACCCGCACCGCCGAGCAGATCTTCATCCCGCTCACCGTCGGCGGCGGCGTGCGCACCGTCGAGGACGTGGACCGGCTGCTGCGCGCGGGCGCGGACAAGGTCTCGGTGAACACCGCCGCGATCGCCAGGCCCGAGGTGCTGCGGGAGATGTCGGAGCGTTTCGGTTCGCAGTGCATCGTGCTCTCCGTCGACGCCCGCACCGTGCCCGACGGCCAGCCCGACACCTCCTCCGGCTGGGAGGTCACCACGCACGGCGGCAAGCGCGGCACCGGCATCGACGCCGTCGAATGGGCCGTGCGCGGCGCCGAACTCGGGGTCGGCGAGATCCTGCTGAATTCGATGGACGCCGACGGCACCAAGACCGGCTTCGACCTGCCGATGATCCGCGCGGTCCGTGCCGCCGTCTCGGTGCCGGTCATCGCCAGCGGTGGCGCCGGGGCCGTCGAACACTTCGCCCCCGCGGTGCAGGCTGGTGCGGACGCCGTCCTCGCCGCCAGCGTCTTCCACTTCGGTGACCTCACCATCGGCCAGGTCAAGGACTCCATGCGCGCGGAGAAGATCGTCGTTCGCTGAGTGCACGGTCCCGCCGGACGCCAGCCGGCGAGGACGTTCGGGTGTTGGTGGCCGGAGGACCAGCGGCGCAAGGTACTCGCAGCGCTGCGCCGCACGCGCCGGACCGACGCCGCGACGGCCCTGTTATAACGGTGACATGACATTGGACCCCGCCATCGCCGCCCGCCTCAAGCGCAACGACGCGGGGCTCGTCGCGGCCGTCGCGCAGGAGCGCGGCACCGGGGATGTGCTGATGGTCGCCTGGATGGACGACGAGGCCCTGGCTCGCACCTTGGAATCGCGCAAGGCGACGTACTATTCGCGCTCGCGCCAGCAGTACTGGGTCAAGGGCGAGACCTCCGGTCACACCCAGTACGTGCACGAGGTGCGGCTGGACTGCGACGGCGACACCGTCCTGCTCGTCGTGGACCAGGAGGGCGCGGCGTGCCACACCGGCACCCACACCTGCTTCGATTCGGACGTGCTGCTCGGCGAACCCAGCTGACGGATCAGGCGTTCACTCGGTCGACCGGTCATCTCGGGCGGCGCCGTCGGTCGAGGCGAGCTGGCCGATCACCTCGGTGAGCCGCTGCGCGAGGATCTCGCTGAGATCGGCGAGCTGCGCCTTCTGCGTGGCGTCCAACCCGTCGAAAACCAAGCGCCGCACCGCGTCCAGATAGCCGGGCGCCGCCTCCACGACCTTGAGATAGCCGTCGTCGGTGAGGACCGCTTGGACGCCGCGGCGACCCACCGTCGACGAGCGTTGCGCCCAGCCCAATCGCTCCAGCTTGGAAACCACATGGGACAGCCGCGATAGCGAGGCATTTGCTTTGTGGGCAAGGTCACTCATTTGGAGCCGATGTCCCGGTTCCTCGGAAAGCAACGTCAGAACCCAATACTCGAAATGAGTGACTCCGGATTCGCGCTGCAATTGGGTATCCAAGGCGCTCGGCAGCCGCGTCATCAGCGCCACGACCGCGCGCCAAGCCCGTTGTTCCACGGGATCCAGCCACTTCGTCACTATGCGCCTTCTTTCGAGCCAAGTGACGTGGGGGTAGTTAGGGAGCCTATCGATTATTGAGAAGCGTAGTCACGGTCACTCGCGTCGACGAGTTTGCCACGACTTCGCTCGAGGGTCATACAGATCACCGATGTCGTGAGTTCATTCACAGGTGGTCGTGGTGTGTCGGGGTCGTGTCCGGCGTGGGGGCGGTCGCGGACGCGGCCTTCCTGCGCCGCATTCCGCGGCGCGTGGCGAGGTACACCGCGCCGAGGAAGAACAGCACCGCGAGCACCGCGCCGACGAGACACGCGCCGCGGAACGCGGGCGCGTCGACGTCCAGGATGCGCTCGCCCGCGTGGGCGGCGTTGTTGCCGCCGAGCACGATGGTCAGTGTCATCAGATTCGGTATCGCCACGAGGACGGCCAGCACCGCCGCCGCGCCCGCCAGGAACTTGCCGGCCCGCTTGCGCCACATCAGCACCGCGAACAGCAGCAACAACAGCGGGACGAGGGTGCACATGCCGCCGAGGAGCAGTCCCCAGCCGATGCCCTTGGCGAAACTGCCGTTCACCATCTCGGCGAGCCGCTGGGCCCACCACCGCGGGATGAAGGCGGCCAGGATGAGGTAGGTGACGACGAGGGCCACGAACAGGACCACGCCGCCGATGATCCGATTGCGCCAGACGGACGCGCTGGATTTGCCGTCCGGCCGAACCTCGCTCGAAGTCATGGTCTCAGCGTAGGCCGACCGGTCGGTCTCCGGACGGCGGTGCGCGTCGGCGTTTCGCCTCGTCGGCGCTACCGGGCGGTGTCCGCTCCGGCCGCGCACGGCCGGAGCGAAGGAGGAAAAACGCTCAGCGGACGCGCTCGCGCAGGAAGGCCAGTGCTTCGTCGGCGTGCGCGTCGGCCCGCAACTCTCCAGTGATCACTTCGAGCACGGTGCGGTCGGTGTCGATGACGAAAGTCTGCCGCTTCACCGGCGCGAGTTTGCCGAGCAGCCCGCGCTTGACGCCGAACTGCGCTGCCACCGCGCCGTCGCGGTCGGACAGCAGGGGATAGTCGAGTCTTTGCTTGGTGGCGAAGCCCGCCTGGGTGTCCACGGCGTCGGTGCTGATGCCGACGCAGGACGCCCCGAGCGCGGTGAATTCCGCGGACAGATCACGGAAGTGGCATGCCTCCGCGGTGCAGATCGGGGTGTTGGCGCCCGGGTAGAAGAACAGCACCAGCGGTCCCTCGGTGAGCAATTCGTCGAGGGAGCGGACGGTGCCGGACTGATCGGGGAGCTCGAACTGTGGGGCGAGCTGGCCTTTGCGCATAGATCAGAACAGTACCGGGCGTACTGGACGCTCGGTACTGTCCGTTCGGCCGCCGATCGCCGGGTCGGGAGGTGGGTCGCTCGAAGCCGACGCGGCGAGACTAGTGACGCGCGCGCCTACGGCTCACGGGTGCGCGAGTCGCCGGCGACGCGCCGATGGCGGCCTTGGACCGGGCCGGACGAAGTCCGAGCGTCCGCCCTGGGATGATGGAGGAATGCCTGGCGCGTCCACTCCCACCACCACGACCCGCGAACAGTTCCATCTGCTCGCCGCGGAACACCGGGTGGTCCCCGTGACCCGAAAGGTGCTGGCGGACTCCGAAACTCCGCTGTCGGCCTATCGCAAGCTGGCCGCCGATCGGGCGGGCACCTTCCTGTTCGAGTCCGCCGAGAACGGACGGTCCTGGTCGCGCTGGTCGTTCATCGGCGCGGGCAGCCCGTCGGCGCTGACCGTGGTGGACGGCGAAGCGGCCTGGCTCGGCAACATCCCGGTGGACGCTCCCTCCGGCGGCGACCCGCTGCTCGCGTTGCGCGAGACGCTGCAACTGTTGCGCACCGAGCGGCTGCCCGATCTTCCGCCGCTGACCGGCGGCATGGTCGGCTACCTCGGCTACGACGCGGTGCGCCGCATCGAGCGGCTGCCCAACCTGGCCGCCGACGACCTGCGACTGCCCGAGATGGTGCTGCTGCTGGCCACCGACCTGGCCGCCTTCGACCACCACGAGGGCGCCATCACCCTGATCGCCAACGCCGTGAACTGGAACGGCACCGCCGACCGGGTCGACGAGGCCTACGACGACGCGGTCGCGCGGCTGGACCGGATGACCGAGGCGCTCGCCGCGCCCGCCCAGTCCACCGTCTCGGTCTTCGACCAGCCCGAGCCGCAGTACCGCCGCCAGCGCACCTCCGACGAATTCGGCGCGGGCGTGCGCAGGTTGGTCAAGGAGATCGAGGCGGGCGAGGCGTTCCAGGTCGTGCTCTCCCAGCGGTTCGAGATGGATTACCACGGTGAGCCGCTCGACCTGTACCGGATGTTGCGGGCCTCCAACCCGAGTCCGTACATGTACCTGATCCACGTCCCCGACGGCGAGGGCGGCACCGCCTTCTCCATCGTCGGCTCCAGCCCGGAATCGCTGGTGACCGTGAAGGAGGGCGTGGCGACCACGCACCCGATCGCGGGCACTCGCTGGCGCGGCGTCACCGAGGAGGACGACCTGCTGCTGGAGAAGGGCCTGCTCGCCGACGAGAAGGAGAACGCCGAGCACCTGATGCTCGTCGATCTCGGGCGCAACGATCTCGGGCGGGTCTGCCAGCCGGGCACGGTGCGCGTCACCGAGTACCGGCACATCGAGCGCTACAGCCACGTCATGCACTTGGTGTCGACGGTGTCGGGACGGCTGAAGCCGGGCAAGGTCGCGTTGGACGCGGTGAGCGCCTGCTTCCCGGCGGGCACGCTCTCGGGAGCGCCGAAGGTGCGCGCGATGGAACTCATCGAGGAACTCGAGCCGACGCGGCGCGGCGTCTACGGCGGTGTCGTGGGCTACCTCGACTTCGCGGGCGACGCCGACACCGCGATCGCCATCCGCACCGCTCTGCTCAAGGACGGCGTCGCCTACGTCCAGGCGGGCGCGGGCGTGGTCGCCGACTCCGACCCGGACTACGAGGACGTGGAATCGCGCAACAAGGCGATGGCGGTGCTGAAGGCCGTCGCCGCCGCCGAGACCGTGCGCGCGTACGGTGCCGCGGGTTCCGCCTCCGAAGCCGATGCCGCGCCCACGGGCGATGCCGATGCGGCGAACCGAGACGGCGGAACCCTATGACCAACGAACCCGACCGACATCCGCGCGCCTCGGCCGAACCCGACGAGTCGTCCGCGGCCGAGGCGGTCGCGCCCCCCGGCCGCGCCGAAGGACGTCGGTACCCGGTCGGGGCCATCGTGCTTCTCGCGCTCGCCGCGGCGCTGATGTGGGGCTCGTCGAGGCTGACGTGGGTGACGGTGTCGTCCTCGGACGGGCTCACCGAACCGCGCACCGACGAGCTGAACGGCAGCGTCTGGTTCGGGGCGCTCACCCCGCTGGCGCTGGTGCTGCTCGCGGCCATCGCCGCGCTGCTCGCCACCAAGGGATGGCTGCGCCGGATGGTCGGTGTGCTCGTCGCGCTCGTCGCCGCCGTGACCGCCGTGCCCGCCTTCGCATTGCTCACCGGACAGGGCGCGACGGCGGAGCGCGCCGCCGCGCTGGCCGAGTTGCCCGGCCGCGCCACGGTCACGGAGGTGATCACCGCCCCGTTGCCCGCGGTGCTCACGTTGGCCGCCGCGTTCGCCGCGTTCGCCGCCGGTGTCCTGCTCGCCAGGATGCCGAGGGAATCGGGCAGGCTCTCCGGCAAGTACGAGAGTCCGGTTGTCCGTCGCGAGGCCGCCACCGAAGAGGTGACCAAGCGGCGCGCCGCGGACGACTCCGGGCAACTCTCCGAGCGGGTGCTGTGGGACGCGCTGGACGCGGGCACCGATCCGACGGACGACACGCCCGGCGCGATGCCGGATTCGGGCGACCGCGCGGTGTCCGAATCGCGCGAAAACGTGAATCCGATTGCGCGCGAGGGAGACGAGCCCGATTCGCCCGACACCGCCGCGTCGAACCCGCGCGACCGTGCGGCGGACGGCGGTGCGGGCTGACGTGACCGCCCAGACCATGTCCCGTGGGTTCCCCGCATGGTGCGACCGCAGGTCGGCCGCGGAGCTGAACCCCGGCGGCAAGACAAGAGGTAAGGCCATTTATTCTTTGTCAGCATCGGTGAGACAGCGCCTGGGGGGATTCTCAGGCAGCAAGTCCGTCTCCCCAGAAAGGATTCGAGCCAGATGACGGTACTCGACTCGATTCTCGACGGGGTCCGCGCGGATGTGGCCGCACGGGAAGCCCTCTTGGACTTCCCCGCCATCAAGGCCGCAGCCGCCGCCGCGCCCGCCCCGCTGGACGCGCGCGCCGCACTCCTGGAAGACGGCATCGGCGTCATCGCCGAGGTCAAGCGGGCGAGCCCGTCCAAGGGACCGCTGGCCGACATCCCGGATCCCGCGAGCCTGGCCAAGGCCTACGAGGACGGCGGCGCCCGCATCATCAGCGTGCTCACCGAGGGACGCCGTTTCGGCGGCTCGCTCGACGACCTGGACGCGGTGCGCGCCACCGTGAACATCCCGATCCTGCGCAAGGATTTCGTGGTCGGTCCCTACCAGATCCACGAGGCACGCGCGCACGGCGCCGACGTCATCCTGCTGATCGTCGCGGCGCTCGAGCAGGACGTGCTCTCCTCGCTCATCGATCGCACCGAATCGCTCGGCATGACCGCGCTGGTCGAGGTGCACACCGAGGAAGAGGCCGACCGCGCGCTCTCCGCGGGCGCGTCGGTGATCGGCGTGAACGCCCGCAACCTCAAGACGCTCGAGGTGGATCGCGACGTGTTCGCACGCATCGCTCCCGGGCTGCCCACCGAGGTCATCCGGATCGCCGAGTCCGGCATCCGCGGCACCGCCGACCTGCTGGCCTACGCCGGTGCGGGCGCGGACGCCGTGCTCGTCGGCGAAGGTCTGGTGACCAGCGGCGATCCGCGCGCGGCAGTGTCGGAGCTGGTGACCGCGGGCACCCACCCGTCCTGCCCCAAGCCGGCCCGGCGGGGCCGGTGATGGCGGTGCACGGACTACCCCAGGCCAGTGCGGGCGTCGCTCATCCGAGTTCGCACGAACCGGATCTCGGCGGCCACTTCGGCGTCTACGGCGGCAGGCATGTGCCCGAGGCGCTGATGGCGGTGATCGAGGAGGTCACCGCCGAGTACGAGAAGTGCCGCGCCGACCACACCTTCCTGGACGAACTGGACCGCCTGCAGCGCGACTACACCGGACGTCCTTCGCCGGTGTTCGAGTGCAAGCGGCTCGCCGAGCACGCCGGCGGTGCGCGCATCCTGCTCAAGCGCGAGGACCTGAACCACACCGGCTCGCACAAGATCAACAACGTGCTCGGCCAGGCGCTGCTGGCCAAGCGGATGGGCAAGACCCGCGTCATCGCGGAGACCGGCGCGGGCCAGCACGGCGTCGCCACCGCCACCGCGTGCGCGCTGCTCGGCTTGGACTGCGTCATCTACATGGGCGCGGTCGACACCGCCCGCCAGGCGCTGAACGTGGCGCGGATGCGGCTGCTCGGCGCCGAGGTCATCTCGGTGACCACCGGCTCGCAGACGCTCAAGGACGCCATCAACGAGGCGCTGCGCGACTGGGTCACCAACGCCGAACAGACCTACTACTGCTTCGGCACGGCCGCGGGCCCGCACCCGTTCCCGCTCATGGTGCGCGACCTCCAGCGCATCGTCGGCCTCGAGGCGCGCCAGCAGGTGCAGGACCTGACCGGCAGGCTGCCCGACGCGGTGACCGCGTGCGTCGGCGGCGGCTCCAACGCGATCGGCATCTTCCACGCCTTCCTCGACGATCCGGCCGTCCGGCTGATCGGCTACGAGGCGGCGGGCGACGGCGTCGACACCGGCAGGCACGCCGCGACCTTCACCGGCGGCACGCCGGGCGCGTTCCAGGGCGCCTACTCGTACCTGCTGCAGGACGAGGACGGTCAGACCATCGAATCCCATTCCATCTCCGCGGGATTGGACTACCCGGGCGTCGGCCCCGAGCACGCCTACCTCAAGGACATCGGCCGCGCCGAGTACCTGCCCATCACCGACACCGAGGCGATGGACGCGCTGCTGCTGCTCAGCCGCGCCGAGGGCATCATTCCGGCGATCGAGTCCGCGCACGCCGTGGCGGGCGCGCTGAAGCTCGGCGAGGAACTCGGCCCCGGCGCGATCATCCTGGTCAACCTGTCCGGCCGCGGCGACAAGGACATGGACACCGCGGCCCGCTGGTTCGGGCTGTTCGACGCACCGCAGGAGACCGAGTCGTGAGTCAGCAGTCCCGTCTCGCCAACACCTTCGCCGCGGCGCGCGCGGAGAACCGGGCCGCGCTCATCGGCTACCTGCCCGCGGGCTACCCGGACCTGGCCGGTTCCATCGACGTCTGCCGCGCGATGGTCGAATCCGGTTGCGACATCATCGAAGTCGGCGTCGCCTACTCCGACCCGGTGATGGACGGCCCGACCATCCAGGCCGCCGCCGAGCAGGCGCTGCGCGGCGGCGTGCGGGTGCGCGACGTGTTCACGGTGGTCGAGTCGATCGCTGAGGCGGGCGGCAAGGCCGTGGTGATGACCTACTGGAACCCGGTGCTCAAGTACGGCGTCGACCGTTTCGCGCGCGATCTCGCCGCGGCGGGCGGCGCGGGCCTCATCACGCCGAATCTCATCCCGGAAGAGGCCGACGACTGGTTCGTCGCCTCGGCCGCGCACGATCTGGACCGCATCTTCCTCGTCGCGCCGTCCTCCACCGAGGAGCGACTGGTGAAGACGCTCGAGGCGAGCCGCGGTTTCATCTACGCGTCCTCGACCATGGGCGTCACCGGCGCGCGCGACGTGGTGTCCTCCGCGGCGCCCGCGCTGTGCGCTCGCGTCCGCTCGCACTCCGACATCCCGATCGGCGTCGGCCTCGGCGTCCGCAACGGCGCACAGGCCGCCGAGATCGCCAGCTACGCCGACGGCGTGATCGTGGGTTCGGCGCTGGTCACGGCGGCGGCCGACGGGCTGGACGCGGTGCGCGCGCTGACCCGCGAACTCGCCGACGGCGTGCGTTCGGCGACCGTCGCCTCGTAGGACCTGCCCTCCGGCGGAGTCCGTCCAGAGTTCGCACCTCCGCGGCGAACGCGGAGGCACGCCCGGCCGGTAGTGCCGAGTGGAGGCCGTCGAAGTCCCGCGTACGGCCGGGGCGAGAGGCGGCGGGAGGCCCGCCGGATCGTGCGCTTCGCCGGTCCTCGGCTACGGTGGCCCCGTGACGTTACGAAGCGATGTGCTGGCCTATATCCCCAGCCCCCCGCAAGGCGTGTGGCAACTCGGGCCGATCCCGTTGCGGGCCTATGCCCTGTGCATCATCCTCGGCATCGTCGTCGCCATCTGGTGGGGCGAGCGGCGCTGGCAGGAGCGCGGCGGTCAGCAGGGCACGGTGCTGGACGTCGCCATGTTCGCGGTGCCGTTCGGCCTGGTCGGCGGGCGCCTCTACCACGTGGCCACGGACTGGCAGAAGTACTTCGGCGCGGGCGGCAACCCGATCGAGGCGCTCTACATCTGGCAGGGCGGGCTCGGCATCTGGGGCGCGGTGTTCCTCGGCGGCGTCGGCGCCTGGATCGGCTGCCGGGTGTACCGCATCCCGTTGCCCGCTTTCGGCGATGCCATCGCGCCGCCGATCCTGCTGGCCCAGGCCATCGGCCGCCTCGGCAACTGGTTCAACCAGGAACTCTACGGCCGCGAGACCACCGTGCCCTGGGGCCTGGAGATCTACCCGAGGTTCGACGCCAACGGCGATCCCGACCCGATGAACGGCGTCTCCAACGACGTGGTCGAGAAGATCGTGCACCCGACGTTCCTCTACGAGTTGCTCTGGAACGTGCTGATCGTGGTGCTGCTCGTGCAGATCGACAAGCGCTGGCGGATCGGCCATGGTCGGCTGTTCGCGCTCTACGTCGCGGGATACAGCTTCGGCCGGTTCTTCGTGGAGCTGATGCGCGACGACGAGGCCACCATGATCGCGGGCATCCGCGTCAACTCGTTCACCTCGGCGCTCGTCTTCCTCGCGGCCATCGCCTATTTCGTGTTCGCCACGAAGGGACGCGAGACCGCGGATCAATTGCAACCCGGCGCGATGAACCGACCGTGGCCGTGGCAGATCGGCGCGTTGCGTGCCGCGGGCGCAACGGGGGCGACGGCGGGGGGCGGCGTGGCGCTGACCAAGGAGTCCGCGAAAGACGACGCGGGTGAATCGGACTCGGAATCGGGCCGGTTGGATGATCCCGGCGAGGCGACGTCGGAGAACTCCGACAGCGGCGAGTCGGCGACTATGAGCGCGGAGAAGTCCACCGAGGCGACGGCAGCGAGCTCGGCGAAGTCGCCGCACGGAGGCGAGAAGTCCACTGCGGCCGAGAAGTCCGCCGCGGTCGCGGAGACGGGTGCCTCCCCGGACGCGGACGAGTCCATCGAGGACGCGAAGTCCGCTGCCGGAGTGGGTGAGAAGTCCACCGCCGACAAGGGCGAGTAGCTCGCGACCGCGAAATCGACGGCGGGCGTAGGCAACACATTCACCACAGGGCGCGATAACCACACGGGGTCCGAGGAATCCAATTCCTCGGACCCCGTGCCCTATGGGCGCTGATGCGACAAAATCGATCGATTCCGGCGAGAATGACCGGTGATCGTCGCGGGCGTGCCCGTCGAGGCGATCGTCGAACCGGGGGCCAGCAATGGGTGCCCACTTGATGAGGAGGACATGAGTGACCGACCCTTACCAGAACAACCAGGGCTTCGGCGGCCCGCAGTACGGTCCGCCCGGTACGGGACCGGACCTGAACAAGGACGCTTCGGGCCAGCAGTACGGCCAGCCCGCCGACCCGTACGGTCAGCAGCAGCAGTTCGGCCAGCAGCCGGGTGGTTACCCGCCTGCCGCGCCGTACGGTCAGCCGCAGGGCTACAACCCGGCCGATCCGGAGGCGCCGTACGGCCGTGACGCGTTCGGCGTGCCGCTGTCCGACAAGCAGAAGATGATCGCGGGCATTCTGCAGCTGCTGGTCGGCACCCTGGGTATCGGTCGCTTCTACCTGGGGTACACGACCATCGGCATCCTGCAGATCGTCACCTGCGGTGGTTGCGGTATCTGGGCGCTCATCGACGGGATCATGATCCTCACCGGCAAGGTGCCCGACGCCAACGGGCGACCCCTGCGGGACTGATCGCCAGCCGAAGGGCGCCGCCGACAAGGCGGCGCCCTTCGTGTTTCCGCGACGCGACCTTTCGCGCACGTTGATCGAAATACTGTGCAACGGCTCGCGACGGGCGTAACTTGGGCCGGATCTGTGTGTCGTGTGTGGGGCCGTCCACGCACCGGAGAGAGGGATTTCGTGCGTCGCAAGCTGTTCGCCGCCGCCATGCTCGCCATCGTCGCCGCCACCGGCCTCACCGCCTGCGGTAGCGGCGACGACCCGAACGTGCTGAAGGTCGGCACCGAGGGCACCTACTCGCCGTTCAGTTACCAGGGCTCCGACGGCGCACTCACCGGCTACGACGTCGACGTGGTCCGCGCTGTCGCCGACAAACTCGGCCGCAAGGTCGAGTTCGTGCAGACGCCGTGGGACGCGATTTTCGCGGGCCTGGAGTCCAAGCGCTTCGATCTGGTCGCCAACCAGGTCTCGATCACCGAGGAGCGCAAGAACAAGTACGAGCTCTCCCAGCCGTACACGACCTCCGAGGGCGTGATCGTCACCCGCGCCGACAACAACGCCATCACCTCGCTCGCCGATCTCGCTGGCAAGACCTCCGCGCAGTCCGCCACCAGCAACTGGAGTGCCGTCGCCGCGGGCGCCGGCGCGAAGGTGGAGGCCGTCGAGGGTTGGGTGCAGGCCATCCAGCTGCTGAAGAACGGTCGCGTCGACTGCACCGTCAACGACAACCTGGTGTTCAACGAGTACACCAAGACCTCCGGCGACAAGTCGGTGAAGATCGCCGCGCAGACCGGCGAGACCAGCACCATGGGCTTCGCCGCCCGCAAGGGCGACCCGTTGATCGCCGAGGTGAACCGCGCGCTGGACGAGCTGCGCGCCGAAGGCAGACTGGCGCAGATCTCGGAGAAGTACTTCGGCGTCGACGTCAGCAAATAACCGCCAGTGGACGCCGCGACCCGGGAGCTGATCTGGCGCAACCTGTGGCCGATGCTCGAGGCCACCGTCACCAAGACCATTCCGCTCACCGCGATCAGCTTCGTGATCGGTTTGGCGCTCGCGCTGTTCGTCGCGCTGGCGCGGATGTCGCCGACCTGGCTGCTGTCCGCGCCCGCGCGCTTCTACATCTCGATCATCCGCGGCACTCCGCTGCTGGTGCAGCTGTTCATCGTGTTCTACGCGCTGCCGCAGTTCGACATCGTCATCGATCCGTTCCCGGCGGCGGTGATCGCGTTCAGCCTGAATGTCGGTGGCTACGCGGCCGAGGTGGTGCGCGCCGCGATCCTGTCGGTCGCGCACGGCCAGTGGGAGGCGGCGCAGGCGCTCGGCATGTCGTATCCGATGATGCTGCGGCTGATCATCCTGCCGCAGGCCGCGCGCATCGCGGTGCCGCCGCTGTCGAACACGCTCATCTCGCTGGTCAAGGACACCTCGCTGGCCTCGACCATTCTGGTCACCGAACTGCTGCGCACCGCCCAGCTGGCGGCCGCTCCGACCTTCGACTTCTTCGCCCTCTACGGGGTGGCCGCGCTGTACTACTGGGTCATCTGCCTGATCCTTGGCTTCGGTCAGACTCGCCTGGAGACCCGCCTGTCCCGGCACGTTGCCAGGTGAGGACCAGTTCACCAATTCTTCACCGAGGCCACGACGGGCCCACGCCACCCGGCAGGACTAGGCTCTACTCGTGATGCGACGGACGAAGATTGTGTGCACGCTCGGCCCGGCCACTGCCACCGAGGACCGTATCCGCGAACTCGTCGAGAGCGGGATGGACGTTGCGCGGCTGAACTTCAGCCACGGCGAGCACGCGGACCACGCCGAGAACTACAAGAAGGTGCGGCAGGCGTCGGACCACGTCGGCAGAGCGGTCGGCATCCTCGCCGATCTACAGGGCCCCAAGATCCGGCTCGGCCGGTTCACCGAGGGCCGTACGGTGTGGGCGACCGGCGAAGAAGTGCGCATCACCGTAGACGACGTGGACGGTAGCCACAGCCGCGTCTCGACCACCTACAAGGAGCTGGCCAAGGACGCCAAGCCCGGCGACCGCCTGCTCGTCGACGACGGCAAGGTCGGCCTGACGGTGACCGCCGTCGACGGCAACGACGTGGTGTGCCGGGTGACCGAGGGCGGACCGGTCTCCAACAACAAGGGCGTCTCGCTGCCCGGCATGGACGTCTCGGTGCCCGCGCTGTCCGAGAAGGACATCGAGGACCTGGAGTTCGCGCTGAAGCTCGGCGTCGACTTCATCGCGCTCTCGTTCGTGCGCTCGCCCTCCGACGTGGAGCTGGTGCACGACGTGATGGACCGGGTCGGCAGGCGCGTCCCGGTGATCGGCAAGCTGGAGAAGCCCGAGGCCATCGACAACCTCGAGGCGATCGTGCTCGCCTTCGACGCGATCATGGTCGCGCGCGGCGACCTCGGCGTCGAGCTGCCGCTGGAGCAGGTGCCGCTGGTGCAGAAGAAGGCCATCCAGATGGCCAGGGAGAACGCCAAGCCGGTCATCGTCGCGACCCAGATGCTCGAGTCGATGATCGAGAACTCGCGCCCGACCCGCGCCGAGGCCTCGGACGTGGCCAACGCGGTGCTGGACGGCGCGGACGCGGTCATGCTCTCCGGTGAGACCTCGGTCGGCACGTACCCGATCGAGACGGTGCGCACCATGGCGCGAATCGTGCACGCGGTCGAGGCGGAGTCCTCCACCCGGGTGCCGCCGCTGACCCACGTGCCGCGCACCAAGCGCGGCGTCATCTCCTACGCCGCGCGCGACATCGGCGAGCGGCTCAACGCCAAGGCGCTGGTGGCGTTCACCCAGTCCGGCGACACCGTGCGCCGCCTGGCCCGCCTGCACACCCCGCTGCCGCTGCTCGCCTTCACCCCGCTGCCCGAGGTGCGCAGCCAGCTCGCGTTGACCTGGGGCACCGAGACGTTCATCGTGCCGACGGTGAAGACCACCGACGCGATGATCCACCAGGTGGACCAGGCGTTGCTGTCGATGGACCGATACAAGAAGGGTGACCTGGTGGTCATCGTGGCGGGCTCCCCGCCCGGTACTGTCGGTTCCACCAACCTGATCCACGTGCACCGTATCGGTGAGGAGGACCATTAGAGTGAGTGCTTCGCTAGGCGGCCACGTCGGCACCCAAGACCCGACGACGCGGTCCGATCTGGATGTGTTGCTCGGTCTGCTCGATCTCGAGCAGATGGACACCGACGTCTTCGTCGGTCACCATCCGGAGAAGGTCTGGAGCCGGACCTTCGGCGGACAGCTGGTCGCCCAGGCGATCATGGCGGCCGGTCGCACCGTGGGCGACCGGCCCGTGCACGCCGTGAACGCGCACTTCGTGCGGGGCGGCGATCCGAAGCAGCCGATCGAGTACCG
Organism: Nocardia sp. NPDC004654; assembly: GCF_040609595.1. Lineage (NCBI taxonomy): Bacteria > Bacillati > Actinomycetota > Actinomycetes > Mycobacteriales > Nocardiaceae > Nocardia > Nocardia sp. NPDC004654. Next base: position 170,269 of record NZ_JBEXKI010000012.1, on the reverse strand, counting down.
GGTGGACCGGCACCGGGACGGCCGCTCCTTCGCCAACCGCACGGTCACCGCGGTGCAGGACGATCAGGAGCTGTTCGTCATGCTGGCCGCCTTCCAGGACTGGGGCAAAGGGCTGGAGCACGCCCATCCCCACCCCGAGGTGCCGGATCCCGAGCAGTTGCCGCGCGTGGAGGAGAGCTTCGAAGGCTTGGAGGACAAGCTGGAGATGTTCGTCAACGCGCCGCACCCGATCGACATGCGCTACACCAACGACCCGGCCTGGATTCTGAAGGGCACGGGGGAGCGGCTCAACCACAACCGCGTCTGGATGCGCGCCGACGGCACACTGCCCGACGATCCGCTGATCCACGTCGCCACGCTCGGCTATTCGTCCGACACCACGGTGCTCGACTCGATCATCACCACGCACGGCCTGTCCTGGGGACTGGACCGGATCGTCGCGGCCACCGTGAACCACTCCATCTGGTTCCACCGCCCGTTCCGCTTCGACGACTGGGCCCTGTACTCCACCGAGTCCCCGGTCGCGGCGGGCTCGCGCGGCCTGGCCACCGGCCGGTTCTACTCGCGCAGCGGTGAGCTCCTGGCCACCACGGTGCAGGAAGGTCTGATCCGCCACTTCCCGTCGCGTCGGTGACCAGAAGCGCTAGGCACTGTCTCGGAGGCTAGCCGGACTTCGAGACAGGGCCTAGAGGATTTCCCGCTCGGTCTCGAAATCGAAGCTGTCCCTGCGCTGCGTGCTTATCGTCCGCGGCACATCGGGATCGGCGGTGCCGCAGGATGTTTCGATCATCAGCCGCCGTTCCAGCGCGGCCAGGCTCGGGGCGGTCAGATCGCGCGGTGCGCCGACCAGGCTGAGCGCGATCTCGTAGGTGCGGCGCGGGTCCGGATCGCTGCCCGGATGGCTTCCGCGCCATTGGGTTTCGAGCACCACGTGGGTGGGATCGTCGGGGTCGACGGGCAATGTGAAACGCCAGGCGAAGACGTCGCGGTCGTGCAGGTGGTCGTCCACCACCGCGCGAACCCTCTCGACGACTTGTTCGAGGATCTCTGGCGTCACATAAACATGAAGCGAAACATCCGAGATTCTCGGCATGTCTGGTTCCTGTCGTGTGTCGGACCACCAATGACTGATGCTGTCCGCCGGGAGTTTAATGCCTCGGTGCTCTCGCGCGACACAGCCGGGCGCGATTTCGGGCGCGCGTTCCGATTTCGCGGTGTTTGCCGGACGCCGAGTCCGGCCGGATTGCGCTGCGTCACCGGATTGCGCTGCGTCACCGGGTTGCGCTGCGTCATCGGGTTGCGCTGCGTCATCGGGTTGCGCTGTGTCATCGAGTTGCCCGGTGCCAGCGGATTGCGCTGAATCACCGGATTGCGTTGTGTCACGGGATGAGCCGCGTCACCGGATGCGATGCGCCGCCAGGAAAGCCGAGAGCGGCGCGGGCGCGGCGCCCGGTTGCAGCACGAGTCCGGTGCGGTCGTCGTCTTCGGGCCGGGTTTGTGCGTGCGGCGCCAGCGCCAGCATCAACGGCACAAGCGCTTCGGCGATGCGGTCGCCGACTTCGCAATAGGCGGCCTCGGAAAGACCGACCGGGTCGGCGATGTTCTCCCTGCCGACCAAGGACAGATCGTTGCGGGCCAGATTCAGGTCGGCGACCGTGCGCGCGCCGGTGACCTTGGCGATCCGGTGCGCTTCCAGCAGCGTGAAAGTGCGTGCGGCGGCGCCGAATGCCATGTCGGCGGCTTGATCTCGGATTTGTTCGGTCATCGCGAGCACGAGATCGGCGCGGTCGATCATTTCCGGCTTGAGTTTGCGCGCGCGGAAACCCTCCGGATCCGCACCGAGACCGGAAATGGTTTGCGCGGTGAGCGGTTCGATGGGGAATCCGACCAGCGCGCGGGTGCCCGCGCTTTCCGCGGTGAGACCGGCGAGGTCGTGTTCGACGGCGAGAGCGCGGGTGAGCCGCTCGGCGATCACCGAACGGCAGACATTGCCGTTGCAGACGAACAGGACGTGCATGGGAATACGGTAATTCGGGCTGTCGCCGACCAGAAGGCGCGCGAGTTCGAATCACAGGTGCGCAGACACATATTCATCTCGGTGTCGCGTGCCGTACACAAAGCTCACCCGGGTATTCAGGCGGATTCTCGATGCGCGTCACGATCGAGCGCCGGGCTTATAGCTGTACTTACCCAGACGATTCGACCTTCAATCATCGACCCGTCATCGCGGCGTTGTGCGCTCACTCACTCGTATTCATCTCGGTAATAAGCCTTTTCGGCGATCACCGGCGCGACTTTCGCCTTTTCGCCGTGTACTCGCCCGCGCGTCGAGAACATCGGCCCGCGGGAGGCGACCACCGGGGCGAACCGAGCCATCCCGGTCGCGGGCGCCATGTCGTCGTACATCGCGTCGATGCCGCCGCGCGCGAAGTAGGCCTCGTGCCAGAACCCCGTCCCCCCCGAGTCCTTCAGGAATCTCGCCCACCATTCCCGGTGCGGCTCCGACCGCGTCCACCGCTCGAGGCTGTCCAGATCGCGCCAGTACTGCCGCGCACCCCAGTGCGGCGGGAACAACCCCCACACGACGTCCTCGTGCAGCAGCAGCCCGTCCGGCCGGTCCCGATGCGACCGATAGAGCTTCGGCCCCAACCCCAGCAGCCGCAGCATCCCCCGCGGCCGCCGCACCCGCATCCCGAGGTAGACGACGACCAGATCCGGATACCCGGACAGATCCACGGTCATCCTGCTCACCCGCATACCGCAACCTCCGCAACGGCGCGCACTCCTACGCCCCACCCTACGGGGTACGAGTCAGGCCCTCTCTCGGTTCACGTCGGCTGAACGGGGCGCCGCTGCGTACGCACTGCGCGCCGAGCCGCGGGACTGATCACCCGTAGTTTTGTCAGGTCCGGACCGCCGTCGGCCTGCCCTAGATCCGATAGACGACTTCGGTTCCCCGCTGCCGTGGAGTCCACCCCCGGTGAAGTGCTCTGTGCACGACCCTCGCGACCAAGCGTGGCGTAATGATCGTGTCGTGATCGACCCAGGTGACCATCCGTTGTCCGTGTCCCTCGGCGACCTCCACGACAATCGCCAGGCCTGGCTCATCGTCGGGTGAGACAACCCACCTGTAGCGTTCGCCGTTCAGGTTCAGAATCCGTGTTCCCCGCCGCGCAATTCCCATGTACTGACTGAACACCCCTCTGTCCGCGTTCTCAACGGATTTTCGAGTCCGAGCGGAAGCCTCGGATTCGTGGGCGGTGATTGTCGGTCTGATGGTCTAGCGTCCCAGCTCGTGAACAAGCTGTTTCGATTTACCTTCCGCGTCGGGGAGCCGCTCACACCGCAGCAAGCCAACCTCGTGTTACCTGCAGTCCGAGCGTTCCTGGACCAGGAAGGGCTGCCGAGCTACGGACAGCTCACGCCCACGGCCGACGGGCGGTGGACGATGCGCGGATGGACAGATGACCTCGATTACGACGCGTTTTCGGCACGCCACGGGAGCGAGTTCGTGCCCTGGCACGAGTCGGTAGAAGCGGCAGTGGGACGGATCGTGAAGGAAGCGAATCCGGCGTCCTGGGCTTCCTGCGACTGGTTCTATTCAGACGACGAGGACTTCTACGACGAGTGATCTGTGGTGCACGGCATCTGCCGCCCCCGATGGCCAGGCTGCGGGGCAAACAGCAAGGTTCCTCAGTGGATGCTCGGTCACAAGACGGCGACGCCGACCCTCGACGTAATTACTGAGAGAAACTTTTAAAGACGGGGGACCAGCCGCCGAAGCCAGGCACAGGCCCGCACAGGCCCGCATCAAGCGGTTCCCAAAGACTCGAACGGAACCGTTCCACCAACGCAACACCCACACGGGGGCCCGGGGGCGAAACCCCGCCGGGCGGGGTCTGGGGGTTGCACCCCCAGATAAAAACGAACACCAACGACCAAGCGCCGCTGCGAAGCAGCAAGTAGACCTCTCCCCGAGTTGGTGCCGAGTGCGGGACTCGAATCCACACGTCCTCTCGGACAACGGTTTTGAGATTATCCCTCTCGACCTTTGTTGAGATTGGAAGGTGTCGGCGACTCTCGTTACCCTGCGCTTGACCAGGTTGTTTGGCTAGCGGAATCGTTTGTTGTTGTCGGTAGTTACGAGAGCCGCTGCAGACAGATTCCGGACCCGTGAGGCTCCACCGCTGTCGGTCACCGGGCCAGTTCGCACGTGTCGGTCCAGACCTGTACCGTTCTGCTGCTGCTCGGGATAGGAACTCGTCTGGCGTCGCAGACTGCGGTCTGGTCAGGAGGCGGGTGCGTTGGGTCGGTTGGAAGCGTTTTAGGATTGGGTCCAAAGTGCATGGTCTGTCATTTTCGGGATGACAGCAGACGCGTGGGCCGCGACTGCAGGTTGGATGACTGCGCTTATCGCCGGGGTCACGGTGGTGGTCGCAGGCAGATACGCCGCGAAGCAGGTCAAGGAAGCGAAGAACCAGGTACAGGAAGCGCAGCAGACGCGGCGCGATCAAGCGCAACCGAACGTTGTTGCCTTCGCTGAGTCAGATCGAACCCACTGGAATGCGCTGTTAATCCGGCCGACGACGTGGACCTGCCGACGATGATGTCGGGGTCGCGTCGGTACCTGACGCACGTCGAGGTGATGCAACTCGCTATGGCCGCGGGGCGGTTCCGGCCGCTGGTGTTCACGTTGGCTTGTACCGGGATCCGGTTCGGTGAGGCGATCGCGTTGTGCGTCGGCCTCGAGGGGGGGTCGTTCCGCACGGGCTCCGGCACACCGCGGCGTCGCTGGCGATCAGTGCGGGGGCGAACATCAAGGTCGTACAGCGGATGCTCGGCCACAAGACGGCGACGCTGACGCTGGATCTGTACGGGCACCTGTTCCCGGACGATCTGGACACGGTCGCGGTCGGAATGGATGCCGGAGCGCGAGCAGCTGCGGACTATCTGCGGACTGCGTGAAGTGACGAACAAGGACGCGATCAGCGAAACCGCGTCCCACCTTGGTGCCGAGTGTGGGACTCGAACCCACACGTCCTTTCGGACAACGGTTTTTGAGACCGTCGCGTCTGCCAGTTCCGCCAACCCGGCGCACCGGGTCTGAACTATAGCGGGTCGGGGGCGCTTTTCGGAAACGGGTTGCCGTGTACGCCACAGTTTCCTCTTTGCGCAGGGTATATGCGTTGTGAGCCGAACTGAAAGGTACTCTCTACATCACTCGACAGCGTGCAGGGTGGGGCGAGACCGGTTGGTGTGGGTCTCGGCCCATTCGCGTGTGTCGGGACAGGCATCGGAACCAGAGGGGCATACCTATGAGTGAGCGCAGCGAGCGAATCCTGTGCCAGCGCGCAGTGCGCATGCCGGAACCGAGCGTCAGCGAGGTGGAGGCATGAGCACTACTGCAGCAGGGGGCGCCGGCACGAAGAAGGACGCCGGGGCGAAGCGGGTCGTCGTCGCCGAAGACGAGGCGCTCATCCGGATGGATCTGGTCGAGATGCTGACCGAAGAGGGCTATCAGGTGGTCGGCGAGGCGGGCGACGGCCAGCAGGCGGTGGATCTCGCGGTGGAGCACCGGCCCGATCTGGTGATCATGGATGTGAAGATGCCGCGCCGCGACGGTATCGATGCCGCCGCCGAGATCGCGTCGAAACGTGTTGCGCCGGTGGTGATTCTGACCGCCTTCAGTCAGCGCGATCTAGTCGAACGGGCGCGCGACGCCGGTGCGATGGCGTATCTGGTGAAGCCGTTCACCAAGTCGGATCTAGTGCCCGCGATCGAGTTGGCGGCGAGCCGCTTCCACGAGATCACCGCGCTGGAGGGCGAGGTCGCGAATCTGGCCGATCGGCTGGAGACGCGCAAGCTGGTGGAGCGGGCCAAGGGTGTGCTGATGCAGACGCAGGGTCTGTCCGAGCCGCAGGCTTTCAAGTGGATTCAGCGGACCGCGATGGATCGCCGGACTACGATGAAGGCGGTCGCCGAGGTGGTGCTGGAGAACCTGGCGCCGAAGTGATGCGCCACCCCTCGGGGCGGTCTGGGCTGGAAAGATTTACTCCCCGGAAACGCGATCGCCAAAAAGAATTCGACACGATGTCGTCCGCATGATGCGAATGTGATGCGGATCTAACGTACCGACGCTATGTTCTGACCGGGCTGACGTGGTCGGCCTCCTCGGATTGCCGGGGGAGCACAGGACGTAGAGGTGAGACGTGCTTAGTTCGACATGGCGCAGTCGTTCGACGCGGGGTGTGTTGGTCATCGGTGCCGCCGCGGCGCTCGCACTGACCGGTTGCAGCGACAAATCCACCGACAGCGGCTCGGGCGCGACCGGTGCCGGTACGGGAGGCCTGTCCATTCAGCCGGTCATGCAGGTGGACACCGCGGGCAAGGAAGTGCCGAAGACGGATCCCGCGAAGGCGGCCGATCCCGCGGGTGACGGCAAGGCCACCTGTGCTCCCGGTACCGCCGTCGCCATGGCGGGCGCGCTGACCGGCCCGGACGCGGCGCTCGGCATCAACATCGTCAACGGTGTGAAGCTGGCGCTGGATCAGCACAACAAGGCGAATCCGGGCTGCAAGATCGAGCTGAAGCAGTTCGACACCGAGGGCGATCCGCAGAAGGCGACCCAGGTGATCCCGCAGATCGTCAACGACAAGTCGATCATCGGCCTGGTCGGTCCGGCGTTCTCCGGCGAGACCAAGGCGACCGGCCAGATTCTGAGCGACGCGGGCCTGGTGGCGGTGACGTCCTCGGCGACCAACGCGACGCTGACCCAGAACGGCTGGACCACCTTCTTCCGCGGCCTGGCCAACGACGACGTGCAGGGCCCTTCGGTGGCGAAGTACCTGGTCGGCACCGCGAACTACAAGAAGGTGTGCGTGGTGCAGGACAACACCGATTACGGTGTCGGCCTGGCCAAGAGCGTCACCGAGGGCTTGGGCGCCGCCGCCGATCCGGCGTGCGCGGCCAGCATCAAGAAGGGTGACAAGGACTTCTCGGCCACCGTCACCAAGATCGCGGCGGCGGCGCCGGACGCGGTCTTCTTCTCCGGCTACTACGCCGAGGGCGCGCCGCTGGCGCAGCAGCTGAAGTCCGGTGGCGTGAAGGCCGTGTTCGTCGGCCCGGACGGCGTCAACGACCCGCAGTTCATCTCGCAGGCGGGCAGCGCGGCCAAGGGCGCGAACCTCACCTGCCCCTGTGGCCCGGCTCCGGAGAAGTTCGCCAAGGATTACGAGGCGCTCAACGGGCAGGCGCCCGGCGTGTACTCGGTGGAGGCCTACGACCTGACCACGATCCTGGCCAAGGGCATCGACGGCGGTAAGGTCACCCGCCCCGATCTGCTCGCATTCGTGCGCTCCTACGACGGACCGGGTCTGGCCCGTAACTACAAGTGGAGCCCGAACGGCGAATTGGCCAACGCGCAGATCTGGATCTACGAGGTCAAGTAAGTACCGCGAACCCAGCACGTACGGGGGTGCCCGTGACGCCCCCGTATGTGCTGTTTCATGAGGGGCATTGGTGAAGGCGTTTTTCGAATGACAGCATCAGCACTGGCCGGCGTGGCATACCTCGCCGACGGCTCGATCGACTTCGACTATCAGGGAGTGATCGATCAATTCTGGCGACTGACCGTCGACGGAGTTACCTACGGTTCCATCTACGCCTTGGTAGCGGTGGGCTATACCCTGGTCTACGGCGTACTTCGGCTCATCAATTTCGCCCATTCGGAAATATTCATGTTGGGCATGTTCGGTCAGTTGATCGGACTGATGCTGTTCGGTTTCGCCGCCAGCCCCGATGTCTACAACCAGGGCGTGCTGCTGACGGTCGTGTACATCGGTTTGGCGATGATCGTCGGCATGCTGGTCTCCGGCGGCGCGGCGGTCGGATTGGAGCGGGTCGCCTATCGCCCGCTGCGTAAACGCGGGGCCAAACCGCTGGCCTTCCTGATCACCGCGATCGGCATGTCGTTCGTGATCCAGGAGTTCGTGCACTTCATCCTGCCGAAGATCAATCCCGATCTCGGCGGCACCAATGCCCAGCAGCCGATCCAGCTCGTCGAGCCGACGGTGCAGTTCAGCTTCAGCGGCGCCGATGTCACGAATATCGCGATCCTCATCGTGGTCGCCGCGGTGGTCCTCGCGATCGCCACCGAAATGCTCATCAACAGAACGAAATTCGGCCGCGGCATCCGCGCCGTGGCGCAGGACCCCGACACCGCGACGCTCATGGGCGTCTCGCGCGAGCGGGTCATCATGCTGACCTTCCTCATCGGCGGTGTGCTCGCGGGCGCGGCGGCGACGCTGTACGCGATCAAGATCCCGCCCGCGATCATCTACTCCGGCGGTTTCATCCTCGGCATCAAGGCGTTCAGCGCCGCGGTGCTCGGCGGTATCGGCAATCTGCGCGGCGCGCTGCTCGGCGGACTGATCCTCGGGGTCGTGGAGCAGTACGGGCAGATTCTGTTCGGTATCGAATGGCGCGACGTGGTCGCCTTCGTCGTGCTCGTCGTGGTGCTGATGGTCCGCCCGACCGGCATCCTCGGTGAAAGTCTCGGGAGGGCCCGCGCATGATCGACTCGACCAAGACCCCGCCGCGCCAGGGCGTCGGCGACGCGCTGCGCACCTGGTGGGAGGGCCTGTCCCGCCCAGCCCAGTGGGCCGTCGGCGTGCCCGCGATCGCCGCGCTCGCGCTGCTTCCGCTCTTTCCGCCCCCGATCCTGGACACCCCCGCCTACAACTTCGGCCTCGTCATGGCCGAGGTCGCTATGTTCGCGCTGATCGCCATCGGCCTGAATGTCGTTGTCGGACAGGCGGGTCTGCTCGATCTCGGCTACGTCGGCTTCTACGCCATCGGCGCCTACACGGTGGGCCTGCTCACCAGCCCGAACAGTCCGTGGAACCAGACCGACGGCGGCTGGCTCGACCCGGAGTGGGCATGGCTGGCGTGTCTGCCGATCGCGGTCGCGGTGACCGCGCTCTCGGGTCTGATCCTCGGCTCGCCGACGCTGCGACTGCGCGGCGACTACCTGGCGATCGTCACGCTCGGCTTCGGCGAGATCGTGCGACTGCTCGCCGACAATCTGCACGAGCTGACCAACGGCAGCCTCGGGCTGTCAGGGGTGGCGTACCCGCACGTGGGAGAGTCGGAGGAGAAGCCGAACGGCGTGTTCTCCGCGGGCAACACCGGCGACCCGGACAGCGCCAACCTGCTCGACCGGGCCAGCTACGGCACCTACTGGTTCTGGCTCGGCATGGTGCTGGTGATCGTCGTGCTGCTGATCGTCGGCAACCTGGAACGCAGCCGGGTCGGCCGCGCCTGGGTCGCCATCCGCGAGGACGAGGACGCGGCCGAGATCATGGGCGTGCCGACCTTCAAGTTCAAGCTGTGGGCGTTCCTGATCGGCGCCGCGGTGGGTGGTCTGTCCGGCGCGATGTACGCGGGCCAGGTGCAGTTCATCAATCCGACCGGGTTCAACATCATCAACTCGATGCTGTTCCTCTGCGCGGTGGTGATCGGCGGCCAGGGCAACAAGCTCGGTGTCATCTTCGGCGCGTTCATCATCGCCTACCTGCCCAAGCGGCTGACCTCGGTGCAGCTGGTGGACAACGAGTCGACCGGCTACGTGCTGCTGATCGTCGACGTGGTGCTGTTCGTCGGCCTGCTGGTGCTCTGGCGGTACAAAGGCCGCGAATTCGGCATCTGGCCGCGCCGCGGATTGATCACCGGCATGGTGTTCACCGGCGTCATGGCCGCGCTGCTGCTCGGCAGCGTGCTGCTGTTCCGCAAGGGCGGCGCCCAGTCGCTCGGCGACCTCAAGTATCTGTATTTCGGAATCGCGTTGGTGGTGATGATGATTCTGCGGCCGCAGGGTCTGTTCCCGGCCCGGCAGAAGCTGCTCACCTACGGCAGGCAGGTGTACCAAGCCGTGCGCAGACCCACGGTGGGCGAGCCGATCGGAGCGGGGAAATGACCGGGCCCGGCGCGGGTGACGCGCTGTTCGACAACGAGGACATGGCCGCGGGCTACGCCGCGCCGCCCGCGGAGGAGAAGAGCGCGGGCGAGGTCGACGTCACCGCGGTGCTTCCGGAACTCGGCGACGAAGAAGCGGTCGCCGAAGTCGTCGCCCCGCATCGGGAGATCGAGACCGAGGTCGGCGCCCCGCTGCTGAAGACCGAGGGACTCACCGTCAAGTTCGGCGGTCTCACCGCGCTGGACAACGTCAGTTTCGAGATCCGCCGCGGCGAGATCCTCGGGCTCATCGGTCCCAACGGCGCGGGCAAGACCACCTGCTTCAACGCGATCACCGGCGTGTACAAGCCCGCCTCCGGGCTGGTGTATTTCGACGGCAAGCCGCTGACCAAGACCAAGCGCAACGCCATCACCCGGCTCGGCATCGCCCGCACCTTCCAGAACGTGCGGCTCTTCGGCGAGATGACCGCGCTGGAGAACGTGGTGGTCGGCACCGACGCCAGGCACAAGACCTCGGTGCCCGGCGCGGTGTTCCGCAGTCCGCGGCACCGGCGCGAGGAGCGCGACGCCATCGAACGCGGGATGGCGCTGCTCGAATTCGTGGGCATCGCGCCGCGCGCGGTGGAGAAGGCGCGCAACCTCTCCTACGGCGATCAGCGCCGTTTGGAGATCGCGCGCGCCCTGGCCACCGAGCCGAAACTGCTGTGCCTGGACGAGCCCGCCGCCGGGTTCAATCCCAGCGAGAAGTCGGCGCTGATGGACCTGATTCGCAAGATCCGCGACGACGGGTTCACCGTGCTGTTGATCGAGCACGACATGCGACTTGTCATGGGCGTGACCGATCGGATCGTGGTGCTGGAGTTCGGCCGTAAGATCGCCGACGGTCTGCCCCGTGAGATTCGGGAGGATCCCGGGGTCATCGCGGCGTATCTCGGCGTGCCGGATTCGGAGGTCGAAAGCGGTTCTGCCGCAGGGGCTTCCACTGAAGGTGAATCCGATGCCAGGTCTTCCGCGGCGGAAGGTGAATCCGGAACCTCGGCGACCGGGGGCGAAACCGGCCCGTCTTCGTCCGCCGAGGGCGACGAATCCGATTCCGGCGCGGGGGAATCGACGGGGAAGCCGCCGACCGCTCCGGCCGGTGGCGCCCAGGTGAGTGTTCGGAAGGAGCCGGGACCGGACAAGGACTCCGCCGCGCCGCGCGACTTCAGCGATGCGCCCGCGCTGCTCGAGGTCGACGACATGGTCGTCAACTACGGCAGAATCCAGGCATTGCACGGTGTTTCGCTGCGGGTCGCGGAGGGCGAGCTGGTCACCCTGCTCGGCGCGAACGGCGCGGGCAAGACCACCACCATGCGCGCGCTGTCCGGGCTGCTGCCGCTGGCGCGCGGGCGGATCAAGTTCGAGGGCCGCGACATCACCACGATGAAGGCGCACGAACGGGTCGTCGGCGGGTTGATCCAGGCGCCGGAAGGCCGGGGCGTGTTCCCCGGCATGACGGTGCAGGAAAACCTCGACATGGGCTGCTACGGGCGGACTTTCGCGCAGAAGGCCGAGTACCAGCGAACGTTGGACTGGGTGTTCGAGCTGTTCCCCCGGCTGCTGGAGCGGCGCAAACAGGTCGGCGGCACACTCTCCGGCGGCGAACAGCAGATGCTCGCCATCGGCCGCTCGCTGATGGCGCGCCCGCGCCTGCTGCTGCTCGACGAGCCGTCGATGGGCTTGGCGCCCATGGTGATCCAGCAGATCTTCCGCATCATCGGGGAGATCAACCGGCAAGGCACCACGGTGCTGCTCGTCGAGCAGAACGCCCAGCAGGCGCTGGCCCGCAGCGACCGCGCCTACATCCTGGAGACCGGCGGCGTCACCAAGACCGGTAGCGGCAGCCAGCTGCTCACCGATCCCGCGGTGAAGTCGGCCTACCTCGGCGTGGGGTGAGAGTAGCCTCGCCAGCATGGACGAGGAGCTGCTCGAACTGGCGGACCGGTACTGGGACGAGACGTTGGCGGCGTCGCCGAGCCTGGCAACCCTGCTCGGCGACCACCGCTTCGACGATCGCATCGAGGATCTCTCGCTCGACGCCGAACAGCGTCGGCTCGAGTCCTCGCGCGATCTGCTCGGCCGGGTCGACGCGCTCGACCCGGCCCGTCTCTCGCCCGCCGATCGGGTGACCCGCGCCCTGCTGCGCGCGGAATTGGCCACGGCGGTGGACCATTTGGCCTGGCGGCCGCTGGAAATGGCCTCCGATCAGATGGACGGCGTCCACGCGGCGCTGCTCACCGCGGCGCCGCAGATGAACGCGCCGCGGCCCGAGCACGCGCGGGCCCTGGTGCGGCGGCACGAACAGCTCGGCGACATGCTCAGCACGGCGGTGGACCGTTTCCGCGACGGTCTCGCTGCGGGCCGCGCCCCGGCTCGGATCACCATCGAGCGTTCGCTCAACCAGCTCGACGGGTATCTGGCCTCGGACCCGTCGACCGATCCGTTCGTCACCTTCGCCGGACCGCAGGACTGGGACGGCGAGGCCGAATGGCGCGCCGAGCTGGCGCGGGTCGCGGCGGACGTGATCCGTCCCGCGTTCCAGCGGTACCGCGGCGCGCTCGCCGACGAACTGCTGCCCGCGGGCAGGCCCGACGAGCGCAGCGGTCTGTGCTGGCTCGGCGACGACGGCGCCGAGATCTACCGCAGCCTGCTGCGCCACCACACCACCCTGCCCGATCTGGGCGCGGAGGAGATCCACGAGCTGGGGCTTTCCGAGTTGGCTTTGCTGCGTGAGGAATACGCGCGGATCGGCACTCGGCTGTGGGGCACGTCGGATCTCGCGGAGATCTTCGGCAAGCTGCGCGACGATCCCGAGCTGTGTTATCGCGACGGCGAGCAGATCATGGTCGACGCCAAACGCTGCCTCGACGCCGCGACGGCCGAGATGGGGAACTGGTTCGGCAGGTTGCCCAGGGAAACCTGCGACATCGTGCCGGTGCCGGACTTCCTGGCCGCCGACGCCCCGACGGCCTACTACTTCCCGCCCGCCGCCGACGGCTCCCGTCCGGGAACGTATTTCGTGAATCAGTACGAGCCGCAGGGCCGCGGTCGGTTCGAGACCGCGGCCGTGGCCTTCCACGAGGCGATCCCCGGCCACCATCTGCAACTCACCATCGCCAACGAGCTCGAGCACTTGCCGCGCTTCCAGCGCCAGTCCTTCGCCAACACCGCCTTCGTGGAGGGCTGGGCGCTCTACACCGAGCGGCTGGCCGACGAGATGGGTTTGTACGCCGACGATCTCGACCGGCTCGGCATGCTCGCGGGCGATTCCTGGCGCTCCTGCCGCCTGGTGGTGGACACCGGCATCCACGCGAAGGGGTGGAGCAGGCAGCAGGCCATCGACTTCATGGTGGCCAACGCGCCGGTCGGGCTGACCGAGATCACCGTCGAGATCGACCGCTACATCGCGATTCCCGGGCAGGCGGTGTCCTACAAGGTGGGGCAGCTGGAGATTCGGAAGCAGCGAGCGCTGGCCACCGAGCGGCTGGGGGAGCGCTTCGACATCAAGGCTTTCCACGATGTCGTGCTCGGCTCGGGCACGGTGAGCCTGCCGGTGCTCAGGGAGTTGGTCGCCACCCTGTGAGGTCCGCGCTTCGAACGGCCGAGTTGCGGGCGGACGCCGCGTCGGGTTCCATGAAGGTGCGTTGACGAAGCACGGTCAGGGGGGACGATGAACCGGCTGTTGGCAACCCACGTCCGAAGACGAATCCTCATCGCGCTGCTCTGCGGTGCGGTGGCGCTGGGCGCGGCGGCGAGCATCGCCGCGCTGAGCGGGCCGCCCGCGGACGCGGGCGCCCTCCGGACCGGAGGACTCACGGCCGCGACCGGACCCGGATTCGCCGGATCGGTCGGCAACGCGACCGATCCCGCGCGCGACGCCGCCCCGCCGATCGCGCCCGCGCCGCTGGCCGGGCTTCCGCTGGCCGGATCGCCGCACGCCTCGTCGGCCCGCCCGGTGTACGCGCTGCGGGACCATCCGCTGTTCGCCCAGCACATCGGGTTGGGCCGGGTCGACTGCGAGTTGCCCGAATGGCGCGACGAACCCGAGGCCGCGCGGGTGTTCTATCGCGCCGCGCTCGGCTGTCTCAACGCGGCGTGGGAGCCGACGTTGCGCGGCGCCGGCCTGCCGTTCCGGCCACCTCGACTGGACGCGCCCGCCGCGGCCGACGCGGTGCGCAGCGCCTGCCCGCAGGACGGACGACCCGCGTCGTACTGCGAGTCGGACGAGACGATCGTCATCCCGTACGCCGCCGCACGGGACGTCACCGCCGATTCGCGCCGCGGCGCGCAACTGGCGCTGCTCGCCCAGGAATACGGTCACCACATCCAGCACGTGGTCGGAGTGCTGCGCGCCTACACCGAGCGCCGCACCCAAGTGGGCTGGCAGACCGCGGCTGGCCAGGAACAGAGCAGACGGCTCGAGCTGCAGGCCGGTTGTTTCGCGGGCATGTTCTTCGGCATCAACCACAGTCGCGGCGACATCGACCAGCGGACCTGGGACGAGGCCGCCGACCGGGCGCGCGCCGTGGCCGACCGGCCCGGCGCACCCCGCCTGCACGGCGCGGACCACAACGTGTGGGGCTGGTGGAAGTGGGGCTCCGACAAGGGCGACACCTGGGAGTGCAACACCTGGTACGCCGACCAGGAGAACGTCGAGTAGAGCCGCCTCCCGAGCCGGTTCGGCGCGAGTCCCGGTATCGGCGTATCGGCTTGTCGGTGCCGGTCCCTAGACTCTGGGGCGTGAGCTCACCTTCGACTGCCTCGCGTCCCGCTTCCGCGACCGCCACCGCTTCCGGCGACCGGCCGACACTGCTGTTGCTGGACGGGCATTCGCTCGCCTACCGCGCGTTCTTCGCGCTACCCGCGGAGAACTTCAAGACGGTCACCGGACAGACCACGAACGCGGTGTACGGGTTCACGGCGATGCTCATCAACCTGCTGCGCGACGAGAAGCCGACCCACGTCGCGGCGGCCTTCGACGTGTCGCGCAAGACCTTCCGCACCGAGGCGTACCCGGAGTACAAGGCCAACCGCAGCCAGACGCCGGACGAGTTCCGCGGCCAGGTGGAGCTCACCAAGGACGTGCTCGGCGCGCTCGGCATCCCGGTGATGGCGATCGACGGTTTCGAGGCCGACGACGTGATCGCGACCATCACCACCCAGGCGCAGGCAGAGGGCTTCCGCATCCTGATCGTCACCGGCGACCGCGATTCGATCCAGCTGGTCAACGACGAGGTCACGGTGCTGTACCCGCGTAAGGGCGTCAGCGACCTGACCAGGTTCACGCCCGACGAGGTGATGGCCAAGTACGGCCTCACCCCGAACCAGTACCCGGACTACGCGGCGCTGCGCGGCGACCCGAGCGACAACCTGCCCGGCATCCCCGGCGTGGGGGAGAAGACCGCCGCCAAGTGGATCCGCGAGTACGGCGATCTGGCCACCCTGGTGGAGAAGGTGGACCAGGTGAAGGGCAAGGTCGGCGACGCGCTGCGGGCCAACCTCAGCAGCGTGGTGCTCAACCGGCAGCTCACCGAGATGGTCAAGGATGTGCCGCTGCCCTACACCCCTGATCAGTTGGCGCAGGCGCCGTGGAACCGCGAGCAGATCCACCAGCTCTTCGACGATCTCGAATTCCGGGTGCTGCGCGACCGGCTGTTCGAGACCCTGGCGCCGCCGGAGCCGGAGGCCGAGTCCGGTTTCGAGATCTCCGGGGGCGCGCTCGCCGTCGGCGCGGTCGCCGAGTGGCTCGCCGCGCACGCGAAAGCCGGTGTCCGCCACGGTGTCTCGGTGGTCGGCACGGGCTCGCCGGGTAACGGCGACGTGAAGGCGATCGCGATCGCGGCCGCCGACGGTGAGAGCGGCTACATCGACGTCACCGTGCTCGCCCCGGAGGACGAGGCGGCGCTCGGCGCCTGGCTCGCCGACGCCGCGGTGTTCAAGGCGCTGCACGAGGCCAAGTCGGCCGGGCACGCGCTGCGCGGCCGCGGCTGGCGCATCGCGGGGCTGACCAGCGACACCGCGCTCGCGGCCTATCTGGTCCGGCCCGGCCAGCGCAGTTTCAATCTCGACGACCTCTCGCTGCGCTACCTGCGCCGCGAGCTGCGCGCCGAGACCGACGTGGCGCCCCAGCTCTCGCTGCTCGACGACGAGGACACCGTCGACGCGGAGCTGGCCCAGGCCGAGATGCTGCGCGCCCGCGCGGTGCTCGACCTGGCCGCCGCGCTGGACGAGGAACTCGAGCAGATCGAGTCCACCGCGCTGCTCACCGACATGGAACTGCCGCTGCTCGGCGTGCTGTCCACCCTGGAGGACGCGGGCATCGCGGTCGACGTCCCGCAGTTGGAGTCGCTGCAACGCCAGTTCGCCGACAAAGTGAGCGAGGCGGCCGAGGCGGCCTACGGCGTGATCGGCAAGCAGATCAACCTCGGCTCGCCCAAGCAGCTGCAGGTGGTGCTGTTCGACGAGCTCGACATGCCGAAGACCAAGCGCACCAAGACCGGCTACACCACCGACGCCGACGCGCTGGAATCGCTGTTCGAGAAGACCCAGCACCCGTTCCTCGAGCACCTGCTCGCGCACCGCGACGCGACCCGGCTCAAGGTGACGGTGGACGGCCTGCTGAAGTCCGTCGCCGAGGACGGCCGCATCCACACCACGTTCAACCAGACGATCGCGGCCACCGGACGGCTCTCCTCGACCGAGCCGAACCTGCAGAACATTCCCATCCGTACCGACACCGGACGCATGATCCGCGATACGTTCGTCGTCGGCGCCGGGTACGCGGAACTGATGACCGCCGACTACAGCCAGATCGAGATGCGGATCATGGCGCACCTGTCCGGCGACGAAGGTCTGATCGAGGCGTTCAATTCCGGCGAGGACCTGCACAGCTTCGTCGCGTCCAAGGCCTTCGACATCCCGATCTCCGAGGTGAGCCCGGAACTGCGCAGGCGGATCAAGGCGATGTCGTACGGCCTGGCCTACGGCCTGAGCTCCTACGGCCTCTCGGCGCAGCTGAAGATCAGCACCACCGAGGCCAAGGAGCAGATGGACATCTACTTCTCCCGCTTCGGCCGCATCCGCGACTACCTGTACGAGGTGGTCGAGCAGGCGCGCAAGGTCGGCTACACCGAGACGCTGTTCGGCCGCCGCCGCTACCTGCCCGACCTGGATTCCAGCAACCGGCAGCGCCGCGAGGCCGCCGAGCGGATGGCGCTCAACGCGCCCATCCAGGGCACCGCCGCCGACATCATCAAGGTCGCGATGATCAACGTGCACAAGGCGATTCGCGAGGCGGACTTGCGCTCGCGGATGCTGCTGCAGATCCACGACGAACTCGTCTTCGAGGTCGCCGAGGGCGAGCGGGAAACACTGGAACAGCTCGCGTGCGAACAGATGTCGGCCGCGATCGACCTGTCCGTGCCGCTGGACGTGTCGGTCGGCACGGGGCGAAGCTGGGATTCCGCCGCGCACTGAGCGTCCGGTCCCACACATCGGGCGTACGCCTCACAACAGCGCTGCCTCTGTGCGGCGTGTGCGGGATGTGTGGGAAGGCGGGATTCGCGTACGTGCCCCGCGCGGGGGCTCGGGGCGGGGGGTATGTCAGGGTCGGGTCTAGGTTTGCCGGCGTGGGCGCAGGCCGTCCATCATGTGGGTGGTCATCTCGTCCAGGAGCTCGTCGGCGGCTTCGCCGGCGATCACGCCGGAACTGACGAAGGTGGCCAGGCCCTGGAGTGCGGCGACAGCCGAAAGGGCGATGCGCCGTGGTTCGCCCACGGTGACCTCCCCGCGCGCCTGCGCGTCCGCGATCAGCGCGACCGGCGCCGCGAAGGCGCGGTCGACGGCCTCTGACATCGCGTCGCCCGCGGCCGGGCTGTGCCTGCGCGCGAACATCAGCGCGAGCAGCGCCGAGTTCTCCGTCGCGAAGCGCAGGTAGGTTCGCGCCATCTCGCGGATGCGTCCGCCGAAGGAGTCGCTCGGCGCGGTCCGCTCGAGCGCGGCGCCCAGCTGCTGAAACCCGGACACCGCGAGGGCGTCGAGCAACGCCTGCTTGTCCTTGAAATGCCGGGTCGGTGCCGCGTGGCTGACCCCGACGTCGCGGGCAAGCTGTCGCAGGGACAAGCCGTCGACACCGGATTCCCGCAGCGTGGCCTCGGCGCGCTGGAGCAGCTCGGCGCGCAGGTCGCCGTGGTGATAGGCGCGGCCTCGGGTGATCGACATGGTGTATGCAGGATAACAACATGTAGTCGTTGACTACTTTGTAGGCACTGCCTACATTTTCCGGTATGACGGTTCGGACCTTCACCGCCCCGATCGCCGTGTTGATGGTGTTCGCGGCGTTGCTCGCCACCATGTACCTCGGCTACGCCAGCAATACCGAGACGAACCTGCACGACTTTCCCGTCGCGCTGGTGAACCAGGACGTCGGAGACACGATCGACGGCAAGCCCGCGAACTTCGGCGCCCAGGTCACCGACGGACTGGTTGCCGAGATCCCCTCGGAGACGGTCGATCTGCGCGTCGTCGGCATCGCCGAGGCGCGCAACCAGCTGCAGAACGCCGAGGTGTACGGCGCCATCGTCATCCCCTCGGACTTCACCAAGCGACTCGCCATTCTCGGCGCTGGCGCGGTGGTACCTGGCGAGATCGAGCGACCGGTCATCACCGTGCAGACCAATCCCCGCGTCGGGCCCTACACGACCGGCATCATGCAGCGGATCGCCGACCGCGCGCTGGTCAGGGTGAACGAGACCGTCGGCAAGAACCTCACCGACCAGGTGAACGCCGCGCTCGCGAACGGAACCCCCGTCGAGATGAGCGGCGCGGCAAGGCTTTCGCTCTCCGATCCGGTGCACGTGATCACGGCTCCCTACCGGCCAATGGACGACGGCGCCGGGCAGGGTCTGGTCGCGTTCTTCTACACACTGATCCTGCTGCTCGCCGGATTCACCGGCGCCATGATCATTCACACGCTCGTCGATTCGGTGCTCGGCTTCACGCCGACCGAGTTCGGCCCCTGGTTCGTGCATCCGCCCGCCACCGGCGTCTCACGGCTGCGCACCCTGCTGGTCAAGTGGGGCGTCATCGCCACCGCGGCGCCCATTCTGTCGGCGGTATTCCTCGGCGTCGCAACGGTAGTGGGCGTCCCACTCGGCAACGGGCCGCTGCTGTGGCTGTACGGCACCCTGGCCATCATCGCCGTCGGCGTCACCGCGCTCGCGGTGCTCGCGGCCTTCGGTACCGCGGGCCTGCTGGTGAACCTGGTCCTGTTCGTGGTGCTCGGACTGCCCTCCTCGGCCGCCACCGTCCCGCTGGAGGCCACGCCGTCCTACATCTCGAATCTGGCCGCCTTCGAACCCATGCACCAGATCTACCTGGCCGTGCGCGCGATCCTCTTCTTCGATGCGCATGCCGAAGCCGGTCTCGGCCAAGGCCTTTGGATGACCGTGCTCGGATTGGTCATCGGCCTCGTCCTCGGCGTCCTCGCCACCCACCTCTACGATCGCCGCGGCCTGGACCGCGCCGCCGCATCGGATCCGGCGCCGGTCGCGATCCCCGTCACGGCGGTGTGAGTCCTACCGGGCGAGAGCGGCCGCGGATCTCGAACTGTCCGCGGCCGCTCTCTACGACGAATCACGCTGTGCCGGTGCGTACTTGGTGCATGCCAGCGTCCCTTGTAGGCGTGGCTGAAGGATGTTCCCATGGGCCAGCGTGCCGAGGACGCGCTACGACTACCGGCGGACCAATCGCGCCGCGCCGGTGCTCAGATCCACCTCGTCGCGAGGCGGCGCGCCATCGGACATGGTCTCGCGGTGCATGAGGGTGGTCTGGCGCTGTTCGAACTCGTAGTGCTTGGAGCCTTGGAAGACCGCGGTCACCTCTTCGAAGCCGGTGGCGGAAAGCGGGTGGCCGGTGCGGCGTTTGGTCCAGGGAAGCAGACGGCTGCCGGTGAGGCGATTCCAGAGGACCTCGGTGCAGGCGAGCGCGACGAGCAGGATGGCGAGACCGGGGATGGTCATGGCGACGAGACCCATGCCACAAAGGTACCCGCGCCGCGTGCCGTGTGAGCTGCGGTGATGATACTCGTGAGTAGAGGAAACGGGGGGTACGAAAAGGTTGCTATCGGGCTTCGCAGTGCCTATCCTCGATGCCGTGCCGAATCCCGCCGACCGCCACAGCGCAGCGCTCCGAGTCGCAGACCGCGACCGCGTTGCGCTAATTCCGCTTACCGCGGTGGTGGCGCACGCGCGACTTCTCGTAGTAACCCGCCGTAGCGGGGTCTGATTCGGACCGGCCCCCTCGCTGCGGGCTATTGATGTGTTGACGCTGGTCCCCTCCGCCGACATTCATTCTTCGGGAAGACCTACCTCACAATGACCATGCTCACTCTTGATACGCAGACTTTCATCGCCGCCGCGCCCAAGGGGCTGCGGGCGGAAGCCGCCGGGATGACGCCGACGGAGTTCTACGACCGCTACTGCGGGCACACCGGTCCGGTCCGGCTCAGTGAATTCGCCGGCGGTCACCGCAACGCGGAGTGCACCGCGACGCTCGAGTTCGCCGACCACCTGCGCACGGTGGCCACCACCGGCAGCCCGGTCGCCGCCCTCACCTCGGCTCTCTACGAGGAGGGCTACCCCGTGGAGATCTTGCAGTTCCACCAGCGCCGCACCGCGGGCGGCACCGCGACCTTCGTCCGGTGCGAACTCGACGGCAAGCGCGGGTGGGGCGCGGCGGTCGCCGGCGACGGCGCCGAATCCATTGTCCGCGCGATGATTTCCGGTATCAACCGACTCGGTTCCTGAAAGCACGACGGGCCGGGCGCCCCGCTGGGGGTGCCCGGCCCGATCCGTCGGCTCGGCCTATTCGGAAGCGGACTGCTGCTCGGCGAGCTGCTTGCGGACCTCGTCCATGTCGAGGGCCTTCACCTGGGTGACCAGATCCTCGAGCGCGGCCGGGGGCAGCGCGCCCGGCTGCGCGAACACCAGCACACCCTCGCGGAACGCCATGATGGTCGGAATGGAGCGGATGTTCGCGGCGGCCGCGAGACCCTGCTCGGATTCGGTGTCGACCTTGCCGTGGACGACGTCCGGGTGCTTGGTCGAGGAGGCCTCGAAAGTCGGCGCGAAGCTCTTGCACGGACCGCACCACTCGGCCCAGAAATCGACGAGTACCACGTCGTTTCCGGTGACTACCTCATCGAAGTTCTGCTGGGTCAGCGTCTGGGTGGCCATGACGTCCTCTCGTTCGAATGTTGCCAGCTGTAACGCCGGGCTCGTCTCTTATCTTCCACGGGCCACCGGCCACTCCCGCCGTTGGTCGCCGTCCCATCGCCGGATACCCACGATGGTCGCGGGGAAATCACGGTCGGCGGCTACGGCGTGTACCGCGGTGCCGAGCTGCCGGACCGATACCCGCCTGGCCAGCGTGATATGCGGCGTCCACGCGTCCGGACGCAGGTTCGCGGGCGCGCCGGGACACGGCGACACGACGTCGTAGACCCGCCTTTGCAGCGTGAGCAGTTGCTCGGAGGGAACCACCAGCCGAACGAGAATCGGGTGCCGCGCCCCGAACACCAGCACCCCGCCGAGCCGTACCGGGAATGGCCGGAAGATCAGCTGGTCGAGTGCGTGGTCGATGCGCGGCCAGATCTGTCTGGCCACGGCGATCGTGATGTGCGGGCGATGGGTCTCGATCGCCTTCGCCGTGACACTCGGCAGTCCGGCCTCCGCGAGCAGCGCCCACTGCCGCCGAATCTCCGCCTCGGCCGCGTCGTCCACCAGCAATTCGACCGACTGCACCATGATCTTTCCAACGTAGCCGCGCGGCCGGTGCCGCGGGCCGGTTCCGGTGCGGCGAGGCGTCGGCGAGAGGATTGCCCGGTGAAGCTAGCGAGGACAGCGGTGCGACTGGGATTGATCGAGGGCGACGGGATCGGTCCCGAGGTGGTGCGCGCGACCAGGGTGGTCGTGGACGAGGCGCTGGCGGCGGCCGGCGCGCCTGCGGTGGAGTGGGTGGAGTTGCCGATGGGTCACCGCGCCATCGAGGAGTTCGGCGCCGCGCTGCCGGAACACACGCTGCGCGGGCTCGAGGAACTCGACGCGTGGGTCCTCGGACCGCACGACAACGCGTCCTATCCGGCCGAGCATCGCGGCGCGGTGGCGCCGGGCGGCGCGATCCGCAAGCAGTTCGGCCTGTTCGCCAACATCCGCCCGGCCCGCGCCTTTCCCGGTGTGCGGTCGGCGGCGCCGGATATCGACCTGGTGATCGTGCGCGAGAACAGCGAGGGGTTCTACGCCGACCGCAATATGTTCGCCGGGTCGGGCGAGTTCCAGCCGACCCGCGACATGGCCATGGCCGTCGGCGTGGTGACCCGGCGGGCCTGCGAGCTGATCGCGCACGAGGCCTTCCGGCTGGCCTCGGCCCGCCGCAAGCGGGTGACCATCGTGCACAAGGCGAACGTGCTGCCGATGACCATGGGACTGTTCCGCGACGTCTGCTACGAGGTGGCGCGCGCCTACCCCGGCGTCGAGGTGGACGACGAGCACGTGGACGCCACGGCCGCGCATCTGGTCCGCGCCGCGGGCGATTTCGACGTGCTCGTCACGGAGAATCTGTTCGGCGACATCCTGTCCGATCTGGCGGGCGAGCTGAGCGGTTCGCTCGGCATGGCCGCCTCGCTGAATTGTTCGGCCACCCGCGCGATGGCGCAGGCGGTGCACGGCGCCGCGCCGACGCTGGCCGGACACAACCGCGCCAACCCGGTGGCGCTACAGCTGTCCGCGGCGATGTTGCTGCGCTGGTTGGGAACTCGCGACGCGGACGCTGCGGCGAGCGACGCCGCCGACCGCATCGAACGGGCGGTCGCCGCCACCTTCGCGGCGGGCATCGCGACCGCGGATCTGGGTGGTCAGGCCTCGACGGCGGAGTTCACCGAGCAGGTGTGCGCGCGGGTGCACCGCCGCTGAACCCGGCGGGCGGCCTCAGTTGCCGCTGTTCAGCCCCGAGGCGATCTTGACGACCACCTTCTCGTCGGTCACCTCTTGGACCGTGACGTTCATGCCTTCGGCGGGCTGGGTCTCACCGACCGGGACGTCGACCTGCTGGCCGCCGATCTTCAGGGTGACCGTGTTGCCGTTCACCGCGACGAGTTCCGCGTCGATGCCGAGGATATTGGCTTTGGCGTCCACGCCGCGGGTGAAGGTCACGGTGCACCCGCCGACATTGCACTCGGACTTGGTGCCGGGCCCCTCCACGGTGCAGGCGGCAGCGCCGAGTGGGGCGAGCAGGGCCACGAAGGACAGGGCGATCAGCCGTCGAACACGCACGCGCCCAGTGTAGAGGGAAAACCGGACATCTCCGGCGCGTCGCATGCGACGCCACCGCGGGCAACCCGCGCTCGCGCGTGGCGCCCACCGGCGTGCCCGCGTTGTTTCGCTGCCGCCGCGCCACAGCGGGCCGAGGGAGAGCTGGTCGTCGAGGGTGTCGCGCGCCGTGGGTAGCGGTGGCTGCGCCCTGTGTCGGCGCATGCGCGCCGGTCGGAAGCGGTGTAAACGAGCGGGGACCGGGTAGTGCCTCCGGGTGAGGCTCGGTGTTCTGGATCTGGGGTCGAACTCGGCGCAATTTCTGGTCGTGGACGCGTCGCCCGGCGCGCCGCCCCTGCCGATCCGGGCGCTGAAGGAACCGGTGGTGCTGGCGGAGGACATCGACGCGGACGGGGAGATCGGCGACGCCGGGATCGAGCGGACCGCGACCGCGGTGTCCCGAATCCTGCAGGCGGCGCGGCGCTACGAGATCGAGAGTTTCTACGCGTTCGTCACCGCCGCGATCCGGGACGCGCCGAACCGGGAGTCGGTGCTCGACGGCGTCGAGCGGGCCGCGGGTATCCGCCCGCAGTTTCTCACCGGCGCCCAGGAAGCGCGGCTGACCTATCTGGCGGTGCGCCGGTGGTACGGGTGGCGGGCCGGGCCGCTGCTGGTGCTCGACATCGGCGGCGGCTCGATGGAACTGGCCCTCGGCCGCGACGACGAACCGGAGCTCGCGCTCTCGCTACCGCTCGGCGCCGGACGACTGACCCGCGCGTACCTGCGCGGCGATCCGCCCGATCTACACGAGGTCGGCCTGTTGCGCGAACACATCGAGGAGTGTCGCCGTTCGCCACCCGCGAGCTGCGCCAGGCCCAAGCCCGCCGGATCACGCGCCGCCTCGCGAAGCTCTCCGCGCGCCAACGCGCCCAGCTGCGCGGCGTCTCCCAGCCGCGGGCCCGCCAGATCCTCGCGGGGGCCATGGTCGCCGAAGCCACGATGGCGGCGCTGAACATCGAACGCCTCGAGGTGAGCCCGTGGGCGCTGCGCGAAGGCGTTGTGCTGCAACATATCGCGACGCTGGTCGACACCGACGACATCCTGCCGCTCACGCCGTTCGCCCTGGCCCAGGAGCCCGAGCCCGATCCGGTGATCACCACGTTGGCCGGGCATCGCTGACGACGATTTGCTGGCGGGGGATCGCGTGCGCTGCTTTCGTGACGACGCTGCGTTCCTGATTGCATGAACCTGCGAGATCGAGGCTCGCTGGTCGCTGGTCGCCTGCCACGTCGCGCGATCGCGAGACGGCGTTGATTCCTAGTGCGCGGGCACGCCCCACACGTCGACCGGATCGCGACCGCCCACTCCCGACGCGAATTCCTTGATGCGGAACCGTCCGCCCGCGTCCGACGCGAGCGGGGGAGTGTCGCCGCCCGCGTTGGCGCGGAACCCGTCCAGCACCTCGCGCAGCGTTTCGACGGCGGTGTGGCGCGGTGTCCAGTCCAGTTCGGTCCGCGCGCGGCCGGTGTCCATGATCGGCAGTCGCAGCAGCGCGTCGAAGAGGCCGGGCGGTGTGGGCGCGAGGCGCAGCCGCCATGCTGTCGAGAGGGCCGCGCGGACCGTGCCCGCCGGCACTTCCACGGTCCTTGCGTCGAAGAGTTCGCCGAGGCGCGCACGGTCGAGCACCGGGTCCGCGGCGATGTTGAACGCGCCGCGGGCGTCGGTGACGGCGGCGCGGGCGAAGGCGCGGCCCGCGTCGTGGCTGTGCAGCGCCTGCATGCGCAAGCCGCGCGGCACCGGAAGGATCGGAAGAGTTCCCGGGCGGACCAGCGGGTGCGGCAGCAGCGGCCCGGCGAACAGGCGGCGCTGCTCGCTGGCCGAGGCGCGCTGGAAGACGAACGACGGCCGCATGCGCACCACCCGTGTCTCGGGATGCTCGGTTTCGAACGCGTCGAGCACGCGCTCGACGTAGGCCTTCTCCCTCGTGTACGCCGCGAGTGGCCAGCCGTCGGTGGGCCACGACTCGTCGACCGGATCGTCGTCGCGCGCGGGGGAGTACGCGCCGATCGACGAGGCGCAGACCACGGCGGGTACGCCTTCGGCCACCGCGGCGGCGAGCACCCGCTGGGTCCCGATGACGTTGGCGCGCCAGGTGACCTCCGGCCGGTGGGTCGGCTGGAACAGCCACGCCATGTGCACGACAGCGTCGGCGTTGCGGAAGACCCGGCCGAGATCGTCCATGCGCACGTCGGCGCCGGCGAATTCCATCCCGGACGGCAGGGTCGACGGCGCGCGACGCGCCACCCCCACGATCGAGGTCACCACCGGTTCGGCCGCCAACGCCGAGACCACCGAGGTGCCGATATTGCCCGTAGCACCCACCACGACGACGCGCATGGCCACTCCTCACCACCGGAGATGTCGGACGTGGGCCGCAGTACCACGCGGCGGTCGGTTCAAACCACCGTGCGAGATGTCGCCGCAGTTCAGGCGTGCCGCGTCCCTCGGCGGGTACGCGCGCGGTATGGAGACCCGAGATCGAATCGCCGACCCCTGGGGGCGCAGGTTCGCCTACGCCGCCGGACAGCAGTGGCCCGAACGGGTCGACATGTATCTGGCCGACGGCGTAAAACCCGAGGCCGTGCAGCGGTGGGTGCCGTCCGCCTCGGTCATGAGCTCCAACGGCGACGCGCTCGACATCGCGGTCTTGGACGGCCGGATGGTCGGGGTGCGCGGCCGTGCGGTCGACCGGGTCAACCGCGGCAGGCTCGGACCGAAGGATCTGTTCGCCTGGCAGGCCAATGCGTCGCCCGATCGCCTGACCCGCCCGCTCGTCCGCCGCGACGGCGAACTGGTCGAGACCGATTGGGACACGGCCATGGACCGCATCGTGCGGCACAGCAAGAGCCTGCTCGAGCGGCACGGGCCCTCGGCGATCGGCTTCTACACCTCCGGCCAGCTGTTCCTGGAGGAGTACTACACGCTGAGCGTGCTCGCCCACGCGGGTATCGGCACCAACCACGTCGACGGGAACACCCGGCTCTGCACGGCGACGGCCGCGGAGGCGCTGAAGCAGTCCTTCGGCTGCGACGGCCAGCCCGGCTCGTACACCGACGTCGACCACGCCGACGTCATCGCGCTGTTCGGGCACAACGTCGCCGAGACGCAGACGGTGCTGTGGGCGCGGATCCTCGACCGGCTCGCCGGACCGAACCCGCCCGCGATCGTGTGCGTCGACCCGCGCTACACCCCGGTCGCTGAGCACGCCGCAGTCCACCTCGCGCCCCTGCCCGGCACCAATGTCGCGCTGATGAACGCCCTGCTGCACGAGATCATCGCCAACGGGTGGGTGGATCACGAGTACATCCGCGAGCACACCGTCGGCTTCGACGAATTGCGCACCCGGGTGAGCGAATGCTTCCCGGAGCGGGCGGCACGGATCTGTGGTGTTCCGGCCGGGCACATCCGCGAAACGGCCCGCCTGCTCGGTACCGCGCCGCGGCTGCTGTCCACGGTGCTCCAGGGTTTCTACCAATCCCATCAGGCGACCGCGGCGGCGGTGCAGGTCAACAACATCCACCTGATCCGGGGGATGCTCGGGCGGCCCGGCTGCGGCGTATTGCAGATGAACGGTCAGCCGACGGCGCAGAACACCCGCGAATGCGGCGCCGACGGTGACATGGCGGGCTTTCGCAACTGGGCCAACGACGCGCACGTCGCCGAGCTGGCCGAGCGGTGGCGGGTCGATCCGGATCGGATCCCGCACTCCGGACCGCCGACCCACGTCATGCGGATGATCCGGTACGCCGAGCAGGGCGATATCCGGATGCTGTGGGTGAGCGCCACCAACCCTGCGGTGTCGCTGCCGGAGCTGGCGCGCGTCCGGTCGGTCCTCGCGCGCGAGGACCTGTTTCTCGTGGTGCAGGACATCTTCCCGACCGAGACCGCGGCGATGGCCGATGTGGTGCTGCCCGCCGCGGCGTGGGGCGAGAAGACCGGCGCGTTCACCAACGCCGACCGCACCGTGCACCTCTCGGAGCGGGCCGTCGACCCGCCGGGAGAGGCGAAGTCCGATCTCGACATCTTCCTGGACTACGCCCGCCGCATGGACTTTCGCGACCGGGACGGCGGCCCGCTGATCCACTGGCACGATCCGGAGTCGGCGTTCGAGGCGTGGAAGGCGTGCACGGCCGGACGTCCGTGCGACTACAGCGGCCTGACGTACGCGAGGTTGCGGGCGGGCTCGGGCATCCAATGGCCCTGCGACAGCACGCATCCGGACGGCACCGAGCGGCTCTATACCGACGGGCGGTTCTGGAGCGCGCCCGACGAGTGCGAGTCCTATGGCAAGGACCTGCTCTCCGGGAAGCCGGTGGAGCCCGCCGAGTACCGGGCGCTGAACCCGGACGGCAAGGCGATCATCAAATCGGCCGACTACGTGCACGCGCGCGAGACGCCCACCGAGGACCATCCGTTCGCGCTGGTCACCGGGCGAACGTTGTACCACTTCCACACCAGGACGAAGACCGCCCGCGCACCGCAGCTGGAGGCGGCAGCGCCGGAGGTCTGGGTCGAGATCTCGCGCACCGACGCCGAACGCGCGGGGATCGGCGAGGGCGACCTGGTGGCGGTGACGACGCGACGTGGATCGGTGCGGGCCCGCGCCCGCATCGGCCGCATCCGCCCCGGCGTGTTGTTCCTGCCGTTCCACTACGGCTACTGGGATCACGGGGACGGCGCCCACGACCGGGCCGCGAACGAACTCACCCCCACCGACTGGGACCCCTCGTCCAAACAGCCCCTGTTCAAGACCGCGGCGGCGAACCTGGTGCGGGTGGCGCCGGGCGCCGATCCGTCCACCGCGCCGACGACGACCGGGTCCGCCCCGGTCGACGCCTCCGTTCCCGCCACCACGGGCGGCCCTGCGGCCTTCGCGGTCGAACTCGATTCCTGAATCAAGGTTTCGATACCCGGCCGCGTGCCGATGTGACGCGCGGAAGCCACCAGCACATAAGTCTTTCGCCGGACGGGCAATTATGTGGCTACCCCCACGGGCCGTTTGTGAGGCTCCGGAGTATGGTGTCCGGTCGGCGCACCGGCAGCCGGTACCGGGTGGAGTCCGCAACGACCCGATGTGGAATTCCATTACTGTCCAGCACGAAACGTCTCGGTCGCTTAGATTGCCAAACGGGTGGTAACACCCGGGTTTCTCGTAACCGAAATGTGGAGGGCTGCTGTGTCTGATCGATCCAAGCCTGGCAGGCGGGCCCTGCGGGCGATGTGCGCGCTCACCGGCGCCGCACTCGTGCTCGCGGGCTGTACCACCAACACCGAAGACACCGGACCGGCGGTCTCCAAGGTGCAGGTGGACAAGGTCACCGAAATCGCCGATCAACTGCCCGACAAGATCAAGCAGTCCGGCAAGCTGGTCATCGGCGTGAACGTGCCCTACCAGCCCAACGAGTACAAGGACGCCAGCGGCAAGATCGTCGGCTTCGACGTCGACCTGATGGACGCCGTCACCTCGGTGCTGGGTATCGAGGCGGAGTACGTGGAGTCGGCCTTCGAGAAGATCATTCCGGCGATCCAGGCCGGTACCTACGACGTCGGCATGTCCTCGATCACCGACTCGAAGGAACGCGAGCAGCAGGTCGACTTCACCACCTACTTCAGCGCGGGCATCCAGTGGGCCCAGCAGACCGGTAAGCCGATCGACCCGAACAACGCCTGCGGCAAGAAGGTCGCGGTGCAGGCCACCACCGTCGAGCACACCGACGAGGTGCCCGCCAAGAGCGCCAAGTGCGTCGCCGAGGGCAAGCCCGCCATCGACATCAAGCCGTTCGACGAGCAGAGCGCCGCGACCAACGCGCTGGTGCTCGGCCAGGTCGACGCGATGTCGGCCGACTCCCCGGTGACCGCGTACGCCATCAAGCAGAGCAACGGCAAGATCGAGACCGCCGGCCCGGTGTTCGACTCCGCCCCCTACGGCTGGGCGGTGCCGAAGGGCTCGCCGCTGGCCAAGGTCCTGCAGGCCGCGGTCAACCACCTGATCAAGAGCGGCCAGTACAAGCAGATCACCGAGAACTGGGGCGTGCAGGACGGCGCGATCACCGAGTCGGTGATCAACGGGGCCGTGAGCTGACGGATGTCCGACACCGACACCACCGTCGTGCCCGGTGATCCCGGGCCCGGCGGCGTCCCGGCGCCGTCCGAACCCGAACCGATCAAAGCGGTTCCGCTGCGCAGGCCGGGGCGATGGATCGCCGCCGCCGTCATCCTGGTGCTGCTCGGACTGTTCGTCTACGGCGCCGCCACCAATGACGCCTACCAGTGGGGCACCTACTGGAAGTACCTGTTCGACAGTCGCATCGTCGCGGGCGCGGTCGTCACCCTCGAGCTGACCGTGCTGGCGATGGCCATCGCGATCGTCCTCGGCACGGTGCTCGCGGTGATGCGCCTGTCGCCGAATCCGGTGCTGCGCTCCACGGCCTGGGTGTATCTCTGGATCTTCCGCGGCACACCGATCTTCGTGCAGCTGGTGTTCTGGGGCCTGGTGCCCTCGCTGTATCAGCAGATCCATCTCGGCGTGCCGTTCGGGCCGCAGTTCTTCGAACTCGACGTGCAGGAGTTGCAGGCCGCGTTCACCTTCGCGGTGATCGGACTCGGTCTCAACGAGGCCGCCTACATGGCCGAGATCGTCCGCGCGGGCATCAATTCCGTTGGCGAGGGTCAGCGTGAGGCGTCGGTCGCGCTGGGCATGTCCTGGACCCAGACCATGCGGCGCACCGTGCTGCCGCAGGCCATGCGGGTGATCATCCCCCCGACCGGCAACGAGCTCATCGGCATGCTGAAGACCACTTCGCTGGTGACCGCTATCCCGCTCAGCACCGACCTGTTCGGGCGGGCCCGCGACATCTACGGCGTGAACTTCCAGCCGATTCCGCTGCTGCTGGTCACCGCGACCTGGTATCTGGCCATCACCAGCGTGCTGATGGTCGGCCAGTTCTATCTGGAGCGGTACTACTCGCGCGGCGCGTCCCGGCAGCTGACCGCCAAGCAGTTGCAGGAACTGGCCGACGCGCAGAGTGTGGTGAAGGCGAAATGACGGTCTCCATGGACAAGGACTCGGCCCCGCGGATGATCGTCGCCGACCGGGTCTGCAAGAACTTCGGTGCGCTGCAGGTGCTCAAGGGCATCTCGTTGGAAGTGGCGCGCGGTGAGGTGCTGTGCCTGATCGGCCCGTCCGGTTCCGGTAAGTCCACCTTCCTGCGCTGCATCAACCACCTCGAGCAGGTGAACGCGGGCAGGCTGTACGTGGACGGCGAGCTCGTCGGCTACCGGCAGAAGGGCGACAAGCTCTACGAACTGCACCCGCGCGAGGCGGCCAAACAGCGCCGCGACATCGGCATGGTGTTCCAGCACTTCAACCTGTTCCCGCACCGGACGGCGCTGGAGAACATCATCGAGGCGCCGACGCAGGTGAAGAAGGTGCGCAAGGCCGACGCCGTGGCCCGCGCCCACGAGCTGCTCGATCGGGTGGGCATGGGCGACAAGGCCAATGCCTATCCGGCCCAGCTGTCCGGCGGTCAGCAGCAGCGGGTGGCGATCGCCAGGGCGCTGGCCATGGATCCGAAGCTGATGCTGTTCGACGAGCCGACCTCGGCGCTGGATCCGGAGCTGGTCGGCGAGGTGCTGCAGGTGATGCGCGAACTGGCCGAGAGCGGCATGACCATGGTGGTGGTGACGCACGAGATGGGCTTCGCCCGGGAGGTCGCCGACCAGCTGGTGTTCATGGACGGCGGCGTGGTGGTGGAAGCGGGAGCGCCGCGCGAGGTGCTCAGCGATCCGAAACACGAACGGACCAAGGCGTTCCTGTCGCGGTTGCTCTGAGTCCTTTTCGCGGTTCCACCGCGGGTTCATTCGCGGTTCCACCGGGTGCCGACAGCAGTGGGCCGGGCGTCACGCCCGGCCCGCTTGTCGTTGTCATCGGTTATTCCGCTCGGCTACCTGTCACGGGAACGGTGAGAAGAAGCCGAGGGTGGCGCCGACCGCTGCGCCGATGGCGCATCCGGGGATGGCTCCGACCAGGAAGAACCAGATGCCGATCGCGACGCCGACCGCGCAGCCGATGGCTGCGCCGACTGCGATCGAGATCGGTCCCCAGGCCTGCTGCACGCCGGGCAGGTCTTGCGAGTTGACCGCCTCGGTCGTCGGTCCGCCGATCGGTGTCAGCGACAGCTGGGTGCCTGCGGCGTTGACCACGGGTGAGACGGCGAACTGCCCGAACGTCGTCGGGATGGAGCCGACGACCGCGCCGTCATCGGCTAGAACTGTGACCGCGTCGGGCGTGATGGCGAACTTGCCGGAAGCGAGATTCACCGAGGCGCTCGAGTGATCGGCCGCCAGTGTCGTCGTGTAGCCGACAGCGCCGTCCGTGCCGCTGAAGCTGACGTCCGCCAGACCTGCCTCCCCGTGTCCGGTAGCGGTGGCTATACCGGTAGCCGCGATGGCCATGAACGCGGTTGCCACCAATTTCTTGATAAACATTGGACTCCAATCATCCTTGCCGATTTCCTTTGACGTTCCCCCGACGAACGGCACCGGATAAGGAATATGATGCCCCTTTGAATCACTTTGTGTCCAGGGGGCTATCAGCGCATTCGACGCGAATTTCGGGTTCGTTTTCCACTGACGGGTAATTCGTGCAATTAGAGATTCAACTTGCCCTGACAAGTGCGTTGACCAGTGTCAATGGAAGCGTCGACTGGAGCGGGCAGTGCCGTCGATGGTGCCGGATGATCGGCGAGTTCGCCACTCGGGCAGGTGGCGATCGGCTCAGTGGAAATTACTCGCCAGTATTCTCCGAATTTTCCGGACGCGGTTGTCGGCGGGTGCCGGGACTATCGCCGAGCGCGATGCGAAGTTGACCGAGGAGAACTTTGGTGGCGGGCGCGGCGGGATGGTCGGTGCGCCAGACGAGGGCGAGTCGTCCGCGCAGCTCCGGCTCGACGATCGGCAGCGTCCGCACCCCGTGCGCGGCGGCCTCCGCCGCGGTGAGCGCGGGCACCACCGCCACGCCGAGTCCGCGCGCGGCCAGTCGTAGCAGCAGGGGCGGCGCGGCCGCTTCGAACGCCACGTGCGGCTCGAATCCGGCCGCGGCGCAGGCACGTTCGAACACGCCGCGCACGCCGGTGCCCGCGGGCAGGCAGATCACCGGCTGGTCGCGCAGCGCGGCGAGCGGGATGGTCGCGCCGTGGTCGCGGTCGTCGGCGGCGACGGCGGCGACCACCGCGGTGTCCAGCACGACCTGCTTGCCGAGCCCGGGGCCGAGATCCGCGCCGCTCAGGCCGACCAGGGCGATGTCCAGTTCACCGCGGCCGAGCGCGGCGAGCATGCGCTCGGAGGTGTCCTCGGTGAGGCTGATGGCGACCCGAGGGTGGTCGTGATGGAAATCGGCGAGCACGGCCGCGACATCGAATTCCTCGGGGGCGGCGCCGGAGATGAGTCCGACGCGCACATGACCGCGCAACAGGCCGGTGAACTCGTCCACCGTGTCGGCGATGCGCTGCGCCGCGGCCAAAGCCGCCTTGGCGTGCGGCAATACGGCCGCGCCGACTTCGGTGAGCGTCACCGTGCGCCCGCCGCGGTCCAGCAGCGGCTGCCCGAGCTCCCGCTCGAATTGCCGGATCTGGGCGCTCAGGCCGGGCTGAGCCAGGTGCAGGCGCGCGGCGGCGCGGGTGAAGTTGGCTTCCTCGGCGACGGCGACGAAGTAGCGCAGGTGGCGCAGTTCCATAACTGTCGATTCTAGAAACGATAGAAACCATCTGTTGTACTTCTCGTTCGCGGACGAGCATCGTCGAAGCCATGACAGACAACGCGACGCAGACCACCGATTTCCCCCTCTTCACCGGCCAGGTGTTCCGGCCGGGCGAGCCCGGTTACCAGGCGGAGGTCGCCGGATTCCAGACCGCCTACACCCACCGGCCCGCGCTCGTGGTGGCCGCGGCGCATGCCGAGGACGTCCGGGCCGCGGTGGAATACGCGGCGCGCCAGCAGCTTCCGGTCGCCGTGCAGGCGACCGGGCACGGGCTGTCGGTGGCCGCCGAGGGCGGGGTGCTGATCACTACCGCGCGGATGACCGGTCTCCGCATCGATCCCGAGGCGAAGACCGCGCGGGTCGCCGCGGGCGTGCGGGCCGGCGCGCTGGTCGAGGCGGCGGCGGAGTTCGGGCTCGCCCCGCTGAACGGTTCCTCGCCGTCGGTCGGCGTGGTCGGCTACACGCTCGGCGGCGGAGTCGGCCTGCTGGCCAGGGAATTCGGCTACGCCGCCGACCACGTGCGAATGATCGAACTGGTCACCGCGGACGGCCGGATGCGCACGCTGCGCCCAGGCGACGAACTGTTCGGCGCGGTGCTGGGCAGCGGCGGCAATTTCGGCGTGGTCACGGCGCTGGAGATCGACCTGGTT
The DNA here is from genome assembly GCF_040609595.1 of Nocardia sp. NPDC004654. NCBI lineage: Bacteria > Bacillati > Actinomycetota > Actinomycetes > Mycobacteriales > Nocardiaceae > Nocardia > Nocardia sp. NPDC004654. Next base: position 136,487 of record NZ_JBEXKI010000012.1, on the reverse strand, counting down.
CCGGTGCGGACGGTCTACGGCGGGCAGCTGGTGTTCGACACGCCCCTGGCCGCGGCCGCACTGGAAACCTGGCGGCAGTGGACCGCGACGGTGCCCGACCAGCTGACCTCGACCGTCGCCACGCTGACCTACCCCGATATCCCGCAGGTGCCCGAGTCGCTGCGCGGCCGCTACGTCGCCTCGATCCGGATCGCGTTCGACGGACCGGCCGCCGAGGGGGAGCGCCTGGTCGCGCCGCTGCGGGCGGTCGGGGCGCGACTGCGCGACGATCTGCGCGAGCTGCCCTACACCGAATCACACACCATCCACAGCGATCCGGACCATCCGCACGCCTACGCCGCGACCAACGCCGTGCTCGGCGAACTCCCCGAGGAAGCGCTGGCCGCGCTGACCGCCGCGACCGGTCCCGGCGGTGCGATCGATGCGGTGGTCGACATCCGTCACCTCGGCGGCGCGCTGGCCGAGCCGGGCTCCGCGAGTGTCGCCGTCGACCGGCGCGAGGCCGCGTACGTGGTCCGGGTGATCACCATGCCCGCGCCCGACGCGGGCGCCGCCGTGCCCGACGAGCACGGTGCGATCCGAAAGGTGCTCGCGCCGTGGACGATCGGCCACAGCCTGGCCTTCCTCTACGGCGCGGGTGACGGCGCCGACGACGCGCAGACCCGGGCGGGCTACGCGCCGGACACCTACGCGCGGCTCGCGGCGCTGAAGGCGAAGTACGACCCGCGCAACATGTTCCGGTTCAACCGCAACATCCGGCCCGCGCTCTGAGCAACCGGTGCGCCCGGCGGCGATTGGCCGCCGGCGGCTGATCGCCCATTGGCCGCCGGCGGCTGATCGCCCATTGGCCGCTCGGCGGCCGCGTGCTATCTTGGTGATATCACTCTGATACCGGGAGGATGTCATGAAGCTCAGGCCCGCATTCCACGTCAACGGCTTTCTGGTGCTGTCGGCCTGGTTGGTGCTGACCCTTCTCTTCGGCGGCGCGGCCGCTTTGGGGTACGTCGCGGCGGTCAAGGACGGGAACACACCGGCGCTGATCGCGGCGATCGCGGCCACCGTGGTCGTGGTGGTGCTCGCACTGCTCGCCACCGGGTTGGTGATCGTCAACCCGAACGAGGCGAAAGTGGTGCAGTTCTTCGGCCGCTACATCGGCTCGGTGAGCGAGCCCGGCTTCTTCTCGGTGGTGCCGCTGACCGACCACAAGATCATCTCGCTGCGGGTGCGCAACTTCGAGACGCAGAAGCTGAAGGTCAACGACGCCGACGGCAATCCGGTGGAGATCGCGGCGGTGGTCGTCTACCGCGTGGTGGACAGCTTCAAGGCCGCGTTCGCCGTCGACGACTACGAGGAGTACGTGGAGACCCAGTCCGAGGCCGCGGTCCGGCACCTGGCCACCACGCACCCCTACGACGCGCACGACGCCGAACGCACCAGCCTGCGCGACGGCGCCGAGGTGGCCGAGGAACTGACCGTCGAACTGCGGGACCGCACCGAGATGGCGGGCATCGAGGTGCTCGAGGCCAGGATCACCCACCTCGCCTACGCGCCGGAGATCGCCCAGGCCATGCTGGTTCGCCAGCAGGCCGCGCAGGTGGTGGCCGCGCGCACGCACATCGTGGAGGGAGCGGTCGGGATGGTGAGTCTGGCACTGGATCGCCTCACCGCGCAGGGCGTCGTCGAGCTCGACGAGGAACGCCGGGCCGCGATGGTGTCCAACCTGCTCGTGGTGCTGTGCGGCGATCGCGCGACCCAGCCCGTGGTCAACGCCGGATCGCTCTACAGCTGAGCCGGGCCCATGGTCGAACGCAAGAAACTGTTGCTGCGCCTCGACCCGGCCGTCCATGAAGCCTTGGCCAAATGGGCGGCCGACGACCTGCGCAGCATCAACGCACAGATCGAATACGCCCTGCGCCTTGCGCTCGAACAGGCGGGCCGCAAACCGAAGTCCAAGGGAACCGGAAACGCCATGGACGACTAGTTGGACGCCGAAAACCGAACGGACGTAGCGCCTTCCCCGTCGGGAGGCGCTGCTCCGGCGTTTCGCGGGTCGGTCAGCGAGCGAGCTCCGCGATCAGAGCCACGCTGTCGTCGTAGAGCGCCCGCTGCGCCTCGCGATCGTAGGAGGCCGCGGAGGACGGACGCTCGGCGCGCCCGACGAAATGGCGGCCGGTGGTGGCGGCCAGCGCCGGGTCGGTCATCAACCGGGCGAGATCGGCGCCGGAGCGGGTGGGTGTGTGGACGCCGGGCAACAGCACGAGGGCCTTGGCCACTGTGTCCCACAGCGTTCGCGCGAACCGGCTTGCGTCCCTGGCCAATCCGGTGCCCGGCATCAATCCGGGGTCGAAGGCGTTCACCGTGACGCCCTGATGGCCGAGCCTGCGCGCCAGCTCGTAGGCGGTCTGCAAGTTGGCCAGCTTCGAGGTGCTGTAGCGGCGGCGGCCGTCGCGATGCGCGGCTTCGGTCGCGGCGGGCGGGTGGGCGAGTTCGCGCGCTGAGGCGGTCAGCGGATGCGGCATGCCGGTGAACCGGCGCGGGTCGTGTGTTCCCGAGGTCACCAAGGCGATCCGCGCGGGCGCGACCAGATCGTCGCGCAGCGCGTGCACCAGCGCGAGGTGGCCGAGGTGATTGACGCCGAAGGTGGCCTCCACGCCGTCGGCGGTGTAGGTGCGGCGGGTGAATTGCAGCCCGGCGTTGCAGACCAATCCGCGCAGCGGAGGAAGTTCGGCCGCGCGCAGTTCGTCCGCGAACTCGCGCACCGACGCCAGCGAGCCCAGATCCAAGGCCATGCCGCGGGCTCCGAGCTCGGCCGCCTCCCGCGCGGCGCGCGCCGGGTCTCGGCCGGTCACCACCACGGTCCAGTGCGGGTCGGCGGCCAGCGCCCTGGCGCATTCGCGGCCGAGTCCGCTGGTGCCGCCGGTGATCACCACGGTTCTGTCGCTCGTTGTCATATGGCACAGTGTGTCACTTTCTGCCATGCGTGACAATGCTTCCATGTCGTTGCGTGATCGGAAGAAGGAACGCACCCGGCGCGCGATCGCCGACGCGGCGCTGCGGCTGTTCGCCGAGCGTGGGTTCGACGCGGTGACCATCGCCGACATCGCCGCCGCGGCCGAGGTGGGCACCCGGACTCTGCACCGGTACTACAGCGGCAAGGACGAGCTGCTCTTCGCCGAGGACGACGAGTACCGCGCCGAACTTGCCCGGCTGCTCGCCGAGCGCCCCGTGGGCGAGGATCCGGAGACGACGTTGGCCGCCGTCATCGGGCCGATGGTGGCGCACTTCGCGGACCGGCTCGACGAGCTGCGCACCCGCGACGCGCTGATCGCCGCCAATCCTGCGCTGCAAGCCCGCGACCTCGCCAAGCGCAGCGCCATCGAAGCCCTGCTCACCGCCCACCTCGCCCATCAGATGGGCGTCGACTCGGCCGCCGACGTGCGCCCGCTGCTGTGGGCCAAGGTCGGCATGTCCTGCTTCTTCGCGGGCTTCGAGATCTGGCTGCGCAGCGGAGGCGAGCTCGCCGACCACGTCACGGCGGCGCGTACCGCGCTGGTCGCCGAACTCGGCGCCGCCCGCGGCTGATCCGATGGCCGCGACTGCCCGACCGGCCGTTCGCGTTTCGGCTCGCGGCGCGTTACTCGGCGCCGTCTCGGGCGCGCGTGCGGGAGGTGAGCATCGGCAGCGCTTCGAGCGCTGCGCCGAGGTCGCGAACGGCCGCCGGATCCGCGAGAGGCCGGCCGGTGAGTTCTTCGATCCGCCGCAAGCGATACCGGACCGAGTTCGCGTGCAGGTATAGCCGCTCGCAAGTAGCCGCGGCGGAACCGCCCGCGCCGAACCAGGTTTCGAGGGTTTCCAGCAGCCTGGTTCGTTCGTCGTACGGTAGCGCGAGCAGCCGCGCCGAAGCCTGATCGCCCCCCGGCACGGTGGACCGAGACTGCCCGCCACGCCCGCTCGCTTCCTAGGAGATTCCGAGCGCCCGCGACAACAGCCCCTGCCGCGTGTGCACACCGCACTTGGCCAGTATCGCCTTCACGTGATCGTTGATCGCGTGCTCGGGCAGTCCCGAAATGCTTGCGGGACGGGGGGATTCGCGGTCGGTGGCGAGCAGGGCGAGCACCTCGTTCTCGCGGGGAGTGAGCGCGTGCGCCCGCCCGAACAGATCCAGGCGCTCGGCGGGGGTGCTCGGCGCCATCGAGACCGTGATGTCCTCGGCGCCGAGCCGGTCCGCTCGCACCGTCAGCCAGCGGGCGCCGCCCAGATGGACGCGCGACCGCGACGGGCCGACGGGTGTGCCGTGCTCGGCGGCCAGCAGCGCGGCGCCCGCGTTGTAGACCGCGTTCGGGATCGGCGGCATGGCCTCCTGCGGTGGATTCAGTCGCAGCAGCGCTGCCGCGGCGGCCGGAGTCTGGCCACGCATCCGCAGGTCGGGCCCGAGCGCGACGGCCGCGGGTTCGGCAGGGACGAGTCCGCCCGCCTCCGCGACAAAGGTGCGGCCGAGCGCGGCGCGCAGCCCCCGGGTGATCGGCGCCGCCAGCGCGGCCAAGGTGGTGAGCTGGCTGGGGTCGAAGGCGCGCGGGGTCTTGCGCAGCAGTTCGAGGAAGCCCCAGCATCCGTAGCGGTCGCCGAAGACCACTGTGGCGGTGTCGAAAACCCCGAGATCGCGCAGCACCTCGCGCCACACCCGCGAGCGTGCGGGATCGCCGCCGGTGGCGGTGCGCAAGGACGTCGCCGCCGTGCTCCGATCGAGCAGATCGCTCCAGCGGGTGAACTCGGTCAGGTACCGCAGCCGGATCAGCTCCGGCAGCCGTGACCAGGGCAGACCGAGCAGGTCGGCCAGCGGCGACGTCCCCACCCTGGTGGCCGGATCGGTGAGCATGAAGACGTGCCCGTCGAAGGAGACGGTCGCGCGGAGATCGGCGAGCACCACTTCGCGCAGCCGCTTCGCCGTCTGCTCGGCCCGGCTGTGGCGCTCGACGCGATCGAGGAGATCCCGCGCACTGGGCACCGGCCAAGTCTAGGGCGAAATCCCCTGGCCGCGGGGCGTGTCGGCGAGCCGGAACCTCAGTTCGGGTTGCCGACCTCGGCGGACAAGCCGCGTTCCCACGCGCGGTGCTTGCGCCCGGAGTCCGGGAACGGTGACCGCGACGCCGCGCCGACGAACGCGTGGTTGACCCACGAGCCTGGGAAGCGGCAGGGACGCAGCACGTCGAGGGACAGCACCACGCGGGCGCTCGCGGAGTCGTTCCATGCGCGGTGCCGGTAGGAGTCGTCGAACAGCAGGCTCTCGCCCTCGTGCCAATGCCGCGTCAGCCCGCCGACTTGGATGCCGCACCGCCGCGGATCGGCGATGCGCAAGCCCAAGTGGTAGCGAAGCACCCCGTTCCACAGCCCGCGGCGCGGCAGGACGCGCTCGCCTGGCCGCAGGATGGAGAACATCGCGGTGACGAGCCCCGGCACCTGATCGAGCAGCGCCGCGGTCTCGGGGCAGCGGGCCCGGTTGGCCTCCGATCGGACGCCGTAGCCGCAGAAGAAGAAGGTGCGTCTGCGCTCGTCGGAGGTCGCGGCCACATCGAAGGAGCTCTCGTGAAAAGCGGGCAGGTCGTCGCAGTGGACCAGCACACTGTCCATCTCGGGTCGGATGGTCTGCCAGTTCTCCTCCATCGGGCCCGTCCAGGAGAACTCACGGGGGTCCAGGAACGGCTCCGTGCTGACTAGGGACGTACGAGCCACCAGCTGTTCGAGCGGGGACAGAAGCCGCACGGCGGCGTCGTAGGTGTGGTCGCGAAGGCTCTTGGACATGGCAGCGAGGATAGGAAGGCGAGCCGCGGGAAAGAGGATGGTTCCGTCGAGGCGGCGTGTCGACCGGGGATCCGCGCCGTCAGGGTCCGGGTTTCTCCGTGACGAAGATGGCCGTGCCGGGGAAGAGCTCGCCGCGCAGCGGGCTCCACTGACCCCATTCCCGGTCCAGCCATTCCGGCCAGTCCGGTTCGACGATGTCGCGCAGCGCCAATCCCGCGGCGACGATCTCGCGGACCCGATCACCGATGGTGCGGTGATGCTCGACGTAGGTCGCCGCGCCGTCGGCGTCGACCTCTACATAAGGGGTGCGATCGAAATAGGGAATGGACGCGGTGAGACCGGCCGGGCCGGGATCGTCGGGGAAGATCCAGCGCATCGGGTGGTTCACCGAGAACACCCAGCGCCCGCCGGGCCGCAGCACCCTGGCCACCTCGCGCATCAGCAGCGCGGAATCGGCGACGAACGGCACCGCGCCGAACGCCGAGCAGGCCAGGTCGAAGGACTCGTCCGCGAACGGCAGCGCCTCGGCCCCCGCCTGCACCAGCGGAACCCGCGGACCGCCGCGCGCCATCGCGGCCAGCCCGCGCTCCAGCATGCCCATCGACAGATCGAGACCGACCGGCAGCGCGCCCTGTCCGGCCAGCCAGCGCGCGCACGGCGCCGAGCCGCAGCCGATCTCCAGGACGCGCTTGCCCGCCAGATCCTCGCCGAGGAAGTGCATATCGCCCTCGTGCAGCCCCTCGGGGCACCACACGAACTCGCCGCCGGGGGAGTCGACGCCGAGGAAATCGGCGTGCGTCCGGTGATACTGGTCGGCGTCGGCGTCCCACCAGCGCCTGCTCGCGCGTTCGCTGTCGGCCGAACTCAGTTTGGTTCGTGCGGTTCCGGTGGTTCCGAGCAGCGCGTTCGCTTGGGCATGGCGATCTTCCGACACGCGCGTGAGCTTAACGATCGCGGCGCGCCGGAAGCGCTCCGGCGTGGCGTGCAGACCGGTTTGCCCGTGCGGACCAAGGTCGCGTACGCTGAACCGCGCGAGTGTCTGTTGTACAGACGTGTGACTGTACCGAAGTAACGATCTACCGACGTATCAGCGCACTGAAATAACAGAGCGCCCGTGCTGAGTTTCACAAGTGGATGAGTGCGGTACGTTCCTCTGTGTCCGTCGTCGCATCGTCGCGGTGATTTCGCAGCGTACCGAAAGTTCCAATGTCCGCAACCGACCACAATCCGTCCGGAGCAAACCGACACATGCCCACCACCGTCACCTCGCCGCAGGTAGCCGTCAACGACATCGGCTCCGCCGAGGACTTCCTCGCCGCCATCGACGCCACGATCAAGTACTTCAACGACGGCGACATCGTCGAAGGAACCATCGTCAAGGTCGACCGCGACGAGGTTCTGCTCGACATCGGTTACAAGACCGAAGGCGTCATCCCCTCCCGCGAACTCTCCATCAAGCACGATGTCGACCCGAACGAGGTCGTTTCCGTGGGCGATGAGGTCGAGGCCCTCGTTCTCACCAAGGAGGACAAGGAAGGCCGCCTGATCCTGTCGAAGAAGCGGGCGCAGTACGAGCGTGCGTGGGGCACCATCGAGGAGCTCAAGGAGAAGGACGAGGCCGTCAAGGGCACCGTCATCGAGGTCGTCAAGGGCGGCCTGATCCTCGACATCGGCCTGCGCGGCTTCCTGCCCGCCTCGCTCGTCGAGATGCGTCGCGTCCGCGACCTCCAGCCGTACGTCGGCAAGGAGATCGAGGCCAAGATCATCGAGCTGGACAAGAACCGCAACAACGTGGTCCTGTCCCGCCGCGCTTGGCTGGAGCAGACCCAGTCCGAGGTGCGCTCCGAGTTCCTGCACCAGCTGCAGAAGGGCCAGGTCCGCAAGGGTGTGGTCTCCTCGATCGTCAACTTCGGCGCCTTCGTCGACCTTGGCGGCGTGGACGGTCTGGTGCACGTCTCCGAGCTGTCCTGGAAGCACATCGACCACCCGTCCGAGGTCGTCGAGGTCGGCAACGAGGTCACCGTCGAGGTTCTCGACGTCGACCTGGACCGCGAGCGCGTCTCGCTGTCGCTCAAGGCGACCCAGGAAGACCCGTGGCGTCAGTTCGCCCGCACCCACGCGATCGGCCAGATCGTGCCGGGCAAGGTCACCAAGCTGGTTCCGTTCGGTGCGTTCGTGCGCGTCGAAGAGGGCATCGAGGGCCTGGTGCACATCTCCGAGCTGGCCGAGCGCCACGTCGAGGTGCCGGACCAGGTCGTGGCGGTCGGCGACGACGCGATGGTCAAGGTCATCGACATCGACCTGGAGCGTCGCCGGATCTCGCTGTCGCTGAAGCAGGCGAACGAGGACTACCACGCCGAGTTCGACCCGTCGAAGTACGGCATGGCCGACAGCTACGACGAGCAGGGCAACTACATCTTCCCCGAGGGCTTCGACCCCGAGACCAACGAATGGCTCGAGGGCTTCGACAAGCAGCGCGAGGAGTGGGAAGGCCGCTACGCCGAGGCGGAGCGTCGCCACAAGATGCACACCGCGCAGATGGAGAAGATGGCGGCCGACGCCGCGGCCGAGGCCGCGAACGGCGGCGGCGCGTCGAACTACTCCTCCGAGAGCGGTGCGCAGTCCTCCTCCAGCCAGGCCGAGCCCGCCGGCGGTTCGCTGGCCAGCGACGCCCAGCTGGCGGCTCTGCGGGAGAAGCTCTCCGGCAACGCCTGATTCGGGTAGAGCACACGCGAAGGCCCCGGTCCGCACGGACCGGGGCCTTCGCCCTGTTCGGGGTAAAGCGCGGTCGAGGCCGATTACTAGGGGGAGGGGTTCGGCCGCGGCGGGAAGATTGCGGCCGATCTGCTGCGGGAGTGGTTCCCCGAGCGCATCGCTCGGGGATTGAAGTGGGTGGGTCAGGCGGCGGCGACAGTGAAGCGGCGCTGGGGGAAGCGGGGGTTCTCGGCTTCGTCGAGGAGGGCGACCGCCACGTCCTCGGCGGAGATGTCGGTGTCGGCGATCAGGAGCTGGTCGCCGCCGACGCGGTAGCGGCCGGTGCGGGCGCCGGACTCGACCAAGCCCGACGACGGGGACAGGTAGGTCCAGTTGCGGTTGGAGAGACGGTAGACGTTCAGCGCGTCCCGCAGCGCCAGCACGACGTCGCGGTATTCGGCGGGCACGCCGAGGTCCTCGGTGAGGATGCGCGTGAATTCCGTTCCGGTGTCGACGAGTTGGCGTCCCGGCGCGACCTCCAGGCTGCCCGCGCCGCCGACGGCGATGAGCCGGATGTCCGGGTGCCGCTCCAGCGCGCCCACCATGGCGTGCGCGCCGGTGACGAAGGCGCTCGCGTTGGCGATGGTGTCGGCGATGCCGTGCCCGGCATTCACCGCGCTGATCACCACGTCCAGGCCCGCGATGGCCGCGCCGATGCTGTCGGTGTCCAGCCAGTCCGCCACTCGCCAGCGCACCTCGCCCGGGTCGGCGGGGAAGCGCGCCGAGTCGCGCGCGAAGGCAGTCACGTCGTGTCCGCGCACGCGCGCCTCCTCGACCACTCGCCCGCCGATGACGCCGCTCGCGCCGAAAATTCCGATCTTCACGATGCCCATCCTCTAAACACTGTTCGTTTACTACACGCCGTTCAGTAACGACACAGGTGATAGTAGTCGCACGCTGTAGAGTGTCAACCGTGGTCGAGGTGCAGAGTCGCAGGGAACGTTTGCGCGCGGAAGCGACGGAGGAGATCAAGGCCATCGCCCGGCGCCTCCTCGCCGAGGGCGGTCCGGACGCGATCTCGCTGCGCGCCATCGCGCGTGAGATGGGCATGACCGCGGGCGCGCTGTACGGCTACTTCGCCACCCGCGACGAGCTGATCACCACCCTCATCTCCGACGTCTACACCGGACTCGTGGACCGGCTGGAGGCCGCGAGGGACGCCGTTCCCGAGGACGACCCCGGCGGCCGCATCATCGCCTGGGGCGAGGCCGTGCGGGACTGGGCCGTCTCGAATCCGGAAGGGTTCCGGTTGATCTACGGCGACCCGGTGTCCGGATACCAGCCGCCGCCGGAGGGCCCCGCGCGCGCGGCGGAGCTGCGTGCCTGCGACGGACTCGTCGGACTGGCCGCGGCCGCTTGGCCGCGCGCCGCCGCGACCCAATCTCTCGGCGACTCGACGTGGTCGGATTTCGACCCGGCACTTGTCGAGCACGTGCGCGCCGACTTTCCCGATCTGCCCCCGGCCGCGCTGGCGCTGGCGCTGCGCATGTGGGGCCGCATGCACGGTCCGATCGCGCTCGAGGTGTACGGTCACCTGCGCCCCCAATCGCAGGATCCCGCAAAGCTTTTCCACATCGAGATGCTCGATCTGGTGCGGGCGGTGGGCCTGTGACGGCGACGCACCGCAGGTTTCCCGCCACCCTCTGGGAGCGCAGGAAGGTCGAGTCGATGAGCCGGATTCAGCGGGTCGCGCTGGATCTGTTCGACGCGTACGGATATCGCGAGGTGACCGTCGAGCGGGTGGCGGCCGAAGCGGGCGTCTCACCCAGTTCGATCTACCGCTACTTCGGCACCAAGGAGATGCTGGTCCTCTACGACGAGGCGGATCCGCAGCTGCTGGAGGTGCTGCGTACCGCAGGCGACGGCGAAACCCTCGATCCCGCAGCGCTTCTCGCGGTGGCGCGTCCGCTGGTGCCGGTGATGATCGCGACCCTGATCACCACGGACTCCGAACATCGCATCGCGCGCAGGCTGCGCTACGTGCGCGCCTTCCCGGAGGTCAGGGACGGCCAGACCAGGCAGATGCGCGAACTGGAGGAACAGTTCCGTCAGCTGTTCGCCGAACGCTGCGGGCGCGACCCCAACGACCTGAAGGTCCGGATGGCCGCCTCCACCGCCATCTGGGGCGGTGTGGCGGCGCTGGATCACTGGGCCGGACAGGATTTCGCCGAGCCGCTGAGCGTGGTCTACACCGCGGCGGTGGAATCCATCATCGATGCGCTGGAACTGATCGTTCGCTGACGGTGGCGGCTTCCACCTTGCTCGGCCACCGCGGCAGCCACCAGTTCCAGCGGCCGAACAGCCGCATGAACGCGGGCACCAGGATCAGGCGCACGACGAGCGCGTCGATGGTGATGGCGACCGCGAGCGCGAATCCGATCTGCTTGATCTCCAGCACGTCCGCGGTCACGAAGCTGGCGAACACGGCGACCATGATGGCCGCGGCGGCGGTGATCGGACGTGCGGTGCGCTGCAATCCCTCGGCGACCGCGGCGGCGTTGTCGTTGCCGCGGTCCCACGCCTCCTTCATGCGCCGGATCAGGAAGACCTCGTAGTCCATCGAGAGACCGAAGAGCACCGCGAACACCAGCATCGGCAGATACACCTGGAGAAACCCGGTGCCCTGGAAGCCGAGCACGGATTCGCCGACGCCGTACTGGAATACGGCCACCGTGATGCCGAGCGCCGCGCCGGTGGCCAGCAGGTTCAGCAGAATGGCCTTGACCGCGAGCACGATACTGCGGAACGCCAAGATCAGGAAGGCCAGCGAGACCGTCAGCACCAGGGCGATCACCCACGGGAAGCGGGCGGTGATCCGTTCGGACACTTCGGCGAAGGTCGCGGGCGTTCCGCCGACGCGCAACTGCGCGCCCTCGACTTCCACGGCGCGGGAACGGATGTCGTCGGTGAGTTCGGCGACGGCGGTGGAGTCGAAGGACTCCCGCGGCACCACCGTGACCATGATCCGTCCCTCCGATTGCTGGGGCAGCACCGTGGCCACGCGCGGATCGCGGGACAGTTCGTCGGCGAACTCGTGCACTTGCGATTGCGCCGCACTCAGCAGCGGCCCGTCGTCGGGTCCGGTCGCGAGCACCGAGACCGGGGCGAGCAGTCCGGGGCCGAAGTTGTCTCGCACCAGCCGGGTCGCCTGGCCGCTCGGGCGGTCGCCGAGCGAATCGAGACCCATGTCGATGCCGTAGCGAATGCCGGTGATCGGCGCGGCCGCCACCGCCAGGACGGCTACGCCGAGCAGGCCGAACACCACCGGTCTGCGCATGACGGTGTGCGCCCAGCGCGCCCAGGCAGTCGACGCCGTCGTCGAGCGGGTCTCCGCGGGACGCAATCGCGCGGGTAACGCTCCCCGGTTCACGGCGGGACCGAGCGTCGCCAGCAGCGCGGGCAGCAGCGTGACGGCCGCCGACAACGTGGCCAGCACGGCCGTCACCACGCCGATCGCGACGCCGTCGAGCATCGGCAGGCCGACCACGGCCAGCGAACAGAGCGAGATCAGCACGATGAGACCGGAGGCGAGCACCGTCCGCCCGGTGGTGTCGAGCGCGACGGCGACCGCGCGGTCGATCTCCGCGCGCGCCGAGCGGTCGCGGACCCCGCGCCTGGTCAGTTCCTCGTTGAACCGGCTGACGATGAACATGGCGTAGTCGATCGCGGTGCCGGTGGCGATCATGGTCGCGACCGAGAGCACCAGCGAGTCGAAGGTCAGGAAGGTGGTCAGGCCGAACAGCGCGCCCACCGCCGCGGCGATGCCCGCGGCGGTCACCGTGATCGGCAGCGTCGCGGCGGCCAGCGCGCCGAGCGCGAGGACGAGCACGGCGGCCGCGACGGGCAGTCCGATGGTCTCGGCGCGCTGCATGTCGGCGGTCTCGATCTCCATCAGATCGGCTTGGGCCGGGCCGTAACCGGTGACGGCGACGCGGATGTCGGCGTCGGAGATCGCGGTGACGGTCGACTGCAACCGGCTGGCGACCGCGACCCGCTCGGACATGTCGCCCTCCAGGCCGACGATGCCGAGGGCGGTGTGCCGGTCGGCGGAGATCTGCGCGTCGGCGTTGCCCTGGAACGGTCCGAGCGCGCCGGTGACGCCCGCGGTCTCGCGCGCGGCGACGAGCGCGCGGTCGACCGCGGCACGGAATTCGGGAGCGTCGGCGGTGAACCGCTCCGAGTGGAAGACGAGCAGGTCCTGTTCGGCGCCGAACTGCGCGAAGTGTTGTGCCGCAAGGCGATCCGCCTCGCTGGACGCCGAACCCGGCACCGTGTAGTCGGGCGCGCCGAGCCGATCGTGCAGCAGCGGATAGGCGGCGCCGCCGAGCAGCACGAGCAGCAGCCAGACGGCGAGGACGATTCGGCGGTGCCGAGCCATGGCCGCGCCCCAGCGTCCGAGCGCGCGCAGCCGCGGCGGCGGGACGGGTCGTTGGCCGGGCTCCTTGGTCAGGGTCGGTAGCGACATGGCCCCTCCTGTCAGGTACCTGATAGTCACTATCAGGTTTCTCGGTCAGCCTAGGTTGGGGTTCCCGTTTTCTGCAAGTGACTACCAGCTGTGACGGACGTCATGTTCGCGGTGAGCGAGCTGTCCGCGGCAAGGTGAGTTCCGCGTCGTGCGCCGCACGAAAACTGTTGGGAGCAGGCGGATTCGCCGGTAGTGTGCCGGGCCATGGGGAGCAATCCGGGCAAGAACACCTATCTCGATCAGGTCGTCGCGCAGCAGGCGGCGCTGGAAACCGATCTGCGCACGCGCAAGCCCGCTGCCGTGGGAGCGCCCGCGCCGCAAGCGCCTGGCGCTCCGATGCTGCCGCGCGGCGCGCTGGCGAAACGGGCCGACCGAGTCGGCCTGGGCGCTCAGGGACACGGCGCCCAGGGGCAGGGCGCGGGACCGGTCGAGGTCCGGGTCACCGGCGTCTGGCGGTGGCGCACGGTGCTGGTGCCGCCCAACGCGTTCGTCGTGCACACCAGGCGCGGGCGCGCCGAACCGCTGCACATCGGGCTGGGTGTGTCGTTCCGCTACAACCCGGCCACCGACTCCTATCTCGTGGTGCCGGGCGCGATGCAGACCATCCTGATCAACGCCTACTGCATCTGCCGGGAACTACAGGGCGTGCTGGTGCAGGGCTACGTGCAGTGGATCATCGAGGATTTCGGCACCGCGTACCGCAAGCTCGACTTCTCCGACGCCGAGGATCCCATGCGGCTGGTCAACATTCAGCTGCGCGAGCAAGCCGAGGCCGCCATCAAGGACAAGGTGTCCACTATGGGCGTGCGCGACGTCCTCAGCGACAAGCAGCCCATCATCGAAGAGCTCACCGCCCGGTTGCGCGCGGTCGCCGAAGGCAGCGGGGACGCGCAGACCGGCGGCGGTGATCGCGGACTCGGACTGCGGATCGTCACCGTGCAGATCAAGGAGGCGGTGGTCAGTTCCTCGACGCTGTGGGAGAACCTGCAGAAGCCCTACCGCACCGAACAGAATCAGGTCGCTCGCCTGGCGGAACTCGCCGCGCAGGAGGCGATTTCGGCCAGGGAGGCGGCCGCGCAGCGGGCGGGCGAGGAACGGCGCATCGAGAACGAGCGCGAACTCGCGCAGCTGCGCGACCGCAACGAGGCGGCGCGCTTCGACCGCGAGACCGCGGAACGGATGCGGCGCACCACCCGCGAACACGACGACCAGCGCGCGGTCGCCGAGCTCGCGCAGCAGACCGCGCTGCACGCCGTGCGGCTGGAACGCGAACAGCACGCCGAGCAGCTCGAGAACCTGCGCCTGCGCCAAGAGCTACGCCGCATGGAAGTGGACGGCGAGCTGGCGCTGACGACGGCGCGGCAGCGCGCCGAACACGAGGGCGAGCTGCTGGTCGTGCAGCGCGAGCGGGAACGCGTCGCCACCGCCAACGCGCAGAACGACGCCAACATCCAGGCCACCCTGGTCGCCAACCTGCCCGAAATCGTCGCGAAACTGCCCGCGCCCGCCGAGCTGCGCTCGTACCAGATCGGCGGCGATCTGTCGGGGCTCGCGACGGTGGTCGCCCAGCTGAACGGCGTGATCGACGCGTGGTCGGCGCGCCGGGCGTCGGGAGATTCGCCGGTGGACTGACTCTGTGCCCGCCTCGTCACCTGGTCGCTTCGAGTGACGAGGGTGTGGACCGACTCCGACCGGGTACCGCGGCCCTCAGGGTGACACGATCCACTCGGCTATTGCATTGGGCGCAATTTAATTGTGGTCTACCCTGGATCCGGTATCGCGAACCACTAGCGAAGGAGGCGGACGTGCGAGCCGTTGTCATCGAAGAATTCGGGGAGCCGAAGGATGTGCTGGCCACGGCGGATCGGCCGCTGCCCGAGCCGGGTCCCGGCGAGGTGCGGATCGCGCTGGATCTCGCGCCGATCCACAACCACGACCTCGCGATCATCCGCGGCGTCTACGGCTACCGGCCGCCGTTGCCCGCGATTCCCGGCACCGAAGGCGTCGGGCGGATCGACGCGGTGGGAGAGGGCGTGACCGACCGGTCCGTGGGTCAGCGGGTGGCGGTCTCCGGCGCCACTGAGGTGTGGGCCGAGTACTTCGTCGCCAAGGCGGCGCAGGCGCTGCCGGTGCCCGACTCGATCGACGACGAGACGGCCGCCCAGTTGCTCGCGATGCCCTTCAGCGCCGCGGTGCTGCTGAACGACCTGCGCGTCCGAGAGGGCGACTGGGTGGTGATCAACGCCGCGAACGGCGCGGTGGGGCGACTGCTGAATCTGCTGGCGCGCCGCCGCGGCGTACGCGTGCTGAATCTGGTGCGCGGCCAGGCGTCGGTGCGCGCGCTGCGCGAACTCGGCTACGAACCGGTCGTCGACACCGAGACCGACGGCTGGCTCGCCCAGGCCGCCGCGGCCACCGGCGGTGCGCCGATCGTGCGCGCCGTGGATCAGGTAGGTGGTCCGGCGGGCGCCGACCTGCTCGAGTTGCTCGCGCCGAACGGTGAGCTGATCTCTTTCGGCGCGCTGTCCGGTCAGCCGTGGACCATCTCGCCCGGCACCCTCATCTTCAAACAGGCTGTGGTGAAAGGCTTCTGGGGCGCCCAGCGGGCCCAGGAGATCGGCGCCGCCGAGCGCACCAGGGTGCTGCGCGAACTGGTCGAGCTCGCCGCCGGCGGCGAACTGCGGCTGACCATCGCGGCGGTGCACCCGCTCGATCACGCGGCCGAGGCGGCGGCAGCCAGCGAACGCCCAGGTCGCAATGCGAAGATCGCACTTTCGCCAACGCCGGATCGCGCCGGGTGAATTGCGGGCCACTCAATCGGCTACTACCTTCGAGAAAGAGGTGGTGACCATGACACAGACGAGCGAGCTCCAGCTCGACAACCAGGTGTGCTTCGCGCTGTACGCCGCCTCGCGGGCGCTCACGCGGCTCTACCGGCCGATGTTGGACGACCTCGGGCTGACCTATCCGCAGTACCTGGTGATGTTGGTGCTGTGGGAGCGCGAAACCGTGACGGTGAAAGAACTGGGCGAGGCGCTCGACCTCGACTCGGGGACCCTGTCGCCGTTGTTGAAGCGGCTGGAGACCACCGGGCTGATCAGCAGGGTGCGTTCGGCGGAGGACGAGCGCTCGGTGCTGGTGCGGCCGACCGAGGCCGGTGTGGCGCTGCGCGAACGGGCCAGGGAGGTTCCGCGGAAGATCGCCGGCGCCACCGGCCTCGACCGGGAGGGCCTCGCCCGCTTCCGCGCCGAGGTGCGCGAGTTCACCGCCGTCGTGGAGGGCGCCGAGCTCTGAGCCCGGCTCGGCGCACGCGAATGGCCCAGCCGAGCGGCTGGGCCATTGTCGTGGAACGAGCTCAGCTGGCGGTCGCCGGTACCCAGTAGGTCGCGGCCACGGTGGAGCGTTTTCGCATGGCCGCGAAGCTGTGGCGCGCCGGACTGATCAATGCGGTGAACCAAGAGCGGCGGTGCTCGGCGAGCGCGGCCGCGACGGCGGGGATCTCGAGGCAATGCACCCCGCCCGCCATACCCAGGCGGTGGCGACCCGTCTGGTTGATTCTGGTGCCCAATGGATTTCCTTTGCTTGCTGGTACTGGCCTGGATCGCCACGGCGAAGATTAGCGGAACGAAAGTGTGGAACACAGTATTTTGCGGAAGTAATTGCCCCGGCGTGTCGGAAAGTTGTCGGGCCGCGCCACGGCCCCGGCGTAAATGTTGCGAATCGGTCTCGGCCGCGTCACGGAACGGGCAATTGGCGTTGCCGAGCGTGAAATTCACGAAGTGAGTGGGTAATCCGCGTGTTCGCGCGGTGTGCACCCGCCGGGCGGTCGTCCCGGTGGGGGCGGTGGATGCGAAACTGAACGAATGTTGCGGATCGGCCTCACCGGAGGCATGGGAGCTGGCAAGTCGACGGTGGCGCGGATCCTCGCCGAGTGTGGCGGGGTGATCGTCGATTCCGACCTCATCGCCAGGGAGGTCGTCGCGCCGGGCACCGAGGGGCTCGCGGCCTTGGTCGAGGCGTTCGGCCCCGGCATCCTCGCAGCGGACGGCGGTTTGGACCGCCCCGCGCTCGCGGCCGTCGCGTTCGCCGACGACGCGGCTCGCGCAACCTTGAATTCCATTACCCACCCGCTGGTCGGAAAGCGCACCGCGGAATTGATTTCGGCGGCCCCGGCGGACGCCATTGTCGTCCAAGATATTCCGCTGTTGGTGGAAAATGGCTTGGCGCCATTGATGAATCTGGTGTTGATCGTCGACGTCGACGCGGAAACTCGAATTCGTCGTCTCGTGGAATTCCGAGGTGTCACGGAAGCCGATGCGCGGGCCCGAATTTCGGCGCAGGCGACGGACGAACAGCGGCGCGCGGTGGCCGACGTCCTGCTGGACAACAGCGGCCCGGCGGGCGCGGTCGAGGCCGTGGTGCACCGGCTGTGGGAGGAGCGGCTGGTGCCGTTCGAGCGCAATCTGCGCACCGAGACGCCCGCGGCGCGACGGGAACTGCGGCTGGCGCCGCACGACCCGGAATGGGCCGCGCAGGCGCAGCGGCTGATCGCGCGACTGTGGGTGGCCTGCGGCGCGGCGGCCTCCCGTATCGATCACATCGGGTCCACGGCGGTGCCGGGCCTGCCCGCGAAAGACGTGCTGGATCTGCAGGTCACCGTGGCGGATCTGGCGGCGGCCGACGGACTGCGCGACGCGCTCGGCGCGGCCGGGTTCCCGGTGAAAGCGCATGTCACGCAGGACAACCCGAAGCCGACCGAGGGCGACCCGGACGGGACCGACACCGCCCGCTGGGTCAAGCGGCTGCACGGCAACGCCGACCCAGGCCGCCTCGCCAACGTGCACATCCGGGTGGACGGGTCGCCGGGGCAGCGGTTCGCGCTGGCGTTCCGCGACTGGCTGCGCACGGACGCGACGGCCCGCGAGGAGTACCTCGCGGTGAAGCGCGAGGCGGAGGCCAAGGCGGCCGGGCTTGCCGACGACGCCGCGTCGGAGGCGTACTACGCCGTCAAGGAACCGTGGTTCGACGCGGCCTATCGACGGGTGCTCGGCTGACCGTCGACGGCGCGAATCCACCATTTCGGACTACTTCACCGGAAATTCTTCGGAAAGCCGGATGCTGTGCTTCTGGTGCGTGCAGGGGAAGTGGCGGCCGTCATATCGGGATGCCCGCCGATATCGATACCGCGAGGTAACCGGTTCCGGCGCGGCCGCCATTCTTCTGGATGATCTTGACAGCCGACCGAACGGCCGTCCCAGAATTTCCGGCATTTCTCCTCAACGGCATCGTTCTTCGTGGGCGCGTGGCCTCGGGAGCGGGTGAGCAAGCCCGTCGCAAACCGGCGCGGTTCAGCGACCGAGGTCGTCGAGTGCGGTGAAAGCGATCGCCCGGCGGGAACCTGTCCCGCCGGGCGATCGGCGTTCACGGGTGGATGGTCAGAGCCAGGTCAACTCGATGTCGCGGGTGGCGAGCCAGTTGTCGAGGGAGTGGCCGTGCGCGGCGATGCCGTCGATCGCGGCGGTGGCGTGCTGGATGGCCGCCTCCGCTTCGGCGGCGCTGATCAGACCCGCGGCGTGCGCGGCGAGCAGTTCGTCCACGTCGAGCAGGATCGTCTCGCGCTCGGAGCGCACCACGATGTCGAGGTAGTGATCGACCGACCGCCACTTCTTCGGCTCGATCCTGGTGAACTCGCCGAGGTCGAGGTAGTAGTCCTGATCGCGCCGGTGCGCCGGGTTGTAGTGGAAAACCGTTACGCGCAGGCCGAGTTCGGGTAGCAGCCAGGACTCCATGTAGTGGAACTGCGGATGGTCGGCGGTGCGCGCCATGTACAGGCCCCACGGTTCGACGCGGTAGCTCTCGACCGGCCGCACGAACCCCTTGGGGTCAGTGTTGGTCAGGCTCGCGACATCGAAGTACTCGACCTTGGGTCGGTGCACGTTCACTGCTGGTGCCTGTGTCATGCAGTCAGAATCTACCGTCGCGGCCGTTCCGTCGAGTCCTGCGCGCGATGCGCGTTGTCGGTGCCGCGGGTTCGCCGCGCGCTCGCGGTCGGAGCAGGTGGCGAGGGGTAATTGAAAATTGAAATTACAGGATTTGCCAACCGATAACTGCTGTCGATATCCTGGACCGCGGCCCAGGCACGAGTGTTCCGTTCGGTTTCCGCTCCGCCGGGAGTGGGGCCGAGCAGGAGGGGAGTTCGGCCCCACTGACAGGGCCCGCGCGTGCGCCGGGTCACCGAGCCGCGAAATCTGTCGGTGCCTGGGCCTACGCTGATTGTCATGGCTTTCGCTACCGAGATTCCCGCCGAGGGCGCGACCCCGCTCGCGCATTCGGAGTTCCGTCCCGTCGGCGCCATCGAGCGCACCGAGGGGCAGTTCCAGGTGGTCAGCGAGCACCAGCCCGCGGGTGATCAGCCCGCGGCCATCGCGGAGTTGGAGCGCAGGATCAAGGCTGGCGAGCGCGACGTCGTCCTGCTCGGCGCCACCGGTACCGGTAAGTCGGCCACCACGGCATGGCTCATCGAGAAGTTGCAGCGCCCGACCCTGGTGATGGCGCCGAACAAGACGCTCGCCGCCCAGCTGGCCAACGAGTTGCGCGAGATGCTTCCGCACAACGCGGTCGAGTACTTCGTCTCGTACTACGACTACTACCAACCCGAGGCGTACATCGCCCAGACCGACACCTACATCGAGAAGGACAGCTCGATCAACGACGATGTGGAGCGGCTGCGCCACTCGGCGACCTCGAGCCTGCTGTCCCGCCGCGACGTGGTGGTGGTCGCCTCGGTGTCCTGCATCTACGGCCTCGGCACGCCGCAGTCCTACCTGGACCGCTCGGTGCAGCTCGAGGTCGGCACCGAGGTCGACAGGGACGCGCTGCTGCGGTTGCTGGTCGACGTGCAGTACACCCGCAACGACCTGTCCTTCACCCGCGGGTCGTTCCGCGTCCGCGGCGACACCGTCGAGATCATCCCGTCCTACGAGGAACTCGCGGTGCGCATCGAGTTCTTCGGCGACGAGATCGAGGCGCTCTACTATCTGCACCCGCTGACCGGAGACGTGGTGCGCAAGGTGGACACGCTGCGCATCTTCCCGGCGACCCACTACGTGGCGGGCCCGGACCGGATGGAGCGCGCGACCCGCGACATCGAACAGGAACTCGAGGAGCGTCTCGCCGAGTTCGAGCGCCAGGGCAAGCTGCTGGAGGCCCAGCGCCTGCGCATGCGCACCCAATACGACTTGGAGATGATCCGGCAGGTCGGGTTCTGCTCCGGCATCGAGAACTACTCGCGCCACATCGACGGCCGCGCGGCCGGGTCGGCGCCCGCGACGCTGCTCGACTACTTTCCCGAGGACTTCCTGCTCGTCATCGACGAGTCGCATGTCACCGTGCCGCAGATCGGCGGCATGTACGAGGGCGACATGTCGCGCAAGCGGAATCTGGTCGAGTACGGCTTCCGACTGCCGTCCGCGATCGACAACCGCCCGCTCACCTGGGAGGAGTTCGCCGATCGCATCGGGCAGACGGTGTACCTGTCCGCGACGCCGGGCCCGTACGAGCTGGGGCAGGCGGGCGGCGAGGTGGTCGAGCAGGTCATCCGCCCGACCGGCCTGGTCGACCCGCAGGTGGTGGTGAAGCCGACCAAGGGCCAGATCGACGACCTGCTGCACGAGATCCGGCAGCGCACCGACCGGGACGAGCGGGTGCTGGTCACCACGCTCACCAAGAAGATGGCCGAGGACCTCACCGATTACCTGCTCGGGCTCGGTGTCCGGGTGCGCTATCTGCACTCGGAGATCGACACGCTGCGCCGCGTCGAGTTGCTGCGCCAGCTGCGCCTCGGCGAGTACGACGTGCTCGTCGGCATCAACCTGCTGCGCGAGGGCCTCGACCTGCCGGAGGTCTCCCTCGTCGCGATCCTGGACGCCGACAAGGAGGGCTTCCTGCGCAGCAGCACCAGCCTCATCCAGACCATCGGCCGCGCGGCTCGCAACGTCTCCGGTGAAGTGCACATGTACGCCGACAAAGTCACCGACTCCATGCGCCACGCGATCGAGGAGACCGAGCGGCGCAGGGCCAAGCAGGTGGCCTACAACGAGCAGATGGGCATCGACCCGCAGCCGTTGCGCAAGAAGATCGCCGACATCCTGGACCAGGTGTACCGGGAGGCCGACGAGAACGAGGTCGAGGTCGGCGGCTCGGGTCGCAACGTGAGCCGCGGCCGCCGCGCCCAGGGCGAACCCGGTCGCGCGGTGAGCGCGGGCGTCTACGAGGGACGCGACATCAAATCGATGCCGCGCGCCGAACTCGCCGACCTGGTCAAGGAACTCACCGCGCAGATGATGAACGCGGCCCGCGAGTTGCAGTTCGAGCTGGCGGGCAGGCTGCGCGACGAGATCGCCGACCTGAAGAAGGAACTGCGCGGCATGGACGCCGCCGGACTGAGCTGAGTCGCGATGGCGTCCGTCGCGGCGTCAGCTCTGCGACGCCATCCACTCCTGGACGCGGCGCTGGGCCTCCTCGTGCGGGACGTCCTCGACGCGGGTCATCACCGCCCATCGGTGGCCGAACGGATCGATCACGACGCCGAAGCGGTCGCCGCTGACGAAGGTCTGCGGCTCCTCGGCGCTGCGCGCGCCGTGTTCGATCGCGCGCTGGACGACGGCGTCGACGTCGGGGCAGTAGTGCACGATCGAGGTGTGCACCCACTCGCCGTTCGGGGCCTGAACACCGTTGGCGGGCATGGGCATACCGAGTTGCAGCGTCGAGTCGCCGATCTGGAGTTCGGCGTGCGCGGGCTGCCCGTCGGGCAGGTCGTTGCGGCTGATCACCTTGGCGCCGAAGACCGCGGAGTAGAACTCGATGGCCTTGTTCGCGTCGGCGACCGCGAGGAAACAGGTGATCGAGTGGTAGCCGGAGGGGATGGGGTTCACCGATGTCGTCATGACTTCGACTCTGTCAGGGCCGGCGCGCCCGCTCTTGTAAGAAAGCGACAACCTCCGGGGGAGGCGCGCGATGGTCGCTGACGAACGGACTCCGATGGACAGCGAGAAGGGAATCCTGCACCCGGGGGAGCAATCTCGGCATCGCAGCCTGACTCGGCTCGCGCCGGGCCCGCGGGTCGGCGAGTTCGTCGACTGGTACTGGGTCGTGCACTGGGATCTGCGCGATCGCCCACCGTATGTCGCGGAGGTGCTGTCGTTCCCGTGCGTGAACGTCACCTTCGAACACTCCGCGCACCGTATCGGCGGCTTCGTGAACGGAGTGTGCACCACGAAGTACACCCGGGAGCTGACCGGCCGCGGGCTGACCTTCGGCGCGCGGTTCCGCGCGGGCGGGTTCGGCGCTTTCACCGGCATGGACGTCGGTTCCCTCCGTGATCGTTCGCTGCCGCTCACCGAGGTGTTCCCGGACGCCGAGGGGCTCGCCGAACGGGTGCTTGCCGCCGAATCCGACGAAGACCGCCGCGTGCTGATCGAGGATTTCCTCGCGCCGCGCGCCGGTGATCAGGACCCCACCTTTCAGTTGGTGACGCGGATCGTCCACGCGATGGAGCACGACCGCGCGCTCACCAGGGTGGACCAGATCACCGAGCGGTTCGGGGTGCCGGTGCGCACCCTGCAGCGGATGTTCCGCCGCTACGTCGGCGCGGGCCCGAAATGGGTGCTTCGCCGCTATCGGCTGCAGGATGGCGCGGATCTGCTCGCCAAGGGCTGGGTCGGGGATTTGGCCGCGCTCGCTGTCGAACTCGGCTATTTCGATCAGGCGCATTTCTCTCGTGAGTTCACCGCGGAGATCGGAATGGCGCCGCTGGAGTACGCGCGGCATTCGCTGCGCACGGCGTCCGATTTGGTCGGCGCGACGGCCGGTGAATCCCGCCGATAAGCGAATATTCGGAGGGTCGCGGAGGCGACGATGTGCGGGCGAGCCGCCGCGGCGAGACTCAACACGACTGGTCAAGAGCTCGGCGGGGTAGGCGCCGAGGCGCCGCGCGGCGGTGTGACGCACGCCGCGCGACGGTATCCTGTGATGAATATCCCAGGCGCGCAAGAACGTTCATGGCGGTTGTGAAGAATCACAGGATTATCCGCGAGAAATTGAATCCACGCAGGTCGCCAAGGCTCCACCGCATTCGGTGCTCGAACGCCGGAGCGAAAAGCCGGGCATGGGCGAGTGTGATGTGTTGCGATTTCTGCTGTTTCCGCCCGGATAGCGGCTATGGTCGAGCGCAGTCGCCGCGCTGGTGCCCGACTCTGCCGGGACGCTGGACGTCGGCACCCGACCCGCACAGTTGGAGGAGAAATGACCGCCTACCGGACCATTGTCGTCGGTACCGATGGATCGGAGTCGTCGTACAAGGCCGTCGAGAAGGCTGCGGCACTGGCTGGCGATGCCGGCTCCACCCTGATCGTGGCCTGCGCCTACTATCCGACCGACGACCGTGACGTCGCCGCCGCGGCGGACGTGCTCAAGGACGAGGCCTACCAGGTGCGCGGTTCCGCCCCGACCAACGAGATCCTGCGCACCGCCAGGGACAAGGCGACGGCCGCGGGCGCCAAGGAGATCGTCGAGCGCGCCATTGTCGGTGAGCCGGTGGAGTCGCTGCTCAACCTGATCAAGGAGACCCAGGCGGACCTGCTGGTCGTCGGTAACCGCGGCCTGAACACGCTGGCGGGCCGCCTGCTCGGCTCGGTGCCGTCCGACGTGGCGCGCAAGTCCCGCACGGACGTCCTGATCGTGCACACCGTTCGCTGACAGCTTCCCGCGAAAGCTCCGTATCGCCCGTTCGGGTGCGATGCGGAGCTTTCGCGCGTTCGGCGGCTACTCGGAATCCAGCGCCGACAGAACCTCCGGCAGATCCTCGCTGTGCACCACCGTGAGCCGCTGGGTGGCGCGGGTCAGCGCCACGTACAGGTCGTTCATCCCGCGCGGCGATTCCGTGAGAATGCGCGCGGGCTGCACCAGGAACACCGCGTCGAACTCCAGGCCCTTGACGTCGTGCACCGTCAACACCCGCACCGACTCCCCGGCCAGATCGGCCAGCTCGGCGACCAGCGGGTGCGGCGCGATCACCGCTGTGGTGCCCGGCCCCTGCTCGGCGGCCACCAAACGGCCTAGCGCGCTGGACAATTCGGCCGCGTCGACCCGGTGCGCCCGCGGCGGATTGCCGGTCTCACGGACCGAACGCGGCGCTGTGGCCTCCGGGTCGATCACCGCGAGCACCTCGGCGGCGACCGCCATGATCTCGGCGGGGGTGCGGTAGTTCACCGTCAGCTCGGTGCGCTTCCAGCGTTGCGCCACATAGGGTTCCAGCATCCGCTGCCAGGACGAGGCGCCCGCCGGGTCGCCGGTCTGCGCCACGTCGCCGACCACGGTGACCCAGCGGTTCGGGATGCGCCGCATCACCATTCGCCACGCCATCTCCGAGAGCTCCTGCGCCTCGTCCACGATGACGTGCCCGTAGGTCCAGGTGCGGTCGCCCGCGGCGCGTTCGGCGGTGGTCTGCCTGGCGCGCACGTCCTGGCGCTCGGCCAGCTGGCTCGCGTCGATCAGGTCGTAGGCCATCAGGATCTCGGGGTCGAGTTCGTCCTCGAGATCCTGCGGCGCCGAGCCGGTGAGGATGTCCAGCGCGTCCTGCGCCTCGGCCAGCTGCGCGCGCCAGCGGCGGCGGGCCCGCTCCCGCTCCTCGGTGTCGTCCACGCCGAGCAACTCGGCGAGTTCGTCGAGCAGGGGCGCGTCGGCGGCGCTGAACTCGCCGTCGTCGGGGCGAACCAGTTCCGCGCGGTCCTCCGGACTCAGGCTCGCCGCCGCGCGGTCCAGCCGCGCCGGGTCGGCCAGGAGATCGGCGAGCACGTCCTGCGGCGACAGGATCGGCCAGAGCCGCGCGATGGCCGCCTGCACGCCGGGATCGGACTTCATCTCGTCGCGGATCTCGGCGAGATCGGTGCGGCTGAGCAAGCTCGGGCCGCCGGAGAGCTCGGCGCCCATGGTCTGGGCCAGCTGATCGGTGAGCGCGTCGATCACCGAACTCGCGAAGATCGGCCGGGCCAGGTTGTGCGGGCGGCGCGAGGACCGGGCCCGGCCGCGCGCTTTGGTCGCGATCTTCTTGTCCAGCGTCACCGGATAGCCGTCGAAGCTCAGCCGGATCGGTTCGGCGGGAACCTCCTGCCGGTCGCGGACGGCCTGCTTGAGCACTTCGAGAATGCTCAGCGCGCCCTTGATCTGACCGGCGCGCAGCGAATCCTCGCGGGTCGCCTTCACACCGGGGTAGAGATCGCCGATGGTGGACAGCAGCACGCCGGTCTCACCGAGCGAGGGCAGCACCTGGCCGATGTAGTCGAGGAAGGTCGCGTTCGGTCCGATGATCAGCACGCCGCTCTTGGCCAGCTGCTGGCGATAGGTGTAGAGCAGGTAGGCCGCGCGGTGCAGCGCCACCGCGGTCTTGCCGGTCCCCGGTCCGCCCTGGACCACGAGCACGCTCTTGTGCTCGGAACGGATGATCGCGTCCTGCTCGCTCTGGATGGTCTCGACGATGTCGTTCATGTGGCCCGTCCGGGCCGCGTTGAGCGCAGCCAGCAGCGCGCTCTCGCTGCCGACGCCGCCGTCGGAATCGACCGTGCCCGCCTGCTCGGCGGCAGCGAGGTCCAGGTATTCGTCGTTGACCGCGGTGACCCGCCGGTTGCGGGTGCGGATGTGGCGGCGCCGGGTCACGCCGTCCGGCGTCGCGGTGGTGGCCAGGTAGAACGGGCGGGCCAGCGGCGCGCGCCAGTCCAGCAGGAGGGTGGCGTAGTCGTCCTTCTCGTCGAGGATGCCGAGGCGCCCGATGTAGCGCGGTTCGTCACCGTTCAGGTCGATACGGCCGAAACACAGGCCGTGCTCGGCGGCGTCGTACTTGGCCAGATCCTCGGAGTACAGCTGGGTGAACGACTCGCGCTCGCTGCGCGCCTGCGGGGTGCCACCGGTCTCCAGCAGCACGGTGCGCAGCCTGTTCTTGGCGTACGCGCGCATCCCGTCGAGCCGCTCGTAGAGCACCGATAGGTACGCCTGCTCTTTGTCGATTTCGCGGGGCCGCTCGACCGCGCCGTCGGTGACGGCACGGTCGTGGGCGAGGCGGTCGGGCAAACTGGACTCCTTGTCACCGCGAAGGGGCGAACGGGCGCGTCGATCCCGCGCGCACGTCGGAAAACAGAGTTGTCGAGTCTACTGCGCGTTCGGCGCACTCGCCGTAACCGCAGGTGGAGGCGCCGAAATCGGCTCGATGCGTACCGGCTCGAAGTGCTGGACCACCGGGAACGGTTCGTAGAAGTGGTGCAGCAGCGACTTCCACTGCTGGTACTCCGGCGACCGCCGGAATCCGTCCACGTGGTCGCTCAGCCGCTCCCACTCCACCAGCAGCAGGTAGGTGCCCGGCGCCTCGACGCAGTGCGAGAGCGTCAGCGAGCGAAAGCCGGGCATGCTCGCGATGAGCGGCCGCGCCTCGGCGAAGGCAGCTTCGAAGGCGGCGGTCAGTTCTGGCCGGACCGGCAGCAGGGCGTGTTCGACGATCATGCGGTGACTTTCAGGACGCGTGCGTGTTGTTGGTGCGGCCCTTGCCGACACCGCTGTCGCGCTGGCCGGGCGGCTTGGCCTGGTACATGGCGAGATCGGCGTCGTGCAACACGGCCTCGGGGGTGCGGCGGTCGCCGGGGATGAGTTCGGTGACGCCGACCGAGGCGTCCACCGCGATACGGTGCCCGCGCGCGATGATCGGCTCGGACATGGTGGAGCGCAACCGGTCGACGAGCACGTTCAGGTCGACCCGCCGGGCGCGGCCGGAGAGCAGCACGAGGAACTCGTCGCCGCCGAGCCGCCCGACCAGGTCGTCGGCGCGCAGGGCGCGCTGCAGCCGTTGCGCGACGATCTGCAGCACGGTGTCGCCGATGGCGTGGCCGAGGGTGTCGTTGATCGCCTTGAATCCGTCCAGGTCGATGAACAGCACCGTCGAGTACGGCAGGTCCTCGCTGGTGGCCAGCGCGTTGGCCAGCTGCGACAGGATCAGCGAGCGGTTGGCCAGGCCGGTCAGCGAGTCGTGCGTCGCCTGGTACTCCAATTGCCGTCGGCTGGCGCGGAATTCGGTGATGTCGGCGAAGGAGGAGACCGCGGGGGAGTCCGGGTCGCCGGGGTTGAGCAGCCTGCTGCTGCCCGAGAGCCAGCGCCGCTGCCCGTCCCTGCGGTCGACCCCGAAGATGTAGCCGGTGATCGTCTCGCCGGTGGCCAGGGTGCGCGCCATCGGATGCCTGCTCGGCGGCAGCGGCTGGGCGTTGGCGTCGAGCAGCACCATCGGCAGCTCGTCGATGGTGCGCCCGACGATGTCGCCGTGCCGCTCGTCGCCGCCGAAGATGCGGTGCGCCGCGGGGTTCGCCGACTCGATGCGCCCGCCCCGATCGATGACGACCACGCCCTCCTCCAGCTGGGAGACCACGGTGGTGAAGTGCTGTTCGGCGCGGCGCTGGGCGTCCTCGGCGGCGCGTTGCGCGGTCAGATCGTGGATGACCACCTGGTAGGCGAAGTGATCGTGCCAGGGCGTGAGCACCGAGACCGTCTCGACCGGCACCGTCTCGCCGGTGGTGCGCAGCAACAGCATCTCGGTGGGCACCGAGGCGGTGCCCTTGCTGGTGAGCAGTTCGATGCGTTCGCGCATGGCCGGGATCGAGTCGGGGTGGACGAAACGGGTGAGCGGCTGGCCGACGATTTCGTCGGCGCTGTGCGCGGCGAGCAGCCGGACGGTGGCCTGGTTGACGTAGACGATGATGCCGTTCTCGTGCACGCAGATACCGTCCGGCGTGTGCTCGATCAATGACCGGTAGCGCTGCGCCAGTTGTTCGGCGTCGACGACGCCGCCCGTCGTCTCCTCACCCACTCGCAAACCCCCGATCGTCGACCGACCTATGGCCATTGGAACATGGGATTATTCTGGTGTCGACGCGCGCGCGGTCACAGCGTCGACGCACTTGCTTCGATCACGGTTCGGGCACCTCGTCGTGCCCTACCGGTGATCATTACAGACTCCGGTTCCTCGAGAACAGAGCCGACCGAGAGTTGTCCGGCCCGGGGATCCGGCGAAGGAGCGTTGCCATGCCGGGCGTCAATCCGGAACACAGAGTGCGGTACCAAGATCATATGTCCATCGCCGGGGTCGGTGCGGTGACCGGATACGGATGGGGGCGTGAGTCCCTGTGGCAGGGACTGCTCAGCGGTAAATCCGCGGCACAGCTA
The DNA here is from genome assembly GCF_040609595.1 of Nocardia sp. NPDC004654. Classification (NCBI taxonomy): domain Bacteria; kingdom Bacillati; phylum Actinomycetota; class Actinomycetes; order Mycobacteriales; family Nocardiaceae; genus Nocardia; species Nocardia sp. NPDC004654. The sequence goes on along the minus strand of NZ_JBEXKI010000012.1, from coordinate 108,214 downwards.
CAACCCGGGTACGGGCCGGGCCGCGACGAGCACGCCTGGGTCACCCTGGTGCCCGACGGCGGCGACCAGGCGGTGAGCACCAGCCGCTACGGCCGCGCCATGCACGAATCCGCCCGGGAGGCGGTCGCCGACGCCCGCGAACGCGGCTGGCGGCCGGGGCGCACGGTGGGTCTGCTGCACGCGATCGTGCTCGGCGACGTGGTGAACTGGCGCGACTTCTACCAGGTCGACGAGGGCCATCGCCGCTCCCGCGACTACCTGCGGCTGCTGCCGTCCACCCCGATCTCGGTGCTGATGCAGGAGTTCGGCTTCCGCGGTCCCTCGATGAACGTGTCGGCGGCGTGCAGTTCGGCCAACGTCGCGCTGATCACGGCGAAACTCTGGCTCGACAGCGGCATCGCCGACGACGTGCTCTGCGTGGCCACCGACATGTCCGCGACGCCGGACATGGCAGAGCATTTCGTCCGCCTCGGCGCCGCGATCACCGACGCCGAACCGCTCGAGGCGTGCCGCCCGTTCCAAGAGGGCAGCCGCGGCTTCGGTTTCGCCGAGGCGTCGGTGGCGTTCGTGCTGACCCGCGAGGTCGAGCGGCCCTACGCGGCGGTGCTCGGCGGCGGCATGACCAACGACGGCTACCACGTGGTGTCGGTGGAGCCGGAGCACGCGCAGATCATCGATTGCGCCCACCGCGCGCTTGCCCAAGCCGGGGTGACAGCGGGCGATATCGCGTATTTCAACGCGCACGGAACCGGGACGCGGCAGTGCGAACTCGCCGAGCGCGATCTCCTCGCGCGGGTGTTCGACGATCGCCCGCACGTGTACGGGCTCAAACCGCTCACCGGGCACAGTCAGGGCGCCGCGGCGGGTGTGGAAGTGGCCGTCGCGGCCATGGCCTACGAGCGCGGGGTGCTGCCCGCTCCGCCGATCGTGGCCCCGGCGCACCCACGGCTGCTGGACGGACCGACGCCGTTCGAGGGCGGTCTCACCCTGAAGTCGTCGCTGGGTATGGGCGGGCACAATTCGATGCTGGTGCTCGGGCCGCCGGGAGTCTGAGGCCGCTCGGCGCAGAGCTGTTGCGGGACGGTCGAAGTCGGTGCTGCCGCCGCGCTGCTACGTCGGCCGTCGACGCCGGTGAGTCGCTGCTCGGGCCGGGCGTCAATCCGCGGGCAGCGGCACCGACCAATGTAGTCGCGTCCCCGGCAGACTCGACCCGTCGCCGGACTTGCCCGCCGGACTCACCGTGAAGCTGCCGTCGGACTTCTCGGCCCGCTGCTCCAGATTCCGCAGCCCACTGCGGATGACGTGATTCGGCACGCCCCAACCGTTGTCGGTGACCACGATCGTCAGATCGTCGGCCACGCTGATCTCCACCGCGATCATGTCGGCGCCCGAGTGCCGCACCGCGTTGCTCACCGCCTCGCGCACCACCGCCTCGGCGTGGTCGGCGAGTTCGGCCTCCAGCACGGAGAGCGGACCGGTCACCTGGACGGTGGCCTTGAGTGTGGTGTCGGCCGTCTGCTGGCGCACCGCGCGCTCGATGCGCTGCTGCAATCCCGCGCTGTGCCCGTCGCTGTGCAGATCGAAGATCGACGTGCGGATCTCCTGGACGACCTCCTGCAACTCGTTGATCGAGGTCGACAACCGTTGGCGCACTTCGGGAATCACCGCCTTCGGCAGCGACCCCTGCAAGGTGAGGCCGATCGCGAACAGTCGCTGGATCACGTGATCGTGCAGGTCGCGGGCGATGCGGTCGCGGTCGGCGAGGATGTCGAGCTCGCGCATCCGCCGCTGGGTATCGGCAAGCTGCATGGCCAGCGCGGCCTGGTCGGTGAACGCGGCGGTGAGTTCGACGAGTTCGTCGGCGTAGGGCGCGGATCCGACCGGGCGCACCGCGACGAGCACGCCGAGCGTGGCGTCCGGCGTGCACAGCGGCAGGATCAGCGCGGGCCCCACGTCGGCCAGCGGCACCCCGAGATCGATGCGCGCCGCGTCGTCGAAGCGCAGCGGCGTGCGCCGGGTGAACGCCTCGCCCAGCGCCGTGCCCTCGGTCGAGGCGAGCCAGCCCTCGTGCCCGGCGCCGGGGCCCGACCACTGGGTGAGCACGAGTTCGTCTATCTCGTCTGTTGTTCCGTGCTCGTCGAGTCCGGCGAGGAAGCAGCGGTCCGAACCGGTCAGCGTGCGCGCGTGATCCACCACGTGCGCGAGGACACGCTCGGATTCGGTGCCCGCGAGGAATTCGGTGGCGATATCGCGAGTGGCCTCGATCCAGGCCTGCCTGGTGCGGGCCGATTCATAGAGGCGCGCGTTGTCGACGGCGATGCCCGCCGCGGCGGCCAGCGCCTGCACCAGCACGTCGTCGTCCTCGGTGAACCGTTGCCCGCCCGCCTTTTCGGTGAGGTAGAGGCTGCCGAACACCTCGTCGCGGATGCGCACCGGCACGCCCAGGAAGGTGTGCATGGGCGGATGTCCCGGCGGGAAGCCCACGGACTCGACATGTTCGGTGAGGTCGTCCAGCCGTAGCGGTTTCGGGCGATTGAACACCACGCCGAGCACTCCGTGTCCGGCGGGCAGCCGGCCGATGCGTTGCCGGACCACCTCGTCCATACCCTCATCGATGAATTGGACGACCTGCCTGTCGTGCCCGCGCACCGCGAGCGCGCCGTATCGTGCGTCGACCAGGCTGGTCGCGGTGCGGACGATCGCGCGCAGCGTGTCGTCCAGGTCGAGGCCGGAGGTGACGGTGAGCATCGCCTCGACGAGACCGTCCATCCGGTCGCGCGAGTCGATGATCAGCTCGACACGCTCCTTCACCTCGCTGAGCAATTCGCGCAGGCGCAGTTGCGAGAGCGTGTCGCGTACCGAGTACAGGCCGTTACCGCTGTCTTCGGTCATATCGGTTCCTGTTCGGGTGGGCGCGTGAACAGCGCTTCAGCCAGTGTAATTCGCGGATCGGGGACTTTCGGCCCTGTTCGCGGCGACGTTGCAGAGGTGGGATAGCGGCACTGGGTGAATTGAGAGTAGAGGTGTCCTATGAATTCGTTGCAATCGTTGTACTCCTCGGAACATTGGTCCAGCGCCGCGGATCCGGAGCTCGCGGTCACCACCCGCGGCGCAGTGCCGCCCGCCGACGTGACGCGTGCCGTGCGCGCCATCGGACGGGTGCTGCGCCGCCACCACTTGGACGTGCCCGCGCGCGTGCGCGTCACCGCCCCACCGGATTCGGACGAACCGACGGTGGTGCAGGCCAACGTGCGGCTGCCCGACACACCGACCCGGGTGCAGGTCACCGGGCCGCGCGGGTTCGCCGTGACCTTCGCCGTCGAGCGGTTGGACCGTCAGCTCAGCAGGCTGGTCGCCAATCAGTCTCGGGCGTGGCCGGATCCGGCGCGGCCGCCGCTGGCCAAGGTCACCGAGGAGCGGCCGATCATCCGCCGCAAGGAGTGCGCGCTGCTCACCGGAACGCCCGCCGAGGCGACCGCGGTGATGGACGCGATGGACTACGACGCGTACCTGTTCACCGACGCCGAGACCGGTGAGGACGCCATCGTGCACTGGTCGGACCCGTTCGGCGTGCGACTCGTCCGCCAGTGGACCACGATCACCCCGCTCGAGCGGATCCGGCTGCTGAGCGCGAATTCGCTACCGATGACGGTGCATTCGGAGCCGAGCCCGCTGCTCAGCGAGTCCGAGGCGGCGACCAGGTTGTGCGGGGCGGGCCTGCCGTTCCTGTTCTTCACCGACGTGGAGACCCGCCGCGGTCACCTGCTCTACCGCCGCTACGACGGTGACCTGACGATCGTCGCGCCCGCCGAAAAGGACTGAACCGCAGCATCGTCCGCAGGGGCAGCGCCGCTCCTTCGGACATGGCGCGAAGCCGCTCACGCCTCCCGCAGGCGCGAAGCCAGCACCGCGGCTTGGGTGCGCCGCTCCATGCCCAGTTTGGCCAGCAGTCGCGACACGTAGTTCTTGACCGTCTTCTCGGCGAGAAACATCCGCGCGGCGATCTGCCGGTTCGTCAGACCCTCGCCGAGCAATGCGAGCAGCTTGCGCTCTTGTTCGGTGAGTCCGGCCAGCGGTCCGTCGGCCTCGACGCTGTCGCGCAGCCGAGCCTTCAGCGCCGTCGCCGCCCGGTTGTCCAGCAGCGAGCGGCCCGCGCCGACGGCCTTGATGGCCTCGGCCAGTTCCATGCCCTTGATGTTCTTGACCACGTAACCCGAAGCGCCCGCGAGGATCGCGTCCAGCATGGCGTGCTCGTCGGTATAAGAGGTGAGGATCAGGCAACGCAGGCCGTCGATTTCGGCGAGCAGATCGCGGCACAGTTCGATGCCGTTGCCGTCGGGCAGCCGCACGTCGAGCACCGCGACATCGGGCTGGGCCACGCGGATGCCCGCCATGGCCTGCGCGACATCGCCCGCCTCGCCGATCACCGCGAGCTCGGGATCGCTCTCCAGCAGATCGGTCAGCCCTCGCCGGACGATCTCGTGATCGTCGACCAGGAACACCTTGATCACCGCGGCCCCTCCTTACGCATGGATCCCGCCCCGGGGCCGATCTCGGGAATCCCGTCCCAGCGAATATCTGGCGAACGGAACGGGTCGAATTGCCCTGGGCGTATTGATGTTCCGAGTATGCTGGATTTCTGGACCGCACGCGTGGAAGTTGTCGAACGATGACCGATTCAGCGACACCGCGGAACGCCCCGAGCGCTCCGGCCGATCCCCGGCGCAAGGACGGGTGACGTCATGGACCCGTGGGGCAGCGGACCCGCGCAACACGGGACGGCGGGCGCGGTCACGCTCGTCGAGGGATCCACGTTCTGCCTCAGCGAATCCGGCGGCGGTATCGAGCCGCGCCGGGCGCAGGGCCTGTTCGTCCGCGACACCAGGGTGCTCTCGCGCTGGCGCTTGACCGTGGACGGCCAAGCGCCGCAACCGTTGAGCGTGCAGTACGCCGACCCCTACAGCGCCACGCTGCTCGCGCGCACCGCGCCGCCGCCGGGCCGCGCCGACAGCACCGCGCTGGTGATCGTCGGACGGCACGTCGGCGACGGCATGCGCGAGGACCTCACCGTGCGCAACCTCTCCGGCGAGCCCATCGACTGCGCGATCTCGCTCGAGGTGGACGCCGATTTCGCGGATCTGTTCGAGGTCAAGGAAGGTCGCGTCGGCGCGGGCCCCGACACCGAGGACCGGGTGGACGACGGCGGTCTCGAAATCGCGGCGCCCGCGCTCGGCGTCGCGGTGGCGGTTCGGGCAGTGGACGCGACGTTCGACGGCAGACGGCTGCGCTGGTCGGTCCGGCTGCCCGCGCGCGGGTCCTGGTCGACGTGCGTCCAGTATCAGCCGTTGCTCGGCTCGGCAGTGGTCACGCCCCGGCACATGTGCGGCAGCTCGATCGCGCACAGCGCGCCCGCCCGGCGGCTGCGCGCCTGGTACGAGAACTCGCCGCGGGTGCGGACCGGCGACCCGACGCTGGCCGCCGTGCTGCGCCGCGCCGTCGCCGATCTCGGCGCCCTGCGCATCTTCGATCCCGCCAGTCCCGAGCGCGCGGTGGTCGCGGCGGGCGCGCCGTGGTTCATGGCGTTGTTCGGACGGGACTCGCTGCTCACCTCGTGGATGGTGCTGCCGGTGGATCGCAGGCTGGCCATCGGCACCTTGCAGAGCCTGGCCGGTCTCCAGGGCGTCCGCGAGCACACCGCGACCGAGGAGCAACCCGGCCGTATCCCGCACGAGATCCGCTTCGGCCGGGCCGCGACGAAACTGCTCGGCGGGGACCGGGTGTATTACGGAACAGTCGACGCCACACCGCTTTTCGTCATGGTGCTCGGCGAGCTGCACCGCTGGGGACTCGACGCCGCCACCCGCGACGAGCTGCTGCCGCACGCCGACCGCGCCATCGAGTGGATCCAGCGCTACGGCGACGCCGACGGGGACGGTTTCGTCGAATACCGGCGGGAAGCCGACCACGGTCTGGACAACCAGGGCTGGAAGGACTCCTGGGACGGGATCAACTTCGCCGACGGAACGCTGCCCGAACCGCCCATCGCGCTCGCCGAGGTGCAGGGCTACGTCTACGCGGCGTACCTGGCGAGGGCCGAGCTGGCCGCCGACCTCGGCGACCGAGACACCGCCGCCCGGTTGCGCGCCGCGGCCGCCCGGCTCAAGGCCGAGTTCAACGCGAAGTTCTGGCTGCCCGAACGCGGCTGGTACGCCGTCGGCCTGGACCGCGACAAACGGCCGATCGACGCGCTGACCTCGAACATCGGCCACTGCCTGTGGACCGGTATCGTGGACGAGGACAAGGCGGCGCTGGTCGCGGACCGGTTGCTCGCCCCCGACATGTTCACCGGCTGGGGCATCCGAACCCTGTCCAGCGACATGGGCGCCTACAACCCCGTCAGTTACCACAACGGATCGGTGTGGCCGCACGACAACGCGGTCTGCGCGGCCGGGCTGATGCGCTACGGACTCACCGAGCACGCCACCCGGGTGATCGACGCGGTGCTCGACGCCTCGGTCCGGTTCGGCTACCGGCTGCCCGAACTGTTCTGCGGTTTCGACCGCGCCGAGTTCGACGCGCCGGTGCCGTACCCGACCTCGTGCTCGCCGCAGGCCTGGGCCGCGGCCGCGCCGCTGCTGTTCCTGCGCAGCCTGGTCCGGCTGGAGCCGGGTGCGGGCGCGGCGGAGGTGGCGCCCGCCGTGCCCGAGCGGTATCTGCCACTGCGGATCAGCGGGCTGCGGATCGGGCCGGAGGTGTTGACCGTCACGGTGGACGCGCACGGATGGCAGGTCATCGGGCGGTCGGAGGGCACGCGACGGGCGGGCTGACGGCCCTGCGCGTGCGGTGTCCGAGCAGCTCGGCGGCCGCTCGGACGAAACTTGTCGGTGCCCCGGCCTAGAGTGGCCAACGGGGGTATGTCTGCACGTCAACACACGATCGAGAAGGGACACACCTGGTGGCGGAACGCCTCACCGTGCGCGGAGCCCGGGAGCACAACCTGAAGGGGGTCGACCTCGATCTGCCCCGCGACAGCCTGATCGTGTTCACCGGATTGTCCGGCTCCGGCAAGTCCAGCCTCGCCTTCGACACCATCTTCGCCGAGGGCCAGCGCCGGTACGTCGAATCGCTGTCGGCCTACGCCAGGCAGTTCCTCGGGCAGATGGACAAGCCCGACGTCGACTTCATCGAGGGTCTGTCGCCCGCGGTGTCCATCGATCAGAAGTCCACCAACCGCAACCCGCGCTCGACCGTGGGCACCATCACCGAGGTCTACGACTACCTGCGTCTGCTCTACGCGCGGGCGGGCACTCCGCACTGCCCGGTCTGCGGCGAGCTGATCGCCAAGCAGACCCCGCAGCAGATCGTCGACCAGGTGCTCGCCATGGAGGAGGGCACCAAGTTCCAGGTGCTCGCGCCGGTGGTGCGGACACGCAAGGGCGAGTTCGTCGACCTGTTCGACCAGCTCAACACCCAGGGCTACTCCCGGGTGCGGGTCGACGGCGTGGTGTATCCGCTCACCGATCCGCCGAAGCTGAAGAAGCAGGAGAAGCACGACGTCGAGGTCGTCGTGGACCGGCTCACCGTCAAGCCGACCTCCAAGCAGCGCCTGACCGATTCCATCGAGACCGCGCTGCGCCTTGCCGACGGCATCGTGGTGCTGGACTTCGTCGACCGCGACGAGCACGCCCACGACCGGGAGCGCCGCTTCTCCGAGCGTCTCGCCTGCCCCAACGGCCACCCGCTCGACATCGAGGATCTCGAGCCGAGGTCGTTCTCGTTCAACTCGCCCTACGGCGCCTGCCCGGACTGCACCGGCCTCGGCATCCGCAAGGAGGTCGACCCGGACCTGGTGGTTCCCGATCCCGAGCTCAGCCTCGCCGCGGGCGCCATCGCGCCGTGGTCGCGCGGGCAGACCGCGGAGTACTTCACCCGGCTGCTGTCGGGCCTCGCCGAGGCCATCGGCTTCTCCATGGACACCCCGTGGCGGGAGCTGCCGGTCAAGGCGCGCAAGGCCGTGCTCGAGGGCAGCGCCGACCAGGTGCACGTCTCCTACACCAACCGCTACGGACGCAAGCGCTCCTACTACGCCGACTTCGAGGGCGTCATGCCGTTCCTCCAGCGGCGCATGGAGAACACCGACTCCGAGCAGATGAAGGAGCACTACGAGGGGTACATGCGCGATATCCCGTGCCCCGTCTGCAACGGCGCGCGGCTGCGCCCGGAGATCCTGGCCGTCACCATCGCCGCGGCCGAGGAGCGCAAGTCCATCGCCGACGTCAGCGACCTGTCGATCGGCGACTGCTCGAAGTTCCTCAACTCGCTGACGCTGGGGGAGCGCGAGGCCGCGATCGCCGGGCAGGTGCTCAAGGAGGTTCAGGCGCGCCTGGGCTTCTTGCTCGACGTCGGCCTGGAGTACCTGACGCTGTCCCGTGCCGCCGCGACCCTGTCCGGCGGTGAGGCGCAGCGCATCCGGCTGGCCACCCAGATCGGCTCCGGCCTGGTCGGCGTGCTGTACGTGCTGGACGAGCCGTCCATCGGCCTGCACCAGCGCGACAACCGGCGACTCATCGAAACCCTCACGCGGCTCAAGAATCTCGGCAACACGCTGATCGTGGTCGAACACGACGAAGACACCATCCGCGCCTCGGACTGGGTGGTCGACATCGGCCCGCTGGCGGGCGAGCACGGCGGCCGAGTGGTGCACAGCGGCCCGTACCAGGAACTGCTCACCGACCCGAATTCGCTGACCGGCGCGTACCTTTCGGGCCGCGAGCGCATCGAGGTGCCGATGGTGCGCCGACCGGTGGACAAGAAGCGCAAGCTCACCGTGGTCGGCGCCACCGAGCACAACCTGAAGGGCATCGACGTCTCCTTCCCGCTCGGCGTGCTCACCTCGGTGACCGGCGTCTCGGGCTCGGGCAAGTCGACGCTGGTCAACGACATCCTGGCCACCGTGCTGGCGAACAAGCTCAACGGCGCCCGCCAGGTGCCGGGCAGGCACACCAGGGTCAACGGCCTGGATCACCTGGACAAGCTGGTGCAGGTCGATCAGTCCCCGATCGGCCGGACGCCGCGCTCCAACCCGGCCACCTACACCGGCGTGTTCGACAAGATCAGGACCCTGTTCGCGGCGACCACCGAGGCGAAGGTGCGCGGCTACCAGCCCGGCCGGTTCTCGTTCAACGTCAAGGGCGGCCGCTGCGAGGCGTGCTCCGGCGACGGCACGCTGAAGATCGAGATGAACTTCCTGCCGGACGTGTACGTGCCGTGCGAGGTCTGCCACGGCGCGCGCTACAACCGGGAGACCCTCGAGGTGCACTACAAGGGCAAGACCATCGCCGAGGTGCTGGACATGTCCATCGAGGAGGCCGCCGAGTTCTTCGAGCCGGTCACCTCGATCCACCGCTACCTCAAGACCCTGGTGGACGTCGGCCTCGGCTACGTGCGCCTCGGCCAGAGCGCGCCGACGCTGTCCGGCGGCGAGGCGCAGCGCGTGAAGCTGGCGGCGGAGTTGCAGAAGCGTTCCACCGGCCGCACGGTCTACATCCTCGACGAGCCGACCACCGGTCTGCACTTCGAGGACATCCGCAAGCTGCTCGCCGTCATCAACGGTCTGGTCGACAAGGGCAACACCGTCATCGTCATCGAGCACAACCTGGACGTCATCAAGACCTCCGACTGGGTGGTCGACATGGGTCCCGAGGGCGGCTCCGGCGGCGGCACCGTGGTGGCCGAGGGCGTTCCGGAGGACGTCGCGGACGTGCCGAACAGCTACACGGGCCAGTTCCTCAAGGAGGTGCTCGCTCAGCCCGCCGCGACGGCTCCGGCCAAGCGTGCCCCGGCGAAGAAGGCCGTGAAGAAGGCGGCGGCCAAGGCGGTTCCGGCGGAGCCGACGGCTTCGAAGCCGACCAAGGCGGCGAAGGCTCCGGCCGAGAAGGCGGCGGCCAAGAAGGCGCCGTCGGAGACCGCGGCGGCGAAGCGGCTGGCAAGGAAGGCCGCCGCGCTGCGTTGATCGAACAGCAGAGCTGATCGACCGAGCTGCGTCGATCGAGTGGCCGCGTCTCCAGGACGCGGCCACTCGTCGTTTCGGCGAGTTGGTCGACGGTGGGTAGTTCGACCGGGTCGGGCCAGCAGGCCGGGCGTCGCGCACGGGTGGTTCGAACGTCGGGGCGGCGCACCCGATGCGCGCGCGGGAGTGCCCGCGCATTGGGTCCCGAAAACGCCGGAAAAAGTGAAACAGCCGTGTGTAAGATCGGCTCACCGTGTCCGGGCGCGTCCGGGACAGTCACGGTGAGTGCACCGATTCGTGGCGCTTGCGCGCCCGAGAACCGGTGGGAGAGAAAGGAATACGCCCATGGAAGGCGTCGACATCGCCGCGCTCGTCGCGCAGATCCTCACGTTCCTGAGCAGTGGATCGTCCATCAACTACAACCCGGGCGCCTGAGCGCGCCGCACAGCGAAAGGAATCCCCATGGACAGCGGAAGCGCCGGTCTGACCAGCCTTCTCCAGGCCCTCGCCAACATGATCGCCACCGGCTCGTCGATCTCGGTCACCCCGGGGCAGTGAACGCGCCGGGCGGGGCCGGTCGTGTCGGCCCGCCCCGTCTCGGCCGCGCGGCCCTCAGTTCTTCGCCGACTCCGACGCGGCCGTGGCGATGATCTGCGCCAGCTCCATCGGCTTCGACCACATGGGCCAGTGTCCGGTCGGCAGGTCGATCAGCGTCGCGTCGAATCGCGCGATCTCGCTGAACACCGGCGCCTCGCCGCTCGTGCTCAGCTGCCGCACCAGCTCCGCGGTGATGCTGGTGCACACCACCGTCGTCGGCACGGCGAGGCGCGCGGGCGAATCGCTCAGCCGCAGTGGCGCGCCCGCGATGCTCGCCGGTTCCGACACCGCGCGCTCCCGGAAGCGCGCCAGTTGCTCCTGGTTCAGCCCGACGAGGCTGTCACCCTCTTCCGCCAACTGCTCCCAGCTCGGTAGCGGGAACTCGCGCGCCGCGCCGAGCGAATCGTTGAGCACGAAACCGTCCGGCACCGGCGCGCAGTCGACGTACACCGCGTGCTGAAAACGCTCCGGCGCGACATCGGTGGCCAGGTAACCCGGCGCGGCGCCGCCCGAATGCGACACCAGCACAGCGGAATCCGCGGGGTCGATGGCCGCCAGGATGGCCCCCGCCTGCTCCTCGATGGTGGCCGCGAGCCGGTCGTCGTCGTCGGGGTCGAGCCCGGGCAGCGTCAGCGCCCGCACGTCGAAACCGCGCCCGCGCAGGTCTTCGGCCACCTCGTCCCACGCCCACGCGCCGAGCCAGAATCCGGGAACGAGCAAGATCGGTGTCGCCATGCTGCCAGCATGCCGCATCGACCGCCGCCCGCGTGGGCGGTCGCGGCGGACGGGACGGGAAACCGGCTCAGTAGACCGGGCCGGTGTACTTCTCGCCCGGGCCCTTGCCCGGCTCGTCCGGGTGGGCGGAGGCCTCGCGGAATGCCCGCTGCAGGGACTGCAGGCCTTCGCGGATCGGTCCGGCGTGCGGCCCGAGGTATTCGACCGAGGCGGTGACCAGGCCGGCGAGCGCCGTGATGACGCGGCGGGCCTCGTCCAGATCGCGGTGCGGGCTGCTTTCCGGGTCCGGATCGGCGAGTCCGAGCTTCTCCGCGGCCGAACTCATCAGCATCACGGCGGCGCGGCTGATCACCTCGACGGCGGGGATGTCGGCCAATTCGCGCACGGAGTCGAGGTCGTCAGTCATGCCCTCAGGCTAGCGAGGCCGCCCGGAGCAGTCGGAGCTGGCCGAGCTCCGCGATGTTCTTCATCAGCTCGGCGTTCACCCAGGCAGCGAGGTGCGTCACAGTGAGCCCGGCGTCGGCGGGCCACGGATACGCGGCGGGCGCGTTCGGATCCGCGGCGTCCAGCGCCGCGGACCATGCGGCGCGGAGTTCGTCGAGCCGCGCCCGCACCGCGTCGCCCGCCCAGTACACCTGCTCGCGCGGCGGCGGGACGCGGCCCTCGAGGTGGGCCAGCGCGGTGCTCCACCACCAGTCGATGTGCCAGGTGAGCCAGGCGATGGTGGGCACGGGGATCGGGTCGGGTTCGGTATCGGCCCAGTCCGGTCGCCAATTGCCGTCCGCGCCGCGGTGTACGGTCCAGACGAGCGGGCCGGGTTCCCACCGCAAGTCATCGGGTGTCAGGGCGTCGAAGTGGTAGCTCGCCAGCGACCAAGTCAGGTCGAACTGCCAGCGCAGCAAGTCGGTGAAGGAGACGGGCACCGGGGGAGCGTGGCACCGCCGCTGGGGCCGCGCAACGCGTTTTCGAGCCGATTCGGCGATAGCGGACGGCAATGCTAGACTTTCCGCTGACGACCGCCCCGAACCGTGTTGCCAGGCGCCGCACGACCCGGGGCTGATAAGTGGAGCCCGACTCCCACCGTTGCCGACGAGCAATCGTATAGGTCAAACGGTCCGGTCACCCGCCCGAAGTGGTGGGTTTCTTGCGCGGAGAGCCTTCTCGCGCGCAAGAGTCGATGCCTGGCATCGGTGATCGGTCGACTCGGGCCCCGTTGCGGTGAAATACCGCACCGGGGCTTTTGTGTTGAACAAGGGGTTGCAGTTATTGCCTGCGGTCGTCTGACGACACCGCTTGACCTAGGAGGCCCCATCAGCACTGAGACCCGCATCAACGATCGCATCCGCGTTCCCGAGGTTCGACTCATCGGACCTGGCGGCGAGCAGGTTGGGATCGTGCGTGTTGAAGATGCGCTACGCGTCGCCCTCGAGGCCGATCTCGACCTGGTCGAGGTGGCTCCGGATGCCCGTCCGCCGGTTTGCAAGATCATGGACTACGGCAAGTTCAAGTACGAGACGGCGCAGAAGGCGCGGGAGTCTCGGAAGAACCAGCAGCAGACCGTGATCAAGGAGCAGAAGCTCCGGCCCAAGATCGACGACCACGACTACGAGACCAAGAAGCGCAATGTCGTTCGCTTCCTCGAAGCCGGGTCCAAGGTCAAGGTGACGATCATGTTCCGGGGTCGCGAGCAGTCCCGGCCCGAACTCGGGTTCCGGTTGCTGCAACGGCTGGCCTCCGACGTCGCGGACCTGGGTTTCGTGGAGACCTCGGCCAAGCAGGACGGCCGGAACATGACCATGGTCCTCGCACCCCACAAGGGAGCGAAGACCCGCGTGAAGGCGCAGCAGGAATCGGCCGGACGGCCTGCCGCGAGCGCCGCGCCCGCCGGTGAGACCCCGGCCGCGGAGCAGGCCGAGTAGGCCACGCCCGCAGTTATACGAACAGACACCGGCGGTCGGGTGACGACCGCCGGGACGACCAGATAGAGGAATCCATGCCGAAGATGAAGAGCCACAGCGGCGCCTCGAAGCGATTCAAGGTGTCCGGTAAAGGCAAGCTGCTGCGCCAGCAGGCGAACCGTCGCCACCTGTTCGAGCACAAGCCCACCCGCCGGACTCGTCGTCTGGACGGCACGGAGGTCGTCGCGGCTGCCGACGTCCGTCGCGTGAAGAAGCTGCTGGGTATCTGATCCCCTTCGGGCAGCACCGCGACCGGAGATTCCGGACGCCACCCCTGACCAACCTCCCGGGCGCCGCACGCGCCCCCTATTCGATCAAGGACTGACCAGTGGCACGCGTCAAGAGGGCCGTCAACGCTCAGAAGAAGCGCCGTTCCATCCTCGAGGCCTCCAAGGGCTACCGGGGCCAGCGCTCGCGGCTTTACCGCAAGGCCAAGGAACAGCAGCTGCACTCGCTCACCTACGCCTACCGGGACCGCCGGGCGCGCAAGGGTGACTTCCGCAAGCTGTGGATCGCCCGCATCAACGCCGCGGCGCGCATCAACGACATCACCTACAACCGGTTCATCCAGGGCCTGAAGGCCGCCGGTGTCGAGGTGGACCGCAAGATCCTGGCCGAGCTCGCCGTCTCCGACGCCGAGGCCTTCGCCGGTCTGGTCGCTGTCGCCAAGGCCGCCCTCCCGCAGGACGTCAACGCCCCGGCCGCCTGATCCGGCCGACCCTGTTGACCAAGGGACACCTTTCGGAACGACCCGCGGACGCGCTCTCCGAGCGCAATCCGCGGGTCGTTTCCGCTGTCAAGCTGCACCGCGCGCCACAGCGCCGCAAGACCGGGCTGTTCCTCGCCGAGGGCGCGAACTCGGTCACCGCGGCACTGCAGACCGGCCGGGTGCGTGAGCTGTTCTATTCGCCGACGGCGGCCGAACGCGACCACGCGCTGATCGCGGGCGCGGTCGCCGACGGGGTCCGGGCCACGTTGGTGAGCGAGCGCGCGGCCGAACATCTGGGGGAGACCGTGACTGCGCCCGGCCTGGTCGCCGTGTGCGATCTGGTCGACGTCCGGCTCGACGAGGTGCTCGCCGCCGAGCCGCGCATGCTGGCGGTGCCGGTCGAGATCGCCGAGCCGGGCAACGCGGGCACGCTCATCCGGGTGGTGGATTCGGTCGGCGCCGACGCGGTCGTGCTGGCCGGTGACGCCGTCGACCCGCACAACGGCAAGTGCGTGCGCGCCAGCGCGGGCAGTCTGTTCCACGTCCCGATCGCCCGGCACCGTGACGTCGCCGAAACGCTGGACGCCCTGACCGCCGCCGGAATCACGATCCTGGCCACCGCCGCCGACGGCGAGGTCGACCTCGACGACGCCGACGAACTGTTCACCGGCCGCGTCGCCTGGCTGTTCGGCAACGAGGCGCACGGCCTCGCGCCCGCCGTCGCCGCCCGCGCCGACCACCGGATCCGCATCCCCATCCGCGGCCGCGCCGAGAGCCTCAACCTCGCGACCGCCGCCGCCATCTGCCTGTACGCGAATTCCCGAGTCCGCTACCGGTAGGCGCGCCTTCGGCGGTTCTCGTGTGCGACACGCCGAGGCGTTCTAGGGTTCGATCATGAGCGCCGGGGACGAACTGCTGCGCCGGATCGAGGGCGATCCCGAACTGGCCGGGCTGCTGGCCTGGCCGAGCGATTTCGATATCAGGCGCCGCCAGCCTGTCGAGGACCTGCGGCTGCCGAACGGAACGCCGCTCACGCCGATCGCCGGTGACGGTGCGGGCGGCACGTTCTTCCTGTGTGGCGCGCCGGGCACGGAGCGCCCGGTGCTGTACGCCGACTCCGAGGGCGGCGCGGTCCTGCTCGCCGCCGATCTGGTCGAGGCGGTCACCCTGATCGCGACCTACCCGTACTGGCGCGATCTCGGCGCGGGCCGTCCGGTGGCCGAGCTGGAGGAGGAGTTCGCCGTCGACCGGCCGGAGTTCCTCGAGGTGCGCGCGGAACTGCTCGACCGGCTCGGCATCGCCGCGCCCGGCGTCGAAGAGGCGGTCGCCAAGATGCGGGCCAGCGCCGCGCGGACGGTTCCGGATTTCCTGCCGGTCGCCCCCGATCTGGACGGCGAGGCGGTGTACGAACCGCTCTGGTGACCGGTCGGATAGCAGGCCGTGGCGAGGAGACGGGCGATCACGTCTCCACTGCCATCGCTCACGCCGAGCGAGGCGGATACCTGCGCGGATGCCCGCTGCCACGGATCCGATCGGCGGCTCTAGCACAGTCGCCGGGCCGGTAGCGGGTAATCCGCGTGATTCGGGCACAGCCGATCCAATAGGATTCCACCAGCAGCAATGTGGGTAGGCAATAAGCCGGACCCGCGAACCGATCCCCAGGGGAGAGACGAACGATCGTGGCCGACGACAACACGGGAGTCGAGCAGAACGCCGAGGGGCAAGTCACCGCGCTGACCGAGGAGGCGCTGGCCGCGGCGGCGGCCGAGGCCGAGAAGGCGTTCGCGGCGGCCGCCGACCTGGACGCTCTCGCGGTGGCCAAGACCGAGCATCTCGGCGGCAAGGCGCCGCTCGCCCTCGCGCAGCGCGCGCTCGGCGGTCTGCCCAAGTCGGAGAAGGCCGACGCGGGCAAGCGGGTGAACGTGGCGCGGGCGCGGGTTTCCGAGGCGTTCGAGTCGCGCCGCGCGGTGCTGCTCGCCGAGCGCGACGCGGCCGTGCTGGTGGCCGAGACCATCGACGTCACCCTGCCCGCCCGCCGTCTCCCGGACGGTGCCCGCCATCCGATCACGGTCATCTCCGAGCAGATCGCCGACGTGTTCGTCGCGATGGGCTGGGAGGTCGCCGAGGGTCCCGAGGTGGAGACCGAGCACTTCAACTTCGACGCGCTCAACTTCCTGCCCGACCACCCTGCTCGCACCATGCAGGACACCTTCCATATCGCGCCGGAGGGTTCGCGCCAGGTGCTGCGCACCCACACCTCCCCGGTGCAGGTGCGTTCGATGCTCGAGCGCGACCTGCCGATCTACGTGGTGTGCCCGGGCCGTACCTTCCGCACCGACGAGCTGGACGCCACCCACACGCCGGTGTTCTCCCAGGTCGAAGGCCTCGCGGTGGACAAGGGCCTGACCATGGCGCATCTGCGCGGCACCCTGGACGCGTTCGCCCGCGCCCTGTTCGGCCCGGAGACGCGCACGAGGATGCGCCCGAACTACTTCCCGTTCACCGAGCCGTCCGCCGAGGTGGACGTCTGGTTCCCGGACAAGAAGGGCGGCGCGGGCTGGGTCGAGTGGGGCGGCTGCGGCATGGTGAACCCGAAGGTGCTGATCGCCAGCGGGATCGATCCCGAGGTGTACAGCGGGTTCGCGTTCGGCATGGGCCTGGAGCGCACCCTGCAGTTCCGCAACGGCATCCCGGACATGCGCGACATCGTCGAGGGCGACGTGCGGTTCACCCTGCCCTTCGGCATCCGGTCGTAGAACCGGCCCGATTCCCGAACTCCCTTCGATCGAGAGAGCGAAACCTCAAGTGCGAGTAGCGCAGTCCTGGCTGACCGAGATCATCCAGCGCACCACGCCCGAGTGGTCGGTGACGCCGGAGGAACTGGATGCCGGGTTCGTCCGCGTGGGTCTGGAAGTCGAAGAGGTCGACAAGCTCCAGCGGGTGACCGGTGACATCGACAAGCCGCTGGTCGTCGGCCGTGTCGCCGAGATCACCGAGCTGACCGAGTTCAAGAAGCCGATCCGCTTCTGCAAGGTCGACGTCGGTAACCCCGAGCTGCAAGAGATCGTCTGCGGCGCACGGAATTTCGCCGTCGGTGATCTCGTCGTGGTGGTCCTGCCCGGCGGCGAGCTGCCCGGTGGCTTCAAGATCGCCTCGCGCAAGACCTACGGCCACGTCTCCCACGGCATGATCTGCTCGGTCGCCGAGCTGGGCATCGGCAAGGACCACTCCGGCATCCTGGTGCTCGAGCCGGGCACCGCCGAGCCGGGCACGGACGCCAACGAGCTGCTCGGCCTGAACGACACCGTCATCGAGCTGAACATCACCCCCGACCGCGGCTACTGCTTCTCGGCGCGCGGCCTGGCTCGCGAGCTGGCCTGCGGCTTCGATCTCGAGTTCGCCGACCCGGCGGTGCGCACGCTGCCCGACGACGAGGCCGACGCCTGGCCGGTGAAGCTGGAGCCGTCCTCGAAGTGCACCCGGTTCGCGGTGCGCCGGGTCACCGGCATCGACCCGAACGCGGTCAGTCCGTGGTGGCTGCAGCGACGGCTGCTGCTGTCGGGCGTGCGCCCGATCTCCCCCGCGGTCGACGTGACCAACTACGTCATGCTCGAGCTGGGTCAGCCGCTGCACGCGTTCGACGCCGCCGAGCTCACCGGCGGCCTGGTGGTCCGCACCGCGCACAAGGGCGAGTCGCTGCGCACCCTCGATGAAGTCGAGCGCGTGCTCGACGCCGAGGACGTGGTGATCGCCGACGATTCCGGTGTGGTCTCGCTGGCCGGCGTCATGGGCGGCGCGAGCACCGAGGTCGGTCCGCAGACCACCGACGTGGTGCTCGAAGCGGCCACCTGGAACCCGCTGCTCGTCTACCGCACCGCGCGCAGGCACAAGCTGGTGTCCGAGGCGGGCAAGCGCTACGAGCGCGTGGTCGACCCGGAGATCAACGTCGTCGCGCTGGACCGGGCCGCCACGCTGCTCGCCGAGATCGCGGGCGGCACCATCGAGTCGGCGCTCACCGACGTGCGAGTCCCGACGCCGCCCGCGGAGCCGATCCGCATCGACATCGACCTGGCCGACCGCGTCGCGGGCGTCACCTACCCGACCGGCACGTCCGCGCGCCGCCTCGCCCAGATCGGCTGCACCGTCGAGGTGTCGGTGAACGAGGAGACCGGGCACGGTCAGCTCGTGGTCACCCCGCCGAGCTGGCGGCCCGACCTGGCCCAGCCCGCCGACCTGGTGGAAGAGGTGCTCCGGCTCGAGGGTCTGGAGCAGATCCCGTCGGTGCTGCCGACCGCCCCGGCCGGGCGCGGACTCACCGCCGCGCAGCGCCGTCGCCGCGCGGTCAGCCGGGCGCTGGCCTTCGCCGGTGGCGTCGAGGTGCCGCCGCCGATGTTCCTGCCCTCGGGCGTGTTCGACACCTGGGGCCTGGACGCCGACGACCCGCGCCGCACCACCACCCGGGTGCTCAACCCGCTCGACGTGGAGCGCGCCGAACTGGCCACCACGCTGCTGCCCGGTCTGTTCGAGGTCGCCGCGCGCAATATCTCCCGCGGCGCCCGCGACCTGACGATCTACGGCATCGCGCAGGTGGTGCTGCCGGGTCCGAACACCAGGGCCGTCGAGGCGCTCGCGGTGGATCGTCGTCCGACCGACGAGCAGATCGCCGAGCTGATCGACTCGCTGCCCGCCCAGCCGGTGCACGTCGGCGCCGTGCTGACCGGCCGCCGCGAGCCGCGCGGACCGTGGGGTCCGGGACGGCAAGCCGAGGCCGCCGACGCGTTCGCTCTGGCCGACGCCATCGCGGACGCGGCGGGCGTGACCATCGAGCGTCGCGCGGGCGCGCACCTGCCCTGGCATCCCGGCCGCTGCGCTGAGCTGGTGGTGGACGGCGAGGTCGTCGGCCACGCCGGTGAGCTGCACCCGGCCGTGCTGGAACGCTCCGGCCTGCCGCCGCGGACCTGCGCGCTCGAGCTGAACCTGGACGCGCTGCCGCTGCGCGAGTCCCGTCCGGTTCCGGTGGTGTCGCCGTTCCCGGCGGTGCTGCAGGACGTGTCGGTGAGCGTCGAGAAGTCGGTGCCCGCGGGCTCGGTCGAGGCCGCGCTGCGCACCGGCGGCGGCGAGCTGCTGGAGGACATCGCCCTGTTCGACGTGTACGAGGGCGCGCAAGCGGGCGAGGGTCGCAAGTCCCTCACCTACGCCCTGCGCTTCCGCGCCGCGGATCGCACGCTGACCGAGGACGAGGCGAGCGCCGCCCGCGACGCCGCGGTCGCGTCGGCCGCCGAGGCGGTGGGCGCGGTCCTGCGCGGGTAGGCATGGTCCGTAGCGAGACCCGTACGGCCACAAAGCCGTACGGGTCTCGTCGTTTCCGAGCGGCGGGGGTCTGCCATCCGGTAGTAGCGTGGCGAGTGGCAACTTTCCTCCGACGATCGGGAGTTCCGATGACCGTACGAGCGGTATGGCGCGAGACGGTGCTCGCCGAGAGCGACGACACCGTGGTGGTGGAGGGCAATCACTATTTCCCCGCGGACGCCGTGCGCCGCGAATACTTCGAGCCCAGCGAGCATCACACGATCTGCCCGTGGAAGGGCACCGCGTCCTACTACACGGTGACCGTCGACGGCGAGCGCAACCCCGACGCCGCCTGGTTCTATCCGGCACCCAAGCCGGACGCCGAGATGGTGCGCGACCGGGTGGCGTTCTGGCGCGGCGTCGACGTGGTCGTCGACTGACCCCGGCGGCCGAGTCGGCGCGAGGTATCAGCGACACCGTCGGCCAGCCGGGGCGCGGGCTGTCGCCGCCGTAGTCCCGCACATCCGAAGACCGATACGGACACAGGACGGTCGTGTCGCCGTCGGGCGGGTCGGGACGACTCACCAAGGCTCGGCGGGGTAAGAACGTCTGCATGCGACACCCCGCGGCTCGGATCCTCAACGCGCTGACCTACCTGCCGGAGCGGCAGGTCCTGCAGACGCCCGCCGCGGTCGGCCTCGACTACACCGACCTGTCGCTGCGCACCGACGACGGCGAGACCCTGCACGCCTGGTGGCTGCCCGCGCCGCGGCCGATCGGGCACGTCCTCTTCGCGCACGGCAACGCGGGCAATCTCGGCGACCGGGTCGCGATCTTCGCGCTGCTGGTCGCCGCGGGCTTCGACGTGCTCGCCTTCGACTACCGCGGCTACGGCCGCAGCACCGGACGACCCAGCGAGCACGGCACCTACCTCGACGCGCGTGCGGCGCGCACCGCGCTGCTCGCCCGGCCGGAGGTGGACCCGAACCGGGTGCTCTACCTGGGCAAGTCGCTGGGCGGTGGTGTGCTGCTCGAGCTGTCCGAGGCGCACCCGCCCGCCGGGTTGGTGCTGATGTCGACCTTCACCGGCATCCGCGACGCGGCCGGGTCGATCTACCCGTTCCTGCCCCGCCCGTTGATCCCCGACGCCTATCCGAACCTGCGGCGGATCGCCGGGCTCACCGCGCCGGTGCTGATCATGCACGGCGACCAAGACGAACTGCTACCGCTGCGCAATGCCGAGCGGTTGTACGCCGCCGCGCCCGAACCGAAGCGGCTCGTGGTGGTGCCGGGCGGCGGGCACAACGATCTCATCGCGCTGCTCGGCGCCGAATGGCCCGCCACCTTGCGTGCCTGGGCGACGGAGATCCTCGCCGATTAGAACGGGGCGGGTGGTCTGTTCCGGTGCGTAGCCTGGCGTTATGAGTGATACGAGAGAAATCCTCGCGCGGCTCACCGCCCTGCCGGACGCGGAACTGGCGGCGACCTTGCGCGCCGCGGTGGAGGGGCGCTCGACGTTCTGGGCCGTGCGCGCGGCGCTGGACGAGCTGATCGGAGCGACTCATGCGGGCTCCGGATCCGATGTGAGTCCTGCCACGTCCGACGCTTCCGTGCATGGCGGCGTCGCGGACGCCTCGGCATCCGGGCAGGTCGGAGGCGGTTTCCCGGTACCGGCGGTACCGGTTCAACCGACCGGTATCACCGCACCATCCGAGACCGGCGGATATTCGCCGTCCGGGGTGCCTACTTTCGAGTCGGTTCGCGATAAGGTCGAGCAGCGCTTCGGCACTGCGCAGGGGATGGGTGAGCTCGACCGGCAGACCCCTGCGGGCCGCAGCGCCGACGAACGATTCGCCGCGCGCGAGAAGGCCGCGCGGGAACGTCTGGACCAGATACGGAAATCGCTGCGCGACAACGACGCGGGCTGACCCGCGCTGGTCCGACCGTGCCGGACCGAGAACGAATGGGTGGAATTTTCGATGAGCGAGCCGCGTGAGATCGCCGAACGGCTGCTGGATGCCCAGGTGGATTTCCTGCTTGCCGAGGTGACCGGCGACCGTTTCGCCGAGGTCGTCGCCCGCGATGTCGAGGCGGTGCTCGGTGTCGCCGACACGCTCCTGTTCCGTGAAGTCGTGGAGCTCGACCAGGCGAAGCAGACGGTCGCGACGGTCGTCGACCTGATCGGCGGCAGTCCCGTGCTGGCCGACATGGTCGGGGTGTTCGCGGACTCGATCTACGACAACATCGCCGCCAACCACGACTACACCCTCGGCGAGGTGGTCGAGCGGGAACCGGTCGAGGCGTTGCTGGAGAAGATCCTCGGCATGCACCAAGCCCAGGAGCGCATCCTGGACCGGCTCACCGAGAGCCCGCTGGTCGCCACCGTGGCCTCGAAGTTCGTCGACAAGCTGATCAACGACTTCATGCAGGCCAACCGGGAGCGCGCCGAGAAGATCCCGGGCGTCTCCTCGCTGATGTCGCTGGGGCAGTCGGCCGCCAACCGCGCCAAGAAGGCCGCCGACGGCACGTTCGTCGGTGATCTCGCCGGCAAGGGCGCGATGTTCGCGCTGAAGCGCACCAACAACGCGATCCGCGAGATGCTGCGCGACGCACCCGTGCACTCGGCCGCCATGGAGTTCTGGGATCTCCACGCTGACGAGCCGGTCAGCGGCTTGCGCGAGTACCTGACCCAGAAGGATCTCAACGAGCTCGTGCTGCTCTGCTACGAGGTCGCCGTGACCACCCGCGAGAAGGAGTACTTCGGCCTGCTCGTCGCGGAGTGCGTCGAGGTGTTCTACGCCAAGTACGGCGACTACACGCTCGCCGCCATGCTGCCGGAGCTGGGCCTTTCCGGCGACGACATCGCCACCGAGATCCTGCGCTACGGTCCGGCGGTGATCGAGGGCGCGAAGCGAAACGGCGTGCTGGCCAAGTTGATTCGCGAGCGGCTCGCACCGTTCTACACCTCGGACGCGGTGTTGGGGATTCTGGCCGACGCGCGCGGCTGAGGACTCGGCTTCTGAGCCGCTGAAGCGGTGTTCGACAGCGTCGGTGCGGTTTTCGATGACGCCCGCGCGGTTTCGAAGGTGCCGTCGCGGGTACTCGAAGGCGATGGCTCGGTATTCGACGCTGTCGGTATGACATTCGAAGCCGCTGATGTGGTGCGCTTCACCCGCGCCTCGGTCACCGTCGCGTTCGGCGCGGTGTGAGCGGATCGAAACCGCGAAAATACTGGATTACCAGCGTGTTTAGAATGACTGCTCATGTCCGATTTGCCTGATTTTCGCGTTGACACCGCCTGCGGCCTGTGACAGCTTGCTCCTGATTCCGCGGGTTCGATCTCGAACCGTCGCGGTCGCAGTTCGCGAGGAGCGGGGTGGTGCGTGTGCGTTCGAGGCCGCAGGCAAGCGGCGCGGTGACGGCTTCGGCCGCCACTCCGGAACCGGCCGGTGTCGGAAGAATAGTTCGGCCACGCACCATTCGGGGCCGATTGGCGAGAATTCTGGCCGTCTCACTGACCCTGGTGCTCGCGCTGCTCGGCATCACCCTCGCCAGGGAGATCCAGTCGTACCAGCGCAGCGGCGACACGGTGGCCGCGGTCTCGCTCACCTTGGTGGTGCAGGACCTGCTGCACGAGGCGCAGCGTGAGCGCGGTCTGAGCAATGGCCTGCTCGGCGGTGACGTCCGGCTGCGGCAGTCCGTAACGGACCAGCGCGCCGCGACCGACCGCGCGCTGCGCGCGCTCGAAGCCGAATTATCCGGCGCGGCAGCGGGTTCCGGCGAGGTCCGGGCTGCGGTCGGCCAGCTCGCCGGGTTGCCCGCGGTCCGCGCCCAGGTCGACGCGGGCCGGATCGGCCGGGCGGCCGCGTTCCAGTTCTACACCGACGCCATCGACGCGCTGAACCGTCCGCGACTCGGCCTCGACCAGGCCCGCGACGCCGAGGTGCGGCACGGTCTGCTCGCGCTGTACTCGCTCGGCGAGGCGAAGGAGCAGACGGCGCGCGAGCGCGGCTTCCTCAACGGGGTGTTCGCCGCAGACGGTTTCGAGCCCGGCGAATACGTCCAGTTCCTCGACATCCGGGCCGCCAAATCGGCAGGGCTCGCGGCATTCGCGCGCGACGCCACCGTCGCGCAGCGGGATCTGCTCGACACCGCGATGCGCGGCGAGGACGCGACGCGGGCGGCCGAATCCGAGCGCGTCGCCATTGATTCCAGTGCGGGCCCGTTGGTCCGGCCGGTGGATCCGAGCGGCTGGTGGGCGCAGATGACGGCCGTCATCGATGAGCAGCGCGCCGTGCAGCAAGCGGTCGGCGACGGGGTGCGGCAGCGCGCGAACGACCTGCGTCAGGGAGCGGCGCTGACCTTGGCCGGGTTCCTGATCGCCGCGCTGCTCGCGATCGCGATCGAGATCGCCCTGGTGGTGGCGGGCGTGCGCGCCATCGTCCGTCCGCTGGCCGCGCTCGCCGCCGAGGCCGACGACGTGGCGGGGCGGCGGCTGCCCGAGGTGATCGCCGCCTGGCACGCCGGTGGGGACACCCAGCCGCCGCGTCCGCAGCCGGTGCGGACGCCGCCCGGCGCCGCGGCCGAGATCGCCGCCGTCGCCGCTGCTTTGGACCGGGTGCAGGCCACCGCCTACGACCTCTCCTCGGAACAGGCGCTGCTGCGCCGCAACAGCACGGAGTCGATGGCGAACCTGGCCCGCCGCAACCAGAATCTGGTGCGCCGTCAGCTCGGGTTGATCAGCGAATTCGAGCGCGAGGAGCTCGATCCGAAGGCGCTGTCGAATCTGTTCGAACTCGATCATCTCGCCACCCGCATGCGCCGCAACGCCGAGAGCCTGCTGGTGCTGGTCGGCGAGGGCAGCCCGCGGCGCTGGGCCGAACCGATCGCGCTCACCGATGTGATCCGCGCGGGCCTGTCCGAGGTCGACGACTACCGCCGGGTCGTGCTGCGCCGCATCGACGACGTCTCCATCACGGGCGCGATCGTCAGCGAGCTGGCACACATGCTCGCCGAGCTGATCGAGAACGGACTCGCCTTCTCCCCACCGGATCTGGAGGTCGAGATCTACGGCAGGAAACTGCCCGGCGGCTACCTGCTCGCGGTCGTCGACCACGGCGTCGGCCTGCCCCCCGACCAGCTGGCCGAGGCCAATGCCCGCCTGCGCGGCGACCGCGACTTCCTGGTCGCCCCGACGCGCTACCTCGGCCACTACGTGGTGGGCAGGCTGGCCCGAAGGCTCGGCATCGACGTCGAACTGACGGTCGCGCCCGTCAGTGGCATCGTGGCCCGGCTGCTGTTGCCCACGGAACTTCTCGGCGGACAGCGGAACAAGCACGCGACGCCGGACAGCGGCAGCCGCGACGGCGCGGCGTTCGCACGGGACAGTGCTTCTCGACCGGAACGGGATGCGATCGGGCTTACTGTCGAATCCGACAGCGCCACAGGCAAATCCGGTTCGGCCGACGCGCACGCGGCATCGGGTGTTCATCCGGCTTCCGGCCCGCGACAGGCCGCGTCCGGCGCACCCACCGAGTCGTCCCGTACGACACTGGAATTCCGCGTGCACGGCGTCGGCGGGACCGACGACGGACGCCGAGCTGCGACACCCGCATCGCACACACCGCTGGCGTCGATCGAAACCATCGACGCGGCAGGCGAGTTCCGTTCGGGTCCGTCCCTCGGGTCGCACGCACGTCACGCCGCAGCCGCGGGACGTGAGTCGGGGTCAAGGGGCGATCACCATGCCCGCGGCACGTCCGCTAGGAACGGCCGAGAATCCGGTACTGCTGCCAGGTCCACGCACGCCGCCGACGTCGGCGAATCCCCGTGGTTCCGCGCCGCCCCCGGCGATGCGCCACCCGCGGTGCAGCGCACCCGCAACGGACTCGTCAAGCGCACCAAGCGCACTCGCTCCGCCGAAACGATCGCGGCGCAGCGCCCGTCCGCGCCCCGCCCGCCCGCCGCACCGGCCGTCGAGCGATCGCCGGACGAGGTGCGCGGCATGTTGTCGGCGTTCCGCACCGGACATCAGCGCGGCGTTCCCGCCGCGAACCCGGCCGACAACGCCACGCGCACAGCAAATCTGGCCCAGACCACCGTAGAGCAATGACCACCGTGAAGGGGAGCCCGTGACCACACACCTGCAACAGACCGCCGACCCGCACACTTTCAACTGGCTGCTCGGCAATTTCGTCCGCAACACCGACGGTGTCCGCGACACCGTCGCGGTCTCCTCCGATGGCCTGCTCATCGCGATGTCGGAGGGCTTGGACCGCACCGGGGCAGACCGGCTGGCCGCCATGGTGTCAGGTCTGGCCAGCCTGGCCAAGAGCGCCTCGCGCAGTTACGAATTCGACGGCCTGAAATTGATCATGATCGAGATGAAGCGCGGTTTTCTGCTGGTCTCCGCGCTCGGCGACGGCAGCTGCCTCGGCGTGATCGCCGAGGGCGGCTGCGACGTCGGACTGGTCGGCTACGAGATGGCGGTGCTCGCCGAACGCGCGGGCGCCCTGCTCGATCCGGCCCTGATCTCCCAGCTGCGAGAGACGTTGCGCAGATGAGAGATCCAGACCGGCCGCGGCTGCCGGACCCGCGGATGATCCCGGTGACCCAGTCCTTCGGGTGGTTCGATCCGAACCGTCCCGCACCCACCCGTCCGGCCGAACCGACCTCCGACGCGGACGCTTTCGTGCGTCCGTTCGTCGTCACCGCGGGGCGCACCACCCCGCTGCTGGACGGTTTGCGCATCGAAACCCTGGTGCAGGCGCCGCCCGCCGCGCTCTCGGCCCCGCTGCGCTTCGAACAGCGCACCGTGGTGGTGCTGTGTCAGCATCCGCATTCCATCGCCGAGATCGGCACCGCGCTGCGGGTGCCGGTGGGCGTCGCGAAGGTGATCGTCAGCGATCTCGTGACCGCAGGCCAGGTCGCCGTCCGCGATGCCCCGGAACTCTCCACCGCAGCCATCGAGAGGATCAGGGATCTTGTACGGGCACTCTGACTTGCGGGTTCCTCCCGCCGACCCGGCGATGCCTTCGTCGGTGAAGATCGTCGTCAGCGGCGGTTTCGGCGTCGGGAAGACCACCTTCATCGGGGCTATCTCCGAGATCGAGCCGTTGGTCACCGAGGCCGCCATGACCGAGGTGGCAGTAGGCATCGATGATCCCGGCCACGCGGACAAGACACAGACCACCGTCGCACTCGACTTCGGACGCATCACGCTGGACAGCTCGCTCATCCTGTACCTGTTCGGCACGCCGGGCCAGGACCGCTTCGTCTTCCTCTGGGACGACCTGGTGGACGGCGCCCTCGGCGCGGTGATCGTGGTGGACACCGACCGCGTCGAGGACTGCTATCCGGTGCTGGACTACTTCGAGGAGCACCACACCCCGTTCGTCGTGGTGGTGAACCGATTCGAGCGCGGCCCGCGCTTCGAGCTCGACGAGGTGCGCGAGGCACTGGGGCTCGACGACTGGATTCCGATCCTGGAATGCGATGCGCGCCAGCGCGATTCGGTCAAGGAGGTGCTTGTCGGACTGCTGGAGCAGGTATTGGTGCACCGCCTCTCGACGCCGAGTCTTACGGCGCGCGAGGTCGGCTGAGACGGCCGCGCGCGCTGCTCGGCTAGCGTGGTCCGCGTGGGCGAGCACAAGCAGCGGATGCTGCGCGGGGAGTTGTACAAGGACAGCGATCCGGAGCTGGTCGCGGAGCGGCGGCGCGCGCAGTCGCTGTGCGACGAGTTCAACAGGACCGCCCCGGACGAGACCGCGCGGCGCGAGCAGGTGCTGCGCGAGTTGCTCGGCAAGCTGGGGGAGGGGTCCTGGATCATGCCCCGGTTCCAGTGCGACTACGGCTATCTCATCGAGATCGGCGCCAACAGCTTCCTCAACTACGACGCCATCCTGCTCGACTGCGCGCCCATCACCATCGGCGACGACGTCTCCATCGGCCCGCGCTGTCAGCTGCTCACCGCCCTGCATCCGATGACCGACCACGAGGCGCGGCGGCAGCGCTGGGAGTCGGCGGCCCCGATCGCGATCGGCGACAACGTGTGGTTCGGCGGCGGCGTCATCGTCTGCCCCGGCGTCACGGTCGGCGCGAACACGGTGGTCGGTGCGGGCAGCGTGGTGACCCGCGACCTCCCGGACGCGGTCTTCGCCGCGGGCAACCCTGCACGAGTGATCCGCGCTTTATAGCCGGTCCACGGACCCGGCGGTCGGTGAATCGGATTGCCGATCGCCTGGGCGGACGGACGCGGCCAGTGCCTTCCAGCGCCGCGCCCACAAAGGCCGGGACACCCCATCCGGTCACCGCCACTGCTCGGGCACAGCGCGAGCGGTAGCGCCCGGTCACTCGGTGCGACTGAGCACCGCGATCGGCATCCGTCGTGAACTCAGCGCCTGGTAGGTGGCGAAATCCGGAACGTGGGCCACCAGCACCCGCCAGCGCGCCGCGTACTCGTCCTCGTCGGTGACCACCCGCGCGGTCACCGGCCAGGACTCGTGACCGACCCGCGCCTCGCCGCCTCCCGCCGCGACCAGATTGCGCCACCAGCTCGGCGGCTTCGGATGGCCGCCGAACGAGCCGCTGACCAGCAGATCGTCGCAATCCGGGACGTACATCAGCACGACGGACCGCGGTTGGCCGGTTTTGCGTCCCGGCACGGTCAGCTGGAAGACCGGCCGCCCCAGCCACTTGCCGAACCGGGTGCCGCCGAATCTGGCGTAGAGCCTGCTGTGCAGGCGGCCTTGAAGCCTGCTGATCGCGTTCATCCTGGTGGAGCCGAAGTGGGTGAACCGGCCGGTGAAGCTGAGCCGGGCGGGAGTGTCGCTCTGGGGCTGGTCGGCCATGTGAATCCCTCGGTTCGGCACCGTCGTGCCGTCTACGCTACCGGCGCGATCTCGCTGTGTCGCGCCTCTTCGGACGCCATGGGGGGCCGTGCGGGTGAGTGTGATTCGCGCGTGCTCGTACGGCGGTCCTGCCGTTCCCGGCAGTAGGGTCGATTTCATGACCGAACCGCGGATCGAGACCGAACAGGACGCGACCCGGCCGCTGCGCGACGACATCCGGTTTCTGGGTGGCGTGCTCGGCGACACCATCCGTGATCACGAGGGCCCCGAGGTCTTCGACCTGATCGAGCGGGTCCGTATCGAGGCGTTCCGGGTGCGGCGCGAGGAGGTCGGGCGCAGCGCCGTCGCGGAGATGCTGCACGGCGTCGACATCGCCGTGGCGCTACCGCTGATCCGCGCCTTCACCTATTTCGTGCTGCTGGCCAACCTGGCCGAGGACATCCAGCGCGATCGCCGCCGCGCCGTGCACACCGGCGCGGGGGAGCCGCCGCAGGACTCCTCGCTGGCCGCCACCTACCGCAAGCTGGACGCCGCCGCGCTGAACGGCGCGGAGGTCGCCGACCTGCTCACCGACGCGCTGGTCTCGCCGGTGATCACCGCGCACCCCACCGAGACCCGCCGCCGCACCGTCTTCGACAGCCAGACCAAGATCACCGAGCTGATGCGCCGCCGCCAGCGCTACGCCGAGACCGAACCGGAGCGCGCCGACCTGGAGCTGCGCATCCGCCGTCAGGTGCTCTCGCTGTGGCGCACGGCCCTGATCCGGTTGGCGCGCTTGCGAATTCAGGACGAGATCGCCGTCGGTCTGCGCTACTACGAGCTGACCCTGCTCGACGTGATCCCCGCGATCAACGCCGAGGTGCGCGCCGCGCTGCGCTCCCGCTGGCCCGGCGCCGACCTGCTGACCCGCCCGATCCTGCGGCCCGGCTCCTGGATCGGCGGCGACCGGGACGGCAATCCCTACGTCACCGCGGACGTCGTCCGGCACGCGGCCGCGCAGGCCTCGGCGGTGGCGTTCGGCCGCTACCTGCGCGACCTGGTCGAACTGGAGAAGACGCTGGCGCAGTCCGCGCGCCTGGTCCAGGTG
The DNA here is from genome assembly GCF_040609595.1 of Nocardia sp. NPDC004654. NCBI lineage: Bacteria > Bacillati > Actinomycetota > Actinomycetes > Mycobacteriales > Nocardiaceae > Nocardia > Nocardia sp. NPDC004654. The sequence goes on along the minus strand of NZ_JBEXKI010000012.1, from coordinate 78,981 downwards.
ACACCGGAGGTGGCCGCGCTCGCCGAGGCGGGTTATCCGGATCCGGCCCCGCACGCCGACGAACCGTATCGCCGTGCGCTGCACGCCATTCGGGCCCGCCTGACGGTCACGGCGACCGCCGCGCTCGGTGCGCCGCCCGCCGACGGGATCACGGACGCCGACGCCGCGCCGTACCCCACACCGCGCGCTCTGCTGGACGACCTGGACGCCATCGATGTCTCGATGCGGGCCACCGGCGACGGGCTGCTCGCCGACGACCGGCTCGCGGCCCTGCGCCACGCCGTCGAGACCTTCGGCTTCCACCTCCAAGGCCTGGACATGCGGCAGAACTCGGAGGTGCACGAACAGGTCGTCGCCGAACTGCTCGCCTGGGCGGGCGTGCACGCCGACTACCCGAGCTTGCCGGAGCACGAACGGGTCGACCTGCTCGCCGCCGAACTGCGCACCCGGCGGCCGCTGCTCGGCCCGCACGCCCGACTGAGCGACCTGGCCGCGGGCGAGGTCGCCATCGTGCGGGCCGCCAAGGACGTGGTCGACACCTTCGGCGCGGAGGCCGTGCCGAACTACATCATCAGCATGTGCACCTCGGTCAGCGACATGCTGGAGGCGGCGCTGCTGCTGAAGGAGGGCGGCCTGCTCGATCCCGGCGAGCCGGACGGCCCGCCGCACTGCTCGGTGAACATCGTCCCGCTGTTCGAGACCATCGAGGACCTGCGGGCGGGCGCGGACACGCTCGCCGCGGCCCTCGAGGTGCCGGTGTACCGAGAGCTGGTGGCCGCCAAGGGAATGCGACAGGAGGTCATGCTCGGCTACTCCGATTCCAACAAGGACGGCGGGTATCTGGCCGCGAACTGGGCGCTGTACCGCGCGGAGCTGGACCTGGTGGACGTCGCCCGCAAGGCGGGAATTCGGTTGCGGCTCTTCCACGGTCGCGGCGGCACGGTCGGCCGCGGCGGCGGCCGCAGCTACGACGCCATTCTCGCCCAGCCCGCGGGCGCGGTGCACGGATCGCTGCGGCTCACCGAGCAGGGCGAGGTGATCGCCGCCAAGTACGCCGAACCCGGTGCGGCCCATCGCAATCTGGAGTCGCTCATCGCGGGCACCCTGGAGTCGACGCTGCTGGACGTCGAGGGACTCGGAGCCGACGCCGAGCCGTCCTACGAGCTGATGGACGATCTCGCGGCGCGGGCGCGTGCCGCGTACGCGCGGCTGGTGCACGAGACGCCCGGATTCGTCGAATACTTCCGGCAGTCGACGCCGGTCTCGGAGGTCGGCGACCTGAACATCGGCAGCAGGCCCGCCTCCCGCAAACCCACCAGCTCGGTGGCCGACCTGCGCGCCATCCCCTGGGTGATGTCCTGGAGCCAGGCCAGGGTGATGCTGCCCGGCTGGTACGGCACCGGGGCCGCGCTGGAGGAGTGGGTCGGCGGCGATCCGGAACGGCTTGCGACACTGTCGGATCTGTACCGACGCTGGCCGTTCTTCCGCACGGTGCTGTCCAACCTGGCGCAGGTGATGGCCAAGAGCGATCTCGACATCGCCGCGCGCTACGCGGAATTGGTCGACGACGCGGCGTTGCGCGAGCACATCTTCGGGATGATCCGCGAGGAGCACGCCAGGACCCTGCGCATGCACGCCGCCATCACCGGCCACGAGCAACTGCTGGCGGACAACCCGTCGCTGGCGGAGTCCATCCACAACCGCTTCCCGTACCTGGAGCCGCTCAACCAGATGCAGGTGGAGCTGTTGCGCAGACTGCGCGCGGGCGACGACTCGGAGTTGGTCAAACGCGGAATCCTGCTGACGATGAACGGCCTGGCCACCGCACTGCGCAATTCGGGGTAGACGGCCCGCGAAAGGACTACGGCGAAAGCCTGTTTCGCGGCGTAGCAGGAGCGCCGACCTCGACCGGCGCCTCCTCGTGCGCCCGCCGAAGGTGCGGCCCAGGTCCGGATTCCGTGCCACCGATCGCGATCGGTCGAGCGCGCGCGGGAACGTCGATCACTCGCGCGGGTGCCGGTCGCCGACCGCGCGCGACGGCGGGGTGAAAGGTGCGCTCGCGCTTGCTGGCCGCGGCCGGCGCAGTGCTGTTGTCCCGCCACGACGGAAACCGCTGGACCACCGCCATCAGGCAGGGCGCCGCCGGGTTCGTCGGTACGGTCGGCGCTCACCTCGAACGAGGGCAGGGCCTGTCTCGCCGGGAGTGCTCTCTGCCGACTCGTAGCCGTTCTCGTCATCGGCAGCCTACCGATTTTCGTCCGACGCAATAGTCCGGAATCGCCATGTGGGTGCTCCCGGGCCGACCGAACCAGCGGGGTTGCGAGGCCACATGAGAATGTCAGTGGCGCGAGCTGGGGAAACGGCGCTACGTGTCAGCAGCAAACCGCATGAGAATGTCAGTCGATGATGACCTGCGGGTCGTCACTCGGGCCCTCAGCCCGGTACGGATCGACATCCCCGATAGTGGACGATGGTCGAGTAGTCAGAATGGTTGCCTGACAAGGCATTACAGCGCCTGCGCGTGCGGGCGTGCCAGGATGGGCCGCATGACTCCCGTTCCGGAAGGCACCGCGCTTCCTGCCGATCCCGCCCAGGCGTACAACTACGACAGCATTGCCGAGGGGTATACCGCAGAGAACGAGACCAGCCTGCTGAACGCTTACTACGAGCGGCCCGCGGTGCTGGAGCTCGCCGGGGACGTGAGCGGTCGGCGGATCCTCGACGCCGGGTGCGGATCAGGTGCTCTATTCGCTGAACTGCGCGATCGGGGTGCCATGGTAACCGGCATCGACGCGAGTGCCGGAATGCTGGAGGTGGCTCGACGCCGACTGGGCACCGACGCGGACCTGCGAATCGCCGACCTCGCGAATCCACTCCCGTTTCCCGACGACGCGTTCGACGACGTCGTTGCATCCCTGGTGCTGCACTACCTGCAGGACTGGGGACCGACACTGACCGAGTTGCGACGCGTCCTGAAGCCCGGCGGTCGGCTCATCGTCTCGGTCGAGCATCCTTTCGCCATCTGGGTCACCGAACGCTCGGCTGGGAAGAAGACCGACTATTTCCAGACCCGCGAGCGGACCGAAGAGTGGACCTTGGGCGGGCAGTCCGCCCGGTTGCATTTCTGGGACCGGCCGCTGCACGCGATGACCGATGCTTTCACCGCGTCGGGTTTTCGCATCAGTGTCATCAGTGAGCCGCCGCCTGTGCCTGCGGCCCGCGATGTGTTTCCGGAGGTGTTCCGTGAAGTCATCGGCGAAAGTTTTTTGGGCTTCCTGTTTTTCGTCCTGCAGACAGACTGAGCCATTGCGATCTCGCACCACCGACGAAGCAGCACATCGGGTCACGCCGAACGCCCTGCAACGCCGCTGGTCGTGCTGTCCGAATCAGTCAGCACAGTCGGCGGAGCGCGCGATCATGCTCCGCATACTGCGCGTTCGGCAGACTTTACCCGGGCAATCTCTTTGCCCTGGATAACAGCCCGTTATCCGGGGCAAGCGTGGATCGGTGGGGTTATGCCGCTGCCGGGTGCGGCAGCGCCCCGAGGTCGGGTGGGGTGGGCATGGTTTGGCGCAGGCCGACGGCGGCGCGGCCGATGTTGCCTTCGGGGGCGATCCCGGCCAGGGTGCCGGGTGCGGCGACGATGATGCGCACGATCTGTCCGAGGGCTTTGCGGCGGTCACGCTGGCGCACGGCGAGGGCGGACATGGCGATGTGGTTGCGGGTGTGCAGCCAGGGGTCGGGTGACGTGAGCCGCCGGGGCGACGACATCCTGGTGGACAGCGGGCGACCGCTCGACGCACTCTGGCACGAAGACGCACCCTGGTTCTGGAAGCTCAACGCCTGAGGCTCTCGAACACAACGAGAACCGGCCAGCGGTAGCTGGCCGGTTCTCACGTTCCAGGATCGCACGCTGCGGTCCGGTCCGGTGCGGACCGGGGCGGGCCGAGGACTACTCCCCAGTCAGAGTCAGGGTCCGGTGCTCGGTGGTGTCCTTATGGATCTCGACCTGGCTCATGTCCTCGGCGTCAGGCGGCAGGTAGGCGAACGCGGCGGTGATCTCGACCGCACGGTCATCGTAGTAATACGTCATGAGTTCATTGCCGTCGCCGTCGTGAGCATCTGCGAGATTCGGGCCCTCGCCGTAGTCGTAGCCCAATGGCACCCTGACCTTCGTCTGCCGAGATTCGCCGTCACAGGTCACCTGACCCAGAGCCTCGTCTTTCATACGGACGGGTTGGCCTTCCGGGCTTTCGAACCGTTCGGACTCGACCTTGACCCACAGGGCGTTGGCCTGGCCGGGTTCGCAGACGTAGGTGATCTCGGCGACGACCCACCAGCTGTCGTCGCCGTGTGCGTCTGTGAACGCTCTCCCGATCCATATGCTGGTCGTTGCGCTGGCCGGTCCGGCCACATTGACCAGTACAGCGACGGTCGACGCGAGTATCGAAGCGAAAAGTCTTCCACGAACCACTATGTGTGCCTTTCGGTGTCGGCAGGCGGTGAGACAGATCCGTCGAGCAGACCGCAGCCTAGACCACGCCACACAGCAGTTATGCGTAAGCCCTATGAATAGTCCTGTAGGAATGCTGGACACCTGAAACCCAGACAGAACGAGAAACCGGTCTGCGGTAACTGCTCGCGTGACTTTTCTCGCGGATGAGGGCCGCTTGCAGGGACCGGAATCCGATACCGCGCTTGCGCAGTCCGGCCACGATCGAGATCAGGTCTTGGAGGGAACGGCCGAGCCGGTCCAGCGACGGCACTACGAGGGTGTCGCATGCCAACGCTCGCCTCAACCTGCATTCATGAACACGCATGTGTCCGTTGTTCGCTCCTCGGACCCGACCCGACCCAACGGCTAGGCCATCAGCTCGGTGTGGGCGTGCTCCGGCGCCGTCTGGCAGACGTAGAGATGCTGGTCGTAGCCGCTACCTATTTCGACTGCAGTGGGCTTGAAGCCGATGGAGGGTTCATACGCCGATTCCTCGCGTGGGAGCCAGCTGCTGTCTCTGCTGCCGGCTTCGGACGTGGCGATGGTCAGCAGGGCATGCATATCGCTGTTGCAGGTAGGGCAGAGTAGGGGGCTGGGGTCGGCGGCTCCCCAGCCAGGCCAGCCGCCGACTCTCCAGCCGGGTGCGACGGACAACTCGTTGGCGTAGAACTCCAGCGGGTACGACGCGTAGGCGCTGTCCACGCCCGTCTCGGCTGCCTGCCACACGCTCCAGTCTCCGATCTGCTCCCGGAGTTCCTTGCTCAGCTCCCTGTGGTCGGGGTATTCGGTGACCTGCTCAGGGTTGAGCAGGCACGGCTCGAGCAGGTAGCCGTCGAACTGCACCGCGGGCGGTTCGGGGGGCGTGGTGAGGATGTCGGTGACTGTGGCGGCCGGCCGCCAGAACAGCGCGGTCTTGGGCATGCCCGTCGAGTGGTCGAAGGGGCACCACAAGACCTGGAGCAGGTCTGCGCCTTCAGGCGTGTGCAGATCGGGCACATCGCGCGCGTAGAGCTGCGCGACCGGCAGCATCGCTATGGAACCCTCATAGGGGGCGATCGCCAACGTGACCGGATACTCCTGCGGCGGGCGGATTCGCTCGAGGGTCTCTCGTTCCTGCGGGGTCAGGGTCCTGCCGCGCGAGGCGGCACGGATCCATCGTTCCAGCCTCACCTCCGCTGGGGTCAGGATCGTCGAGCCACTCCCGGATTGTCGGCAACATGCCGATCATTTTTGACCCGGCATGTTGTGTTGGTCGCTACGACGCGCTGAGCGGTGTTTTGATCGGCTGGGCCTGCCTACTGCGTCACGGCTGGGGTGCGGTGCCGGTCCCGGGACCGCTTGCCGCCTACGGCGGTACGCTCGAGGTGCGGGTCCGCGGAAAGGAGCACCGTGGCGATCGATGGGAAAGCCGTTGCCGCACTCCACGATCGGGTGCTGGGTCCCGAGCACAAGGGGCTGCCGCCGCAGGCGTGGGGGCGCACCGTCCACGAGTTCCTGGCGACCGAGCCGTCCCTGGACGAGTTCGAGACGCCGATGCTGACCCTGGACCGTGCCGCGATGACGGCCAACCTGGCGATCATGGGTGACTGGGCTCGCGCGGCGGGCGTGCGCCTGGCTCCGCACGGCAAGACGACCATGGCGCCGCAGCTGTGGTCCGAGCAGCTGGCCGGCGGTTGCTGGGGCATCACGCTGGCCACCGTCTGGCAGGTGCAGCTGGCCCGCGCGTTCGGCGTGTCGCGGATCGTGCTGGCCAATGCCCTGCTCGATCCGGTCGGGTTGCGCTGGGTGGCAACGGAATTGGCCCGCGACGCCGAGTTCGAGTTCTATTGCTGGGTGGACGACGTCGCCGCCGTCGCGCTGATGGACGAGGCCCTGGCGGACGCGCCCGATGTCCGCATCGCGGTCGTCGTCGAGCTCGGTGGCCCACACGGACGCACGGGAGTCCGCCGAGTCGAGGACGCGCACGCGATCGCCGACGCGGTCCGGCGTTCGCGCCGCCTGACGCTGGCCGGTGTCGGCGGCTACGAGGCCGCGCTTGCCCACGACCGTGGCGCGGACGGCCTCGCCGCGGTCGACGGCTATCTCGACGAGCTCGCCCGGTTGCACCGCGAATTCGTAAACGGCGGCCGCTATCCCGACCGCGCGATCGTCACCGCGGGCGGCAGCGCCTATCAAGACCTGGTCGTCGAGCATTTGGCCGGTCTCGCGGACGAGCAGGGCGCGCAAGGGGTTCCGACTACGGTGGTGTTGCGTTCGGGCGCCTACCTGATCCACGACGACGGCTTCTACGCGGGCATCTCCCCGCTCACGGCCGATCGGACGGATCGGCCGCTGCGCGCGGCGATGCACGGCTGGGCCCGCACCCTCTCCCGGCCGGAGCCGGAGCTCGCGTTGCTCGACGCGGGCAAGCGCGACCTGCCCTACGACCTGGGACTTCCTGTCCCGCAACTCGTTTCGGGGTCTCCGCTGCCGCCCGGCGCGACGGTGGACGCACTCAACGATCAGCACGCCTTCGTTCGCCTGCCCGGCGCCGCGGCCGAGGATCTGCCCGTCGGCTCGGTGGTCCGGCTCGGTCTTTCCCACCCGTGCACGGCATTCGACAAATGGCGGTTGATCCCGGTCGTCGACGACGCGGACGCCGAACACCCTCGCGTGATCGACCTGGTCCACACCTTCTTCTGACTGCCCCGCGTCGAGACGTCCGCAGTAGGCAGCGCAGCGCTCGTTATCAGTCGGGAAAGTCACGCAGCGCTGCCGTGCATCGCGCCGCCTGGGCGCGCAGGGCGGCGACCAACTCGGGCGGGCCATCGAGCAACGTGAAGTCGAGGTCGACGGAGGTGATCATCCAGGTCAGCGCTTCCGGGGTGTCCGCGCCGATGTGCATGCGGCAGTTCTGCTCGTCCACGGCCTCGACGACGCCCATGCCCGGCCAGACTTGCGGACCGGCGACCTCGGCCGAAGCGTGCAGCAGCACGGTCGCGCGGAAGGGCCAGGCGCGCGACGACAATCGCATCGAAAGATAGGCCGCCGCATCGCCTTCCGGTATCTCACGCGGTGTGAAGCGCGGGCCGGTGGGGACCCGCGGGGTCAGCCGATCCACCCGGAAGGTGCGCCAGTCGGCGCGCGCCACGTCCCAGGCGACCAGATACCAGTGGCGACTGAAGTGCACGAGACTGTGGGGCTCCACGTCCCGCGTCGCCGTCGCCCCGTCGTGCGCCCGGTAGTCTAAGCGCAGGCGCTCCCGGCGCTGACAGGCGTCGGCGATCGCCATCAGGGTGTCCGGCTCCACCGTCGCCGCGGGCGCGCCGACCCGGACCGTGGCCGCGCGCAAGGTGCGCACGCGGTGGCGCAGCCGCGGCGGCAGCACCTGCTCCAGCTTGGTCAGCGCCCGCAGCGCGGCCTCCTCGATGCCCGCGACCGTGCCGTCGGACGCGCCGCGCAACCCGACCGCGACGGCGATGGCCTCCTCGTCGTCGAGCAGCAGCGGCGGCAGCGCGGCGCCCGCGCCCAGCCGATAGCCCGCCGTGCCCCGGGTGGCGTGCACCGGATAGCCGAGTTCGCGCAGCCGGTCCACGTCGCGGCGGATCGTCCGGCCGGTGACGGCGAGCCGCTCGGCGAGTTCCGCGCCGGTCCAGTCGCGGTGCGTCTGGAGCAGCGCGAGCAGTTTCAGCAGGCGCGCCGAGGTCTCCAACATGGTGTCGAGAATGCCAGATCCTTAGGAACGGAACTGTCCTAAGCCGCTTCTACCGTCGTTCGCATGACGACCGAACAAGACATTCGCCCCTTCCGCATCGAGATCCCGCAGGCGCAGATCGACCGACTGCACGCACGCCTCGCCGACACCCTCTGGCCCGACGAGCTGCCCGGAGTCGGCTGGGACAAGGGCATGCCGGTGTCCTACCTGAAGTCGCTGGCCGAGTACTGGCGCACCGGTTACGACTGGCGCGCCGCGGAGGCGAGGCTCAACGAGCTGCCGCAGTTCGTCACCGAGATCGACGGTGAGCAGGTGCACTTCCTGCATGTGCGCTCGCCCGAGCCGGACGCGCTTCCGCTGGTGCTCAGTCACGGCTGGCCCGCCACATTCGTCGAATTCCTCGATGTCCTCGGTCCGCTCAGCGATCCGCGCGCGCACGGCGGCGACCCGGCCGACGCGTTCCACCTGGTCGTCCCGTCGCTGCCCGGTTTCGCCTTCTCCAGCGTCGGGCCGAAGGTGGGCGAAGGATCCACCGAGCACTACGCACAGGTGGTCGCGAAGCTGATGGCGCGCCTCGGCTACGACCGCTACGGCGCGCAGGGCGGTGACGCCGGGTACTTCGTCTCGACCGAACTGGGACGCATCGCGACCGACCACGTCGTCGGCATCCACGTCAACGGGCCGATCACGATCCCCTCGTGGGGCGCGGATTCGTGGGGCGGTGAAGACGGTGAGTCCTGGGGCGCGGACGGCGACCAGTCGTGGGCCGGTGCGACGAGCGCGGGCGGCGATGAGTCCTCGGGGGCGGAGAGCGGCGCGCAGTCCTGGGAGACGGGCGAGGGCGGCGGCCAGTCGCCGGGCGGCAACTCGTGGGGTGGCGGGTCCTCCGGGTACAGCCCCGAGGACCAGGCGAAGCTCGAGAAGCTGACCGGCGAGGAGAGCTTCACCCGCTTCGGCTACGCCATGGTCCAGGCGGGACGCCCGCAGACCCTCGCCATCGGTATGCACGATTCGCCCGCGGGCATGCTGTCCTGGATCGTGGACATGTTCCAGCGCTGGACCAACCCGGCCATCGAGCTGCCCGAGGACGCGGTCGACCGCGACGCCTTGCTCACCAACGTCAGCCTGTACTGGTTCACCGGCACCTTCGCCTCCTCGATCCGGCTCTACGGCGAGGGTGAGGCGTGGGGCGGCGGGGCGAAGAACTCCGGCGTCCCGACGGCCGCGGCGATCTTCCCTGGCGACCTGTCCATCCGCAAGATCGCCGAGGAGGAGCACAACCTCGTCCGCTGGACCGAATTCGACCGCGGCGGCCACTTCGCCGCCATGGAAGCCCCGGACCTGCTGACCGAGGACGTCCGCGCCTTCTTCCGCACCCTGCGCTGACCCGAACCCGCGTGCCCGCAGGCGTCCGAAGCCTGCGGGCACGCTCGTGTCAGCTCGGCTCGAGTCGGACGACGCCGCGTCGGTCGGCGCTTGGTGGTGCCGCTGGGTGACTTGGCGCCGCGTCGGTCGTCGCTTCGTCGGATGCCGCTGCGTCATGTGGTGCCGCGGCGGATGGTGCCGGGTCGGGCGGCGCTTGGTCGGGGCGGCGCTTGGTCGGGTGGTGCCGGGTCTGTCGGCGCTGGCTCGATCCGGCACCGTGTCGATGCCCTTGCGGAGGACCGCGTGCTATCTCCGTGGCCGTGCGTGCGAGACGTGTCCGCAGCTCTCTTCGAGAGTTGCGGGCACACTGGCGTCAGGTCGGGCTGGCGTCGAACGGCGCCGGCTCACCTGGTCTCGCGTCGGACCGCGCTGCCTTGGGTGGCGCCGGGTCGGTCGGCTCTGGGCTGAGTGGGGCGGCCCCATATCTCCGCGCCATCGCCGCCGCGGTCCGCGCGAGCTGCGCCCGCAGTTCCGGCGGATCGAGGATCTCGGCGTACTCGCCGAGCGGCAGAATCCCGTGCGCGAGTACCGGATACGATTCCGCCGCCAGGGTGACGACCACCCAGCCAGCCGCGTCCGGTTCGCCCATCGAGGCCAGCGCCTCGGCGACTGCGGCGGGTTCGAAGCCGAGCCGGAGCAGGCGCACGTGTTTCGCGTCGATCCGGCAGCGCGCCCGGACCCGGAGCATCGACCGCGCGAAGTCGTGCTGCGCCGCCGCCCAGTGCGCGGCGAGCTCGAAGTCGTCCGGCCGGTCGAAGAACTCGCCGGTCGGTGCGGCATCGAGGATCCGGCTCACCCGATAGGAGCGGATGTCGCTGCCGTGGCGTGCCACGAGATACCAGGTGCCCGCCTTCGACACCAGCCCGAGCGGGTCGAGCAGCCGCCGCACCTCGTGGTCCTTGCGTCCGTAGCGGACGTCCAGTCTGCGGTCGTGCCAGAGTGCGTCGGCGATGACGGCCAGGGTCGGCGTCTCCTCGGGGCGGTGGAACCAGCCGGGCGCGTCGATGTGCACCCGGTCGGCGATCCGGGTCGCCCGGCCGCGTAGTTCCGGCGGCAGCGCCGCGAGGACCTTCAGCTGCGCGGTGGCCAGCACGGTGCCGAGCCCGAGGTCGGCCGCGGCGTCGGGCAGACCGGCCAGCAGCACCGCGTCGGCTTCCTCCGAGGTGAGGCCGGTCAGCCTGGTCCGGTAGCCGTCGACCAGCCGGACGCCGCCGCCGCGACCCGGCTCGCTGTACACGGGGACGCCCGCCGCGGAGAGCGCCTCGACGTCGCGGTACACCGTGCGGACGGACACCTCCAGTTCGGCCGCCAGCTCGGGCGCGGAGATCCGCCCCCTGGTCTGCAGCAGCAACAGCAGCTGCACCAGTCGACTCGCTCGCATGTCCCGAAGATTAGCGAGAAACCTTGACGCGCTCTGTCAGGTTTTGGGCGTAGCGTCCCCGCCATGACTTTCTGGACGGAGTTCACCGAAGAAGCGCCGAAGATCTCGACCGTCTTCCGCCGCCGCCACAAGGCGACCGGCAACCTGTGCATGCTGGCCACGCTCCGCGCCGACGGTTCGCCGCGGATCAGCCCGGTAGAGCCGAGGATCTTCGAGGGCATGCTGGTCATCGTCGGCATGCCGGGCACGACGAAGTTCAAGGATCTCGGCCGCGACCCGAGGTTCTGCCTGCACACCGCGACCGTCGACACTATGGTCGGCGACGGCGACGCGAAACTGTTCGGCGCCGTCACCGACCTGCCGGACCGCGAACTGCACGCGCGGTTCGCGCAGGATCTGTTCGACGAAAGCGGCTTCGATATCCGCGGCCAGGAGTTCGACCACTTCTATGTCGCCGACCTGACGGGGGCCTCGTGTGTGGAGGTCGCCGACGATCAGCTCGCCATCACGATCTGGAAGCCGGGCGAGGGCGAGCGCGTGGTGCGCAAATAACGCGACGACCCTGTCACCCGCGGGTGACAGGGTCGTCGGAAGGTCGCTCAGCGAGCGGCGCTACGCTCAGAGGTAGGCGCCGCAGACCGGCCAGGCGCCCGCACCCTGGGTGTCGAGCACGTTCTCGGCGACGCGGATCTGCTCCTCGCGGCTCGCGTTCGACGGATCGCCGGTGCCACCGTTGGCGGCCCAGGTGCTGTCCGTGAACTGCAGGCCACCGGAGAAGCCGTTACCGGTGTCGGTGGACCAGTTGCCGCCGCTCTCGCACTGGGCGACAGCGTCCCAGTTGTGGCCGGAGGCGGAAGCGGTGGCCGTGGCCAGACCGAACGGGACGGCAACGAGGGCGCCGAGGGTGGCAACGGTGGCGGCGGCACGGGTGCTGAAGTTACGGGTCTGAGACATGTGGTATTCCTTGCTGCGCCCGCCGGCTCGACCAAAGATCGGTCGAGTCCCTGTCCCCAGTGGATGTCGGGGGTTCTCGAACCGCGGGACAGGGTTGCCGGTGTTCGGCGGTTCGAGCTCGAGCCCGTCGCGTTCGATCGGGCCGTCACCGACGATAACGAACAAATCTCGGCGGATCACGTGGCAATAACGCGAGAGTTACCAGAACGCTCGGTCGTACATCTCGGCATCCGCGCAGTTGAGACCCGCGAAATGCGGAATCGCGACGGTGTGATTTCTAAACGAAAATGTGGCTCGGATCACTGAATAAATGTGGTAACGGTCTCGTTCTGTGCAACGATTTGCGAGGTTTCGGGCTCGTATCGGGGTCGCGATCGCGCGGCTCGGTCGCAACAAAATGCCAGGTAGATCCCTGTGTGACCCCGAACGCATCGCTTCTCCGGCGTCGCGATTTCCGAAGGGGGCATGGGTCACAATTTTGTATACCCGCGCATAAGAAAATCGCGCTTGCCGTCGTTACCGGTCGGCGTGATCGCCGTGTGATAGGCGACCAATGTCCGCGATCCCACGTATTCGGTGAATCGGATCCACCCGAATCGCGTGAGGCGAAGGGTATTTCGCGAGCGGGCAGTGCTTCCGCGTCCCGAATGTCGTTGCGTTACTGACGATTTGGGCGCGATCGGTCGTCGGCGTCACGATGGGTTGTCGGTGGTGCGGCGCGAGGTTCCTCGGCCGGTCGGTATATCTCGATCGATACCTCACGGCAGCGAATTCGCCTGAATATCGCGATAGCTGGGAATGCCCGCCGCGACCGGTCGCCCGGCGCGCACCGCGGACGCCACATCCACGGCCGCCGCCAGCGCGGCCCGGTAGAGCAGGGAGCCGGTGCTGATCCGCCGCACGCCGAGCTCCGCCAGCTCGGCGACCGTGGGGCCGCCGACGGAGTAGAGGACGTTGACGGGAAGCGGCACGGACTCGACCACCCGCCGGATGGCATCCGGCTCGGTGAGCCCGGGGACGAAGAGCCCGTCGGCGCCCGCCCGCGCGTAGCGGTCGGCGCGCGCCAGGGTGGATTCGGGATCGATGCCGAGCCAGTGCGTGTCGACCCGCGCGTTGACGAACATCGTGGGCGTGCGCTCCTTGATCGCCGCGATCAGCGCGGCCTGATGCTCGGGGTCGGCCAGCTCGGTGTCCGCCCGCCCGTCCTCGATGTTGACGCCCGCGATGCCGAGCGCGTCGAGTTCGCCGACGAACTCCGCGACCTCGCCCGGTTCGTCGCTGAAGCCGCCCTCGATGTCCACCGTCACCGGCACGGCGAGCCGCGCGAGCCGCCGCGCCAGTGCCAGGGTCTCGTCTCTGGTGACGCCCGTCCCGTCGGGTACTCCCGCGGCGGCCGCGACGCCGAGGCTGGTCGTGCCGATCGCCGGGAACCCTTCGGCGGCCAGGACGGCGGCCGAACCGAAGTCCCAGGCGTTCGGCAGCACCAGCGGCACCTCGCGGTGGTGCAGATCGTGGAATGTCGTCACCTTGTCCATAGCGCCGACGGTATCCCTCGCACGCCGACCCGGCGTTCGAATCCTTTCTTGGGTGGGGACGCTCTTATGGTTGTGACGATCGAACCGAGACGAAGAACAGCGCAATGCCCGGCCACCGCGTCGGACGGCCGGGGAGGTGGCCGGAGTGGAACGCGGGTGGGCCGGTGAACAGCTGGTGGCAGCGGCCAAGCGCGGCGATCGGGAAGCGATCTCCGCGATCGTGTACGGGGCCCATCCGCACGTGCGGCGCTTCGCGCACCACTTGTGCGCGTCCTCCGACGACGCCGAAGAGGCCGCGCAAGAGGCACTGATCACCCTGTATCGCAAGATCGGGACGCTGCGCGCCACGACGGCCCTCGCCTCGTGGATGTTCCGCATCGTTCGCAACGAATGCCTGCGCCGCGCGCGATACCTGGTCGACCTCGGACCGCGGAACGCGGTCGCCGCCACCGACGTCGTCGTCTCCGCCGAGGACGAAGTCCTGCGCAGGCTCGACGCCGACGAACTCGCCCAGGCGATCGCCGGGTTGCCGGACCTCCAGCGCAGGGTTCTGATCATGCGCGATGTGCTCGGTTACCCCGGACGGACGACGGCGGACTCGCTCGGCCTGAGCGTCGCGGCGATGAAGTCGCAGCTGCACCGCGCCCGCGCCGCGATCCGGCACAGCCTCAGCCACCATCCATGACCTCTGAAGGGAATCCCACCATGCTCACCTCCGGATCCCCCGCGCCGGAACTGGCGCTCGAAGACACCGCCGGGCAGGCTTGGCGTCTGTCCGACCTCCGTGGCGCACACAGCGCACTGCTGTATTTCATGCGGTCGACGTCCTGCCCGATCTGCAACCGGCATGTGCGAGATCTCGCCGCGCGCCGGGACGAATTCGCCGCCGCCGACGTCCGCGTCCTCATCGTGGTGCCCGAGGGTCGCGACGCGGGCGCGACGTGGAAGGCCGACCACGGCATCCCGTTCCAGGTCCTCTACGGCTCGGCGGGAACTCCGCACGACTCGGTCGGCCTGACCCGCAAAGTCCTCGGTTCGATGCAGCAGTCCGGCACCGTCCTCATCGACCCCGACGGCATCATCCGTCACGCCCACGGAGCCACCCTGCCCACGAACAGCTACGACAAGAAGGGAATCGCCGCGGCCATCGACGCCATGCGCAGCCGCACAAGTAACTGACACGCCGGAAATGGCCGACAGGTCGTCGACGCCTCGCGTAGCCGGTGTCGACGCCTCGTCGGGCGCACCTCATACCCGAGGGAGGGCCGCGAATCCGGCCCGCGGCCAGCCGCTGATCGGGCTGCCACCCGATGGCCGCCGGTATCGTGGTCTCGACCGCGCCCGGGTCGAGCAACCGGGTGGCGTCTCGCAACCGCACCAGCGGCCATCGATGGGTCGAGTCCGAGCGGAAGGCCATCGGCTCCGGCGTGCTCGGCGATCTTCTGGGTTTCCGGAATCGGATCGATATTTCCGCCCGCGGTGGGTAACCACGTGCCGTGGGTGACGTTCGTGCTGTCCATCGCGGTGGCGAGGGTGTCGGTCTGCCCGCCGCCGAACCCGTCCGCGGGGAACTCGGCATCGCGAGTTCGAACGCTCGTCGCACCCCGTCCATGAATGGGATTGCATAATCGTGCATAATCATTTCATGGCTGATTCGGATGCGCCCCCGTTGCGGGTTGCTGTTGCCGGTGCGAGCGGGTACGCGGGCGGCGAGGTGCTGCGCCTGCTGCTCGGCCATCCACGCTACCGAGCCGGGCGCCTCGAGGTCGGGGCGCTGACCGCGGGTTCGAACGCTGGAACCACCCTCGGCGAACACCAGCCGCATCTGCTGCCGCTGGCCGACCGAGTGCTCGCTCCGACCACCGCCGAGGAGCTGGCAGGCCACGACGTGGTCTTCCTCGGCCTGCCGCACGGTCAGTCCGCCGCAATCGCGCGGGCGTTGCCCGAGTCCACCGTGATCATCGACTGCGGCGCGGATTACCGGCTGCGCGACGCCGACGCCTGGGAGAAGTACTACCGCAGCCCGCACGCGGGCAGCTGGCCCTACGGTCTGCCCGAGCTGCCCGGCGGGCGGGACGCGCTGCGCGGCGCGACCCGGATCGCGGTGCCCGGCTGCTACCCGACGGTCGCCAGCCTGGCCCTGGCGCCCGCCGTCGCCGCGGGAATCATCGAACCGCAGGTGACAGTGGTCGCGGTGAGCGGCACCTCGGGCGCGGGCCGCAAGCCCGACGTCGGCCTGCTCGGTTCGGAGGTGATGGGCTCGGCCCGCGCCTACAACATCGCGGGCGCGCACCGGCACACCCCGGAGATCGCGCAGAACCTGAAGGCCGCGGGCGGCGTCGACGTCGCGGTGTCGTTCACGCCCGTGCTCGCGCCGATGCCGCGCGGCATCCTGGCCACCTGCACCGCGCCGACCGCGGTGGACGCCGCGCAGGCCCGCGCCGTCTACGAAAAGGCCTACGCCGACGAGCCTTTCGTGCACCTGCTGCCGGAAGGCGTGCTGCCGCAGACCGGTTCGGTGCTCGGCTCCAACGCCGTCACGCTGCAGGTCGCGGTGGACGCCGACGCCGGACTGCTCGTGGTGATCGGCGCGATCGACAACCTGACCAAGGGCACCGCGGGCGCCGCGGTCCAATCCATGAACCTGGCCGTCGGATTCGATGAGACCGAAGGACTTTCCACCGTAGGAGTGGCACCGTGACGACAACCGCTGAGAGCGCGAACGGCAAGCTGGTCCGCACCCAGGGCGTGACAGCGCCGCTCGGCTACCGCGCCGCGGGCATCGCGGCGGGCATCAAGGCCAGCGGTAAACCGGACCTGGCGCTGGTGTTCAACGAGGGCCCGGAATACGCCGCCGCGGGTGTGTTCACCCGCAATCAGGTCAAGGCCGCTCCGGTGCTGTGGTCGCAGCAGGTGCTGAAGTCCGGCCGGTTGCGCGCCGTGATCCTCAATTCCGGTGGCGCCAACGCCTGCACCGGTCCCGGCGGCTTCCAGGACACCCACCAGACCGCCGAGAAGCTCGCCGAGGCGCTGAGCAACTGGGGCACCGAGACCGGCGCCGGTGAGATCGCCGTCTGCTCAACGGGTTTGATCGGCGACCGGCTCCCGATGGACAAGGTGCTTCCCGGGATCACCGAGATCGTGCACGAGATGGGCGGCGGCATGTCCGGCGGCGCGGACGCGGCCTACGCCATCATGACCACCGACACCGTGCCCAAGGAAGCCGCCTTCCACCACCGCGACAAGTGGAACGTGGGCGGCATGGCCAAGGGCGCGGGCATGCTCGCCCCCTCGCTGGCCACCATGCTCGTCGTGCTGACCACCGACGCCGCGGTGAGCGCCGAACAGCTCGACAAGGCGCTGCGCAACGCCACCCGGCTCACCTTCGACCGGCTCGACGTGGACGGTTCCTGCTCCACCAACGACACCGTGCTGCTGCTCGCCAACGGCGCCAGCGAGGTCAGCCCGTCGCAGGACGAACTCGACGCCGCGGTGCTCGCGGTCTGTGACGACCTGGCCGCCCAGCTGATGGCCGACGCCGAGGGCGTCACCAAGCGGGTGACGATCACCGTCACCGGCGCGGTCGACGAGGAACAGGCGCTGATCGCGGCGCGCGCGGTGGCCCGCGACAGCCTGGTCAAGACCGCGCTGTTCGGCTCCGACCCGAACTGGGGCCGGGTGCTCGCCGCCGTCGGCATCGCGCCGATCACCCTCGACCCGAACCGAATCTCGGTGTCGTTCAACGGCAATCCGGTCTGCGTCGACAGCGTCGGAGCGCCCGGCGCCCGCCAGGTCGACCTGTCCGGCGCGGACATCGCGGTGCTGATCGAGCTCAACGTCGGCGACGGCACGGCCATGGTCCGCACCACCGACCTCTCGCACGGTTACGTCGAAGAGAATTCGGCCTACAGCTCATGACCGGTTCCGCGATCCACGAACTCTCGGCACTGGACAAGGCGCACGTCCTCGCCGACGCACTGCCCTGGATGCAGAAGTTCCGCGACAAGATCGTCGTGGTGAAGTACGGCGGCAACGCCATGATCGATGACGAGCTCAAGCGGGCCTTCGCCGCCGATATGGCGTTCCTGCGCACCGTCGGCGTGCACCCGGTGGTGGTGCACGGTGGTGGCCCGCAGATCAGCGCCATGCTGAAAAAGCTCGGCCTGCAAGGGGAATTCCGCGGCGGCTTCCGCGTCACCACGCCCGAGGTGATGGACGTGGTGCGGATGGTGCTGTTCGGTCAGGTCGGTCGCGAGCTGGTCGGGCTGATCAACGCGCACGGGCCTTACGCGGTCGGCATCTCCGGTGAGGACGCCAAACTGTTCACCGCGACCCGGCGCACCGTCGACGTGGACGGCGAGGCGACCGACATCGGCCTGGTCGGCGACGTCACCGAGGTCAACCCGGACGCGGTGCTCGACCTGATCGGCGCCGGGCGCATCCCGGTGGTCTCCACCATCGCGCCGGACGCGGACGGCGTGGTGCACAACATCAACGCCGACACCGCCGCCGCCGCGCTCGCCGAGGGCATCGGCGCCGAGAAACTGGTCGTGCTGACCGACGTGGAGGGCCTCTACACCGACTGGCCCGATCGCTCCTCGCTGACCAGCCGCATCGACGCCGTCGAGCTGGCCGCCTTGCTGCCGAGCCTCGACGCGGGCATGGTGCCCAAGATGGAAGCCTGCCTGCGCGCCGTGCTCGGCGGGGTGCCGACCGCGCACGTCATCGACGGACGGGTCCCGCACTCGGTCCTGCTCGAGCTGTTCACCGGAGAAGGAATCGGAACGATGGTGACGCCCGCCCCGGCCGGGACCGGCGCACCGAACGGAACGAAATCATGAGTACTGTCGACGAATTGCAGCAGCGGTGGTCCGCCGCGTTGATGAACAACTACGGCACGCCGAAGGTCGCGCTGGTGCGCGGCGCGGGCGCGGTGGTCTACGACGCGGACGGCAAGCGCTACGTCGATTTCCTCGGCGGTATCGCGGTCAACAGCCTCGGCCACGCCCACCCGGCGATCCTCGCCGCGGTCACCCAGCAGCTGGGCACCCTCGGTCACGTCTCGAATCTGTATGCCAGCGAACCGGTCATCGAACTGGCCGAGCGGCTGCTCGCGCATTTCGGCGACGGTGAGGGCAAGGCGTTCTTCTGCAACTCCGGCACCGAGGCCAACGAGGCCGCGTTCAAGATCGCGCGGCTGACCGGGCGGACCAAGATCGTCGCCTGCGAGGAGGCGTTCCACGGCCGCACCATGGGCGCGCTGGCGCTCACCGGCCAGCCGTCCAAGCGGGCGCCGTTCGAGCCGATGCCGCCCGGCGTGGTGCACGTGCCCTACGGCGACGCGGCCGCGCTGGAGGCGGCGGTCGACGACGAGACCGCCGCGGTGTTCCTCGAACCCATGATGGGGGAGAGCGGCGTGGTGGTCCCGCCGATCGACTACCTGGTCAAGGCGCGCGAGATCACCGCGCGACACGGCGCGCTGCTGGTGCTCGACGAGGTGCAGACCGGCATCGGCCGCACCGGAAAGTTCTACGCGCACCAGGCCGTCGGCATCGTGCCCGACGTGATCACGCTGGCCAAGGGCCTCGGCGGCGGTATGCCGATCGGCGCGGTGCTGGCCAACGGCCGGGCGGCCGAGCTGCTCACGCCAGGCCTGCACGGCACCACCTTCGGCGGCAACCCGGTGTGCGCCGCGGCCGCGCTCGCGGTGCTGCGCACCATCGACGAGACCGATCTGCTCGCCCACGTCGAATCGGTCGGCAAGCGGCTCAGCGACGGCATCGAACTGCTCCAGCACCCGCTGGTCGATCACGTGCGCGGTGCGGGTCTGCTGCTGGGAATCGTACTGACCCAAGATGTTTCGGCGCAGGTCGAGGCGCGGGCCAGGGAGGCGGGCTACTTGGTGAACGCGCCGAAGCCCAATGTCATCCGGCTGGCGCCGCCCTTGGTGCTCACCGAGACCCAGTCCGACAATTTCGTCGCCGACCTGCCGCTGATCCTGGACGGCGCGGCGGCGGACGCGAAGGAGATCCGGTAATGAGCGAACGAAGTGAGCGAATCATGTGCCAGCGCGCCCCGCGCATGCCGGAGCCGAGCGCCAGCGAGGCGCAGGCATGAGCGATCTGCGGCATTTCCTGCGCGACGACGACGTCTCGCCCGCCGAACAAGCCGAAATCCTCACGCTGGCAGCGGCGCTCAAGAAGAACCCCTTCGCGCAGCGCCCGCTGGAGGGGCCGCGCGGGGTCGGCGTGATCTTCGAGAAGAACTCCACCCGCACCAGGTTCTCCTTCGAGATGGGCATCGCCCAGCTCGGCGGGCACGCGGTGGTGGTCGACGGCCGCGACACCCAGCTGGGGCGGGAGGAAACCCTCGCCGACACCGGGCGGGTGCTCTCCCGCTATGTCGACGCCATCGTCTGGCGCACCTTCGAGCAGGTCCGCCTGGACGAAATGGCTTCGGCGGCAACGGTCCCGGTGGTGAACGCGCTGTCCAACGAGTTCCATCCCTGCCAGGTGCTCGCCGACCTGCTCACGCTCCGCGAGCGCAAGGGCGACCTGACCGGGCGCAACCTCACCTACTTCGGTGACGGCGCGAACAACATGTCGCACTCGCTGCTGCTCGGCGGCGTCACCGCGGGGTTGAACGTGACCATCGCCGCCCCAACGGGTTTCGAGCCGCTGCCGTGGATCCTCGAGGCCGCGCGCAAGCGGGCCGCCGAGACCGGCGCGACGATCACCGTGACCGACGACCCGGTGGCCGCCGCCGCGGGCGCCGACGCGCTGGTCACCGACACCTGGACCTCCATGGGTCAGGAGAACGACGGGCTCGATCGGGTCGGCCCGTTCCGCCCGTTCCGGCTCGACGCCGCCCTGCTGGCCAACGCCGAACCCGATGCCGTTGTGCTGCACTGCCTTCCGGCGCATCGCGGTGAGGAGATCACCGACGAGGTGCTCGACGGACCGCACAGCGTGGTCTGGGACGAGGCAGAGAACCGGCTGCACGCGCAGAAGGCGCTGCTGGTGTGGTTGCTGGGCAGACGCGGCGGTGCGGCGTGACCGGGCGACGCACCGCCGGGGTGCGGGGGAGGCGACGATGAGCGAACGAACGACCTGTCAGCGCGCCTCGCACGCCCGAACCGAGCGTCGGCGAAGTGGCGGCATGAGCGAATGGAGTGAGCGAATCATGTGCCAGCGCGCATCGCGCATGCCGGAGCCGAGCGGCAGCGAGGCGCAGGCATGAGCATCGATGCGACGGTGCCCGGCAAGGGCCCCGCGATCGCCCGCACCCGCGCGGGCAGACAGTCGCGCATCATCGAACTGCTCTCCGCGCACGCGGTGCGCAGCCAGACCGAACTGGCCGCGCTGCTGGCCGCCGAAGGCATCGATGCCACCCAGGCGACCCTCTCACGCGACCTCGACGAACTGGGTGCGGTGAAACTCCGCGCGGCCGACGGCGGCGCGGGCGTCTACGTCGTCCCCGAGGACGGCAGCCCCGTCCGCGGCGTCACCGGCGGCACCGACCGCCTCTCCAAACTCCTCGGCGACCTGCTCGTCTCCACCGACGCCAGCGGCAACATCGCCGTCCTACGCACACCCCCCGGCGCCGCCCACTACCTCGCCAGCGCCTTGGACCGCGCCGCCCTCCCGTACATCGTCGGCACCATCGCGGGCGACGACACCATCGCCGTCATCGCCCGCGAACCGTTGACCGGCGCCGAACTCGCCACCCGCATCGAACAACTCGCCTGAGTGGCTGCGGTTTTCGCTTACTCGGGCGCGAGGACTTCGATAGTCGGGCCGGGCTCGGCGAACGGGATGTACACGTGATGGGTCGTCGGGTCGACGGCGATACCACCCATGGAGGAACTACCGGACCGGCGCACGCGGCGCGACGCGGTGACCTGGCGGCTCTCGGTGTCGATCATGGTGACGCTGTCCGTCATATTGGTGACGTAGACGGTGTGCTCTGCCGGATCGACCGCAATCGCCGCGGATACGTCACGCCCCAGCGAGACAGTCCCTGACAGGGAACGCTTTTCGGTGTCGATGAGCGTGACGGAGTGCGCCGCGAGATCGGTCACGTAGGCCGTGCGAGTCCCAGGGACGATGGCGATGCCCTGCGGGTCGTCGGTGACCGTGATCGTGTCGGTCACGGTGTAGGTGCCGGTATCGACGACGGTGACGTCGTTCCCGTTGACGACCCAGAGGTGGTGGGTGTTCGGGTCGACCGCCAACGCCAGGGGGTTGTCGCCGACCGGAATCGTGGCGACGATGGCGCTCGTTCCGGTATCGATGGCCGTCACGGTCCGGTGGTAGTGGTTGGCGACGTAGACGACGTGGCGTTCGGGGTCGATCGTGACCGCGAAGTGGTCGCCTCCCGCCTCGATCTTGTCGCGGACAGACCGGGTAGTCGGGTCGATGACGGACAACGTGCGGGGCGAGGCCAGATAGATCAGATGCGTCCAAGGATCGATCGCCATCGATTGGTAGCGGGCGATTTCACGCCGACCGGAATGGTATCGCTGATCATCCGAGTGTCGGTGTCGATGACGTACAGCGACTCGTCATCATTGCTGAGGACATATGCTCGCCGCACCCCGGAGTCGATGGCGACGGTCTGAGGGTCCGGTACGGCCTGCAGCGAAGCCAGAACTCGGTAGGGGCCGGGACCGACCTCCGCGTACCCGTTGGTGGCCGGATCGGTCGTGGTCGGGGTCGAGATAGTGGTCGAGAGGGTCTCGAGGGAGTTCGTTTGCCTCGGGGAAGCGCAGCCGCCGACGGAAATCCCGACGACGACCGCAAGGCCGATACCCCCGATCAGCCTTGCCCTGAAGCACATTCGCAGAAATCTAGCACCGCCGAGCCGAAGTGCAGTGCCCCGCCGCACTGCCCCGCGCGCCGCGGTTTGCTCGGCGTGATAGGGCAGTGCGGTAGTCCGGCACCCAGCGACGCCTGCTGATCCCGAGTTCTGCGATTCGTCCTCGACTCCCTGTTGGATCGGCCCGAGGGGGACGACTTCACCTCGATGTCGGCGCGGTCTCCGCCGCGGCTTCTCGATCGGGCAGGTCGGCTCGGCGGGCGCCTGCCAATGCTGGATAGATGCTGCGAACCGCAGTAGGAATTTCGCCCCTTGATGCAACCATCTGGTTGCTATAGTCTGATGCAACCAGTTGGTTGCTATATAGGAGGCGCTATGGGATTCCCTGATCAGATCGTCCGGACCATCGAGCTCACCCACCCGCCCGCGAAGGTGTGGGCGGCCCTCACCACCGCCGAGGGCCTGGCGAGCTGGTTCGGCAACACCGCCGAAATCGACCTGCGGCCGGGTGGGGACGTGCGGATGACCTGGACCGAGGGCGCGGCGGCGCACATGCGGGTGGAGCGGGTCGAGGAGCCGACGGTGTTCGGCTACACCTGGCCGATCCACGGGTTGCCCGACGACGACCCGCGGCGCACCTACGTGGAGTTCACCCTCGAACCACACGGCGACGGCACCCGCCTCACCGTCGTGGAGTCCGGGTTCGCGCAGCTGCCCGACGACGCGCACAAGGTGGCGTTCGAGGGCAACGTCGATGGTTGGAAGAGCGAGCTGGGTGAGCTCGTCGAGTACCTCGATGCGGCCTGAACTGGAGGCCACCGCCGAACGGGTCTTCGTCGCGCTGGCCGATCCGAGCAGGCGGTCGGTGCTGGCCGCGCTCGCCGCGCACGGACCGGCCACCGCGACCGACCTCGCCGATCGTCTGCCCATCACCCGTCAGGCGATCGCGAAACACCTTGCCCTGCTGGCTGATGCGGGTCTGGTGATCGCCGAACCCGGTGAACGGCGCCGCGTGCGCTATCGCCTCGACTCCGCACCGATGCAGGTGGCACAACAATTCCTGGCCGCCCTGGCACGCGATTGGGACGGCCCGCTGGACGCGCTCCGCCGGCATCTGGACGGCTGAGCGGGAAGGAAAGACAATGAGCGACAACGATTTCACCGTCACCATCACTGTCGACAAGACGCCCGCGGAGGTGTTCGCCGCCATCAACGATGTGTGGGCCTGGTGGTCGGAGACCATCGAGGGCAGTACCGGAACCGTCGGCGACAGCTACCTTTTCGAGGTACCCGGCATCCATCGCTGCACAATGACGACCACCGAATCCGTGCCTGGCCGCCGCTTGGTCTGGCATGTCACCGACTCGTGGCTCGCGTTCGTCGCCGACACCACCGAGTGGGAGAACACCGACGTCGTCTTCGACATCACCGAAACCCCCGAGGGCACCGAACTGCGTTTCACCCATGTGGGTTTGGTGCCGACGGGCGAATGCTACGAGGTCTGTTCCAACGCCTGGGGTGCTTATGTCACCGGCAGCTTGCGTGGGCTGCTCACCACCGGGGAGGGGGATCCGTTTCGGCGCACCAGCACCGCCGAGTCGGAGTTGCGCAAGCACGGCAACGCCGACCTCGTCGACCTGGACAGGCTCGGCTGATCGGCCCCGCGGCGTGATCATCGTCGTAGTAGTAGTGCACCCGTTCGAACTATGGAAGACGGCGAAGTCTGTACCGAATTGCGTACGTGGTGGGTCTGCTCGCAGGCAGAGCCGCAGAGTGGAGGTCATCATGCGCGCTATGCACGCCACCGAGGCGCGGGCCAACTTCGCGGCAGTGCTCGATGCGGCCACCGAGGACAACGACGAGGTCGTCATCACCCGCAGTGGTGACAGAGAGCCTGCTGTCGTCATCAGTCCGCGCGAATACGAGGCCCTGAAAGAGACGGCCTACTTGCTGGTAGTCGGGCGAATGCTCGTCGTCTGATGGAGTCCATTGACAACGTGGAGCGCGGCCTGGTCGAACCGCGCCCCCTGACCGATGACGGAAGTGTCGAGGCATGAGCCGCAAGGTTCTGTTCGACGCCAACGGGTGGGAGGATTACCTCCACTGGCAGTCCGAGGACCGAGCCACTCTGAAAAAGTGAACCGGTTGAGCGAGGACATTCGCCGCAACGGCAATGCCGAAGGAATAGGCAAGCCGGAGCCGTTGCGACAGAACCTGTCCGGGTGGTGGTCTCGTCGGGTTACCAAGGAGCACCGCCTGGTGTGCCGAGCTGATGACGATGTCGTTGTCATCATCTCCTGCCGTTATCACTACGACGAGTGAATCGCCCTCGGTTGACATCGGATGGCTGTGCGATCGCAGGGTCCCGTATCGGGGCCCAGCTCACAAGCAGATCTTCCGATGGCAACTCCTGGTAGAGTCGAGGGCGCAGATCTCGAGATGCTTGGGCGCATGGCGAATTGGGGGGATAGACAGTCGATGTGGTTGATGGGTTCCATCGACATTCCATGTCTGGGGTCGGCTTCGGGGCGGCTGTTCGGGGTGGAGCCGCGGTGACAGGGCCCTCAGGTGAGTCGTTGTCAGTCGTGCCGGATGAAGTCGCGAAGCTGGGCAACTACGTGTACAGCATCGCCGACGCGCTCCGGACGGCCCTCGACTCGGCCGGACGCGATGTTTCCACGCTCACCTCGAGCGGTTGGGTCGGTGCGGCAGCGGACGGCTTCAGCGAGGGCTGGGGCGAGGTCCAGTCGGGTGGGCAGCGGATCTTCGCGGCCTTGACCACCATGGCCGAAAAGCTCGGCGTCACCGCCGAGACCTATGTGCGGGGCGACCAATCCACCGCCGGAGAGTTCAACCGGCTCGACCTTCCCTAGCTGCTATGAGCGATTCGTTTTCCGTCGACCTCGATCAGGTCGAACACATCATTGCGAGACTGACGGCTCTCGCCGGTTTCATCGCCGATCATGTCGATCAGATCGATGACAAGGCTGCGGCAACGTTGGCCGGCACGGGCTGGGAAGGTGTTGCCGCCCAGGCGTACGACACCTTGCAGCAGCAATGGTCGGCAGGTGCTCGTGAATTCGTGGAAGGTATTCGCGATATGAGTGCGGCAGCCAAAGCCGCGCACAGTTCGTATACCGACGCGGGCAACGTGAATACCCGACTCTTCCGCAGTAAATAAGGAGCCGGATTGTCGCCGATCACAGTTGACCCCGAAGCGTATTACGCCGCAGCGAAAGCCGTTTTCCGCGAGTACACGTCGGTCATCGAATCCGTCAGTGGGAGCCTGAATCCTGGCCTCGCCGCGAGCCAAGGGATGGCGGGAAACTATCCGGCTGTCGCGCCGTGGGTAACCAGGTACTCCTACGTCGCCGCCGATCTCGAAGGGGTGCTCGTCGCCTACGGCAACGCGCTTCTCACCATGGGCGACATGCTCAACCTCGCCGGATACACCTGGGCCAAAGCGAACTACGACGCGAACCCGGTAACCAACAAGGGCGTCGAACCCGCCATGCCGCCCCCGCGGATCGGGCCATCATGGGACGACAAGAGCATCGACATCCCCGATCCGATGCCCGCCCCATACACCACCCCCGATCGCGGTTTGCTGACGAACCCGAACACACTGCGCGACAAGGTCACCACCGTGCTCCGGCAGAACAACGCGCCGGTGCCGACCGGCGACACCGATGCCCTCGCGGTGGCGAGCGCTGGTTGGCGTGCTTTCAGCGAACAGGACGCTTGGATGGGCGGACCGGCGCGCATCCAAGCGGTAATCGCTTCCTTCGACACGGTGGCGTCGCCCGAGAAGAGCGACGTCACCGATATGTTGGGCATTCTGGCCGGTGCTCCTACGGTCATCGCCGAGGTGGCCAAGGGGTTCGCCTCGGCCGCCGAGGCGCATGCCACTGAGCTCGTCAGTCTGCGATCGGCCCTGGTATCGAACGCCGGTTCTGCCTTTCCCGAGAGTGGAACGTCGTCGTCCAGCTCGAATACCGCCGTCACCATCGCTTTCACCGAGGAACCCGACGACGCGACTCTGACGTCCGGCGCCGCGACGCTCGCGTCCGCCATCTCCGGTCACCCGCTGTACGCTTTGCTCGCAAAGCCTGAAATCGCCGGTGCCGACGCTCTTCCGCAACTGAAGGCGAAGCTGGAAGAGATCATGACCTCGCCCATCGACGAGCTCACCAACCGCGCCACCTGGAAGTCCTCAGCCCCCAAATGCGAGCTCAACCCGGAAGGCCATCGCGACTACGGAGGGTCCAACGACATCGTGAAAGGCTGGATCGACGACGCCGTGAAGTACGGCAACGCCGCGGGTGTCGATCCCAAGCTGGTGCTGGCCATCGTGTACAACGAGGGCGGAAACCGTGCGGATACGCCGCTTGAACAAGCGGGCAGCGGATTTTGGGACGCGGCGAGGGAAATCCTCAACCCGATCCGTGAGGTAACCAGTCCGGTGGATATGGGAATGTCGCTGGGGCTGACCAACATCAAAGAAAATACCTACGAAGAATTACAGAAGGCGTACCCCAAGGAATTCGGTTCGATCCCGTGGGCGCGGGTGCAGTACGATGACTCGGTGGCGATCATGGCGGCCGCATATAGCCTGAAGCGCATCCAGGAACAATACGGCCCGAGGGTTCCGGACGAGATGAAAGAGAAATATAGCACCAACGAGTTCATGGCCGCCGGATACAACTCGGAACTCGCAATGGAAGATTATCTGCAACAAGCAGATCTCGGCCCGCAGGTCAAAAACTATCTTGCGATGAACGAGCGGTCGTACGCGAAAGCTTCTGAATTGATAGACGGAGCCTACACATGTCGATAACACAATGGAGGCGTAAGATCGGGCGGTTAACCGCCTACGGCGCTCTCGCGGTCGTCATAATCGTTCCGCTGGTTTTCATCGGCCTAGTGATCCGTGCGAAGCTGGACCCACCTCCGGCGATGCGGCATGCCACCGCGACCGAAGTGACCGGATATGAGACCGTTTCCACCGAGAAGAAGGATCTCAGCGGCGGCTTAGTTGTTTCGAAGGTCTTCATCGGTCCCGTGATCGACCGGCCACAGGACCGCATAGTCTCCCCTGGTACGAGACTCGACGACATGGACAGGCCTGGTCCGCCGGGCGTCCACTGGCTTGTTTACGGTAAATACGCAGATGGTTGTCACATCAGCGTCGATCGCGTGGCCGGCGGAGTCACCCTACGCACAGCCGACGGACTGTCGGACACCCAACGCGACGAAGTATCCCGCGGCGAAAAGCTGGTGCTGGTTGCGAAATTCGCGTGCGGGGAGGGTTAGGTCCGTGTGAATAGCTCGCGATGAACGAGGCACGTACGAGCTCCTAACAGGTTCGGCCGGGTGGCGTTGATTCCTGTTGCAGTGCAGTATGTTTCGTCGTGGCGGCACCGTGGGTCGTGGATGACGAGTTGTGGGCAGTGATCGAACCGCTACTGCCGGTCCGGGCGCCGGGTACGCCGGGGCCGGCGCGGATGGACGACCGGCTGGTGTTGCAGGGGATCTTGTTCGTGCTGTTCACCGGGATCGGGTGGGAAGACCTGCCCCAGGAGCTGGGCTTCGGGTCCGGCATGACCTGCTGGCGGCGGGTGCGGGACTGGCAAGCGGCCGGGGTGTTCGAGGCGATACACCAGGCGATGCTCGCCCACGCCAACAGCGCCGGGTTGATCGATTTCGACCGGGTCATCGCCGACGCCTCGCACGTGCGGGCGAAAAAAGGGGCGCCGCGACCGGCCCGAGCCCAGTCGACCGCCGCAAGACAGGATCGAAACACCACATCCTGACCTGCGGAAACGGTCTACCTCTCGCGGTCGCGCTGTCGGGCGCCAACGTCAACGACCACCTGATGCTGCCGGAGTTGCTCGACCGGGTCCGGCCGCTGCGCGGCAGAACGGGGCGGCCTCGCCACCGGATCAAGGCACTGATCGCGGACAAGGGCTACGACTATCCGCGCGTGTATGACGAACTGCGGCAACGGCGTATCACCGGCTACATCCCCCGCCGCGGCACCCACGACAAGGTGACAGGGCGATGGATCGTCGAACAATCCCTGGCCCTGCTGCACCAGTACCGCCGCCTCGCCACCCGCTGGGAACGACGCACCGACATCCACCAAGGACTCCTCGACCTCGCCGCCGCCCTCATCTGCTGGCGAAGACTCCGCAACCGAACCTGATAGGTGCTCTACGCAAAGGCTTCCGAATTGATAGACGGAGCCTCCACATGCCGATAACGAGATGGAGGCGTAAGCTTGGGCGGTTCACCGCATACAGCGCCCTTGCCGTCGTCATACTCCTGCCAGTGGTTTTCATCGGCATGGTCATCTGGGCCCAGATCAGTGCAAAGCTGAACCCGCCCCCGGCGATGCGGCATGCATCCGCGACCGAAGTCGCCGGATACGAGAACGTCTCCACCACCGAGGCGCATATCGACCGTTTGGCCGTTTGGAAGGTCTTTATCGGTCCCGTGGTAGACCGGCCACAGGACCGAATCGTCTCCCCGGGCACGACGCTGAAAGACATGGGCGGCGCCCTTCGCCCGGATGGCGGCGCCTGGCTTGTCCACGGCAACTACGCAGACGGCTGTTACATCAGCGTCGATCGTGTAGTCGGAGGGCTCGCCCTACGCACCGCCGACGGGCTGTCGGACGCCCAACGCGACGAGGTGTCCCGCGGCGAAAAGCAAGTGCTGGTTGCGCAATTCGCATGCGGCGAGGGCTAGACCCCAGCAGCGCGGTGCCGGTGGGAATTCGGACGAACGCTGCCGCGCTACGCGTTCGCCGCGGCCTGGTCGGCTCGATCGGGTAGCGCCGTAGTGCGAATGTTCTTGACAATCGCGACTATTCGGTCCACGTCGTCCTCGGAGAAGATGTCTTCCGGTCCGGTCGGCGCCACCGACTTGAACGGCGGCTCATACAGCGCGCCCACGTCGATCACCCCGTTCTTGGTGATGTAGTCGATCAGCAGTGTCAGGAAGTGGAGCTGGTTCGCGGTGAGGGTGCGGCCGGTGTGGAACTCGTCGAAGGCGGCGGTGGCCGCGGCGGCGTCGAGGCCGATGAGCGAACGCAGGAACAGGCCGAGGCCGCCGTGGGTGGTGGCGGCGTGCTCGATGTCCTCGAGGGTGCCGAAACCGTTGTCGAGGAAGATCTGTTCGAGTTCGCCGAGGTCTGTCGAGGTGATCTGCTTGTTGCGCAACAGCTTCTGCACTGCGAGCACGTCTTCGTGGCTGCGCAGGTAGGTGCGGACCTTCGACTCGAAGCGCGCCATGCCTTTGCCCGCGCCGGGTAGCACGGTCATCTCCACGTCGATGACTTCGCCGAGTTCGTCGCGGAAGTCGGTGTAGAGCGGGTTCTGGGTGCCCTTCGACGGAATCGCTTTGACGAGCCCCCGCAGCCGTCGTCGCAGAGTCTCAAGCATGGGGACGGTGACGTCCTCCCACCATGCGTCGCCGGCCACGTCTTCTATGAACGCGTGGCGCTGCCTGATGGCGGTGATGTTGTTCAGGCTTGGGTCCAGCAGCGCGCTCGCGACCTCCTGGACTTTCTCGCGCAGTCCGTCGTAGGTGGTGTCGGCGGTCAGGTGCGCCAGTTGCACGCGCAGCGCGAGCAGATCGAATCGCTTCGCCGCCGGGCTGGAGTCGTCGTCGGCGAACTGGGTGTGCAGGCCGGCCAACTTGCCGACCTCGACGCGGACCTCGGGGGTGGCGATGTCCCAGCTGTTCGGATCGGTGAACTTATCGACGTGCCGCAGTTCTTTGCGCTTCCACGTTCCGCGTGTTTATGCTCGCCACTTCCACCCGGAGACGTTCGGCGAGCTGCCACCGCACGTCCAGCGGGCCGCCCCTGTGATCATGGCGATGAGGTATCGAAGGGCGGGGGCAGGTTTCGGGTGAGTGGACGAGTCGGCGACCTAAGGATGCCAGATTCACGAGCACGACAACCGATGACGATTGCTCACCGGAACTTGGGGTACGCGCGACGCGAATGACGAGGCGAGATCGAATAGCGCAGCCCTGGGGAGGCCGGACGCCAATCAGCACAGGCGGGGCGACCACGGAGGGCGGGTCCGTAGTCGGTTCCAATGCGAACTGCAATGATGTCCGGTATGAGCGCGCCCGATGAGCAACAGGTACTGCGTGTGACGGCCGAGGAGTTCGCCGAAGGGGCGACTGCCGAACTCGGCGACATCGAGATCGTCGATGGGCGCGTGGTGCGACTCATGGCTCAGAGCCCGGTGCACAGCCGCGTGGTTCGACGGCTGGCGGGGATGCTGGAGGCAGCCCGGCGCGACGGCGGGCCGTGCATGGTGGTGGACTCCGACGTTGCCGCGCGATTCGCCGATGCGGATTCCGCAACAGCTGATCGGCGGCTGAACGTCCGCTACCCCGACATCTGGATTCGGGACTGCGAACCCTACGACGTCAACACGGTGCGTGATCACATCCTCCTGGTGGTCGAGGTCACCTCCGAATCGACCATCGACGCCGATATCAACGACAAGCGAATTCAATACGCGACCGCAGGCATTCCTCGGTATCTGATCGTCCGGCTGGACCAGAAGGAAGAACGCATCGAAGAGGTTGAGGAGTACCGTCTCGATTGGTCCGGTCGGCGCTACGCTGCCCACACGGTCCACCGACGTGTATTGCTCCTCGACGACCCGGTCGAGGCGACCATTCCCTTCGATGTACTGGAACAGCCGTAGCGACCAGTTGCTTGATTCCCCTTGTGTGCCATCGCGCTGACCTCGAGCCGTGCCGTGCGAGTCTGGTCCATCCGGTAGTGGTTCGGCCCCTGTCTTGCCGCGGCGGCCACGGAGGGGGAGGTTCGGGCCGTCAGGGGTGGGGCTGGTCGGCTGCTAGAGTCGGGTGTCGAAGTCGGCGGTCGAAGGGGAGGGCATGGCGCGCAGGATTGCGGGAGTCGTTGTCGCGGCGGCGATCGTCTCTGTTGTAGCTGCTTGTGATGGGATGACCGAAGGGTCGCCGTCGACCAGTATCAGCGCGGCGGAGGCGCCGTTGTTCAACCCGTGCACTGGGATTCCCGATGATGTGTTGAGGTCGGCTGGGGTCGATCCGGCGACGGAGGAGAGCGGGGTCGCGGGGGTGCATCAGCATGGGTGGGAGATCTGCGGGTGGATAGGGAAAAAGTATGCGATCACGGTGTATTCGACGCGGCGCACCGTGGCGGAGTTCGAGCAGAAGCCGGGCAATGTCGATTTCCGGGACGTAACAGTCGCGGGACGCCAGGGGCGGCAGTTCAAGGTCGAAGGGGCTTCAAAAAATCTGGACTGCAGCGTCCTGTTCCCTGCGTCGCAGGGGGGAGTCCTGCAGTTGCAGATCGGTAACAGGGCTTCGCTCGATGACCCGGAAGATCCGTGCACGGTGCTGTATAGAGTCGGTGAATCAATCGTTCCGGTTCTTCCGGCCTGATCCGGGGAGGGGGCAGGGATGAGTGAGCAGAATGTAGCGCTGTGGCGGTCGTTCGCCCAGCAGGCTCGGGCCGGGGAGCTGTACCTCGACGACGAGGCGGCGGCACGCCAAGTGATAGCCGCCTGCAAACAACGTCTCGACGACCTCGATCGGCTCCGGATTATTGCCACTCGGTGTGAGAACGTATCTGGTTTTGGCGATTTCGATATGGCTGACGTACTGGCTGACAAGTTCCTCAAGCAGGCGACCGGCACCGACAACTCGATCGACTCGATCATCACCAAAGACATCGAAGTCGTGAAAGATATGCGCGACATCATGGCAATCTCCATCGCGCGTCTCAAAAACCAGGACTACACGAATTCGGCGACGATCACCGCGATCATCGATTCCGTAGGGGAACCACAGTGACGGGCATGAACGTCGGCATGTTCAGTTGGAGCGCAGGCGATATGGGCTCCGCCATGCTGGAAGGCCTGACCGATTGGATCG
Source organism: Nocardia sp. NPDC004654 (assembly GCF_040609595.1). Lineage (NCBI taxonomy): Bacteria > Bacillati > Actinomycetota > Actinomycetes > Mycobacteriales > Nocardiaceae > Nocardia > Nocardia sp. NPDC004654. The sequence continues at coordinate 46,732 of NZ_JBEXKI010000012.1, read as the reverse complement.
CCGGGGAAGAGCGGAAACCGGGCATCAGGCCGGGAGATATTCAGGGGCAATTCAACCGGCAGCGTGATGATGTCCGGGGCAAAGCCGACGATGTCGGTTTCGATGGCGCTTTCCATCCGCGGGAAGTGCTGGAAGAGGACGAATTCGAGGACGACGATGTCGCCACTCTGCGCAGGAAGGCCGACGCGATCGATCTGACGGCGGTCGGCAACCTGATCGCCGCTTGGCAGGAGGTCGGGGAGCGTGCGCGCGAATCGCTCGAGACGTTCACCGGCGCTATCACCCGTTTGACCGAGGAGGGGGTGTGGCGCGGCGCGTCGAGCGACGCCGCCGTCGCGGGTGTCCGCGACTACGCCACCCACGGTGCGCAACTGCCGAACGCGGCGGCACTCACCAGCAACAAACTCGCCGAACTCAAAACGGGATTGGAACCGACGAAGCTGCTGGTCCCATATCCGCCCGACGACCGGTCCTTCACCGACAACGCGCGTTCGTGGATCGCGGGTCGCGGCTGGCGCAGCAACTCCGAAGCGCAGGACACCGCGAAGGCCGAGGCGCTGCGGGTGCTGACGACGGTGTTCGCTCCGGTCATCCGGGAATCGGACACGAATGTGCCGGTCCTTCCGCAGCCGTACAACCCGGTGCAACCCGGTGATAATCCGCCGCCAACCGGTCCCGGTCCCGGCCCGGGCAGCCCTGGACCAGGCCCCGGCGGCCCCGGCCCGGGCGGCGGCACCCAACCGGAACCCGACCCGGACACCCCCACCGACGACCCGGACAACTCGGATCAAACAAACCCGAGCGGAACCGATCCGACCGCAACCGATCCGGCGTCCACGAATCCGGCGTCGACCACTCCGGCGTCCACGCCCACGACGAACCCGACCGGCTTGCCCGATCGCCCCGGGCCGGGCCCGGGAACCCCGGGTTCGCCAGGTCCGGGTGGCACGCCCGGGGTGCCCTCGCCCGGCGGCTCCATCCGCGGGGTGCCGCTCACGGCCACCACCGGCGCTCCGGCGTCGGCGGCGAGTCCGGCGACTCGCGCGGCGATGAGTGGTTTGGGCGGTCTCGGAGCGCCCGGCGCGCGCGGCGGGCGCTCCGAGGAGGAGTCGAGCAAGGGCATACCCGACTACCTGATCAGCAGGGAACACGGTGAGGAACTGACCGGGCTGAAGGACCTGCCCAAGGTGGTGCCCCCGGTGATCGGGGAGTGAGACGAAGCGCTGTTCGCCTGTGCACGAGCGTTTTTCGACAGGCCGCACAGTCACGGACGACGCGGCCGAATGGGGCGAGATCATGAATACCGTGCGACAGTGGCGGTTCACCGCGCTCGAATTCCGGACGCTGTGGGAATCCACGGGCCGCGACGTGCTGCCCTATCCGTTGCGCCACCAGTTCACCACCCAGTACCGCTCGGACAGCCTGCGGTTGCGGCAGGCGGCCGCGCTGGCGGTGCGGCCGCAGCTCGACGACGACCTGGTGCGGGCGGTGCACGTGCTGTTCGCGCCCGAGGCGCGCATCGAGCTGGCGGGGTACCTCGGCGTCCGGCGGGACCGTGAGTTGCGCGCCCACGCCGGCGTGCACGACGAGCACGGCGCGCTGGCCGTGCAGGAACACAGCGGCGAGGGGTACGGCGACGTGACGCTGACGTTCCTGCCCGCCGCCCGAGTGGCTCGCGCGGTCGTCGACGTGCTGCCGGAATACCCTGCGGGACAGCGTGAACCGATGACGATCCCGGTCGAAGAACTGGAGGGCCCGCCTCCCGCGGTGCGCGACGCGTGGCGGCCGACACCGCGCCAGGAGTTCGAGAAGTTCTTCGCTCGCCCCGTCCGCGCGACCGTCCACGTCGGCGTCTACCCGTGGGGCAGCGCCGACAACCGGCACATCAAGGGCCGCAAGGACTTCCAGATCACGGACTTCGACGGTGACGGCCGCTACGTCACTTTCGGCACACGCATGGTCATCGCCAAACCCACCACTCGCGAACGCATGACGGCGACGGTGCACGAGATGATCGGCCGCACCGTCGAAGAAGTTCGCTCGGGTAGCCACCCGCCCCGCTGATCTCCCGGCGCGCTGCGTTCGGATCTGGCACAGCGCTACCGAGGTGCCGCTTCCGCTCCGCTCGATCGGGTAGCGCTGTCCCGCGGATGACGATCTGGTGTATCGAAGGGATATCCCCTAATGTAGGTATGTACCTACCTAGGGATGGTGTCGATGACCACGATGAGTGCTCGTGAGTTCAACCGCGACGTCAGTGCGGCCAAGCGCGCTGCGTCCCATGGTCCTGTCGTGATCACCGACCGCGGCGAAGATGCCTTCGTGCTGCTCTCGATCGAGGAGTATCGGAGGTTGCGGGCGGACAGTCAGGACCTGGTGACTCGGTTGAGCATGGAGGACGACGATATCGACTTCGATCCGGCTCCGCTGCGTATCGAGCTGAAGGCGCCGACGCTGTGACATTCCTGCTCGACACGAACGTCATCAGTGAGCTGCGGAAATCGTCGCAGGTGGCGGATCAGTCGGTTCGGGCCTGGGTCGCGGGGCGAAGGCCATCGGAGCTGTATTTGAGCGTCATCACTGTGATGGAAATCGAGGTCGGCATCGGCCGGGTCGAACGACGTGACTCGACCCAGGGAAAGCGGCTGCGAATGTGGCTGGAGGACAAGGTGCTCGACGCATTCGCGGGCCGGATTCTCGACCTGGACCTGGCAACCGCGCGCCGCGCCGCGCAGCTGCACGTGCCGGACCCTCGCCCCGAACGCGACGCCATGATTGCCGCGACGGCCAGCGAGCACGGCATGACGGTCGTCACGCGAAACGTCAAGGACTTCGGCCCGATGGGCGTGCCGGTAATCGACCCATGGAATGGGTGAGTAGGAGTTAGCGGGATCTGTGGTTCGCGGTCGATGCCCGGCACCGCCAGGCCCTGGCCCGCCCCGGCGGCGACGAACACCAGCGGGGCGAGCCCGGCGCGCAGGCGGCGTGTCTAGACGATCTGGACGGGCACCGGTCTCCCGCTGTCACTCGCGGGACAGCATGGCGACGGCTTCGCGTTCGAGGTCGACGTACGGTTCGCCGCTGACGTCGACGGCCACCCGGTGCAGGGTGCCGCCGGTGAACTTCCACGGGAAGGTTCCGGGGTAGTCGTCCGTGACGGCCTCCGCGCTGTCACGACCCGCGTGGAGCCCTTCCCCCGCGATGCTGAACTTGCCCGGCTGGGTTCTGATCCGACCCTCGCCGACCTTGCGTTCGCCGTAGTAGAGGCTCAGCGTGCCCCGCGCGGTGCCGGGCGGATCCTCGCTCTCCTTGTCGAAGGAGGCGGCGAGGATCAGGTTCTGGCCGGTGGGCAGGTCTTCGTCGGCGCTGATCCGCTGCTCGTCGCTGCCGAGGAAGTTGTAGACGTAGTGCAGCCGGTTGTCCTTGACGTACAAGGCATGTCCGCCGAACCGGCCGCCGTGGGAGAACAGCACCCCGGCCGCACCCGGTTCGGGCAGGTCGACCAGCGCGCCGATCGCATAGGAGCGGTTGCGGATGTTCACCGCGACCGACTCGGGCACCTCGGCGCCGCCGGGCCGGTAGACGTAGCGGTTGCGCGGCGGTGCGAGCTGGGGGCGCTGGGTGGTCAGGATCTCGACGCCGGACCGATCGTCCAGCGGGAACGCCTGATTGGCGCCCGCCTCGTAGAACCACAGGCCGATGAGTTCGGCGAGCTTGCCGGGTTCCTCCGCGGCGAGATCGTGCAGCTCGGCGCGGTCCCGGTCGACGTTGTAGAGCTCCCAGGTGTCATCGGGGAAGTGACTCCACCCGCTGAGGGTCGGGTGGGTGGTGACCGCTTTCCAGCCGTCGTGCCAGATGCCTCGGCCGCCGAGCATCGAGTAGAACTGGGTGTGTTTGGCGGTCGGGATGGTGGCCGCGTCGAAGCTGTAGCGCATGCTCACGCCCTGGATCGGTGTCTGGGCGTGGCCCTTCACCGTGTCCGGAAGCTCCATGCCGAGGCAGTCCAGCAGGGTGGGCACCAGGTCGACCGCGTGGTGGTACTGGTCGCGGGTCTCGCCGTGCGCCTGAATCCCGGCGGGCCAGGAGATGAGGCACGGGTCGCACGTGCCGCCGTTGAACGAGTACCGCTTCCACATCTTGAACGGGGTGTTGAAGGCCATCGCCCACCCGTTCGGGTAGTGGTTGTAGGTCTTGGTGCTGCCCAGGTCGTCCAGTTTGCTGAGGTTCTCGGCCAGGTCGTCCGGGACGCTGTTGGCGATCTTGTTCTCGTTGACCGAGCCGTCCGGGCCGCCCTCGCCGCTGGCGCCGTTGTCGGAGACCACGACGATGATGGTGTTGTCCAACTGCTCGATCTTCTCCAGGTAGGCGAGCAGTCGGCCGATCTGGTCGTCGCAGTGGGAGAGGAAGCCCGCGTACACCTCGGCCATCCGGCAGTACAGACGCTTCTGATCGTCGGAGAGGCTGTCCCATGGACGGGTGTAGTCCAGCGGTGGGAACGGCTGACCGTCCGGGCCGCTGCGGGTCTCGGGGGTGCCGATCGGGTTCAGCGGCGGCAGCTCGGTGTTCTGCGGGACCAGCCCCATATCCTGCTGCCTGGCCAGGATCTGCTCACGCATCACCTCGTAGCCCGCGTCGAACCGGCCGCGGTAACGCTCGATCCATTCGCGCGGCGCGTGGTGCGGAGCGTGCGCGCAGCCCGGCGCGTAATAGAGGAACACCGGACGCTCGGGGGCGATCGCCTTGACGTCATCGATGTACTCGATGGCCCGGTCGGTGATGTCGACACTGAAGTGGTAGCCCTGCTCGGGCGTGGCGGGCTGCTCGACGGGATGGTTGTCGTGCACCAGATCCGGATACCACTGGTTGGTCTCCGCGCCGAGGAAGCCGTAGAAGCGCTCGAAGCCGCGGCCGACCGGCCAGTTTCGTTTGGTGGACGCCAAGTTCATCTCGTCCTCGGCGCACAGATGCCACTTGCCGACCGCGGCGGTGCTGTAGCCCCGCTCGACCAGGATCTCGGCGAGGGTGGCGCACTCCGGCGGGATATGGCCATTGGCGCCGGGGAAGCCGACGGCGCATTCGCTGATGCAGGCCATGCCATTGGTGGTGTGGTTGCGGCCGGTGAGCAGGCAGGAGCGGGTCGGTGAGCACAGCGCGGTGGTGTGCCACTGGCTGTAGCGCAGCCCGCTCGCGGCGATCCGGTCGATGTTCGGTGTCTCGATCGGTCCGCCGTAACAACCCATGGCGCCGAAACCCACGTCGTCGAGCACGATGTAGACCACATTCGGGGCACCGGCGGGGGCCTTCGGCTGCTCGTACGGTCCCCAATCCGGGATCGAGTCGCGGATGTCGAGGTTGACCACACCGCGGAAAGGAATTGCCATGGTGTTCTCCTCAGGTACAGCCCCCGGCCGCCAACCTAGGTAGTCGCGAAGAAGATCGCCTCACCCGCGACGGGTGATCAGCGCGCGTCACCGAGACAGCGCATCCTGCTGTTCGCATTCCGCGATCCAGACCGAAGCGCCTCCCGGTACGACGCTTCAGAACACGGTCGCCCAGTCGTCCCTGATACCGACTACTGCCCAACCGCTCTCGTCGGCGAGCTCGAGCGCCCGCTCGGCTCCCGCCACGTAGTCGAACTCGCGGTCACGATCGTCGTGGCGCACCAACATCCGCAGCGACGGCCGGTCCTGCTGCTCGGTGAACTGCAGCATCGGGATGTCCCCGTTGGTGTTCCCCGCCGCCAGCAGGGGACGCCGACCGATCCGGCTCCAGATCCGCACCGGCTTTTGCGGGCCGTCGTCCAAGACATCCGCCTCGGGTTTGCGGACGATCGTTCCGCCCTCCCAAGCCAACGAGACGCTGCTGCCGATGACGCGCTCGCGGGGAATGCCGTAGATCTCCCGGCTGATCGGTCGCATGAAGTCGCGGCCCCCGCCCGAGGCGATGTAATTGGCGAACCCATTGGCCGCCAAGAAGCCGAGCAGCTGGCGACCGCGCAACTCCGGGTCCTGCTCGGCCATGGCGACCAAGCGGCGCAGGATGAAGTCGAGCTGGATGGGCATCGGCTTCTCGCACCACAGCGTGCCGTCGTTGTCGAAGACGGCGACCCGATCCTCGGCCGGAACAGCGTCGGGCCCGGCGGTCACCCGACCGACAAAATCCAGGATGGCCTGTTCGACGTGGCCGTCGCGCCAGCTCGGAAGCGGATCGGCGGCCGGGGCCGGATCGGTGTGCGCGTTGTCTTCCTGGTTCGCCGCCGCCATGGTTCGGCTCCTTCCTCGGCCGACTGCGCCTCCCGCGACACTGCCTCAGCCGAGGGGCCGCGCGCATCACCCGCGGCGGGCGAGGCGATCACCTGCGCGTCACCCCTGGTGGGATGCGGAATTCCGCCGCCCGTCAGGCGAAGGGATACTGCCCGCCTCCGGTGCCGGGACCCTGGTTCGGTGTGGTGATGTCGATGATGTCCTGGACGAGGTCGACGACGGCACGACCGATGTCGAGCACGTCGTTGCCGAGGGTGGAGAATTCCTGCGCGATGAGCTGGAGCATGTCGTCTGTCCTTCGGCCCGGTCGGCTGGGTACCGTCCTCCAGAGTGACACGGAATGCGTCCCCGACGGCGGGGAATGCCTGCGGTGAGGGCGCGGGCACCCCGGTTCTGAATGGGATTGCATCGTCATGCATAATCATTTGTAGAAGGGCGCGGGCCGCCTGACCTGCGCGCCGGCGCGACCGGCCGGGGGCCGCCGACGCGGCGCCCCGAGACACACCCGCACGAAACCGAGGAGCACACAGACATGTCCGAGCGCGTCGTACTCGCCTACTCCGGTGGGCTTGACACCTCCGTCGCGATCAGCTGGATCGGCAAGGAGACCGGCGCCGAGGTCGTGGCCGTCGCCATCGACCTGGGCCAGGGCGGCGAGGACATGAACGTGGTGCGCCAGCGCGCGCTGGACTGCGGCGCCGTCGAGGCGATCGTGGTCGACGCCCGCGACGAGTTCGCCGACGAATACTGCCTGCCCACCATCCAGGCCAATGCCCTGTACATGGGCCAGTACCCGCTCGTCTCCGCGATCAGCCGCCCGCTCATCGTCAAGCACCTGGTGGAGGCCGCCAAGTTCCACGGCGCCACCACCGTCGCGCACGGCTGCACCGGCAAGGGCAACGACCAGGTGCGCTTCGAGGTCGGCATCGGCGCGCTCGCGCCCGACCTGAACGTGATCGCCCCGGTCCGCGACTACGCGTGGACCCGCGAGAAGGCCATCGCCTTCGCCGAGGAGAACAGCCTCCCGATCAACGTCACCAAGAAGTCGCCGTTCTCCATCGACCAGAACGTGTGGGGCCGCGCCGTCGAGACCGGCTTCCTCGAGGACCTGTGGAACGCGCCGACCAAGGACGTCTACGACTACACCGCCGACCCGACCGTCAACTTCGAGGCGCCGGACGAACTGATCGTCACCTTCGACAAGGGTGTGCCGGTCGCCATCGACGGCCGCCCGGTCAGTGTGCTCCAGGCGATCGTCGAGCTGAACCACCGCGCGGGCCGCCAGGGCGTCGGCCGCCTGGACATGGTCGAGGACCGTCTCGTCGGCATCAAGAGCCGCGAGATCTACGAGGCCCCAGGCGCCCTCGCGCTGATCACCGCGCACCAGGCGCTGGAGAACGTGACCATCGAGCGCGAGCTGGGCCGCTACAAGCGCCAGGTCGAGCAGCGCTGGGGCGAGCTGGCCTACGACGGCCTGTGGTTCTCCCCGCTCAAGCGCGCGCTGGACGCCTTCGTCCAGGACACCCAGCAGCACGTCTCCGGCGAGATCCGGATGGTTCTGCACGGCGGCAACGCGGTGGTCAACGGCCGCCGGTCCGAGCAGTCGCTCTACGACTTCAACCTGGCCACCTACGACGAGGGCGACACCTTCGACCAGTCGCTGGCCAAGGGCTTCGTGCAGATCCACGGCCTGTCCTCGAAGGTCGCCGCGCGCCGCGACCTGAACCAGAAGTAAGCGAGCATCCCGGCAACGAGGGTCGACGCCGACGCGTCGGCCCTCGTTCGTCGTGAACACGGGCGCGCAGCCGCGCCTGATGGACGTTTCACACACCGCGGGCGAGCGGGTCTGTCGTCCCGCCCGGTCCGGCGGCCCGCACCCATCGCGGCGGTGTCGGCCCCGGCTACCGTAGGGGCCGACGTGTTCGAGATCCGCACCGCCCGACCGACCCCACCGAGGAGACAGCACACGATGACGCAGAGCGGCAGCACGAACACCGGTGCCCTCTGGGGCGGACGTTTCGCGTCCGGACCCGCGGAGGCGATGGCGGCGCTGAGCAAGTCGACCCACTTCGACTGGGCGCTGGCTCCCTACGACATCCGCGCGTCCAAGGCGCACGCCCGGGTGCTGCACAAGGCGGGGCTGCTGTCGGAGACCGATCTCGCCGGGATGCTGACCGGTCTGGATCAGCTGGCCGCCGACGTCGCGTCCGGCGCCTTCGGTCCCGCGGAATCCGACGAAGACGTGCACGGCGCGCTCGAGCGCGGGCTGATCGAGCGCGTCGGCGCCGAACTCGGCGGCCGGCTGCGCGCGGGACGCTCGCGCAACGACCAGGTGGCGACCCTGTTCCGGATGTGGCTGCGCGACGGCGTGCGCCGGATCGCGGCGGGCGTGCTCGACGTGGTCGACGCGCTGGTCGCCCAAGCCGCCGCCCACCCCGACGCGGTGATGCCGGGCAAGACCCATCTGCAAGCCGCCCAGCCCGTGCTGCTCGCGCACCACCTGCTCGCGCACGCGCACCCGCTGCTGCGCGACATCGACCGGCTTCGCGATTTCGACCGCAGGGCAGCGGTATCGCCGTACGGCTCCGGTGCGCTGGCGGGTTCCTCGCTCGGCTTGGATCCCGAGGCGATCGCCGCCGAACTGAATTTCGATGCGGCCGCGGCCAATTCGATCGACGCCACCTCCGCGCGGGATTTCGCCGCCGAGGCGGCCTTCGTGCTCGCCATGATCGGCGTCGACCTGAGCCGGATGGCCGAAGAGGTGATCATCTGGAGCACACCGGAATTCGGCTACATCACGCTCGCCGACGCCTGGTCCACCGGTTCCTCGATCATGCCGCAGAAGAAGAACCCGGACGTCTCCGAGCTCACCAGGGGTAAGGCGGGTCGTCTGATCGGCAACCTCACCGGTCTGCTCGCCACCCTCAAGGCCCAGCCGCTGGCCTACAACCGTGACCTGCAAGAGGACAAGGAACCGCTGTTCGATTCGGTCGCCCAGCTCGAGCTGCTGCTGCCCGCCATCGCCGGTCTGGTCTCCACCCTCACCTTCCACACCGACCGGATGGCCGAACTCGCCCCCGCCGGTTTCACCCTCGCCACCGACATCGCCGAATGGCTTGTGCGCCAAGGCGTCCCGTTCCGCGTTGCGCACGAGGCCGCGGGTGCGTGCGTCCGCGCCGCCGAGAACCGCGGCGTCGGCCTCGACGAACTCACCGACGAGGAATTCGCCGCCATCGACCCGGCCCTCACCCCTCAGGTCCGCGAGGTTCTCACCGTCCAGGGCTCCATCGCCTCCCGCAATGCCCGCGGCGGCACCGCGGGCACCCAGGTCGCCCTCCAGCTCGACGAGGTCCGCGCCGCAGCAGCCGCCGCTCGCACCTGGTTGCACTGAGCGTTTCGACCGGCGGCCGATCGGCATGCCGTCCGACCGGCCGCCGGGTCAGTCGGCGCGGGCGAATGCGCTGACGGTGCGGAGCGGGACGGCCTCGCTGACGTCTACTTCAGTCGGACGGTTCGTCCCCCGTCGGCACATGGCTGAACCGAGCGTCGGCCCGTGTCGGAAGCGGGGCCAGCGGCGGGCGTCGTGAGCGGCCCGCCACCGTCGCTGTTCAGAGGAATTCGGCCGTGTCGAGTTCGAAGTCGAATGGTGCCGGAAGGTGTAGCGGCGCACCGAATTTGGCGGTTGCCTGTTGAGTGTACTGGCCGTGATCGGGTGCCCAGAAGACGGTCACTTCGCCGTGATGGCGGTCGACCAGGAGGTACACCGGAATTGCCGCCTGTGCGTAGGCGTCGCGCTTCTCGACGCGATCGACCTCGGCATCGCGGTCGCGGCCGGACGTGATCTCGACGATCAGCAGGACGCCGGACGCATCGGCCCACGATGGCTCGGCCCGGAAATAGCCCCGTGGCGCGACCGCTCCGTCGACTCGCGAGCGGCCCTCGCGGTATGCGGGGATACGCAGGCCACGCTCGTGAAAGAACTCGAGCCCGGTCGAACTGAGGATCTGGTTGCGAATCGTCGCGGCGAACTCGTCGTGCTCGCCGTCGGGAGCGGGTACCACGTAGATCCTTCCGTTGATCAGTTCGACCGATACCTCCTCCGACGACGCACGCTCCAGTACCTCGAACTCCGCAAGGCTCACGTCGGCGTCCTGGATACTCATGTGCCCAGGATAACGGGGTGGGGGACGGTCGGAGCGCGACTCGTGCCCGGCGATGATCGCCACGGGGACTCCTCTCGAGCAGGGATTGTTCTGTCTCGGAGTTGGACGGGGTAGGCCGCCTGCTGGTTCCCCTGGTGTGCACGACACCCGGTGTGTCCTCACGAAAAGGTCGTGTCGGTGTGACGACGCCCCGTGCAATCGCGTCACCAGCCCGTCGTCGGCCAGCTCGAGGTTTTGCGCCGTAGCCGGGTCAGTCGGCGCGGGCGAATGCGCCGTCGGTGCGGAGCGGGACGGAGTCGCTGACGTCGACCTCACCGGCGATGGCGACGTCTTCGGCGAAGCCACCATCGCGGAGTTCGCGACCGGACGAGCAGTCCGCCAAGGTGGCGCCGATGTCGCCGGTCGATTCGAAAGCCGTTCTGGCGATGGTCGATTCGGGCGACAACGGTCCCGCGCCCGCGCTCGCCAACGCGGAGACGACCGCTCCGGCGCCCAGCAGATCTTCGATGCTCGGACGCAACACGTTGCGTCCGGGCCACTGCTCGCCCGCTGCGATCACGGCGACGGGCCGAGCCGCTGTGCCCCAACCCTGTCGGCGGATCCATCGGGCGACGGCGGTCGCGTTGCGCAGCGATGCGGCAAGCACTGGAATCCCGGTGACGGCAGCGGAAATGGCCGAACCGTTGGGAGACGGAAGGACGAGTCGAGGCACCGTCGGGGCGCGGCGCAGCGCCGCGGGTGACAGCGACCAGGGCCGCTGCTCGGTGACGACGCGGCGGCCGACGGCGAGCACCGCGTCCTGGGCTTCGGCGAAGTCCGTCGCGCGATCGTCGCGCCAAGGGAACGGAAAGACGCGAGTACCGGCGTCGACCGCGACGCTGACCGACGTCGTGAACGACAGCACGTCGACGACCACCACACACGCGCTGCCCGGCGTCAGCGCGAGCGCCCCCGCCACACCCCATTCGCAGCGAACGCCGAAGGACCGCTGCTCGAACCATGTTTCTCCCACCACCAAACTGTTCTAACAGAGGGCTGCCCTGAACACAGTGCGGCGCTCGTCTACGGACCCGGGGCCGACGCGGCCGCCATGAACGCCGCTGTCCGACGCTGCCTCGAGAGGGCTGGATTCGAAGCCGCGCGCGGATCGCATGCCGCCCCTGCTTTGCCCGGGCGGGTCGCCGCGCTGCGAGTCAGACGGTGGATGGCCGGACTCGAACCGGCGACTTCGGACGAATGGGCCCGCTGGGTGGTCAGACGCGGACTGCCTCGCCGCCGTCAGTGGGCGCGGCGTTCGATCAGGGTGGCCAGGTGGAGGACGGGTGCGGCGAGGTCCGGGATGGCGTCGGGGTCGCCGAGGCGGCCGGTTTGGTAGCTGAGGAGCTCGTGGCCCGCGAGACTCCAGCGGGGGACTACGCCCTCCAGATGGGCGGCGATCAGTTGGGGGCCGACGAGCAGGCGGGCGTAGTTCGTGTCCACTGCGGTCACGCGGAAACGGTGGTCGAAATCGCGATGACCGGTGGTGACAGGTACGTCGCTGAACAGGGCGCTGCCGGGCTCGGAGAGCGCCGCGACATCGACGACCGCCACCGGCGGATAGGGCCGTTCCAGCAGCACCACCACGACAACGAAGCGGTGGGTGGTCGTGTGGACGATCTGGCCGTTCCAGGCGCTGGTCTGGTAGGAGTAGTCGGCCACGGTGACCTGGTGGCCCCCGAGCTCCCCGGTCAGCGTCGCACCGAGCCCCGTCGGATTGCGCCCCGGCAGCCGCGCGGTCCACGGCACCAGCGGCGCCATCTCGAACCGCCAGCCGTGCGGCGTACCCCACTCACTGAACGTCTGACCAGCAGCCCGCCTCCTGCGCACGCGCAGCGGCAGCAACACCCCGAAACCCGCCGCCAACAGCACGGCCACGAACACGATCAGACCGATCCGGAACGCTTCCACCACGGGTCATCACATCCCTCGGTCGACGGACCCTCCCATTGTCCGCCGACTACTCAGGCCGCGCAGCCGTCTGAGATATGGCAGCGGTCGCCATCGGTGCTCCGCTGGGCGTAGTCAGATCTCCTCGGGAAGTTTCTTGATCACGCGAGTGGCGAGCTTGCGGGTGTAGGAGCTGGGGTCGGTGAGGAACGGCTCGATCAGCTGGCGCGTACCGGGTGCCTTGATCCGGCCGAGGACTTCGATCGCGTAGTTCCGGGTCTGCGGATCATGCAGGTAAGACGTGACAATCGCCAGCGCGCGGGGGTCTTTGCCGCGTCCGAAATAGGTGAGCAGTCCGGCCACGATCTCGTTTGGTTCGGGTTGTTCGGCGATGAGGCCGGCGATCAGATCGAATTCGCGCGGTCCGGAGACGGTGGCCAACGCGCGGGCTGCGCTGTAGCGCTGGAAGTGATCAAGCGCTGGGCTGCGCCGCAACTGCTCGGTGAGCAGTCGGATGGCATGGGCGTTTCCCCGGCCGGAGCGGTCGTCGAGATTGCTGATCAGGTCCGTGTGGATGGCCAGCTTGTGGGGTGCACGAGTCCCGGCAACTCCGCGCCCTTCCGGGCCGGGGATTCGTTCATCGAGATGTTCGAGCCAGTCGAGATACACCGGGATCGCCTGCGGCAACGGCCTCAACTTGTTCAGCGGGCTGAGAGTGTATGCGCGGACGCCGACTGCGGCGAGGTCGCGGACGAGCCGTAACTCGAATCCGTCGCGACCGTCGTGGAGGCTGGACGGGAGGTTTTCGAGCCAATCATGCTGATCCGGCATTCCCGGGTAGGCGCGGTGCACGATGGGGGGATTGCCGAGGCTGTCGGCCATCGTCGCCGCGTCATAGCTTGCCGACGACGGTTGGCTGGTCGCCGAGGGCGGAAGAGTCACTGCCGGCGCGTCGGCAGCATGCTTCTCTGCGAGAACGTGCCTGCTGCGGGCCAGCAGCTGTTTGCGGTACTGATAAAGCCCATCCAGCTGCCGGTCCATCTCCCGGCACCATTCGCGAAGCTGCACGGCGTGGTCGGGCGCATTGCTTGCCATTTGCTCGACCCGTGCTATCGCGGCGGCGATCGCCCGGGCGAGGTCGCCGACGCGGGTACCCAACGTCGCGAGATCCCGTGCCACCCGCACCGGATCAGCGGGTCGATCTCCGGGTTCAGTGTCCGTCGCCATCGTCGAGCTCCTTCCGAATCAGGGTGATCCTGCCTTCATCAACCAACTTCTGAACATCCGGAGTCAGTTGCGTGCGGTGATCGACGACCAGGATCACCGAATACCCACTGCCGTCAGCCCAGGTGAGGTAGTCGGTGATCTGCTCGGTATCCGAGTTGTCGAGTTTGTTCTTGTTCTTTACCTCGGTCAGTTGCTGATCGGGAACGTTCAGGTAGTCCGGTTCACGATCGCTCCCGTTGACCGGGATGGACCGCTTCGGACCAGGCGGTACGTCCGCACGTTCCTCTCCCCGCCGACCGGTCTCCTCGTTCGTATGCCCGCCACCGCCATTGTGGATCGGGTCGGTCTTTCGTGGCGTCCTACCCAGAATCGGCCGCAGTAGAGCCGCGGAAGTGCTGGCTGTGGCATAGATGCCCTTGTTGGAGTCGATCGCTTTCGCCACGAATCCCTCCAACTCTCGCATCAACGTGTCGAAGTCCGACGCCGCCCGTTCGCGGTACTCCTTGCGCTGGAGTTCGATCACAACGCTGCTGGCCTTTCCCGCTGGTGTGGGATTCAGCTCGGCGCCGATATCGGCACCTTCGAGCAGTAACAGGCTCGCGTGCAACGAGTTCAGGATCGCCTCGACCTGCTGTCGTTCGATATCGGTCTTCGACGACACCTCCGCACATGCCGCCCGCAGGGCTTTCGCCACGTCACCGGTGTCGCGATAGGCAGTGGCCAACCACACCAAATCTTGTAGGACACCGTCGATTTCGGGTTCGGTCTGATCCGCCAGCCGAGCCTTGACATCATCGAACATCGCATACGAGTCCGTCTCGGCACCGGCGCCGAACGACTCGAAAGCCGTTCCGGCCGCCGCGATCGCCGCCACCTTGGCATCCGGCCATTTCTTGGTCACCAGTTCAGCGATGTAATGCCAGTGCTCCGGCTTGTCATCGGTCCCGCCAGCCGAGATCTTGCTGGGATGCAACGCTACCGACAGGCTCGTGCCCTGCGGCTCCGCCGGTGGAGTGAACGGTGGACCGGTCGGGTTGTTGGCGTGCTCGTGCGAATCGTGGGTCAACCCGAAATTGTGGACCTGATATCCGAGTTCGCGGGCCGCCATCGCGCAGAAGGAGGCGAGTTCGAACACGTCGGAGGCGGACTGGTCGTAGCTGGTCGACCACAGCACCCCCGCCTCGTGATGTCCTGCGCTGCGAAGTACGTCCTCGAGACGCTTGTTCAGCTCTCGCAGAGCCTTTTCGATGGTGAGACTGGCCTGGATCAGCCTTGCTGCGGCCGCATAGTAGGCGGCCGGATCGACATCCCCCATGGTCGGCTAGGTGGTCGGCAAGCCGAGGGTCTCGCAGTTCGCCCGACGCGCTTGCGCATAGTTGTAATGACAGTTGTCGATCATCAGTCGGTACTCGGCGAACCTTCCGATCAGTGCCGCGCCGTCGGCTTGCCACTCGGTGTGAGCCTGCGCGACCGCCGAGGCGACCGCACCGGCAAACCCGTCCCCGAGCTTCGCCGCTATTTGCGACACATCATGCATCTGAGCGGTCAGAGTCCGGATGAATCCGTCCAAGGCCTTCGAGAACGCCGCCAAATCGTCCAATTCGAAAGAATGCCCGACCATTACGATTCCGGCATCGTGTCGGTGGCTTGCTCGATCTCCGAACCTCTGGATTCGTCTTGCCGCTGAAATGTGTCGGCGGCGACGATCAGCTTGTCGGCCAGTTCATCGAGCCGGTCGAGGAACGGGGTCAGTGCCTCGTGCTCCGTCCGCCAGATCGACATCAGCGAGGATGCGGCACTTCCTCGCCATCTCGCGTGCAGATCCTCGTGTGCTCGGTCGATGTCGCCCGCCGCAGCGACCAGGCTGTTGTGGATGCCCCGCAAGGCCTCACCCCCAGCCCGCAGCCGATCCGGCGAAACGGACAACTCGTCAGACATGATCACGACCCCACCAAACGCACCGACGCCCGAATGCTGTCGGCAACTCCACTCAATACAGTAACCATCACACCTACGACAGGACAGATGCCGATGCCGATCTCCTGGCGCGATAACGCCTCTCCGCAAGCCCAAACCGACATTTCCGATCTCTACGGCCAAGCCCTCACCCTCATCCGGCGACAGCTTGCCGACCATCAAGGCTTCAGTCCGTTCGCAATCGTCACCGGTCATGCCGGCGATCACAGCCTCCGAATGGCGCCGACCGCCGCGACAAAAACAGCCATCCTCGACGCGCTCACACTCAACAGCGACACCACCAACTCCCGCGCCGTCCTGATCGCAATCGACGTCACCGTCCCACCCGAGGGCAACGACGCCGCCGAACTGCTGATCGAACACGCCGACGGCGTCGCACTACAGTTCCTCGTCCCATACAGCACCGGCCCGGACGGCGCACAGCTCGACACCGACCACGTCACTGCGGCGCCTGGGACACGCCGCATTTGGGCTCTGCGCCTCTGATCAGAGGCGAAACCGATCAGCGTCGTGCCGAGACCTTCGAGATTACGGCCGGGCCGCCGCGCGGTCAGCGGCACTAGGCTGCCGCCATGACCTTGCTGCTGCTCGCGCTGGCGATCGCCTCCGAGGTGACCGCGACCGTTTCGTTGAAGTTCTCCGAGGGATTCACCAAGCTGGTTCCGTCCATCGTGGTGGTCATCGGTTATGGCGCGGCGTTCTTCTTCCTTGCACAGGCGCTGAAGCGGGGCATGCCCATCGGGGTGGCGTATGGCATCTGGTCGGCGGTGGGGGTCGCCGCCATCGCCGTCATCGGGGTTCTCTTCCTGAACGAACGACTCACCCTGGTGCAGGTCGGCGGCATCGCGATGGTGATCCTGGGCGTGCTCGCCCTCGAACTCGGCGGGTCGCACTGACCCGGTCCAGGCCACCGGTTTCAGCCGATGCACCACCGCCTATGGGGATCCCGCGACGGTGGTCGCGACGCCGTCTTCGCAGACTCGAGGCCCGCCTCGCATGCGGTCCGACCTCTGCGAAGCTGTGCACAGTGGGAAGCTCTGCGAAGAGTCGAAAGCTCCGCGAGTCCCTTCGTGGGGGCATCAATCCTGAACGCGCACTGTATATCCCGCGTCGGTGAGCGCGGTGAGCACCTCGTCGCGATGGTCGGGCCCGCGAGTCTCCAGAGTGAGCGCTACTTCGACTTCGTCGACGGCAAGCCAGGTCCCGGTGCGCGAGTGCACCACGTCCACCACACTCGCACCCGTCCCGCCCACCACGGTGAGCAATGCGGACAATCCGCCGGGTCGATCCGAAATCGTCACGCGCACAGCGAGATAGCGTCCCGCAGCGCTGAGGCCGTGGTTGACGATCCTGGTCAGCAGCAGGGGATCGATATTGCCGCCGGAGAGCACCGCGCAGACCGGCCCGCGCAGCTCGAGTTCGACTGCGGCGCAACTCATCAGCGCTGCGACGGCCGCCGCGCCCGCGGGCTCCACGATGAGCTTCGCGCGTTCCAAGCACAGCAGCAGCGCCGTGGACAGCGCCTCCTCGTCCACCGTGACGATGCGCGGCGCGTGCGCGGCGACGTGCGCGAACGGCACCTCGCCTGGCAGCCCCACCGCGATCCCGTCGGCCATGGTCGACATCCGTTCCGCCCGTACCGGTTTGCCGACCGCCAGCGATTCCGGCCACGCCGCGGCCTCGGCCGCCTGCACCCCGATCACCCGCACGTCGGGCGCCAGCCGGTGCAGGGCGATCGCGATTCCGGCCAGCAACCCACCACCGCCGGTGGGTACGAGCACCGTGCCCACATCCGGCAGCTGCTCCAGAATCTCGAGCCCCACGGTCGCCTGCCCGGCGACGATGTCCGGGTGGTCGAACGGGTGGATCAGCGTGGCCCCGGTGCGCGCGGCGAAATCTAATGCCGCGTCGAGCGCTTCGTCGATGGTGTCGCCGACCTGCCGCACACGCGCGCCATAAGCCTTGGTGGCAGCCAGTTTTGGCAACGAGGCGCCGATCGGCATGAAGACGGTGGCCTCGATGTGCAGCGAGGTGGCCGCCCACGCGACGCCCTGCGCGTGATTGCCCGCGCTGGCCGCGACCACACCGCGCGCCCGGTCCTCGGAAGGCAGATTGGCGATCCGGTTGTAGGCGCCGCGCGGTTTGAACGAGCCGGTCCGCTGCAGGTTCTCGCATTTCAACCAGACGTCCGCGCCGCAACGTTCGGACAGCACCCGCGAGGCGACCACCGGCGTGCGGCGGATGACCGGCGCCAACAACGCCGCGGCCGACTCGATCCGTTCCAGCCCGATCAGCTCCATGGCCCCATGCTGCCATCGCGAACCGCGAGACATCCTACGATTCCGGGCGTTCAGTCCGCTTTCTTCGCGAGGTTGTGCGCCAGAGCGCCGAGCCGGGCCAAGCGGGCGTCACCGAGCGGGGTGAGCCTGCCGCCGAGCCGGTTGGTGACGAATCCGAGCGACATCCCGGTGGCCGGGTCCGCGAACGCACCGGAACCGCCGAGCCCGAAGTGCCCGAACGCCGAGATCGGCGCGGCCTTGGACGGCATCATCGGTACGCCGTGGAATCCGAGTCCCCACGGGATGCGGAACGCGAGCACGTAATCGGGCGTGAAGACCTGGCGCTCGCGCATGTGGTCGATGGTCTCCGCGCCGAGCAGCTGATAGCCGTCGAGGCTGCCGCCGATCGCCAGCGCTCCGTACAGCCTGGCCAGCGCCCGCGCGGAGAAGACGCCGTTCACGCCGGGCATGACCGAATCGTGCAGCCGCGGGTCCGACATCAGCTCGGCGAAACCGCTGGGCGTCGTCTCGGCGGCGGCGGCGAGGCGGCGGCTGCGACCCATGATCCGCGCGCCGCTCTCCCAGCTCATCCCCGCGACGGTCAGCTTCGGGAAGTTGACGGCGATGCGGTCTCGCTCGGCCTCGGGCACCCGGAACCACAGTTCCTCGGCGCCGAGTGGCTCGGCGATCTCGGTCCGCAGCACGTCGGTGAAGTCCGCGCCCGCGACCCGCCGCACCAGCTCCGCGACGAGGTGTCCGAAGCTGATGCCGTGATAGCCGCTGGTCGTGCGGTGCCGCGGGTCGGGTGCGGCGGCGGCGAGTGCGGCGGTGACCGCGGCGTCGTCGAAGAAGCGCTCCGGCGTACCGGGCAGCAGACCGCGCAGCCGGTGCAGTCCCGCGCGGTGGCTGAGCAGCGCGCGCACGGTGATGTGCTCCTTGCCCGCCGCGGCGAACTCGGGCCAGTACTCGGCGACCGGATGGTCGTAGTCGAGCAGTCCGCGTTCGGCGAGGCGGTGCAGCAACGTGGCGGCGACACCCTTGCCGGTGGAATACGCGACGGCCAGCGTGTCGTGTTGCCACGGAACGCCCGGTCGCGCGAACCCGGCCCAGGCGTCGACCACGGGCTCGCCGTGCAGATAGACGGTCAGCGCGCCGCCGCCGTCGCTCGGACGGCGGAAGAGCCGGTCGAATTCGGCGACGAGGCCGACGAAGCGCCGGTCCACGAACTGCGTTGTCGAAGGTGTCGGCATCGAGGTTTCCTTTTCTGCTCCTTACCCAGACTAAGGGTCCGGAACACGGCCATCTGGCGCGCCCATCGTGCCTCGAGCACAGCACGCCGCCGGACCGCTACGCGATCGGGCGGCGATCAACGATTCGAACCCGCCGGTTCCCACTCTCGGGAACCGGCGGGGGAGGGGAGTAGGTCAGGCCGCCGCGGCGGTGCGCAGCGCGCCCAGTATGTCGGCGGGCTCGGCGACATCGAGGACGAGCCGGGTGAATTCCGAGCCCCTGAGCTCGACGCGCACGCCAGAGCCGTCGAAACGGGTGTCCCAGAATTCCTTGCGGCCCTTGCCGCGGAAGGTGCCCGCGGCGATCACGCCGGGGAAGAAGGTGCCGGGCGCGCGCACCCACGGCGGCCGCAGATCGACCTCGGCGGGCGCGACTTCGGTGATATCGCGCAGGTCGAAACTGAATTGGTCGCGCAGTGCGAGCAGTCGATGTCCGCCGAGCACCTTGACCGTCACTGTCGTTCCCGTGACCTCGATCTCCACCATGCCGCGTACCTCGCAATCGCCCCCGTATTTCCGTACGCCTCCAGCATCGGGCCCGCCCCTGGACTGACCCTGTGCCGATCCTGTGATTTCCCCAAGCTTCTGGACCGGAGCCTCGGCGCCGCCTGAGACGAGTTCCAATCAGGACCCGGCAGCCGCACCCGAAACTGAGAAGATGCCGCTACGTAGATATGCGCATCAACGCATGTTGATTCGAAGTGCGCACCTGCCACAACGTTCAGCATCTCGAGATCGGCAAGGAAGGCGAACGGTCTCGCGGGATCGGGCTCGGTGCCGCATCCACGGTGGTCGGCGCGGAAACCGACCGAAGGCCACCTTCATGCCGCCCCAGACCGATCGAAGGTGACCTTCGTTCACCCGACCTACCTGTCCGGGGTGCCGACCGAGGGGTGACCTTCGTCGTGGTGGGCCGACCGGCGGTGGCCTTCGGCCGGGTGTGCGTGTCCTGGTGCGCTACGGGACGTAGACGATGCGGTCGTCGGTCTGGGCGTTCCACGTCTCGTCGACTTGGGCGAGGGGCACGGGACGGGCCCGCACGGCGATCGCGTCGCTGTGCACCGCGACGGCGAGTTCCGGCAACTCCGCGAGGAAGTCGCGTGCGGGTACCGAGCCGATTCCGCTGCCGCAGATCTGCAGCCGGGACGCGCGCAGCAGCGCGGAGTCGATGGGAATCGTCTGACCGGCGATAGATCCGATCTGGATCCAGTCCAGCGGAGCGCTGCGGTCGCGGCGGGCGGTGATCATCGCGGTCATCGCTCGGGCGGACGGTTCTCCCCACACGTAGTCGATGACGACGTCGACTTCGGCGGCGCGGTCGAGCTCCTCGAAGCTCACCGTTTCGTCCGCGCCGAGGTCGTGCAGTGCGGCGAGCCGGGAAGCGTCGCGTCCCGCGGCGATCACGTACGCGGCGCCGAACCGTTTGGCGATCTGCACCGCCATGCTGCCGGCGCTGCCGGTGGCGCCGAGAACGAGTACGCATCGACCCTTCTGGAACGCGATGCGGCGGCGCAGCGCGACCCAGGACGACATCGCCGGGTTCATCGCGGCGGCGATGCGCACCGGGTCGGCGTCGTCCGGCAGTAGCACGCTGCGGCGCGGGTCGATGACGGTCTGCTCGGCGAGCGTGCCCAGGTCGCCGTCGTCCACCACCGTGTACCTGAGATTTCCGTGCTGGTCCCGTACGACGGCGTCGACGCCGGGGACGAACGGGAACGTCCCGGTGCTGCTGTAGTGCGTGCCGTTCGCCCGAGCCCTGACCAGTTGGTGCAGACCTGCCGCGAGAACATCCACGACCATCTCGTCCCCCTGGGCGACCGGGTCGGGGTACTCCCCGTACTGCGGCGGGGCGTCGAAGCTGGTGACAACGGCGGCGTGCATGGCAACTCCTCGTATTTGATTGGTATTACAAACTAAATCGAGTTTGGTTGGTAATACAAACCATGTCAAGTAGGATGCCCGTATGGAATCCGAGGACGCGCTCGAGGACGCTCTCGTCCGGACGTCGTTCCGGGTGATGGCCGTGCTCACCCGCATCGGTTCGGAGCACGATCTGTCCCTCACCCAACTGCGGTTGCTCGGCCTGCTGCGTGACCGCCGACCGCGCATGACCGATCTGGCGGCGTTCCTGGGGTTGGACAAGTCGACGATGTCCGGCCTCGTCGAACGGGCGGAGCGCCGAGGCCTCGTGGCACGAGGCAAGTCGCCGCAGGATCGCCGGGTGGTCGACGTGTTCATCACTCCGACGGGCAGCGAACTCGCGCAACGGGTGCAGGAGGAGATCCGCGCGGCCCTCGCGCCCTATACCGACCGTCTAGCCGCGGACGACCGCCAGACGCTCATCCAACTGCTCGACTCCCTTTCGGGAAGGTCGACGAATGGAAAGGCCCAGCCCGACGACTTGCGGGCTGGGCCATGACTTCGCCGCACGTGGGCGCGGCTACTCCTCGATCAGTGCGAGGCCGCGCGCCCCGCGTGATGCGCCGCGTCGGCGATCTCCAACACATCCGCCAACCACGGCGTGTAGCTCGTCGGATCCTCCGCGAGCGCCGCGCGCAGTTCCTCCGGCTGGATCCACGCGTACGCGGCGACCTCGGCGGGGTCGGGCCGCGGCACGCCGGCGTCGAGTAGCCCGATGAGCACGTGGTCCCACTCGTGCTCGACGCGGCCGGTGGCGCTGTCCCGCGCGTGATATCGGAAGACGCCGACCTCGGTGAGCGTGGTGGCCAGCCCGAGCTCCTCGGCGAGCCGCACCGCCGCCGCGGCCGCCACCGGCTCGCCGGGCGCGGGATGTCCGCAGCAGGTGTTGGCCCACAGCAGCGGAAAGCGGGTCTTCACGGCGGCCCGCTGCTGGAGCAGCACCCGTCCCGCCGAGTCGAAGAGCAGTACGGAGAACGCGCGATGGAGCCGCCCAGGCGCCTGGTGCGCCTCCGAGACCGGGCACGCGCCGACCGCGCGGCCCGCCTCGTCCACGAGCTCGACGGGCAGGGCCTCGCGGTCGGTCAACGGCTGGGCGAGGGTCTCGGTCACCTCCCCACCTTATCGGCGGCGATGAGCAGGTACTGGAAGCTGCCCTCTCGGTACGCGGTGAGGAACGGCTTCTCCACACCCGTCGCGAGCTCGGATTTCGTGCGCAGATCCCAGTACGGGATGGTGGCCGCCGTGAGGTCGACCACGTCGATGGGCACCAGGCCGTTCTCGGCGAGCGCCCGGAAGTACTCGCTGCGCGGATGGATCATGCAGCCGTAGTGCGCGTCGATCCAGCTGACCGACGACGAGCGCCCGCCCGTGACGTCGTTGGAGCAGCCGGTGATGCAGACGTAGCGCCCGCCGGGCTCCAGCAGCCGGGAGAACTCGCGGAACAGGTCGAACAGGTCGACGTACATGGTCGTCTCGTTGGTCCAGATCCCGCGCATCACGCCGCTGTCGAAGCCGGTGTCGAGCATGTTGCGGAAGTGGAACTTCACCTTGTCCGCGACGCCGCGGTGCGCGGCCTGGTCGTTGGCGAAGCCGACCTGGTACTCGGAGATGGTGACACCGTCCACCTGGCAGCCGAAGCGCTGGTTGGCCATGAAACTGGTGCCGCCACGGCCGGATCCGCCGTCCATCAATCGGTCGCCGGGGCGGACGTCACCGAGGTGGTCGAGCAGCAGATCGGCCTGCGCGGTCTCGAGCCGGTGGAGTTCCTCGACGATCCGTTCCTGGCGGGTGTTCTCGGGACCTTCCAGCACCGAGAG
This sequence comes from Nocardia sp. NPDC004654, assembly GCF_040609595.1. Taxonomy (NCBI): domain Bacteria; kingdom Bacillati; phylum Actinomycetota; class Actinomycetes; order Mycobacteriales; family Nocardiaceae; genus Nocardia; species Nocardia sp. NPDC004654. The sequence continues at coordinate 23,871 of NZ_JBEXKI010000012.1, read as the reverse complement.
ATCGGGGTCGCCGATGCCGTAGTGGTGGTGGTAGAGCCCGTCGACCTCGCCGAGCTTGGTGTTGACCCGGTCGTCGTTGGGGTTGTCGTTCCAGTACGCCGCAACGGATTTCTGGTAGTTGGTGCGCAGCACGGCCTCGGCCTGGGGGTTGAGCATGGTCATGCGTGATCATCCTCTCTCGTTGCGGTACCGGCTATCCGACATCTTTGTAGCGACGACTGTCGGCATGCCAGGCGCGGTTGCCGCCCATCCATGCCCACAGTCCGACGAGGAAGCGTCGCAGTTCCGGCGATCCGCCGGCGGCCAGCGGCGCGGCCTCGCGTTCGAAGCGGTGCACGAGTTCGTCGTGGACCGCCGCGGTGTGCAGCACCGCCTCTCTACGGGAGCACCGCTCTTCGGCGGCAAGCACCGTGGGGAGGTTGAATTCCCTTCCGTTGGAACGGTCTTCGCGTGCCATCGAGTACAGATCGTTGACCATCTGGGCGGCGAGCGCCGCGGTGGTCGTCACCCGCCGCATCGCCGGGTGGGTGTATTCCGCCGCCGACAGCTCGTAGCCGCCGAGCACGTCGATCGGCGCCATGCACGGCAGGAAGCTGTGCGGTTGGCGGTTGGTGAGGTATTCCCAGACCGGTGGCATCCGGCCCGCGCCCCGCCAGCCCGCCTCGGCGCCAAGTGCGATGAACCAGCCGCCGATCTCGGTGCGCAGCCTGGCCAGTTGCGCCGGGCCGGCGTACTGCGCGAGGTGCTCGAACGAGGTGCGGAAGGCCCGCAGGATCGGATCTGCCTGCAGCGCGCGCTCCAGCTGCGGTGCGTAGCGCGCGGGCAGATGCGCGGGATCCATGACGGCCATGCACAGTTCGAGTCGCGGACCGAGCTCGGCCTCGGGGCTGGACGGGGTGCCGTCGGGAGCTCGGTCGTCGGCATCCTCCTCGCAGTAGTAGTCGTCCACGGACCACTCCGAGACCGCGCATTTGGCCGCGGCCAGCAACTGGTCGGCGTGGGAACAGTCGGGGTGGGCGAGCATGACGAGCCGTCCGAAGTCGGCCTTGCGCAGGTCGTCCAGCCTGCCTTCGTAGAGGCCGATGTCCTCGGCCCAGGCCAGCAGGCCCTCGTTCACCGCCTCCGCGAGCACGGGATCGTCGCGCAGGGGAGGCGGGCAGTAGAGCGGCGGAATGCGGGAGCCGCTGCCGACCTGCGTCGAGGCGGTGCCGAGCCCGGACGGTCCGATCCGCGCCCGCGGCGGCGCGGCCGTCGCGGGACGCACCGCCGCGGACGCGGTACCCAAACCCGTCGGCCCCAAAGGAATGCGAGCCCATGGCCGGTCCGGCTCGGACGCCGGTGTGGCTGGCGCATGCCCGTTGCTTGCCGGTGCGGCGGCCCGCCCGGTGACCCGTACCGCAGGGCCGGACGGAATCGGTGGGCGCCGCGACTCCGCCGGACCGGCCCCCTGCGCCGGGCCGACGGAGTCCGCGGCGTTCCCGTCCGGCGGACCGGACGGGGTCTCGTCGACGCCGTCCGCGACCGGAGCGGCGTCAGGTGTGGAGGGGCCGATCGCCACACTGTCCGGCGCCAGGTACGGCGTGGTCGGTCCGGCGGTGCGATCGACGGGCAGCCGCAGCGCGCCCGACCCGAGCCCCCTCGGGCCGAGCAGCCGGGCCGGCGTGAACCCGGCTGCTGGCGATGGCTGGCTCGAAACATCGGGCGGCGCAGCGGATGTCGCTACCGCTTCGGCGAACAGCTCGGCGGGCGCCGCGCTGTCCGTGCTGGTGAGCAGCGCCACGACGTCGGCGGCCAGATCGTGCGTGGCGGCGGGCGCGGCGGCGCGGGAGAGCACCGACATCGGTCATCACCCCGGCTAGTCCGCCTGCCGGGCGACCAGGACATTGTCGAGCACCCCGAGGGCGTCCGGGACCAGCACGGCGGCCGAGTAGTAGCAGCTGACCAGGTAGGAGATGATCGATTGGTCGTCGATGCCCTTGAAGCGCACGTTCAGACTGGGCTCGAACTCGTCCGGAATTCCGGTCTGGTGCAGTCCGATCACGCCCTGGTCCTTTTCGCCGAGGCGCATGGCGAGGATCGAGGTGGTCCCGTTCTCGCTGACCGGGATCTTGCCGCACGGGTAGATCGGCACGCCGCGCCACGCGGGCACCCGGTGTCCGTCGACATCCACCGGGTCGGGATAGATTCCGCGCTTGGTGCATTCGCGGCCGAACGCGGCGATCGCTTTCGGATGCGCCAGAAACATTTTCGTGCTGCGGCGCATGCTCAGCAGCTCGTCCATGTCGTCCGGGGCCGGCGGGCCGGACTCGGTGTAGATGCGCTGCTTGAGGTCGCAGTTGTGCAGCAGGCCGAAATCGGGATTGTTCACCAGATCGTGTTCCCGGCGTTCGTAGAGCGCCTCGATGGTCAGGCGCAACTGCTGTTCGACCTGATTCATCGGATCGTTGAACAGATCGGCGACGCGGGAATGCACCCGCAACACGCTCTGCGCCAGGCTGAGCTCGTATTCTCGTGGAGCGGCGTCGTAGTCGACGAACGTGCCTTGCAGCAGCGGCTCGCCGTCGTGGCCTGAGGAGATCTCGATGTCGGCCTCGCCCTTGGAATTCTGCCGATGAGCGGGCGCGGCCGCGACGCGTTCGAGTTGCTCGCGCAATGCCGGTGCGCTGTCGACCATTTCGTCGAGCGCCTGCCGGGGCAGCACGAGCATGGTGGTTTTGGTGACCGTCTTGACGGTCACCGGCCAGATGGCGGACGTATCGAGCAGGGTTTCGTCACCGAAATAGTCACCTGCGCCGAGCATGCCGACCTTGGTCTGCTCGCCGAATTCACCGACGCCGATTTTGGCCAGCTTGCCGTGCACGATCAGAATGACCTGATTCATTGGATTGCCGAATTCAGTGACGACAGTTCCGGGTTCGAGATCGCGCTGTTCGAAACGCTGCGCGAGCGCGGCCAGCGTCTCCTCGTCGTCGAATCCGCGCAACGGCGGAAGTTCTTGGAGTTCCAGCGGTATCACGCGGGCCTGTCCGCCGTCGACGGCGAATTCGACCTCACCGTTGCCGACGGTGTGGGTCAGGCGCCGGTTGACCCGGTAGACACCGCCGTTGACCTGCACCCAGGGCAGCGTGCGGGTGAGCCAGCGCGAGCTGATCCCCTGCATCTGCGGTTCGGATTTGGTGGTGTGCGCCAGCTGGTGCGCGGCGCCCGTGCTCAGGCTCTTGCGAACGTTGTTTTCCGTTTGGACTGGCATTTCGATGGTCATGCGTGGTCCTCACCTCGAGGGGTCACCGGGACGGTCGATGGTGTTTCTTGGGCACGGCAGATCAGCAGACCGGGAAAGGCCTGCGAAAGAAGAGACATTCGCGTGGAAAACACTTGCGCGACAGGGTGTTCCAGACGGCATTGATGGTAGGTCGCGGAAGTGTTGCGGCGCAGCAAAATTCGCGGAATTCGCCCGACGGATTCGGATGGTTACGACATGCGTTCGATCGAGTAACGACAGATAACGACACGGCGACGCGCGCGAACATCCTGGGATGAATGATTGATTCGCCGACGATTCGCGGGCGGCTGGCTATCTTCTTGTCCCATGTTCACGTGGATCTACGTGTTGCCCATCTGGCTGGTTTTCCTCATCATCACCGGCACCGCAGTGCTGCTGACCTCCGCGGGCATCCTGGTGTCCCGCAAGTACGTGATCCGGATCTTCGGGCCCGAACCCGGCAAGAACGAGACCGTCACGATGGTGCTGACCGTCGGCGGCGTGTTCTACGGCCTGCTACTCGGCCTGATCGCGGCGGCGACCTACGAGTCCTACGACACCGCACAGTCCTTGGTCGCAGACGAGGCCGCCGCGCTCGGCACGCTCTACCGCGAGGTGGGCGCCTACCCCGAGCCGCAGCGCACCCAACTCCAGCGGGATCTGATCGACTATGCCGACAACGTGCTCACCGAGGCGTGGCCCGCGCTGCGCGAGGGGCGCGAGCCGATGGGCGGCACGGCTCTGGTGACCCGATTCCAGGTGAACCTGCTGGCTTTCGAGCCGCGGACGACCGCGCAGGAGATCGTGCACGCCGCGACCATCGAACAGTTCGCGCGCTTCGACTCCGACCGCAGACACCGGATCAACGCCACCGCGGGCGGCATGCCCGACGTGCTGTGGTGGGTCATCCTGGTCGGTGGCGCGGTCAACCTGGTACTGCTGTGCATGTTCAGCCTGAGCCGCGGCGCGCATCTGATGCTCGGCGGCTTGTTCGCCTTCTTCCTCGGCGCGATGATCTTCCTGATCGCGGCGATGGACTATCCGTTCCGCGGTGATCTCAGCGTCAGCCCCGAGCCGTTCGAGAGCATGTATATCCACGTCATGGGGCGGTGACCGCGCTCACCTGCCATGGAACCTGTCACAGCCGACACATGAGGTCACCCCGATGTGGGAAGCTCGTCTATACGCGTGGACGGCATACTTCTCCGGGGGTCGGAAGGTGTCTCTTCGCGCCGAGCGCGCGGAGGTCGTGTGGGCACATTGCAGGGTAGGGCCAGGAGCGATGGTGAACTTCGGTAAGGAATTGGTGGGTTCGGTGCAGCGGTTGATGGCGACCGCGCAGAACGGCCTGGAGGTGATCCGCTTCGGTGGACTCACCCACGATGTCGAGTCGTCGCCCTTCGAGGTGGTCGAGCGGCGCAGGATGTATCGGCTGCGCCACTATTTCCCCGACGATGCCACGCCCGGTCGTCCGGTCGCGGTACTGGTGCCGCCGCTGATGGTCAACGCCGACATCTGGGACGTGAACGCCGAGGGCGGCGCCGTCGGCATTCTGCATCGCGGCGGAATCGATTGCTGGGTGGTCGATTTCGGTTCCCCGGCGAGCGAGGAGGGTGGCTGGGAGCGTGATCTCGCCGACCATGTGCTCGCGGTGAGCAGCGCCATCGACACGGTCTGCGAGGCGACCGGCAGCGACGTGCACCTGATGGGCTACTCGCAGGGCGGCATGTTCGCCTACCAAACCACCGCCTACCGCTTCGGCAAGGGCGTCGAGAGCATCGTGACCTTCGGCAGCCCGGTCGACATCGTCGCGGGCATACCGTTCGGACTGCCGTACGGGCTGGTCTCCGATGTGGCGGACTTCCTCGCCGATCACGTCGTGACGCGGCTGCCCATCACCGATTCGATGGTGCGGTTCGGCTTTCAGATGCTCGACCCGGTCAAGACCGCCAAGGCCAGGATCGACTTTCTGCGCCAGCTGCACGACCGCGAGGCGCTGCTGCCCAAGGAGCGCCAGCGCCGCTTCCTCAACAGCGATGGCTGGGTCGCCTACGCCGGGCCCGCGGCCGCCGACTTGCTCAAGCAGTTCGTCGCGCACAACCGGATGATGCTCGGCGGTTTCGTGATTCGCGATCAGCCGATCTCGCTCGCCGAGCTGAAGTGCCCGATCCTCGCCTTCGTCGGCGAGGTGGACGACATCGGCCAGCCCGCCGCGGTGCGGGGCATCGTGCGCGCGGCGCCGAACGCGGAGGTCTTCGAGGCCAGCCTGGTCGCGGGCCACTTCGGTCTGGTCGCCGGCAGCATGGCCACCAACCACACCTGGCCGCTGGTGCGCCAGTGGGTGGAGTGGATGGACGGCGGCAAGCCGCTGCCCGAGGAGATCTTCCGGATGTCCGAGCACGTGGCGACCAACCGCCCGCGCTCGGCGGCCACCCGGGTGGTGCACACCGCGGGGACGCTGGCCGAGGCGGGCGCGGGCATGGGCAAGGCGCTGGAAGGCATCGCCAACAACACCGTGCGCGGTTCGATCGAGCTGGCGGGCGAGGCGGCGCGGGCGCTGCCCAGGTTGACCCGGTTGGGCATGATTCAGCCCAACACCCGCATCTCGCTCGGCAAGCTGCTCGCCGAGCAGGCCAAACGGGCGCCGCTGCGCGAATGCTTCCTCTTCGATGACCGGGTGCACACCAACGCGGCGGTGCAAGTCCGCATCGACAACGTGGTGCGCGGGCTCATCTCCGTCGGCATCCGGCCCGCCACCCGAGTCGGCGTGCTGATGGAGACCCGCCCGAGCGCCCTGGTGACGGTGGCGGCGCTGTCGCGGCTCGGGGCGGTGGCGGTGCTGCTCGCGCCGGGCAGCGAGCTGAACCGCGCCATCGAACTCACCGGCGCGGAGACGGTGATCGTCGATCCGGAGAACCTGCGTCTGGCGTCGGGGAGCGGCGCACGAATCCTGGTGTTGGGCGGCGGCGAGGCCCGCGGACTCGACATCCCTCTGGGCGACAACGTGATCGACCTCGAGCAGATCGATCCCACCCAGGTGCGGGTGCCCGCCTGGTACCGCCCCAACCCGGGCTTGGCGCGCGAGCTGGCCTTCGTGCTGGTGACCGGCACCGGCGACCGGCTGGAGACCAAGCACATCACCAACCACCGCTGGGCGCTGTCGGCCTTCGGCACCGCGACCACCGCCGATCTCGACCGCAAAGACACGGTGTACTGCCTCGCGCCGCTGCACCACTCGTCGGGACTGCTGGTCAGCCTCGGTGGCGCCATCGCGGGCGGCAGCCGCATCGCGCTGGCCAGGTCGCTCGACCCGGAGCAGTTCGCCGAGGAAGTGCACCGCTACGGCGTCACGGTGGTGACCTACACCTGGACGATGCTGCGCGACATCCTCGACGCCGGAGTGTTCCCCGCCGGGCATCGGCACCCGATCCGGTTGTTCATCGGCTCGGGCATGCCCGCCGGACTGTGGCGGCGCACCACCGACCAGTTCGAACCGGCGCGGGTGCTGGAGTTCTACGCGTCCATCGAGGGCGATGTGGTGCTCGCCAACGTGACCGGGGCCAAGGCGGGCTGCAAGGGCCGCCCGGTGCCTGGCACCGCCAAGGTCGAACTGGTGGCCTACGACCCGAGCACGGGCGGCATCCTGGTCGACGATGCCGGTTTCGCCCGCCGTTGCGCGGACAACGAGGTCGGCCTGCTGCTCGGCCGGGCCTCGGAGGGCGTCGACATCTCCGAGGGCGGCCTGCGCGGGGTGTTCACCGCGGGCGACTCGTGGATGCCGACCGAGAATCTGTTCCGCCGCGACAGCGACGGCGACTACTGGCTGGTCGACCGCAAGGACACGGTGATCCACACCGCGCGCGGCCCGGTGTTCGGCCAGCCGATCGTGGACGTGCTCAACGACATCACCGCCGTCGACATGGAGGTCGCCTACGGCCTTCCGGTTGGCGACCACTGCCTCGCGGTGGCGGCGGTGTCGGTGCGGGTGGGTTTCCACCTGGAGCCGAAGGACGTCACCGAGGCGATGCGCGCCCTCGACACCGAGCAGCGACCGGACCTGGTGTACGTGGTCGACGAGATTCCGCGCAGCTCCAGCTACCGGCCGTCCACCCGGGCGGTGCAGGCGGCCGGGCGGCCGGAACCGGGTCCGCTCACCTGGTGGTACCACCGCGAGACCGAGAACTACGAAGTGCTCACCGAGACCGAGGCCCGCGCGCTTTTCGGTAACTGAGCCCGTTCCGGCCGCACCGGACCCGCCGGTGCGGCCGGAACGTGTTGTAGATCCGCCGGATTGGCCGCGGCACGCGCACCCGGACAATTCGCGCCGCGGCGTCGGCTGGCATAGTTTGTGCGCGGGTCCGCCCGCGCGGCGCCGGAGGCCGCACCCGACGTCCGACAACCGTTCAGGGGTACTTGGTGAGTCAAAGCCTCATCTATCGCAACCGCGCCGTGTACGAGCTGCTGATGCGCGGGCTGTACGGCCGCCACTACGCGGCCAGGTACAGCGCGATCGCCGGGCTGGTGCCCGACGGCGCCGAGGTGGTCGACGTCTGCTGCGGGCCTGCCACGCTGTACACCCGCTACCTGCGCGCCAAGTCGGTCGACTACACAGGGCTCGACCTCAACAAGGGTTTCGTCGCAGGCGTCGCCCGCGCGGGCGGTCGCGGACTGGTCTGGAACATGCGCTCCGACACTCCGCTGCCGGAGGCGGACTACGTCATCATGCAGGCCAGCCTCTACCACTTCCTACCCGAACCGGGTCCGGTGCTGGACCGGATGCTCGCGGCCGCGAGCAAGGCCGTGATCGTCGCCGAACCCGTCCGCAACCTCGCGACCAGCCGCAACCGGATCCTGGCCACCGTCGGTCGACGGTTCACCAACGCGGGCGACGGCCGCCAGGCGCACCGGTTCACCGAGGCGACCCTGGACGAGTTCTTCGGCCGCTACGAGCCGCGGATCGCCCAGCGATCGCTGATCGCGGGCGGCCGCGAAAAGTTGTACGTGCTGTCCGCCTGAGACCGACTACCGAAAGGCGCTGTGCCGGACCAGTCGAGGTGACGGCAGCGCGCGGGTGGGTCAGACGGTGAAGGCGGTGACCGCCTCGATCACCCTGGCCACCTGCTCGTCGCGCAGATCAGGCCAGAGCGGAAGGCGCACAACGGTTCCGGAGAACTCCGCGCTGCGCACGCAGGGCCGCGGCGTGCGGCCGAGCTTCAGACCCGCCGGGCTGGAGTCCAGCGGCACGTAGTGGAACGGAGCCGAGATGCCGAGACTCCCGAGATGCGCGATCAGGTCGTCGCGGCGCTGCTCGGTGGGTGTGCGCAGGTAGTACAGGTGCGCGGTGTGCGCGCGATCCTCGGGCACGGTCATGAGCCGGACGTCGTTGCGCGCCGCCCAGTCCGCAAGCCCCGCGGCGTAGGTGTCCCACACCCGATGCCTGCCGGACTGGATCGTTTCGAACTCGTCGAGCTGCGCGTCGAGCACCGCGGCGTTCAGCTCGCTCGGCAAGTAGCTGGAGCCGATGTCCTGCCAGGAGTACTTGTCCACCGCGCCGCGCAGGAAGCGGGCACGGTCGGTGCCCTTCTCCCGGATGATTTCCGCACGCGCCATCAGGATCTCGTCGGTGAGCAGCAGCGCGCCGCCCTCGCCGCAGTGCACGTTCTTGGTGTCGTGGAAGCTGAGCGTGCCGAGCGTGCCGATGGTGCCGAGCGGGCGTCCGCGCCAGCGGCCGCCGAGCCCGTGCGCGTTGTCCTCCACGACGGCGAAGCCGTGCTGGGCGGCGAGCGCGAGCAGCCCTTCCATGTCGGCGGCCACACCGCCGTAGTGGATGACCACCACGGCCTTGGTGCGCTCGGTGACCGAGGCGGCCACCGATTCCGGATCCAGGTTGCCCGAGGCGGGGTCGATGTCGGCGAAGACGCAAGTCGCCCCACGCAGCGCCATCGAGGTGGCCGTCGAGGTGAACGCGAAGCTCGGCACGATCACTTCGTCCTCGGGGCCGAGCTCGAGCAGCAGACCCGCCATTTCCAGCGCCGAGGTGCACGAGGTGGTCAGCAGCGCGTGCGGCGCGGCGGTGATGGCCTTGAGCTTCGCGGTGGCCGACGCGGTGAACTGCCCGTCGCCATGGCTGTGGTCGGAGGCCAGCACGGCCTCCAGATTGGCCAGTTCCCGGCGCGCCCGGAACGGGCGGCTGAAGATGACGCGGTCAGTGCTCAACCCGGTCGGTCCCCCTGCTCGTGGTGGCGGTCAGTTCCCGCGCGTCTCGCGGGCGCGGCGTCGGTGAGTCGACGGTGAGGTACAGCGGTTTGCCCACCAGGATGTGCAGGGCGACGCCGAGGTATTCGGCGATGAGGCCCAGCGAGAACAGGATCGCGCCGGAACACAGCAGCAGCACCACGATCGTGGAGGCCCAGCCCTCCGGCGCCCAGCCGTCCGTGGTCAGCGCCTCGTACACGACGACGGCGGCCATCACCACACCGGCCAGCGCCAGCGTCACGCCGAGCATGCTGACCAGGCGCAGGCCGCGTGTTCCGCTGCACAGCACCATCTTCCAGAACAGCGAGAACAGCCTGCGGTAGTTGTAGCCGGACTCCTCGCGGCCCTCGGCGCGCAGCACCACCGGCTCCTGGACGACCTTGCCGACCACCCAGGTCAGCGCCACGTCGAGGTACACGCCGTTGGAGGCGACCTCGGCGAGCTGGCGGCCGATGTCGCCGCGGATCAGCCGGTAGCTCTCGAACCTGGTCGAATCGGGGAAGGCGAACAGCGTCGCCAGCACGATCTTGGCCCCGCGCGAGGTCAGATTGCGCAGGAACCCGTGCGGGCGGGTGTTGGTCGGCTTGGAGTAGACCAGGTCCGCGCGTCCGGTGAGCGCCGCGTCGAGGAACGCGCCGATGAAGCGCGGATCGTGCTGACCGTCCTCGTCCATGGTGACGATCCAGTCGCCGTGCGCGGCCGACATTCCGGCGATGGTGGCGGCGTCCTGACCGAAATTGCGGCTCAGCCAGACGGTGCGCACCTCAGGGTAGGTCTGCTCGAGCTCCTGCAGGACGACATCGGAGCGATCGGGCCCGTTGTCGTGCACGAGGATGATTTCCTCGACCGTGAACGCGATACCGCCCGGCGTCTCGGCGCCCGCGGTGAGCGCGTGCAGCTCGGCGACCAGTCCGCCGATGGTGTTCTCACCCCGATACACCGGCACCACAACGGAAATGCCGTGCGGCCGGTCGACGCCGGGACGTCCGTTCGCGACGGGGTCGGAGCGGTACGGGCGAGCGGAGGGAATCGGCATCAGCTGGATCAACTTTCGATGACGGTGCGTGCCGGTACTGCCCGCTGGACAGCGGGCCCCGAGCCGCGGTGAACTCTAGCACGGTGCGAACAAGGCCTTCCGTTGCAGTTCATCAGACCATCATCAACACCTCGGCGGCCGATGCCAAGCGCTGCCTTGGGCTGTAGGGTCTGGAACTCGTGACCGACAGTGCAGTACTCGACTCGCGGCCGCACTCGCGACGGGACGTCCATCGCTGGGCCGCCATCACCGTGATCGGGGTGATCGCGGGATACGCGGCGGTGCTGCTCGCCAATGTCCGGCATTACTTCACCGACGACACCGAATCCCAGTACACCGCGCTGTGGGTGGGTCTCGGCCGCGCGCTGCGCGACGGCCAATTCCCGGTGATGGTCCCGGAACAGTGGATGTCGGGCAACAACACTATGGACGACGCGGGCCTGTTCAATCCCCCGCAGTTGCTGATCGATCTGATCGCGCCCTCGGTGGACAACGTGGCGGTGTACGCGACCGTCGTCAAACTGATCTTCTCCATTGTCGCCGCGACCGGCGTCTACCGGATCTGCCTGGTCTACGGCGCGCGCCCGGCCTGGTCGGCGGTGGCCGGTATCGCGTTCCCGCTGTCCGGTTTCTTCCTGTTCTTCGACCAGGCCAGCTGGATGACCGCGCTCACCGGCACCGCCTGGTTGGTGCACGCGTGGGCGTCGTCGGTGCGCTACACCCGCGGGCTGGGCGGGCCGATTCCGGTCTTCGTCTTCCTGTACCTGACGATCTCCACGCAGTACATCTTCCCGGCCGTGGAGGCGGCGCTGATGCTGCTGGCGGTGGCGGTCGGCGAGCTTGTGTACCAACGCAAGTGGCAGCCCGTCGCGCGGCTGACGGCCGTCTCGCTGTGCGCCGGACTGGCCGGACTGCTGACCTTCCTGCCCAGCATGCTCTCGGCCAAGGTGACCTGGCGCGGCACGGCGCAGATCAACAACGACCAGTTCCTGACCGTGCCGTGGTCGGAATCGCTCAACGCCAGCCTGCCCAGTTCGCTGCCCGCCTTCACCTCTTGGTGGGGCTACGTGCAGCCGATGCCGTTGACCTACATCGCGTGGTTCCTGATCCCGGCGCTGGCGTTCGTCGACTGGAAGCGGGCCCGTGAGTCGTGGCGCGAGCTGAGCGCCGTCGCGCTGTTCGCCATGATCATGCTGATGTGGACCGCGGGACCGGGCTCGATCGGTCCGCTGCGCTGGCCGGTGCGTGTACTGCCGATGCTGGCCATCGGTCTGCTGGTGCTGGTGTGCGTCCTGCTCGGCCGCTACGGGACATTCCAGAACTGGAAGAACCGCGGTCTCGCGGCCGGTGTGCTGATCCTGGCGCTGTGGGTGCGGTCCTTCTCGGCCGACCCGCACCACGCGCTCCGGCACGTGGTCGCCGCGCTCGCCATCGCGGCGGTGGGCGCCGCAGTGGTGTGGCTCGCCCGCGAGCGGGGTATCGCCGCGGCATGCGCGCTGACCATCGTCGCCATGTTCCCGATCGCCTACTTCCAGGTGAGCGCCGCCCAGCCGACGCCGATGCCGTGGAACCTGCCCGCCGACCGCACCGAGGCGATGGCGAAGTACCCCGACTTCACCGGCACCACCCTTCAGCTCGGCGAGCGCGGCCTGCTGCAACCGGCCGACCGCGACATCGACGCCGCCTACGGCTCCCTGGTCTTCGGCAACTACGCCAGGGCGCTGGAGCTGAAGTACGTCAACGGCTACACGCCCACCGGGCACTTCTACTTCGGTGAGCTGCTGTGCATGCGCTGGGACAGCAGCGTCTGCCCGGACGCCTACCGCAGGGTGTTCGCGCCGGAGCCGAGCACGGGCCGCCCGCTGGTCGACCTGATGAAGCTCGACAGGGTGGTGTTGCAGCGCGCGCTGTACCCCGACGCGCGCGACCAAGCCGCTCCCGAGGGCTGGAAGTGGGTGGACTACCCGGGCCACGAGCGCTACATCGCGGTGCTGGAGCGCGTCGACGGTCCGGCGTCCACCGTGAACGGGCGGGTCTCGGACACGAAGAACGTGACGGCCACGTCGATCGCGGAGACCGACACCACCAGCCGCGTGCGGGTGAGCTCGGAGCAGGGCGGACGCGTCGTCTTCGCCCGCCTCGGCTGGCCCGGATACCGAGTCACCCTGGACGGCAAGCAGATTCCGATCACCACCGTGGCCAAATCCTTCGTCGCGGTGGAGGTTCCCGCGGGCACGAAGGACGCCGAACTGGTGCTGACCTGGCGTCCGCCGGGCTGGAAGATCGGCATCGCGACCATGGTGGCCGGGCTCGCGGGTCTCGGCATGCTGCAGTGGATGTACGTGCGGTCGCGGCGGCGCGACGACGAGGCGGAGACCGAAGAACGGCCCGCGGGCGAGCCGGAGCGCGAGCTCGCGGACGTGGTCTCGTGAGCGCGCGCGAGGTGAACGCGTGAGCACCGACCAGGGTTCGGTCGCGACGACCGACACGGCCGCTTCGGGTCTGCTGCTGCGGCTGGTCCGGCGGCAGGAGGTCGCCTTCGCGCTGATCGGCGCGTTCAACACGGTCTTCGGCATGGCGTTGACCGTGGGCTGGCTGACCGTGCTGCCGGACGCGGGATGGGCGCCGCTCGCCGCGGTCCCGCTCGCCTACGCCCTCGGCATCACCGTCGCGTTCGTGCTGCACCGCACCCTCGTGTTCCGGGTGCGCGGCCACGTGTCGCGCGATTTCGCGGGGTTCGTGGCGGTCAACTCCGGCGGGCTCGCGCTGAACACGGCGCTGCTCTACCTGGCCGTGACGGTGCTGCACCTGCCCGCGCAGCCCTCCGCGGTGGTGGTGATGGGACTGGTGGCGGTGGCGAGTTTCTTCGGTCATCGGCACATCTCGTTCCGCCGTCGCCCGGCCGTCGAAGCGGGCGAACCGGTCGGGTAGGTTCTCGATCATGCCCGAGGAAACCGCGTTGGACGCCACCCTGCTGAGCCTGCTCGCCTGCCCGCAGGACAAGGGCCCGCTGCTGCTGGTCCGCGACGCCGCGGGCGCCGCACTGCTCTACAACCCGCGCCTGCGCCGCGCCTACCCGATCGAGAACGGGATTCCGGTGCTGCTGATCGACGAGGCGCGCGACGTCACCGAGGCCGAGCACGAGGCGTTCACCGCCTGAGCGCACGTCACGACGACGGGGTCGCGGGCAGTCGCCCGGGGACCGTCTCGCCGCACGGCGCGGCTTCGTTCGCGGCCGAGCCGATGTCGCCGGTCAGGTAGCGCTGTAGCGTCGGGCCGACGGCGGCGACGAGCTCCGCTATCGGCATCGAGGCCAGCGGTTCGACGCCGATGATCTTGCGCGCCACCAGCACACCCATCAGCTGCGAGGCGGCCAGAGCCACCCGCGCGCGTCCGTCGTCCTCCGGGGTGGCGATGCGCTTGCGAACCCGTTCGAGCACCACCTCCAGCACGAAGGTGCGGGCCAGCACCGGATCGCCGCCGGTGAGCAGGCCGCGCACCGCGGCGACGATGCCGGGCCCGGCGGGGGAGTCCCATACGCCGACCACCGCACCGAGGATCGTCGCGCCGAGTTGGTCCATCGGCGCGTTCTCCATGACGGTCAGGATCACTTCGGGGTCGGTCGGAAGCTCGACCACCGCCCCGAACAACTGCTGTTTGGTGCCGAAGTAGTGGTGCACCAGCGCCGGATCCACTCCGGCGTCGGCGGCGACGGCCCGGATCGAGGTCTTGTCGAAGCCGGCCTCGGCGAATCGAGCGCGTGCGGCGGCGAGGATCGCCTCCCGCGCGCCGGATCGGCCCGGCCGCCGTCCCGAACGCCCTTGCCGCTCTTCGGCTTCGATCGCATCGGCACGTCCGGACTCGTCGCGTGATCGCGGCGCCGCGTCGTCCCGCGAGACGCTTTTCCCTTCCGGGCTCTTCGACGCTCGGCGTCGGGGCGCGGCCCGCCGTTTCGAGTCTGGGCTGTGCGCCGCGACGCCTTCGTCGCTCATACCTGCGCCTCGCTGGCGCTCGGCTCCGGCGTGCGCGAAGCGCGCTGCCACGTGATTCGCTCGCTCATGCGGTCCGCCTGCGTAGGGTCGCCGCACCGAGCGCGAGCGCCACCACGGCGAAGGCGGCGACGATGGCGAGATCGCGCCACATCTCCGCGGTCGCCTCTGGGTTGGTCGAAACCTGTTGCAGCGCATCGACCGCGTAGCTCAGCGGCATCAGATTGCTGATCGGTTCCAGCCAGTTCGGCAGCTGGTCGCGCGGAACGAGCAAGCCGCACAGGAAGATCTGCGGTGCGACGACGACCGGCATGAACTGCACCGCCTGAAACTCGGTGCGCGCGAACGCGCTTGCCAGCAGGCCGAGCGCGACACCGCAGATCGCGTCGACGACCGCGATCAGCACGACCCAGGCAGGGTTGCCCGCCGCCTCCAGGTCGAGCAGTCCGAACGACACCAGGCACGCGACGGTCGCCTGCGCCGCCGCGGCCAGCGAGAAGGCAGTGCCGTAGCCGCCGAGCAGGTCGAGCTTGGACAGCGGTGTGGTGAGCAGCCGTTCGAGGGTGCCCGAGGTGCGTTCGCGCTGCATGGCGATCGCGGTGATCAGGAACATCACGATGAACGGCAGGATGCCGAGCATGCTGATGCCGACCCGGTCGAACAGCGTCAGCGGCTGGTGCGGCGCGGTCGGCGCCTCGGCGTAGATGAAGTACAGCAGCGTCATCAGCAGGGCGGGGACCACCAGGATCATGGCGACGGTGCGGTGGTCGTTGCGCAGCTGGCGCAGGATGCGGGTGGTGGTCGCGGCGTACGGGCGCAGCGTCCAGCGGGCCGGGGCGATGGTGGTGGTCATGCGGCTCGTCCCATCGTGATCAGAGTGAGAAAGGCCTGTTCGAGGTTCTGCTCGCCGGTCTGTTCGCGCAGTTCGTCGGGGCTGAGCTGGGCGAGGACGTCGCCTTCGCGCATCAGCAGCAGCTTGTCGCAGTGCTCGGCCTCGTCCATGACGTGGCTGGAGACCAGCAGCGTCGTCCCGTTGGCGGCCAGCTCGTGGAACTGCTTCCACAGATCCACCCGCAGGACCGGGTCGAGCCCCACGGTCGGTTCGTCCAGCACCAGCAGGTCCGGCTGGGCGACCAGCGCGCACGCCAGCGAGGCCCTGGTCAGCTGGCCGCCGGAGAGTTCGTCGCCGCGCTGGTCGGCGTGTTCGAGCAGGCCGACGGCGGCGATGGCGGTGTCGGTGTCGTCGCGATCGCGGCCGTACAGCGCGGCGTGGTAGGCGACGTTGTCGCGGACGCTGAGGTCGGGGTAGATGCTCGGCGCCTGGGTGACATAGCCGATGCGCCTGCGCAGTTCGGCGGACCCCGCGGGCAGGCCGAGCGCGGTGACCTCGCCGGACGCCACGATCTGGGTGCCGACGATGCAGCGCATCAGCGTGGTCTTGCCGCACCCCGAAGGTCCGAGCAGCCCGGTGATCGAGCCGCGCGGAATGGTCAGCGAAATGTCGTGCAGGACTTCGCGTTTGCCGCGCCGAACGGTCAGGTTCCGGATCTCGACGGCCGGAGACGACGAGGGATGAGACATGACGGCCTCAATTCATCGAGTGTTGAATTCACTGTGTGATGAATTTACCGCCGACGCACCCGGCGCGGCAAGGGGGTCAATGGCCGTGCCGGTGCGGGGGACGTCCGGGCACGCCACCGGGCTCCACGACGACGAACTGTCCCATCATGCCGAGATCCTCGTGCCACAGCAGGTGGCAGTGGTACATGTACGGCGTGTCCGGATCGGCGGGGCCGTCGAAGCGCACCGCGAGCCGCACGGTCTCGTTCGGCGCGAGGAAGACGGTGTCCTTCGGGCCGGTCAAGTGCGGCGGCGGCGCGTTCTCGCCGACCGCGAGCACCCGGAACTGCACGTCGTGGATGTGGAAGTTGTGCGGCATGCCGTCGCGGTTGTGCACGATCCAGGTCTCCGTGGAACCTCGGGTGACGGCGAAATCGATGCGGTCCATCGCCATCGGCTGTCCGTTGATGCCGCTCAGGTCGAGTTCGAAGCGGCGTTCGGTCACCGAGTCGCCGCCGTCGGGCGTGGCGGCGGGCGCCAGCGTCGTGGGCAGCGCGGGGGACGGGCGCAGAGTCGCCGCCGCGCGCAGTTCCAGCAGGTCGAACGTGTCGTCGCCGCCGTTGAAGCGCTGGGTCCAGAAGCCGAGGCCCGCGTTCAACTTGTTGCTGCGCAACACCGTTCGCTCACCGGGGCGCATGCGCACCACGATCTCCGCGCGCTCGCCCGGCGAGAGCGGCAGCTCGTGCAGGGTGGCGGGGCGTTCGAGCAGGCCGCCGTCCGTGCCGATGAGCGAGAAGGCGCGGGCGTCGTCGAAGCCGAAGGTGTAGACGCGCGCGGTGGAGGCGTTGAGCAGTCGCAGCCGGATCAGTTCGTCGCCGACCTCGCGGTAGGGGGCCAATGTGCCGTTGATCATCGTCTGCTCGCCGAGAAAGCCGACCTCCCGGAAGATCCGGTGGGTGTCCTCGAAGCGCGCGCCGCGGAAGGTCACGTCCTGCACGATGACCGGCAGGTCGTCGACGCCGTAATTCTTTGGTAGCGGCAGGGTTTCGGTCAGCTCGTCGTCCAGCAGGAACATCCCGGCCAGGCCGCGGCGCACGTGATCCTCCGTCGCGCCGTGCGGATGCGGGTGGTACCAGAGCGTCGCGGCGGGCTGGTCCACCGTCCACTGCGGCGTCCACGTCGCGCCCGCCTCGACCATCTGATGCGGGCCGCCGTCCATGGCCGCCGGGAGGTGCATGCCGTGCCAGTGCACCGTCGAGGCCTCGGGCAAGCCGTTGCGGACGCGGACCCGAACCTGTTCGCCGCGCCGGGCGCGCAGCGTCGGTCCGAGGTAGTCACCGTTGAAACCCCAGGTCTCCGTGGCCTGGCCGGGTCGGAATTCCCTACTGCCCGCGCGCATGTCGAGCTCGAACAGGCGCGTCCCGTCGGGCTCGACGCGGGACTCGGCCAGCGGTGGCACCGCGAGCTCGTTGCGAAACTCCGTGCGACCGACGGTGGAGACCGCCGCGTCCACGTACACCCAGCTGACGCAGCCGCCGATCGCGGCGAGCACGACGACGACGAAGGACGCGAGAACGACGAACAACCGCCGCCATCGACGCGGGCGGGAAACCGAAGACATGCACCGACGGTAGGAATTTCACGCTCGCGGCGACATCGGGGAGCGTCCCCATTTCGACCCTGGATCCAGCCCTGAGCGGTGTGTGACACAGGTCACTTGCTTGGGTGTCACGTTCGGCGCCGGTCGTCTGTCCCATGGTCGTCACCAACCAGCGACCGTGCAACGGATCGGAGCAACCGCCATGAACACCGAACACCGCATCGTCATCCTCGGCGCGGGCTACACGGGGATGCTGACCGCGGTGCGGCTGGCCCGCCGCACCCGCCGCCTGCCCGTGCGGATCACGCTGGTCAATCCGTCCGATCGCTTCATCGAGCGGCTGCGCATGCACCAGATCGCCGCCGGGCAGGAACTGGCCGACCACCGGATCCCCGAGATGCTCGACGGCACCGGCGTCGAATTCGTCCGTGGCTGGGTCACTTCCGTAGATCCCGAGGCGCGATTGGTCACCGTCGACGGCGATCGCGTGCTGCCCTACGACGAACTCGTCTACGCGCTCGGCAGCGCCACCGACACCGACAAGGTCCCCGGGGTCGCCGAACACGCCTGGACGTTGAACGATCCGCGCACCGCGCACCGGTTCGCCGGACGGCTCGCGGCGGTGGCGGCCCAGGGCGGTTCGGTCGCCGTCTGCGGTGGAGGACTCACCGGCATCGAAGCCGCCGCCGAGATCGCCGAGCGGCACCCCGGTCTGCGGGTCACGTTGATCAGCACGGGCGAGCCCGGCGCGATGATGGGGGAGCGGGCCCGCGTCTACCTGCACCGCGCGCTGGACCGGCTCGCTATCACCCGCGCCACCGGCCAGTCGGTCACCAAGGTGCTGCCCGACGCCGTCGAATTGGCCGACGGCACACTGGTTCCCGCCGACCTGACGCTGTGGACCGCGGGCGTGCGGGTGTCGCCACTCGCCGCGCGGGCGGGCATCGAGACCGACGAACGCGGGCTGATCGTCGTCGACCCGACGCTGAAGTCGGTGTCGCATCCCGCCATTCGCGCTATTGGCGACGCCGCCGCAGTCCGCCAGGCCTGGGGTACGATCCACGGCACCTGCCAGAGCGGCATGCCGACCGCCGCCTACACCGCCGACGCCATCGCGAAAGAGCTGCGCGGCAAGCGGGTTCGGCCGTTCCGCTTCGGATACTTCCACCAGCCGGTCAGCCTCGGCCGCCGCGACGCGGTCATCCAGTTCACCAACGCCGACGACACTCCGCGCCGATTCCACCTCACCGGACGCGCCGCGGCGCTGTACAAGGAGACCGTCAGCAGCACACCGCCGATGGCCTTCCGGCTCAGCAAGAGGATGACCGTCGCCGTGCAGCTCTCGCGCGGTGGCCGGTCGACCCGCACAAAAGACTGACCGGTTTGCCGACTCGGTCCCGCACCAAGGAGCATGGGCTGATGACAGAGGTATCCGATCCCTTCGTCGAGCACCGGCGGCTGCTGTTCGGCACCGCCTACCGGATGCTCGGCACCGTCACCGACGCGGAGGACGTCCTACAGGACGCCTGGCTGAAGTGGCACGAAGCCGATCGGTCCGAGGTGCGTCACCCCAAGTCCTACCTGGTGCGCACCGTCACCAACCTGTCGCTCAACCGGCTCACCTCGGCCACAGCCACCCGCGAGAGCTACGTGGGGCCCTGGCTGCCCGAACCCCTGCTCACCACACCCGATTTCGCGGAGCGCACCGAGTTGGCCGACACCGTCTCCACCGCCATGCTCGTGGTCCTGGAAACGCTGACTCCGATCGAGCGCGCGGTGTTCCTGCTGCGCGAGGTGTTCGGCTACAGCCACGCCGAGATCGCCGAGACCCTGGACCGGCCGGAGGCCACGATCCGCCAGATCGCGCACCGCGCCCGAAACCACGTGCGGTCCCGGCGCCCGCGCTTCGACACCGACACGACCGAACGCGCGCACGTCACCGAGCAGTTCATGGCGGCCTGCGCGGGCGGCGACCTCAACGCCCTGATGGACCTGCTCGCCCCCGACGTGACGTGCTGGTCCGACGGCGGCGGCGTCGTCACCGCGGCCCGCCGTCCGCTACACGGCCCCGACCACGTCGCCCGCTGGATCCTCGGCGTGCTCGCCAAACCCGAGTCGGCGGGCATCGCCCTCGAACTCGCCCATATCAACGGTGAAGTCGGCGCACTGGCCCGCATCGGCGGCGTCCCGGTCGCGGCATTCACCTACGACCTGATCGACGGCCGCATCGAAAACCTGCGCTTCCAGGTCAACCCGGGGAAGTTGAAAGGACTGACGTTGGGCACGTCGACGCTGGGCTGAGCGCGTAGGTTGTCGCGGGTCGACCGACTGCTGCTCGGGCCCCACGGTGCCGACTGCGTCGATGGGGGCATCCGGGTCGGTTGCACGACTCGGACCAGTGCCAGCGATCGAAGCGCGGACGGTCGGAAAACCGCGGGATTGCGTCCACTCGCTGTGGCGACATGCCCTGGTTCCGCCGGGCAGTCCCGGTGTGGCGGTGCCGGAGTGCTCGGTGGCGGCGAAGGCTGAGCGGTGCGCGGTGAGCGCGCGGCGGTCCCGGATCGGCCTGTCGTAGCGGTGCGCGCCAAGGTTCCGCTCGGCCCTGTCTCGAAGTCCGGCCGGGTGCCGGATGGGACTTCGAGACAGGGCCTAGGCGAGTTCGCGGTGTGGCGGTGCGGGATGCCCCAGCGCCGACGACCTCCGCGCGGCACCCGATCGGACGGCTTGCCCGCGTGGGCGTGCGGGATTCCGGCCGAACGAGTGTGTAGTGCTTCCGCTGCTGTCCGGGCCGCGTTCACCGCGCGGCGGTTGACCAGTGGTTGGGCGGCTGTCGGTGCGGTCGAGGAGAATGGCCGCTGTGTCTGTCGATGATCTCGTGGTCGAACCGCCCGCCGCCGCCCGTCGCCTGCTCGGCGCAACGCTGCGGTCGGGGCCGGTGGCCGTCCGGATCGTCGAGGTCGAGGCGTACGGCGGCGACCCGGCGGGGCCGTGGCCGGACTCGGCCTCGCACTCCGGGCGCGGGCGGACCAAACGCAACGCGGTGATGTTCGGCCCCGCGGGCTTCCTCTACGTGTACCTCAGCTATGGCATGCACACCTGCATCAATGTGACCAGCGGACCCGACGGCACGGCCAGCGCGGTACTGGTCCGGGCGGGCGAGGTCGTCGAGGGATTGGATGTCGCGCGTTCCCGTCGGCCAGCGGCGCGCTCCGACAGCGACCTGGGTCGAGGGCCGGGCAATCTGGGCACTGTCCTCGGCATCACCATGGCCGACTACGGCACGCCGCTGTTCGATCCGGCCTCGCCGATCCGGCTGGAACTCGACGGCGCGGTCGACGACGCCCAGATCGCCAGCGGTCCGCGCGTCGGCGTCAGCACGGCCGCCGATCGTCCGTGGCGGTTCTGGCTGCCGTCCTCGCCCGCGGTCTCGGCGTACCGGCGCAGTCCGCGCGCGCCTCTCGCCGCCGCGGCACCCGCGGTCGTCCCCGGCGCGGGTGGACGGGTTCGGCGCGGCGGTGCGCTGAATCAGCGGACTTCGTCCGGCAGCGATTAATTGGTCGCGAGCCCGCCGTCTTATCGGTAGAACCCGCCGCGCCCGGCGCGACCGAACCGAAGGACACGGACATGACCGCCCTCACCGCCACCGCCCCGACAACCCGTCCCGGCGCCGTCCGCAACCGCATCCTGTGGACCGTGCAAATCCTGCTCGGCTTGTTCTTCGTCCTCGCTTCCGGCATCCCGAAGTTCGTCGCCCAAGCGGACGCCGTGCGGATCTTCGACGCGATCGGCTTCGGCGACTGGTTCATGTACTTCGCAGGCCTGGTCGAGGTCGCGGGCGGCATCGGCCTGCTCGTCCCGCGCCTTGCCGGAGCGGCCGCCGCAGGACTGTCGATCACCATGGTCTTCGCCGCGGCCACCCAGGCGTTCGTCATGGACGCGCCTTCGTACTCCGTCTTCCCCCTCGTTCTCGCAGCGGTGTTCGCTTGGCTGGCCTTGGAGCGTCGCGAAAGCCTGACCGCACTGCGGGATCGGTTGTCCCGCTGAGCAATTCGACAATCTTCGGCGATCCATAGATGCTCCTGTCGATCGCCGGAATTGTCGTGTGGGCGGCGTAGCAGGTTCCGCCGCGAGCCCGACTCGGCAGTCGCGGATGCCTCGGGCTGGATATCGCCGGAGACGCCATGGCCGAAACGGCTGTGTTGGACAGGTGCCGAAGTCGGTGTTCGTGCCCGAGTGCGCGCGGGCGGGTCTGGATTCGGCTGTGGAGGCGCGATAGTCCTCGGTAATCCCCTGGCCCTGCCGCTCTGCGTCGCGGAGAATCGCCCCCGGTACCTGCGCATCGGCGCAGGACAGCGGTGCGGAAAGATGGGACGGCGTGAGCGGCGACATCATCGACGAACTGACCTGGCGCGGACTGATCGCGCAGTCCACCGACCTCGACGCCCTGCGCGCGGCGCTGGCCGACGGGCCGCTGACGCTGTATGCCGGTTTCGACCCGACCGCGGCGAGCCTGCACGCCGGTCACTTGGTCCCGCTGCTGGCGTTGAAGCGTTTCCAGCGAGCCGGTCACCGGCCGATCGTCCTGGCAGGCGGCGCGACCGGCCTGATCGGCGACCCGCGCGACGTCGGCGAACGCACCATGAACTCGACCGACACGGTGGCCGAGTGGGCGCAGCGCATTCGCTCCCAGCTCGAGCGGTTCGTCGACCTGGACGATTCGCCCACCGGCGCGGTCATCGCCAACAATATGGACTGGACCGGGCAGCTCACCGCTGTCGACTTCCTGCGCGACGTCGGCAAGCACTTCTCGGTCAACGTCATGCTGGCCCGCGACACCATCAAGCGCCGCCTCGACGGCGAGGGCATCTCCTACACCGAGTTCAGCTACATGCTGCTGCAAGCCAACGACTACCTGCAGCTGCGCCGCAACTACGGCTGCCGCTTGCAGGTCGGCGGCTCGGACCAGTGGGGCAACATCATCGCGGGCGTCGAGCTGAACCGCCGCGTCGACGGGGAATCGGTGCACGCGCTCACCGTGCCGCTGGTGACCTCCGCGGACGGCAAGAAGTTCGGTAAGTCCACCGGCGGCGGCAGCCTCTGGCTGGATCCGGAGATGACCAGCCCGTACGCCTGGTACCAGTACTTCGTGAACACCGCCGACGCCGACGTCGTCCGGTACCTGCGCTGGTTCACCTTCCTCACCCGCGAGGAACTCGCCGAGTTGGAGAAGGCGACCGAGGAACGTCCGCACGCCAGGGAAGCCCAGCGCAGGCTCGCCGCCGAGATGACGACGCTGGTGCACGGCGAGGAGCACACCCGCGCCGTCCAGCTGGCGAGCCAGGCCCTCTTCGGCCGCGGCGAGCTGCGCGAGCTGGACGAGCCGACGCTGGCCGCCGCCCTGCGCGAGGCCGCGGTCGACGGCGAATTGGCCGAGGTCGGGCCCGGCCAGCCCGACACGATCGTCGATCTGCTCGTCGCCACCGGGCTGTCCGAGAGCCGCGGCGCCGCCCGTCGCGCGGTCAACGAGGGCGGCGCGTCGGTCAACAACCAGAAGATCTCCGACCTCGAATGGACCCCCGCCGAGGGCGACTACCTGCACGGACGCTGGTTGGTGGTGCGCAGGGGCAAGCGCAATATCGCGGGCGTCCGGCGGGCCACCGCCAGTTGATCTTGGTGTCTTGGGTCACATTCGTGTGGCCCAAGCCCGTTTTCTGCCGGATCGCAAGCCTCTGACCTGCGGAATTACATCGGTGTAGTGCGGATTTGACGCCGCGTTCGTCGCCGCGTAACTTATTCAACGTCAGAGCGACACGGACACCGACCCGGAGCCGAGACGCCAAGCCGAGAGGCTGAGCGTGGACCGGGACACGAGGTAGGACGAGGAGCGCCTGACGGCCCGCAAGAACCAGGACAATCGAATGGACTTGACTCCAGACGAGAGGCCGGTTAGGCTGGGAAAGTTGCCTCTCAGAAGCACCGGGTGAGACCGGCGCGGACGGGTGTGCGCCTGTTCTTTGAGAACTCAATAGTGTGTCGATGAATGTCAGTGCCAAATTTTGAAATTTGGTTCCGGTTCTTCACCCCCCGTGTGGAGGGCTGGACATTTAAGTCAGCTAATTTCCGGCTGGCGATTGTTTTGCTAGGTTTTCGGACTCTAGTTTAGATCTGA
>NZ_JBEXKI010000011.1:0-266019 GCF_040609595.1 Nocardia sp. NPDC004654 | reverse complement strand
CCGCCGCGCACCACGCCCACCCGCCCCACCCAATAGTCTCGACCGCTCGGGCGCGAGACATAAGGGGTCGCGAACCGCCGCGACGAAGTCGCGGCAAAAAATAACTGAGCCCGGCACCTTGGTAGGTGCCGGGCTGAATGCTTTACCGGGCCGGGCTGAGAGGGTCCGGTAAGGCCGGTCGTCTTGTCAGACGACGGTGCGGGTGCGGGTGCGCGCGTTGCGACGCTTGAGCGCCCTGCGCTCGTCCTCACTCATACCACCCCACACGCCGGCGTCTTGTCCGGACTTCAGGGCCCAGGACAGGCAGTCGGCAGTAACGGGGCAGCGAGCGCAGACCAGCTTGGCATCGGCAATCTGCGCGAGCGCAGGACCACTGTTACCCACCGGGAAGAACAGTTCGGGGTCCTCGTCGCGACAGATGGCCTTGTGGCGCCAGTCCATTCCTCTGCTCCTTCGCTGGGCGCCGCAAAGGGCGCCGGTCGTTTGTGGATCGTTCACTTGTGCGACTCGAATGTTTCCGCACGGTTGCTTGTGAATGCTTTCACGAACACCGTAGATGTCAATAGGTATCCGGTGCACCGTGGGGAAGCTCACGCAATCGAGGTGCCCCCATGGGGGACCTGCCCGGTCCTTTGTACTCGCTCGAGGAGGTTTTCGCAGCGCAACCGCGAGTTTTTCGCGGCGTTTCGTCACCGACGGGGTTGCGGCGCCACCACTTCGAGCACGTCGGGCACCGCCGTGAAATCCACCACGTTGCGTTTCCCGATAAAGTCGCCATCGATTTGCAGGCCGATGGGCTCCTTCGTCTCGATATGCACCGACGGAACGTCGTCGTCACGAAACAAATTGCGGGACTTGGGATTTCCGTTCGAGGCGAGGAGCTGACCGGCGAGCCGCAGCGTCGGTAGCACCGCCATGGACCGCACGGCAAACACTCCGAGGCCCGTTTCGAAGCTCGTGCCGGGGTTGGTGTGCACCGGCGTGGCGTTCAGGTAGGTCCACGGACTGGCGTTCGTGACGAACGCGTAGTGCACCTCGTCGACCGCTTCCAGGCCCGGAACTTCGATTCGGATCTGCGGTTCGCGACGCTTCGCGCGGAAGAATTGTCGCACAGTTGTTCGAACATAGCGACCGGGTGTGGCCGCGCGGCCCTTGGCACGGCTCGCGTCTATGGCCTCGCACACGTCGGCGTCCAATCCGACGCCCGCGCTGAAGGTGAACCAGCGGTCGTCGGCCAAGCCGAGGCCGATCGTGCGGTCGTGCTCGAGGGTCAGCAGGTCGATGAGCTGATTGGTCGCGGTCACTGGGTCGGGGGAGATGCCGAGCGCCCTGGCGAACACGTTGGCCGAGCCGCCGGGGATCACGCCGAGCCGGGGTATCCAGGCCTGTCCATCGTTCAGCTCGGGCAGCGGGAGGAAACCGTTGATGGTCTCGTTGACCGTCCCATCGCCGCCGTGCACGACGATCAGATCCATCTCGTTGGTCGAGGCCCACTGAGCCAGTTCGGCCGCGTGGCCGCGATGCTGGGTGTGCGCAACGGTCAGCTGAGTGCGGCTCTCCAAAGCGTGGGCCAGTAGGTCTCGGGTCGCCGGTGTGGTCGAGGTGGCATTCGGGTTCACGATCAGCAACGTCCGCACGTTCGCAGCTTAGTGCGGCGGCGAAGGGCCCCCGGCCGCGCGGCCGTGACCGGGCGCACCCTACGCCGCGTCGTAGGCTTGGCGCGTGGCGGAAAGCGGCAAGGCAGAGGTTTCGGCGGACGCGGTTCCCGCGACGGTGCGCGGCGCGGGCGGGCTGGTCGCGCTGGAGGGCGCTGTCGCGGTGACGGTCGCGATCGTGCTCGTGGTGCGCGGGCTGCTCGGCCACGACCAATCGCAGGCCAGCGGCTACGGCACCGCGGCATGGTTCGGCATCCTCGGCGGCGCGGTGCTCGCCGCGGGCATCGGACTGCTGCTCGGCCACCGCTGGGGTCGCGCCATCGCGGTCATCGCCCAGGTGCTGCTGCTGCCCGTGGTGTGGTCGCTGCTCACCGATTCGCACCAGCCGGTCTACGGCGGGCTGCTCGGCGTGGTCGTGGTCGCCGCGCTGATCCTGCTCTTCGTGCCGTCCTCGACCCGCTGGATGGCCAGGGAGTACGGGGCGGAGCCGGAGTAGGACCTCGCACGCTGCCGGACGCTGTCCGCCGCGTGGAGGGCCGGAGTGGAGCGGCGTACGCCCTGACCGGACCCAGTGCGTCGAAATCCGCGTATGCCGGAGCGGAGGCGGAGGTACGACTACCGCGCGGACGCGGTCGCCGCGCGCAGGGCCTGTCGGCACAGGGCGTCGGCTCGGCGCGTCGTCTCCGGCTGGCGGTAGTGCGGAGTGAGCGCGAGTACCTGCGCGCACGCCGTGTCGAGATCGATCAGGTGTCCCACCGAAACGAACACCGGCTTCACGCCCGTCCTGGTGCGCAGCGCCCTGCCGACCACCCCGCCGTCGAGGACCAGATCCGTCGCGTCGCCACGCGCGGGCCCCGGTTCGCTGTAGTCGCCCCACGCGTTCTTGGCGACCCCGATCGTCGGCACCCCGGCCAGCACGCCGACGTGACAGGCCAGCCCGAAGCGGCGCGGATGGGCCAGGCCCTGGCCGTCGCAGATCAGCAGATCCGGTGCGGCGCCGAGCCGTTCGAGCACGCCGAGGGTGGTGGGCAGCTCGCGGAAGGCGAGCAGGCCAGGCACGTACGGGAAGCTCACCGCGCCGTGCGCGACCGCGGTGTCGACCGTCGTGAGCGTCGACGCGTCGAGCACCACGACGGCCGCGGCGACCACACCGCTCGCGTCGTCGTAGGCCGAGTCCAGCCCGGCCACCGTCCGGAACCGCGGCGGACGCGGATTCGCCGCGACGACGCGCGGCCGCAGCTCGTCCTGGATCGCCATCGCCGCCGCGGCGTCGGCGGGCCAGCGATCGGGTGTGTCGATCAGCAACCGATCCTCCGCGGCTCAGGACGCTTCGGCGGCCAGCTTCACCAGCTCGCCGCCCGCCAGTCGATACCCGACCCACTCGTCCTGCTCGACGGCGCCGATCGAGCGGTAGAAGTCGATGGAGGGCGTGTTCCAGGTGAGCACGGACCAGGAGACGCGGCTGTAGCCCTTCTCCAGCGCCTCCTTGGCCAGTGCCGCGATGAGCGCCTTGCCGTAGCCCTTGCCGCGCGTCTCCGGCTTGACGTACAGGTCCTCCAGGTAGATGCCGTGCACCCCGTCCCAGGTGGAGAAGTTCAGGAACCAGATCGCGCAGCCGACCACGCCGGTCTCGTCCTCGGCCACGTGCGCGAACAGCGCGGGCGACGGACCGAACAGCGCGGCCCGCAGCTGCTCCAGTGTCAGCGCGCACTCGTGGCGAGCCTTCTCGTACTCCGCGAGGTCGTAGACGAGGTCGACGAGCGCGGGGACGTCGGCGGGGGTGGCACGGCGGATCGCGGCGGTCACTTGGCTCCCTCGTTGGTCGAAACGATGTTGTGCGCGTGGATGGTTCGCGCGTCGTGCTCGTAGCCCAGCAGGCTCACGGCGGCGGTGGACATCGCGAAGCGGCGGCCCTCGACCACCTCGAACTCGGCCCACCGGGCGATCAGCACGCGGGAGAAGTGCCCGTGTCCGACCAGCACCACGTCCCGCTCCGGCAGGACGGGTTCGACGGCGGCGAGCAGCCGATCGGCGCGCGCGCGTACCTGGGCGGCCGTCTCGCCGCCGGGCGCCGTGCCGGTCCAGATCGTCCACCCTGGCGTGGTCTCACGAATCTCAGGGGTTGTCAGGCCCTCGTAGTCGCCGTAGTCCCATTCGGCGAGATCGTCGTCGACAGTGGTCTCGGTGCAGCCCGCCAGCTCCGCCGTGCGCACCGCGCGCTGCCGCGGGCTGGTGAGGACGAGCGGATCCCGCAGCTTCAGCTCCGCGAGCAACCGCCCCGCGGCCTCCGCCTGCCGCTCGCCGCGCTCGGTGAGCGGCAGATCGGTGTGGCTCGTGTGCCGCCGCTCGCGCGACCAGGACGTCTCGCCGTGCCGGAGTAGAACCAGCCGGGCGTCTTCGTGTGCGGACATGCCCTCCATCATGGTCAGAAACGCGCCGCGCCGCCCGGACCGGGTTCGTTCCGCCTCAGATCGGCTCGCCCAGCTCGAGCACCACCAGCGGCAACGGGCGCGTGACCTTTGCCTGGTACTCGGTGAGCAACGGATTGTTCGCGAAGACCCACGCCGCGAATTCGTCGTACTCGGCGCCCGAGAGCGCTCGCGCGGTGCCGCGGTAGGTGGTGGACCCCCATTCGATGGTGACGTCGCGGTTCGCCTTCACGTTGTAGAACCAGGCCGGGTACTTGTCCTCGATGAAGGAGCTCACGTACACGGTCTCGTCGCGTCGCAGCAGGCCGAGCGGGACCACGTGCGGTTCACCGCTCTTGGCTCCGGTGGTGGTGAGCAGCACCAGATCACTGCCCTCGTACGCGCCGCCGACCTTGCCGCTGTTCGCGCGGAACTCCTCGATCACGCCGTCGTTCCAGTGCGCGATCTCGGTGTCGGTGTATTCCTGGTTCCATGGCGCGTCGGGATCGTCGTAGGACGTGATGGCGGGCTTCGATTCCGGTGCGGTGGATTCGGTTTCGGACATGCGGCCAGTGTGACGCAAGGCACCGACAAGTTCGGGCGCCGACGAGACCGGCGGCCGTCAGCCTAGGGCGTGCAGTTCTCCGTCGCGGTGTTCGAGCACGATGTTTCCGACTACGGCGAGGGAGATCGGGCCGCCCGTGTAGCCCGGGCGCTGGAACGGGACGCGGCCGACTTCCGCGCCGGAGGTGGGATCGAGGACGGCGAGGCCGTCGGCGACCGGCAGCAGCAGGCGTCCGGCCATCATCGCGGGGGAGCCGAGGGCGCTCGGCGCTGCCCAGAGCGGATCGAAAGTGCTCGCGTTCAAGGCGATCACGCTGTTGCCGGTGAACACGAGATACGCCGAGCCGATGCGGGTGGTCGTCGCGTTCTCCGCGAGCGGAGCGGAAAGTTGATGCGCCACAACGGGATTGCCGGTGCTGTCGTACACGCCGAGGCGCGGCGGCGTGGATTCGCCTGCGCCGGAAACGGTTCCGCCCGGGAGGTAGAGCACGATCCGGCTGTCCGACACCGCGATCACCCGGGCGCCTGGCACATCGGTGCCGGGACCGGAGAGCACGTGCGAGCCGTACTCCTCGGGCACCGTGTTGTCCTTCGGCGCCGGGTTGAGCACCGTCAGCCGGGGCGCCGGGTCGTCGGGGCAGCGTTCCAGCACGGCGAGCCGGGACGAGCTGGAACCGGCCGAGAGCAGCGTGCAGCCTTTGCGTGGTTGGGTTTTCACGTTCACCGGCGCGTCGACGTAGCCGTACTCCAGCGTGCGCA
This sequence comes from Nocardia sp. NPDC004654, assembly GCF_040609595.1. Lineage (NCBI taxonomy): Bacteria > Bacillati > Actinomycetota > Actinomycetes > Mycobacteriales > Nocardiaceae > Nocardia > Nocardia sp. NPDC004654. The sequence continues at coordinate 260,633 of NZ_JBEXKI010000011.1, read as the reverse complement.
CCAGATCCGAGCGCCACATCTCCAGTCGCCGTTCGCCGTACGCGAGCACGTAGGTGCCGTCGACCGAGAGCCGCACGCTCGGATCCATGTAACTGCTGCGCGCGGTGCGGCGTTCCCCGGTGTCACCGGCCAGCAGGGTGGCCTGGCTGCACCCGCGCTGATCCCGGTACACCGCGATCACCATGCCGAACTGCGCTTCCACACCGCACAGCGGCATATCCCGCCGGTAGCGCCACAATTCGGCGCCGGTGGCGGGATCACGCCCGGTGACGGTGCCGCCCGAACCGGTGATCACCGCGCCGCCGGAGGCCAGCGCCCGCGCGCTGGCGTCGTCCGGCGCGTGCCACAACTCCCGCAGGTTCGCGGGGATCTTGTCGGCCGTCGGCGGGGTGGTCGCGGGCGTCGCCGCGGTCACCGATTCGGTGCCCGTCGCGTCGCCGCGCGCCCACACCACCAGCCCCGCGACCGCCACGAGCACAGCGATCGCGACTGCGGAGATGATGTCGGCGCGCGTCCGCCGCTCGGGTGCGAGCACGATTGCGAGACTAGCGGATCCGCCGAACTATGCCGAAGCAGCCGTTCCCGCGGTCGCGGCCACGGCCTCGCTCGCCTCGGCCTCGTCGGCCTTGCGACGACGGCGGCGCACCGGCTTCTCGGCGGCCTCCGCGTCGCCGTTCGCGTCGACCGGCGCGTCGGCCGTCTTGCGGGTGCGGCGGCGCTTGACCGGTTCGGCCGGTGCCGCGCCGTTCTCGGCGGTGCCGTTGTCCGTCGACTCGGCCGCGGCGGTCTTGCGGGTCCGTCGCCGAACGGGCTTCGCGGGCGCATCCTCGGCGGCCGCCGGGGTCTCGTCCGCGACTGCCGCCGCGGTCTCGGGCTGTGCCGGAGCCGCGGTGTCGTTCGCGACCGCCGCCGTCGGCTCAGCCTGGGCCGCCGCGGTGTCGTTCGCGACCGCCGCCGTGGGCTCGGACTGTGCCGGAGCCGTGGCCTCGTTCGCGACTGCCGCCGTGGTCTCGGCCTGGATCGCAGCTGCGGTGTCACTTGCGACTGCCGCAGTGGTCTCGGCCTGGACCTGAGCCGCAGTGTTACCCGCGTCGGCCGCAACCGGAGCCGCGGTGTCGTTCGCGACCGCCGCCGTGGCCTCGGCCACGACGTTCTCGTTCTCGCCGGCACCTTCCGAGGACTTCCGACGACGACGCCTGCGCCGCGCCGGAGCCTCGGTGGTCTCCGCCTCGGCGCCCTCGCCCGCGTTCTCGGTCGACTCGCCCTCGGCGACGACTTCCGCCGCGCCGTTGTCCACGCCCTCGGCGCCGCCGGAGCGACGCCGCCTGCGCCTGCGGCGCGACCGACCCTCGTCCGCGTTCGGCTCTGTGCCGTTCGGCTCGGTGTCGTTCCCGTCGGCGTCGATGGTCGACTCGGCGCCGACCTCGGCCCCGTCGACGGGCTTGCCGCCACGGGTGCGCCTGCGGTTGCGCTTGCGCGGGCTGCGCGCCTCGCGCTCGACCACCACGTCGTCCTCTTCGCGGACCGGCCGCGGCTTGCGGACCGTGCCGGTGACGCCCTCGGGGATGCCGAGATCGGCGAACAGGTGCGGGGAACGCGAGTACGTCTCCACCGGGTCCGGGATGCCGAGGCCGAGCGCGGTGTCGATGGCCGCCCAGCGGTTGAGCTCGTCCCAGTCGATCAGCGTCACCGCGACGCCGGTGCGCCCGGCCCGGCCCGTGCGCCCGATCCGGTGCACGTAGGTCTTCTCGTCCTCGGGGCACTGATAGTTGACGACGTGCGTGACGTCGTCGATGTCGATGCCGCGGGCGGCCACGTCGGTGGCGACCAGCACGTCGATGGTGCCCTTGCGGAACCGGGTCAGCGCCTTCTCACGGGCGATCTGACCGAGGTCGCCGTGCACCGCACCCACGGCGAAGCCGCGTTCGGCGAGGTCGTCGGCGACCTTCTGCGCGGTGCGCTTGGTGCGGGTGAAGATCATCGTGGCGCCGCGGCTCTCGGCCTGCAGCACCCGCGAGATCAGCTCGCTCTTGTCCAGCGCGTGCGCACGGTAGACGAACTGCGCGGTGCGGTCGTGCACCGCAGAGTCGTGCGGCTCCTCGGCCCTGATGTGGGTCGGGCGGGTGAGGAAGGTGCGGGCCAGCGTGATGATCGGACCCGGCATGGTGGCCGAGAACAGCATGGTCTGGCGCTTCTCGGGCACCATGTTCAAGATGCGCTCGATATCCGGCAGGAAGCCGAGGTCGAGCATCTCGTCGGCCTCGTCGAGGACGAGCACGCCGATCTTGCCGAGGATGAGATGGTTCTGCTTGGCCAAGTCCAGTAGTCGGCCGGGCGTCCCGACCACCACGTCGACGCCGTCGCGCAGCGCGGCGATCTGGGACTCGTAGGGACGGCCGCCGTAGATCGAGGCGACCTGCAGCTTGCCCTTGTGGTTGCGCAGGTGCTTGCTCGCGTTCTCCAGGTCCTCGGTGACCTGGATGCACAGCTCGCGGGTCGGCACGATGACCAGCGCCCGCGGCGTGCCGTCCAGCGGCGTCGTGCCGGAATCGGCGGTGGCGATGCGGTGCAGCAGCGGCACGCCGAAACCGAAGGTCTTGCCCATGCCGGTGCGTGCCTGACCGATGAGATCCTCGCCGGCCAGCGCCAGCGGAAGGGTCAGTTCCTGAATAGCGAATGTTCGTTCGATGCCGATCTCGGCGAGCGCTCGGACGATTTCCTCGCGCACCCCCAATTCGGCGAATGTCGGGGCGGTATGCGTCGCGTCCAGTTCGGCCGTCAACAGCGTGTCCGCCACACCGGGTTCCTGCTCGACAGTGATCTTGCTCAGGTTCGTGCCTTCCTCGTTATCGCGTCACGCGCGCCCGAGGCGTGGGGCGGACCGGTCGGTCCACGACGACCACGTATCCGCCGGTAATGCGCGCCGCAGCCGGATGTCGTCGGGTGCCGTCCGATGACGGCAACTACCTGGGAACATCGGCGCAGCGCAGTCGGATGCGGATCTGGTGCGCGCACATTTTCCTGGACGACGGAAGCCCTGGCGCCACACCTCGTGGCGGACGCATGGGTAACGAAAGTTTCCGTTGTCCGCAGTGATTGTAGCGTGATATTGTGCGCGGCTCGAATTGCCGCCGCCGTTATTCCAGGGCAAAACTCCGGTTTCCGACTCGATCGTCGCCGACCGACGCTGCGCGACTTGACAATTCATCACCGAGCCGGAATCCGCCCGGCGCCGAAAAAGCGGCCGTCCAGTGCTATTCGCGTGCGCCGCGTCCGGCGGGTCGCGCCGGTCCGCGGCACCGGTCTCGGCGCCGCCGCGAACCTCGCAAACCGGACTTGCCTGTTACCGGCGGTACTGGCATGTGAGACATTCTTGTGGTGAGCATCGCAGAGACCGTCACCACCGCCGCCCGCAACGCCTGGGCGCTGACCTTCGGCTCGGGTGTCGAGGCGCCGGACCCCGCGCCGTCGACGGTGCTGTGCGACGAGCCGCACCGGCAGCTGCGCCGCTACGAGGGCGGCGCGACCGACGGCGCTTCCGCAGTGCTCCTCGTGCCACCGCTCGCGGCCCCGGCCACCTGCTTCGACCTGCGCCCCGGCCAGAGTCTGGCGCGCTTCCTGCGCGACAGCGGCCGGGCCACCTACGTCGTCGACTACGGCGACATCACCTTCGCCGACCGCAGGATGGGCTTCGAGGACTGGCTCGACGACATCCTGCCGGAGGCGATCCTGCGCACCTCCGCGGATGTCGGCGGCAAGCCGGTCGATCTGGTCGGCTGGTCGATCGGCGGAACGCTGGCGTTGCTCACCGCCGCCGCGCACGCGCACCTGCCGATCCGCTCGATCACCGCCGTCGGCTCGCCGCTGGACTACGACAAGATGACCGGCATCCCGCAGCTGCGCGCGGTCGCGAAGCTCACCGGCGGCATCGCCACCTCGACCGCGGTCAGGGCGGTGGGCGGCATCCCGGCCGGGCTGACCCGCGCCGCCTACCGGGTCACCGCGTGGGACCGCGAGCTCACCAGGCCGTGGTTCGTGGCGAGCAACATCGCGCGCACCGAGACGCTGGCCAAGATGGAGTCCATCGACCGGTTCATGGCGGCGATGCCGGGCTACCCCGGCCGCTTCTACGGCCAGCTGTGGGGCCGCTTGATCCTGAACAACGACATCGGCCGCGGCGTCGTGCGGCTCGGCGAGCGGCGCATCGCGCTCCCCGACGTGACCGCCCCCGTGCTGCTGGTCGGCGGGCCGAGCGACGTCATCACCCCGGCCGCTGCCGTCGAGGCGGGCACCCGCACGCTGACCGGCGCCGCGGACGTCCGCTACGAGACCGCCCCCGGCAGTCACCTCGGCATCCTCACCGGCGAGACAGCCCGCGACACCACATGGGCCTACCTCGACAAGTTCCTCACCGAACTGGGTTGACCGCAGCCTGAGCCGGTCAGGCGCGAGCCAAGGTCCGGCGGACGCCACGGCGCAGCCCTGCCGACCTGATCAGGGGCCGAGTGGAGACGAGGTGAGTGTTCGACCCGGCCGCGCGACACCGAGCTGATCAGGGGCGAGCAAATGTGGGGCGGACGCCCGACCGGCCCGTGACACCGATTCGATCAGCGGCCGAGCGAAGGTGCGGCGGACGCTGCGCCGCGGTCTCGCGACACCGACCTGTGAATGTTCGGGGAGACGAACACTCGCGCCGGGACGCCGCTACGCTAGGGCTCATGGGAGCACAGTCAGCGCTTGGCGTTTCGTTCGATCCGGCAACCTCGCCCATCGCCGCGGACCACTCCGGCGTGACCGACCTGTTCGCCGTGCTCGCCTACGGTGAGATCTCCGCGTTCTACCGGCTGGCCGAGGAGGCCAAGCTGTCGCCGACCCTGCGCGGCAAGGTGGCCGTCGCGAAGATGGCGGCCGCCGAGATGGACCACTTCAAGACGCTCGAGGCGGCGCTCGCCGACCGCGGCGTCGAGGTGTTCGACGCGATGGCGCCGTTCGTCCGCGCCCTCGACGCCTACCACGCCTCCACCGATCCCTCGACCTGGCTCGAGTCGATGGTGAAGTTCTACGTCGGCGACGGCATCGCGGCGGACTTCTACGGCGAGATCGCGGGCGCGCTCGCGCCGGAGGTCGCCACCGTGGTCCACGACGTGCTCGCCGAGACGAGCCACTCCGAGTTCGTGGTCGAAGAGGTGCGCCGCGCGGTGTCGACCAGCCGCTCCGAGCGCGACCGGCTCACGCTCTGGGGCAGGCGGCTGCTCGGCGAGGCGATCACCCAGGCGCAGTACGTCATGGCGCAGCGCGACGAGCTCACCGACCTGGTGCTCACCGCCACCGGCGATCTCAACGGCATCGCCGCGCTGTTCGAGCGCATGCAGACCAGCCACGCCGAACGCATGGCGGTCCTCGGCATCTAGGCCCTGCGTAGCGCGGACGTTCGCCGCAAAGGACCTAGTTGTCGGTCCGCGCACGGCGGCTCGTCGACAGCCCACGCGGTCGCAGCGGTAACGGCCCGCGTCTACTCGTTCGCGGCTCGGTTGTGCACCAGCCGCAGCCCCGTCGCACGGGCCGCGGCCTGGTCGAGCAGCCAGACGACGACGCTCTGGTCGCGGTCGGTCTCCATCGTCTCGAACGGGACGTCGACCGCGCCGTGCACCGGGTGCTCGAACTTCAGCACGCTCGACACCGGCCCGCCGCTGACCCGGTGCGGCTTCCACCTGACGCGGAACTCGGGCTCGCCTTGTAGCGCGTCGATCATTGCGAGCAGTTCCCCGTCGCCGGGCCAGCGCACCTTCGCGCGCAGCACCGCGTCCGCGAAGGTGTCGGCGGCGGCGGGCCAATCGCGCAGCGTTCGCCTGGCGCGCGGGTCGGTGAAGACGTACCAGGCCAGGTTCGCTTCGCCGTGCTCGTCCAGCAGACCGAGTGGCGCCGCGAAGTCGGCCCACGCGGTGTTCCAGCCGAGCACGTTCAGCCGCCTGCCGACGACGAAGGCGGGCGTCGGCTGGAGCGCGTCGAGCACCGCCGTGATCGTCTCACCGAGCTGTTCGCGCGGGGATTCGCTCCCCGGACAACGGGACTCGTTGCCGGAGGCCATCGCGAGCAACCCGAAGTGGTGGCGCTGCGCGCCCTCCAGCAACAGCGCGTCGGCGAGCGCGTCGACCACCGCCACCGACGGATTGGTGTCGCGACCTTGCTCCAGCCGGGCCAGGTAGTCGGCGCTGACTCCCGCACGCACCGCGACCTCCTCGCGGCGCAGCCCCGGCGTGCGGCGTCGGCCGCCCTCGGGCATTCCGACGTCGGCGGGCCGGAGCTCACCGCGGCGAGCGACGAGGAATTCGGCGAAACCGTTACGTGCCATGTGTTCCATCGTGCCCGGTCCGCGGACGTTCAGCCTCGCCCTGAGGGGTCCAGGATAACGGCGGTCTGGTTGCCGGACCGCGGTCCGGACAAGGTCGATGGCATGACGAACACTTCCGCAACCACCGCCACCCAGCAGCTGAAGCCCGGATCCTGGGCGCTGGACACCGCCCACTCCTCGGTCGCGTTCACCATCCGCCATCTCGGCATCTCCAAGGTGCGCGGCGGGTTCACCCGCTTCGACACCGAGTTCGTCGTGGACGAGACCGGCGCGGCCACCCTCGGCGCGACCATCTACCTCGATTCCTTCGACACCGGCAACGCCGACCGCGACGCCCACGTCCGCAACGCCGACTTCCTCGACGTGGCCAACCGCCCGACGCTCACCTTCCGCGCCCCGCGGCCGGTGGCGATCGCCGAGACCTTCACCGTCGAGGGCGAAGCCACCCTCGGCGCGATCACCAAGCCTGTCACCCTCGAGGTCGAATGGGGCGGCGTCCAGGACTTCGGCCCGACCGGCGACCGGCACGCCGGATTCTCGGCCACCGGCACCATCAAGCGCACCGATTTCGGCGTCGGCGGCCCCATGCCCGGCATGCTCAGCGACGCGGTGAAGATCGAGCTGGATATCGAGCTGATCGAACCCCAGTGACCAGCGCTGGGTCGGACCGCTGTTCGCGATCAGCGTAGGCAGTGCGGTGCCGCGCGGCCGTTGCCCTGCACTAGCCTTGGACCGGACAGCAAGAGCGCTCGGGCGGACGCGACGTCCGACCGCCGCACAGGACTCTAGGTTCGGAGGTTGGCCGTGGAGGTCAAGATCGGTATTTCGGATAGCCCGCGCGAACTCGTGATCAACAGCGGGCAGACCCCGGAAGAGGTCGAGGCGATGGTGTCCGAGGCGCTGAGCGGCACCGGCGGCGTCGTGGCGCTCACCGACGAGAAGGGCCGCAAGTTCCTGATCCAGGCTTCGAAGGTCGCCTACGTGGAGATCGGCACCGCCGCCAGCGGCCGGGTCGGTTTCGCCGCGGTCTGACGACCCAAAGCAACGAGCCCTCGGGTTCCGGTTGATTACCGAGAACCCAAGGGCTCGTTCGCGTTCGGGGGGCGCCGCGCAACCGCGGCGCGAATCAGAGGCGAGTGGGGTCGATCGGGTGCAACGGGACGTGCGACAGACCGCCCCAGGCCAGCGCGACCGTGGTGTCGACGGCCTCGTCCTTGGGGATCGGACGGTCCGCCTCCAGCCAGTAGCGCGCGGTGAACTGACTCGTGCCTACCAGGCCGACGGCGAGGATGCGCGCCCGATAGGGATCGAGGCCGGAGTCGTGCGCGACCAGGTCGAAGACCGCGTCCACGCACGCCTCGGTGGCCTGCTCCACCCGGCGCTGCACCTGCGGCTCGCTGGTCAGGTCGGATTCGAAGACGAGCCGGAAGCCCTGCATCTCGTTGTCGACGAAGTCGAAGTAGGCCTGCACGGCGGCCCGCACGCGCTGGCGGTTGTCGGTGGTGGAGCGCAGCGCCTGGCGCACGCTCGACACCAGCATGTCGACGTAGTTCTGCAGCACCGCGAGGTACAGCTCCAGCTTGCTGGTGAAGTGCTGGTACAGCACCGGCTTGCTGACGCCCGCGACCTGCGAGATCTCGTCCATGCCCGCCGCGTGATACCCGCGGAGCACGAACACCTCGCTCGCCGCCTGGAGTAGCTGCTGCCGCCGTTCGTCGCGCGGCAACCGGGTACCGCGCTTGGTCGGCACCATGGCCTCGGACGACATTCTGCGGGACGTCATCCGGTCCACGAGGTCAGTCATTTCGGCTCTCCCAGTCGAGTCCCCGGCAAAAGGGGTTGTGCACCGGGTATCCAATGAACGATACCCGGTTGTAGCTCACATGCCGATCGGGGTTGTCGATCTCGTCCCGCGGGTGAGATGTGGCGCACAGTGGAGTTCGGTCCCCATTGGCTCTCAGTCGTCCGGTTCCGTAGGCTCAGAACTCGTGGCAAGGTCCGGTCCCGAAACTCGTTCGGGTGCGGCTGCCCGATCGGGCGCTGTACCGCGGTCCGGGACCCCAGATCGGCCCGGCCGATCCAGACCCGAGCGCGGGGCTCGCACCGACCCGTGGCCGCGGAAACCCGACGGCGACGACGCGGCACCCGCGCCCACACCCCCGACGGCACGCGACGCCAACGGCGTCGAGATCTACGACCCTCTCGGTCTCTACCCGGCCGCCGACCGCTCCCATCAGCCGCTTCGGGCGCGCTGGGATCCCACGGCGCCGGATCCGAATCGCTCCCGCGGCCCGCGGCCCGATCGCAACGCCAAGAAACAGAGCGCGCTCGGCCGTTTCGTGTCCACCTACGGTTGGCGCGCGTACGCCCTCCCCGTGCTGTTCGTGGTCACCGTGCTCGTGGTCGCCGACGCGGTGCGCGGCGGCGGGGGCGGCGCCGGGTCGATCGTCGAGCCGAGTTTCGGTCGGCTCAGCCCGCGCGCCACGAACACCGGCGTCATCGGCGCACCGCCCGGCGACGGACAGTTCCCCGCCGATCTGCCCGCGGGCGCGCTGCCCGAAGGCGGTCCCTTCACCGAGAACGGCGCGGGTACCTGGCGGGTCGTCCCCGGCGTCACCGCCGAGATCGGCGCGGGTACGGAGTACCACTTCAGCTACACCGTCGAGGTCGAGAACGGCGTCGATACCTCCGGCTTCGGCGGCGACGAGTCGGTGGCCAAGATGATCGACAGCACGCTGGCCAATCCGAAGAGCTGGGCCCAGGACAAGCGGTTCGCCTTCCGCCGCGTCGATCAGGGCAAACCGGATTTCCGCATCTCGCTGACCTCGCGCCAAACCACCCGCACAGCTTGCGGTTTCGACATTCCCATCGATTCCTCGTGCTTCAACGCGGGCCTGGACCGGGTGGTGCTCTCCGAGGTGCGCTGGGTGCGCGGCGCGCTCGCCTTCGAAGGCGACATCGGCTCCTACCGTCAGTACCAGATCAACCACGAGGTCGGTCACGCCATCGGCTACCACCAGCACCAGCCGTGCGAGACCGACGGCGGACTCGCGCCGATCATGATGCAGCAGACCTTCGGCACCGAGAACAACGACATCGCCGCGCTCGATCCCGACGGCGTGGTCCCGATGGACGGCAAACGCTGTCGCTTCAACCCCTGGCCGTACCCGCGCGGCTGATCGCGGACGCGGTACGCGACGATACTGGGGAAGAACGGTTCGATCGCCCGCGTTGCACATCGTGCGATCGGCCAATTCGATTCGAGGAGTCCTGGACGTGTCATCACCGAAGTCCCTGCCGCCGCTGGTCGAGCCGGCCGCGGAACTGAGCAAGGACGAAATCGCCCGCTACAGCCGTCACCTGATCATTCCCGACGTCGGTGTGGACGGGCAGAAGCGTCTGAAAAACGCCAAGGTGCTGGTGATCGGCGCGGGCGGACTCGGCTCGCCCGCCCTGCTCTACCTGGCCGCGGCGGGTGTCGGCACGCTCGGCATCGTGGAGTTCGACGAGGTCGACTCCTCGAACCTGCAGCGCCAGATCATCCACGGCGAGTCCGACATCGGCCGGCCGAAGGCCGACAGCGCGCGCGACTCCATTCTGGAGATCAACTCCGGCATCGACGTGCGCCTGCACAAGCTGCGCCTGGAGCCCGAGAACGCGGTCGAGCTGTTCCGCGACTACGACCTGATCCTCGACGGCACCGACAACTTCGCGACCCGCTACCTGGTGAACGACGCCGCGGTGCTGGCGGGCAAGCCGTACGTGTGGGGTTCGATCTACCGCTTCGAAGGCCAGGTCTCGGTCTTCTGGGAGGACGCCCCGGACGGTCGCGGCCTGAACTACCGCGACCTCTACCCGGAGGCTCCGCCGCCCGGCATGGTCCCGTCCTGCGCCGAGGGCGGCGTGCTCGGCGTGCTCTGCGCGTCCATCGGCTCGATCATGGTGACCGAGGCGATCAAGCTGATCACCGGCATCGGCGACCCGCTGCTCGGCCGTCTGATGGTCTACGACGCACTGGACATGAGCTACCGGACCATCAAGCTGCGCCGCGACCCGGAACGTCAGCCGATCACCGAACTGATCGACTACGAGGCGTTCTGCGGTGTGGTGTCCGAGGAAGGCCAGGCCGCCGCGGCCGGGTCGACCATCACCGCGCGCGAGCTGAAGGAGCTGCTGGACGCGGGCAAGGAGATCGAGCTCATCGACGTGCGCGAGCCCGTCGAATGGGACATCGTGCACATCGAGGGCGCGCGGCTCATCCCCAAGGACCGCATCCTCTCCGGTGAGGCGCTGTCCGAGCTGCCGCAGAACCGCCCGATCGTGCTGCACTGCAAGACCGGCATCCGTTCCGCCGAGGCGCTCGCGGTGCTCAAGAACGCGGGCTTCTCCGACGCCACGCACGTGCAGGGCGGCATCGTCGCCTGGGCCAACCAGGTCGACACCAGCCTGCCGGTCTACTGAGCGACGACGGGTTCGGCCCCGCGCCCGCCGTGGCGCGGGTTCGCCCGGCGGACGCGCACGCCCGGACTACGCCGGATCCGCGCCGTACAGGACCATGATCCGCGCGATAGCCGAGCGCGTGACCGGACGGCGCGGCGTCCGAATCCGGCCCCGCACCGGCGGTACCGTACGGCCGTGACTTCTGTGGAACCCCCCGAGCACGTGCGCGCCACGTTCGGTCTGCGCGAAGTGACTCCGGTCCCGCTCGGCGACTGGGACGGCGGTTGGCGCTGCGGCGACGTGGTGCTCAGCCCGGTCGCCGATCACGCGCGGGCGGCGTGGTCGGCCAAGATCCGCGAGACGCTGAAGGTCGACGGGCTACGCGTGGCCCGTCCGGTGCGCGCCACCGACGGTCGCTACGTGGTCTCCGGCTGGCGCGCCGACACCTACCTGGACGGTTGCCCCGAGCCGCGCCACGACGAGGTCGTCTCGATTTCCCTGCGGCTACACCAGGCGACCACGAGGTTGGAGCGCCCGCGCTTCCTCGTGCAGCCGCCGGCCACGCCGTGGGTCGACGTGGACGTCTTCGTGGCCGCCGATCGCGCGGCGTGGGAGGCGGTGCCGCTGCGCAGCCTGCGCGCGGGCGGCGCGGTCCCGACCACCTCGCCCGACGGGCAGCGCAGCATGGAACTCATCGGCCAACTCGCCACGCTGCGCAAGCCGGTGCGGACCCCGGCCCAGCTGGTGCACGGCGACTTGTTCGGCACCATCCTCTTCGCGGGCGCGAACGGCCCTGGCCTCACCGACATCACCCCGTACTGGCGCCCCGCCGCCTGGGCCGCGGGCGTCATCGTCATCGACGCGCTTTCTTGGGGCGGAGCCGACGAAGGCCTGCTCGACCGCTGGTCCGATCTGCCGGAGTGGCCCCAAATGCTCTTGCGCGCCGTCATGTTCCGCCTCGCTGTGCACGCGCTGCACCCCCGCTCTACCCCCGAAGCCTTTCCCGGGCTGGCGCGGACCGCCGATATGGTCCGGCTGATGCTGTGATTTTCCGATAGCGGTTCGCTCTGATAGCGCCTCTTCGGTGCGTTAAGCTCTCTGCGCCGCGCACATGGGTCGACTCGTGTCGCGGCGTTCGATCCGGTTTCGTTCGGCTCATGGCCAGACCCGGTTGCCCGCGCGTGCGATGGGCTCGCCCGGTAGCTCTAAACCTTTGTAAACAAAAAGGATTCGCGGCGCGATGTCCAATCGGCGCCCGTATCATGTTGTGCGCGAGATCGCCGCCGGGCTCCTTCGGATTCCGGGAATCCGTGCGATCGGCGACGAGGGGTGAGGACTTCGGCAGGTGAGAATTCAACCGAGACAACAGATCCTGAATGTGTGGAAGGCGCTCGTCGCCACCTGCTGGGACGGTAGTTCCTGGAAGTGGGACGGCCAAGTGGCTTCCAATTCCATCAGCGACTCCGAGCAGCTGCTGTGCCTGCTCTATCCGGCGACGGAGATCGACACGTTCGCGCTGGACAATCCGGACAGCATGGCCGACGACGTGCTCGCCGCGCTCGCGCCGATCGGTGACTCCACGCAGATCCGTGGTTTCGTGCTGTGGCTGCTCGAACAGTACGTCGAGAAGAACACCAAGGATTCCGGCGAGCCCGACTTCGCCGCGGGCAGCTATCTGCGTGCGGCGGACGGCGAGCCGACGCCGGAGCAGTACCGGATCGAAGTGGTCGACGCCTATTCCATGTCGCTGACCGTGTGTATGGCCGGGCTGCGCTTCCTGCGCGCCTATTCCGAGCGGACGCGATCGGAGGATCTGAAGGCGCGGATCAAGCTGCTCTCCGATCAGCTCAGTGTCCGGCTGACGGCGGCCATGACCGGTCTGGTGCGCAGCTTCGTCGTCAACACCGTGCGGCAGAAATCGCCTGAGGGCCAAGCGATCCTGAGCATGCTCGATCAGAGTGGGCCCGGTGAGGACGCCGGACTCGTCGAGGGCGTACGCCGTGCGCTCGCGCGCGTGCGGGCCCGGCTGCGCAGCGATGTCGTGCTCGGGCAGGAAGAATCGGTCAAGGCGCTCGAGGACGAGAACCTGCTGTTCGAGTGCGGCTGGAGCTGGGGCGTGGTGCGCAACGCCACCGAAGTCGACTTCGTCGAAGCGCGGATCGGCGATCAGCCCGGCATCGCCGATCCTCGGCCCTACCTGTACTTCACCATCGTCGCCCTGGACGGCATCAACGACCTCGTCGCCCCGAGAACCGGCGAGCTCGGTCTGCTCAACGAACAGCAGCACCGGCTGGCGCAGGCGCTGCGCACGCGATGGGAACTCACCCAGCGTTATTGGTCCACCGTCGCTCGCTTCGGCACGGGATCCTGGCCGCTGGAAGACATTCCGTGGCGGACGTCGGACAACGAGCAGTCCGACTACTTCAGTCTCACCGTGTCCGCGGTGCTGATCCAGGACCTGGTCGCCCGCACCGCCACCGACGACGACTTGACAAGGGCCGTGGCCATTTTCGACGAGCTGGCCGGGCGCGGCAGGATCATCCGCAGGCCGACTGTCGGCGATCCCGCCATCGCGCTGCACAATCCCGGTGTCCGTCTTCGCCTGCGCGGCAGCGAGCAGGTGGACAACGGAGCGATCCTGCAGTGGGAAGTATCGGACTTCGCCGCCGTGCTGCTCAAGCGCATGTTGCAGGCTGCGCGCCTGTCCAACAACGTCGCGGCGCGGGACAAGCTGATGGAACTGTCCAAGGCGGCGATGGACCATTTGCACCGGCGCATGCTGCGGGTCGGCGCCGTCGGGTTGTGGGACGACCCCACAAGGATTTTCGGCGGCAACGGCGCCGCGCCGGTGTCCGAACCGTCGTGGTACATGACCGAACGCATCATCGAATGCATGGTGGCCGCGGAGCAGACCTATCGGCAGTCGCCGCCCAATTGGCCCGAGTTGCAGGCGGTGGCGCGAGTCATGTTGAACACCGCCGAGCACCGCTTCGATCAGGAATTGCTCGGCGCCAGCGTCCTCGACGCCTCGTCCAACCGCGAGACGTTGGAGGAGGTCGAGCGCAACATCGACGAAGCACGGCAACAGATCCGGGAGGACGCCGCGACGACGCTGGTGCACACGCTCGACGCGCTGCGCGAACTCTACAAACTCGCCGCCGCGCGCAACGACGCGACAAGGAGTCCCTGATCGCATGATCGTCTTCGCGACCTCCGACAAAGGGGGCACCGGCCGGTCGGTGACCAGCTGCAACCTCGGCTACCGACTGTGCTCGAAGATGGGCAAGAACGTCGCCTATCTCGACTTCGATTTCGGATCGCCCACCGCGGGAGCGCTTTTCGAGATCGGCGGCATGGAGCGCGGCATCCCGAGCGGCTCCGGACTGCATTCGTATCTGCTCGGCAAGATCGATGTCGCGAGCCGAGTCGACGTGCGGGACAACACCGATCGGACCGATCTGCGCAAGCTGCCCGGTCGCACCGGCAAACTCGTCCTGCTGCCCGGCGATCTCGGTGGCGGCGAGTTCGACAAGAAGGCGAACGACGACGTCGTCGAGCGCTGCGCGCGTCTGCTGCTCGAGCTGGACCAGGCGTTCGACGTCTGTCTCGTCGACCTCAGCTCGGGACGTTCGGTCGCGATGGACATCGCGCTGAAGGCGACCGCGCTGCCGCAATTGGCGACGCGAACCGTTCGCTGGCTCGTCTTCCATCGGTGGACCCGGCAGCACATTCTCGCCGCCAATGGTCTGGTGCACGGCGAGCACGGTCTGCTGGAATGCGGTGCCCGCGTCGGACACGACCGAGAGACATTGTTGGACAACCTGAGATACGTGCGGACCGCGGTGCCACAATTGAACATGGCCACGGGCGGTTCCGGGCCGCAGGCTGCCTGGCTGCACCAGCAGGACGCGATGTTGAAGCATTTGGCGTCGACCAAGGAGGTCGGAGCGAGTTTGCTGCTCGGCGAGACCCCGGTCGAACCGGTTCTGCAATACCGCGAGCAGCTGATCCTGGATATCGACGTGAAGAAGGAAATCGCGAACAGGCCTACCGTCGTCGCGTTCGACCTGCTCGCCAAGCGCTTGATCGACGAGGCGACCTGGATTCGGTTCTGACCTGACCCGCATGAATGCCAACCCGGAAAGGGCCGTTGAACACGGTGGAAAACGCCACAGGCTACAGCGAGGCGACCGAGAGCGCTCGGCTCGCCAGGGTGCCGCTGTCCCATATGTCCATCGAGGTGGGGCATTTCTACATGAACGATCTCACCAACGGTGAGGATCGTATTCGCACCCAATTTCGCCGTATCGTTCCGCTGGTCGGCGCCTATACCGAGATCGCGAAGGCCGAGTACGGTCCGCGCGCCAGGGTCAGCACCTGTTTTCTCATCGATGACTATTTCCGCTCGGATACCAATCCCGGAGAGATTCTGCGCAAGCTGCTCGGCATCGCCGACGAATGCGGTTTGCGTATCGACTATCTGGCCAGGGAAGCCGGCTGCTTCGAGGTCCCGGTCGCGGGTCCCGAGGGGGTGAGCGTGACGCGCATTCCGCTCGCCGACATGGTGCGCAGCCGCATCGTTCCGGAGCCGTACGAGGGCACCAACGGGCGACGACCGCCGACGCTGGAATCCGGCTGGCTGTGCAACGGAAAGCGCGCGAACGAAGGCGATTCCGGCCAGGCGATGCACGAGGAGTCCTACACGCCGCCGGAAGAGCTCGGGCGGCGCGAGCATTCGATCTTCCTCGACGTGGAGATGTGGAGCAGGCGAACGAAAGTGAACGGGCGCGCCGACGGCCACACCAAATGGTCGTGCCCCTATCTCGCCTCGATCTGGCAGCTGCTGCGCTTGGGAATGCTGCGCATGCAGGGGGCGCCGGTCGTGGAACCGCAGCCGTGGGGACCGGGGGACGAGTGGCCGGAGAACTGGTGGGACATGCCCGCGGTGCTCCAGCTTCAGCCGAAGGCCAAGCCGTTCGCGGCGTATCGGTCGATCTCGCTGCTGCCGAAGCGCTATCTGAAAATCGAAGCCGCCGTACAACTGATCCTCGACCACATCCAACTCGACGACGACGTGGTCGACCAGATCGTGAGCCGGGGCCGGGAAGAGGGAATCATCCTGCCGCGCAAGGTGACCGATCGCATCGGTCACGTACTGCTGGACGGGGTCTGAGTTGACCGAGCCGACGAGTTCCGACGGTGCGCCCGCGCGGCGCGGGGTTCGAGCGAACCGCTCGTCGGCCCCCGCGCGTGGCCGGGGGCGCCCGGCGCGACTGGTCGCGCGCGGTGCGCGGGCGCAACCGCGGACGCCGCCGCCCGAACTGCCCGTCGTGTTGGGGGAAGTCGAGACCTGTCTGCTGCCGACCGGTACCGCGTTGCGCCGCGACGAGACGATCGATCTGCTCGGTCAGCTGATGCCCGACAGCACGATCTTCTGGCGGGAGCGCCCGATCTCACTGGCCATCTCGCCGCCGACGGTCGAAGGCGTCGACTGCCAGCTGAAGGTGCCGACGCGGCCGAGCGTGCGAGCCATCGGGACGGTCGCGACGCGCTCGCTCGTGTTCGGCGGCCGCGTGCTGCAGAGTTCGTCGATGACCAGGGTGGAGGCGGGCGCGAACGGGCAACGCCAGACCTGGTCGCACTACCTGAGCCGGGCAGGCGTGCTCGAAACGGTCACCAAGATCGCGAAGGACACCGGAACCGGCCTGGCCGAAGGCTTTCTGGTGCCGGGGTCGGCCTCCGACAGCACGCTGGATCTGACGTCGATCGCGAATCGGCTGCTCGGCCGGATCCGGATGGACGGCCGGCTCGATCAGCGGGTCCCGTTGCCGTCGGAGGCCACCCGGCTGCGCTGGTCGGCGCGGGTCGACCGGAAGAATCCGCCGTCCGTGCGATTTCGGCTCCAAGACGACCGTGTGCGCGCGGTCCTGGTGACCGTCGGCAGCGCACCGGAGCTGGACGACGTTCAGCGCTTCTGTGAGGATCTCGCGGTGCACGACTGGCTGTTGACGGCCACGTCCGCGGCGATCGACCAGTCCGACCTCTTCCCGCCGGGGAGTACGGAGTCGGTCGCGGTGTTGGTGCCCGTGCTGCGGCACCTGGCCCACGTCTGGATGCCGCGCGCGCATACCCCGCCCGGCTTGCGCGCACTGTGGGACGAGCTGGAGGAGGCGCCCGGCTTGACGGCGGGGCGGCGGGGGCTGGTCGACCAGGTGCGCGACCGAGTGCTCGTCGCGGCCCTGGACGCGTTGCGGCACAGCAGAACAATGCCGCAGGACTGAGGCCCTGTCTGGTTCACAGCCGGAACCAGCGCCGCACGAGCAGCGCGAAGAACACGGACGTGAATACGATTCCGGTGTAGGACTCGACGATCAGTAGCACCCGGCCCGCCCGCCCGATGTCGGTGAGATCGCCGATCCCGACCGGATTGAGGTAGTTGACCAGGCACAGGTGGAAGGTCGTCGAGATCGGCTCGCGGTCGGTCAGCCACAGCACCGCGGTGAAGGCGAGCAACTGTAGCGCGATCCAGCCGAGCAGCTGGAAAGGGCGAAAGCCGTACCCGCACAACAGATCCGAGATCACGCCCGGGATGCGCTTCCACACCGGATAGGTCGCGCGCCGCCGGGCCCTGGCCAGCGCGAGACGGCAGCGGTCTTGTTTGCCGAAATCCTCCTCCAACGCGTGCAACGCGGTGGCGCGCTTGAACGCCAGCGCGGCGTGCGACGGCAGGTCGGCGTCGGTGAGGCGCTGCCCGAGCTGTTCGTAGATCTCGGCCAGCCGCATGTTCTGGGTGCGGCTCAGGCGCCGCGGTCCGCGGAACTCCACCTCGGCCGCCAGCAGCGCGGTCAGGATCGTCAGCGGCGTCCAGCCGGGTTGCCCGCGGTGGCCGATCGGCAGTTCGGCCGCCTCGTAGATGTGCCGGAAGATCAGGGTGTCTCCGCCCGGCGCGATGGGCGCCGAATCGTAGTCGAGGACGAGATTCTCGACGTGGTTGTGAAACGCCCTGAGCATCAGCTTCTCCGGCGTTCGCGCCGGATCGTCGTGATCCTGGTTCAGGTACTTCAGGATGTCGGTGGCGTACCGGTCGGCGTGTCGGTCGATCAAGGTGGTCATCGACAGCACCGCGTGCGGCAGCTGGGACTGTCCCAGGTATTCGGTCATGTGTGTGGTGCCCCCCGGCATCGTCCGCGTCGTCTCGACGTGACATCCACCATAGCAATGTGATTCGGCTATCGGCCGGGCCGCTGTTTGAGCCAGTGCGGGTCGGCCGGCTCGGGTACCCGGCCGGCGGTGGGCTTCGGGGTGAGCCGATAGCGCAGCACGTCGCGCGGCTCGCCGGGGCCGAAATACTGGTCCTCGTGACCGGTCACCTCGAAACCGGCGGTCTTGTACAGGTTCGTGGCGAGTTGATCGCTCGGGCGCACGGTGATATAGACCGAATCCGCCGCGGCGGTGCGGCAGCTGTGCACCGCTCGTTCCAGCAGTCCCCGGCCGATCCGGCGTCCCCGATACTGCGTGGCGACGGCCAGCCCCATCACCCAGCCTCGGCTGCGTGAACCCAGGCCGACCAGTGCGTATCCGCAGACGCGGTCGTCGAGTTCGGCCACCACCCAGTGCGATCCGTGCAAATCGAACAGTTGTCGCAGTGCGGTGTACGGGTAGGCGTGGTCCGCGAACTGTTCCAGCTCGAGCGCGGCGATGTCCGTGAGGTCGTGCACTGTCGCGGCCCGGTAGACAGCCCCCGGCCTTGCCCCGATATCCAACGGCTCACCTCTGTCTCCCCTGCGTGAGTCTGAACTCCAGCGTAAAGGCGTGTGCCGCTGCGAGGTTCGGAATCGGCGGGGCTGACCATTCGGGCGAGGTTGCTCGACGGTGACCCACAGACGCCGAATGCCGCTGGGAGGACACTCTTCCCAGCGGCATTCGGGTCGAACGGGGGCGTGGCGGTCACGGAGGGGAATCGGAACCGCCTGGCCCCTACCGGCGTTCGGGGTTCGGTCCGAACGCCGGAAGGCGGTGCGGGTTTACACCTTCGCGTAGGCCAGCGAGGGGACGCGGCCGATGGCGAACGAGGAACGCAGGTAGAAGAACCAGGTGACCCCCGCCATCACGATGAACGTCGCCGCGTAGGCCCAGAAGGCGGGCGCCATGCTGCCGAAGTTGATGTTGGACAGGCGAAGTGCCTGCTGCAGCAGGTAGCCGCCGGAGGCGCCGATCGCGCCGATGACACCGATCGCCGCGCCCGCCTGACGCTTGGCCGACGCTGCGGCTTCGGCGATGTCCATGCCGTGCTCGGAGGCGTACTTCTTGGCCTCCGCGTTGAAGATGGACGGGATCATGCGGTAGGTGGAGCCGTTGCCGATACCGGCGAGGACGAACAACGCGAGGAAGGCGACCAGATAGAGCGGGAAGCTCTTCAGCTCCAGCCCCGCCATGATCGCGGCGACCGCGACGGCCATGCCGCCGAAGACGTACACGGTGATCTTCGCGCCGCCGACCTTGTCGGAGACCCAGCCGCCGAACGGGCGGCTGAACGAGCCGACCAGCGCGCCGAGGAAGGCCAGGTTGCCGAGCGTGGTGATCCAGCCGATCTTGGCCAGATCCGGGAAGTTGGCCTTGATCAGCGTGGGGAAGGCGAAGGAGAACCCGATGAAGGAACCGAACGTGCCGATGTACAGGAACGACATCACCCAGGTGTGCCGGTTGGTGAGCGCGAGCTTGTAGGACTTGCCGTCGGACTTGGCGGTGCCGATGCTGTCCATGTAGCGCAGCGCGCCGAAGGTGGCGATCAGGATGAACGGCACCCAGACCAGCACCGAGAGCGTGATGCCGAAGCGATAGCCCGCCGGATCCTTGGCCATCAGGTGGGTACCGAAGGTGATCAGCAGCGGCAGTATCAGCTGGGTCTGCGCGACGCCGAGATTGCCGCCCGCCGCGTTGATGCCGAGGGCCGCGCCCTTTTTCCCTTCCGGGAAGAAGAACGAGATATTGGCCATGGACGAGGAGAAGTTGCCGCCGCCGAAGCCGGCCAGCGCCGCGAGGACCATGAACACCCACATGGGCGTGCCCGGCTGGTTCACGAAGTAGGCAAGACCGAGTGTCGGGATCAGCAGCATCGCCGCGCTGAACGCGGTGAACGCGCGCCCGCCGAATTTCGGTATGGCGAAGGTGTACGGAATGCGCAGTGCCGCACCGACGAGCGTCGGGGTGGAGGTGAGCAGCAGGGCGTTGCTCACCGCGGTGGGGTTGCCCTTGCCGAGTCCGGCCAGGAAGTCGAAGCCCGCGGCGCCCATGCTGGTGACCACGGTGCCCCAGATGACCCACACGCTGAAGCCGAGGTTCTCCGCGAATACGGAGAAGATCAGGTTCTTTCGCGCGGTGAGCTTTCCGCCCGACTCCCAGAATTTCGCGTTGTCCGGTTCCCAGTGGTCCAGCCAGCGTCCACGCTTCTGGTGGGTGAACGATTCCGACTGCTGGCCGGTGGCAGCAACTGTGGCAGTCATCGGCTTCCTCTCGATTAGGCTCGACCGACCCTCATCGCGGCAATCGTCGCGCCGTTGCGACGTTGATTCGTCTCGGGACGCCCATCCAAGTCGGGGGAGGGGCCGTCGAGTTGCCTTTGTACGGTCGAGACAAAGGTAGAAGCCGGTTGTTGCGGGCCCGTGGCCTTCGGTGACGTTCCCGGCAAATCCGACTCACATGGGGGAAGCGCCCTCGGTGACCAGTTGGTTACCTGGCGATCTGGCCACGGGACCGGTCGGAACTATCGGGCGTCCGGGTATTCCGCGATGAGCGAACCGAGGAAGCAACGCGCGGCCTGCGCGGCGCGATCGGCGTCGCCGTCGACGACGGCCTGCACCAGTTCATTGTGCTCGGCGTCGTAGGAATCGTCGGATTTCGAAGTCCGCGAGCGGATCACCTGTTCGATGGTGGGCAGCAGCGAGTCGTAGAACTCGAGATACACCGCGTTGTGGCTGGCGACCACGATGGCCCGGTGCAGCGCCACATCGGCGGCGATCGCGCTGTGGGTGTCCGCGTCCCAGTGGTGGCTGCGTTCTTCCAGCAACCTGTGCAGGTTCGCGATGTCGGCGTCGTCGCGGCGGCGCGCGGCGAGCGCGGCTGCGGTGGTGTCCAGCGCGAGGCGTAGCTCGAGGACATCGCGTTCCTCGGCGTCGGCGAAGTACTTGCCGAGGGTGCCGCCGACTTCCGAGGCGGCGATCACATAGGTGCCCGAGCCCTGGCGCCGTTCCAGCATGCCCGCGTGCACGAGCGCCTGGACGGCCTCGCGCACGGTGTTTCGGCCGGTGCCGGTGAGCTCGGTGAGCTCCGGTTCGGTCGGGATGCGGGAGCCGATAGCCCAACGGCCGGAACGGATTTCGGCACGCAGCTGTTCGGTTACCTGGGCGATGAGGCTGGTGCGCCGGACGGGTTGCACCGAAACAGAGTACCGCCCGTCACAAATTGTTGCCGACGATCATGG
The DNA here is from genome assembly GCF_040609595.1 of Nocardia sp. NPDC004654. NCBI lineage: Bacteria > Bacillati > Actinomycetota > Actinomycetes > Mycobacteriales > Nocardiaceae > Nocardia > Nocardia sp. NPDC004654. Next base: position 239,361 of record NZ_JBEXKI010000011.1, on the reverse strand, counting down.
GGTCATCCTATGATTTCTCGGTGACAGCGACCCTTCCGGACACCGCGACCCGCCAGGATTCCGCCGCCCTCCAGCAGCGCAAGCGCGCGCTCGTCGAGGGTCGACTGCTGGTACTCACCGCGATCGTGATGTCCGCACTGGTCCTACGCGTCGCCGTCACCGCGTTCAGCCCGCTCGCCGAGCGGATCGGCGCGGATATCGGCTACTCGACCGCGGTCGTCGGCGTCTTCGGCATGATCCCGACCGCGATGTTCGCCCTCTCGGGCCTGCTCACCCCGATCCTGGTGCGCCGCCTCGGGCTGGAGCGGACCGCGCTCACCGCGATGCTGATGGCCGGTCTCGGCATGCTGATCCGGGCCACGACGCACGCCACCGCCGAACTGCTGATCTTCTCCGCGCTCGCGCTCGGCGGCATGGGCATCGGCAACGTGGTGATCCCGCCGTTGGTCAAGCGGTACTTCCCGGACCGGCTGGCGGTCATCAGCTCGCTCTACATCACCATGGTGCAGCTCGGCACCGTGGTGCCCGCGATGATCGCCGTGCCGGTCGCCGAGGCGCACGGCTGGCGGATCTCGATCGGTCTGTGGGCGCTGCTCGGCTTCGCCGCCGCGCTGCCATGGCTGAAGGTGCTGCGCGATCGGCGCGGTCGCGACATGGCCGACACCACGGGTTTGCCCGCCGAAGGCGCCGAGTCCACGGGCCGGGTCTGGCGTTCGCCGGTCGCCTGGGGCATGGCGGGCATGTTCGGCATGACCTCGCTGACCACCTACGCGATCTTCGCCTGGCTGCCCAAGATCTTGAGCGAAGCGGGCGCGAGCGCGGCGTTCGGCGGCACCATGGTCGGACTGTTCGCCCTGGTCGGTCTGGTGGCCGCGCTCTCGGCGCCGACGATCGTCGCACGCTTCCGCAATCCGTTCCCCGTGGTCGTCGGCTGCGCGGCCTTGTTCTTCATCGCCTTCGCTGGCTTGCTGATCGCGCCGATGAGCGCGCCCGTGCTGTGGGTGGTGATCCTCGGACTCGGCCCGAGCACCTTCCCGATGGCGCTGACCCTGATCAATCTGCGCACCAAGACCCCGCGCGGTTCGGCGGCGCTGTCCGGCTTCACCCAGGGCGTCGGTTACGCGGTGGCGTGCGCGGGCCCGTTGCTGTTCGGCATGCTGCACACCGCCACGGGCGGCTGGCTCGCGCCGTTCGCGATGCTGAGCGTCGCGGTGCTGGTGTTGCTCGCCGGTGCGTGGCAGGCGTGCAAGCCGCGCATGCTCGAGGACACCTGGAACTGATCGGAACCGATCGCGCCGTTCGGGTTGCGGCGCGGTGCGGCGCGGCGCATGCTGTGCGCGTCACACCTCACCGGCCGCTGTGCGCGAGATCGGCTGTTTGTCACCCGTGGAAACGCTTGTGTCACACGGGTGAAACATAACGTTGAAACTCACCCCGGAATCCGGGGAATCGTGAGCAACCGTTGATTTGGCGGTCATTTCCCGCATCATTTCGGCAATACCTGTTTCCTACCGTGGGGGCCAACCGATTTTGGGAGGCCCTTGTTGAGCACGCTGACGCGTAACCACAACATCGAGCACTGGGATGCCGAGGACGTCGCGGCCTGGGAGGCGGGCGGCAAAGACATCGCCAAGCGCAACCTGATCTGGTCGGTCTTCGCCGAGCACGTCGGGTTCTCGGTCTGGTCGATCTGGTCGGTGATGGTGCTGTTCATGCCCGCCGACAAGTTCGGCATCGATCCGGCGGGCAAGTTCTTCTTGGCCGCGGTGCCGACGCTGGTCGGCGGCTTGCTGCGCATTCCATACACCGTGGCCACCGCCCGGTTCGGCGGACGCAACTGGACCATCTTCAGCGCGTTCCTGCTGGTCATCCCGACGCTGCTGACGCTGTACTTCGTCAACCAGCCGGGCACCTCCTACACCACCTTCCTGATCGTGGCCGCGTTCGCGGGCTTCGGCGGCGGCAACTTCGCCTCCTCGATGACCAACATCAACGCCTTCTACCCGCAGCGACTCAAGGGCTGGGCCCTCGGTCTGAACGCCGCGGGCGGCAACATCGGCGTTCCGGTCATCCAGCTGCTCGGCCTGCTGGTCCTCGCGACCCTCGGCGACGGCTACGGCGCCCTGATCTGCGCCATCTACCTGGTGCTCGTCGCGCTGACCGCTGTCGGCGCCGCGCTCTACATGGACAACCTGAAGAACCAGAAGGCCGACCTGTCCTACATGGTGACGGCGCTGAAGGTGCCGCAGTCCTGGGCCATCGCCTTCCTCTACATCGGCACCTTCGGTTCGTTCATCGGCTACAGCTTCGCCTTCGCCCAGATCTTGCAGATCAGTTTCAAGGCCGGCGGCGACACCGCAGCACAGGCCGCCGTGCACGCCGCGTCGATCGCGTTCATCGGCCCGCTGCTCGGTTCGCTGGCCCGCCCGTACGGCGGCAAGTGGGCCGACCGGATCGGCGGAAGCCGGGTCACCTTGGTCGTCTTCGGCGCGATGATGGCCGCCACCCTCGTGGTCGGGATCGCCAGCACCGTGGCCGACGGCAACGGCGGCGTCGCCAGCGGCGCCGTGATGACCGTGATGGTCATCGGCTTCATCGCCCTGTTCGTGCTCTCCGGCTTCGGCAACGGCGCGGTCACCAAGATCATCCCGTCGGTGTTCGACGCCAAGTCCAAGAGCCTGGACGCGAGTCCCGCCGAGCAGGCCGCCTGGTCGCAGAACACCTCCGGCGCGCTCATCGGCGTCGTCGGCGCCATCGGTGCGCTCGGCGGCGTCGGCATCAACCTGGTGCTGCGCTCCTCCTACGCCTCGACCAACTCGGCCACCACCGCCTTCTGGGTGTTCCTGGCCTTCTACGTCGCCTGCGCCGCGGTGACCTGGTTGGTCTTCCTCCGCCGTCCCACCATGGCCGTCGACAGCGATGTCGTGCACGAGGCCGAGGCGCTGGTCCTCGAGGCCGAGGCCGCCGCAACCAAGTCCAACTCGTCGGCTCGCGCCTGACGCCCGAACCATCCCCAGGGAGGTCACCATGAACCCCACAGTCGATCCCGCCCAGCGCAAGACCGCGGTGGTCGTCGGCCACGGCATGGTCGGGCACCGTTTCGTCGAGGCACTGCGCTCGCGTGACGAAGCCGACCAGTGGCAGATCGTCATCCTCAGCGAGGAGCAGCTGCCCGCCTACGACCGCGTCGGACTCTCGTCCTACGTCGGCACCTGGGACCCGAGCCTGCTCGCGCTGCCCGGCAACGAGTACGCCGGTGACGCCCTCGTCGAGCTGCGCCTCGGCCAGCGCGCCGAGAGCATCGACCGCGCCGCGCGCAAGGTCGTCACCTCCGCGGGCGACACCATCGGCTACGACGCGCTGGTGTTGGCCACCGGGTCCTACGCCTTCGTGCCACCGGTGCCCGGCCACGACCTGGACGGGTGCTACGTCTACCGCACCATCGAGGACCTGGATGGCATCCGCGCCACCGCGGAGGCGGCCGGTCCCGGCGCGGTCGGCGTGGTGATCGGCGGCGGTCTGCTCGGCCTGGAGGCGGCCAACGCGCTGCGCCTGCTCGGCATGACCCCGCACGTCATCGAATTCAACGACCGGCTGATGCCCGCGCAGGTCGACGCGGGCGGCGGCGCGATCCTGGAGCGCCTGGTCAGCGACCTCGGCCTGAACGTGCACACCGGCGTCGGCACCCAGGCGATCGAGGCCGCGGGTGACGGCAAGCTGAAGCTGACCCTCTCCGACGAGTCGACCATCGATGACGCCTCGCTCGTGGTGTTCTCCGCGGGCATCCGTCCGCGCGACCAGATCGCCCGCGACGCGGGCATCGAGGTCGGCCCGCGCGGCGGCATCATCACCGACCTGGGACTACAGACCTCGGACCCGAACATCTGGGCCATCGGCGAGTGCGCCGCGGTCGAGGGCGTCTGCTACGGCCTGGTCGCCCCCGGTTACAGCACCGCCGAGGTGGTGGCGGACCGGCTGCTCGGTGGCGCGGGCGAATTCCCCGGCGCCGACATGTCCACCAAGCTGAAGCTGCTCGGCGTCGACGTGGCCAGCTTCGGTGACGCGCACGGCACCACCGAAGGCGCGCTGTCGGTCGTGCTGCACGACGCGGCCAAGGGCACCTACGCCAAGCTCGTCGTCTCCGACGACGCGCAGATCCTGCTCGGCGGCATCCTGGTCGGCGACGCGTCCGCGTACTCCGCGCTGCGCCCGCTGGTCGGTCGTCCGCTGCCCGCCGATCCCGCCTCGCTGATCTCCCCGGCGGGCGCGGAACTCGGCGCGGACGCGCTGCCCGACGACGCCCAGATCTGCTCCTGCAACAACGTCAGCAAGGGCTCGATCTGCGGCGCCATCGCGGAGGGCGCCTGCGACGTGCCCGCCATCAAGAGCTGCACCAACGCGGGCACCTCCTGCGGTGGCTGCGTGCCGATGCTCAAGAAGCTGCTCGAGCAGTCCGGCGTCGAGGTCTCCAAGTCGCTGTGCGAGCACTTCAGCCAGTCGCGCGCCGAGCTGTTCCAGATCGTCCAGGTCACCGGCATCCGCACCTTCTCGGGCCTGATCGCCAAGTACGGCAAGGGAACCGGCTGCGACATCTGCAAGCCGACCGTCGCCTCCATCCTGGCCTCCACCTCGAGCGACCACATTCTCGACGGCGAGCAGGCCGCGCTGCAGGACACCAACGACCACTTCCTGGCCAACCTGCAGAAGAACGGCACCTACTCGGTGGTGCCGCGGATGCCCGGCGGTGAGGTGACCGCCGAGCAGCTGATCACCATCGGCGAGGTGGCCAAGGAATTCGGCCTCTACGTGAAGGTCACCGGTGGTCAGCGCATCGACCTGTTCGGCGCGCGCGTCGAGCAGCTGCCGCAGATCTGGCAGCGCCTGGTGGACGCGGGCATGGAATCCGGTCACGCGTACGGCAAGTCGCTGCGCACCGTCAAGAGCTGCGTCGGCTCCACCTGGTGCCGCTACGGTCAGCAGGACTCGGTCGGCATGGCCGTCCTGCTCGAAAAGCGTTACCGCGGACTGCGTTCCCCGCACAAGCTGAAGCTGGCGGTGTCCGGCTGCGCCCGCGAGTGCGCCGAGGCGCGCGGCAAGGACGTCGGCGTGATCGCCACCGAGAACGGCTGGAACCTCTACGTCGGCGGCAACGGCGGTCTCACGCCGAAGCACGCGGTGCTGCTGGCCGGTGAGCTCGACGACGAGACGCTGATCAAGTACATCGACCGCTACCTGATGTTCTACATCCGCACCGCCGACCGGCTGCAGCGCACCGCGCCGTGGCAGGAGGCGCTCGAGGGCGGCATGGACTACCTCAAGGCGGTCGTCTGCGAGGACAGCCTCGGCATCGCCGACGAGCTCGAGGCCGCCATGGCCAAGCACGTCGACGGTTACAAGGACGAGTGGGCCGCGGTGCTCGAGGACGAGGAGAAGCTCTCGCGCTTCGTGTCGTTCGTCAACGCGCCGGAAGAGGCCGACCCGACGATCTCGTTCGACGACAGCGGCGAGCGGAAGGTGCCGGTGCTGTTGGGTGTGCCACAAATGCCGGCCGCCACGCACGGGAAATAACGACTTAACCGTGCGGAAACAGGACGCCGGTACCAATGAGTAAGGCGTTCGGAGGAGGAACCCGATGACCGTGATCGATACACCCAGCATCTCGCCAGCTACGGCCACCGGTTGGACGCAAGCGTGCCGACTCGACTATTTGATCCCAGGCCGCGGCGTTGCGGTATTGCTGAAGGGTGGCCAGCAGGCCGCTCTGTTCCGACTGACCGACGGCAGCGTGTACGCCGTCGGCAATATCGATCCGTTCGGTCGCGCGGCCGTCATGTCGCGCGGGATCGTCGGTGACCGCGGCGGCGTCCCCGTCGTCGCCTCGCCGCTGCTGAAGCAGGCGTTCTCGTTGCTCGATGGGCGTTGCCTGGACGATGAATCGGCGGCGCTGCCGGTGTACGCGGTGCGGGTCGACGACGGCATCGTTTCGGTTTCCAACGAGCCGGTCGCGCTCGATTCCTCGGACGGATGAACCTCTATGACGACAACTGAAGCGGGCGCCTGTCTCGCTGGATTCACGGTCGGCGTCACGGCGGCTCGGCGAGCCGAGGAGTTCTCCACCCTGCTCAAAAGGCGGGGCGCCACCATCGTCACGGCGCCCGCCATCCGGATCATTCCGTTGGCCGACGACACCGAACTGGAGCGTGTCACAAGGACTTTGGTCGCCGAGCCGCCGCAGATCACCGTCGCCACCACCGGCATCGGTTTCCGCGGCTGGATGGAAGCGGCCGAAGGCTGGGGCCTGGCCGAGGAACTGCGCAGCACGCTGGCCGCCACCCGCATGCTGGCCCGCGGCCCGAAAGCCAAGGGCGCCATCCGCGCCGCGGAACTGCGGGAGGAGTGGTCGCCCGCCTCCGAGTCGTCGGCCGAGGTGCTCGATCACCTGCTGGCCGAGGGCGTGGAGGGCGTGCGCATCGCGGTGCAGCTGCACGGCGCCACCACCGAATGGGAGCCCGTCCCGGACTTCTGTGAGGTATTGCGTTGCGCCGGAGCGGATGTCGTTCCGGTGCCGGTGTACCGCTGGACTCCGCCCGCCGATCAGGGCCCGATGGACCAGCTGATCGAGGCCATCGTCACCGCGAGCCTGGACTGCGTGACCTTCACCAGCGCGCCCGCCGTGGCGTCGATGTTGATGCGCGCCAAGGAAACCGGTCTGCTGGAGGGCGTGCTGCACGCCCTGCGCGGTCGGGTGCTCGCGGCCTGCGTCGGTCCGATCACCGCCGCGCCGCTGGAAGAGCTCGGCGTGCCGACCTCGATGCCGGGGCGCGCGCGTCTCGGCGCGCTGGCCAGGCACGTGGCCGAGGAATTGCCCAGGCGCGCCAACCGGATTCAGGCCGCCGGACACAACATCAGCGTGCGCGGCGCGTGTGTCGTCGTGGACGGCGAGGTGCGTCAGCTGGCGCCCGCGCCGATGGCGCTGATGCGTTCGCTGGCCCGCCAGCCCGGTCGGGTGGTCTCCCGCGAGGACCTGCTCTCCGCGCTGCCCGGCGGCGGTGACGACACGCACGCCGTGGAGACCGCGATCGCCAGGCTGCGCGCCGGACTCGGCACGCCGAAGGCGATCCAGACCGTGGTCAAGCGCGGCTACCGGCTCGCTTTGGACGCCGCCGAGTGCACCGACAACAATCCGCGCCAGGTGCCGCAAGCGCGGCCGCAGGTGCCCGGTATCGGGTCGCCCGTGCGTGCTCCCAAGTACGCTCCGCAACCGATGGGGAGCTGGTGAGCACCCCCGCCCTGGTGCTGGTGGCGCACGGCACCCGAAGCACCAGGGGCGTGGAGATGATCGCCGCTCTTGCCGAAGCGGTCTCCCGTGAACTCGGTGCGGCGCAGGCTCTTTCGGAAACGGACGCCGCGATTTCGGGGCGCGGCGACCGTACCGACGCGCCCGCGGTCCGCACCGCCTTCGTCGACGTGCTCGGCCCGTCGCCGTCGGAGGTGCTGCGTGATCTGACCGGAACGACGGAATCTGTTCCCGCCGTGCTGGTTCCGGCGTTCCTCGCCTCCGGCTACCACGTCTACCAAGACGTGCCGCGCGAGGTCGCCGAGAGCGGGCACGACGCGGTGGCCGTCACCCCGGCCATGGGGCCGGATCCGGCGCTGGCCAGGATCATGGCGGTGCGGTTGCGCGCGGCGGGCTGGCGGCGTGGTGACGCGGTCGTGTTCGCGGCGGCGGGGTCCTCGGATGCCCGTGCGCGGCAAGACGTTCGGCGCGCGGCCGCGATGCTGGCCGAGCACCTGGGTGCACCGGTGCGCATCGGCTACGTCGCCACGGGCGCGCCGCGCGTTCCGGAAGTCGTCGCCGACCTGCGTGCCTCCGGTGCGCGGCGGGTGTTCGTCGCGTCCTATCTGCTGGCGCACGGGCTGTTCCAGCAGCGGCTGCACGACGCGGGCGCGGACGGCGTGGCGGAACCCATCGGCGTGCATCCCGCGGTCGTCCGGCTCATCGCGGACCGTTATCGCGCGGCCGTGCGGGAAATGGTCGATACTCGCGTGCGCTGAGTGTCGTTCGCCCCCGAGGCTCGCGGCGGCGCCGTCGGTGGCCTAGGAGTAAGGAGTCGGCGCGCCGCTGCCGTGGTGGGCATCAATCGCCCCCCGGCGCCACGAGTGCGGGGAACCAGATGTCGGTGAGCACCTCGGCCGCCTGGCTCGCGGAGACGTCGATCGTGCCCTGCATGGCCCAGCGGGTGAAGAACCGTTCCAGTTGCGCGACAAGTAGTTCGATGCGCAGTCGCGCTTCGTCCCTGCGTTCGGCAGGCCAGCGGGACAGGTAGGCGGGCATGCTGTCGGCGAGCGTCATGATGCCCTCGCGCGCGACCTCGCGGAATTCCGGTTCGAGTGCGGTCGCCTCGTCCCATGCGGGCAGCATGTCCTTGTTCGCGAAGAACCAGTCGATGGCCCGGGTCATCCAGTCCGCGAACTCTTCTCGTGATCCGGTGGTGAGCACCCGGTCCAGGTCGGCGTAGAAGAGGCGAACGCTGGCGAGGGTGCCCGCCTCGGCGATGGCGCGCAGCACCTCCGGTTTGCCGGTGAAGTGCAGGTAGAAGGTGGCCCGGCTACAGCCGACCGCGGCGGCGATGTCGTCGACGCGGACCGAGGAGTAGCCCTGCGTTTCGAACAGGTGGCGCGCGGTGTCGACGATCCGCGCTCGGGTCAGGCGTTTCTGTTCCTCGCGCAACAAGCCGCGGCGGGCCTCGGTCGGTTCGGTCGGCATGAACTCATCCTAGACGATGCGCAAAGTCACTAGACATGGTGTCTAGCCAGTGCTACGTTGTGGTGCAGGTCACGTCGGCTGGGTTCGCCGACGACCGCGGCTCGAGGTTCTCGCCCCGTGGCCGGATCACCGCGGAACCGTTGCCGCGCACTGCGACCGGCGAGGTCGCGCGGTGCGAGATCGCTTTGTAGGGAGTCAACGATGTTCGACAGCATCATCAAGGGCGGCCGGTGGTTCGACGGCACGGGCGCCCCGTCAGCGGTTCGCCATCTCGGCATCCGCGCCGGCAGGGTGGCCGAGGTGTCGGCCGTGCCGCTCGACGAGACCGGCTGCGGCCGGGTCGTCGACGCCGCCGGGCACTGGGTGATTCCCGGCATGATCGACATCCACACCCACTACGACGTGGAGGTATTGCTCGATCCAGCGCTGCCGGAATCGGTGCGCCACGGCGTGACGACCGTGCTGCTCGGTTCGTGTTCGCTGTCGACAGTGCACGCCGACGCGGAGACGGCGGGCGATCTGTTCGGCCGGGTCGAAGCCATTCCGCGCGGACACGTCGTCGCCGCGATCGGCGACCTGAAGTCCTGGCGCACCGCCGAGGAGTACGCCGCGGCGCTCGACGCGCTGCCGCTCGGGCCGAATGTGGCCGGCTTCCTCGGGCATTCCGACGTTCGCGCGGCCGTGATGGGGCTCGATCGCGCCACCAGGCGCGAGGTGAAGGCGACTCCCGACGAGCTCGCCACGATGCGGCGCGCACTCACCAAAGCTCTCGACGCGGGCTTCGTCGGCATGTCCTCCCAGCAGCTGCTGTTCGACAAGCTCGACGGGCAGCGTTGCCGCTCGCGCACCCTGCCCTCCACGTACGCGACGAGCCGGGAACGCAGCGTGCTCAACACGATTCTGCGCCGCCGCGGGCGCGCCTTGCAGGGCGGACCCGACGTGGCACGGCCGCAGAGCCTGGTCGCGATGGCCGCGAGCAGCATCGGGCTGTGGCGGGAACCGCTCAAGGTGAGCCTGCTCTCGGCCGCGGACGTGAAGGCGATTCCCGGTGTGGCGCGGGTGTTTCCGGCGCTCGCCCGCGCCGTCAACGCGCTCGGCGGCGATTTCCGCTGGCAGCATTTACCGGTGCCGTTCGAGGTGTATTCCGACGGGATCGACCTGCCGGTGTTCGAGGAATTCGGATCGGGCGCCGCGGCATTGCATCTCGCCGACCAGCTCGAAGAGCGTGCGGACCTGCTGAGCGATGAAGGCTATCGCCGCTGGTTCCGCAAGGACTACGACAAGAAGTTCGGTCCCCGCGTCTGGCATCGCGACTTCTTCGACGCCGAGATCGTCGAATGCCCCGACGAATCCGTGCTCGGCAAGACCTTCGGTCAGGTCGGTCTCGACCGCGGCGGCCTGCATCCGGTCGACGCGTTCCTCGATCTCGTCGTCGAACACGGCACCAAAGTGCGTTGGCGCACAACCATTTCCAACCACCGCCCCGCTGTGCTCGACCGTTTCGCGGCGGATCCCGGCATCCAGCTCGGCTTCTCGGACGCGGGCGCGCACCTGCGCAACATGGCCTTCTACAACTTCGGCCTGCGACTGCTGCGTCGCGTCCACGACGCCGAACGAGCGCACCGGCCGTTCATGACGCTCGAGCACGCGGTCCACCGCCTGACCGGTGAACTCGCCGAGTGGTACGGCTTGGACGCGGGCCGCCTGCGCGTCGGCGACCGTGCCGACGCCGTCGTGATCGACCCGGCCCATCTCGACGCCACCCTCGACACCTACGCCGAACACCCGGCCCCGCACTACGGCAACTTGTCCCGCATGGTCAATCGCAACGACGCGACCGTCACCGCGGTGTTCATCGGTGGGAAGTACGTGTTCGGCTCCGGCGCCGCCGGACCCGGGCTCGGCACGGAACAGGCGGGGCGGTTCCTGCGCGCCGGATGACGACGTGACGTTCGCGCCGTCCGCGCGAAGGGCGGCACACGGGTTGCGCACCGCGTAAAGGGGCAGCGATCTGTCGGTGCCCAGGTCCACACTGTGACCTATGGCATACGACGAGGAACTGGCCGAGCGGATCCGCGACCTGATCGATCCCGGCCTCGACATGACCGAGAAGAAGATGTTCGGCGGTCTCGCCTTCATGATCAGCGGCAACATGGCGGTGGCCGCCAGCGGCCAGGGCGGCCTGCTCGTCCGCGTCGACCCGGCCCAGGGCGCCACCATGATCGACGACGAAACCGTCACGCCGATGACCATGGGCGGCCGAGAAATGGTCGGCTGGCTCCGAGTGACCGGCACACCGATCCGCGACGACGCAACCCTGCGCGAGTGGGTCGACCGCGGCGTCGACTACGCCCGCTCCCTCCCGGCCAAGAGGTAGATGCCCGCGCCGCGCTTGCAACCGCAACATTGTTGCACTTGTAAGTGAAAGGCGGTTAGGCTGGAGATATCTACCCGGTGCAATCTCCGCCATGCTCGAAAGGGTTGTTTGTGGACACGTTGCAACGTGACGACCGTGCCACCGTATCGGTGAGTCCACGCGAGATCGAGCAGGCCCGCAATGTCCGGGAGTTCCTCGGTGACCGAGAATCGCCACCGGCGGTCACGGTGGAGACAGACGTCGATCGGCACCTGACGATGCCTCCCGAGCTGGCGGCCTTGGTGCTTCGGCTCGTCGATCTGGTCGGCCGCGGCTGCACGGTCACCATCGGCAGTATCCCGAACGAAGTCACCACGACAGTCGCCGCGGGAATGCTGGGCATATCGCGACCCTCGCTGATGAAGCTCGTCCGCGAGGGCAAGATCCCGGCCCACAAAGTTGGCTCGCACACCCGCCTGCACAGCAAGGACGTGCTGGCTTTTCGCCGTGCGCAGCTGGAACACCAGAGCAAGGCGTTCGACGAGTTGCGAGCTCTCGAAGAGGAATTGGGCCTCCGCGACTGACCGGCCGCCGAAGGGTCTCCGTCGGCAGCCCGGCCGCTACCATGTCCGGCATGGTTGGCGGGCGGGTGACGAGAGTGCTTGTGGACGCGAACATTCTGTACTCGCGCACGCTACGCGACTGGCTGTGCCTGCTGTATCTGCGGGGCGGTGCGGGTATGTTCCAGGTGTTCTGGACCGAGGACATCATGGCCGAGGCCCTCTACCACCGGCGGAAGAAGAATCCGTTCCTGTCCGAGGAGCAGATCGGTGGTATTCGCCGCAAAACCGTTGCGGCCCTGGGTGAAGACAGTCTGATCACCGGCTATCGGATCGACGCGACCCTCGCTTACCCCGATGCTTACGACGCGCACGTGCACTGCGCCGCGATCCACGGTGAGATCGATATCGTGTTGACCGCCAACGGCTCCGACCTGGAAGATATGGGCGATCTTCCCTACTGAATCGGACAGTTTGGACGGATTCGCTGTCGACCCTTTCCCGGCCGTCCCGCACTCGATACGCTGCGCCGATGACGCCCATTGTGCGTGTAGCCGTCGTTGTGGCGGTGCTCGGCGGGTCGCTGGTTGGCGCGATACGCGCCGAGGCAACACCCGGCTCGGATATCACGGCGACCACCCTGGGGCATGCGCAGATTCCGGCAGGGTTGCTGCCGTTCGTGGCGGGGACCGATCTGGTGGTTCGGGAGATCACCATCGGGCCGGGCGGGTCGACTGGGTGGCACTATCACGACGGCCCGGTCTTCGGCTTCGTTCGCTCCGGCACCCTCACCCACCCCGGTCCGGACTGTGTCGCGCCGGTGTATCGCACGGGCGACTTCATCTACGAGCCGGCCGGGGAGTGGAACGTCCACATCGGCCAGAACCTCGGCACCGAGCCCCTGGTCCTGGACGTCGTCTACGCCCCGCCGACGGGCGACCCCCTCTTCCGCGACGCCCCGGCCCCGGACTGCGCCTGAACCCGTCGCAACGGTTCTCGAGACCTGCGATGGCCCGGGATCCGAGCCTATTTCGCCAGTTGGCCGATCCGCTGCCGCGCCACATTGAGCAACGTGGCGACATCGACGTCGGGGACGTCTTCGCGTCGAAGCTCTTTGACGAGCGAGCGCTGCTCGGCATTCAGTTCCTCGGTCAGCCGCTCGATCGTCGAGCGGAGTTGTGCGATGTGCTCCACCCGCTCGTTGACGTCGTGCGCGTCCCCGAAATCGTCGACGATCAACCGTGATTCCACCCGGGACAGTGGCACGTCGAGCTTGGCGGCGATGATGGTGCGCGCTTCGTATCCGGCGTCGGTGAGATGGCGCGCTTGACCGCAGGGATCGGCTCCGTACACATCGGGGATGGTGATTTCCCACCATCGTCCGACACGGCTCGCGTGCACGTCGTAGGTGATTGCCTTGCTCACTGCTTCTCTTCCTCCTCCGGGCAGTCGCAGGACCCTACGGCCTTGTAGATCGACCTGGCCACGCCCGGCGAGATGGTGGTGTGCCCGTCCGGGACGCTCACGTCATGCTTGCCGGTTCGGCAACCGTAGATCGTGTGGCTGCCCGCTCCGTCGCGGAGCTTCGACCAGCCCGCGGCTTTGAGGGCCTTCAGGACCTTCCGGGTCGGTTGCTCCGCAATCATGACAGCATGCTAGCGCGCTAGGCGCAAGCATAGCTAGCAAGCTAGCAGAAAATGTAGCTAGTCAGATTGCAAGTCCGCATCCGCTCCATACGAAGTCGCCCCCACCGGGTTGCGGTGGGGGCGAAGGAGATCAGCGCCAGCGTTCCGGGGTGACCGGGGCGTCCCAGGCGCGGGCGTAGCGGCGGGAGTCGGTGGCGTTGGGTTGTTTGTGGCGGTAGACGATGTAGGGGCGGGTGAGGTAGCCGATGGGGGCGCTGAACATGTGGACCAGGCGGGTGTAGGGCCACAGGGCGACCAGGACGAGGACGACCAGCCCGTGCAGCTGGAACGGCCACGGGGTGTCGACCATCAGTTCCGGTTGCGGGTTCAGGGTGAACAGGCTGCGGAACCAGGGGGAGACGGTCTCGCGGTAGTTGTAGGTGCCGAACAGCAGGTTGGCGCCCCAGGTGTTGGTCAGGCCGGTGACCAGCGCGGCGGTGAGCAGGGCGTACATCAGCTTGTCGTTGGCGGTGGTCGCTTTGCGTACCGCGGTCACCGTGAACCGGCGGTACAGCAGAATGCCCACACCGGCCAGCACGGAGAGACCGGCCACCGAACCGGCGCCGACCGCGATCAGGTGATAGGTGTGGTCGTTGATGCCGACGGCTTCGGTCCACGACTCGGGAATCAGCACGCCGAGCACGTGCCCGAAGAACACCCCGAGCATGCCGAAGTGGAACAGCGGACTGCCCAGCCGCAGCAACCTGCTCTCGTAGATCTGCGAGGACCGGGTGGTCCAGCCGAACTGGTCGTTGCGGTAGCGCCAGATGTGGCCGAGCACGAACGAGGTGAACGCGACGTACGGCAGGATCAGCCACAACTCGACGGGCAGGTGCGGGACGGCGTTCATCGACGGCCTTCCGATTGAGCGAACATCGTGGGGTCCATGGCGAAGGGTTCCAGCCCGACCTCTTCCTCCGGGGGACCTTCGGCCGCGAGCTCGGCGATGCGCCGCCGATCGGCCGTGGTGAGCGGCGGCAGCGTGGCCACCACCGCGGCGAGCGCCCCCGCGTAGGGAGAACCGCTGTCGGACAACGAGAGTCGCAGCAGCTCGATGACCGGCAGGTGCTCGCCGAGCAGGCGCTCGCCGCCGATCGGGTCCACCGTCGCGGCGAATTCCAGCAATACGGGCAGGTGATCGGGCAGTTCCTGATCACCCAGTTCCACCCCGGCGTGCCGGTAGGCGTGCTTGAAACGCAGCAACGCCATGCCGCGCTTGCGGGTGTCGCCGTAGGCGTAGAAGGTCAGGTGCAGGCTCGCACGGCGCCGCATGTCGAAGGTCGCGACGTAGTCGGCGGCCAGGTCGATCGGCGGCGTCGTGCGCAGGTGGGTCAGCAGACCGGCCAACTGCGGGCGCACCTCGTCGGGCAATTGATCTGCCGCACTGGACAATTCGTCCAGCATGGCCAGCGTTGCCTGGCCGGGGTAGTCCAACAGCAGCGCGGCGAGCCGCCACACCAGGCGACGGTCGCGCTCGGCCATCCGCACGGCGGGCTCGGGCCGCCGGCGCAGTTTCAGCAGACTCATCTGGTGACCCCGCTCGACGTCGCGGTCACATCCTCGGTGGACGAACCGTTCCCGGCAGCGCCGTTGCTGCCGTTCGCGGCCCCTACTCCGGCAGCGCCGTTGCTGCCGTTTGCCTTCGCGTCGCCGGACCCTGCGCCGTTGTGCCCCGCGCCGTTCTGCGCAGCCGAGCCGTTGGAGCCAGCACCGTTGGACCCACCACCGTTGGTCGGAATCAAACCCTTGGTGCTCTTCCCATCCCAGTTGAGCAAATTGATCCGGGTCGACTTCTCTTCCGGCGCAGCCCCATTGGAGTCCGTCAGATGGAACTTCTCCACCATCTGGTCGAACGCGGTCATACCCGGCCCACCATCGGTGTCCAGACTGCACCCGGTCGCCAGCGAATCCAGTTCGTGCGCCTGCGAAGTCGCGCCCTGCGGGATCACATAACGGTGCTCGTACTTCGCGATGGCGAGCAGCCGGTACAGCGCCTCGATCTCCTCGGGCTCCAGCCGCACCGACGGCGCGATCGAGGGATCGGGCTCCTCGCCGAGGTTCACCGACCGCATGAAAGACCGCATGGCGGCGAGCCTCTGCAGCGACGCCCGCACCGGACCGAGCTCACCCGCGGTGAACAGCTCCGCCAGGTACTCCACCGGAATGCGCAGCGCGTCGATGGCGCCGAACAGGTTCGCATGGTTCTCCCCGTCGTGCCCGGTCTCGGTGAGCACGTCCACCACCGGCGAGAGCGGCGGCACGTACCAGACCATCGGCATGGTCCGGTATTCCGGGTGCAGCGGCAGCGCGATCTGGTAGTCCACGATCAGCTTGTAGACCGGCGAATCCTGGGCCGCCTGAATCCATTCCGGCGAGATGCCGGCGCGCTCGGCCTCCGCGACGACCCGCGGGTCGTGCGGGTTGAGGAAGACGCCGAGTTGCGAGGGGTACAGATCCTTGGTGTCGGTGACCGACGCCGCCTCCTGCACCTTGTCCGCGTCGTAGAGCATGACGCCGATGTAGCGCAGCCGACCCACGCAGGTCTCCGAACACACCGTCGGAATGCCGACCTCCACGCGCGGGTAGCAGAAGGTGCACTTCTCCGCCTTGCCCGTCTTGTGGTTGAAGTAGATCTTCTTGTACGGGCATCCGGTGATGCACTGCCGCCAGCCGCGGCACTTGTCCTGGTCGACGAGCACGATGCCGTCCTCGGCCCGCTTGTAGATCGCGCCGGAGGGACAGGACGCCGCGCACGACGGGTTCAGGCAGTGCTCGCAGATGCGCGGCAGGTAGAACATGAAGGTCTCTTCGAACTCCAGTTTCACCTTGTCCGAGAGCTTGTTCAGCAGCGGGTCCTTGCCGACCTGCTCCGGGCCGGAGCCGAGGTCGTCGTCCCAGTTGGCACCCCAGGTGACCTTCGTATCCTCGCCGGTGATCAGCGATTTCGGTCGCGCCACCGGCGTGGTGTCGATGGCGGGGGAGGACAGCAGGTTGTCGTAGTCGTAGCTCCACGGGTCGTAGTAGTCCGACACCGTGGGCAGGTCCGGGTTGGCGAAGATGTTGAGCAGCCGCTTCATTCGCGAACCGGACTTCAGGGTCAGCTTGCCGCGCTTGGTGAGCGTCCAGCCGCCCTTCCACTTCTCCTGATCCTGGTACTGACGCGGATAGCCCTGTCCGGGCCGGGTTTCCACGTTGTTGAACCAGACGTACTCGGTGCCGCCGCGGTTGGTCCACGCCTGCTTGCAGGTGACGCTGCAGGTGTGGCAGCCGATGCACTTGTCCAGGTTCATCACCATGGCGAGCTGTGCCATGACACGCATATCAGTACTCCACCTTCTGCGACCGCAATCGGACAGAGCGTCGGCACCTCGTCGGGCTCATGTCAGTACTCCACTTTCTGGGACCGCTTGCGAATAGTCGTCACTTCGTCGCGCTGGTTACCCGTGGGGCCGTGGTAGTTCAGCGCGAAGGACTGCTGCGCGTACCCGCCGATGAGATGCGAGGGCTTGATCATGATCCGGGTGAGCGCGTTGTGGATACCGCCGCGTTTGCCGCGCGCGTCGTTCACCTCGGGGGTGCCCTCGATGCGCGGCACGTCCACCGCGCGGTCCTGCGCGTGGTACATGAACACGGTGCCCTCCGGCATGCGGTGCGAGACGATGGCGCGCGCGACCACGATGCCGTTGCGGTTGATCGCCTCGATCCAATCGTTGTCGGCCACACCGATCTTCGCGGCGTCCTTGTCCGACATCCAGATCGACTGACCGCCGCGCGAGAGCGTCAGCATGTGCAGGTTGTCCTGATAGGCGGAGTGGATCGACCACTTCGAGTGCGGCGTCAGATATCTGACCGTGACGCCCTTCTCGGTCACCGAACCCACGCCGGGCTCGCTGAACAGTGCGGTCATGTCCAGCGGCGGCCGGAAGATCGGCAGCTGTTCGCCGAGCTCGATCATCCAGTCGTGGTCGAGGTAGAAGTGCTGGCGTCCGGTCAGGGTGTGCCAGGGCTTGAGCCGTTCGGTGTTGATGGTGAACGGCGAGTACCTGCGTCCGCCGGTCTCGCTGCCCGACCACTCCGGCGAGGTGATCACCGGCACCGGCCGAGCCTGCGTGTCGGCGAAGGTGATTCGCTTGCCCTCGTGCTCGGCGGCCAGGTCGGCGAGCTTCGTGCCGGTGCGATGCTCCAGCTCCTCGAAGCCCTCCACGGCGAGGCGGCCGTTGGTGGTGCCCGACAGCGCGAGGATGGCCTCGGCCGCGTGGGTGTCCTTGGCCAGCGACGGACGGCCCTGCGCCACACCGGAAACCACGGTGCCGTTCATGCCCGCGAGGTACTCGACCTCGACGTTCGGGTGGGTGGTCACGCCCTTGGTGGTGACGCCGAGGGTGTCGACCAGCGGCCCGAGCGCGGCCATCTTCTCGGCCACCTTCGGGTAGTCGCGTTCGACCACCACCAGCTTCGGCATGGTCTTGCCCGGAATCGGTTCGCAGTCACCGGCTTTCCAGTCCAGCACGCGGCCGCCCGCCTGCGCCATGGCGTCCGCCGAGTCGTGTTGCAGCGGCACCGCGACGATGTCCTTGCGCTTGCCGAGGTGCTTCTCGGCCATCCAGGAGAAGCCGCGGGCGATCCGGTGGAACGCGTCGAAGTCGGTCTTGGCCTCCCACGGCGGCGAGATGGCCGGGGAGAACGCGTGCACGAACGGGTGCATGTCGGTGGAGGAGAGATCGTGCTTCTCGTACCAGGTGGCCGCGGGCAGCACGATGTCGGAGAACAGCGTGGTACTCGTCATTCGGAAGTCCAGGGAGAGCAGCAGATCCAGCTTTCCGGTCGCCGCCTCGTCCCGCCAGACCAGCTCCTGCGGCCGCACCCCGGTCGCCTCGCCCGCCTGGAGGTTGGAATCCGCGCCGAGCAGGTGCTTGTGGAAGTACTCGTTGCCCTTGCCGGAGGAGCCGAGCAGGTTGGCGCGCCAGACCGTCAGGCAGCGCGGGAAGTTCTCCGGCGCGTCGGGGTCCTCGCAGGCGAAGCGCAGGTCGTCGGACTTCAGGCCCGCGACGACGTGCTCGGCGGGCGTCGTGCCCGCGGCCTCGGCCTCGTCCACGAGATCGAGCGGGTTGCGGTTGAAGGTCGGGTAGCTCGGCATCCAGCCCAGCCTGCTGGCCAGGGCGATGTTGTCGGCCGCGGTGCGGCCCTCGAACACGCCCTTGCCGAGCGGCGAGGAGAACGACTCGGCGGTGAACGGGTCGTAGCGCCACTGGTCGTTGGTCAGATACCAGAACACGGTGCCCTGCATCTGGCGCGGCGGACGCTGCCAGTCCAGCCCGAAAGCCAAAGTGGCCCAGCCGGTCACCGGACGACACTTCTCCTGGCCGACGTAATGCGCCCAGCCGCCGCCGTTCACGCCCTGGCAGCCGGTGAGCAGTGTCAGGGTGAAGAAGGCGCGGTAGATCTGGTCGGAGTGGAACCAGTGGTTGGTGCCCGCGCCCATCAGGATCATCGAGCGACCGCCGGAACGGTCGGCGTTGTCGGCGAATTCGCGCGCGATGCGCTCGGCCTGCTTGGCCGGGACGCCGGTGATGGTCTCCTGCCAGGCAGGCGTGTAGGGGGTGGAGGCGTCGTCGTAACCAGTCGGCCATTCACCAGGCAGTCCGTCGCGCCCGACGCCGTACTGCGCGAGCAGCAGGTCGAACACTGTGGTCACGCGCTTGCCCGCGACGGTCACCGTCGGCACGCCGCGCAGCAGCACGCCCGCCTTGTCGGTGTCGAAGCGCGGCAGTCGCACCGCGACCGGCTGATTGCCCTCCGCGCCGTACAGACTCAGCAGCGGATCGACGTCGCCGAGGTCCAGGTTCCACTTGCCCGCGTCGCCCTCGGTGAAGCGGTGGCCGAGAGAACCGTTGGGCACCACGGGGTTTCCGGAGTTGTCGAGCAGCACGGGCTTGTGCTCCGCGGCTTCGACGGACTCGCCGAGATCGGCGGCCGTGAGGAACTTGCCCGCCAGCGCGCCGTCGTGGTGGTACACGCCCTCGGCGTCCCAGCCCTCAGGGTCGTCCAGGCAGACCAGGTACGGCAGGTCGGTGTAGCGCTTGACGTAGTCGAGGAACCGCGGGGTGTCGCGCTGGAGGAAGAACTCCTTCAGGATCACGTGCCCCATCGACATGGCAAGCGCCGCATCGGTTCCCGGGCGCGCGGGCACCCACTCGTCGGCGAACTTGGTGTTGTCGGCGTAGTCGGGGGAGACCACGACCACCTTCTGGCCGCGGTAGCGGGCCTCGGTCATGTAGTGCGCGTCCGGCGTCCTGGTGACGGGCACGTTGGAGCCCCACATGATCAGATAGCCCGCGTCGAACCAGTCGGCCGATTCCGGCACGTCGGTCTGGTCGCCGAACACCTGCGGCGAGGCGACGGGCAGGTCGGCGTACCAGTCGTAGAACGACAGCATCGACCCGCCGAGCAGCGAGATGAACCGGGCGCCGACGGCGTGGCTGACCATCGACATGGCCGGAATGGGCGAGAAGCCCGCGACCCGGTCGGGCCCGTAGCGCTTGATGGTGTGCACGTGCGCGGCGGCGGCGATCTCGGCGGCCTCCCACCATTCGGCGCGCACGAAACCGCCCTTGCCGCGGGCGGATTTGTACTTCTTGGCCTTCGCCGGGTCCTCCACAATGGATTCCCAGGCCAGCACGGGATCCTTGAGCTGGGCCTTGGCCTCGCGGTACAGCTCCAGCAGCGCGCCGCGCACGTATGGGTAACGCACCCGCGCGGGCGAGTAGGTATACCAGGAGAAGGACGCGCCGCGCGGGCAGCCGCGCGGTTCGTACTCGGGCTTGTCCGCGCCGACCGAGGGGTAGTCGGTCTGCTGCGACTCCCAGGTGATCACGCCGTCCTTGACGTAGATCTTCCACGAGCACGAGCCCGTGCAGTTCACGCCGTGCGTGGAGCGCACCACCTTGTCGTGCGCCCAGCGGTCGCGATAGAAGTCGTCGGCGCCGCGGCCGCCGACTTTGTGCAGGCTGCGTTGATCCGAGGAGACCTCGCCGCGCTGAAAGTATTTGCCCAGCCGGAGCAATGCGTCACCGGCGTCGGAGGAAAGCGGGCCCGCCTGATCGGAGGGTGCCGAAACATGAGTGCGTGAGTTAACCACGACGCCCCCTTCGAGCTGTGAAATCGGGCTGTTGCACCGACTGTAAGGAGGTGAAGACGCGCGGCCAAACGATTCTCTCACAGCGCGCGGAGGCGGTCTGTGAGTTGTGAGGTCGCGGCAACGTGCCGGTCACTGGACGGTTGCAACCGACCTTCGGTGACATTCACGTGACCTGGGCCGATGCGGGCTGACCGGCCGAAATGCGGCATCGGGCAGGCGTTTCGGGGCCTTGCCGGTGAAGCTTTCGAAACCGGGGGTTCTCGGGCGGTTTACAATCGTTAACACAACCCGCAGGGGTGTTCGAGGCCGAATTGTGGCGCCGCCCACTGCCCACGTGGCTACCATGCCGGACCCCGATTCGTCCAGACCCGTGTGATTCGCCATTCGTTTGCCGCGAATCGGCGGCCGTCCGGCGCCTCGCGATTGCCCTGCGCGTAGGCAGCGATTCGAGGCCGAAATCGAGAGGCGCCTACATCGCGGTGCCCGCCGAGGTCGTCGCCGCGCTCTGCGGCGGAGGACGGATCCCGGTCGAGGCCGGCTTCGACGGCATCGCCTACACCGGCTCCCTCGTCTCGATGGGCGGCGGCCCGTGCCCCGGCATGCTGAAGGCGATCCGCGAGCGGCTCGGCAAGGCGCCCGCGACGCCGTATCGGTCACCGTGCGTCGCGACACCGAACGGACGGTCGAGGTGCCCGAGGATCTCGCGGCGGCGTTGGCCGCGGCGGGCGCGCGTCCCGCCTCCTGTTCGCGACGCCGTCAGCTCGTCGGTGCGATCGAATCGGCAAAGCGCCCGGAGACACGCGCGAAGCGAATCGATGCGGCGGTCGCCGCGGCGGGGTGAGGCGCGTCGTCGGGCGTCGGCGATTCGCGAATCCGATTCGCCAATTCTTTTGGGCAACAGCGGGCATGACGAATAGGAACCGACCGGTCGGATAGAGCGACGTACGTGCGCGCATTCGAATAGTCGGTCGTGCGTCTACGTGTCAGACGGTCGGGCGCGCGGCATTGCGAATGGCTCTGGCGGAGGTTGCTTTTCGCCTCTCGAGAGATTGCCGAAATGTAACCATGACACATGCGTGGTGTGGAATATAAAGAAGGTATATCAGTTAATATCGTCCGCTATGAGCAACCGCTCGGATCGTCGACGATTGGGGCCGTGCGCAACGGCATCGCGGCCTCGGCGCCGCGAACGCGAGAGATTCGGCAGCGCTGCCACTTGGAAGTAGCCAACTGGTTGATACATCTACGGTTCATAGGAGCGAATAGCTGTGTCACGCAAGTCGACCGAAGCCGGGCCGGGTGATCTCCTGCGACCGCCGACCTTCGGCGGGTTGTTGCGGAGGTTCCGCGACGACCGGCGGGTCTCCCGGGAAAAGCTGGCATTCGCAGCGGGGGTGAGTTCCAGCTACATCACGCACTTGGAGGGCGGCGACCGCGCCCACCCGACGAAAGTGGTGGTCGAAGCGCTCATCGGATACCTGCACCAGATCGCGCCGCTCTCCGACGCCGAGCGCAGACACCTGTTCGACCTGGCCGGACTGGCCGACGCCTCGGCCCCGACGGTCGCGGAGTTGCGTGCCCAGATCACCCAGGACATGCGCGACGGCCTCGCGGTGCACGAGCCGAACGCGGCGGGCTATCTCGACACCCGGTGGAACGTCCTGTCCTGCAACGACGCCTACACCGCGGTCTTTCCCGGCTTGGTCGAGGACGTGAACATCCTGCGGTGGTTCTTCGGCAACGAGGTGTCCAAGCGGGTGATGGTCGAGTGGGAGCGGGAGGCCGCGCTCACCGTGGACTGGCTGCGCGGACTCATCGGGCAGTCCGCTGGCGCCGACTGGTCCACCGAATTGCTCGCCGAACTCGGCCGATATCCGGAATTCCGCCGGATGTGGGCGGCCGGGGGAACCGCATACGGCCGGGAAAGTCCGCGAATGCTGCTCCGCGATATCGAAACAGGGAAGCCCTTCAGTCTGGACGTGCAGCTGTTCCGGGTCGATTCGGGAAGTCACCCGGGCCGGATCCAATTCTTCCTCGGTATCCGCACTACCGACCGTCCGGCGCGGTCCGGTCTCGCCGACCGGGCCGCGGTCAACGGATCCCTCCGCAGGTAGACCGACGTAAAACCCAGCGGCAGAGCGGTTTTCGTTGCGGAACGCACCGCGTGGCATCGCCCTGCGCGCGCATGTCGGCCCGTCGAGGCGGCGGCCGCCGGTGCGGCGCCGTGCTCGCTCGTGCGCGAAAACCCCTGGGGTAGCGCCTTTTCGGACGAAAGCCATGGGTAGACGGTACCGTGCGGGCTACGCTGTCGAAATGCGTTGCGGGGGATATGCCGATGCCCCATTGCGGGTACCGACTCCGCGGTACTTTCACTGGTCGGTGTGGGTACCTCACAGGGTGCGCGGGAAGTTCTACTTCGTCTGGACAACGGTTGGGGAAACGTATTTGATCCGTTTATCGGCACGGTCGGGCAATTAGTTGCGACACTGTGCCTCGATCTCGGAAGACAACGGATTGCGTGAACATTGCGGGAGTGAGTGCTCATGGTCGACGTCATCGGTTTGATACCGCATATCTCGCTGGCGGCCGCCGCGAACTGCGCGAACGGGACGTTCGCGGTCTGCGGAGACGAGGGTCGCGCGCTGTGGTACGGACCGTTCATCGACGGCGACGCCGATCATCCACACGGCGATCGGTGCGCGGGCGCGATGGCCGCCGCGAACCGGGCGGTGTGGCTGGCCGGACGTGCTCGCGCCGACGCGGGCCACGCCGAGGCCACCCTGCATCTCACCGTGACCGAACCGGACATCGACATCGTCACCCTCGCCTGCACCGCGTCCATCTCCGGTCTCGTGCTCGATCTGATCTGCTCGGAAGACAATCCGGCGCTGGACTGGTGCCAGGTCTTCGGCAGCCTGGACTGGAATCCGGGCGCGCTTGTCAGCTTGGTCGACAGCGAATCCCAGGACCAGGCGCCCGGCCGACATCTACGCGCCGTCGACACCCCTACGAACAACGACATCGAGGAAGGGTTGCCCATGATCCGCGACGCAGGAGACATCGGTTCGATCGGTGGGAAGCAGGCGGTCGATCCCGGCGTGGAGTTGCGCGCCGCGCTCGAGGCGCTGCTGCTGCACGACGCCGTCGGACTCGATGCCAAGATGCGCCACGCGATCGCCGCGACGGTGCATCTCGCGGTGGACACCCCGCACGGCCCGCCGGAGGACGCCGAGGAGTTCCTCGGCAGGCTGGACGCGGGCTGGCTGCTCGCCGCGTGGGCCGGGCACGACACCGAGATGTCGCTCATCGCCACCCTGGCCGCGGGTGACGTGCCCGCGCTGTCCTGGTGCGAACTGATGTTCACCACCGCGCTCGCGCCGTGGTCGACCAGTCCCGTCGCGGTGCACGCGCGGCGGATCTTCGCGACGGTGCAGCACGGCCGCATCGGCGCCGTGCGTCCGCAGGTGCGCGTGTCCGGAGCCTGACACTCGGCGCACGACCGAGGCGGCGGGCTCGGATCCGGGCGGTAGGGCCCGGTCCGTGGCTCAGGCGAGATCGATCTCGGCGAAAGAGCCGATCCACCGGTGCGGCGGGCGCGGCGGATTGGGTTCGCCGGGCCGGTGCACGCCGATGGCCGACCAGCCCGCCGCGACGGCCGCGTCGAGTTCGTCCGGGTGGTCCGAGAGGAACAGGATCTCGGCCGCGGGCACGCCGATCGCCCCGGCGATCTTGTCGTAGGACGCTGCTTCGCGCTTCGGGCCCGCGGTGGACAGGTCGAAGTATCCGCTGATCAGCGAGCCGAGCTCGCCGCCGCGCGCGAAGTCGAACCAATCACGCTGGTTGCGCACCGAACCCGAGGAGTACACGTACAGCGTCAGCCCGGCGGCCTTCCAGTCCGTCAGCGCGGGCGCGACATCGGGGAAGAACTCGCCGTGCAGCGCCCCGCTGCGGAAACCCTCGTGGCAGATCAAGCCCTGCGCGGTCTTCAGCGGTTCGGCCTTGACGTCCGAGCCGAGCCAGCCGCGCAAGATCTCGGCCACCTCGGCGATATCCGCGTCCGGACGTCCGGCCAGTTCCCTGGCGCCCGCGAGGACCGGCGCCGCCGCGTCGGCGCTGTTGTCGGCGAGCCACTGCGGCAGCCGGTCCCTGGTGTAGCCGTACAGGTCCTCCCGCACGGAACTGGTCGGGCTCGTGGTGCCCTCGATGTCGAGGACGATCGCGCTGGTCACGAGGCGGTGAGCAGCTCGTCGAGGGTCGGGAAGCCCTCGCTGATCCGGTCGCCGGTGAAGTCGCCGATCCAGCCGTCCTCCTCCTCGAAGAAGCGGATCGCGATGAAATCGGGGCGGGTACCCATGTCGAACCAGTGCAGCGTGCCCGCCGGGACCGAGAGCAGATCGCCGCCTTCGCAGACCACCGCGAGCACCTCCTCGCCCAGGTGCAGATAGAAGCAGCCGCGGCCGGCGGCGAAGTAGCGCACCTCGTCCTCGGCGTGCCGGTGCTCGTTCAGGAACTTCTCCCTGGCGCCCTTGGCGATGGCGGGCCACTCGGGGTTCGCGTCGTCGGGGTGGATACGCGCGATATCGATGTGCTTGTAGCGGCCGGCGGCGTTCAGCTCGGCGACCCGGTCGGCGTAGTGGGCGAGCAGGTCCTCCGAGGAGGTCGCGGCGGCCTCCGCGAGCGCGGGCCAGCGCTCGAACGCGATGCCGTGCGCGGCGAGTTCGGCGGCGATCACGGTGTCGTCGGTGGTCCGCACCCGCACGTCGGCGGCGTTGTCGGCGGCCATCACCTGGAGCAGGGTCATGTCAGTCCAATCTCGAGTGACTCGGCGGGCGTGGCGAAGGCGTGCCTGCGGCCGGTGCGAATCACCAGCTCGCACAGCGCCTCCAGGCATTCGGCGCGATCGCGCGCCCGGGAGAGATTCTCCCCCCAGGTGGTGATGCCGTGCCCGGCGATGCACAACACGGGTGGGGCGGCGGGGTTGTCGCGCAGATAGCGTTCGATGTCGGCGCCGATGCGCGAGACGTCGCGCCAATTGGGGAACACCGGGATATCGATCGCCGACGGGTCGGCGGAACCGAGCCCCTTGACGAGTTCGAAATCGGTGATGCGCAGGGTGGTTTCGCGCTCGGCCGCGCCCGCGTCGGTCGCCAGCGCGGTCGCGTACGGCGAGTGCACGTGCACGACGGCTCCGGCGTCGGTGGTGCGGTACACCGCGGTGTGAATGGTGGTCTCGGCGGACGGTTTCCGCCGCTGACCGGGCAGCGGCGCGGAATCCTCGACGGCGACGGTCACCATGTCCCCGGGGGTCAGCTCGCCCTTCGACAGCCCGCTGCCGGTGACCACGGCGGTCGCGCCGTCGCGCACCGAGAGGTTGCCCGCGGTGCCCGGCATCCAGCCGCGGCCGTAGAGTTCCCTCGCGATGTCGGCGAGCTCGGCGCGCGCCGCCGAAACAGACTCCGTCGCAGCACTGTTCGTACCGTGCACCACGCCCTGCTCGGTGACGACCGCCGTGACCAGCTCGCTCGGCGTGACGTCGAAGGCCGGGTTGAACACCTCGGTGTCCGCGGGAGCCGTCGCGACGCCGCCGAATCCGGTGACCTCGGCCGCGGCTCGCTCCTCCACGACGATGTCGCGGCCGGTGGCGGTGTTCGGATCTCGCGTCGATTCCGGCGCCACCACGATGAACGGGATGCCGTGCCGGTGCGCGGCGAGGGCGACGGCGTAGGTGCCGATCTTGTTGGCCACGTCGCCGTTGGCGGTGACCCGGTCCGCGCCGACCAGTACGCAGTCGACCTGGCCGGTGGCCATCGCCCACGCGGCGGCCGAATCGATGGTCAGCCGGTGCGGAATGCCCGCCTCGGCCAGCTCCCACGCCGTCAGCCGCGCGCCCTGCAGCAGTGGCCGGGTCTCGTCGACCAGCACGTTCTCGATCGCGCCGCGCTCGGCGAGTACCCGTAGCGTGCCGATCGCGGTGCCGAACGCGCTGGTCGCCAGGCGGCCGGTGTTGCAGTGGGTGAGCACCCGCAGCGGGCGGTCCGCGCAGAGACGCTGGACCAGGTCGGCCGCGTGCGTGGCGGCGGCCCGGTTGACGCGGCCGTCCTCGGCGAGCATGTCCAGGGTTTCGGCGAGCACCGCGTCGGCTCCGGCCGGAATCCGGGTGCGGACCCGTTCGACGGCCCACGCCAGATTCACCGCGGTCGGTCGCGCGGCGGCGATGCGGTCGGCCTCGGCCCGCACCCGCGCCTCGTCCACCACACCGTCGACGGTGTGCGCGGCGGTCGCGATGACCACGCCGAACGCTCCCGCGATCCCGATCGCGGGAGCGCCGCGGATGGCCAGCGTCTTGATGGCCTCGATGATCTCGTCCACCGTGCCGAGGCGCAGCTCGCGCACCTCGTGCGGCAGCCCACGCTGGTCGATGGTGACCAGCGCACCGTCGTCCCAGACCAGGGAACTGTCGTCCATCAGGCGCATCCTTTGTCGCGAAGAGCTGCATTCTGCCTGGTAAACGGTATCCGACCGGGCCTGGCCGGCGACAATCGGCTCAGCGCTCGGCGGACTCGGCGCGCAGCTTCGCGGCCCGTTCGCGCGGGTCGTAGTCCGGCCCGACGCCCTCGACGAGCACCAGGTCGCCGTCGATGTGATCGGCTCGCAGGCGCAGGATCGCCTGGTATTCGGGCGAGTGGTACCAAGCCCGCGCCCGCGCCAGATCCGGGAACTCGATCAGCACCATGCTGCCGGGCCACTCGCCTTCCACCACCTCGGCCGGTGGTCCGTGAATCACGAACCGGCCTTCGAACGGGTCCAGGGTGGCCTGGATGCGTTCCAGGTATTCCAAGATCTCCGGGTGTGGACGGCGGCTGCGCAGGTGGGCGAAGCCATACGCGGACATGAACGGTCCCTTCGACGCGGCGGGCCGCTGCGTGGCGAGCGGTGCGCCGAACGTATCGCCGCCCGCGTCGCGCGTCGATTACCCGCGAGGTAATGGCCGGGCCCGGAAGGCGCTGTGCTGCCGCGCTTCTCATTCGGCGGCGAACTCCGCCTCGCGCTCCACCGCGTCGATGGTTTGTCGCGGTACCTGGATCGGGCCGGGTGTGTAGGTGACCGCGCGCAGGTCGCCGGTGTAGCGGAACGGGCCGCGGCGCTCGCGCAGATCCCAGGACACCGGGCCGCGCGCGTCCACGCCGACGGAAATGCCGGTCCACGGCGACATGCCCACCAGCTGCACCCGGTCGCGCAGTTCGGCGCTCGGGCCGCCCGCGACCTCGACCTGAAAATCCCAGCGCAGCCTGGGCCGCACGGCGGCGGTGACGGTGATTCGCCGCACACCGGGCGGGACCGGTTCGGTGGCGGCCTCGGCGTAATCGCCATAGCTGTTGACGCCGAGCACGACCCGTCCGTTTTCGAGGTAGACCAGGTACCCGCCGAGCGGATCGCCGTGCGCGACCAGCACGCCCTCGTCGCCGGGCCGGTAGCCGCCCAGCTCCACGGTGATCGCGAAGTCGCGGTAGGCGATCAACCTTTGCGAGCGGTAGCGCTCCAGCGTCGGAGTGCCCGGCAGCAGACGCACCGGCGCGGCGAAGCGGGCCTCCTCGGGCCGCCGGATCGCGAGATCCTGACGGGTGAACAGCGGGAAAACCGTGTTGGCCCACGCCGATTCGTCCCACGCGGCAGCGAGCTCGGCCGCCTTCTCCGGATACAGCCCCGAAAGATCGTGCAGCTCGGTGGGATCCGCGCGGACGTCGAACAGCTGCCAGTGCGGCGCGTCGATGTCGGCGCCGGGTTCGTATAGCGACAGCAGCTTCCAGCCGTCCAGGTAGAAGCCGCGATGCCCGGTCATCTCCGAGTACTGCTCGGTGTGGCGGGTCCGCGCCGACGGGTCGCGCAGCAGCTCGGCGGCCGAGACGCCGTCGAAATCCTTGGCGGGCAGGCCGTTGCGCACGCTGGGCCGCACCAGCCCTGCCAGCTCCAGCAGAGTCGGAGCCAGGTCGGTGACGTAGGCGTACTCGTGGCGGATGCCGTTGTCCGTCGCGGCGCGCGGCAGTCCCTCGGGCCACGACACGAGCAGCGGCACCCGGACGCCGCCCGCGAAGGTCTGGCCTTTGTAGAAGCGGAACGGTGTGTTGGAGGCCTGACCCCAGCCGCGCGGGTAGTGCACCCCGAGCCGTTCGGTGCCGATCAGCTCCTCGTCGTGCGGGACGTCGCCGATCCAATCGGGGTCGTCGATGTGCGCGAACTCGGCGAAATAGCTGCGGGTGCCCTCTGGACCGCCCTCGGCGGTGCCGCCGTTGTCGGAGGTGAACACCACGATCGTGTTGTCCAGCTCGCCGAGCTGTTCGAGGGTGTCGAGGATGCGGCCGACGCTCTGGTCGATGCTGTCGACCATCGCGGCGTAGACCTCCATGTACCTGGCGAAGCGGCGGCGCTCGTCGTCGGTGAGCGAATCCCATTCGGCGGCTTCGTAACCCGGCTCGCGATGTGCCGCTGGGTTCATCGTGGCGTCGCGTACCAGATGCCACTTGCCCACCGCGTAGGTGGCATACCCGTTGTGGCGCAGGATCTCCGGCAGGGTCAGCACATCATCGGCCAGCTCGAGCCGCAGTCCCGGGTAGCCGGGGTCGGCGTTGGCGACGAAGCCGAAACCGGCTCGATGAGCGTTGATTCCGGTCAGCAGCGAGGCGCGGGAGGGCGAGCAGAGCGGCGTGGTGTAGTAGTTGGTGAAGCGGATGCCATTGGCGGCCAGCCGATCCAGCGTCGGCGTCTCGATCTCGGAGCCGAACGGTCCGATGTCGCTGTACCCCATGTCGTCGACCAGCACCACGACGATGTTGGGCGCGTCCTGCGGCACCGAGGGCGGGTAGGTCCACTCGGGGGTCGAGTCGGCAGTGGTGCGACCGACGGTGCCGCCGAAGGATTCGTAACCGCGCGCCGCGGAGGGAACAGCCATTTGCACAGTAGACGGCCGTAAAGCCGGAGCTGACCAGGGTTTGGCGCGACGTGCGCGGAACTCGTGCGTGGTAACACCCAAATGAATTAGTGAGCACTACGAAAAGAAAACCGCGTCTGCCGGTTCCGCAGAAACCGGCAGACGCAGTTCAAAGCATTCAGTTCTGGCCGTGACGCCGGTCCTGCTCCCGCTGGTCCTCGGGCATCCGGTCCCGCCCGGCTCGGTTCATGCCCCTCTGGTCCTGCTCCTGGCGCTGCTGTTGCTGCTGCCGCGGCATCTGCTTGGGCATTTTCTTAGGCGTTTTCTTCGACTTTTCAGCCATCTCCACTCGGTCCTTTCCGAAGTGATTTGATTTCGCCTAACGACAACACCATAGCGATCGCACATCACTCGAGGAAGGGGAAAGTGAAAATATGTCGAGACCCCCCGGTAGGGGGCCGATTTTCAGAACGGCAGAAGTAGGAATTCCACGGAAATGCCGTCGGACGCCTCGGCGGGGACGACGACGAGCCCGTCGCGGTCGACGAGACCGCCCAGATGGGCCGTGCGCACCGTCGGATCGCCGATCCAGCCCCCGGTCGGCGCGATGCGGGCGGGCACGATGCGGGTGACCGGTCCGGACACGTCGGCGGCATTGTGCAGCGGGCCGGTCAGCGGGCGGTCCTGGTGTGCGCCAGTGCGTCCCGCCACGATGGCGGGCACGAGCGCGAGCAGCGTGGCGACGGCCGCGAACGGATTCCCAGGCAGTCCGAGAATTGTTGTCCCGCTGGGAGTTTCGGCGACGATGGTGGACCCACCTGGCCGTAGTCGCAAGCGCGGCACCAGCACTCGGGCCTCGGCGCGCGCGATCGCGCCGCGCAGTTGATCGGCCGCGCCGCCGCCCGTCGCGCCGACGATGACGAGCAGGTCGCAGTCGGTGGACGCGGCGAGGACCTCGTCGAAGCCGTTGGGTGTGTCGCGCAGGTGCACCCGGTCCACCGTCCGAATGCCGGACCCGGCAAGCAGATCCGGCAGGATCGGTCCGATCGAGTCTCTGGTCTGGCCGGCGCGCAGCGGGCCATCGCTGCGGATCTCGTCGCCGGTCATCACGACGCGTGCGCGGACGGGCCCGCGCACCACGGCCTCGGTGACCTCCACGCTGGCGGCCGCCGAGATCAGCGCGGCGGTCACCCGTGTGCCCTCCGGCGCGACCAGGTCGCCCGGACCGCGGTCCTCGCCGCGGCGGCGGATGTCGTCGCGAATCGGCGTCTCCGGTATGCGGTGCAGGGTTTCGTCGGAGCCCACTCGGACGAACTCGTCACGGACCACGGTGGTGGTGCCGTCGGGCACGTGCGCGCCGGTGGCGATGCGCACCGCCTCACCCGGCAGCAGCCCGACCGGGCGCTGCCCGCCCGCGAAGCCGATGTCGCGGCGCAACCGCCACGGCCCGTCCCCGGCGACGGCGTACCCGTCCATCGCGGAGACGTCGAAGCGCGGCAGCGCCTCGGCCGCGGTGAGCGGCGCGGCCAGCGCGGCGCCGCGCACGCTCGGCAGGTCCGTCCGGTAGGGGGTGAGCCGGGTGAGGCCGTCGCGCAGCGTGTTTCGCGCCTCGTCGAGCGTCAGCGGAGTGGTGTCCGCGGCCCGCGCCCTGGCCCGGCGCACCTCGTCCTCGGTGTCGCAGTCGGCGATGCCGGACAGCCCGACGATCGCGGTGTCGGCGGGCACCAGCGCCTTCATCGGCTGGTTGATCAGCGAATCCAGCTCGGCGAGTGCGGCATTGAGCGCGGAGCGGCGCCAGACGCCGACCAGATACTGCGGGCGGCCGGACTCGTCCGCGGCGAACACCGCCTCGGCGCCGGATTCCGCTTCGTGCCTGAGCAATTCGGTGATCGTTCCCGGCGTCACGAAGGGCATGTCGGCGGCGAGCACCACCACCAGCGGCGCCCTGGAACCGGCGAGCGCGCGCAATCCGGCGTCGACCGCGGCCACCGGACCCGAGCCCGGCGGCACCTCGCGCACCTGCCGGATCTCCGGATTCAGCTCCGGGCGGTGTGGCCCGACGACGACGGTGCGGCCGCGGCCCGCGACCGCGGCGAGCGCCGCGTCCAGCATCGACCGGCCGCCGATCACGATCGCGGGTTTGTCGACCCCGCCCATGCGGCTGGCCCGCCCGCCCGCGAGCACGATCGCGTCGGCGGCCGTCACCGAACGGGCTCCGCACCGAGGTACACCATGTCCGAAATGCTAATTCGGGCGTGCTCCGGCAGGAGAACGCAGGCCGTCGCCGGGGCGATCCCGGTGGTGGCTCAGACGCGCGAGAGGTCCGTCGCTCGGCGCAGCAGGCAGAATTCGTTGGCCTCGGGATCGGCCAGCACGATGCCAGGGACGCCGCCGAACTCGCCCGCGTCGACCGGAGTGGCGCCCGCTTCGCGCAGCCGTGCCAGCTCGGCGGCGGGATCGTCGGTCGGGAAAGCCGTCAGGTCGAGGTGCAACCGGTTGCGTCCCTGCTTCGCGTCCTGGTTGCGGACGAACTCCAGCCAGGACCCGAGTCCCGTCGCCGAACGCAGACCCGCCAACCGCGGGCCGCAGTGCGCGACCGGCCAGCCCGAGGCGGTGGACCAGAACGCGGCGAGCCGCGCCGGATCCAGCGTGTCCACCACGATGGCCGCCACCGCGCCGGTGTCCACGTACTGCTCTCTCGGCTCGAGCACGCAGAACTCGTTGCCCTCGGGGTCGGCGAGCACCACCCACGGCACGCCGCCCTGACCGATGTCGACGTGCCGTGCGCCGAGCGCCAGCGCCCGGTCCACCTGGACCCGCTGGTGGTCCAGCGAGCGACTCGCCAGGTCGAGGTGCAGACGGTTCTTGCCGCTCTTCGCGGTGTGCGCGGGCAGGAAGGTCAATGCGATGTCGAGGCCGTCCGGGTCGGGCGCGGCGACGTCGACCTCGTCGGGCCGGTCGACGGTCACCGACCAGCCCAGCAGCTGAGCCCAGAACTCCGCGACGACGCGCGGCCGCTGCGCATCGAAGACGACACACGCCAGGCGGGTGGACATGATTCCACGTTAACGCCTTGGCGCATCCCGAACTTCGGGAAACCGGAAACGCGCCTCACGCAGATTCACCCTGCCGTCCTCGATCGGCACGTCCTCGGCGGCGAGCAGGCGCAACTGACGGTCGGCCAGATGCGCGGCGGGCTTGCCGCCTGCCCGGAGCACGCGGTGCCACGGCAGGTCGGCGGCGTCGGTGCGCATGATCCAGCCGACCGTGCGTGGGGTCGAGAGCCCGGCCGCCGCGGCGATGTCGCCGTACGTGGCGACCATGCCGGGCGGAATGCTCGCGACGAGCTCGCGCACCAGCTCGATCTGCGCGTCGGAAGTCGGCACGGCGTATTCCCCCTAAAGCGCCGCGCGGATCAGGGCCGCGGTCTCGGCCGGACGCGCTTGCGCGACCATGTGGTCGCAGTCGAACTCGTGCACGGTCAGCCGCGGCCCGAGGTGGGCGGCCAGGGCCGCGCGGAACTCGGCCGTCACGAACGGCGGCTGCACCTTCATCGCCTGCACGAGCACCGTGGGCAGCTCGGCGGGCGGCAGCACGAACGCACGCGCCAGCTGACCCCAATAGGAGATGACGGCGGGCAGGCTCAGCCGCCAGCCGACCCTGCCGTTCTCGGTGGGCACCAAGTGCTCGGCCAGCTCCGCCTCCAGCAGCCGGGATTCGACGTCGTGCCAGGCGCTGGCGAGCTTGTCCCTGCGCGCGTGCTCGATGTCGGCGTAGTCGGGGTACTCGACGGTCCGCGCCGCGATGTCGGAGAGCAGGCCCGCGTCCTCCGCGATCGCGGGATCCAGCAGGACGAGCCCGCGCACCAGCTCCGGGTGCCGTGCGGCCAGGTGCACGCCGACCGCGCCGCCGAAGGAGTGGCCGACCACCAGCACCGGCCCGTCGGCCTCGGCGGCGAGCAGTTCGACGAGGTCGGCGACGATGGTCTCGAAATCCCACGGCGGCAGCGATGTCGACCGGCCGTGTCCGCGCAGGTCCGGCGCTACGACGCGGACCTCGGGCAGGTGCTCGGCGGCCAGCGCGGCCCAGCGGTGGCCGTGCCCGGTGAGCCCGTGCAGGGCGAGCACGGTCGGTCCCGCGGCGGGACCGAAGCGGTGAACGTGGAGAGTCGACACCGGGCCATTCTGTCGGGTGGGGCGCGGCACGTCATCCCGGACGGTGGTCGGCGGTGGTCGACGCCCCGGTGTCGCGGAGGTGGCCGTGACGTGGACAACGTCCGGCCGGAGCGGGGCCGCGGCGTGTCGGCCCCGTCTGTTGCAATAGCCGACGTGGTGCGATCGGATAGCGCGGTGCGACTTGTTCGCCGGAACGCAACGGCACCCCGGGCGCGGCTCTGGGGCGCCGACGTGCGCCCACTGCTCGAGGCCATGGCGGGTCCCGCTCCCGCGCGCCCGGGGTGGCAGCCGTGGCAGGTGCTCGGCGGACCGGGTACCGGCAAGACCGCGCTGCTCACCGACCTCGCCGCCGCGCGTATCGCGGCCGGAGCCGATCCGGAATCGGTGCTGCTCCTCACCCATTCGAAGCAGGCGGCGGCCACCGTGCGCGACGCCATCACCGCGCGGCTGAGCGGGACCGGACCCGACGGCGAAGGCGGCGTCCCCGGTGCGACGAGAGAGCCGCTCGTGCGCACCCTGCACTCCTACGCCTTCGCGGTGTTGCGCAGGCACGCCGCCGCGCACGGTAACCCGCCGCCGCGTTTGCTCACCGGTGCCGAGCAGGATGCCGTGCTGCGCGAGATGCTTCGCGGCGACCTCGACGACATCGCCGACGGCGCGACCGGACTGTGGCCGGAGCGATTGCAGCCCGCGCTCGGCCTCGCCGGGTTCGCCGAGCAGTTGCGCAACCTCATGCTGCGGGCCACCGAGCGCGGCATCGGCCCGGAGGATCTGGTGGCGCTCGGCCGCGAGCACGGCAAGCCGGAATGGGTGGCGGCGGGCCGCTTCGCACAGCGCTACGAGCAGGCCATGCTGCTGCGCTGGTCGGTCGGCGTCGAGGCGCCCGAGGCCACCGCGCCCGCTTTGGACGCCGCGGAGCTGATCGGCGCGGCCTTGGACGCGCTGGCCGCCGACCCGAACCTGCTTGCCGCCGAACGGTCGAGGATCGACTATCTGCTGGTCGACGACTCGCAGCATCTGGATCCGCAGGCGTCGCTGCTGGTCCGCGTCATCGGGGCGGCGGCGCACTGCGCGGTGGTCGCGGGCGATCCGGATCAGGGCGTCTTCGCCTTCCGCGGCGCCGACCCGCGGTTCGCGGCCGACCCCGGTGGGCCGGAGGAACGGCGCATCGTCTTGCGGCACAACCACCGGTCCGGCCCGCAGGTGCAGCTGGCTGTCGCCAGGGTCGCGGCCAGGTTGCCCGGCAGTGCGCCGCAACGCTTTCCGCTGCCCGACCGCGCGTCGGCGCCCGCGGACGACGGCGCCGCGGTCCGTGTCCGCGTGCTCGCCACGCCCGCCAAGGAGGCGGCGCTGATCGCCGACCATTTGCGGCGCGCCCACCTGACCGGTGGGGTGCCGTGGTCGGAGATGGCCGTGATCGTCCGCTCCGTGCCGCTCTCGCTGGCTCCGCTGCGGCGCGCGTTGCTCGCGGCGGGCGTGCCGGTGCGACAGCCCGCGCTGGATGTGCCGTTGGCGCGGCGGCGCGGCGCGGCGTGGATGCTGCTCGCGCTGCGCGCGCTGCTCGCGGGCGAACGGTCGCGCCGGGCAGGGGAGGAGATGTTCTCCGCCGAGGACGCGCTAGATCTGCTCTCCGGTCCGCTGGGCGGCGCGGACCAGATCACGCTGCGGCGATTGCGTCGCGGTGTTCGGCGCGCGGTGCTGGAGCTGGAGCGTAGGGCGGCGAAGCGCGCGGAGGGGGAGGCGTGGGCCGCGGCGGTGGAGTCGGAGGAGGTGCCGCTGCCGGAGGGCGCGCCGCCGCCGGACGATGCGCCGCCGCCGGACGATGCGCCGCCGCCCGACGATGCGCCGCCGGACGATGCGCTGCCCGATGGGGCGTTGCCGCCGGAAGAGGCGCCGCCGGATTCACTGGCGCTGGGTTCGCTTCCGCCGGACGACGCGCCGTCACCGGACAACGCGCTGTGGCTGGACGAAATGCCCCGGCAGGGGGACGCGCCGCCGTCGGACACTGGTCCGTCGGAGGACGCGCCATCGTCGGACTCGGCAGTGCGTCAGGACACGCCAGACGATGCGCTGGCGCTCGGCCGGCGGTCGGGAGATGACGTGCCCCCGTCGAACGTACGCCGCCCCGCCGACACCCGGACCCACATGGCGACGAACTCCACACTGCCGCAAGAGTTCCCGCCGGACGATGGCGATCCAGACGCCGACGACACGGAGTGGTCCGCCGTCGACCCCGACTGGATCGTCAGCGAATCCGAGTGGCGGGAAGCCGATCTCGAATGGGGCCTGGAGGTCGCCGAGCACGCGGACGACAGCTCCACGCCGAGCCGTCCCGGCGAGGACCGGCCCACCTCGGAACTTGACCGCGCGACAAGCGGCGGCGAAACCACGAGCGACGCAGCACATCCGAGCCCGCTCGACCAGTCCTCGGCCGAGGTCCTGCGCGACCTGCTGGTCGGCATCGGCGATCGCGCACTGCTCGACCGCCTCACCGACGTCGAGGCCGCCCCGTTGCGCCGCGTGCTCGACGCCTTGGATCGCGGCCGCAAGGCGCGCAGGCGGGCCACCGGTCTGGAGGACGTGCTGTGGGCGCTGTGGACCGCCTCGCGCCTGGAGCGGCGCTGGGTCGCCCAGTCCGAACGCGGCGGCGCGGTCGGCATGCAGGCCGACCGTGATCTCGACGCCGCAGTCGGCCTGTTCGACGCCGCGGCCGCCTACGTCGATCGTATTCCCAGGGCCGGTATCGAAGGTTTTGTGGAATACCTTGTGCAGCAGGAGATTCCGCAGGACACCGCCCCACTGACCGCGCCGGGTGACGCGGTCGCCCTGCTCAGCGCGCACGCCGCGGCGGGCCGGGAGTGGGACGTGGTCGCGGTCGCGGGCGTCCAGGAAGGCATCTGGCCCAACCCCAGGCCGCGCGGCACCCTGCTGCACACCGAGGATCTGGTCGATCTCGGCGCGGGCATCGGCCTTGCTGGCGAGCAGGTCAGCCGCGCCGCGCCGATCCTGGCCGAGGAGCGCAGGCTGCTGCTCGTCGCGTGCAGCAGGGCCCGGCGTTCGCTGCTGGTGACGGCGGTCGAATCCGTCTCGGGGGAGCGAGATCTGGTGCCCTCGCGCTTCCTCGCCGAGCTGCTCGGCCACGACGACGACACCGAGGCCGGTGTGCTGCCGGTGGCCGATCCTGGCCGCGCCCTCGTCATGCACTCGCTGGTGGCCGAGCTGCGCGGCGTGGTCTGCGACGCCGAGGCCGACCCGGAGCGTCGCCGCAGGGCCGCGCACCAGCTGGCTCGGTTGGCGCACGCCGGTGTGCGCGGCACCCATCCCGAGGAGTGGTACGGCACAGCCGAACTCAGCTCCCTGCGTCCGCTGTGGGAGGACGAGGAGACCGCGGTCGCGCTGTCGCCGTCCACCGTGGAACTACTGCGCACGTGTCCGTTGCGCTGGGCGCTGGAACGGCACGGCGGCACCGACGGCGACAACCCGCACGCCGTCAAAGGCAACCTGGTGCACACGCTCGTGCAGGCGCTGGCGGGCAAGGTGCCCGAGGCGCAGGTGCGCGCGGCGCTCGACCGGGCTTGGCAGGCCATCGATCCCGGCACCGGCTGGCATTCCCGCCAGGAGCTGCGGCGCACCGAGGCCATGCTGGAGACGTTCCTGGCCTGGATCCGCAACACCCGTGGCGAACTCACCCAGGTCGGCGTCGAGGTGCCCGTCGACACCGTGCTCGCGCCGCGCGGCGACGGTGAACCGCCGGTGCGGATCAAGGGCAGGGTGGACCGGCTGGAGCGGGATGCCATGGGCCGCTTCGTGATCGTCGACGTGAAGACCGGCAAGACGCCGATCAGCAAGCAGGCCGCCGCCGACCACGCGCAGCTGGCGACCTACCAGGTGGCGGCCGCGCTCGGCGCGCTGGACGGATCGAGTGCCGAGAACGGTACGGCGCCAACGGAAACCGTCGGCGAACCGGGTGGCGCCCGTCTCGTGTACGTGGCCAAGCCGAGCAGCAAGGAGGGCGCCACCCAGCGCATGCAGGAGCCGCTCGACAGCGGGGCGCTGGACAAGTGGCGCGACACCATCCACGACGCCGCCGCGTCCACCCGCGGCCCGAGCTACCTCGCCATGCGCAACGACGGTTGCCGTCACTGCGCGGTCGCGGGCAGCTGCCCGGTGCAGGACACCGGAAGGCAGGTGACCGACGAGTGAGTCACCCCGCGGTGTCGCCGCTGCGGATCGCCGAGGCGCTCGGCCTGCCACCCCCGACCGACGAACAAGCAGCGGTGATCGCCGCGCCCCCCGGGCCGACCCTGGTGGTGGCGGGCGCGGGCGCGGGCAAGACGGAGACCATGGCCGCGCGCGTGGTGTGGATGGTGGCCAATCGGCTGGTGCTGCCCGACCAGGTGCTCGGCCTGACCTTCACGCGAAAAGCCGCGCAGCAGTTGACCGCTCGCATCCGCACCCGCTTGGCCCGGCTGGCGGGTTCACAGCTGCTGCGTGATCTGGACGCGTCGGGGGAGTTGCGCGCCCAGCTCTCCGGTGCCGAACCCGAGATCAGCACCTACCACTCCTACGCCGGTCGGCTGCTCACCGAGCACGGCCTGCTGCTTCCGGTGGAGCCGTCGGCCACGCTGCTCACTCAGACGCAGCTGTGGCAGCTCGCGCACCAGGTGGTGCGGGCCTGGGACGGTGACCTGGACACCGATCGCACACCGGTGTCGGTCACCGAGGCGGTGCTCGCGCTCTCCGGTCAGCTCGCCGAACACCTGGTGGAGGCCGAACAGCTGGCCGAGGCGCACACCGAGTTGGAGAAGCTCGTGCACACCCTGCCCGCGGGTCCGCGTCAGCGTGGCGGGCCGAGCCAGGCGCTGTTGTCGATCGTGCAGGTGCAGCGCGAGCGGGTGGCGTTGCTGCCGCTGGTCCAGCAGTTGGCCGCCGCGCTGCGCCGCCGTGGTGCACTGGACTTCGGCGCCCAGATGTCGCTGGCGGCGCGGCTGGCCGCCGAGCACCAGGAGGTGGCGACCGCCGAGCGAGGCAGGTTCCGCCTGGTGTTGCTCGACGAGTACCAGGACACCGGCCACGCCCAGCGCATCCTGTTGGCGGCGCTGTTCGGTGGGGAAGCGCCCGCGGCCTCCGAGTTGCGGCCCGAAACAGGTGGCGCAGCACGGCGTTTGGCGGTGACCGCGGTCGGCGACCCGATGCAGTCCATCTACGGCTGGCGCGGCGCGTCGGCCGCCAACCTGCCCCGTTTCGCCACCGACTTTCCGCTGGCCCCCGGCGTGCCCGCGCCGATACTTCCGCTGCTGACCAGCTGGCGCAATCCGCCCGAGGCGCTGGCCCTCGCCAACCTGGTCGCCGAGCCGCTGCGCCGCACCGCGCTCGACGCGGGCGGGGTGACCGTCGACGCGCTGCGCGCCAAACCCCATGCCGAGCCGGGCGTCGTCGCGGTGGCGCTGACCGAAACCGTTGCCGAGGAGCGCGATTGGGTTGCCGAGCGGATCGCGGCCGAATGGTCCGCGCGGCACGCGGCGGGGGAGCCGCCGCCGACCTCGGCGGTCCTGGTGCGCCGCAACGCCGATGCGTCCCCGCTCGCGGAAGCGCTACGCGATCAAGGACTTCCGGTGGAGATCGTCGGTCTCGGCGGCCTGCTCGCCACACCGGAGGTGGCCGACATCGTCGCCACCCTGCGCCTGATCGCCGAGCCCGCCGCGGGCAGCGCGGCCGTGCGCGTGCTCACCGGCGCCCGCTGGCGCATCGGCGTCGCCGATCTCGCCGCGCTCGCCAAGCGCGCGCGGGAGCTGTCCATCAGCAGACTCTCCGGCGGTGCGAACGACGAGATCACCGACAGCGCCGCGCTCGCCGCCGCGCTGCGGGAGGTGGCCCCGGAACCGGCCGAGCAAGCGGGTCTGGCAGACGCGATCGCCGA
Source organism: Nocardia sp. NPDC004654 (assembly GCF_040609595.1). NCBI lineage: Bacteria > Bacillati > Actinomycetota > Actinomycetes > Mycobacteriales > Nocardiaceae > Nocardia > Nocardia sp. NPDC004654. The sequence continues at coordinate 199,834 of NZ_JBEXKI010000011.1, read as the reverse complement.
TCCCGGTCCGCCGGAGAACTATTCGGCCTCCGGTTACGCCCGCATCGAGGCGCTCGGCAAGGAACTCGCCGCACTGCGCGAACGCAGCGGCCAGCCCTTGGTCGAACTCGTGGCCGATGTGGAGCGCACCATCGGCGTCGGCGTCGAGACCCAAGCCCGCCGCGCCATGGCCGGTACCGGAGCGGGACGCGAACACTTGGACGCGTTCGCCGAGGTCGTCGCGGGCTACGCCGCCGACACCGGCGCCACGCTGAGCGGTCTGCTCGCCTTCCTCGCCGCCGCCGAGTCGGTCGAGAACGGGCTGGAGCCGGGCGAGGTGGAGGTCGCCAAGGACCGCGTGCAGGTGCTGACCGTGCACGCGGCCAAAGGGCTGGAATGGGAGATCGTCGCGGTTCCGCACGTGGTGCGCGGCGTGTTCCCCTCGGGCGCCGCCTCGGCGACGTGGCTCGGCGCGCTGGCCGAGCTGCCCACCTCGCTGCGCGGCGACCGCATCCAGGACGACGCCGCCGAAGGCGTGCCCGTGCTCGACCTGTCGGACCTGTACGACCGGGCCGACCTGGAGGCCGCCATCAAGGCGCACAAGGGCGCGCTGGACCGCAGGCGTCTCGACGAGGAACGGCGGCTGTTCTACGTCGCGCTCACCAGAACCGAACGGGTGTTGCTCGTTTCGGCGCACCACTGGGCCGAGACCGGCTCGATGCCCAAGGGGCCATCGGACTTCCTGCTGGAGCTGAAGAACGCGAGCGAGTCGGCCGACGGGCCCGCTTTCGGCGTGCTCGACATCGCGAGGTGGGACGATCCGCCCGAGGTCGACGCGGTCAATCCGTTCACCGACAATCCGGCGACCGCCGAATGGCCGCGCGATCCGCTCGGCCCGCGCCGCGACCCGATCGAGCAGGGCGCCGCCCTCGTCCGCACCGCACTCGCGGACCTGCGCGCCAAGCCCGCCGAAGCCCGGACTACCGCCGCGCGACAGGAGCGATCCGCCGCGCCGTCCGAGGCAGCCGCGCCGGTGCTCGAGGCCGAACCGGGCGCACTGTTCTCGATCGACGAACTCCGCTCGCCCGAGGACGATTTCGCCCCACCGCCCGACGACTTCGAGCCGCCGCCGGACGAGTTCGCGCCGGTGGACGAGGCGGTCGACCCGGACGACCCGGAGGGCTGGGCCGCCGACGTGGACGCGCTGCTCGCCGAGCACGAGGCGAGCCTCGCCGCGGCCCAAGAGGTGGAACTGCCCGGTCAGATTCCCGCCACCGCCCTGGTGGAGATGCGCGCCGATCCCGCGAAACTGGCTCGGCGGCTGCGTCGTCCGCTGCCGTACCCGCCGAATCCGTTGGCCCGGCGCGGCACCGCGTTCCACGCCTGGGTGCAGCGCTGGTTCGCGGGCACCAGGCTGATCGGGCTCGACGAACTGCCCGGCGCGGGCGAACCCGATCCGCACGACGCGAGCGTCGACGCCGAACTGGCCAGGATGCAGGACGCGTTCCTGAATTCGCCGTGGGCGCACCGCAGTCCGCTAGACGTCGAGGTGCCCTTCGAGACCTCGATCGCGGGCACCGTGATCCGCGGCCGCATGGACGCGGTCTTCGCCGAACCCGGTGGCGGCTGGACCGTCGTCGACTGGAAGACCGGCGCCGAACCCGGACCCGCCGACGAACCCGCGGTGGCCATGCAGCTGGCCATCTACCGGTTGGCCTGGGCCCGCCTGATGGCCGCGCGCCACGGCGGCACCGAACACGAGATGCTCGACAAGATCGGCGCCGCTTTCCATTACGTGCGCTCCGGGCGCACCATCGCTCCCGCGGAGTTGCCCGGACCAGAGGAACTGGCCGAGCTCATCCGCTCGGCCGCGCCGGTCAGACAGGACGACTGACTCGGCACTATCGGCTACGGCGCGCGACTTTCCACGCCGTGGTGACCAGCGGAATCTGCAACGGCAGCCGCAGCAGCGTGCCGATCTTCAGCGCGGGAGATGCCTTCTCGCTGCGCGCCGCGTCCACGGCCATCTGCACGTTCGCGGGAAACACGACGACGAACAGCAGCGCGGCGAGTCGTCCGCCGAGCCGCCTGGTGCGCGGCGCCGCGAGCGCGGCCGCCACACCGAATTCGGCGACGCCGGAGACATAGGTGTAGTCGCGCGCCCGGCCGGGCAATGCACGGGGAATCGTCGCGTCGAAGAATTTGGGCGCCACGAAGTGCATCACTCCGGCGCCGAACAGTAAGGCTGCCAGTAGCAGCGCGGGCCGTCGGCCCTCGTCGGTGGTCGGTCGAATGTCTGCCATGGGTAGTCACCCTGGCATTCACCGAGTGTTCGCGTCGAGTCCGAGCGGTGCGACGCGGACCCGGTAGGCTCCCGTGCTGTGCCGGAGGGAGAAACAGTGCCGGAGGAAGACCGCGGCGAACGGGCGAGCGGGTGAGTGCGATGCTCGGTGATTTCGGAGACCGCGCAAGGGTGGGCTTGTCGACCCGTCCGGACTTCGCGCTGGTCGGTGTGCTGCGCATTCCGGAGACGCAGATCAGTCCATGGGTTTCGCTGAGCCGCAGGATCGCGTTCGCCATCGCACTGCTGTTCACCGCGGCGACCGTGGTGTATCTCGGGCGGGCGGGCTACCGCGACAACACCGGCGGCGAACTGTCCTTCCTGGACTCGTTCTATTACGCGACGGTGTCGCTGTCCACCACCGGCTACGGCGACATCACCCCGGCTTCGCCCGAGGCGCGGCTGGCGAACATCATCATCATCACCCCGCTGCGCATCCTCTTTCTCATCGTGCTCGTCGGTACCACCATCAGCGTGCTGACCGAACGATCTCGCCAGTCATTCAAGATTCAGCGTTGGAGGCGCAGCGTGCGTAATCACACCGTGGTCGTCGGATACGGCACGAAGGGGCGCACCGCCATCGACGCCATGCTCGGCGACGGCGTGCAGCCCGCCGACATCGTGGTGGTCGACACCGACATGGTCGCGTTGGAGCGCGCCGCCAACGCGGGCCTGGTGACCGTCAACGGCTCGGCCACCCAGTCCGACGTGCTGCGACTGGCCGGCGTGCAGAACGCCGCGTCGGTGATCGTGGCGGCCAACCGCGACGACACCGCGGTGCTGGTGACGCTGACCGCCCGCGAGCTGAACAAGAAGGCCAAGATCGTGGTCGCCATCCGCGAGGCCGAGAACATTCACCTGCTGCGCCAGTCCGGCGCCGACTCGGTGGTCGTGTCCTCCGAGACCGCGGGCCGCCTGCTCGGCATCGCCACCACCACACCGACCGTGGTGGAGATGATGGAAGACCTGCTCACCCCCGAGCAGGGTTTCGCGGTGGCCGAGCGCGAGGTGGAGCCGAGCGAGATCGGCGGCTCGCCAAGGCATCTCAGCGACATCGTGCTCGGCGTGGTGCGCGACGGCGACCTGATCCGGGTCGGCGAGCCGGAGGTGGACGCGATCGAGGCGGGCGACAAGCTGCTCTACATCCGCCGCACGGCGAAGTGACGCCGTCCGGAAGTAGTCTCGAAGCGTGTCATTTCAGCTGAACGCCATCCCCCTGCTGTCCCGCGCCGCGGTCGATCGAGCCGAGGAGATCCGCGCCGACGAGAAAGCGCTCGAGGAGGGGTGGGCCAAGGCCGGGCTGCTCCGCATCACCCGGCGGGGGCAGGTGCGCTTCGAGGGCGGTGCGCTGGTGCTGGACGCGGCCGTCGAACTGTCCGCCGAGCCGAATCCGGCGGCGGTGTTCCTCGGCGTCGCCGAGGGCAGGCACCTGTGGGCGGTCCGCGACAACGAACTCACGGGCGAACTCACCGACCTGCGCGTCGTCGCGGGCGAGCTGGACGACTTCACCGCCGGACTGCTCTCCACCGCGATGGCGCTGCTGAACTGGCACGACAAGTCGGCCTTCAGCGCGTACGACGGTTCGGCGACGTCGGCGGCCAAGGGCGGCTGGTCGCGGGTCACCGAGAGCGGGCACGAGGAGTTCCCGCGCATCGACCCGGCCGTCATCGTCCTGATCCACGACGGCGGCGACCGGGTGCTGCTCGCTCGCCAGCACGCCTGGCCGAATACCTTGTTCTCGCTGCTCGCCGGTTTCGTCGAAGCGGGCGAGTCGCTGGAGCGCTGTGTGGCGCGCGAGATGCGCGAGGAGGTCGGCCTCGACGTCCGCGACATCCACTACCTGGGCAGTCAGCCGTGGCCGTTCCCTCGGTCGCTGATGCTCGGCTTCGCCGCGGTCGCCGACCCGGAGCAGCCGCTGACCTTCTCCGACGGCGAGATCGCCGAGGCGCACTGGTTCACCAGGGCCGAGGTGCGCGAGGCGCTCGCGGCCGGGGATTGGTCCGGCCAGCGCGAGGGCGTGCGACTGCTGCTGCCCGGCTCCATCTCGATCGCGCGCACCATCGTCGAATCGTGGGCGGCGCTGGACTGAGCGTCAGGCCAGGGCGGCGAGGGTCTGCTTGACGGTGGCCAACGACGGGTTGGTCGCCGTCGAGCCGTCCGCGAACTTCACCGTCGGCACCACGTGATTGCCGTTGTTGACGCTGCCGACGAACTCGGCCGAGGCCGGGTCCTGCTCGATATCGATCTCGACATAGCTGATACCGGACTCGTCCAGCTGCTTCTTCAACCTGCGGCAGTAGCCGCACCAGGTGGTCGAGTACATGGTCAGAACGGGGTTCACGTCAGTCACGGATCCATTCAACGCTGTACTACCTCGTCCTGTTCCACGATGTCCGGTATTTCGCGGGTGCGGACGGCGGCGGCCGGTTGTCGGACCGTGCTGCCATGATGGTGCCCGTGCCCGCTATCGACCTCGACGCCCTGGACCCCGAACAGGCCGCCGCCGTCCGGGCGCCGCGCGGGCCGGTCTGCGTGCTCGCGGGCGCGGGCACCGGCAAGACCCGCACCATCACGCATCGCATCGCGCATCTCGTGTCGGCGGGGCACGTCAAGCCCGACCAGGTGCTCGCGGTCACTTTCACCGCGCGCGCCGCGGGCGAGTTGCGCGGCCGGTTGCGCGCGCTCGGTCTCGGCGGCGAGGCGACTCGAGTGCAGGCACGGACTTTCCACGCCGCGGCGCTGCGCCAGTTGAAGTACTTCTGGCCGCAGGTCGTCGGCGACGTGCCGTGGCGGCTGTTGGATGGCAAGTTCGCGGTGGTGGCGCAGGCGGCGCACCGGGCCGGGCTGAGCACCGCGACCGAGAGCGTCCGCGACCTGCTCACCGAGATCGAATGGGCCAAGTCCTCGCTGCTCGCCCCGGAGGACTATCCGGCCGCGGCCGCCAAGCAGCACCGGGAGCCGCCGTACGCCGCGGCGCGGGTGGCCGAGGTCTACGCGGGCTACGAGTCGCTGAAGGCGTCCGCGGACGGCCTGCTGCTCGATTTCGACGATCTCCTGCTGCACACCGCCGCCGCGCTGGAGGACTACCCGGCCGTCGCCGACGAATTCCGCGGTCGCTACCGCAGTTTCGTCGTCGACGAGTACCAGGACGTCACGCCGCTCCAGCAGCGGGTGCTCGACGCCTGGCTCGGTGATCGCGACGATCTGACGGTCGTCGGCGACGCGAACCAGACGATCTACTCCTTCACCGGCGCCACCCCCAGCTACCTGCTCGACTTCTCGCGGCGTTTCCCGGACGCGACAGTCGTCCGATTGGAGCGCGACTACCGTTCGACGCCGCAGGTGGTGTCGCTGGCCAATCGGGTGATCGGCGCCGCGCGCGGCCGCATCGCGGGCACTCGGCTCCAGCTGATCGGCCAACGCCCGGACGGTCCGGAGCCGGAGTTCACCGAGTACGACGACGCACCGGCCGAGGCGGCGGGCGTCGCGAACGAGATCAAAAGGCTGATCGCGGCGGGCACCCCCGCGGCGGAGATCGCCGTGCTCTATCGCATCAATGCCCAGTCCGAGGCCTACGAGCAGGCGCTCACCGAGCGCGGCATTCCTTATCAAGTGCGCGGCGGCGAGGGATTCTTCCAGCGCGCCGAGGTCAGGCAGGCCGTGCAGGCGCTGCGCCAGGCCGCCGCCCGCGATGATCTGCCCGATCAGTCCCGGCGCGGTGCGGCCCTGGTCACCTTGGTTCGGGCGGTGCTCGCCCCGGTCGGCCTGACCGCGACCGAACCCGCGGGCGCGCAAGCCCGCGAGCGGTGGTCGTCGCTGGTCGCGCTGGTCCGGCTGACCGAGGAACTGGTCGAGCACGACGCCGACCTGGAGCTGCCCGGCCTGCTGGGCGAGCTGGCCGCCCGCGCCGAGGCCAGGCACCCACCGACCGTGCAGGGCGTGACGCTCGCCTCGCTGCACGCGGCCAAGGGTCTGGAGTGGGACGCGGTCTTCCTGGTCGGGCTCGCCGACGGCACGCTGCCGATCGCGCACGCGCTCGCCGACGACGGCTCGGTCGGCGATCAGGCCGCGCTGGAAGAGGAACGCAGGCTGCTGTACGTGGGCGTGACACGGGCGCGCGAGCATCTGCGGCTGTCCTGGGCGCTGTCGCGCGGTGAGGGCAGCAGGCGCACCCGCAGGCGTTCCCGTTTCCTCAACGGTCTGGTGCCCGACGATTCCCCCGCGTCGCGGATCGCGGCGTCGACCGGGCGTCCCGAGCACAACGGGATACGCCCGTCCTGCCGGGTCTGCGCGAAGCCGTTGATCGGCACCTACGCCACCATGCTGGGCCGTTGCCGTCGCTGCCCCGCCGAACTGGACGCGGCGCTGTTGGCGGCGCTGAAGGAGTGGCGCGCCGAAAAGGCCGAGGCACTGCGGGTTCGGGAGTTCGTGGTGTTCACCGACACCACGCTCACCGCGATCGCCGAGCAACTGCCCGCCGACGACCGTGCACTGGAAGCGATCCCGGGCATCGGGGCGAAGAAGATCGTCGACTACGGGGCCGACGTGCTCGCGATCGTCGCGTCGCGAGTCCGGTCGACATCACAAAACCGCAGGTAGAAAATAGGTTGTCGGTTCCGTCGACATTGCATATGGTGGGAATCACGCACCGGGAGGGCATTCCGGCGCGCGAAACTGAACGACACAACGAGAACAGGAGGGAGGCAGACCAATGAACGGCATCAACAACTTCGGCGCCATCGGCGTTGCGGTCGATATGTCCATGTCGGCCTCCCGGGGGATCCTCGCTTTGCAGGGGATCGGTCTGTCCTCGGTAAGTGTGTGCGGTTTTGGTACGCCGGCGACGATTTCGCCGGCGCATCGGCCGATTCACACCCTTCTCCAGGACAAGCCCAGCGGGGGCTGGCAGCCGACCGCCAATGCGGCCGTCGGCGTCGTCGCTCGCGAAGCCGGCTATGAGCCGGCGGCCGAGCCCATGGCAGACATCGATCTGCTGCCGGCAGCACGCCTCCGCACCGCACACCCAGCGACCGTGATCAGGAATCGACACAGGTGTCGACCTAGGTAGGGGACCCACCCCAGACCTCCTGGCCACGGCTCGCACGAAGCGAAACCGTGGCCAGTACTTTTAAGCGGCCCTTCAGCCGTTTGCCACCGGTTTCGTGGACAACTAACGAACCGCTGCAAACCGAACTGAAGGAGAACAACGTGTTCCCCGCAGAGAGCTGGCCGCAGGCCACCGCTGTCACCCGGGAGGTCACCAAGGTCCTGCCCTGTCGAGCCGGAGATCCCGATCTCTGGTTCGCGGAGAGCCCGGGCCAGCTGGAGCAGGCCAAGGCGCTGTGCGCGTCTTGCCCGATCCGCAAGGGCTGCCTGACCGCGGCCATCGATCGGCGCGAGCCTTGGGGCGTATGGGGCGGTGAGATCTTCGACCAGGGTGTCGTGATCGCCCGCAAGCGTCCGCGCGGTCGTCCGCGCAAGGTCGCGGTTCCGGCGTGAGAGCCGGGCCCTGGCCTCTCCTCCCTCCGGTCGCTGAGGCCCAACCGTCCGATCCGGACCCCAGCCGGGCCCAGGAACGAGAAAGCAGACGAGCCGCTCACCTCGAGATCAGGTGGGCGGCCCGTTTGCGTTGTGGGGGAGTGTTTTTCGCGCCGGTCAGCTGGCCGAGCGTTCGTCGCGCAGGCCGGGCAGCCAAGTCGTGGCCAGCTGCATGAACGGCACCTCGGCGTCCAGCTGGGCCAGGATGCCCACCGAGCCGCCGAGCACCCGGAAGATCATCACGTGTTCGGCCGGAAGTTGCAGCGCCCGAGCCGTTTTCATCTCCGCGCTGGTGAAGTCGGTCGCCTTGCCCGCGACGCGCTGCATCCACCGGCGGGTGAAGTGGAACGAGTCGGTCTTGATCGGATCGGCGAACGGCCGCAGATAGTCGGCGATTTCCCGATGGGTGACGGTGCGGCCGGGGATCACCCATCCGTTGTCGTACATCAACTGGGTCAGCCCGTCGTAGTCCTCCTCGACGGCCATCGCCAGCATCCGCCCGAGAATCTCGGGGAAACCGTTGGGCAGCGGCGCGCACGCGCCGAAATCGATCACGGCCAGCCTGCCGTCGGCCAGCGCCATGAAGTTGCCCGGATGCGGATCGGCGTGCAGCAGTCCGACGGTCTCGGGCGAGGAGAAGTGAAAACGGCCCATCAGCAGCGCTACCCGGTTGCGCAGGGTCACGGTGCCCTCGGGATCGTCGGCGCCCGCCTTGATGATCTGGGACACCGGAGTTCCCTCGAGCCATTCGGTCACGATCACCTTCGGCGCGGAGGCCACCACCTTCGGCACCACGATCTCCGGGTGTCCATCGAAGGCCTTGGCGAACGCACGCTGGTTCGCGGCCTCGTTGCGGTAGTCCAGCTCCTCCTCGGTGCGCTCGGTGATCTCGGCCAGGATCGGCTTGACGTCCGCGCCGGGGATCACCGAGGAGATCAGGCCGGTCATCCGCGACAACGTCTTGAGGTCGGCGCGCAGCGCCTCGTCGGCGCCCGGGTACTGCACCTTCACCGCCACGGTGCGACCATCTGACCACTCCGCCTTGTGCACCTGTCCGATGCTCGCCGAGGCGGACGGTGCGTCCTCGAAGGAACGGAAGCGCTGCCGCCACTGGGTGCCGAGTTGCTGATCCAGCACCCGGTGCACCGTCTCCGCTGGCATCGGCGGTGCGGCGGCCTGCAACTTGGTCAGCGCGTCGCGGTAGTGCTCACCGAACTCCTCGGGAACCGCGGCCTCCATCACACTCAGCGCCTGCCCGAACTTCATCGCGCCGCCCTTGAGCTCGCCCAACACGGTGAAAAGCTGTTCGGCGGCCCGCTGGTTCAGCTGCGCGCTGATCTCGCCCTTGTCACCGCCCGCGAGCCTCTTGCCGAAGCCGACGGCGGCCCGACCGGCGATACCCAGCGGAATCTTGGCTAACTTGGCGTTTCGGGACGAGCTACGGCGCACGATCTCAGACACCTCCCCATCATGGCCGAAGCACCCGGAGCTTTGCCATGGCAATTGCGAGTTTTCGATCTCACGTTGCGCTCCCCGCGCCGATCGTGCGACAACCACAGGCGGCGTGTGGCGCCCAGTACCTTCGCTGGAGCAGGTGCGAATCGAGGTCCAACTCGAGCGTGGCGTCCAGCGTCGCGGGAGGTCGGCGCGGCGAGCAGTCGAGGATCGCCTCGAGTTCGCCGAGCGCGAGCGCCGCCGTCGCCGCGATGGCGGCGGGCGAGGCGTGCCCGACCCGGCCGAGCAGCTGGGCGGCGAGGTGGGGCCACTCCGCGTCGTAGTCGACGCGCGTCAGGTCGGCGCAGCGCAGGCAGCTGGTCTCGCCGGGCAGCACCAGCGGACCGACGACACCCGTTCCGTCGCGCACGCGCACCGGGAGATGCGGAATGCGGTGCAGCACAAGTTCGCTCGCCAGACGCGGGTCGGTGACCACGGTGTCGGCGAGCACCACGAGATCGTCGGCGCGCGGTCCCGTGACCACGGCCTCCGGTGCGTCCCCGCGCGACCGCACCGGGCGGATGCCGACGCGGCGCAATCCCGCCGAGATCGCGTCCGAGAGCGGGCCGAGGCCGTGTACCCGCACCGCGCGGATCGGGCCGGGACGATCTCGCGGCTGCACCAGTAGCCCCGCGGCATCGATCTCCTCCAGCAGCGTGACGGCGCGTTCGGCGGCGACGCCGTTGCGGCCCGCTTGCCACAGGATCTGCGGCCGCGTTCGCAGCCCATCGAGCAGACGGAGGAAGCCGAGCACGGCCTGCGTGTCCAGCTCCGGCGGTTCGAGGAGCAGTGCGCGTTCCGGATCCCAGCCGAGCTGGACCACCCCGGACGGGCGAACGAGGATCGTCACCCGGGGATGCAGCATCGGGCCCTGCGGGCGCAACGTGGTCATGGCAAGCAGTATGCGCACCACGCCCGACGCGAACGGGCGCGAAACCGGTGGTTATCCACAGGAATTCGCGCTGTTCACAGGGGAATTCTCAGGACTTGTCGTCGCCCTTGTTCAGGTCCGGTCCGTCGCCGCCCTCGCCCTCGGCCTCCGCGCGCTCGCGCGCCTCGGTCTCGGCCAGCTGCGCCAGCGGGTCGTCGAACGCGGTCGTTCCGCCGCCGATGACCGAGTCGATGAAGCCCGCGGGGGTGTCCAGGTCCTCGGAGTCGGGCAGCAGGTCCGGATGCGCCCAGACGCCGTCGCGGGCGTCGATACCCGCGTCGGTGGTCAGCCGCCGCCACAGCTGCGCGGCCTCGCGCAGCTTGCGCGGCCGCAACTCCAGGCCGACCAGCGTGGCGAAGGTCTGCTCGGCGGGCCCGCCGGTAGCGCGGCGGCGGCGCAGCGTCTCGGCGAGCGCGCCCGCGCCGGGCAGCCGGTCGCCGACCGCATCGGTGACCACGACCTGCACCCAGCCCTCGATCAGGGCGAGCAGCGTCTCGAGCCGTTCCAGCGCCTGCTTCTGCTCCGGTGTGGTCTGCGGTTCGAACGCGCCCTGCGCCAGGATCTCCTCGAGCTTCGACGGGTCGGTCAGCGACATCGGGTCGATGCCCTGGGCGGCCTGCTCGAGCGCGGAGAAGTCCATCTTGATGCCGCGCGCGTAGTCCTCCACCGCGCCGAGCACCTGCTGACGCAGCCACGGCACGTGCGCGAACAGCCGCTGGTGGGCCGCCTCCCTGGCCGCGAGGAACACCAGGATCTCGCTCTCCGGCTGTTCCAAGCCCGCGCTGAACTCCGCGATCGCGGTGGGCAGCAGCGCGCCGGTGCCGGTCGGGCCGAGCGGCAGACCGATATCGGTGGAGGTCAGCACCTCCTTGGCCAGCTGGCCGAGCGCCTGGCCGAGCTGCGAGCCGAACGCGAGACCGCCCATCTGGCCGAGCATGCCGACCATCGGCGCGGCGAATTCCCTGGCCTCCTCGGGTAGTTGCGCGGTCCACATGCCCGAGATCTGCTCGGCGACCGGGTCGCACAACCGCTTCCAGGTGGACAGCGTCTCCTCGATCCAGTCGTTGGCCGTCCACGCCACGGTCTTCGGCGCGCCCGCGGGCAGCGTCGTCGCGTCGTCGAGCCAGAGTTCGGCGAGGCGCGCCGCGTCGGCCACCGCCTGCTGGGTGCTCGCCGAGACGGGCGTCACAGCCGAGCCGAGCTGCTGGCGCGCCAGACGCTTGGCGACGTCGTAGTTGACCGGACCCGCGGACGCGCCGCCGGGTTGTCCCATGCCGCTGAGCATTTGACCGAGCGAGGTCAACATCTGGCCGAGCTGCGCGGGATCGAATCCGGCCGCGCCGCCGCCGATCGGGAAGCCGAACGGATTGTTCGCCCCGGGACCGTTCGGCTCTTCGCCGCGCTTGCGCGGGTCATCGTCGTCACGGTTCGAGAATCCGAACGGGAAGTCAGTCATGCCTCTAACGTTACGCGCGGACAATCGGCGCGTGACGTGGGCGGCCCGTGCTCGACCAGCTGGCACGCCCTTTACGCGCACAGCGAACGACCGCGCGGCGCGCGCACGGATTCCGCGCCTGCACCGTCCGCCGCCGTGGAGGATCACTATGGTGGGCGGGGTGAATCGTCGGATCCTCACCCTCCTTGCCGCGCTCGTTCCGGTGCTCGTGCTCGGTGTCATCGGCACCGTGGTCAAGGTGCCGTTCGTCGCGCTCGGACCCGGGCCCACCTTCAACACTCTCGGCGAGGTCGACGGCAAGCAGGTCGTCGACGTGGTCGGCGCCGAACTCGATCCGGCGAGCGGGCACCTGAACATGACCACGGTGGCGGTGCGCGACGGACTGAACTTGTTCGAGGCGTTCGGCTTCTGGGTCAGCGGCCAGCACGGTCTGGTCCCGCGCGCCGAGGTGTATCCGCCCGGCGTGCCGCGTGAGGAGATCGACAAGTCCAATCAGCAGGAGTTCAAGGACTCCGAGGGCAATGCCGAGGTCGCGGCGCTGCACTACCTGAAGCTGCCGACCGTCGTGCTGATCCGCAATGTCGGCGACGACGCTCCCGCCAAGGACGCGCTGCGCCCCGGCGACGAACTCGTCAGCGTGAACGGCGCGCCGATCACGACGCCCAAAGACCTGGTCACCGCGGTCTCCACGCAGTCGCCGGGCAGCCAGTTGACCGTGGTGTTCCGCCGCGACAACGCCGAGCAGACCGCGACCATCACCCTCGGCGCGCGCCCGGACGATCCGGCCAAGGGCTACCTCGGCGTCACCCCGGGCGAGGGCGCGCTGCCGCCCATGCAGGTCACCTTCAACCTGGCCGACATCGGCGGCCCGTCGGCGGGACTGATGTTCAGCCTCGCCCTCATCGACAAGCTGAGCCCCGGCGACCTGGACGGTGGCAAGTTCGTCGCGGGCACCGGCACCATCGATCAGGACGGCGCGGTCGGCCCGATCGGCGGCATTCAATACAAGATGATGGCCGCGCGCGAGGCGGGCGCCGAGACCTTCCTGGTGCCCGCGGCCAACTGCAACGAGGCCAGGCAGCGCACTCCCGAAGGCTTGCGCCTGGTCAAGGTGGAGACCCTCGAGGGCGCGGTGCGGTCGCTCGAGTCGATGAACGCGGGCGTCGAGGCGCCGAGCTGCGGCTGATTCCGCGGCTGATCAGTCCAGCGTGTGGTGCAGCGCCTCGATGAGGTTCGGCGCCAGGTTCGGGTAGGTCCGCAGGTCGAGGTCACCGAAATCGTCCTCGTCGTCCTGCGGGCGCACCTGCAACAGCGACAGCGACGCGCCGTCGCGCAGGACGGCGGCGAACAGTCGCGCCTCGCGACGGCCCGGGTGCGCCTCGGCGGCGGCGCGGGCCGCGGCGTCGGCGGCCTCGTGGTCGGCGAGCAGCGGTGCGAGCGCGTCGTCGAGGGTGCTCTCGGCGTCCGGCGGCAGCACCACGATCTCCTGCACCAGCACACAACCTTTGACGGCGGGTGGCCAGCTCGTGGTGGCGAGGAATTCGTCGAGCGCCATCGAACCGCCGGTGATGTCGTCGGGCAACGGCTCCTGCGCGATCGGAGTCAGCTCGTCGCCCTGGTCGATCTGATCGAGCAGGCCGGGTTCGGCCGCGACCAGATCGGCGGTCGGCACCAGCGCGAACATCTGCGGCGGACGGCCCCAGCCCTCGGCGTCGGCGAACTCCGCGACTTCCCGGACGGCGCGGGACAGGACAAGCTCGGCGTGCAGATCGGCGTTCACGGTGGACATCCTCGCATCACCACCGCGAGCCGATCGGCGAAGCCACCGAAATCGATTCCGGCGAGCTCACCGAGGCCACACACGACGTCGCGATGTCCGTTTCCGTAGAGTGGGCGCCAGACGGTCCGCGAGGACCGAACCGCAACGTCGGAATGCGGCGCACCGACCGAATATGCCGGTTGGGCGCCGCCGGACCCTGGAGAGTGGCACCGTGGGCATGCGGCCCCCAACCGGCTTACCTTCGTTGTCCCGACGCAGCCGCGTGCTGCTGGTGGCGGCCATCATCCTGGCGGCGTTGCTGCTGTTGGGGCCACGGCTGACCGATACCTATACCAACTGGCTGTGGTTCGGTGAGGTCGGTTTCCGCGACGTGTATCTCACCGTGCTGCGCACCCGCATCCTGCTGTTCCTCGCGGTCGCGGTGTTCGTCGGTCTCGTGGTCTGGCTCGCGTTGCTGCTCGCCTATCGGACGAGGCCGGTGTTCGTCCCGGCCGCCGGGCCGAACGATCCGATCGCGCGCTACCGCACCACCGTGATGAGCAAGCTCAAGCTGTTCGGCATCGGCATCCCGGTGCTGCTCGGTCTGCTCTCCGGCCTGGTGGCCCAGTCGAACTGGGTGACGGTGCAGCTGTTCCTCAACGGCGGCTCCTTCGGCGAGACCGATCCCCAGTTCGGCCTCGACGTCGGTTTCTACGCCTTCGATCTGCCGTTCTACCGGATGGTGCTGAACTGGCTCTTCGTCGCGGTGGTCATCGCGTTCTTCGCGAACCTGGTGACGCACTACATCTTCGGCGGCCTGCGGCTGAGCGGTCGCGAGGGCACGCTCACCAAGCCCGCGCGCATCCAGCTCGCCGTGCTCGCCGGAATCTTCGTGCTGCTCAAGGCGATCGCCTACTGGTTCGACCGCTACGAGCTGCTCTCCAGCGCGCGCAAGGAACCCACCTTCACCGGTGGTTCGTTCACCGACATCAACGCGGTGCTGCCCGCCAAGCTGATCCTGCTGTCCATCGCGGTGATCTGCGCGCTGGCGTTCTTTGCGGGCATCGTGCTGCGCGACTTGCGCGTGCCCGCCATGGCCGCAGCGCTGCTCGTGCTCTCCTCGATCCTGGTCGGCGCGGTGTGGCCGCTGGTGGTCGAGCAGTTCTCGGTGCGCCCGAACGCCGCGGACAAGGAGTCGGAGTACATCGAGCGCAACATCGCCGCGACCAGGCAGGCGTTCGGCATCACCGACGACAAGGTCGATTACCAGAACTACAAGGGCGACGGCACCAAGAACCCGCGCGACGTTCCCGCCGACCGCACCACCATCTCCAACATCCGGCTGCTCGATCCGAACATCCTGTCGCCCACCTTCACGCAGCTACGCCAGCTGAAGAACTTCTACGGCTTCCCCAACCCGCTCGACATCGACCGCTACACCATCGACGGTGAGGTCCAGGACTACATCGTCGCGGCGCGCGAGCTGGAGCCGCAGAGCCTGAAGGACAATCAGACCGACTGGATCAACCGGCACACCGTCTACACCCACGGCAACGGCTTCGTCGCCGCCCCGGCCAACCGCATCAACAAGGCCGCGGCCAAGGACGCGACCGTCGCGGGCAGCAGCGACAGCGGTTCTCCGGTCTTCGACGACGGCCCGCTGAGCTTCGTCAGCGACATCTCCACGCCGCAGGACCGCCAGGCCATCAAGGTCGACCAGCCGCGCATCTACTTCGGTGAGCTGATCTCCCAGTCCGACGCCGACTACGCCATCGTCGGCGCGGCCGGGCAGCCCGCGCGCGAATACGACCTGGACAACGTGCAGTACACCTACACCGGTTCCGGCGGCGTGCCGATCGGGTCCTGGTTCAACCGGCTGGCCTTCGCCGCCAAGTACGCCGAGCGCAACATCCTGTTCTCCGGCGCCATCGGCGACGACTCGAAGATCATCTTCAACCGCGATCCGCGCGAGCGGATCGAGAAGGTCGCGCCCTGGCTGACCGCCGACGGCAACGCCTACCCCGCGGTGGTGGACAAGCGCATCGTCTGGATCGTCGACGCCTACACCACGCTGGACAACTACCCGTACGCGCAGAGCACCTCGCTGGAGGGCGCGGTCGAGGACAGCGTCGACAAGAAGACCGGACGGCTGCTGCCCCGCAAGGAGGTCAGCTACATCCGCAACTCGGTGAAGGCCACCGTCGACGCCTACGACGGCACCGTCACCCTGTACGAGGTCGACTCCGCCGATCCGGTGCTGAAGGCCTGGCGCGGGGTGTTCCCGAACGCGGTGAAGCCGGAGGGCGACATCTCGCCGGAGCTGCGCGCGCACTTCCGCTACCCGGAAGACCTGTTCAAGGTGCAGCGCGAGATGCTCAGCAAGTACCACGTGAACGATCCGCGAGAGTTCTTCACCAACAACGCGTTCTGGTCGGTGCCGAGCGATCCGACGATCGAGGGCGGCACCTTCAAGCAGCCGCCGTACTACGCGTTGGTCGGTGACCCGAAGAGCGGACGGCCCGAGTTCAATCTGACCAGCGCTATGGTCGGCTTCAACCGGCAGTATCTGTCGGCCTATATCTCGGTGAGTTCGGATCCGGGGAACTACGGCAAGTTCACGGTCTTGCAGCTGCCGACGGATTCGCAGACGCAGGGTCCGCAGCAAACGCAGAACACGATGACCATCAACGACGAGGTCTCGCGCGACAAAACGCTGTTGCAGGGTTCCAACAAGATCAAATATGGCAATCTGCTCACCTTGCCGATCGCCGACGGCGGCATTCTCTACGTCGAGCCGCTGTACACCGAACGCAACAGCGGACCGAACACCTCGACCTTCCCGCAGCTGGCCCGCGTGCTCGTGAGCTATCGCGATCCCGCGACCGGGTCGGTGCTGGTCGGCTACGAGCCGACGCTCGCCGCGGCCCTAGACAAGATCTTCCCCGGCAGCGGCAGCGCCGCGACAGCTCCGGGAGTCGAGACGCCGAACCAGCAGGGAACGACCCCGCCACCGAACCAGGGGACGACCCCGCCGCCACCGAACGCCCAGGGCACCACCCCGCCGCCGCCGAACGCGAAGGACGCTGCGGTCCTGGAACTGGACGCGGCCCTGCGCAATGTGCGCGACGCTCAGCGCAGCGGTGATCTCGCCAGTCTCGGTGCGGCGTTCAGCAGGTTGGAGCAGGCGATCAAGGCGTACGAAGCCAGCGGTCGCTGAGCCTGAAATAGAAAGCGGCGCTGCCATCCCCAGTGATGGCAGCGCCGCTTCTGTGTGCTGGTGCGGTGACGGGGTTTCGGCGTCAGTTGCCCAGCGAGTCGATCAGCGCGCTGTGCTGCGACAGCAGCTGCTGGTACTGGCCCTCCAGGCCGTACTGCTTGGCCAGCTCGGCGCCGGTGCTCTTGACCTGCTCGACGACGTCCTGGCTCTGCTCGACCGCGGGGGCGGGAAGCTCGGGCGCGGCGGGCAGCGCGGGGGCGACGGGCTCGGCCTCCGGCTCCGGAGCGGACTGGCCCGCCTGCAGGTACTGGCCGCAGGTCGGCCAGGCGCCGACGCCCTGGGTGGCGAGCACGTTCTCGGCGACCCGGATCTGCTCTTCCTTGCTGGCGTTGTGGGCGTAGCCGGTGCCGCCGTTGGCGGCCCAGGTGCTCTGCGAGAACTGCAGGCCGCCGTAGTAGCCGTTACCGGTGTTGATCCCCCAGTTGCCACCGCTCTCGCACTGTGCGACGCCGTCCCAGTTGTGGGTCGGGGCGGCGGAGGCCGTGGCGGTGGAGAGTGCGAACGGGACGGCAACAAAGGCGCCGGTGATGGCGGCGAGGCCGAGGGCGCGGGTGCTGAACTTCCGGTTCTCAGACATGGTGGTTTCCCTCCCTGCGCCCACCGACTCGACGAGTGCCATCGCGTCCCTGTCCCCAGGAGGTCGGGGATCCTCGAACCGCGGGACAGGGTCGCCGGTGTTCGGCGGTTCGAGTTCGAGCCCATCACGGTTGATCCGGGCCGTGGACCGACGGTAACGAATAAATCTCGGCAGATCACATCTTGATAACTCCGGGAATTGCATGAAGCGAATAACGCGAAAACCGATGTATTCCCAGGTGAGAAATGCCTCGAGTGCAGGTTCTGGTCGGTACGTTATAGCATCGTTATGTGCGCGAGATCACTGTGAAATAGTGATGGCTGTCACGTTTGAAGCGCGGAACTGGTCGGTTGGCTTCCGGAAAATGGGCCCTCAACGGCCCCCGATGTGCGGCCGAATCTGCAATGTCCGCTCGCTCGGCGCTGGCCGTCCGCGCCAACATCCACGCCCGCGAACGGCATCGATGAGTTGCCGCTCGATGCGGCGATATGCTCATTTCGGCGTCGACGAGACTGTCGACTTGCCGTGTCTGAACCCTCGGCGGCCCGCTGACCTGCCCGAATGGCCTCCTCGGTAAGCGATTTGCCTTCCCTGCGTAGACGTGTGTAATCTGGTGTTCACCGACGCGGGGTGGAGCAGCTCGGTAGCTCGCTGGGCTCATAACCCAGAGGTCGCAGGTTCAAATCCTGTCCCCGCTACAAACGACTCGAGGCCGGAGAGATTTTCTCTCCGGCCTCGAGTCTTTTTCGTCTCGGCTCGCGATCAGGGCTGGCCGCTGAGGGCGGCCGACATCGCGTCCATGAACGGCTGGCCGCCCATGATGTAGCCGCCGGCGATCGCGCCGACGACCGCGCCGATGGGTCCGGTGATGATGCTGAAGAAGCCGAGGCCGAGCACCGCGCCGATCAGGCCGCCGAGCACTCCGCCCGCCACGAGCCCGACCACGTTCTTGTTGATCTCCGTGGCGAGGCGCGCCTGCGAGTCGACCGGCTGCATCTCGCCGATCGCCTTCGCGTCGACCGTCGGCGTGAGCGTCAGCTTCCGGCCGTCTTCACTGATCTCGTTCGCCACCGACAGGCGGTGTCCGGAGAGCTCGTAGGTCAGCGGCACATCGGTGACGACATCGCCGCGGTCGGACTTCAGCACCACCTTCTCCCCGCCCTCGGCGATCTCGAACCGGCCGCTGTCGACGGTCGTGGCGACGATGCGCGAGGCATCGGACAGCGCGGTGCGGTAGCCGACGCCCTGGTCGACACCGGACGCCGAAACCTCCTGCTTTTCAACGGGGTTCGCGTGCGCGATGCCCGCGGCGAGGCCGACTGTGGCGGCGGTCAGGAGTGTCGTTGTGGCAAGCATGCCGAACTTCATGCTGAATTCCTTTTGACGAGATCTCCGGCTCCCGTGGCCGGATGGCGGGTGACTGTATAGCGCGCGGGACATACAGAGTCCGAAAATCTTTGGACTACATCCGGATTCGGCAGGAAATCAGGCATATCGTTGCCCATTCGTGACCTAGTCGGATGACCGAAATGCCCGGATTCGACAACCCGCCCGGAGTCGTGTAAGCATTTCGTGAGTTTCAGAGTGCAAGTTTCAGACTTCAGATCTCGTCAGGGGCGGGGTTCGAAGCGTGACAGCTGTGGAGGGCGAGACGTGTCGCGCCAACGTGTTCGTGCCGGGTTCGCCCTCGCGGCATTCATGCTGGTCTGCGCCCTGTGCACCGGCCTGACGATCATGGTGGCGTTCTCCATGGACGAGCCGGAGCCGATGAGCAGTGCTTCCCCGCAATCTGTCGAGACGACCCGCGCGACAACGGTTTCGGCGACGCCGTCGACAACGCGCGCGCCCGAACCGGCCTACGCGGAACCAATGACCGACGAGCTCAGTCCGGCCAGCAAGGCCCCGACCGCGATTCTGATGAATATCGGTGATTGCGCTGTGCTCGGCGGCGGCGCCGACGAGATCGAGAAAGCCGCCTGCGGCGGCGGGAATTCCAGCTACAAGGTCTTCGACAAAGTGCCCGCCGACGGCAAATGCCCGGCCGACTCCGACCAGTCCTACGGCCAGCGTGTGCGCGGCGTCGAGCATGGATCGTTGTGCATGGATATCGACTGGGTCGTCGGCGGCTGCATGGAACTCGGCGCGGGCAATCCGAAACACATCGATTGCGCCGCGGAGAGCACGGCCAAGGGCGTGCGGGTGCTGGAAGTCAAGCAGGGCGTCACCGACGTCAATCAATGCGCCTCCGGCAATTACGGATTCGTCTACAGCCAACGCCGCTTCGTGGTCTGCGTCGCCGAACTCTGAGGTGGCGGTGGCGCTGCCCATTCGGTGATGCGGTCGGCAGTCGGGCGGCGCGTCTTGTCGGGCGGAAAGCGGTGATCGCGCAATAATCCAGGACGTGAACGCCAATGAGGCACTCCTGACCGCGTTGCGGCGCGAGCGATTGGTCCCGGACCAGATCGACGCATTCGAGGGCGTCGAATTATCGGCGAAATACGGCGGTGTGGCGGTGTCGCCGGGCGGGAAACTCTCGGTCGAGCAGACGGCGGGCGCGCCCCATCTGGAATGGCCACTGCCGGACGACGAATCCGCTTCGCACGCGGTTCTGATGTTCGATCCGGACGCGCCCTCGAGGGCGACGTCGCAGGGGCTGTGCTGGCTGCACTGGGCGGTGGGCGACATTCCGGGACTCGATATCGCCCGCGGTTCCGAGATCGTGCCGTACGCCGGCCCGACTCCGCCCCCAGGCTCGGGGCCGCACCGATATGTGCTCGCGGTCTACCGGCAGACGGAAGAAATGGGCGTCCGACAACTCGGCCGCCCGAAATTCGATCCACTGCGGTTCGCGCATTCACAAGCGCTCGAGCCCGTTGCCGCGAATTACTTTGTGGCCGAGAACGAATAGCGGACGCCCCGTAAAGCGCCAACGCTGCCCGGCGCCAGGCGCCGTGGTGGTCTTCGCCTTCGCGGTGTCGCGCCTTGGCGGTTGAAATGTTCGCCGCGTCCTGGATCCGGCTGCGCGTGCACGCGCATTCGTCGGCTGCTCGAGCGGAGTGATCTTCGATCGGCTGGCGGGACCCGATGGGCGCCTCGGGAGTGGTGCTGAATCCGGTGGCGCCCTGAACGCGATGTACACGCATCGCGATCGTCTCCACCGTGGCTGAACGAAGCTTCGGCCAGCGATCGTGCAGTTGCCCATATCGAGGGCTCGTCGGCGGTCGCCACGCACCGATCGCGTGCGTGTCCCTCGCAGACGCTGACGCTACAGCCGCCCTCCGTACGACTCGGTCGATGACCGAACAGGCGCAGACATCATGCCTGGTAGTGGGCGGTTTTCACGGCCTCGCGGGCAGGTTCCGAAGCCGCATGTCCCGTGCACCCCGTGCACCCCGGGGCGCGGCGCGGACCCCCGGGGGTGGGTGCGCTCCACACCTTCGGTGCCTATTTGCCAAGAAATCGCGGGCGGACGATAGCTATCGAGGCCGGTACCCGAGACAGACCAGACCTCACCTTCACCCGCGATACACGATCCACCCTCGCCAGGAGTTCACCCGATGCATTCCACCTTCGTCGCACACCTGCGTGGTCAGGCGGCCGCTTACGGCGACACCAGGTCGTACACCTATCTGCGCGAGGTCGGGAGGGAGCTGGTCGAGGAGGTCGCCACCTACCGGGAGTTGGATCGGGATGCTATGGCGCTGGCCGAGTGGCTGGCGCGGCACGACGACGCCGACCGGCCGGTGCTGCTGCTCTATCCGCCCGGCCTCGAGTTCCTGCGCGCCTTCCTCGGCTGCCTCTATGCCGGGGTGATCGCGGTACCCGCCCCCGCGCCGCACGACGAGCGCAGCATCCGGCGCCTTCTCGGCATGATCGAGGACGCGGGCGCCCGGCTGATCCTCACCACGGCCGAATTCCGCGAGCCGCTGGCCGCGTGGCTGCGCGACAGCGACGAGATGGGCATCGCGGTCGCGGCCACCGATGAGCCGCTCGGCGATCCGGACGCGTGGGTCATGCCTGCGATCACCGCCGACACCACCGCCTTCCTGCAGTACACCTCGGGTTCCACCAGCGAGCCCAAGGGCGTGATCGTCTCGCACGGCAACCTCGTGCACAACGAGGCCGCCATCAGTGCGGCGAATTCCATCGAGGGCGACGTGACCGTTGTCGGCTGGCTGCCGCACTTCCACGACATGGGTTTGATCGGGATGCTGCTGCAACCGTTGTTCGCTGGCGGCGAGTTGGTCTTCATGTCGCCGATGACCTTCCTGAAGCGCCCGATCCGGCTGCTCGAGGCGGTCGATCGGTACCGCGCGCAGGTCACGGCGGCGCCGAATTTCGCCTACGAGTTGCTCGCCCGCCGGGTGACCGACGCACAGCTCGCGGACCTCGACCTGTCCTCGCTGAGAGCGGTGTTGAACGGTGCGGAACCGGTCCGTGCCCGCACGCTCGACGCGGTGATCGAGCGGCTCGGTCCCGCCGGATTCGCCGCCGATGCCTTCCTGCCCGTCTACGGCATGGCGGAGGTGACGCTCATGGCCACCGCGGCTCGGATCGGGCAGCCGCCGGTATACCTCGACGTAGACCCCGCGGAACTGGAACGTCACCGAATCACCCCTTCGGACAACGGAACTCGCCTGGTGAGCTGCGGTACGGCGGTAGCCGGTCTCGACATCCGAATCGTCGACCCGGTGACCATGCGGACACTGCCGGAAGGCGACGTCGGCGAGATCTGGATCGGCGGACCCAGTGTGGCGCAAGGATATTGGAATCGTCCGGAGGAAACGCGCGAGAGGTTCGCCGCCTACACCGAAGGCGTTGGGCCGTATCTGCGGACCGGCGATCTCGGCGCCCGCCACGAGGGTGAACTCTTCATCACCGGGCGGCTCAAGGACCTGATCATCATGAACGGCCGCAACCTGTATCCGCACGACATCGAGGAGGCCGTGCGCGACGCCCACCCGGCCGTCGCCGACGCGCCCGGCGTCGTGCTCTCGATCGACGCGGGGGATCAGGAACGGCTGCTGGTCGTCCAGGGCGTGCGCACCGCCGCGCTGGGTGAGCTGCCTTCGGCCGAACTGTCCGCCCGGATCAGAGCGATGGTGTCGCGCGGCTTCGACCTGCCAGCGCCGAACGTGGTGCTGGTCGAGCATCGCGCCGTGCACCGCACCACCAGCGGCAAGGTGCAACGCAATTCGATGCGGTCCGCGTTCTTGGACAACACGGTCGACGGCGTGCTGCACGAGGAGATCGAACCGTCCGTCCAGCGTCTGCGCGCCCGAGCTCTCGCCACCGTCTGACCGAAGTATCAACCGACTCAGGAGATCACCGCAGATGAGAACACTTGTGCTGGCCCAGCAGGGCGCCGTCGTCGCCGACTGGATCACCGCCCGGGTCGCCGATCACCTCGGCCGCTCCGCGCGCGATATCGACGAGACCCTCCCGATGGCCGAGCTGGGCCTCGATTCGGTGTCCGCGGTGAACATCTGCGGCGAGATCGAGGACGAGTGGGATCTCGACCTGGATCCGACGATCGTGTTCGAGTACCCGACCATCGTCGACCTGGCCGTGTACATCACCGACCAAGTCGCCGACAGACCCGGGCTCGCCGCATGAGTCGACGCACCGAGCGGATCACGTGCGGGCACGCTCGGGCGGCGGAGCCGAGCGACGCGATCGCGATCGTCGGCGTCGACTGCCGCTTCCCGCAGGCGCCGGATGCGCGGGCGCTGTGGACGCTGCTCATGGCGGGCGGCGACGCGGTCGCGGAGGTTCCCAGCCAGCGCTGGCGGGCGGCCGATTTCCACGACCCTGCCGGTGGCCCCGGCCGGGTCAACAACCGCACCGGCGGCTTCCTCGCCGACGCCGACGCGTTCGACAACGAATTCTTCGGCATCGCGCCGCGCGAGGCCGCGGCGATGGACCCGCAACAGCGGCTGCTGCTGCAGGCCGCGTGGCGGGCGTTCGAGGACGCCACCCTGGACCCGCGGCGGCAGGCGGGCTCGAACACCGGCGTGTTCGTCGGTGTCATGGCCAACGAATGGGCCACCGTACACATGCGCGACTATGCGCGCATCACCCCGCAAATCGGTTCGGGCAACGGCTATTTCATGACGGCCAACCGGTTGTCCTACCAGCTCGATCTGAAGGGGCCGAGCATGGCGGTCGACACCGCGTGCTCGTCGTCGCTGGTCGCCGTCCACCAGGCCTGCGTCGCGCTGCGCGCCGGGGAGTGCGATCAGGCGCTCGCCGCGGGCGTCAATATCGCGGTGACACCGGCGCTCAACGTCTTCTACACGCAGGCGGGCCTGTCCGCGCCGGACGGTCGCTGCAAACCGTTCAGCGGGAAGGCCGACGGCATCGGCCGCGGCGAGGGCGTCGCGGTGCTCGTGCTGCGCAGGCTCGCGGACGCACAGGCGGTTGGGCTGCCGATCTACGCGGTGATCAAGGGCAGCGCGGTGAACAACGACGGCCGCAGCAACGGGATCACCGCCCCGAACCGGTGGGCGCAGCAGCAGGTCGTCGCCGAGGCGTACCGGCGCGCGGGGGTCACCGCGGCGCAGGTCGCGTTCCTGGAGGCGCACGGCACCGGAACGGTGCTCGGCGACATGATCGAGGTCAAGGCGTTGGGCGCGGTGCACGCGGCGCGGCGCGAGCGGCCCTGTGGGGTCGGCTCGATCAAGGGCAATCTCGGCCACACCGAGGGCGCCGCCGGTATCGCGGGGTTGATCAAGGCGGCGTTGAGCCTGCACCACCGCGTCGTGCCGCCCACCAGGTTCGCGGCGGACGAGAACGCGCGACTGCGCATGGCAGAGCACGGTCTGCGGCTGCTCGCCGAGCCGACGCCGTTGCCGGAAGGGCGGATTCACGGTGCGGTCTCCAGCTTCGGCATGGGCGGCACCAACGCCCACATGGTGCTCGCGAGCGCTCCGCCGACGCCGCCAACGGTAGCGACGAATGGCGGCGGCGTGATCACGTTGTCGTCGAACGATCGGGAGGGATTGCGGCGCAATGCCCTTCGGTTCGTGGAAGTAGTGGAGCGGGACTCCGCCGCGCTGAGCCGACTGTGCTGGTCGAGCAATGAGGTGAAGTCCTCGGGCCGCCACCGGCTGTCGCTCGTGGTGCGGGATCGCGAACGGGCTGTCGAGGCGCTGCGTGAGTGCGCCGACGACGCCACGCTCGAGGCGCATTCCGGTGTCGCGCAACGGCCATCGATCGGGTGGTTGTTCACCGGCCAAGGCGCGCAGTATCCCGGCATGTCACGCGCTCTGCGCGAGGCGTCCCCGGTGTACCGGCGGGCACTCGCCGAGGTGGACGAACGGATGACCGCACACCTGCGCCGTTCGGTGGCCGAATTGCTGCTCGGCGAC
Organism: Nocardia sp. NPDC004654; assembly: GCF_040609595.1. Taxonomy (NCBI): domain Bacteria; kingdom Bacillati; phylum Actinomycetota; class Actinomycetes; order Mycobacteriales; family Nocardiaceae; genus Nocardia; species Nocardia sp. NPDC004654. The sequence goes on along the minus strand of NZ_JBEXKI010000011.1, from coordinate 175,112 downwards.
GACGAGATCGTGCACCGCACCGAATTCGCCCAGCCCGCGATCTTCGCGGTCGAGTACGCCATGACCCGGGCGCTCACCGAGCTCGGTGTCGAGCCCGCGTGGCTGCTCGGTCACAGCGTCGGCGAGTTCGCCGCGGCCGCCGTCGCCGGGGTGTTCTCGCTGGACGACGCGTGTCGGCTCGTCACCGCCCGCGGCCGCCTGATGCAGCGGCTGCCCGGCGGCGGCGCGATGCTCGCGGTCCGCGCCATGGCCGACGCGGTGGCCGAGCTGATCGAGGGTGAGCCCGACGTGGCGCTCGCCGCCGTCAACGGTCCGCGCGAGATCGTGCTGTCGGGCGCCGCCGAGTCGATCGGCCGCATCCGTGCGGTGCTGACGGATCGCGGTGTCACGGTTCGCCCGCTGACCGTCTCGCACGCCTTCCATTCGCCGCTGATGGCGCCCATGCGGGACGAGTTCGCGGAGGTCGCACGCGAGTGCGCGTACAACCTGCCGAGCATCCCGATCTACTCGACGTTGCGCGGTCGCCCGCTCGGCGCCGACGAGCCGATGGATGCCGATTACTGGGTCGAACACATCAGTGCCACAGTGCGTTTCGCCGACGCCGCGAGCGCAGCGCTGGCCACCGAGCCGACGCACCTGATCGAGGTCGGCCCGAAGCGCACGCTCACGCCGATGCTCGGCAGGGCCCATCCGGAACTCGCGGCGCCGATGCTGACGCCCTGCCCCGGGCCGCAGGCCACCGGCGACGAACTGGCGGACACCATCGCCGCGCTCTACCGCGACGGACTCGATCCGCACTGGGACGCGCTGTACGAACCCGCCGACCGGATCAGGCAGCGCGTCGGCGGATACGAGTTCGACACGAGTCGCCGCTACTGGACGCAGGTCGACGTGACGCCGACCGCCGCACCTGCTCCGGAAACAACGAACTCCACTCCCGAAACAAGCACGCCCGCAAGGCAGAACACCGAGGAAACCACCATGGATCAACTCATCGCCCTCTTCCGCGAGCAGGCCGCCGTCCTGGCGGCGGCCGCCAAAGCGGAGGTGGCAGCGCAGCCGATCCAGCCCCGGCCGCTCGGCGAGTCAGGGCGAGCGGGCGCGGGTCTCGATGCGGCGGTCGTGGTGCGCGCCGAGGCCGCGCGGGTCAGCGGGTTTCCGGTCGAGAAGCTGAAGGACCGCGAAACGATCTGCGGTGAAATGGGTTTCGACTCGATCATGACCGCCGACCTGTTCAGCGGTCTCGCGCGCAAGGTCCCTGGTCTCGTCATCGAGCCGAGTTGGTTCACGGAGGCGACGACTCTCGGCGACGTGATCGGGCTCGTCGCGTCACACGTGGGCGGAGCCGAAAGCGTTTCGGCGGCAGAGCTTCCCGAGACACCCGTGACGGATTTGCCCGATCTCCCGCGATCCGACGTGGAACCGCAGTACCGCATCGCGGATTTCCCCGAAGTACAGGCGATCTCCGATCGTATCGACATGGCCGAGAAGTTCGGTGTGTCCAACCCCTACTTCTTGATCAACGACGGAGTCACCCGGGACACCTCGGTCGTCGAAGGCCATGAGGTGCTGAACTTCTCCAGCTACAACTACCTCGGTTTGTCCGGGCATCCGGCCGTGACCGCCGCGGTGCAGGACGCGGTGGCGCGGTACGGCAGCTCCGTCTCGGCGAGCCGCCTGCTCTCCGGTGAGAAGACGATCCACGCCGAGCTGGAACAGGAACTCGCCGCGCTGCTCGGCACCGAGGACGCGATCGCGCTGACCAGCGGCCACGCCACCAATGTCACGGTCATCGGGCACATCGTGGGTCCCGACGACCTGATCGTCCACGACAGCCTTGCCCACGACAGCATCCTCCAGGGCTGCAAGCTTTCCGGCGCCACCCGGCGGCCGTTCCCGCACAACGATTTTGCCGCACTGGACCGCATGCTCACCGAGATCCGTGGCCGCTACCGGCGGGTGCTGATCGTGATCGAGGGCGTCTACAGCCAGGACGGTGACATCCCCGATCTGCCCGCGATCATCGAGGTCAAGAAGCAGCACAAGGCTTTGCTGATGATCGACGAGGCGCACAGCGTCGGCGTGCTCGGCGCGACCGGCGGCGGTGTCGGCGAGTACTTCGGCGTCGACCGCGCCGACGTGGAGCTGTGGTCCGGGACGATGTCGAAGGCGCTCGCAGGCTGCGGTGGTTACGTCGCGGGCAGCCGGGATCTGATCCGCTTCCTGAAGTACACCGCTCCCGGGTTCGTCTACAGCGTCGGCATCACCCCGGCCAACGCCGCCGCCTCGCTGGCCGCACTGCGCCAGATGCGCTCGGAGCCGGAAGTTTTCGAGCGGCTGCGCGGTTTGTCCCGGATGTTCCTCGAACTCGCCAAGGAGGCGGGCATCGACACCGGCGACAGCCACGACACCCCAGTCGTTCCCTGCATCATCGGTGACTCGATGAAGACGCTGACGCTGTCGAACGCTCTGCTGCGCAGGGGAATCAATGTCAACCCGATCCTGCACCCGGCCGTGCCGGAGGACAAGGCCCGGTTGCGGTTCTTCATCACCACGTGCCATACCGAAGAGCAGATCCGCTACGCGGTGAAGGTGCTCGCCGAGGAACTCGCGATCCTGCGCGGGTGAGCGGACGACGAGGCTCGGCGCGGCAGTTCACGTCGAGTCGACGCATGGCCCGGCATCGAGATCGGTGCGGTGGACTCAGGCGACTGTTCGCCTCGGCAGCGGGGGCGAGGTCGGTCCGCCGGTCGCGACGATCGGGCGGGAGGCCAGCATCCGGCCGAACAGCTTGGCGAAACGGAAGTGGCCCAAGGCTTCTCGGCGGCCGAAGGCGACCGACCACACCGTGTCGGTGCCGGTCGGGCCGGTGTCGCGCTGGTCGAAGCGGTCGGCGAGCCAGTTCATGGTGAAGGGGGTGCCGATGTAGAGGAGGGGCAGGTGCAGGCTCAGCCGGTCGCGCAGGTACCGGATGGTGGCACCGGCCGCGGCGTAGCGCTCGACGTGCGCGTCGACGTCGGCGACGGCGATGAGTTCGTCGTTGACGCCCTGCAATACCAGCATCGGCATGGCGGGGGCCTGAGCGCCGGGGCGGATGTCGTCGAGGACGTAGCGCATCTCGGGTCGGGCGAGCAGTTCCTCGAACGTGGTGCGGCTGTACTTGTCGATGTTCTTGCCCGCGAACCGCGGAATCAGCTCGAAGGTGGTGCGCGACTCGGCCTGGGCGAGCAGGCCGAGGAACTCGGGGTTCACCTCGTCGAGCAGCAGGCGGTCCAGCGCGGGGTAGGCCCGGCGCAGCGCCGCCACGCAGACGGTGGCGAAACCAGAGAGGAAGGTGCCGTTGAGCCGGGTGAACGCCGATCCGGGATCGCCGACCGGGGAACCGGCCACCGCGCCGACGATCGTCAGCTCCGGCGCGTACTCGGCGGCGAGTTCCGCCGCCCACGCGGTGGCCAGGCCGCCGCCCGAATATCCCCACAGACCCACCGGCGTGCTCGGGCTCAGGCCGAGTGGGGCGAAGTTCAGCGCCGCGCGGACGCCGTCGAGGGAGCGGTACCCCGGCTCACGAGCCACCCCGAAGTGCCCCGACATGCCGCCGTGATCGGGGACCGACACCGCCCATCCCCGCGCCAGCGCCCCGGCGATGACCGGTAGCTCGAGCTGCGGGATCGCGCCGAGTGCCCGAGCCCCACGGCGCAGGGCGTAGGAAGGGAAACAGCGGGAGGAGACGCCGTCGATCGCGCATTGGAACGACACGAGCGAGCGCGGCGCCGTGGGATCGGCTCTCCACGGCAGCAGCACCGTGGTCACCGCGACCTCGGGGACGTTGTTCAGATCGCAGGTCCGGTAGAGCAGTTGCCATGCCGAGATGCGCTGCGGGACGACACCGAACAGTGCGAGTTCGACGCGGCGGGTGCGCAGGATCGCGCCGGGGGAGTACCGGTCCAGGCGCGGCGGCGCCACGTAGAAGGGATCCTGCTCGGGGACCAGCGGCCGCAGCGGATCCGGATACAGCTCGGTGACCGGTGCGGCGGCGTCCTCTGCGATGCCCACGCTCATTCGTGTTCGTCCTTTCACGCGCGCGGCGCACGGCTCGGGCGCCGCGGTGCGGCGGATTCGGTCCGGGATTCCGGCGCGGCAGTCCCATTCAACGTATCGGCCGGAGCTCGGCAGGAAAATTGGCGCGGAAGACGAACCTGGGCTGCCGAATTCTTACGGTGGGGCGCCGCCCGTGAACCATCGCGCCGCGGATTTCGTGGGAACGGGTGACACACGAGGAGGGCGTCCGCATGCAGACGATCAACGGTTTGCCCGCGCATGTGCTGCTGGTGCACGGGGTGGTGGTGCTGGTGCCGCTGACGGCGTTGCTGCTGGTGCTGTCCGCGCTCGTGCCCGCGGTGCGGCGGCGTTTGGTCTGGTTGGTCGCGGCCTTCGCCCTCGTCGGTGCGGTGCTCACCCCGATCACCGCCGACGCGGGCGAGACATTGGCCGAGCGGTTCCCGTCCCCGAGCGACGCACTGCGCACCCACATCGAGCTGGGACGCACCATGGTGTACTTCGCCGTGGCGTTGCTGGTGGTCGCGGCGCTACTGGTCGCCACCCATCTGCTGGAGCTGCGGGGCCGGGCGATCGGTCGCGGACCGGCGGCGCTGCTGGCGATCCTCGCGCTCGTCGCGGGCATCGCCGCGGGTGTGCTGTGCTACCGCGTCGGAGATTCGGGAGCCCGCGCGGTGTGGGACGTCCAGTCCGCGAGCGCGCTATAGATTCGCGTCGAGAAAGACTGTCACGCCGGTGATGCGGGGGCCGCTCGCCTCGAACTCCAGGAATGCCACGCCGTGCGACTCGCCGAGTCGCACGCTCGCGCTGACGGTGCGGCCCGCGGCGATCAGCTTGTCCCACCGCATGGCGCGGGCGCGATTGGTGAACCCCTCGACCGAAATCGGGTTCCCCGCAGGGAATTCCACCACCGCGTGCTCGCCGAGCAGCGCGCGCACGCGGCCGATGTCGGTCCCGGCCGCCGCCTCGAACAGTTGGCGCGTTGTGCGTTTGCCCGGTCTGCCCACGCTCCGCAACGCCCGCATCATGCCCGTCGCGCCGCCGACGCCGAGGTTGGCGACCAGTTGCGGGCCGAGTTTCGCGCCCGCGAGGAGCCCCGGCAGCCCTGTTCGCAGCAGTCGCGCGATCATCGCGGGGAGTTCCCAGTGCGCCGCCAAGCGGGCGATCCGCCAGCCGTCGCCGGTGTCGACCAGGTCGTAGCGCAGGTGCATCGGCACGGTGACGGTGGCGCCGGTGGACATGGTCGTCTCGATGTGCAGGTCACGGATTACCGTCTGCCCGGCGACCAGGTCGCGGTCCACCCGGAACGCGATGGAGTTCGGTCCGATGAAGGTGTCGTAGAACCGGGCGATCGCCGCGCGGCCGATGTGCGCGCGGGAGCCGACCGGGTCGTGCACCGCGGCGTCGTCCGCGAACAGGCCGACCCAGGCGGTCTTGTCGTGCGCGGCGACCGCGCGCGGTGACGCCTGAACGGCCGCCAGCAGGTGTTCGGCGGTCGGGTCCAGCGGCATGAGGGTCCTCCATAGTCTCGCCACGTCTCGGATCCATGGTAGAACATGTTCTAATTTCGGTGCCGCCGAACCGTAGACCGCCGGCGGCGCCCCGTTCGACGAAGGATCTCGATGGACTGGTACACCGGGAACGCCACCTACGACACCGTGCTCGCGATCGCCTTCGCCTTCGCCGCTTTCGTGCTGGTCGGCGGCCTGTTCGCGCAGAGTCCGTACGGGCGGTTCGCGTCGACGAAGGTCGGCTTCAACCTCAATCCGAAGCTGGGCTGGTGGTTGATGGAGCTGCCCGCCACCGTGGTGTTCGCGGTGTTCTATCTGAGCGGGCCGGATCGCTTCGAGCCGACGCCGCTGGTGCTGGCGTGCATCTGGCTGCTGCACTACGGCAACCGCGGCTGGTTCTTTCCGCTCTCGATCCGGCAGGTGCCGGGCAAGCGCAGCAGCTTCAACATCTCCGTGCTGGCCGCTGGCGTCTTCGTGACCTCGCTGCACGGCTACCTCAACGGCGCGTTCTTCAGCCACGACTACAAGAACCAGTACGGCACCGACTGGCTCACCGACCCGCGTTTCCTGATCGGCGTTGTCGTGTACCTGTGCGGGTTCGGGCTGCTGGTGTCCTCCGAGGCGATCGTGCGCAACCTGCGCGACAAGAACGATCCCGGCGCGACCGAGTACCGCATCCCCTACGGCGGCGGCTTTCGCTTCGTGAGCAGTCCGGCCTACCTCGGGGAGTTGATCGCCTGGGCCGGGTTCGCTCTGCTGACCTGGTCCCTGGCCGGCGTGGTGATCTTCCTGATCACGGCGGGGAACCTGGTGCCGCGCGCGTTCGCGACGCACCGCTGGTACCGGGAGAAGTTCGCCGATTATCCGACCGAGCGAAAAGCGTTGATTCCCTTCGTGGTCTGAGCTCCGTCGGGTTCCGGTCGGGCACACACGGCCACCCTGGCCATCGCCGCGATGCCCGTCGTCGCGGGAATGAGCACGGCGTGTCAGGAAGGTCGGGCGGCCGAAGGCGCAGCGAATGGTGTGGGGTTGCGCACGGTTCGCGGTGGGGTGTGTGCGGCGTCACGGTGAGTGTTGTTGCAGGTCAACGGGTTTGCTCGGAGGTTTCACGTCCGCGTTACAGGTCCGCACGGGAAAGGAAATCTATTACCAAGATCGTCGGGGGATGAGGCCGATCGCAGCTCGACCCCGTGTGCACGCGCTGGCGTGCGATGTGTGCGGCCGGTTGCCGCATCCGCGACGGACCCGTTTGGCGCTCGCCAAGCTGGCTGCCGTCTTTCCGGTGGAATTGGCGTTGCACGCGCTGGTGATTCATTGGCATCCGCCGTATCTGGTGGCGGTGCTGTTGTTGACGATCACGACCACGATCCTGGTGATCTGGGTGGTGGAGCCGTCGGCGATGCGGTTTCTCGGGTCCTGGCTGCACGGGCCGGAGTTGCGGGACCGCGATCGTGTCGATCGGGCGCCCGCGCTGTGGCGGATACGGGTGCACGTCGACGATCGGCCCGGTCAGCTCGAGGCGCTGGCCGCGCACCTCGCCGATCGCGGGGCCAACATCCTGGCCGTGCACGTGCATCACTTGGAGTCCGGTGTGCTGGACGAACTGGTGGTCGCGACACCCGTTGAAATCACCACGCACGACCTCACCGCGGCGGTCGTTCTGGCGGGTGGCGCGAAGGTGCGGGTGTGGCCCGCGTCCGCGCTGACGCTCATCGATGGACAGACCAAGGCGCTCGCCGTCGCCGCTCGGGTGGTGGCCGACGCGGACGAATTGCCCCTCGCCATAGCGGAATTGCTCGGTGCGCGGTACCTGCCCGGTGGTCTCACGGACGAGCCTGCCGAGGGCACGGCACTCGAGCTGCCGGACGACGAGCGAACGCTGATCTTCCTGCGGACTGATGAACCGTTCACACCGGCCGAGATCGCCCGCGCCCACCGGCTGTACGACTTGGCACGCATCGTCAGCCGCCGCCCCTGACGGACCTTGCTCCCACACACCTCCGATATGCCTCACATAGGCGCCGCCTATGTGGGACGTGCGCTGGATGTGTGGCAGCGTCGATAGAGCGGTAATGCCATGCCTAGCGGCTCAGAAAAACGGGTCGTCAGTGCCGACCCGCTTCCGCCTCCATCCGCGCCACCATGTGCGGATAGTGCAGTTCGAAGGCCGGGCGCTCGGAGCGGATGCGGGGGAGCTCGAAGAAGTTGTGTCGCGGCGGCGGACACGGTGTTGCCCATTCGAGCGAATTCCCGTATCCCCATGGATCATCCACCGCCACCGGCTCCCCGTAGCGGTAGCTCTTGAAGACGTTCCAGATGAACGGCAGCATCGAAGCGCCGAGCAGGAAGGCGCCGAGCGTGGAGACGGTGTTCAGTGTGGTGAAACCGTCGCCGGGCAGGTAGTCGGCGTAGCGGCGCGGCATGCCCTCGGCGCCGAGCCAGTGCTGGACGAGGAAGGTCAGGTGGAAGCCGATCAACGTCGTCCAGAATTGCAACCGGGCGAGGCGTTCGTCCAGCAGCCTGCCGGTCATCTTCGGGAACCAGAAGTAGATGCCCGCGAAGGTGGCGAACACGATGGTGCCGAACAGCACGTAGTGGAAGTGCGCCACCACGAAATAGCTGTCGGTGACGTGGAAGTCGAGCGGCGGGCTGGCCAGGACGACTCCCGAGAGCCCGCCGAACAGAAACGTCACCAGGAAACCGATCGAGAACAGCATCGGCGATTCGAAGGTCAGCTGCCCGCGCCACATCGTGCCGATCCAGTTGAAGAACTTGACGCCCGTCGGCACCGCGATCAAGAACGTCATCAGCGAAAAGAACGGCAGCAGAACGGCTCCCGTCGCGTACATGTGGTGCGCCCAGACGGCCACCGAGAGCACGCCGATCGCCAGCGTCGCGTAGACCAGCGCGGCGTAACCGAAGATCGGCTTGCGGCTGAACACCGGGAAGATCTCGGTGACGATGCCGAAGAACGGCAGCGCCACGATGTACACCTCGGGATGTCCGAAGTACCAGAACAGGTGCTGCCACAACAGGGTTCCGCCGGTGGCCGGATCGAAGACGTGCGCGCCGAGGTGCCGGTCCACCGCGAGCCCCATCAGCGCCGCCGTCAAGATCGGGAAGGCCAGCAGCACAAGCACACTGGTGACGAGGATGTTCCAGGTGAAGATCGGCATGCGGAACATCGTCATGCCGGGGCAGCGCAGGCAGACCACGGTGGTGATCATGTTGACCGCCCCGAGAATGGTGCCGAGACCAGAGACGACCAGACCCATGATCCACAGATCCGCGCCGACGCCGGGCGAGTGCTCGAACAGGCTCAGCGGCGTGTAGCCGGTCCAGCCGAAGTCGGCGGGACCGCCCGGGGTGAGGAAACCGGCCGTCGCGATCGTCGCGCCGAACAGGTAGAGCCAGTAACTGAACGCGTTGAGCCTGGGAAACGCCACGTCGGGTGCGCCGATCTGCAGGGGCAGCACCGCGTTCGCGAAGCCGAACACGACCGGCGTGGCGTAGAACAGCAGCATGATCGTGCCGTGCATGGTGAACAGCTGATTGAACTGCTCCGGCGAGAGGAACTGCATGCCGGGCCGCGCCAGCTCGGCGCGCATCAGCAGCGCGATCAGACCGCCGATGAAGAAGAACGTCATCGCGGTGGTCAGATACATGACCCCGAGCACCTTCGGGTCGGTGGTGGTGACCATCTTCCACAAGTAGGAACCCTTGGGTCCCAACCGACTTGGATAGGGCCGAACGGCCTGCAATTGCGTCGTGCTCACGATCGCGCCACCTTCCGAGAACGCCAGGGGCCTGTGGACCGGAGTATGCGCCGCCGTGCCGGGCGACATGCCGAATTCGCCCCGACCTACCCTGGTAGGAGTCGCGTTTGCGACCGGGGTGGGATGTGCGCGCGGCGGCGCGGTCGTACCGTGAAGAGACTTGAAAACCGGATGGGGAGCCGAGATGAAGAGTTGGATTCGATGGGCGGCGATCAGCGGGGTGCCCTCGGTGTTTCTGCGGATGCGGGCGCGGGGCGGTGAACCGCTGGCGCAACTGCTGACCGATCCGCGCGCGCGGGAGAATCCGTATCCATTCGGCGCGCGTATCAGGGCCGAGGGCAGGCTGGTTCGGACGCCCTTCCTCCTGGTCTCCGCCGATCACGACGTTTGTCGGAACATTCTGCGCGACAAGAACTTCGGCACCGCGCCGCCGGAGGCGTTGGACCTACCCGCGCCGTTGCGGCGGCTGATCCGAGCGACGGATCTGCGGCTGGCCAGCCCGGTGGAACCGCCGTCCATGCTGATGGTCGATCCGCCCGAGCACACCCGCTACCGCAAGCTGGTGGCCGGTGCGTTCACCCCGCGCGCGGTGGCACGGCTGCGCGACCGGGTCGGCGAGGTGACCGAGGAACTGCTCGACGGCCTCGCGGCGCGCGAAAAAGCGGATCTGATAGGCGATTTCGCACTGCTACTACCGATCGCCATCATCAGCGAGATCCTCGGCATCCCCGCCGACAAGCGCGACGACATGCTGGAATTCGGGAACGCGGGCTCACCGCTGCTGGATATCAGCGTCTCCTGGCGCCAGTTCCGCGGGGCGGTGGCCGCGCTGCGCGCCAGCCAGGACTATCTGATCGGCCACATCCAGCACCTGCGCCGCGAACCGGGCGACAACATCCTCAGCGCCCTCGCGACCGGCGGCGAACTCACCGACCGCGAGCTGCTCGCCACCGCGACCCTGGTCGCGGGCGCGGGATTCGAGACGACCGTCAACCTGCTCGGCAACGGCGCGATGCTGCTGCGCGATCACCCCGACCAACTGGATCTGCTGCGCGCCGAACCGGCCCGCTGGCCCGGTGCGATCGAGGAGATGCTGCGCTACGACAGCCCCGTGCAGATGACCGCGCGAACGGCGTTGTGCGACACCAAGATTGCGGGCGAATCGATACGGGCAGGCGAGACTATCGCCCTCCTGCTCGGCTCGGCCAACCGGGACCCCGCCATGTTCCTCGACCCGGACACCTTCGACATCACCCGATCCAACGCCAAGGATCACCTGGCCTTCGGCAGCGGCGTGCATGCTTGTCTCGGTGCGAGCCTGGCGAGGATGGAAGGAGCGATCGCGCTGCGGGGGCTCTACGACCGGTTCCCCGAGCTCCGGCACACCGGACCGGCGACGCGGCGTGGATTGGTGAATCTGCGCGGCTACGAGCACATTCCGGTGTCGACCGGAGTGCAGAGGCGAGTGGTGGTCGGCTAGCCCGTTGTCTCATGTGCACTGGATGCGCAGCCCGGTGCGCCGGGTGTGCGTCCGGCACATGAACAGATACAGAGTTCCGACATCACCCCATGTCGCATCGGTGAGCTCACTCGGCCGGATCTGAAGCAGCAGCTCCATCGGCCGCCCGCATTCTGCGCAGACCGGCGTCTCGTCGCCGCCGTTCGCCCAGTGCGGGTATCCGCCGATCGCCACCCCGGTATTGCGCATGTGCGGTAGTCGGGGGCGTTGCCGCGTCAGATGGAGCGCCCCACGGTCGATGACGTTCCAGTTCGCCCATGCTTCCCGGGATCCGCTCTCACCCGGCACGAGGGCCCACAGCTCAGGGCAGTGCAGGCGCATTCCCACCCCGTCGGGCAGTGACTTCTCCAGGCGTGGCACCGCGTGGCGTTCCTCGAAGTCCGACCCGGTGCCGGACACGAGAACCTTGGGGCGCCGCAGTGCGGTGTAGGAGCGCACGAGCCAACCGCCCTGTTCGCGCTCCCGTCCCCACGGGTAGCACTTCCAGCAGTAGAAGAACGTGAAGAACGAGATGAGGAGCCCGTCGTGCAAGCCGTCGCGGGAGTAGTCGACCTGCGCTACCCCAAGACGACGCAAGGCGGTCGCCGGTGTGGATACCGGCGACCGCCCAAGCCTCGATGGCGTTCGCGAGCCGCTACCGCCGACGGGCGCACTGCTCGTCGCGGCAGAACCGCGCTGTCGGCGGCCGCGCGAACCGGACGATGATTACCTGAGCTTGCGCGCCTTCCCCGCCCAATCGACACCCTGATGCCTTGCCGCCTCGGCGATTTCGGTTCCCCGGTGCCGCGCGGTTTCGCCCAGTTCCGCGCCCCGGTGCCGTGCGGCCTCGCGCAACTCGGCGCGCCGATGCCTGGCGGTCTCGCGCAGCTCCGCGCGCCGGTGCTTGGCGGTCTCGCCGAACCCGGCCCCGCCCTTCTTGGCGGCCTTCTTCAGTTCGGCGCGGCGCTGCTTGGCCGCCTTCTTCAGCTCGGAACGGCGCTGCCGTGCGGTCTCGCCCAGTTCGGCGCCGCGCACTTTGGCGACCTCGCTCAGCTCGGTGCCGCGCAGCCGGGCGAGTTCACCGAGTTCGGCTCCGCGCAGCCGCGCGACTTCACCTAGTTCGGCTCCGCGCAGCCGCGCGACCTCGCTCAGCTCGGCTCCACGCTGCTTGGCGACTCCACCGAACTCCGCTCCGCGCACCCGGGCGACCTCGCCCAACTCCGCTCCGCGCTCCCGCGCGACCTCGCCGAACTCCGCCCCGCGCCCCTTGGCGCGACCGGCCCACACCCCACCGCGCGCCTTCGCCACCTCGCCGAACTCGTCGCCGCGTTCCTTCGCGATCTCCGCCCACTCCGACCCGTGTGTCTTTGCGGTGTCGGCGAATTCGGCTCCGTGCTCGCGGGCCGCGGCGGCCAGTTCCGCCCCGCGCTCCTTCGCCACCGCGGCGATCGCCGCGCCGCGCTGCTTGGCCGCGGCGGCCCAGTCGGGTCCGTGGGTCTGGACGATCTCGGCGAGCTCGGAGCTCTTGGTGGCGGCGGTGCCGCCCAGCGCTTTCGCGCGCTCCGCGACACCGTGCGCCTGCTGGCGCAGCGCCTCACCGTTCGAGTGGTCGGCGGCCGCGCCGAACGGCAGCGCCGCCGAGACGGTGGCCGCCGCGTTGCGGGCCGCGCGCTTGCCGCGCCAGCCGAGGGACGGCTTGCCCTCGGTGTCGGCGCTGGCGATCAGCAGTCCGCCGAGCAGGCTCATGTCCTTGAGGAAGGCGTTGCGTTTGGCGATCTTCCGATCCGGGTCCTGTTCAGCCCAGAAGTCCTGTTCGGTGATGGTGGCGGGCACGACCGTGGCCGCCAGTACGAGCGAGGCGAGGCGCGGTGCCTTGCCCAGCGCGAGCAGCACGCCGCCCGAGACCTGCGCGATGGCGTTGATCCGCACCACGGTGGCCGGGTCGGCGGGCAGCTTCGCGGCGACATTGTCCGGTAGCGAACGCTCACCCCGTTCGACCAGCGTCGCGGCGGCCTTCGCGCGCGGTTCGGGATGAATCAATGTGTCGACCCCATCGGCGACGAAGGCGGTCGCCAGCAGTGGTCGGGCTAGTCGGCGCAGCAACATGAACGTCAACCCTTTCCTCGATGGCTTATCGACCGGGTTCCCGTGGCATAGATCGCCAAACACCAAGATCAGCATACGCCCGTGCGCGATCCCGCCCGAGCGAAAAGTGCTCGTCAGCCGCTTGCCGGGCACACCGCCGCCGCTGCTGTGCCCGGACTTCGCGTTTCGTCAGGAACTGCGCGGCAGCGAGTCGGCGCGCGGCGCGTGCGGTCGGCGGCCGCCGTGCGGGCGGATCGCGGGGGCGGCGAGGAACTCGGTGATAGCGGTCGTCACTGCCGCCGGGTCCTCCACCATCGGGAGGTGGCCGCAGTCGGGAAGCACCACGCGGGTGTGCGGGCGCAGGGTGCGGTCGAGGACGGCGCCCGCCGAGGCGGACAGGATGTGGTTCTGCTTGCCCCAGATCGTGCAGATCGGCGGGAAGGCCGGGCCCGGGATGAACTCGTCGAGGACGCGGAAGTTCGGAAAGTCCTGCACTAGGCCGTGCAGCGCCTGCAACCGGCCGCGATCGCCCCAGTGCGCCTTGAGCCGCCGCGAATGCTGCATGCCGAGGCGGCGCCCGCGCGCGCCGAGCTGGTTGGCGATGATCAGCGAGATCACCCGGTCGGGCAGGGCGAGCCGCTTGGCGAGCGGCCCCAGCGGCAGCTTGCCGTCCACCCAGGCCAGTCCCGCGGATTCACCCTTGCGCACGGTGTTGCGGGTGAGCGGGCTGACCAGCACCAGCGCGCGCACGTTCGACGGATGCGCCATGGCGTAGCCGAGCGAGGTGGCGCTGCCGAGGCAGTTGCCGATGAGGACGACGTCGGACAGGTCGTGCGCGTCGAGGAAGGCGCCGAGCATGCGCACGTACTCTTCGAGCCGGTAGCCCGCGGCCGGTTGATCGGATTCGCCGTAGCCCGGCAGATCGAGTGCGAAGACCTCGTGCTCGCGCCTGAGCGCCGCCACCTGATCGTCCCAGATATGTCGCTGCGTTCCCGCGTTGTGCAACAACACGATCGGCGGTCCACTGCCGATACGGTCGAAGACTACGGTCCGGCCCTGGTGCGCGAAAGTCGCCACGTCGCCTCCTTGCGAGTGGTGCGTGCGTGCGAACGTGCACGCCTGATTCCCAAGGTAGACCCCGCTATGGTGGCGGGTCGAGACCCCGGATCGCGGGTAGTCCGGACCGGTCGGTTCGCTTATGGGCCGCCTCGTGTCACCCGCTCACGTCGGCGATGGCCTCGGCAATGCCCGCGCGAACCACCTTGCCGGTCGCGTTGCGGCTGAGTGGGGTCGTGGTGAGACGCCAGCTGGCGGGCACCTTGTAGTAGGCCAGCCGCTCACCGGCGAACTCGCGCAGGTCCGCTTCGGTGACCGTCGCTCCTTCGCGCACCACCACGAGGGCGGCCACCTGCTGACCCAAATCGGCGTCCGGCACGCCGACCACGGCGCTCTCCTCGACGTCCGGGTGTTCGTCGAGACACTGCTCGACCTCGGTCGGATAGACGTTCTCACCGCCGCGCAGGATGAGGTCCGACCGCCTGCCCGACAGCCGCAGCCTGCCCTCCTCCAGGATCCCGATGTCGCCGGTGCGCAACCAGCGATCCGGGGTGATCGCCGCCGCGGTGGCCTCGGGATCGTTCCAGTAGCCGAGCATCACGTACGGGCTGCGCACCCAGATCTCGCCCTCGACGCCCTCGCCGACCGGCTCGCCGAGCGGGTCGTGGATTTCCAGGCTCACTCCGATCACCGGGCGGCCGACCGTGTCGGGGTGCGCGGCGAGCTCGGCGGGGGCGGCGATCGTCGCGGCCGTGGAGCATTCGGTCATGCCGTAGCTGGTCACCAGTGCGGTCCGCGCGACAGGCAGCCGTTGCCGCAGTCGCTCTTGCAGCGCCGCCGAAGAGGGCGCGGAGTTGAGCGAGAAGGCGGCCAGCGAGGACACGTCGTAGGCCTCGAGGTCCACCTCGAGCAGCCGGGTGGCCATGGTCGGCATCGCGCCCCAGTTGCTGATCCGTTCCCGTTCGATCAGCCGAAGCACCCGGTCGGCGTCGAACGCGCCCTGGTAGATGACGGCCGTGTCGCCGGTGACCATCCGCGGCAGCACCAGGTTGTGCAGGCTGGCGATGTGGAACAGCGGGGAGGTGAGCAGGAAGCGCCGGCCCTTGGGGCTTCCGTCGTCCGCCCCGCCAGCGAAGGCCGCGGCGAGCGCGTCGTTGAAGCGGTGATAGTTGATGACCGCCAACAGGTTTCGGTGCGTGTGCACCGCGCCCTTGGGTCGTCCGCTGGTGCCGCTGGTGTACAGGATGACGGCCGGATCGTCCTCGGCGACGGCGGCGTCGGGCAACTCGCCCGCCGCGAACTCGGCGACCAGCTCCGGGACGTCGCGCTCCATGGTGAGCACCGGCACGTCGACGCCGAGTTCGGCGACTCGTGCGGCGCGCTTGGCGTCCACGATCAGCACCGTTGGCTCGGTGTGCGCGAGACCGTAGGCGATTTCGCGCGGCGTCCACCAGGCGTTGTAGCCGATCGCGATCGCGCCGAGGCACTGCGCGGCCCAGAACGCCACCACCCACTCGGGGGTGTTCGCCGCGAGGATGCCGACGCGGTCGCCCTTGCCGACGCCGTAGCGGTCCCGCAGCGCCCTGGCCAGCGCGCCCACCTCGGCCGCGTGCTCGGCGTAGGAGAGCCGCCGGTCCTCGGTCACCAGGTAGTCGCGGTCGCCCAGCGCGGCTGAGGCGGCGAGCACCTCGCGCAGCGCGCGGCCGCGGTTCTTCAGCACCGGCAGCGGCGCGCCGAGCACGTCCTCGACCGTCGTCTCGAAGGGGCCGCCCGGCCCGGTGAGCCGTCCGATGACCGTCGCGGCCAGCGCCTGCGGATCCATGGATTTCGTCATTCTCTGTTCCTCGTCGTTCGTGCGCGGGTTCACGGGATCAGCACCGCCCTGCCGCGGATTCGCCCGTTCGCCAGGCGGTCGAGCGCCTCGCGGCCGTCGTCCAATGGGAAGACCTCGACCTCGACCCGGAGTCTGCCCGATCGTGCCAGCGCGACGGACTCGATCAGATCGGATTTGGTGCCTCCGTAGGACTTTCGCACCGTCGCGCCCCACGGCCAGCCGGGACCGCCCGCGGGCGCCGCGGTGAGTTCCGGCGCGCCCGCGCCGAGCCCGACCATCCGGTACGCGCCGTTGGGCGCCACGCATTCGACCGCCAGGCGCGCTGTCTGGTCGGCGCCGACGAAATCGAACACCGCCTCCGCGCCGCGCCCGCCGGTCCGGTCGAGAATGGCCGCGGCGGTCCCGGAATCGGCCAGCAGTCCTTCGGCGGCGCCGTGCGCGCTCGCCAGCGCGAGCTTGTCCTCGTGCACGTCCACCGCGATCACCCTGGCGGCCGTGGTGGCGGAGAGGATCTGCACCGCGACGTGACCGAGGCCGCCGACACCGATGACCACGGCCGTCGCGCCGGGCCGCAACTGGTCGCGTGCGCCGTCGATCGCGTGATAGCTCGTCAGCGCCGCGTCGGCGAGCGGCGCGGCCTGGGTGAAGTCGAGATCGCCGATCGGCACGAAAGACGTTGCGGGAACGCGGATGTACTCGGCCATGCCGCCGTCGGGCCCGAGCCCGGGACAGGGCGGCATCGCCGCGCGACCGGCGGCAAGGCACACGTTCTCGTTGCCGCGCACGCACTCCCGGCACACGCCGCAGGACCAGCACAGGTAGACGACGCCGCGATCACCGACGGCCCGACCGGTCACCCGATCGCCGATCTCCGCGACGGTGCCCGCGATCTCGTGGCCGAGTGTGAGCGGGTCCTCGCGCAGCTGGAACGGTATCTCCAGCACGTGCAGGTCCGAATGGCAGATGCCCGCCGCGCCGACCCGAAGCAGCAGATCGTCGGGCCCGATCGCGGGCATCGGCACCTCGCGCATTTCCAGCGTGCCGGGGCCGGTGAGCTGGAGCGCTCGCATCATGCCGCCCCCTCCCGCACGGCCGCGTACGTGGCACGCAGATAGGCGTCGGCGCGGGCCGAGCCCATGATGCCCGGCTCCATCTTGTTCATCGTGTAGGCGAAGGTCAGGCGGTGGTCCAGGTCGTTCACCACGATCGCCCCGCCGTAACCGGCCCACCAGCACACCCGTCCCTCGGGCACGGCGGGCGCGGCCTGCGGGTGCGGCAGGCCGTAGCCGATGCCGAAGCGCAGCGGAACCAGCAGCGCCTGGTCGACGCCGTCGGACTGCTGCTCGAAGATCAGGTCGATGGTCTTGTCCGACAACAGCTTCCGCCCGTCCAGCGAGCCGCCGCAGGACACCACGGACTGCACCCGCGCCACCGACCGCGCGTTGCCGTGGCCGTTGACAGCGCCGATCTCGGCCTCCTGCCACCCCGGGGTGGCGGTCTCGGCGATGTCGAGCAGCGGACTCGTGAGCGTCCTGACCAGAATGCTGTCCTGGTCGAGCGCCGACATGTCGAATTGCAGTGCGGGCGGCGGAATCAGCCGGGCGATGCGGTCGCGGTGCTCGGGGCCGGTGCCGATGTGGAAGTCGGCGCCGAGCGGCTCCGCGAGTTCCTCGGCGAAGAAGCGGCCGAGGCTGCGTCCGGTGACGCGGCGGATCACCTCGCCGACCAAATGCCCGTAGTTGAGCGCGTGATAGCCCGACGCGCTGCCCGGCTCCCACCACGGCGGCTGGGCGGCAAGACGTGCCGCGGCCGCTTCGGCGTCGTAGATGTCCGCCAGGTCGATGGGCGGCTGCCATCCCGAAACACCGGAGGTGTGCCCGAGGATGTGTCGAATCTCGATGTCGGCCTTGCCGTTCTGGCCGAACTCCGGCCAGTAGTGCGCGACCTTCTGGTGCACGTCGAGCTCGCCGCGATCGACGAGCAGCAGCGCGCACAGCGCCGTCATGGTCTTGCTGATCGAGAAGACGTTCACCAGGGTGTCGGTCCGCCACGGTGCCGTGCGGTCCTCGTCCAGGTGCCCGCCCCAGATGTCGACCACCGGCTCGCCGTCGACGGTCACGCAGATCGACGCGCCGAGCTCGGCGCCGGAGTCGAGCTGACGCTCCAGCTCGTGCCGGACGCCGTCGAAGCGGTCGGTGCAGTATCCCGAGATCTCACTCATGGCCTCACACCCGATCCAGCGCTCGGGCGGGCACCGGCAGCGCGTGCCCGGCCGCGGCGGCGCGCTTGGCGCCCCTGGCGATCTCCCGTCGCAGATCGCGCACGTACGGCTCGAATTCGACCTGGATCGTGTGGCGCGGTGAGTTGTAGTAGCGGCCGGCGCGCGCGGTCTCCGCCGCGCGGATGTCCTCGCGCATCCCGTCCGGATCGGGCGGGAGGTAGCGCCCGGTCAGATAGGCGGCGACCAGCTTGCTCTGCTGCTCGGCGAAGTTGACCAGCGTGGGCAACGGCTGGGCGAGACCGAGGTAGAAGAGGTTGTCGATGCCCGGTTTCATCATCTGCTTGAACAGCGGGAGCCGATTGTCGCTGTCCGGCACCAGTTCCGGGTCGCTGAAGAACGGGAAGCTGATGTGATAGCCGGTCGCGCAGACGATCACGTCCACCTCTTCGGCGCTGCCGTCGGCGAAGCGCACCCGCGGCCCTTCCAGCGCGGTGATGGCGGGCTTGAACGCGATATCGCCGCAGCCCGCGCGGTGCAGGAACTCCTCGCTCGCCGAGGGGTGCGCTTCGAACGGTTTGTGATCGGGCGCGGGCAGACCGTAGAACTCCATGTCGCCGCGGAACTTTCGGACGAAGCGCTGCTTCAGCTTCAACGCGAGCTTGCGCGGCATCCACGGCGGCACCCGGCGTTTGTCGCCCACTTCGCCGTGCACGTATTTCGGCAGCACCCACACGCCGCGCCGGGCCGAGACCGTCAGCCGGGCGGCGAGGAAGCGCTGGGACAGCTCCGAGGCGATGTCGAGCCCGGAGTTGCCCATCCCCACCACGACAACTCGCTTGCCGCGCATGTCGACCGGGTCGAACGGGTCGTTGTAGGCGTGGCTGTGCATGAGCACGCCGTCGAATTCGCCTGGGTAATCCGGCATTCTGGGATCCCAGTGGTGTCCGTTGCACACGATGAGCGCGTCGTAGGAGCGGGTGCGGCCATCGGAAGCCGTCACCAGCCAGGCTCCGTCGGGCTGCCGTTCGGCCGCGGTGACCTTGGTTTCGAACAGGATCTTGTCGCGTAGGCCGAAGTGGTCGACGTAGTTCTTGAAGTACTCGAACAGCTGCGAGTGGTGCGGGAAGTCCGGCCACGATTCCGGCACCGGATAGTCCTCGAAGGCCAAGCGCCACTTGGACGTATCGATGTGCAGGCTCTGGTAGCAGGCCGACATGCCGTTCGGGTTCTTGAAATACCAATTGCCGCCGACCTCGTCACCCGCCTCGAAACAGTCGAACGGAATGCCGTGGTCCTGCAGGCGTTTGGCGGCGGTGATACCCGATGGTCCCGCGCCGATGACGCATACCCGGGGAAGTTGCTGAGAAGTCAAAGTCGATGTCCTCGTCTGGAGCTGCCGGCGTCGGGGCGAGCGGTGGTGGCACCGCGGAACCCGTTCGTCGCCGAAGTGACGTAGGCAACAAAATAACACTCGATAGACTCACTGTCTAGTGAGTGACAAGATGTCTATTGATAGTGCCGACGAGACGGAGTTACCGTTCACCATGCCGACCAAGTCGAACCCCTCCGGGCTAAGCCTGCGCGACGAACAGAAACTGCAGACCAGGGCCAAACTGCTGGAGGCCGCCAAGACGCTGTTCTGCGCGAACGGGTACGCCGCGGTGCGGGTCGACGAGATCGCCGCCGCCGTCGGGTGCAGCCGGGCTACCTTCTACCTGCACTTCACCGGCAAACTGGACATCTTGCGCGCGGTCGCCGCGCAATCCACCGCACCCACCGCGCTGCACTTCTACGAGGACCTGGACCGGGTGCTCGACATCGGTACCCGCGAGGCGTTCGTCGGCTGGCTGTCCAGGGCCATCGACTGGTTCCACGAATACAAGGACCTGCTGCCCGCGTGGGACGAGGCGACCACGCTGGAACCCGAGTTCCGCGAGATCGCCAGGCAGGGCATCGCGGCACTGCCCAACGCGATGCCCTCGTACCTGTCGCGCTGGCCCGCCGATCGGGTGGACGAGGGGCGGCTGCGCGTGGAACTGCTTGTCGCGCAATTGGAACGGTTCTTCACCCGGTGGGCGATGCAGGGCACCATCGATGTCGACGCCGAACAGGCTGCCGAAGTGCTCGCCGACATCTGGTTTCCCGCACTGCAACCGCCTGCCGCGCCGCGCCGCGCGTAGCGGTCGCCAGACGTAGCCGTACCTCCGCATTCGCTCCGGCCGTGCGTGGGATCTATGGGCGGCCTGCGTCCGGCGGTGCCGCTTGGGCGTACCTCCGCATTCGCTTCGGCCGTGCGCGGGCTGAGGACGGACTGCGTCCGGAGCGCCGAGTTACTCGACGTAGCCCGGTGTTTGCTGTCGGGGACTGGGTGGGCCGGGGCGGTGCGAATTCGCGACGCCGTGCGAATCTGTCGGTGGCGTGCGGCATCATCTGTGCACGCAGACATCCACGAAGACCGCTCGGAGTGCCCCATGCCGTCGCCAAGAACCAAACCCAAGCCGTTGTCCGACACCGAGATCGAGCAGATCGCCGCGGAGATCGCGGGCGGCCGCCCGCCGATGGTCTGGTTCACCGCCGCCGCCGTCGGTGTGCCCGAGGGGCGTTCGGGCAAGGTGATCGCGCTCGGCGATCCGTCCGACGGTGATTTCCTGCAGGTGCGGCCGACGGGGTCGAAGGATGTACTGTCCTTTTCTCCGACCGAAGTGACGCTGACCAAGCCGTCGCGCGACCGGGCGGCGGCCGCACCACCCAGCCAGCCGAAGTCGACAACAAGGAAGGACTCGACCGTGACCCAGCCGTCGACCACGACGAGCGCACCGGCGCCGACCGCCAGCCCCGCGCCGGTTACCTCAGCGCCGAAACCCGTTGCGCCAGTGTCGGAATCGAGCGGATCCGCCGCGACCGCGTCGAAGCCGGCGACCGCGCCGAAGCCCGCCAAGGCCGCGGCGGCCCGCAAGGCGAAGGCCGCGGAGGTCACGGTGACGCTGTCCGGCACGGCCGACGGCGAGTGGACGGTCGAGGTGGTGAACGGAAAGAAGCGCTCGGTGCGCGGGCTGCCGGTGAACAGTTCCGCGGTCGCGCAGGCGGCCAAGATCTTGCACCCGGAGGTGGCCGAGGTGGTCGCCGGAGTCCTGGAGGCGGCACGGGGCGCGCAGCTGGCGAAGGTCGAGCAGTTGCGGGCCGAGCTCGAAGAGGCCAAGCGACTGTTGGACGAACTGACGGACTGAGTCCCGGCTCGTTCGGAGCTGCCGGGTAGGACGCGTTCCCGGGCTGCTCGGCGGCGTCCGGATCGTCTGATGTCTCGGCGTCAGACCGCGGTGCTCTCGGCATTCGAGCGCCAGGTCCGGGATGTGGGCTCAGGCGCTGCGGTCGGGCGGCCCGCGGGCAGGTGCGGGTGGCGCAGATCGTCGTGGAAGGCGTAGCCGAGCGAGTACTCCTTGGCGTGGTACATCGCCGAATCCGCGTCCCGGATCAGGTCGTAGACGGTGGCCTCGGGGGCGCGCGGACTGTCGCACGCGATGCCGACGCTCGCGGTGATGGGCACTTCGCCCGCGCTCAGTTCGAAGGGGCGGACGAAGGCCCCGAGTAGTCGCTCGGCGAGCACGGCCGCGTCCTGCCTGCCGAGCGGAGCGAGCACCACGAACTCGTCCCCGCCGTAGCGGGCGACCGCGTCGTCGCGGCGCACCACCCGCCGGATCCGGGAGGCGGCGTTGGCGATCAGCTCGTCGCCGACGGCGTGACCGTAGCTGTCGTTGACCATCTTGAAGCCGTCCAGGTCGATGAACAGCAGGCACAGCGGCTGGTCGCGCCAGTGCGCGCTGTTGCGGTTGAGCGCGCGCAGCAGCGCCGACCGGTTCAGCAGGCCGGTCAGCATGTCGTGGTCGGCTTGGTACTGGGCCCGTCGCTCGCTGCGGGCGCTGCGCTGGATGGCGCGTTCGCTGCGCACCAGCACGCCGATCAGCAGCAGCGCGAACAGCGAGGACACCACCGCCCGGTCGAGGGAGCCGAGACTGGAGCCGACCACGGGCACCAGCGACGCCACGATCAACGCCACCGCGATGAAACTGGCGCGCTGCCTGGAATGGTGCGGATGGATGTGGCGCGGCGCCCCGAGACTCGCCATGGTCGGGTGCAGCGCGGCGATGCCGACAGCGGCGTAGGCGATCAGCAGCGGCGTCAGCAGGACCTCGTGGCCGATCGAGGCGGTGCCCGCGGTCTCCAGGCTGTAGCCGAGATCGCCGACCAGCACGGCGACCATGGCCAGGTGCAGCAGCCGCAGCGAGGTTTCCGAGCGGGTCGCAGTGGCTACCGAATGGGCGACCAAGGTCAGCAGCAGGGCGTCGAGGACCGGATACGACGCCGCGACCACCGTGGTCAGGGTGGCGGCGCGCGATTGCAGGATGGGGGAAATGAGGAAAGTCCAGGAGGCCAGCAGCGCCCCGAGACCGATCAGCGCCGAATCGAGCAGCAGATCGTAGTTGCCGCGGACCTGCCTGGGCCGCAGCCAGAGCGTGGCCGCCACCCCGATGCCCAGATAACCGGCCAGCGTGCAGATGTCGTCGAGCGGGCTGATCGAGGCGTCGGCGAAATCGCGCAGCATGGTGCCGAGCGCGAAGAGCACCGCCGACAGCGACAGCAGATACCACGGCAGCGGCTGTGCCGGGCGATGGCGAAGCAGTCCCGCCCCGATCATGGTGAGCGCCCCCGCCACCACCGCCAGCATCGTCAGCAGGGCGAGCGCGCGGGACTGGAACACCAGCGGCACCGAGATCAGCGCCGTCCAGCCGCCGAGAAGTGCCACGCACCAAAGGTTTCCGGTACAGTAGCCGCGGTCGCTCGCCTGCGCTTCGCTGGATGTCATCAGCCCCCCTTGGTCGCTCCGTCCCCGGTGAACTGTGCGGCGTAGTACGTCTGTGAATCCTCCACCGCGACTTCGACGTTCGTCTGCTCATCGAGCACCGCGCGAATGCTGTCGGCGAACGAGAGCTGAGTGTTGTTGTACGAGCAGATGTCCCAGCCGACCGCGGCACGCTCGGCCACCAATGTCTGGACAACTGATTTGATCATGGCATGGAAGGCGGCCCCTTGTCGTGCACTTGGCGCAACAAGGGTGAATCCCGCGTAGTAGATCGCGTCGCGCGCGGCGTGCTCGGGATAGCGCGCGGCGAAGTAGTCCGGGCTGATCCACGGCACCGTCTCCAAATGCCTGGTCAGCGTGGTCAGTCCGATCGGCTCGCCGGACGCGGTGCGCGCGACGTGCTTGTGCACCCGTGGGTCGACCATCTCCTCGCGGAACTCGTCGCGGTGCAGCACCTGCCTGGCGATGGCCTTGGCGCGCAGCGGGCCGAACGCCTCTTCGTAGAGGCGGTGGAACATCTCGATCCGGTCGTCCGGGATCGTGGTCTCGACGGTGACGTGCACCTCGCTCATCGCCGTCAGCTCCAAGAGGTCGTGTGGTAGGCGGCAAGCGCCACCGCGCAGGCCGGGTCGCCCGCGCAGCGGGTCTGGGCGAGCGAGAGCTGCACCGGGCCGAAGCCCTCGGGCCGGTGGGCGGTCATGTCCGCGAGGCTGGCGCGGATCAGCCCCTCGACCTCGACCGCGGTCTCGCCCTCGTGCTCGACGAAAAGCCCCGCTCCGGAACCGTCGTCGCGCAGCGCCCAGCCGACACCCGCGGCGGCCGAGCGGCCGACCTCCTCGGTGTGCTGTGCGGCGTAGACGCAGTAGAGCCGATCACCCCAGGGGATCGGCTTGCGGACACGGGCGGTGCGCTCCAGCATGGCGCGCGGCGGGATCACCGACGACAGGCGAATCAAGTTCGCATCACCCACTCCCAACTCACGCAGGGCCGCGTCGAACGCCGACAGCGCTGTCGGGCCCACCCCTGTCGCCGCGCCGATCTCGATCCTCAGTGGCGCCCCGGGGATCCGCCGGTTGTCACGCTCCGGCCTGCCCAGGGGCGGAAGTAGTCGATCGATCCACTGCAGCCCGAGCAGGCCGCTGCGTGGGGTGGTCTGAATCATAGTGCCCTCCCAAAACTCTCGGCCTAATTTGCAGGCCGATATTGCTTCGAATTCGACTGTGCGGCACGAACGTGAATCGCGCACGCGCACCGGCCGAAAGCGATGCTGGGGCGGCGTGTCTCGTAACGTGTGGCGCGACGAACCAGCTCCGAGTCGATCGAGCGAGGCAGCAGTGCGGACATGGGTGGCACCGGGCCGGGTGAACATCATCGGCGAGCACACGGACTACAACGACGGTTTCGTGTTGCCCATCGCGTTGCCGCTGGTGACGCGGTGTGCGGCCGAGCCGACCGCCGACGGGCTCGTCCGCGTCGAATCGCGGCAGCGCCCCGGCGAGTCGGTGCGGATCGGAATCGACGAGCTCGGCGAGGCGCGGGAGCGGCTGCCGGTTTGGGCGCGGTATCCGCTCGGCGTGGTCGCCGAGTTCGTGCGGCGCGGGCACACCGTTCCCGGCCTCGTGCTGGAACTGGACGGCGCGGTGCCGATCGGCGCGGGACTGTCGAGTTCGGCTGCGCTGTCGTGCTCGGTGGCGGTGGCGCTGCGGGAGCTGTGCGCGCCCACCGTCGCCGACCGCGAACTCATCGATATCGCCCGCGCCGCCGAGAACGACTACGCGGGCGCGCCGACCGGCGTGCTCGACCAGTCCGCGGCCGTGCTGTGCACCGCGGGTCACGCGCTGTTCCTCGACGTGCGCCGGTTCACCAGTGGCAACGGGGGCTACGAGCAGATCCCCTTCGACCTGGCCGCTTTCGGCTTGGAGCTCTTGGTGGTCGACACCGGCCAGCCGCACGAACTGGTCGACGGCGGCTACGCGCGGCGGCGCGCACAGTGCGCGGCGGCCGCGGCCGAACTCGGTGTGCCCGCGCTGCGCGACGCCGAGGCGGCGGATCTCACGCGCATCGTAGACCCGGTCGCTCGGCGGCGGGCGCGCCACGTGATCACCGAGAACGCCCGCGTGGTGGCGGTTGCCGAGAAATTGCGCCAGGGGGCGGATCCGCGCGAGATCGGTCCCGCCCTGAGCGCGGGCCACGCCTCACTACGTGACGATTTCGAGGTCTCGACGGACGCGCTCGACACGGCGGTGACGGCGGCGCTGGAGGCGGGCGCGCACGGCGCGCGGATGGTCGGCGGCGGCTTCGGCGGCAGCGTCATCGCGCTGGTCGACCGGGAACGCACCGAGGCGGTGGTCGCGGCGGTCGGTGATCGCTTCGCCCGCTCGGGTTTCCCCGTGCCACGCACGTTCGTCGTGGTTCCGGCCGATGGAGCGCGCCGCGAGTCCTGAGTGCCGGTTGTGGCGCGCGGCGGTGCGGGTCGGCGCGGGTGCAGAGGGGCGTCGCCGCCGACCTTCAGCCGCGTTCGGGATCGGTGATCGCCCGGACCAGGAACTCCAGCTTCTCGACGGTCTGATCCAGCGCCCGGGTGCTGCGTTCGGCGCGGCACATGGCCACGGTGCCCTCGATCGCCGCCACGATCAGCGTCGCGGTCTGCTCGGCGTCGTCTTCGCTCGCGCCGTGCGCGCGCAACGAATCGGCGAGCAGCGCGGTCCAGTTGCGGAAGGCGGCCGCGGCGGCCTCGCGCGGCGCGTCGTCCGCGTCGGCGGGGTCCTCGACCGACACCGCGAGCACCGGGCATCCGGCGCGGAAATCGCTGTCGAGCACCACTTCTCGCCACATGTCCACGAACGCGCGGAGGCCGGGGAGCGGCCCGGCGGGCAGCTCCTTGGCGAGCTTGCGCGCGGCGAGCGCGTCGGCGAACCGCACCGCCTCGACGGCCAGTTGCGATTTCCCGCCCGGGAAGTAGTGATACGTCGACCCGAGCGGAGCCTCGGCGTGTTTGGCCAGCTCACGCACGCTGGTGGCGTTCAACCCGCGGCGCCGGATCATGTCCGCGGCGCCCGCAACCATGCGATCCCGCATCTGCGGGGACGTCTTCGCCACCGCGCACCTCCTTGCTCATAACGACCGTCATAGAGTACCGTTCGAAACTTATAACGACCGTTATAAGCCGGTTGTTCCGAGAAGTGGAGAGACGACATGCCGATGATCCAGCTGACCCTGCCCGCCGGGGTCCTCGCCGCCGAAACCCGTCGCATGCTGCAGAAAACGCTGGCAGCGACCCTGCTGAAGTGGGAGGGTGCGCCCGACACCGCGTTCTTCCGCGCGCTGGCCTGGAGCCGGGTCGACGAGGTGCCCGAGGGTGGATTGATCACCGCCGAGGACGAGCTGCCGCGCTTCCGCGTCGACGTCACGGTGCCGCAAGGCGCGCTCTCCGACCGCCGTAAGGAGGGCCTGATCAAGGAGGTGACCGCCGACGTGCTCGCCGCGGCGGGCCTCACGGAAGCCGACGCGCTGCGCGTGTGGGTGCTGATCCACGAACAGCCCGAAGGGACTTGGGGCGCGGGCGGCCAGGTGGTCCGCTTCGCCGAGCTCGCCGCGCTCGCGAAAGGCCAGCGCGCCTGATGCGCGAATTGCAGTTCATTCGCGCCGGGCACCTCGAATGGCGGGACCGGCCCGACCCGGTGCTCGAAGCGGGCGGCGACGCGATCGTCCGTCCGTTCGTCGCGGGACGCTGCGACGGGGACACCATGCCGATCCACCGGCACGTCAGCCGTGCCATGCAGCTGGGGATCCGGGCGGGATTGGTCGACCCGGTGGTGGCGAGCATCTGCGGGCCCGTCCCGTTCCAGGGCCCGTTCGGCATCGGACACGAATGCATCGCCGAAGTCCTCGAGGTCGGACCGGAGGTCACCGGTCTCGCGCGCGGCGATGTGGTCGTGGTTCCGTGGTCGGTCTCGTGCGGCCATTGCCGGGAGTGCACGCGCGGCCTCACCGCGAAATGCGCGACGACTCGCGAGAGTACTTTGGCCGCTTTCGGTTTCGGACCCGCGAGCGGACCGTGGGGCGGCATGGTCGCCGACCGGCTGCGCATTCCACATGCCGACCACATGCTGGTGCGCCTGCCCGACGGCCTCGACCCGCTGCGCGTGGCCGCCGCCTCCGACAACCTCGCCGACGCGTGGCGGTGCGTCGTCCCGTCCCTGGCGCTCCGGCCGGGCGGCTCGGTCCTGGTCCTGGGGGGCGCTGCGCAGAGCATCGGGCTCTACGCCGCGGGGCTCGCGGTCGCGCACGGGGCCGAGGTCGTCGACTACGTGGACCATCGCCCGGAGCGGCTCGCGATCGCCGAGAAACTCGGTGCCCGACCACATCGCACACGTAAGAAGCAGTTGCGCGCCGCCGATATCCCGGCCCGCCGCTACGACCTCGTCGTGGAGGGCACGTCCACCGCTACGGGCGTCGACCTCGCGTTGCGCTCGCTCGAACCCGGCGGGATCTGCACGCCGGTCGGCTACTACCTACCGCCCGGCACCAAGGTCCCGTTGATGCACATGTACGCCAACGACGCGACGCTGAAGATCGGCGTCTCGAACGTCCGTCCGGTCCTACCCGACCTACTGGAATTCGTGGCGCGCACCGGTTTTCCCGCCGAACAGGTCACCACCCTGCTCGCCGCCTGGGACGACGCGCCCGATGCCTACACCGCGCACACCACGAAACTCGTGCTGCACCGCCCGCCGTTGGGGACGGGCTAGCGCTGACTCGCGCCGTGGCGAATTCCCCGGGGCGACGGACTCGCTGAGCAACCGTCCAGGTTTTGTGCGTGATTGTGCCACGCGGGTGCGGCACAATCACGCACAGTGGATGTCACGAGTACCGCACGACGGACGCGCCCCGACCAGGCCCGTCCATAGCCCGCGCACGGCCGGAGCGAAGGCGGAGGCACGCCTCGTCGCCGGTCGCACGCCAGGAGGGACGACGCTGTGCCGCTTGCCGATTCACCCTTCCACTCCGCACTGCCTGGCGAGCCTCCCGGCGCGACGCTGCTGCGTTTCGAGGCCGCCACCACCCTGCGCCTGGACGCGGAACCCGTCGACTACGCCCTGGTAGCCCTGTATTTCGTGTTCGTGCTCGGCATCGGCCTGCTGGCCAGGCAGCGGGTGTCCTCCAGCATCGACTTCTTCCTGTCCGGTCGTTCGCTGCCCGCGTGGGTCACCGGCCTGGCGTTCATCTCGGCCAACCTCGGCGCGGTCGAGATCATGGGCATGTCGGCCAACGGCGCCGAGTACGGCTTCCCGACCTTCCACTACTTCTGGATCGGCGCGGTGCCCGCCATGCTGTTCCTCGGCGTGGTGATGATGCCGTTCTACTACGGCTCCAAGGTGCGCAGCGTGCCGGAGTTCATGCGCAGGCGCTTCGGCACCGGCGCGCACCTGGTGAACGCGCTGAGCTTCGCGATAGCCCAGATCCTCATCGCCGGCGTGAATCTCTATCTGCTCGGTTCCATCGTCAACGTGCTGCTCGGCTGGCCGCTGTGGGTGTCGGTGATCGTGGCCGCGGTGATCGTGCTGTCCTACATCACCCTCGGTGGGCTCTCGGCCGCCATCTACAACGAGGTGCTGCAGTTCTTCGTCATCGTGGCGGCGCTGCTTCCGCTCACGCTGGTCGGCCTGCACAAGGTCGGCGGCTGGGATGGCCTGCGGGACAAGGTGTCCGCGTCACCCGGCGGTGCGGAACAGCTGGAGTCCTGGGCGGGCAACGCGCTGAGCGGGTTCGCCAACGACTTCCTCTCGGTGCTCGGCATCGTGTTCGGCCTGGGCTTCGTGCTCTCCTTCGGATATTGGACGACCAATTTCGTCGAGGTGCAACGAGCCATGGCGACGCACTCCATCTCCGCGGCCCGGCGCACCCCGATCATCGGCGCGTACCCGAAGATGTTCATTCCGCTGATCGTCGTCATCCCCGGCATGATCAGCGCGGTACTGGTGCCGCAGATGGCCGAGTACAAGCAGGCGGTGACCACCGATCCGGAGTACTCGAGCGACGTCACCTACAACCAGGCGCTGCTGTATCTGATGAAAGACGTGCTGCCCAACGGACTCCTGGGCGTCGGGCTCGCGGGCCTGCTCGCGGCGTTCATGGCGGGCATGGCCGCCAACGTCTCGGCATTCAACACCGTCTTCAGCTTCGACCTGTGGCAGCAATATGTCGTCAAGGATCGCTCGGACGGGTATTACCTCACCGTCGGTCGCCTGGCCACCGTCGGCGCGACTGTCGCGGCCATCTTCACGGCGTTCATCGCGGGCAATTTCAGCAACATGATGGACTACTTGCAGACGCTGTTCAGCTTCTTCAACGCGCCGCTGTTCGCCACGTTCATCCTCGGCATGTTCTGGAAGCGGATGACGCCCACCGCGGGCTGGATGGGTCTGGTCGCCGGAACCGGTTCGGCCATAACGGTTTTCCTCATGCACGAGGCGGGCGTCTTCGAATTGTCGGGGCAGGGTGCGAGTTTCGTTGCCGCGGGTACCGCGTTCGTGGTCGACATCGTGGTCAGCGTCGTCGTCAGCCAGGTGACCCAGCCGAAACCCGCCGCCGAACTCGTCGGACTGGTCTACTCGGAGACCCCCGAATCCATGCGCACCGACCCGGAAGCCGACACGCTGCCCTGGTATCAGCGCCCGGTGTTGCTCGCGGGCATCGCGCTGGTGCTCGTCATCGCACTGAATGTTCTCGTCGGATAAGGAAGAACGCCAATGCTGTTCGATATCCGCACCATCGTGGGAGCCCTGCTCGGCAGCTACGGGGTGATCCTGGTGATCACCGGCTTGGTCCACGACACCGGCGCCGAAGAGGCGAAGACCGGCGGCATCAACGTCAACCTGTGGGCCGGGCTCGGCATGATCGCCGTCGCGGTGGCCTTTCTCGTCTGGGTGCTGTCGCGTCCGGTCGTGCCTGTCGAATCCGAGACGCCGCACCTCGACGAGCAGCCGCGCGACGGCGATCAGTCGAACGCCGCCGAGTGAATCAGATCCCCGGCCGCGGGGGTTCGCCGCCCGGTCGCGGCATGCCGCTACCCGGTCGCGGCATCTCGCCGCCCGGTCGCGGCATTTCACCGCCCGGCCGCGGCATGTCGCTGCCCGGCCGCGGCATGTTGCCGGTTCCCTGGCGCGGCATGTCCCCAGGTCCCTGGCGAGGCATGTCGCCGGCTCCCGGTCGCGGAATGTCGCCACGCCACGCGCCGGTCTCGCTGCCCCGGCTCTCGATGAACTCCTTGAACCGCCGCATGTCCCGGTCGACGCGGTGCTCGAGCACGCCGAGCTTGTCGGCGACGTTCTCCACGAAACCCTCGGGATCCACGTCCATTTGCGCGGTGACCCGGGTGTGGGTGTCGTCGAGCCGGTGGAAGGTGATCACGCCCGCGTGCCGTGGGCCGCTGTCGGACTTCCACGCGACGCGCTCGTCGGGATGCTGTTCGGTGATGGTGGCGTCGAATTCGCGGGTCGAGGGTCCGACATGAATGCGCCAGTGGGTGTGCCGATCATCGATCTGCTGCACAGCCTCGACTCCCTCCATGAACTGGGGGAAGGTCTCGAACTGCGTCCACTGGTTGTAGGCGGTGTGGACAGGGACGTCGACGTCCACGGTGGCGGCCATTGTGCTCATATTCTTCCTTTCTCTCGTCAGTTCAGCAGGCCGGTGTGCCTGCGTCCGGTGGTCATGCGCGGCAACGTGAGGCCGAGGGCGATCATGGCGACCCCGAGCCCGAAGTGCAGCCAGTTGTCGGCGGTGTTGAGCGGAACGAAATTCGCGTCGCTCGCCTCGTCGACGATCAACCCGTACAGCCACAGGACCAGATAGATCGCCCCGCCGCCGACCAGGAAGCCCGCCGCGGCGTTGGCCGCTCGGGACGCGAGCAAGCCCGCTACGCCGAAGGCGAGGTGAACGATGTTGTGCAGGATGGACACCTGGAAGATCCCGAGCAGCTTGGCTTGGGAGTGGTGTCCGGCCCAGTCGAGACTGTCGTAATCGGTCGTGACACCCGGAATGAAGCCGAGAATGCCGACGAGCAGGAATACCGCGCCGACAGCGAACGCGGCGATTCGCACCGGGGACCACACGTTGGTCCGCGTGGTGGCATCGAACGTTGCCATGGCAGATGCCTTTCTGTGTGCAGGCAACTGGGACACCGGTCGCATACCCGGGCTATGGGCCGACAAACGGGCGGCCGAACGCGGCGAACCCCGCCCGGCTGTTGGCCGAACGGGGTTCGCGCTGGTTAGAGGGTGTTCTAGCGGTTCACTTCGCGGGCGAGGTGAACGGTGCGTTGATGGTGGTGAAGTACTGGATGGCCGCGCCGATGGCGACCGGTGCGGTCACGAAGATCTGCCCGGCGAGGGTTCCGAGGGCGCCGACGGCGAGGATGCCGCCGATGCAGCCGACGGCGGCGGCGGGGATGAAGGGCCCGAAGAGGCCGACGATGGTGGCCGAGGCGACTGTCGCCCCGACGATGCCGCCGAGCACGCAGCCGACGGCGCCGCCGCCGAGACCGCCGACCAGGGTGCCGATGCTCGCGCCCATGCTGATGGTGCTGGTCATGCGAGACCAGGCGTCCTTTTCCCTGTCGTATTCGTTCTTCCAAGGGGCCTTGTCCTCGAAGGGCAGGGCGACCGGCTTGTAGACGGCGTTGTCCATCGACAACTGCGGGGTCAGCGTGGCGGTGCGGTCCGCGATGTCGGCGGCGATGGGGAATTCGAAGTCATCGATGCGCAGCGTGAGCGGGGTTCCGGCGACGACGGTGCCGTCGGTGGCCTTGATCTTCAAGGCGTTGTCCTCGACGACGAGCGAGCCCGCATCGATCGAGACGATCGAGGATGTCTCCGTGGCGTTCGCCGTGAAATTGATCGCGGCGGGTGCGACGTCGTCGAGGGGTGCGGCCGAGCCGGTGCCCGCGGCGATGCCGACCGCGCCGGTCATGAACGCGGCGGCCAGGGCGAACTTCGTGATCTTCATGGGCTGTGCATTCCTTGTTGTCTGGGCTGTCGCGGGCGCGACAGGGCGACGGCCGTACCTATGACGAATCGGCAGGCCGTGAGGTAACGCGCCGGGGTGGTCCCGCGCGGCGCGGATAAGTCAGCGGGAGATCAGGACACGGTGGCGCGCAGCCGTCCGACGAGCCCGACGGCTACGTCCACGGCCAGGAACGCGAGCAGGCTCAGGCCGACCAGCGGCACGAACCAGCCGACGACCAACGCGGCCGCGAGCACGGGCAGCGCGAGCCACGGCGACGTGCCGCGCAACGCGCCGCGGCGCGGAGCCCGGCCGAGCGCGAACCGCGAGCCGCGGGTCGGACGCCTGCGCCACCACATCAGGTAGCCGGACACGATCACCACGATCAGGCCGATCATCGCGACGAGCAGCAGCAGCTGATTCGGCAGACCGAACAGCAAGCCCATATGGAACGCGATGCCCCAGTTGGTGAGCTTGGCCATCAGCGGCCAGTCGGCGAAGGCGAGCCGATCGGTGATGCTGCCGGTGGCGCCGTCCACCGCGACCGCGTCGACGCTGTAGGTGCCCGGCATGCGCCGTTCCTTCACGCCGAACGCCTTCTCTGGGGTGGCCGGAATCGCGATCTCCACCGCCTGGGTGATCCCGGCGGCGCGCGCGGACTCGTACACCCGGTCCACCTGCGCGATCCGGGCTCGCGGATCGGTGGGCTGCGGTGCGTGCGCGTGTCCGCCGCCGTGGTGATCGCCACCCGAGGAGTGATCGGGCGCGGTCGATCCGGGCAGGGCGGTGCTCACGGCGGGCGTGGTCCAGCTCAGCTGCTCGCGCAGCTCGGTGATGTTCTCGCCCGCGTAGGTCGACCAGGTCATGCCGGTGGCCGACAGCAGCAGGATCAGCGGCAGGATCCACACGCCGATCGCGCCGTGCCAGTTCATCGTCCGGCCGCGGCCGCCCTTGGAGCGGTCGGGGGCGAACAGCCAGGCGGCCGAGTTGCGCTGCCTGCGCGAGCGGACGCGGCGGAACCACAGCACCAGACCGGCCAGCGCGATGACCCACAGCCAGGAGGCGGCGAGTTCGCTGTAGAGCCTGCCGGTCTCGCCGAGGTGCAGATCGCGGTGCAACTGGTCGATCCAGGTGCGCAGCGGCAGCGCTTGCGAGCTGCCGTAGATGACCGATTCGCCGACCGGCTCAGCGGTGTAGGGGTTGACGAACACCGCGCGGCGCTCGGATTCGCCCAGCGACGGGTCGGTGAAGATGACCCGGGTGGTGTCCTCGGGTCCGGGCGCGGGCGAGACCGCGGCGAGCGCGAGTTCCGGCCTCGTCGCCACCGCGGCGGTGACCTGCTCCGCCAGTGGGCGCGTCGCTTCGCCCGGTTCGACCGTCAGCAGGTCGCGGGAGACGAACGACTCCAACGTCGGCGAGATGGCGTAGAGCGCGCCGGTGACGGCCGCGATCAGGATGAAGGGCGCCACGAAGACGCCCGCGTAGAAGTGCAGCCGCATGGTCAGCGCTTGCAGGCCGTTGCGAGCCGGGGACTTGCGCCGCCCAGCGGGTTCGGGCGGCGGCGCCGAGGATTCGGCGTCGGGGGTGATGGTTTCTGTTGTGCTCACGGTCGTTTCGTTTCTGAGGTTCGGAACCCGGTGGGTGCGCGAGACACCGCGCGCGACGCACACCGGCCGCACCGAGGAGTGCTCGGTGGGTGGAATGTGTGACATCGCCGGCGGCGAGAGTCCGGACGCGCACGACAAACAAGCGTCGGAACGCGGGACGGCGGCGGGAACGCGAACAGCGCGTTCGTGCACCGGGTGTGGGTTGAATCAGACGTGAACGAGCCGCGGCGGGCCACGGGTGCGCAGCGTCTCGGCGGCGAGAATCCGCAGGACGACGCGGTCGCGGTGGGTGGTGCGCAGCGGAGCCGGATCAGCGACGACCGGCACCCGATAGAGCACCGGCAGCACCCGTGCCAGGACGGCGGTGCCGATCCGATAGGCCGCTTCGGCGCCGCGGATGACCACGGCGGCGACGCAGGCGGCGACGATGTGCGCGGCGAGCATCTGCGGGGTCAGCTGGGCGTCGCCGTGGTGCAGGTGCCCGGAGCTGAAGCCCATGGCGACGTGGCCGAGCAGCTGACCGCCGACCAGCGCCGTGATCAGACCCGCCGCGGTGTCGCGCAGCGGAGCGAGCCCGGCCACCAGCGCGCCGACGACCGCGGACGCCGCGGCGAGCAGGGCGAGGGTGGTGCTGTCGGGGGCCATGCCGCCCGAGGCCCAGCCGTGGGCCGCGATGGAGACGGTTCCCGAGATCGCACCGGCCGACCCGCCGCGCAGCCGCGCGACGGCGCTGCGACGTCCCGCAGCCGACCGGTCGAACTCGATACTCACCCGCTGATGATAACGGACCTGTTACTGGTCGCCGACCACACTGAGCGACCGCCGGAAAACAGCTCCGACCAGGCGGTTCCGTATGGAAGCTTCGGGTCAGGTCCGGTCGGCCTTGAACTGGTTGATCGGGCCCTTGTCCATCTTCACCTCGACGCGGCCGTCGGGTCGCAGGAACGCCGCGGGCCGGAATTCGGAGAACCGCTTGCTGTAGAGCTCGAGTCGTTCGATGAGCACGCCCTCGGGACGGTTGTAGACGATGCCGGGCACGCACGTGAAGATCCAGCTGGACTTCTTCGCCTGATCGGCGGGGATGACCACCTGATCGGCGCCGTTCTCGATGGCCAGCGACACCCGGTACTTGAAGAACGACCCGGTGCCGTTGTTGATCGCGGAGTACGCCACGGGCACGATCGCGACGATCTCGGGGGCGAAGCGGACCTCGATGATCTCCTCGGCCTGCCCGCCGCCGCTGCGCACGTGACCTCGGCCGCGGTCGCCCAGGTGCCGGACCAGATCACGGTATTGCGGATTGGCCGGGGTGTCCTTGGCGTCGAAGGTGGCGACGTGCACGACCTCCCCGGTGTTCAACACGACCAGGGCGTAGGCCTCGTAGTCGGTACCGCTGGCCCATGCCACCCGTAGTCGGATCACCGGGGATTTCTCCAGCAAGACGGGTGGGGCGTTCTTGGTCAGGGTGACCGCGCCCTTGGAGAAGTTCACGCCGGGCGGCGGGGTCTGTGGGGGAATGCCCTGCGGTGACGAGGTCGGCGAAAAAGCTTGCGCGGCACGCGGGTCCGGTGGCGAGCCGGAAGTCGAAGCGGCGGGCGGTGCTGGCGGAGACGGGAATCGTTGCGGGGCGGCTTGATACGGGTCGGGCGGCGTGCCGAAGCTCGCGCAGTGCTGTGCGGCAGCAGTATTCGCACTGTGTGGCTCGTCGTCTACGGAGATGCCGAAATCGGTGGCCAACCCGGCCAATCCGGTCGCGTACCCCTGCGCCACGTTGCGCAGCTTCCAGCTGTTCGCGCGGCGATACACCTCGCCGAGGATGACGGTGGTCTCCGAACTCAGTCCGGTGATCGGCAGATCGTGGGCGAGCCCGCCGTCCTCGGTGATGCGGACCGCGAGCGGAATGCCGCCGAACACACCGTTGTCCACCGACGCCGCCACGACAAGCCGGTCGGTCACCGCGCCGACGCTGGGCAGATCGATACTGATCGCGCCGTCGGTCAGGCGCACCGCACCGTCCGGCGAGACCGGCTGGTTGTAGAAGACGAAATCGCTGTCGTCACCGACTTTGCCGTGGTCGCGCACACAGAGCACCGAGAGATCGATACCGGCGGGCGCCACGGTCACGTGCAATCGCCCGCCGCCCAGCGCGACGTTCCCACCTTTGCCGATCACGCTGGACATCGCGCCCCTGTCGCTCGAACTGCCTTCTCGCGCAAGCCTAATACCGACAGACCGGGCGGTCGACAGCCCGCGCGGCGCCGGTTCTCGACGAAACGGGCGCCGCGCGAGCGATCATGGAATCAGTTCTGGATCTCCATCTCGATCAACGGCTTGCGCAACAGCTTGCCGGTGGCGTTGCGCGGCAGTTCGTCGAGGAAGATCACCTCGCGCGGCACCTTGTAGCGGGCCAGGTTCGCCCTGACGTAGTCCTTGATCTCCTGCGGATCGCGCTTGGAGTCCGGGCCCGGCACGACGAACGCGCGCAGCCGCTTGCCGTACTCGCGGTCGTCGACGCCGACCACGGCGGCCTCGAAGATGTCCTCGCGCCCGGCGATCAGGTTCTCCACCTCGAGCGGGAAGACGTTCTCGCCGCCGGAGACGATCATGTCGTCGTCGCGGCCGTCGATGTAGAGCAGGCCGTCCTCGTCGAAGTGCCCGACGTCGCCGCTGGACATCATGCCGTCGACGATCTCCTTGGTGCGGCCGTCGGTGTAGCCGCTGAACGCGAATCCGTTGTCCACGAAGATGGTTCCGGTGACGTTCGGCTCGGTGATCGGCTTGCGGTTCTCGTCGAGCAGCACGATGCGGATGCCGACGGGCGCGCGGCCCGCGGTAGTCGGCGACTTGCGCATGTCCGCAGGGGTGGCCACGGTCATCACGGCGCACTCGGTGGAGCCGTACAGGTTGTAGAGGCTGTCGTTGAAGTGGTCCAGCGTGCGGGTGACCACGTCGGGTGCGATGGCCGAGCCCGCCGCGAAGATCACCTTGATGCTGCGCACGTCGTACTTGGCGAGCACGTCGTCGCCGAGATCGAGGATGCGCTGCAACATGGTCGGCACGACGACCAGCGAGTCCGCGCGGTACTTGTCGATATTGGCCAGCGTCTGCTCGGGATTGAAGCGGCGCTGCTGGAAGACGACCCGATTGCCGAGCGCCAGACCCAGGGTGAACTGGGAAAGGCCGGTGCCGTGGAAGATCGGCGCGGCCATGATCATCGTGCCGTTGGCGGGCAGCGGCACCCGGTCGACGAACTGCGCCGAGGCGAACGGGCTGACCCGGTCGCGCGGCGCGCCCTTCGGGGTGCCGGTGGTGCCGCTGGTCAGGATGACCATGCCGCCGGGCTTGGCCGGGGCGGGCAGCGGCGCGGTGGACCGGCCGGCGGACAGCGATTCGACGGTCGGAATCGACGGATCGGCGTTGTCCTTCTCGTCCACCCAGGTGAGGATGCGCGGGATCTCGGCGGGGATGGCGCTCATCAGATCGAGGAACTCGCTGTCGTGCAGCACGGCCTTGACCTTCTCGCGCGTGGCGACGTCGGCGAACTGCGGCTTGGCGAATCCCGTGTTCATCAGCACCGCGCGCACACCGAGCTTGCCCGCGGCCAGCAGGCTGAGCACCATGCCGCGGTGGTCGCGGGCCAGCACGGCGACGACATCGCCCGCCCGGATGCCCTGAGCTTCCAATCCGCGCGCGAAGGCGTTGGACTGCTCGTTGAGCTGACCGAAGGTCACCTCGCCGCGCTCGTCCACGATGGCGGCGGCATGCGGCCTGGTCTGCGCGGCGTGCATGACGACACCGGCGAACGGACCGAACTTCAGCACGTTGAACGCCGAGCGTGCCGCGTGGTCGGGGCGCAGCGGGTTGAACAGACCCCGCTTCACCATGACGTTCACGCCGAGTGCGAGATCACCGGCCTTGCGAACGGAACCGCCGAGCGCGGGAAGCGACAAAGACATAAGGGACAACCTTCCGCGGTCCAGCCACCGGGACTCGGGGTGGTGTGGACCGCAACATCGAGATCCAGTGCTAGCGCTAACAATAGCAAGCAACTGTTACCGAGTGTGTCATCCATCTCACCGCGTGCGGGTCTTGCCTTTGAAGTCTCTCGCGGGTCGCGAATCGGTTGCGCGGCAACGGCTCCGATTCGCGACCCGCGATCGGCCTAGACCTGGTACTCCACGAGCACCCGGCGCAGCAGCTTGCCGGTCGGGTTGCGCGGCAGATCGTCGAGGAAGACGACCTCGCGCGGCACCTTGTACCTGGCCAGGTTGTCCTTGACGTAGGCCTTGAGTTCCTCGCCGTCGGGCGTGTGGCCCGGCTCGGGGACGATGAAGGCGCGCAGCCGCTTGCCGAACTCCACGTCGTCCACGCCGATCACCGCGGCGTCGAACACGTCAGGGCGCTCCAGCAACAGGTTCTCCACCTCCTGCGGGAAGACGTTCTCGCCGCCGGAGACGATCATGTCGTCGTCACGGCCGTCGACCATCAGCAGGCCGTTGTCGTCGAAGTGCCCCACGTCGCCGCTGGACATGTATCCGTCGATGATCTGCTTGTTGCGGCCGTCGGTGTAGCCCTCGAACGGCGCGCCGCTACGCACGAAGATGCGCGCGGTGACGTTGCGGCCGGTGACCAGCTGGTCGTTGTCGTCGTAGAGCCGCACGTCGCAGGTGATCGGCGGGCGCCCGACCGTGCCGGGCGCCTGCGCCAGCTCTTCCGGCTTGGCGATGGTGGCGATCGCGACCTCGGTCGAGCCGTACAGGTTGTGCAGCACCGGGCCGAAGACCTCGGCGGCGCGCACGCACAGTTCGGGCGAGAGCGCGGAACCGGCGAGCACGATGGCCTTCAGCGAGGAGGTGTCGTACTTGGCGCGCACCTCCTCGGGCAGCTCGACCATGCGGTGCAACATGGTCGGCACCGCGACCAGCATGTCGGCCTTGTGGTCGGAGACCATCTTCAACGTCGCCTCGGCGTCGAAGCGGCGGCGCATCACGATCTTGTTGGACAGCACCGTGCCGACCAGCCAGGTGCCGAGACCGGTGCTGTGGAAGATCGGCGAGACGATCACCATCGTGCCGAACTTCTGGAACGGGATGCGGTCGACGAACTGCGCGGTGGCCATCGGCGTCACCTTGGTGCGCGGCGCGCCCTTGGGCAGGCCGGTGGTGCCGCTGGTGAGGATGATGAAGCCGCCGGGCTTGCTCGGCGCGGGCAGCGGCTCGGTGGAGTTCGCGGCGATCAGGTCGTCGAAGGTCTGCGCGCCCTGCGGCAGCTGAGCGCCCTCGTCGACCCAGGTCAGGTAGCGCGGCAGGTCGGCGGGCAGCGCGTCGAGCAGCCCGAGGAACTCGCTGTCGTGCAGCACCGCCTTGACCTTCTCGCGGACGCACACCTCGGCGAACTGCGGCTTGGCGAAGCCGGTGTTCATCAGCGCGATTCGCGCGCCTAGTTTGCCCGCGGCGATCATCGACATGATCAGGCCGCGGTGGTCGCGCGCCAGCACGGCGACCACGGTGCCCTCGGTGATGCCCGCCGCGTGCAGGCCGCGGGCGACGGCGGTGGA
This sequence comes from Nocardia sp. NPDC004654, assembly GCF_040609595.1. Lineage (NCBI taxonomy): Bacteria > Bacillati > Actinomycetota > Actinomycetes > Mycobacteriales > Nocardiaceae > Nocardia > Nocardia sp. NPDC004654. The sequence goes on along the minus strand of NZ_JBEXKI010000011.1, from coordinate 136,047 downwards.
CTGCTCGTCCAGCTCGCGATAGGTCAGCTCGCCGCGTTCGTCGGCGAGGGCGACCCGATCCGGCGCGATGCGGGCGGAATGCCGCACCAGGGCCGCCTGCGGGCCGAACGCCTTGGTCTCGCGCATAGTGCGCAGGGTTTCCAGCGGTGCCTTGGGATCGCTGACTCCACGATGCCGCAGCACCCCCAGGGCTTTCACGGTTTCCAGCGCACGCGCCACGCTCACCTCGAACTCCTCCACTGAACATTCGCGTCGGCACTCGACCTCGCGATGCGGCTATGTGGATGCCTACCGTAGCAGCGAACGTGTCATGGGTCACATTGGAAGGCGACAAAGCGGACAATGGTCCTGTGTGACGTGGCATCGTCGGCGCGGGTCTCTCCGGGCGGCGCCAGTGGCTCGCTCCCGCGGCCTCGCCACCCGCCCGAGCCGACGCACGACACCCGCCGCCCGGATGGGACACCGACATGTCGAGAAACTTGACCCAACTGGAATTGCTGATCGAGCTGGAGCCGATCGTCGAGCGCGAACTGAATCGGCACCTGGCGACGGCCAAGAACTGGCACCCCCACGACTACGTGCCCTGGGGTGAAGGCCGCAACTACGCCGCGATGGGCGGCGCCGACTGGGAGCCGGAACAGTCGCGGCTGTCCGAAGTGGCGAGAGCGGCCATGGTGGTCAACTTGCTCACCGAGGACAACCTGCCCTCCTACCACCGCGAGATCGCCGAGGGCTTCTCCCGGGACGGGGCTTGGGGCACCTGGGTCGGCCGCTGGACCGCCGAGGAGAACCGGCACGGCATCACGATGCGCGACTACCTCGTCGTCACCAGGGGAGTGGACCCGGTCGCGCTGGAACGCGCCCGCATGGTGCATATGACCAAGGGCGCCGACACGCCCGCGGCCTGGGACCACGACAACAACGCGCTCTACGGCTTGGCGTACGTGACCTTCCAAGAGCTCGCCACTCGGGTGAGTCATCGCAACACCGGCAAGGTCTGCGACGATCCGATCGCGGACAAGATGCTGCAACGCATCGCCGCCGACGAGAACCTGCACATGGTCTTCTACCGCAACATGTGCGAAGCCGCCCTCGAACTCACGCCCGACCAAGCGCTGGAGGCGATTTCGACGATCGTGCGGAGGTTCCGGATGCCGGGCATCGGCATGCCGGACTTCCGTCGCAAGGCGGTCCTCATCGCCAAACATGGCATCTACGATCCGCGCCAGCACCTGGACGACGTGCTGATGCCGGTGTTGCGGAAGTGGAACATCTTCGGCCGCACCGATTTCGGACCTCGCGGCGAGCGATGCCGGGAGGAGTTCGGCACGTACGTCGAGCAGTTGGATCGGGACGCGGCGCGGTTCGAGGAGCGGCGCGACCGGATATTGATGGCGGAAGCGGCTCGCCGATTGGCCGCGGAGACAGGAGATTCCGGGCGGGGGTGATTGTGTCGCGGCGGCGCGGTGGCCGCCGCGACGAACCGAGGGTCAGTTGTAGACCGCGCCCATCGAGGGGACGGAGATGGTGCCGCGCTGGTACTGGTAGCCGTCCGGGTTGGCGTCGCTGACCGGGACCGACCAACGGTGCCACAGGGTTCCGTACACCGCGGAGACGATCATGCCGGGGCCGAGGTCGAGCGCCCTGGAACGGATAGTGGTGTCGACCGGAACGTCGTTGTGCTCGTAGAGCACCTCGGTGCCGCTGCGTCCGTTGGACAGATTGACCCACAGCGCTTCCATCTTGGCGCCGCCCTGGTTCGGCGAGATGGTGCCGGGACCGCCGAAGAAGCCGAGGCGGAAGCCGTCGGTGCCCAGCGCGATGCCCGACCCGTACACGCCGGGGCCCCCGCCGCGGCCGATGTCGGACTGGGCCGGAATCTGGAACGGCTGGGCGGGCAGCGCGACCTTGCTCTTGGCGGGCAACCGGTCCCGCTCGGCGAGGAGTCGCTCGATCGCCTCCTCCGCCAACGGATTACCTTCGGCGGCCTCCCGCAGCTTCTGCACCGCGACGCCCCAGTCCACGGTCGGGACCTCGGGCTCCGCCGCCGCGCTCCCGCTGAACACCGTCGCCAACACGGCCGAAATGGCCGCCGCCGCGGTGAGATGACGCTTGAAACTCAGTCGACGCATAACCAATCTCCTTGCCAGAGTCCTTGGTACAGCCTTACTGAAATTCCTCCGCTGATTCGCGGTAACCCCCGGGACCCTACCGACCCTCGAAACCCCACCACAACCCACCCCGAACAACAACTGGCTCAGGCGCACAACGCAGGCCGCCGACCCGGCAGGGCTACCCACCGGAGGTCGTGACAGCCACGAAGACGCGCTCGCGTGCGGGCCGCGAGCCACCGATCGCTGCACTCACGCGCGCATTGTCCGCCCGCAGAACGTCGCGATCATGAGATCTGTTGGGACACAGCGCTGTTCACATTGTTCCCTGGGGCACTTTCCGATACCGTGTACGACGGAATGTGGCCCGGCCGCATACCTGCGCAGAACTCGCAGATGAGGGGGAATCATCCATGATTACAACTTTTTCGAGCAGGCGCGTGCGCCGATTCGGTCTCGGTGCTGCGGTGGCCGCTGCGGTAATGGTGCTCGCCGCGCCCACCGCCTCTGCGGCTGAAGCTCGCTTGACGATGTCCTCGGACAATGGGACCTACTCTGTCTGGTCAACCTATTCGCTGACGATCACTGCGGACCCCGCAATGGAAGGGACAGCGACCTTCTGTACCACCGTCGATCGCATAACGACCTGTTACCAGCCGATCCAATCATCGAAAGGCACCGCAACGATGCAATGGACACCGTCGAAACAGGGCACATATGACATCGAGGCCAAGTATGTCTACGCCGCTCCGGACGGGCCCAACGGTAGTTACGGACTCCGTGCTCGTGCGACTATCCGTGTCTACTGCCCTGGCCATCAAGGGCAGTCGTGGAACTGTCCGCGCCCCTGAGGACTATCCGGCCGGTGCAGGTGGCCGGTTCGAGGCTCCGGTCATCCCACCGTTGACGACTGAGTCGGTCACCGCGGAAACTGCGCCGCCCCGCCTGAGCGCCCACTCCGGCCAGCATCGGAATCGTCGACTGTGCCGGTTGCCCATGGTGTTTCGCAGCTGTACCTAGTGATCTGCCAGACATCGGATTTCATCCGATCGACGGCGCTCGGCTATTGCGATCGCTCGAACACTCGCGAGCAGTGTGCCGCTTGGCGGCCTTCCACCGGCAGCCGAGGTTGAGCGGCGGTGCGTGGGTTGGACGCGCACATCGGTGACGCTGCCGTGCGCTCAGCCGATAGTGATCAGGTTGTGGTCCGGCTGCTGATTGTGAACGAGCGAGGTAGCTGCGGCTAGCGGGGATCTGTTCACGGAGAGCCGGCGCGGGGCCACCCGACCCCGCACCGGTTTCGCTTCAGGTCAGCGCGTCACTCGAGTTCGGTGCTGGTCTTGCCGAGCAACCGCCGCCAGCATCTGCGGCGAGCGCAAAAGCTTTCTAGCGCTCCTGGAGCAACCCGAGGAAACGGAGCCAGTAGACCACACGGCAGCCAATGTGGCAGCGCTACTCGGTGAGAGCAGCGGCTCCGAGCCGAGTATCCGAAGGTTGCCGACTACCTGGACACGGCGCCAATGATCCCCGACAATGGCGACGATCAGGCCGACGCTGCGTTTGATCTTCGAAACCTGAACGACATGACCGGAGACGACGCTCAGAGTCGAAATCCCTCTTGAGAAAAAGTCACACGATGGATGAACTGACGCTACGAATTACATCGTGTCGTAGGGTCAAGAGCATTCGGAGGAGGCGCCGTGTCGGACAAGTCGGGGATCGAGTGGACCGAAGCGACGTGGAACCCCGTCACGGGGTGTGACCGCGTATCCGTCGGCTGTGATCACTGCTACGCGATGGCGCTGGCCAAACGCCTGAAAGCCATGGGCGCGGGCAAGTACCAGCGTGACGGCGACGCGCGCACCTCCGGTCCTGGGTTCGGCGTGACCATTCACCCGCAGGCGTTGGACGTGCCGCGGCGGTGGCGCGCCCCGCGCATCGTATTCGTCAATTCGATGTCGGATCTGTTCCATGCCAAGGTGCCGGTGGGGTTCATCCGCGACGTGTTCGACGTGATGCGCGAAACCCCTCAGCACACCTACCAGGTGCTCACTAAGCGGTCGGTGCGGTTGAAGCGCCTGGCTGACCGGCTCGAATGGCCCGCTAACGTGTGGATGGGCGTATCGGTCGAGAACGCCGACTACCTCGACCGCATCGACCATCTGCGGGACGTGCCCGCCGCCGTGCGGTTCCTGTCGTGCGAGCCACTGCTCGGTCCGCTCGACGGCCTGGTGCTCGAGGGGATCGGCTGGGTGATCGCCGGCGGTGAATCCGGCGCCGATCACCGGCTGATGGATCCGGCATGGGTGCGCCACATCCGAGACACCTGCCAGGCCGCGGACGTGCCGTTCTTCTTCAAGCAGTGGGGCGGCCGGACACCCAAAGCGATGGGCCGCGAACTCGACGGACAACAGTGGGACGAGATGCCCGCACTGACCGCGTGACCTGAAGCAGCTGGGCCTCGTCGAATATGGCGGCCCAGTCACGACTAATGACCGTCCAGGCCCACTTCTACGCTTTGGCCTTGCTGCTTGCGATCGCGACGATTGACCCTCGCCTTATTTGGCGACCACCATTGTCGAGTTCCACTGCTCCAGAGTGCACAAGAGGCCGCAGAGCCTTGATGACATGCTCCGGGCGAAAAACAGTGTTGAACAGGGCGTAGTCGCGCAGGTCCTCGACTCGAGCCTCCCCGATCTCGTGCAGACGGTGGTGTAGAAGACGGGTCAGCGGCCCCAATTGCGGATCTTCGAACTCGAAGAGCACTTCGAGCTGGCTATCGCGCGGATCCCGGAAGCCCACGCCGAACGCGCGATCGACCTCCCACAGGCTGTCTTTCATCTTCTGCACGCCGAGTCGGTGGTTCGTGCCGAACACGAGGTACAGTGTGTCGCCGCGCCGGTCGACCAGCTCGAAGTCCAGCAGGTATCGGAATCCCGCACTTTTGAGCGCCGATCGGTAACAGGTGAGGATGAACTGCCGCTTCTTGCTGCTATCGACCGATCCGGCTTGACGCCAGGCCTGGTCTCCGCCGAACACGTCGTCAGCGGAGTCACCGAGATCATCGACGAATCGTACGAAGTGCTGAGGCTTGAAGGTGACGATCACCTCCGAGCCCTTGTTGTTGGCGATGCGCTGTAGGAACCGGTATGGCACTGGCGCGTTGCCCCAGGAATCGAGGACGGCGAGTATCGGCGCCTCCCATGCTCCCGCGTTGTCAAGTTCTGTCTCCAGAAGCTTTTCGCACTTGCCCTTCTTGATCAGTACAGGCATCTGATCTTCTGGCCGCGGTCGATCGGGGAATGCCCGCTTCAGTTGCTCGGGAAGCATGGCGATGCAGCGTTCATCGTCATCGATGAACAGGAAGCGAGCCTTCTTCGAAGGGTTGGAGACCTCTTCGACAAAGGCGCGGACCGCGATGATCGGCGAACCGTCCTCTCCACGGTCATATACACCCGGGCCGGAGAACCCCTCGGCGTAGGTCGCGGTGTTCCATGAGTTGTCGCTGAGGATGATCGGGAACCATCGGCGCAGGTACCTATCGTAAATGTCGTGCTTGGCGGCAGTGTGCTCTACACGCGGCCATGGCACAGGTCCGTCGACTGGCATGCTGTAAACCCCCTTGTGAAGTCCCCGCAACCGGCACGCCTTCCAACCAAGCGTATCGGCACGGACGAAGAAGGCAGGCTGCTTCGCTTCCAAATATCTTCTTGCTAGCTGCTTTTCGCGTTGGTGTTCGCCACTCACCACAGGCCGGAACAAGCTCGTGGGTGTGTCATCTGGGCAGTCTCATTCCGTCCTACGCCTCTCGTGCCATCGCCGCACCGGAGTCCCACTGGGTCAGCGGCACTCGTCGGCTTCTCACTGTCCGCCTGCAGTCGGTTTTGACCGAGGACAGCCGCACTAGAACGCGCTCCAGTGGCATCCCTAGCTCGTCAGCGAGATGGCGGAGAATCCGCATGATTGTCGCGCTGTCGAGCTCTTGCGGGTCGGTGAGGATCTCATCGAGAACCATCGCGCTGAGCGCTTGCTGGCGGTTCAGCACCATTTCGGGCAGCCAGCTCAGCGTCCACCGCTCTCCGTGTTCCCCATCACCGAGGCGTACCGCTACCTCAGGTGAGATTGCACTGGAGATCCGCAGTGGAGCGATGACGAGTGCATCCATGCGTGCGGCAACTTCGCCGAATCGCGCGGCCGTTGGCCACTCCACAGTTCGGGGTGCGGGCTGTGTCGTCGGCGTTGTGACGAGCCGGGCCTCCGGATCTTGGTGTTTGCGGAGTTGATTTGCCTGATTCTCGGATGGACGGCGAGGTTTTCTATCGAAGCCGAGTCGGCTCCGCAGTCGCGCAAGGCCAGCCTCCACGTCGTACTGAACTTCATCGTTGTTGGGCTCGTCCGCTCCGGGGACGTAAGTCGTCTCGCCGACAGCGGCCAATCTGCTGTAGGTCCCTCCCATTTCCGCAGTCATGCCGTGGCTTCACCTCCACTGCTTTTCCCCAAGTCCGCGCCTTCTCTCTCGAACTCACGGGGGTTGCCGATGCGATGATCGCCGCGTTCGACGATCTCGTGAATTTTCTTGCGTGCCCTGCACTTGTGAGATCGCACGGTGGACGTTGTAATGCCCATGTACTCGCCCACCTCGGCATCGGGCAAGCCCAGTTCCCATGACATGAGTGCTACGTGGTACTCGGCGTCTGTCAGCTCTTCCATCAGGACGTGCCTGAAGTGCTCGCGGTCGAAGGAACTGAGCACGAGATCGAGAGGATTCCTTCTTCCGGTCGGTGTGAGCAGTAAGACGTGATCGTCGACGAAGTCGGGTACCAGCACAACGCTGTTGCTGCGTTTGCGCACGTCGTCGAGCACCCGTCGAGTAGCGATCTTCATGATCATCGGCAGCGACGACTGCATCGACTTGTCCCGGAAGTCGCGGTTGAACTGGATCCACACGGCTATGAAGACCTCTTGGACAATCTCGTTCGCGCGGTGAGTGTCGCAGTTGAGCAGCCTGTAGGCATACCGGAACACCGCTGGTGAGTGACGACGAAACAGCTCTTCGAATCTCTGCTGCGCTTCAACCAGTTCCGGAAGGATCGGGTCGGTCATCGTGCGGGGATCCCCCAATGATCCTTTGCTGCCTCGCTTGCCTTGACTGTAGCCGTACGAGCCTCGTTCGAGTCGGTACAGCGGCAACACTTGAACTCGCTGCCCCCGTAGTAGAGGCGGCGCACCGGAGACCAAGACCATTTGGCTAGTTGGCCTTCCACCGTCGCCGGCTGTGGAACGTACGAACCCCACGCTAGCTGGCACACCACCGCGAACCGGCCTCCGGCAACCCGCAAAAGAGTCATATCTAGTAGTCGCGCGAGCCACCCTGAATGTTGAGACACGACCGAACATCGCATCCGACACGCCGTCACGCCCTTGTCGTCGTGTTTTTTTTGGGGGGGGACTCACCGAGGCGTCATGTGTACCCATATCGGGTGGACCGCTGCCGGGGGCGCCGGCCCAGGTAGAACGACCACAAGAAGGAGATCCGGTTTGGGTTCGAGGTCATCGAGCACCCCCGAGGCGTTGAAGAACCGATGGCGTGACCCGCGGATGGTGTGCGTGAACTCCATGTCGGATCTGTTCCACACCAAAGTCGGCGAGGACTTCGTCCGGGCGGTGGTCGATGTCATCGCCGACAACCCGCGGCCCACTACTGGCTGGTCGGTAACCGGGTTCGATTTACCACATCCTCTTGATCCTGCGAGGTAGCGGAAAGGCGTCATCCACGAGATCAGTGGAGATTTCGAGCATTCGCAGCGATTCGGCTTCGGTGACGGAGCCCCAACCGTGGTTCAGGAGAACCTCTCGGTTGCGGACGTCGAGAGTGGCACCGGTTCCTTCGAACCTGCCAAGGCGCAGCAGTGCTCAATCGCGATTTGGAAGAACGCAAGCATGCCGACAACTACATGTACGTCCTGTTCAGCATGGTGTTAGGTGTGCTGGATTCGGCCGTGGACGACAAGGTTATCCGTGGCAATCCATGCCGCGCCAAAAAGGTTCGTCATCCCATTGCTCGTCGCCCGAAAGTCGTTGTCTGGCCGAATAATCGGCGGATTGCGCTACTGTGTCAGCTCGAAAAGGTGTTAACTCTCGCTATGCGATTCGTGCTCCACTCGGTGCAGGTCTCGGTCCCCGCCAAAGCAAAATCCTGGCCATTTCACCGGACGATATCGACCGCGCGTGGTGGTGCACATTAGCGGCAAGTGAAGTACGTGGAAGGTTCGCTGATGTTCGCGTTGCCAAAGCGGGAGAAGACACGCTATGTCCCGTTGTCCCAGAAAAACCGGTGCGGGGCCACCCGACCCCGCACCGGTTTTCCGTTGTGCGACTAGTTATTTCAGCTCGGCGCTGGTCTTGCCGAGCACCCGGCGCGCGACGATGAGCTGCTGGATCTGCTGGGTGCCTTCGAAGATATCGAGGATCTTCGAGTCGCGGCCCCACTTCTCCAGCAGGGTGCGCTGGGAGTAGCCGATGGTTCCTGCCAGTTCGACGGCCTTGAGGGTGATGTCGGTGCCGGTGCGGCCTGCCTTGGCCTTCGACATGGAGGCTTCGAGCGAGTTGGGCTTCTTGTTGTCGGCCATCCACGCCGCGCGCAGCGCGAGCAGGTAGGCGGACTCGTAATCGGCTTCCATGCGCAAGAATTCGGCCGCCGCGGCGTGCTGGTTGATCGCCGGGGTGTCGTAGGAGATCTCGATACCCGCGGCGGTCAGGATGGCGCGCAGCTCCTCGAGCGCGGCACGGGCCACGCCGACGGCCATCGCGGCGACCAGCGGGCGGGTGTTGTCGAAGGTCTGCATGACCCCGGCAAAACCCTTCTCCACGTTGACTTCCGGGCTGCCGAGGATGTTGTCGGCGGGAATCCGGCAGTCCTGCAACAGGAGCACGGCGGTGTCGGAGGCCTTGATGCCGAGCTTGTGCTCGAGCCGGGCCACCGACAGGCCGGGAGCGTCGCGCGGCACGACGAACGACTTGATCGCCGCGCGACCGAGGCTCTTGTCGACGGTCGCCCACACCACGATGTGGGTGGCGCGCTGACCGGCGGTGACGAAGATCTTCTCGCCGTTGAGCACCCACTCGTCACCGTCGCGCACCGCGGTGGTGGTGACGGCGGCGGAGTCGGAGCCGAACGACGGCTCGGTGATGGCCATCGCGGCCCACACCTTGCCGAAGCGCTTCAGCTGCTCGTCGGTGGCGACGGCCGCGATGGCCGCGTTGCCGAGCCCCTGGTAGGGGATCGACAGCATGAGGCCGACGTCGCCCCACGAGGTCTCCAGGGCGTTCAGCAGCGCGGACATGTTGCCGCCGTTGGTGTTTCCGAGCAGCTCGGTGGCGTGCGCGTCGGATTCCTCGGAGCGGCCGCCCGCGGCGCCGCCGATCTTCTGGGTGCCGGAGTCGGCCAGGCCCTCGACCATGGCGGCCATGGTGTCCAGCTCGACCGGGTACTCGTGCTCGCCGAGGTCGTACTTGCGCGAGATCGGCCGGAAGATCTCCTTGGCGACCTGGTGGGCCTGGTTGGCGCTGGCCCGCAGCTTCTTGGGGAGTTCGAGATTGATCATTGTTGAAGGTCTCCTGAAGGAAGGAACGAGCCGATCAGATGAGCACGACACCCTCGGCGACGCCGACGGCCCGCAGATCGCGGTACCAGCGCTCGACCGGGTGTTCCTTGGTGAAGCCGTGGCCGCCGAGCAGCTGCACGCCGTCCAGGCCGATCTGCATGCCCTTGTCGGTGGCCAGCTTGCGGGCCAGCGCCGCCTCGCGACCGAAGGACAGGCCCTGCTCCGCGCGTGACGCACCCCGCAGGGTCACGAGCCGCAGACCGTCGAGCTCGATGGCGATGTTGGCGACCATGAACGCCACCGCCTGGCGGTGCGAGATCGGCTCGCCGAACGCCTCGCGCTCGTTGACGTAGGGGATCACGTAGTCCAGCACGGCCTGGCTGGTGCCGGCGGCGAGCGAAGCCCAGCCCAGTCGCGCGAGGCGCACCGCGTCGGCGTACTCCTCGGCGCGGGTCTTGGCGTCGCCGTCGCCGAGCACGGCGTCGGCGGAGACCGCCACGTCGTTGAGCAGCAGGCGGCCGATGCCCGCGGCGCGCAAACCCATGCTCGGGTCGGCCTCCACGACCAGGCCCGGCGCGTCGGACTCGACGATGAACAGGGCGGGACGGCCGTCGAGCTCGGCGGCGATCAGGAACAGCTCGGCGTCCGCGGCGGCGGGCACCAGGCTCTTGACGCCGTTGAGGCGGTAGCCGCTCGGCGAGCGGGTGGCCTTGGTCTGCAGGGCGAACGGGTCGAACAGGGCGCGCGGCTCGTTGATCACGACCGAGGCCTGCGGCACGTTCTCGCCGGTGAAGGCGGGCAGGTAGGTCTTCTGCTGGGAATCGGTGCCCCACTGGGAGAGGGCGACCGCGACGCCGCTCGGCGCCAGGATCGGCAGCGCGAGGCCCATGTCACCGTGCGCGAGCGCCTCGGCGACCATCGAGTTGGTGACCGCGCCGCGTTCGGAGGCCGCACCCTCGAGCTCCTCGGGCACGTTGATCAGGGTGATGCCGAGTTCCGCGGCGCGCTCGAGCAGGTCGCGCGGCGCCTTGGCGGAGTTGTCGGCCTCGTAGGCCGCGGGGCGCAGGATCTCGGCGGCGAATTCGCGTACGGTCTCGACGATCATCTGCTGCTCGTCGGACGGGGTGATGTCGAAGAGGTCCTTCTTCTTCGACTCGTTGTCCGCGAGCCGCTTGGGGGCGCCGCCGCCCGCGACCTTGTTGAACGCGCGGGTGGCCGCACCCAGGGTGCGGAAGCCGGTCTTGGTGCCTTCGTAGGTGACTCGCTCGATCGGCTTGCGCAGGTTGTACTTCTCGGCGAGCTCCGACCCGGTGAGGGTTGTCATGACCCGCATCGCGGCACCCATCCAGTCCCGCTTGGGCTGGTTGAGGCCGACGGCTGACGTGTCTGGACGTCGCGTCGTTGCGCTGTCTCGAGTGCTCATCATCACCTGTTTTCTCGGGTGGGTGGGTGAGGTCTTGTCCCAGCTATCTTACTCCTGAGTAAGGCAATCTTACTCCAGAGTAAGAAGACCGTCGAGCGGCCATCGGAGTCGATGCTGCCGGAGGTTGCCGACGCATGCTGGACGGTCGACCGATTCGCCTCTCGATCCCAGGTGCCTGCCGTTTTTTCAGTGATACCTCACGTATTGCCGAATAGTGAAACGAATGTACTTCACTACGCTGCGGATTCCGCTACGGTGTCGGCACATAGTTGCCCCCGAAATGGAGGTCTTGTTCATGAAACGACTTGTGGTATTGGCCGGGTTCGCGGTGGCGGTGGGATTGGGCGCACCGGTCGCGGGCGCCGCGCCCGGACTGCCGTTGACGCCCATCGATGTGGATCCGGGCGGCCCGCCGCGGGTCGATTTCGGTTCCGGCGCACCAATCTTCGATTTGGGCTCGGGCGAGGGCGGGACGGGCATCGACCTCGGTTCGGGCGAGGTCGGATTCCCGTCCGGGTCGGCGGGGTCGGGATCCGGGGAGTCCGGTTCGGCGACGGGGTCGGGAACCGGCTCCGCGCGGCCGGGTAGCGCGGGCTGACGGAGGCGGCTCCGCGGGGCCGTCGTATCGGACGGTGCGTTGGTCCCGCGTGGCCGGGATCAGCCGCCGTTCACCCCGCTCGTGGCCAGGGCGATGTCGGCGATCGATCCCGAATCGTTGCCGCTGCTGCGGGCCCCAGCCGTGCTCGCGGCGACACTCGGGGTGGTCTGCGCCGGGCTGATGGCTCGCGAGTTCGGCGGCGGTCGCGGGGCGCAGACCTTGGCAGCTGCGGCGGTTGCCAGCGCTGCGCTGGTGCAGGGTGTCGGGCACATGTCGAGCGCGGCGGTGTTCGATCTGGCGGCGTGGTTGCTGCTCGGGCTGCTCCTGCTGTGGTTGTTGCGTGAGCCTGCTCGGCCCGGCCTTGGCGCGGCGCCCGGAAACCGGGGGGCGGTCGACGGCGCGGCGATCGATCGTCGCTCCGATCCCCGCTGGTGGCTTGTGATCGGGCTGGTGGCCGGCGAACAACGGATGGCCGCAGTGCGACGTCGCGCGCGCCATCGCGGGCGGCTCGTCGGGCACCTCGGATTCGCCGATCATGTTCGTGCTTCTGCGATTCGGGCTGATGGGTCCGCTGCTCGCGCCGCTGTGGGGCTACGGGCTCTGGCGGTTGTGGCGGGAACCGCGCTATCGCGCTTTCCCTGTCACCTATGTCCTGCTGTTCGTCGTGTTTCTGCTGACCGCCGGCAAGGCCTACCGCATCGACAACGGCCTCGGCATCGACGAGCAGGGCGAGCCGCTGTTCGTGTGCCGCGAACTCCGCGCACCGTGGCATGAACTCTGGCCGCGCGCAAAGTATCTCGGCTGACAGCTAGAGTCCGTGCCGACACAGGAATTCGTCGATGGTCTTCCACCACTCCTCGGGCCGCTCGATCATGAGCACATGTCCGGCGTGGATCTCGGTGTACTCCGCGCCGGGGATGGCGGCCGCTAGAGCGCGCGAGTTGGCCGGATGGATGAGCAGGTCGGCCGTGGCGTTCACCACCAGGGTCGGCACCGTGACGTGTGCCAAATCATCGGTGGTGTCGACGTTTTCGACGAGCACCGCTTGCTGTCGGGTGCCGCCGGGAACGGACCCGGCCATCTGGCGGACGAGCGCGTCGGACGCCGCCGCGGACAGCGACTCGAGGTGGTCCGCCGAGAATCCCACCAAGGCCGACAGCCGCGCGAACGTCTCGGTGTCGCCGAGATCGAGCAGATCCTGCCACGCTTGCGCGACGATCCTGGCGCGGTTGTCCGCCTTCGAAAAGCCTGCGGCCAGCACCAATCCGCGGATCCGGTCGGGATGCCGCACCGCGGCGCGCACCGCGACCGTGGTGCCGAGCGAGTACCCGATGATCGTGAACGTCTCGACGCCCGCCTCCACCGCGGCCGCGACCAAGGCGTCGGCGAGTCCGTCGACGTCGAGGCAGGTGTCGTCGCCCGGATAGTCGGAGGCCACCACGGTGTGCGTCGCGGCCAGTGCCGCAACGATGCCGCCGAAATTGCTCTCGATCGATCCGCTCGCTCCGTGCGCGAGGACGATGCCGGGCCCGGACCCGGTGACGGTGGTGGTCAGAGGAATCGCAGTCATGCCGCAGAAGTTAGGTATTGACATGGATGTGAAGGCCAACCCGGAGTGAGCGGAGTCACATGCTGATCGGAGACTTGTCGCGGGCCTGCGGCGTGAGCCCGCGGCTGTTGCGCTACTACGAGGAACAGGGTCTGTTGCTGCCCGGCCGAGACGCCAATGGCTACCGCGTCTACGGCGAGGACGCACAAGTGCGGGTCGCGCGCATTCGCGAATTGCTTTCGGCCGGAATGTCGACGGAGGACATCCGCGGTCTGCTGCCCTGTCTGTGGGATCCGACGCGGTGGGTGCTGCCCTGCGACGAGTCGCTCGACATCGTGGAACAGCGCTACGCCGAACTCGACGGCAAGATCGCCGAACTCGTGCGGCAGCGTGCTCTGCTCGGCGTCCAGCGCGACGCCATTCGTGACTGGCTCGCGCGCGAGTGACTCGCGGGCATTAGCGTATGCCGCATGCCATCACGGATGGGGAGTATGCGTTTCGGCGCCGCGCTCTTGGCGCTCGCGGCCGGATCGGTCATCGGATCGCCGTCGGCCAGTGGTGATTTCGTGCCCGCGTCCTGTGCGCAGGGTTGGGGCGTGGAGACCGTGGTCGAGGGTGTCGGCAATCTGGAAAATCTCGACAGCGACGGTGCGGGCGGGTTCTACGTCACCGGCATCCTCGACGGATTCCTCGCCCACGTGGACGCCGCCGGTCGCTTCGAACCGCTGGTCACCGGGCTCGACCACCCGGCGGGCGTGCGCGTGGTCGGCCGCTCCGTGTACTTCCTCACCGGCGACGGCCTCGACGCCGCGCCGGGCACGTTGCGGCGCTACGACATCGACACCGGCGCGGTCGAGGTCCTGCTGACCGGCCTGAACGGACCGAACGGCCTGCTGGTCCTTCCCGACGGGGATCTGCTGTTCACCACCATCGGCATCAAGGCCCCGCCGACCGGCATCTCGCGCTACCGCCCGTCCACCGGCGAGTACACCAAGACCTGGTCGGCGCTGCCGCTGACCAACGGACTCGCGCTCGCCCCCGACGGTCGGTCCCTCTTCACCGACAGCCTGGAACTGAAGGTCTTCCGCATCCCGCTGGACGCGCCCAACAGCTGGAGCGCCGTCACCGGCATCCCGCAACTGCTCGCGCTGCCCGACGACATGGAGGCCACCCGCGACGGCCTGCTGTTCGTCGCCGATCACGCGCTGGGCGCCGTCTACCAGGTCGACACCGCCACCGGCGCGGCCTGCGCCATCATCACCGGACTGATCAAGCCCGGCCCCCTCCGTAACCCGCCGGACGGCGCGACCTCGGTGCGCATCGTGCGCGACGCCGACGGCTGGGCACTGTACGTCACGAGCATGGACGGCGCACTGCGCCGCCTGCGCCCACCGTCCGGTCTCGACCTCACACCCGCCGACGAACGGCGGCGCTAGCCGGAACCTGCGCCTGCGGCGTCCGCGCGCCAAGTAGGTTGGCGGGCATGGTGGATTCCCGAGCGCTCGAACCCCTCGAGATGGTTCCGGCGACCACGGCCGACGCCGCGCCGATCATCGCCATGCGCGATGGCTTGGCGCGCTGGATGGTGGACAACGGCATCGCGCAGTGGCTGCCCGGCGAGTATCCGGTCGCGATCCTCGCGCGCGAGGCGGCGCGCGGCGAATGGTACGTGCGACGCGAGCCGACCGGCGAGGTGCTGGCGGCCGTGCGGCTGATCTGGCACGACCCGGACTTTTGGGGACCCGACGAGATCGAAGCCGGGTACGTGCACGGACTCATGGTCGCGCCGGGCCACCGCGGCCGGAGGCTCGGCGCGCGCGCCCTCGCGTTCTGTGCCGAACGCACCTTGGCGCGCGGGCTCGACCGCCAGCGGCTGGACACCGCCGCGGACAATCGTGCGCTCCGGAAGTATTACGCCGCACAGGGTTTCACCGAGCTGCGGGAGACGACGCTGCCTCCGCAGTTCCACGGCACCGACCGCGTCGTTCTGATGGAGAAGCTGCTGGGCTGATCAGCGCGCGAAGCGGGACAGCACCGCCTCGTGCAGAAGTCCGTTCGTCGCGACGGCGTCGCCGCCGTGCGGTCCCGGCGTGCCGGACAGTGACGTGAAGACCCCGCCCGCCTCGCGGACCAGGATGTCGAGGGCGGCCAGATCCCACAGCGACACTTCGGGTTCGGTGGCGATGTCGACCGCGCCCTCGGCGAGCAGGCAGTAGCTGAAGAAATCGCCGTACCCGCGCACCCGCCACACGTCGTCGGTGAGCGCGAGGAAGTCCTCGCGCATGCCGCGCTCGCGCCAGCCGGACAAGCTGGAGAAGGCCAGGCTCGCCGAGTCGAGCTCGGCGACGGCGGACACCGAGATCGGGTGCGGCGCACCGGGATGGAAAGTGGTCCAGGCGCCCGAACCCGCGGCCGCCCACCAGCGCCGCGCCAGCGCGGGCGCGCTCACCACGCCGACCACCGGCACCCCGTCCTCCAACAGCGCGATCAGGCTGGCCCAGATCGGCACGCCGCGCACGAAGTTCTTGGTGCCGTCGATCGGGTCGACCACCCACTGACGTCCGGCGAATTCCGCGTCGCCGCCGAACTCCTCGCCGAGCACCGAATCCGCAGGCCGCTCCTGCGTCAGCGTGTGGCGGATCGCCCGCTCCACCGCGAGGTCGGCGTCCGAGACCGGCGTCAGGTCCGGCTTGGCGTCCACCTTCAGGTCCAGCGCGCCGAACCGCGCCTTGGTGATCGAGTCGGCCGCGTCGGCCAGCCGCAACGCGAGTTCCAGGTCAGAGGAGTGAGCAGCCACGTCCGCAAACCCTAATGGACGCAGCCGGACGGAGTCCGTCGACAGCCCGCGCACGGCCGCAGGGAAGGCGGAGGCATCGGTAGTGGGCCGAGTGATCAAAAGCGGCTCAGGAGGCGACCGATGCCGTTCGTGCCGCGGCCAGCGCGCCTGCCCACCACCGCAACTGGCCGAGCATCGACTGCGCCGCGGCGGCGGGCTCGTCCGGTTCGCGCAGCCGACCCGCTTCGTCGAAGAGCAGGTAGTAGCGCGGGAACGAGACGTACTCGCGGACCGTGTGCGCGTTCAGCTCGTTGAAGACCTGCCGCAGGTGCTCGATCGCGAGCAGCCCGCCGCTGCCGCCGCTGTAGCCGACGAACCCGATCGCCTTGGCGTCCCACTGGGTGAAGTGCCAGTCGATGGCCGCCTTGAGCGCGGCCGGGTAGCTGCGGTTGTAATCGGGCGTGACGATGACGAACGCGTCGGCGGCGGCGAGCCGCGCGGTGAGGTCGTCCATGCCCGCGGGCCGGGGCGGGTTCGGCTCCAGCGCGGGCGGGACCGCGGGCAGCGCGAGCGGCAGCTCCGCGTCGGCGAGGTCGATCACGTCGACCTCGAAGCCGCCGTGCCGAGCCGCCTGTTCGGCGAACCAGGCGGCCACCGTGGGACCGAACCGTCCCTCCCGGACACTGCCGATGATCACCGCGAGCCTGAGTGACGACATTGCTGTTCTCCTTGCGCATCGAGTGCGGCCGGTGCGACCGCCATGTCTCAATGTGCTGCGGCACGGACGATGCTGGAAGGCCGCGCCGAGAGTGGTAGCGGCAGGGCCACCCTCGGGGCGACCGCCGCTTGTACTGTTCGAAGGGTGAGCGACAACGAGCTCGGTCTGTTCCTGCGCAGCAGACGCGAGGCGGTGAGTCCGGCCCGGGTCGGCCTGCCCGCCGGACCGCGCAGGCGTACCCCCGGACTTCGCCGCGCCGAGCTGGCCACCCTGGCCGGGGTCAGTGTCGAGTACATCACCCGGCTGGAGCAGGGACGCGATCGTCACCCCTCGCCGCCGGTGCTCTCCGCGCTGGCCGACGCGCTTCAGCTCGCGCCGAGCGAACGCATCCACCTGCATCGCCTGACCAAGGCCACCACCCCGGGGTTCACCTGCATGGGCGACGCGCAGCCGAACCGCCAGGTGCGGCCCACGGTGCGCGCCGTGCTCGATCATCTGGATCCGGCGGCCGCGGTCGTGGTCAATCGGCTCGGCGAGGTGCTCGCCTGCACCGACGGCTACCGCAGGCTGATGGGTCCGACGGGCCTGCTCGACGCCGACCCCTTCGCCAACCTCGCGCGTTTCGTCTTCGCCGACCAACGTGCCCGCCAGATCTATCCGGACTGGGACTACGTGGCCGACCAGCAGGTCGCGACGCTGAAGCAGGGGCCCTTCCGCGCGGACCCCGCCATCGCGGCGCTCGCCGACGAACTCACCGTGGTCGCGGGCGACGAGTTCACCCGGCGGGTGGCCAGCGTCCCGAGCCTGCCCGCCGCCACCGGCGTCACCCGGCTCGCCCACCCGGCGGCCGGTCCGCTGCGGCTCGCCTACGAGACCCTCGACCTGTTCGCCGACGACGACCAGCAGATAGTCGTCCATCTCCCCGCCGATGACGCCACCGCCGCGGCGCTGGACACGCTGGCGGGTCGCCGCCCCGGACAGCTGCGCGCGGTCTCCGGTTGAGGTGTGCCAGGAAATCGCGGGCGCGCTTTTCGTGGTATCGACCGGGACCGGTAGCCTAGTAGACCGTGCATCCTGATGTTTCCGCTGATCTCGCCGAACTCGACGCCACGCTGAAGACGGTCGAGTCGGTCCTCGACATCGAGGAACTGCGCCGCCGCATCGATGAACTCGAGCACCAGGCGGCCGATCCCGACCTGTGGAACAACCAGGACCACGCCCAGCAGGTGACCAGCGAGTTGTCCCACGCGCAGGGCGAGCTGCGCCGGGTCGAGGAGCTGCGCCAGCGGCTCGACGACCTGCCGGTGCTCTACGAGCTCGCCGAGGGCGAGGAGGGCGAGGCCCGCACCCAGGCCCTCGCCGAGGCCGACGCCGAACGCGCCGCGCTGCACGGCGACGTGGAGGCGATGGAGGTCCGCACCCTGCTCTCCGGCGAGTACGACAAGCGCGAGGCGCTGGTCAACATCCGCTCCGGCGCCGGTGGCGACGACGCCGCCGACTGGGCCGAGATGCTGATGCGCATGTACATCCGCTGGGCGGACCGGCACAAGTACCCCGTCGAGGTGTACGACACCTCCTACGCCGAGGGGCAGGGCATCAAGAGCGCCACCTTCGCGGTGAAGACGCCGTACGCCTACGGCACCCTCTCGGTCGAGATGGGCACCCACCGCCTGGTGCGGATCAGCCCGTTCGACAACCAGGGCCGCCGCCAGACCTCGTTCGCCGAGGTCGAGGTGCTTCCTGTGGTCGAGACCACCGACCACATCGAGGTGCCCGAGACCGAGATCCGCGTCGACGTATACCGCTCCTCGGGCCCCGGTGGTCAGAGCGTCAACACCACCGACTCCGCGGTGCGCATCACGCACATCCCGACCGGCATCGTCGTCACCTGCCAGAACGAGAAATCTCAACTCCAGAACAAGATCTCGGCCATGCGCGTGCTGCAGGCCAAGCTGCTGGAGCGCAAGCGGCAGGAGGAGCGCGCCGAGATGGACGCGCTGAAGACCAACGAAGGCGCGTCCTGGGGCAACCAGATGCGCTCCTACGTGCTGCACCCCTACCAGATGGTCAAGGACCTGCGCACCGCGCACGAGGTGAACAACCCGACCGCGGTGCTGGACGGCGACATCGACGGTTTCATCGAGTCGGGTATCCGCTGGCGGATGCGGGAGCAGGCGAATTAATTTGCGCTGCGTGGCATTCCGATGCGACGCGCGGCCTCGAACGGTGCTCCGTTGTAGCCTGTCTGGCGTGCGTGTCGCGGATGGTGTGAAACGGCAACAGGGATGGTCGCGGTGATCGCGGCGGCGTCCGCGGCGGATTCCACGGCGTGGCTGCGTTCCAGCGGCCTGGAGATCGTGCTGCTGATCCTCGGCGCGATGTTGTTCAGCCGGTTCGCCACCTTCGTGCGCGACCGGGTCACCAGCAAGATCGACGCCGGGTTCCGCAGCAGCGACGCGCTGGTGCGGACCGAGGCGGCCAAGCACCGGCACGCGCTGGCCCAGGTGCTCACCTGGGTGGTGCTGACCATCGTCTACGTGCTGGTCGGCATGGAGGTGTTGCAGCGGCTCGGCTTCCAGGTGACCGGTCTCGTCGCGCCCGCCGCGGTGCTAGGCGCCGCGCTCGGTTTCGGTGCGCAGCGCATCGTGCAGGACATTCTGGCCGGGTTCTTCCTGAT
The DNA here is from genome assembly GCF_040609595.1 of Nocardia sp. NPDC004654. Classification (NCBI taxonomy): domain Bacteria; kingdom Bacillati; phylum Actinomycetota; class Actinomycetes; order Mycobacteriales; family Nocardiaceae; genus Nocardia; species Nocardia sp. NPDC004654. Next base: position 116,591 of record NZ_JBEXKI010000011.1, on the reverse strand, counting down.
CACAGAGCGGCAGTACGGATTCGGTGACGTAGTTCGCATCGCCGTGACTGGAGCCGCGGAGGTGGCCGAGGGTACGGTCGAGGACGTCACGCTGCGGATCACCACGCTGCGCAACGCCGACGGTGAGGTGATCACCGTGCCGAACGGTCAGATCGTGAAAGTGACCAATCTGTCGAAGGATTGGGCGCGCGCCGCGATCGACGTTCCGGTGGCGGCCAGCGCCGACATCACCCGGGTGAACGAGATATTGCACAAGGTAGGAGCCGAGGCGTTCCGTGACCGCAGGCTCGAGCCGCTGCTGCTCGACGAACCCACTGTGATGGGCGTGGACGACCTCGCAATGGACCAGGTGCGCATCCGAATGGTTGCCCGGACGTTGCCGGGTAAGCAGTTCGAGGTCGGACGCGAGCTCAGGGTTCGAGTGGCCGCGGCCTTGCGCCGGGAAGGTATCAGTGAAACCACGTAAATCGACCGCGGTCCTCGGGGCCGCGTGGATCGCGACATTCGTGTTGTACCTGTTCGTCAAGCCTGATCAACCGGCTGCGACCGGGATCACTCAGGTCGTGAACGCCGTACCGGCGGTGGGGAATACGGAGCAGGCCGGGCAGTAGCCGCTGCTCGGGGCTGGATGGTAGCTGCGCATAGCCGGTGGATGCGCGGGTTTAGCTGGTTACACTGGCTCCCCGTGATCACCATGCGGAACGTCACCAAGTCGTACAAGACGTCGACGCGACCCGCGCTGGACAACATCACGGTCGATGTGAACAAGGGCGAGTTCGTCTTCATCATCGGACCGTCCGGTTCAGGCAAGTCGACTTTCATGCGTCTGCTCCTCAAGGAGGAATCGCCGAACGCGGGGGAGATCCGCGTCGCGGACTTCCGAGTCGATCGGCTCCCCGGACGCAAAGTGCCGAAGCTGCGCCAGCGCATCGGCTGCGTGTTCCAGGACTTCCGGCTCTTGCAGCAGAAGACGGTCCACGAGAACGTCGCGTTCGCGCTGGAGGTGATCGGCAAGCGTCGCCAGTTCATCGACCGCACGGTGCCCGAGGTGCTGGACATGGTCGGCCTCGGCGGCAAGAGCGACCGGCTGCCCAGCGAGTTGTCCGGCGGTGAGCAGCAGCGAGTCGCCATCGCGCGCGCGTTCGTGAACCGGCCGCTGGTATTGCTGGCCGACGAGCCGACCGGCAACCTGGACCCCGATACCAGCGGCGACATCATGATGCTGCTCGAGCGCATCAACCGCATCGGGACGACGGTGGTCATGGCCACCCACGACAACCACATCGTCGACTCGATGCGCAGGCGGGTGGTCGAGCTCGACCGCGGCCGCCTGGTGCGCGACGACGCGATCGGCGTGTACGGAGTGGATCGATAATGCGCGCGAGCTTTCTCTTCAGCGAGGTCGTCACCGGTCTGCGCCGGAATGTGACGATGACCGTCGCGATGATCCTGACCACCGCGGTGTCGCTGGCGATGCTCGGCGGCGGCCTGCTCTCGGTGCGGATGGCCGACAAGACCGAGCAGTACTTCACCGGCCGCCTCGAGGTGCGCTTCTACCTCGACGAGGACATCTCCGCGAACGACCCGGACTGCGCCACCGATCCGTGCCGCTCGCTGCTGGCCGACATGAAGAACACCTCGGGCGTGGTCAGCGTGCAGTACCTCAATCGGGCCGCCGCGCTGGAGGAGGCGAAGAAGCTTTTCGCCGACCAGCCGGAGATGGTGCAGTACATCTCGGAGACGCCGCTGCCCGCCTCCATGCGGGTCAAGATGACCGACGGCGACCAGTACGAGCGGATCTACGACAACTACCACGCCCGCGAAGGCGTGCGCACCGTCGCCAACGACCGCGAGTTCGTCGACCGGCTGCTGCGGCTGTTCGACGGCCTGCGCAACGCTGCCTTCGGCCTCGCCGTGGTGATGGCACTCGCGGCGCTGCTGCTGATCGCGAACATGATGCAGATCGCCGCGTTCACCAGGCGCACCGAGGTCGGGATCATGCGGTTGGTCGGCGCGACCCGCTGGTACACGCAGTTGCCGTTCCTGCTCGAGGCCGTTGTCGCGGCCGTCGCGGGTTCGGTTCTGGCGATCTTCGGGCTGCTCATCGCCCGTCCGCTGGTCATCGACCGGGCGCTCGGGCCGCTGTTCGACAGCAATGTGTTCCCGCGGATCACCGGGGACGACATCGCCACGGTCGCGCTGACGATTCTGCCCGTCGGCATTCTGGTCGCGGCCGTGGCGGCCTACGCCACGCTGCGGTATTACGTGCGCGAATAGGCCGATGTTCAGCGGGCGGGCGGTGTGCGCGAGCGGGCCGCCGCGCCCGGTGAAATCGGTTCATCCCCATGTGGAGAACTCGGCCATTACGGCGGGATTCGTCGTGCAGCGGCGGCGCGATGGTCGGGGGTCGCTCGTAGGATGGGCGGCGTGAATCCCCCCGAAGCCCTCCCCGTCGACGTGACCGGTCCCGGCGCTCCCGCGAGCGCCGAAAGCGCTGCGGTGCAAGAGGATCTACGGTCGCGGGAGGTGCTGGGCCGGGTCTTCGGATACGACAGTTTCCGCGGCGACCAAGCCGAGATCGTCGAGCACGTGATCGCGGGCGGCGACGCGCTGGTGCTGATGCCTACCGGTGGCGGTAAGTCGCTGTGCTACCAGGTGCCCGCGCTGGTGCGGCCCGGCGTCGGCGTGGTGGTCTCGCCGCTCATCGCGCTGATGCAGGACCAGGTGGACGCGCTCAGTGCGCTCGGCGTGCGCGCGGGTTTCCTCAACTCGACGCAGTTCCCCGACGAGCGGCGGACGGTGGAGGCGCAGTTCCTCGCGGGCGAACTCGACCTGCTGTATCTGGCGCCGGAGCGGTTGCGACTGGAATCGACCGCGCAGTTGCTCGATCGCGGCAAGGTCGCGCTGTTCGCCATCGACGAGGCGCATTGCGTGTCACAGTGGGGCCACGACTTCCGGCCCGACTACCTGGGCCTGTCAATGCTGCACGAGCGCTGGCCCGACGTGCCGCGCATCGCGCTGACCGCGACCGCGACCGAGAAGACCCGCGACGAGATCATCGAGCGCCTCGATCTCGGCGGTGCGCGACGGTTCGTCGCCAGCTTCGACCGGCCCAACATTCAGTACCGCATCGAGCCGAAGAACCGACCGGAACGACAGCTGCTGGAGTTCATCCGCGCCGAACACGCCGGTGATGCGGGCATCGTCTACTGCCTGTCGCGCAATTCGGTGGAGAAGACGGCGGCCTTCCTCAACGAGAACGGCATCGGCGCGGTGCCGTATCACGCGGGGCTGGACCACCGCACCCGCGCGGTGAACCAGGCGCGGTTCCTGCGCGAGGACGGGTTGGTCGTGGTCGCCACCATCGCCTTCGGCATGGGCATCGACAAACCCGACGTGCGCTTCGTCGCCCATCTCGATCTGCCGAAGTCGGTCGAGGGTTACTACCAGGAGACCGGTCGTGCCGGACGCGACGGTCAGCCGTCGACCGCGTGGATGGTCTACGGACTCAACGACGTGGTGCAGCAGCGCAGACTGATCGACTCCTCCGAGGGCGACGCCGCGCACCGCCGCCAGCTGCAACTGCACCTGGACGCCATGCTGGCCCTGTGCGAGACCGTGGCCTGCCGTCGCACGCAGCTGCTCGCCTACTTCGGGCAGAGCGGTCAGTCGTGCGGCAACTGCGACACCTGCCTGACCCCGCCGGAAGCCTGGGACGGCACGGTCGCCGCGCAGAAGCTGCTGTCCACCGTCCTGCGCCTGAAGCGTGAGCGCGGTCAGAGCTTCGGCGCGGGTCATCTGGTCGACATCCTGCTCGGCAAGAAGAACCCCAAGGTGCTCCAGTACGACCACCACGAGCTCACGGTCTTCGGCATAGGCACCGATCTGCGCGACACCGAATGGCGCGGCGTCATCCGGCAGCTGCTCGCGCAGGGGCTGCTCGCGGTGCACGGCGACTACGGCGTGCTGACCCTGACCGAGGCCAGCCAAGAGGTGCTGTTCGACGGACGTCAGGTGCGGCTGCGCCGCGAGCCGGAGCGTGTCGTCGAACCGGCGCGGTCCGCCAAGTCCAGCAAGGCGGCCGCGGCCGCCGACCTCGCCGCCTCCGATGTGCCGTTGTTCGAGAAGCTGCGCGAATGGCGCGGCGCCACCGCCAAGGAGCAGGGTGTGCCCGCCTACGTCGTCTTCCACGACGCGACGTTGCGCGAGATCGCCAGCCGCAAGCCCGCGAGCCTGGCGCAGCTGGGCGCGATCGGCGGCATCGGCGAGAACAAGCTCGCCAAGTACGGCGAACAGGTGCTCGAGGTGCTCGCCGCCGAGTAACCGGCTCCGCACACGCCGGTGGACGAACTGTGAAATGTTGACCCCTCAAATCGACGGGTCCGCTGCCATGCGCCAGGATGGGCGGGGATATGGGCGTCGCGGAGGTCGGTGTGAGTGGTGGGCAGGAGATCAGTCGTCGGGAACTGCTGGCGGGTGCCGCCGCGGTCGCGGCCGGAGCGTCACTGGTTGGGCTGACGCCCGCCCAAGCGGTTCCGGTCGCGGCGGGCGTCACCAAGTTCGGGCTCCCAGCCCAGCGCTCTGTGCGCGTGCTCGTCACCGGCGACGCGGGCACCGGCACGCGCACACAGTGGGCGGTCGCCGACGCCGCGCGGGCCTTCCACGCCCGCGAGCCGTTCTCGCTGGCGGTCGGCCTCGGCGACAACATCTACGACAGCGGTCCGAAAAGCGGCGACGACGCGCAGTTCGCGAGCAAGTTCGAGCACCCGAATACCGGACTGGATTTCCCGTGGGCGATGGTGCTCGGCAACCACGACACGAGCTCGGTCATCGGCGGTGACGGCGGCTGGCTGCTGCGCGGCAACCACGAGGTCGAATATCACGCCAACTCGTCGCGCTGGTGGATGCCGAGCCGCTACTACTCCGTCCGGGTGCCCGAAGAGCAGCCCGTGGTCGAGTTCTTCGTGCTCGACCTCAACCCGCTGGCCGCCTACCTACCCCCGCTGTTCGCGCCCTACTGGGCGGTCGACGGCGATTTCATGAACGCGCAGCGCGCCTGGCTGGACCGAGCGATCGCCGAATCGCCCGCGCGCTGGAAGATCGCGTGCACGCACCACCCGTACCTGAACAACGGCCCGCACGGCGACGCGGGCAACTACGAGGGCCTGTCCATCGAACCCATCAACGGCGTGCACGTGAAGCGGTTCTTCGAGGACCACGTGGTGGGCAAGTGTCATTTCATCCTCTCCGGCCACGATCACTCGCTCCAGGTGCTCGAACCCACCGCGGCGGCCAAGGGCACCCGCCAGCTGGTGTCGGGCGCGGCCGCGAAAACCGTTGGCGCCGAGCCACGGGTGACACCGGGCGGCACCGGGACGCCCGCGCTGTACGAGAGCTATCACCAGCTGGGCTTCATGGTCATGGATCTGACTCCGAGCGCGGTCGATCTGCGGGTTGTCGCCGTGGACCCGGGGACCGGCGCGGGCACCGAGGTGTTCGGCCGCCGGCTGGCCTGACGGGCGCCGCGAGTCTCGGGCCGAGCGAAGCGGAACCACGCCGTGAGCGGCCGAACGCACATCACCGAATCACAACACCCCGCCGGGTTGCGCCGGTAACTTCCCGCCGCGGCGGTTACCGTGCAGGCATGGCACCCGGTGATGGCCCGCCCGAAGGCGGTCCCGAAACGTCCGGCGGATCGCCGCCGCCCGACACCCCCGCACTAGCGCCGCACCGCCCGACGGACGACGCGGTGGAGTCGGTGTGGCTCGGACGTCGGCGCACCCCCGTCCACCTCGGCCGCCCGCGTCTGTCCACCTTGCTCATGCTTACCGCGTTCGTCGCGGTCCTCGTGGTCTACATCGCGCTGCGACCCGGCGGCTGAGGCTCCGACCCGGCACTGGCCGGAGCGCGGAATAAAACGGTTGCCGCGTCACTTAGAGTTGACCGTTATGAAGGAAAAGGGGCGCAAGGTCATCGCGACCAACCGCCGGGCGCGGCACAACTACACGATCCTCGACGTCTACGAGGCGGGGATCGCGCTGGTCGGTACCGAGGTCAAGAGCCTGCGTGAGGGCAAGGCCTCGCTGGTGGACGCCTTCGCCACGGTCGACAACGGCGAGGTGTGGCTGCGCGGGCTGCACATTCCGGAGTTCAGCCACGGCACCTGGACCAACCACGCGCCGCGCCGCGTGCGCAAGCTGCTGCTGCACAAGCGCGAGATCGAGCGCCTGGTCGGCAAGTCGCGCGAGGGCAATCAGACGCTGGTGCCGCTGTCGATGTACTTCTCGGACGGCAAGGTGAAGGTCGAGCTCGCGCTGGCCAGAGGTAAGCAGGATTACGACAAGCGCCAGGATCTGGCGCGGCGGACCGCCGAACGTGAGGTCACCCGTGAGCTGGGCCGCCGGGTGAAGGGTATGCGCTGAGGCCTCGGCCGATGGTGACGAAGAACCCCTGGCGTGATCGAAGGATCGCGCCAGGGGTTCTTCGGGTTCACGTCACAACCGTGCGCACGGTCCGTGCAGCGTCACGCGTTGCAGCGTCGGCCCGCGGAAGTCGGGCACGAGCGTGCGCGACCCCAGCGGCGCGTTCGCGTCGGGCACACCGATGACCGCCTGCTGTGCGGTGAGGTCCGGTTGCGCTGAGCCGTAGTTGTGCACGGCCGCCATGCCCTCCGAGTCCACCGACAGTCCCTCCAACGCGCCGCGCACACCCGCGCGGGTCAGGTCGCCCGCCGCCTCGGCGCTGCTGAGCACCGCCTTCATCGGGTACGAGACCGCCCAGCCGAGGTTGTAGCCCCAGTTGGTCGGCGGCTGCAAGGCGGCGGCGCGGGCGTGCTGAGCGCCGACGCTGCGGCCGTCCCAGCCGTCGTAGGGCGAGGTGTAGTTGTACAGCGAGGTGATCGCCGCCGCGGCGGGCGTCTTCAGCAGGGCGCCGTTCCAGGTCGGGGTGGAACCGAGGAAACGGCCGTCGTAGCCGCCCGCGACCAGCTTGCCGATGATCTCGGCGGTTTCGGTGGGACCGGTGGCCAGCAGCACGACGTCCGGCGGGTTGGCCAGGATCTCGGCGACCGGTCCGTCCTGATTGCCGACCTCGGCGTTCGGACCGGTGTCGATGCGCGCGTTGACGATCGCGTTGTTCTCCGAAGCCCAGCGCAGCGCGCCGCTGGCGTAGTCGCCGCCGTAGTTGCCTCGGAAGGCGACGACCGCGATCGTGCGTGGCCTGGACTGGAACTGGGCGAACCAGTCCAGGCCCATGATCGCTTCGGTGCAGTACGAATACCCGGTGTCCAGCACCAGGTTTCGATCGGTATCGCGATACTGCCAGCCCGACCAGAGGGTGCCCGCGCCGGTCAGCAGATCGACGGTGTCCATCTCCGGTAGCACCGAAAGCGTCTGCGCCGTACCGAAACTCATCGCCAACGCGAGGACGTTCGGTTCGATCTCGTGGAACTTCTCGCGGTGCAGGCCAGGGTCGTAGGCGGTGTCCCTGGCGTAGGTCGTGATGTCGACCTCGTAATTGCCGATGCCACCCGCCTTGTTGACCTCCCGCCAGAAGGCCAGCTGGCCGTCGTTGAGCGCCTTGCCGAGCGGTGAGAACGGCCCGGCGTCCAGGTCGGACAGCACGCCGAGGTAGATACAGCCCTTGCTCTTGTCCACCGCCTGCGGGCACGGCGCGCTGGTGACGCCCTGTCCCGTCTCGGTCGACGCCGACGAACAGGCCGCCAGTGCGAAACCCATGGCGATCGCGGCCGCGGCGGCGCGGAACAGCCTGCGGCGGCGGCGGATTGGTCCCAAAGTTCTCTTCCTTCGATACAGACGAACGTATTGCCCGGTGGCCCGCCGGTTCACAGCCGGACGCACGGCCCGTGCATCGGCAGTTGCGGCAGGGTCGGTCCGCGGTAATCGGTGGCCACCGTGCGCGAGCCTAGCGGCGCGGACGGATCCGGGGCGCCGATCGAGGCACGCTGGGCCGCGTAATCCGGTGCGCCCGCATTGTAGGTGTGTGGCGCGGCCATGCCCTCGAAATCGACCGTCAGCGCGTCCTGCGACCCGCGCACGCCCGCCCGGTTCAGCGGGCCTTGTTCGGCCGCCTTCGTGAGCAGCGCCCGCATCGTGTAGGAGCTGGCCCAACCCAGGCTGTAGCCCCAGTTCGTCGGCTCCTGCGGCGCGGCGGCGCGAGCCCGGCGGGCGCCCGTGCTGCGCCCGTCCCAGCCGTCGACCGGCGAGGTGTAGTTGTAGAGGGCCGAAAGCGCTGGCCCGGCTGGAGTTTTCAGCAGCGCGCCGTTCCAGGTGGGCGAGGAGCGGAGGAAGCGGCCCTGGTAGCCGCCCGCGACGAGTTTGCCGATGATCTCGGCGGTTTCGGCAGGGCCGGTGGCCAGCATCACGAGATTCGGCGGGTTGGCGAGGATTTCGGCGACCGGACGGTCCTGGTTGCCGACCTCGGTGTTGGGCCCGGTGTCGACGCGCGAGGTGACGATCACGTTGTTGTGCGCCGCCCAGCGCAGCGCGCCGTTGGCGTAGTCGCCGCCGTAGTTGCCGCGGAACGCGACGACGGCCACGTTCGCCGGACGGTACTGGTGCTCGGTGAACCAGTCCAGACCCATGATCGCCTCGGTGCAGTACGAGTAGCCGCTGTCCAGCACCAGATCCCGGTCCGCTTCGCGATACTCCCAGCCCGACCACAGCGTGCCCGCCGAGGTCACGATGTCCGCCGCGTCCATCTCCTGCAGCACCGCGAGGGTCTGGGCGGTGCCGAGGCTCATCGCCAGCGCGAGCACGTTCGGCTCGATCTCGCGGAACTCCTCGACATGCCGATGCGGATCGTAGGCGGTGTCCCTGGCGTAGGTCGAGATGTCGACCTCGTAGCCGCCGATCCCACCCGCCTTGTTGACCTCGGTCCAGAACGCCGTCTGCCCGTCCTGCATCGCCCTGCCGAGCATGGCGAAAGGTCCGCCGCCGAGATCGGAGAGGACGCCGAGGTAGATACAGCCCTTGTCCCTGTCGATCGCGTTCGGGCACGGCGCGCTGGTGACGCCGGGGCCGGTGGTCTCACTCGGCGTCGAACACGCCGCGGCCAAGACGAGTCCGATGATCATCGGCACCGCCGCGGCGTGGAACAGGCGACGAGGTCGCCTGCTGGTGTTGCCCATTATTGCTCCCTGTTCCGACCGCCGGTCGATCCAATTCCGGTACGGCCGAACAGGAACAGTACCGGGCGGTGGGGCGGTGAGATGGTGGTTTCGGCTTGCACACGAGACTGTCCTGGTGTGTGCTCGGATCTGATCGATATGATCCGAAACACGCACAAATAATCGGGATGATCCTGCGTTGGGCGAGTGTTAGCATTACTAGCCCGCAAGGTGCGGGCACGTACGGGGCTGAACGGTTTCGACTGCGTACGTTGATTCAGGGGAAGCGTGTCGGTGCAGGCAAGAGACCACCGTAAGCGTCGTTGCAACCAATTAAGCGCCGATTCTCATCAGCGCGAGTACGCTCTCGCTGCCTAAGCGAAGCGTCTCTGTCGGCCCGGGATATGCCCTCGGTCCCGGTGCCGGCATCAGCTAGAGGGCTCACCGTCCGACTCGGTCGCGGAGCCGGACGGGACATCGAACAGCGACTGGGATCGTCATCTCGGCTTGTTCGCGTGACCGAGAGATCCGAGCAGAGACACAGCGAACTGCACACGGAGAAGTCCTGAAGACACGGCGGAGGACCCGGGTTCGATTCCCGGCAGCTCCACCCTCGAAGGCGAGTGCTCGTGAAGAGCACTCGCCTTTTTTGCGGGTTCCGCGTGTTTTGTGGGGGCGAAGCCCCCACGCCCCACCCGGAGGGCTTCGCCCCCGGACCCCCAATCCACGGCTTGCCTACCCAATGCCGCACGCCCCGGACCCCCGTCTCTGGATGGCTTACCCAATGCCGCTACCCGAGCCGCGAGCCTGCCAGCCCTGGACTTGCCTCCCGAGGCCGCGGACCCCCGATCCCTGGCTTGCCTACCCAACGCGGCGCCCCGTCCCTGCGTGGCCTACCCGATGTCGCACCCGGCCTGGGTTGGCAACCCGGACCTTGCCTACCCGGATGCCGCGCCCGGCCCCCCGTTTCTCGCTTGCGCAGCGCCCCGAAACTCTATGGCTCAATGGCTACCATTCGAACCGCGGTGTCAACAACTGCGTGCCGATCGCGCAGAAGGATGAAGTGCGAGACTCGCTGAAGCTCATCCATCTCGATGAGGTCGGCATCACGGTGAGCCCGCGTTTGAATGGTTGGCATCGCGCGCGAGCGACGTTCCGGTACAGCGGGATCGAGTACACCCTGCCAGTGACTGATCCAAAATTCCTGGAGAGGTTGCAGACCGGCGGGGTGGGCGAGTTCCGATTGGGCGAATCGTTCCTGACCACAGGAGCTCTGCGGTATGTCATACAGCCATCGGCCCGATCTCGCGCCCACGCAACTGATGTTCGATGATTTCAAGAAGCATGCAACTGATGGAGCAACGGGCGTTGAAGACGCCATCCCGCAGGAACTGCTCGACAATTCAGTCCTGCTCTACAGCGAGGACAATCCGCATCAGTGCCACCGCCGGTTGGTGGCGGAATATCTCGCGCAGCACTGGGATTGCGCCAGGATCGAGCACCTGACTTGACGGCGCCGCTGCACGCCGCGCGTGCAGCGGCTGTGGAGCGTTCAGGCTGCGTCGGTGTGGTGGCTGGTGAAGTTGACTCGGGTGTCGTCGGCGTCGAGTGCGATGTTGAGGGTGGCGTCGAGGGCGTCGGCGAGTTTGGCGAGTAGGGGGAGGGTTGGCACAGTGTCGGAGCCTTCGATGCGCGAGATTTTGGCTTGGGTCAGGCCAGCGCGTTCGGCGAGGTCCGCCTGAGTGAGGCCGAGTTCGGTCCGGCGGTCGTAGACGGCTTTGGCCAGTGCCATGGAGAGCCGGATTTCGCGGCGGACCTCGGTGACGTCATCCGGTTCGGCGTAGCTTTCGGCGAGTTTGCGTTCCCGGAGGGTCTTCCAGCGTGCGTGGCTCATCGGTCCAGTTCTCCCTTCTCGATTATGCGGATGAATTCTTGATGGGCGGGCTCGTGTTCGGCTTGGCAGGTCTGTTGTGCGAGTTTCGCACGTTTGACCTCGGCGTCTTCTCGCATACGAGTCTTGCGGAACACCGTCAGCAGGATGGCTCGTCGTCCAGGTGCGAGCCAGTAGGTGATGCGGATGGCTGCACCATCCAGTGTTGGGCGTAGCTCGCGGACCCCGTCGCCAAGGTATCGGGCGTAGGGTTCGCTCAGCGACTCTGCTTGTGCGGCGAGCAGGCCGACGTATTCGTCGATCTTGAGGAAGTGTCTGGCTGGCAGTGCTTCCAGCCAGTCCCGCACCTCGGGCTCGATCTCGATGGTGAACAGTCCGCTCACGGCACCAACGATATATGTCGTCGACGACATGTGGCAAGGTGCCGGCTCGGCCGGTGTTCGACAGCCAATTATCCCTTTGCCGGATCGGTGATTGCAGAAATCCGCACCCTCAGCGGTACTGCCTGCCCCTCGGTCGGATCGTCACTCCGGCCTCCCCAGCACGTTGGCCACTGTTCGCTTGGCCATGTGGTGCTGGGCCGGCAACCCGGGCCTTGCCTACCCGGATGCCGCGCCCGGGCCACCGTTTCTCGCTTGCCTACTCAGTGTCACCGGCCTCTTGGTGCTCGGCTGACTACCCAACGCTGCACAATCGGGTCCCCACCCTCTGGCATGTCGAAACAGGGCCGCGCCGAAATCTCATCGCTGGATCGCCTACTCGGTGCTGTGCCCGGACATCAGCCCGGCCTGTCCACCCGGGTGTCAACCGCCGGGCCGAACTTGGTTGGCGCAGTATGGATCCGAGAGGGCCAACTCGTGGACGAAGTGGGGCGAATGCGGCATCCGGGTAGGCGACCACGCCACGGAGGCGCGAGGTCGACGATCCAACCAGAGGCGTGCTTGTCTCTCGGTTCTCTTCGTCAGCCATCGCGAGGCATCTGATCGCCTTCTGCCGGCGATGGTCTCGGGCGACTCGTACCCCTGCGAGTCTCACTCCTCGGTGAGGTCCGGAGCGCACCGGCTACTCCCGAGTGTCATGCGGTCGAATGACACTTCACCGATGTTCTTCCTGTTCGTACGGCGTATCCGCTAGTTCCAGCAGGAAGATATCTGCTTCGAGATTACGGCTGGGTCGCAATGTACGTTCGTGGGGTCGAATCGATGTCGAGCTGGAAGAATGTCACCTACCTCCAGCGAACCGCGTTGGCGCACTGGGGATATGACACTATCGGTCGGTCGGGGAAGGCACGTGTGAATTCGTGGGTGGGCGCTGCGGATCGCACCCGCAAGGGGGCTGAAACTCAATGATCTTCCTTTTCGCGCCTGTCCGCCTCGGATGGGTGGGCGATGAGGTGTTGCGTACATCAGAGCGCCGGGTGGGAGGCTGCCTAACCGACGAACAAAACAGAACGGGCGGTATCTGCCGTGAACTGCTTCGCTCGGCGTTGTGGACGGGGTGAAAGCGAATGGACGCCGAATTCGTACAGTCGATCGCTCAGGTCGGCAGTTACGTCCAAATCAGCTTGGTCGCGGGTGGCGTACACGAGGGTGTGCTGGAGGAGCTGACACTGACCCGGCTGCGGTTGAAACAGCCGGACGGCATGCCGGTCGCCGTCGCCCTGACAATGGTCGCGACTATCGCGCGCAAGACCGCGGCAAGGGCCGGTCAACCCCCTTTGGTCCCCGCCGAGCCGCCGTCGACGGTCGATGAGCCCGCTGGCTCCGTGGCAGCAGAAGTGGCAGGACCCGCACTGGAGGACGCGCTCGCGGCCGTCGCCGAATTGCGATTGCTGCCGATCGACATGAAGATCGAGGTCTCGGTCCAGCACGAAAAACAGCTGCAGCAGATCCGAAATTCGTACGAGAACGCCGAAAGGATCGGAGAACTCGCGCCTCGGTTTCATCGGGTGGCGAACCTCTACGGGCGAGTCCGGAACCTTTGGAACGGCGACAAGGGCAACCCGGGGCTGAATAGGCTCGCGGGTGCGTTCAAATTGCTGATGGAAGACGCGGACGAGGCGCAAGACTATCTCGCTGTCGCCGCCCAGGCCGGTGATGTCCCGGCGATGCGATTGCTGGCCATCAGCGCGGCCCGCAACGGTGACCACCGAACCGCGGTGCGCGGTCTCTGCCAGTACTTCGAACATGTTGCGGCGAGCGCTGATTCGCCGACCCGACAGGCGATGCTCGATTTGCTGGCCGCGACCGGAAACGAGGACCCGTCGAGTGTTCTGGAAGGCTCGCCGCAGCGCAGTTCGCCGGTAGTCGAGACCACCGCGGTGGCTCCGCGAAAGGTGACGCCGGTTCGTCCCATCGAGCAGCCGGTTCCCCAGCCACGCAGGGTGATGCAGCCGCGGCCTGCGCCGTTGACGCAGAACATCCCTCGTCCGGCACAGCGCCCGCCCGCGCCGACAAGACCGAAGCGTGAGCCCAAGGACCCGTATCAGCACGCCAAGTTCATGGAACTCCAGTTGAAGGACTTCGCCCAGGCGAAGATCTACTACAGGCAGGCGATCAGGGAGAACGTCAAACGCGAAAGCGCGGTAAAGGATTTGGCGTGGCTCACACGGCAAACCGACGGACCGGTCGCCGCGCTCGAGGTCATCGAGCAAGAATTTCCTGGAATAGTGCAGCCCGGGAATGCGCTGGAGAACATTCTCATCGACTTTCTGACCGGCGCCCGCCGATATGCCGAGGCGCTGGAGCTGTTGAATCGCCAATATCAGCGCAAGGACATCACCACCAGTCAACGTGACCATCGGCTGCACCAAATCGCCTTCGTCAAGCTCGCCATCGGTCAGGATTCCACGGGTGAATGGTTGCAGCTCTACAACCAATCGCCGGACAACACGGCCGTTCAACGAGGTCTCGCCGTCGCGTTGATTCAGCGCGGTGTGCTCGACGACCTGGACAAAGCGGAAAAGCTGATCGAGCACCATACCGACCAGCATGCCGACGGAATCCGAAAGCGGATCGCCGCGCTGCGCAGCGGTGGCGGTGGCGTGGTGTCTGCGGACTGGGTGGAAAAGATGCTGCCGCAGGATGCTTCGGGCCTCGGCAGTTCGACCCCGCCCCTGGTGACCTACGTCATGAAGAACTATTCGAAGCTCGCCGACGAGACGAGAAAGCGCGGCACCCGAGCGACCCATCGAGATCTCAACGTCATTGCCGAAACGGCTCGGCAGATGGGCAGCAAACAGCCCGAGAACAGTGCGCAGGCCTATATTTCGGCAGCGGTCCTCGCCCACGAACTGGGTGTGCCCGACAGCGGACGCTATCTGTATTTCGGCCTGACCACCTTGGCCGACCTCATGCAGGACCGCAAGGAGCACGAGTCGGCACGGGATCTGTACTGCTCGGCGCTGGCGGCGGCGGACGAGCAGCAAGAAGGCGACGCGATGCCGGACATACGCTGGGCGCTCACGGGATATCTCCGCTCACTCAACGGCCGTCGTGCACTGCGCAATCTCCGACGCGATCGAGACGGCGCGCTTTCCTCGCTTTTGGCCAGCGATGTGTCCAAAGTGCTCGGCGACCTGGTCCGGGCGAACGGGGCGAAGGTGCTGGAGTTGGTCCGTCCTGTGCTGGCGGATACCAGCGCGGCGCGGGATCTGCTGCTCGACGCGATCTGCGCCCGGCCGGAGCTGCGGGCGGCGACCGCTGAATGCTTGGCCGACTCGCCCATCGGAATACCGGCACGTCCGAACGAGCGCCAGGTGCGCGATGCGTGGCAGCAGGCCGCAGTGTCGTGGAATCGCCGCAAGCGCGGCTTGTCCCACGCGCTGGCCGATCTGCGCCAGGTCACGATCTCGGAAACCACACTGGACGTGGCGTTACATCGCTTGAACGATCCCGAGCTGGTGATGCCCGAGGTTATGCAGGACGGGTTGGCCGCGATCGGCCGCGCGCTGGTGGAACTGCGCAGGTTCACCCATGAGCCGTCTTTCGAGGAGCGCGAGAGCTGCCTGCGCACCGCGGACCACACCGTGCAACAGCTGCGCGACGAGGTGCAACGCGGGCCGACGGCGCTGACGGTCGAGCTGCTGGAGCCGATCGCCATCCGCATTCAAGAACTGATCGCCGACGCCAACAAGCAGCTCATAGCCGCTCAGCCCCCGCAACCGGAACTCAGCCTCGCGCTGCAGGAGAGCAGCAGCGGTCAGAACGGCGTCGTCACGGTACAGATCAAGGTCTCCAACGCGGCAGGCAGTGCCCCGCTCGGTTCGCCGGAACTGCTCATCAGCGCGGAGCCCGGCCTGTTCTCGGTCGACGACCACAAGGTTCAGCTGCCGACGGCGGTGCGCGGGAACGATCACCGGATCGAAAGTGTTCGGTTGCGCGTATCGGAAACCTTGCTCAACGCAGGCGCCTTCTCACTGCCGGTGACTCTGCGATACCGGTTCCGCTCCAATGTCGATTACGAGCAGTACAGCGCGATTCTCCCGGTTCGCCTGGCCAGGGAAGAAGAGTTCGAGCCCATAGACAATCCGTACCAGGACGGTGCGACCGGGCGACCTGTGGAAAGCCCGAAGATGTTCTTCGGGCGAGACGAGTTGATCGACCGAATACGTGCCCGGTTGCGCAATGCCAGATCACCGGGGATCGGCGTGGCGGTCTTCGGGCAGAAGCGTGCCGGGAAATCGTCCATTCGTCTGCATCTCCAGTACCGACTTGTCGAGCTCGATCATCTGCCGGTGGTGGACGTCGGCAATATCGGTGATCTCTCGCCACAGCCGGACAGCGATGGGACGCGGTTGCTGGCACTGTTGATGTGGCGCATCCTGGAAGGCGCCGACAAGGCTTACGCCGCGCTCGAGGGCGGAAACGGTACCCCGTTGATTCCGGTAGGTCTGGACCGGGAAAAGTTCCTGGAGACGCCGGAGCCGATCTACGACTGCGCGATGATCATGGAGAACCATCGCAAGCTGGTCGGGAACCGCCTGCCGCCGCTGGTGGTCCTGATCGATGAGTTCCAATATTTCGACCAGTGGATTCGCCGAGGTCTGCTTTCCACATCGTTCATGCAGTCTTTCAAGGCATTGCTGGAGCGCAGGCTGTTCCATCTGATCATCGTGGGGCAGGCGGCCGTCGACCGATTGATCCAGGCGGATCCGAACGTCTTCGGCGTCTTCTCGACGGAGCGGGTCACCTACCTCGCCAAGGACTACGCCAGGCAGCTGATCCAGGTGCCCATCATGATGAAGCGAGACGGCGAGGAGATTTCCCGATACCACGAGCGCGCGGTGGATCAGATTCTGGAACTCACCGGGGGCAGCGCTTTCTATATTCAGCGTTTTTGCGACCGTCTCGTGGAGTACATGAACGCGGAACGGGCGCCGGTGGTCACCGAGGCCGACGTCGAACATGTGCGTGATCAGTTTCTCGATGTACTGGAAATGAAGGATTTCGAGAATCTGGAGTCCTCCGGATATACCGATGCGGAGGCCTTCACGCGCGAAGACTACCGGGAGATGCTGCTCGCCATCGCCCGCGCGGCACACAACCAGGTAGCCACCGTGCGGTCCATCTGCGAGCAGTACCACGGACGGCGGGAGCCGACCGATCTGCTCGACGACTTGGTCCTGCGTGACGTCGTCCGGCGTGAAGCGGGTGGCTATCAGATTGTCGTTCGCCTCTATCAAGACTGGCTGCTCAAGTACTTCGGCGTGAAGTCAGGGGCTGATCAACCATGACATCGTCGCATCGGCACGCGGATGCCCAAGCCCCAGACAATCCGTACGTCGGCGTCGGGCAGGAGGCGACGGGGGAGCGTTTCATCGGCCGCCTCGAGATGGTGCGCCGGGTGCAGGGCGTGTGGCAGCGACCTGGGCGACCGTCGAATCTGCGGGTGCTCGGGCATCATCGGGTGGGCAAGACCAGTCTGGTGCGCCATGCGCTGAACACCTCAGCCGTCTCGCGAGCCGAGTTGCTGACGGTTTGGTTGAATGTCGGAAACCATGTCTCGGGAGCGGATCTCTTTCGATCGATGAGTCGTCAGGTCATGGAACGCCTCGACAATTCCCTGCCTCGCGAGCCGTTGGCAGCGGAGTTGGTGAAGTCGTTGCAAGCCATCAACGCGGCGGTGCAGCTCAGCGTCGATTGGTACGACCTCTCGGAGGCTACGAAGCGGTTCTTCGCCACGTTGACCGACGCCGGTTACAGTGCGCTCGTCGTGCTGGACGAATTCGATCGCGCGTCGACGGCACTCACCTCGCTGGCGGAATTCCAATGCCTCCGGACGCTGGCCAGTGAGTCGCAGTACTCATTCGGCCTGATCACCATTTCCAGGCAGCACATCGAATCCATCGAGATCGATGCGATGGGCGGCTCGATTCTGGGCGGTGTCGTGGTGGTTCCCGAGTACGTCGGAATGTTCACCGACATGGAGACCGACTTGATGCTGGCCCGCGCGGCCGAGGTCGGCGTCGGCCTCGCTGCGGTTCGCGCGGAGATCGTCGACCTGGCGGGTCGGCACCCGTTTCTGACCGAGGTGCTGTGCAACCGTCTCCTCGCGTTGTACCGGAGCGACGGCGAGGTCGATGTGGGTGCGGCCTATCTCGCCGAGATTCACGCGTTCGAGACGCAGTTCCGGCAGCTCGTTCACAACATCAACAGCGAAACCGGTGGGCGCGGATTGGTGATGCTGCAGCGGATCGCGGCCGGGCGCCAACTGGATGGGCCGTTGATCGACCTCCAGCACCTGCGTCTGATGGGAATCGTTTCCGGAATTGGTTCCGCGACGAAACTTTTCAGCGCCGAGTTCGGCCGTTTCGTACTGACCCACAACCGCGACGGATACTGACCGAGGAATGAGAATGAATCTTTCGATACACGTCGACAACGATGCCGCACCGGAGCTGTACCGATGGCTGGCCAGCGACCCAGAGGTCGCGCGGGATATCATTCCGGCCGCGGAGTCGGCCCCCGGCGATATGGGATTGGCTTTCGACATCCTGAATCTCGTTGTTCCGAACGTTATTTCGTTGTCCAGCTTGATCACGTCGATCCTGATGTATCGCGCCTCTCGGGAGGAGTCGGGGCATCGAGTACCGACCGTGCAGATCGAGTATTCGGAAAGATATGTCGTAGTGGACGGCGATGTGCACGTCATAGTCCAGCAACTGATGCTGGGTTCGGCAACGGGTGGCAATAGGTAGCCCGTCGTGACCGATGTGCCTGATCCGCAGCGGTCCCGTGCCGTTCTCGTCGGGGTGTCGCGGTACCCGAAGATGAGCGAAGCGCGCCAGCTGCCTGCCGTGGAAGCGAGCGTCCTCGAGCTGGCGAAGCTCCTGTGCGACAAGGCGATCTGGGGGCTGCCCCCGGAGAACTGCGTTGTCCTGCAGAACTCCGCGGATGCCGACACGGTGGTTCAGGCCATCCGCTCGGCCGCGTCCACCGCGACCGATGCATTGGTCTTCTACTACGCCGGTCACGGCCTGTCCGACCCGGTAATGGACGACGGACTCGGCTTGGCGCTGTCATCGTCCTATGAGCCGGGCGGTACGCATACCGCGCTCAGGTACGAACATGTGCGCCGGGAGTTCCTCGTGCAAGCGCGGGCGGCGCGTCGGCTGGTGCTATTGGATTGCTGTTGGAGCGGTTTGGCGATACCCGGCGCCATGGGCGGCGAGGACGGAGCCGTCGCCTCCGCGGTGGCCATCGAGGGCACCGCGGTGCTCACCGCGTGCGCGGCCACTCGGAAGGCGCTCTCACCGCCCGGCGAGCCGTATACGGCGTTCACCGGTGCGCTGATCGACGTGCTCGCGGACGGCATCCCCGATGCCGGGCCGACTCTGACGGTGCAATCGATCTTCACTGCCTTGCAGCAGCGCCTCTCGAAGCGCAGTCGTCCGCTTCCCCAGTTGGCAAGCCATGGTGCGGGCGCTGAGATGACCGTGAGTCGGAATCACGGTTGGCGCCGACCTGCTGATGCCACACCCCCGACCCAGTCCGCCGAAGTTCCGGCTACGCCGGTGCGCTCAGCCGCCGCCGCGCGAGCAAGGATTCGCGCGCTGACCCGAGCAGGCGCTTACGACGAGGCCTTCGCGGAGCGGTTGACGGCGAGCCGACCGGCCAACGAGGAGCTGCTCCCCGATTTGATCGCCTACCTGCGGCGCACCGGAAGGTACCGCGAGGCCGCCGAACTCGAGTGACCGGCGTGCTCCGTCATCGCTCGCTGACGACGAGCTCGATCGGATCGCGTCGAGCGCTGAGCGGCGGCTGAGGTTTCAGTCTTCGTATCCGGTTCGCGGGTATGGGCGACTGCATTCTCGTAACGCGTGGTTCCATGGACGGCGGCCGCCATTCCCTATCGGCCGTCTTCGGCGGAAGAGAATGGCAGCTCCGGATGTCGTCCGGAGAACGCCCGTTTCTCTCCCCTGATTGCGAGTCGCGCGTGGTACAGGCCTGTCGTCTTTTCCCGGGGACGTTCGGGGGATACGGTGGCGCTCGTCAATCCTGATGGTTAGGGGAAATTCATGACACTGTCGCGTCGACGGTTCTTGGTTGCGTCGGCGGTCGGTGGGGCTGGGGTGGTAGTTGGGGCGCCGGTGGCGGGGGCTACCGAATTGCGGGTGGTGGGGGCGGGGGATCCGGAGTATTTGCCGTTGGCGCTGCGCGGGTACAACAAGCGTTTCGTGGCGCGGCCGGAGCGGATCTATGTGCCGGCTTCGGCCGAGCAGGTGCGGGACGCGGTGGGGCGGGCGGTCGCGGCGGGGTCGCGGTTGGCGGTGCGATCGGGCGGGCACTGCTTCGAGGATTTCGTGGACTCGGCGCAGACGCGGTCGATCATCGATCTCGGGCGAATGAACGAGGTGCGCTGGGATGAGACGCACCGGGCGTTCTCAGTGGACGCCGGTGCGGAACTCGGTTCGGTGTACGAGGTGTTGAATCGGAGCTGGGGCGTGACGATTCCGGCGGGGATCTGCCTGGGCGTCGGCACGGGCGGGCACATGAGCGGTGGTGGGTACGGGCCGCTGTCGCGACGGCTCGGGCTGGTCGCCGACTTTCTGTACGGGGTCGAGGTCGTCACCGTCGGCGCCGATGGGGCGGCCAGAGTGGTGCTGGCGACCAAAGATGGTCCGGATGCGGACCTTTGGTGGGCGCACACCGGTGGCGGCGGCGGCAATTTCGGTGTGGTGACGCGGTATCTGTTGCGTGCGCCGCTCTCCGATGGGGCCGATCCGGTGACGGCGCTGCCGAAATCGCCTGGTGCGATGTTGAATTCGCGGGTGGTGCTGCCGCTGATGAGCGAGGCAGCGTTCGTTCGGCTGCTGGGGAACTATCTGTCGTTCTTCGAGCGCAACAATGCGCCGGGCAATCGGTTCGCGGGGCTGTACGCGCCGTTGAGTTTCCGGACGGTAGGCACAGGGTTCGCGCAATTGCTGGTCTTGTTGGATGCCGATTCGCCAGACGCCCGAGCGCAATTCGACGAGTTCCTCGGTGCGGTGCTCGACGGGGTGGACGCCATTCCGGTCGTACAGCCGGTCGCGCAGTTGTCGTATTCCGACACGGTGCGGCAGGTGTATTACCCGAAAGGTCTGTCGACGCCACGCGTCAAGGTGAAAGCGGCTTACCTGCAGCGCGCGTACTCCGAGGATCAGCTGCGGGTGTTCTACCGGTACCTGACGGATCTCGCTGTGCTCGGCGAGACAGAGGTGGAGTTCCTGCCCTTCGGCGGGGCCGTCAATGCCGTCGCGTCCGATGCGACGGCGATTCCAGCGCGAAACGCGTTCGCGCAGATGCTGATTCACGCCGCGTGGCGACTACCCGAGGGTGACGAGCAACATCTGCGGTGGGCGCGTGAACTCTTCCGCGAGGTATACCAGGCGACCGGAGGCGTACCGGTTCCCAACGCGGACAACGGTGGAAGTTACGTCAACTACCCGGACCCCGATCTGGCCGACCCGCGCTGGAACACCTCCGGTGTGCCGTGGCACCGCTTCTACTACGGCGACAACTACCCGAAGTTGTTGCGTATCAAGCAGACCTGGGATCCACGCGGGGTCTTCCAGCACGCACTGTCGATCGGTCGACCGGACTGGTGACAGCGGCGAACTCGGACGCTCGGCGAAACGCCTGCGCCCTGCTCTAGACGCTCGGCCTCCAACCGACCCTCAGGTAAGCGCGATCACCCGACACGGCCCCCCAGTCCCACCCGAATGCTTCGGCGCTCCGACAACCACCGTCGCACCCGAAGCGGGCGCCGCGCCGAGATTCGCCAGCATCTCCACCCCGTAGCGGCCCGCACCGAGAATCGCGGTGTGCGCGCCGTGATCTCGGCTGAGCGCGTGGTCCAGGCTCAGCGTGTCCACCCCGACTCCGACGACCCCGCAGCGCTCCACGAGGTACGCCGCGGCGTCGGGCGCGATGCCCGGTGCGTGCGGCACACCATGGGCATCGAGATTGAGGAAGGCGGCGGCATCGTGGATGAGGCGCTCCCAACCGGAATACATTGCGACGAAGGCCCGTTCGGGGATGCGGCCGTGTACGGACTGCCAGTTCTCGATGTCGTCGATGGTGAGTGCCGCGTCGGCGTCGCGCTCGGCCCGCGCGCTGATGTCGATAACCACCAGCGGCGCAACGAGATCCGTGACCGCCAATGCGTCGGTGGTCGCACCGCCCGGCACGCGATGGGCGGGCGCGTCCAGGTGGGTGCCCGAGTGCTCCCAGAAGGCGAGCGCGTTCTGGCCGAATCCGCCGAGCGCGTGCCCGGCGACGGGCACCATCGTGAACGGCGGACTGCCGGGCCAGGTCGGCAGTCGCGAACTCAGGGTGTGGGTGAGGTCGAGGACGCCGCGGGAGGGCGGGATCGCGCGCGCGGGCGGCGCGGTGGCGGCGAGGGCGGTGAGCCCCGCGGCGGCGAAGAGCGCGCGGCGGCTGGGCCGGGCGGCGTTCTCGTGGGCGAGTTGGACGATTCGCGGCGCGCACATGTCAGCGGTTCCGGATCTGCTGCATGGTGTACCTGAACTCTCGGCGAGCGGCGGCGCTCGCTAACGCGCGTGCTGGGCGGTGCCCTTGGACCGCCGACATCCGACGACCCAGACCGAAGATTACCGGTCCCAACCTCGACAGCTGGCGAACGTCCCTGCCGCTGGGCAGAATCGCGCCAATGATCGCCGACCGCCGTTCCCGCGCCGTCGCGTCGCTGCGCGGGCTCACCGTCGGCGACGCGTTCGGCGGCTGCTTCTTCATCCCCGACAACCTGTCCGCGCTGCGTGCGCGCGAATTGCCGCCGGATCCGTGGTGGTGGACCGACGACACCGAGATGGCCTGCTCGATCGTCGCCGTCCTCGAGCGCCACGGCCGCGTCGACCAGGACGTGCTCGCCGCGTCCTTCGCCGAACACCACGATTTCGACCGCGGCTACGGCCCGAGCGCCAACCGCATGCTGCGCCTCATTCGGCAGGAGGGCGGCGACTGGCGCGAGCTGGCGACCGCCTCGTTCGGCGGGACGGGCTCCTGGGGCAACGGCGCGGCCATGCGGGTCGCTCCGCTGGGCGCCTACTTCGCCGATGACTTGGACCGGCTGATCGATGACGCGGCCGCCTCGGCCGAGATCACGCACGCCCATCCCGAGGGTGTCGCGGGCGCGATCGCCGTGGCGCTCGCCGCGGCAAGCACACATTTGCGCGGCGCTGATCTACTCGACGCGGTCGCCGCGCGCATACCGCCGGGCGCGGTCGGCGACGGAATCAGCGTCGCGCGCGAATTGCTCGACGCCGATCCCGCCGAGGCCGCCCGCGCGCTCGGCAACGGCCGCGAGGTCTCGGCTCCCGACACGGTGCCGTTCTGTCTGTGGATCGCCGCCCGCTTCGACGACTTCGCCGAGGCGTGCTGGGCCACCGCGGGCGCGGGCGGCGACGTGGACACGACATGCGCGATCGTCGGCGGCATCCTCGGCGCGCGCGGCGCGACGATCCCGGACGAATGGCTGCGGCGATGCGAGGAACTGCCGGACTGGTCGGGCGTCACGCTCGGCGGGTCCGCGCCGCGCCGAGGATAGTTATCGGCTGGCAATTCACCGGGCAGCGCCGATCCCGCGCCACCCGTCGAACACCGGCGCGCAGGTCGGTATAGTCGCCGCGGATGAGTAGTTCCGCCGCCTGTGATGTGCCGATGTCGTCGACCCGCCGGTTCGGGCGTGTGGTCTGGCTTGTGCCTGCGCTGCTCGTCGCGTTCACCGCGCTGTGTCTGACGCAGCCGCTCTGGCCGTTCAAGGAGATCACCGGCGGCTTCATCGACCTGCAGGTCTACCGTCTGGGCGTCGAAACGCTGCGCGACGGCGGCGACATGTACGGGCAACTCCCGCAGACGACGATCGGCATCGGACTGCCCTTCATCTATCCGCCGTTCGCCGCCCTGGTGCTCGCGCCGTTCGCGCTGCTGCCCTGGGACATCGCGGCCTTCGCCTTCTTCGTCACCTCGGTCGCCGCACTGACCGTGACGCTGTACCTGGTCGCGCGGCGGGTCTGGCCCGGTGAGAATGCGCGGCGGCTCGCGCTGTTCGCCACCGCCTGCGCGGCGCCGCTGGCCATGCTGCTGGAACCGACCCGGGCGACGCTGGATTTCGGCCAGGTCAACCTGCTGCTGATGGCGCTGGTCGCGGCCGATTGCCTGACCGAGAAACCGAAGTGGCGGCGCGGCATGCTGATCGGCATCGCCGCGGCGATCAAGCTGACCCCTGCGGCATTCGTCCTGTTCTTCCTGGTTCGTCGCGACTACAAGTCGGCGATCACCGCCGCCGTCACCGGCGCCGCCGCGACCGCGCTGAGCTTCCTCGTGCTGCCGAGCACCTCGGTGAAGTACTGGTTCGGTGGCCTCGGCAACGTGGACGGTCTGAGCGGCTCGGCGTTCCACACCAACCAGTCGATCCAGGCGGTGCTCGCCCGGTTGCGGGTGCCCGAGCCCGCTTTCACCATCGTCTGGCTGGTGGTCGGCGCGGCCCTGCTCGCGTTGGTCGTGCTCGCGATGCGGCGCGCGGCCGACGCTCCCGCGCTCGCGCTGGCCATCAACGCGGTCTTCACCCTGCTGGTCTCGCCGATATCGTGGTCGCACCACTGGATCTGGATCGCGCCCGCGCTGTTCGCCGTGATCGGCTCCGCGATCCGGCTGCCGTGGCGGCGTGCGCTGGGCTGGTACGCGGTCGCCGCCGCCGTCGGTGCGGTGTTCGTCTACGGGCCGCAGAACTGGCTACCCAACGGCGAACAGCGCGAGTCGCTCTGGACGCCATGGCAGCACGTGATCGGCAATACCTACGTGTGGCTGAGTGTGCTGCTGGTGTTGTTGTTCCTGGCGACGTCCAGGCGCAAGGCGGCGGCGGTCCCACCGGCGCGAGTCCGGCAGGAAGTGTTCCAGCCGGTCTCGTAGTCGGTTCACGAATCCAGCCCGCGCGTCATCTCGGCTTCGAGGCGCGGGTCCGTGTCGGAGCATGGACGACACCGCCCGGTCCTGCGAAACCCGCTGCGTTCGTACAGGGCTTCGGCGGTCCGATTGCCTTCCATCACCCACAGCCGCAGTTCGGCGTGTCCGGCCGAGCGCGCCGCGCCGACGACGGCCTCGACCAACCGGTCCGAAGCGCCGGTGCCACGAGCTGACGGGTCGACCCACATCGAGACGAGAAGCGGCCGATCATCGGCATCGCGCACCAAAGCCGCCGACCCGACGACGCTGCCCGCCCGCTCGGCGACGACGAGCACCCGGTCGGAAACCCATTGCCGCCAGCGCTGATCGGGCCAGGCGACCGCCTCTTCGAAGGTGGAGCCGAACGTGCCGGGCGGCGAGCCCGCCAGCGCGGCCAATCGGATCTCGCGCCCGATGTGCCAGTGCTCGACGGAGAGGTAGCGGATGGTGATCATCGGCGATCTCCGGAGCGGTGTTGGCGCGAACCGAGTTTGGCGCTGCCTACCGCCCGGTGTAGAGGAGCCGGGCGGGGCAGCCGCGATTGATTCAACGGGCCGTTCCTGAGCCACGAGTACTCGGTTCGATGAGAAAGCGCTGAGAATCGGCCCTGCTCAGGCCAGCGACGCCAGCCACTCGTGCATCCAGGACAGCGCCGTCTCGCCGCCGCCGACGGGGTAGCTGCCGTAGAGGGTGTGCGCCTCGGAGCGGTAGAACTCCTCGAGCTTCCTGCGGCGTTCCTCGTTGGCGGAGTCCGAGAGCTGGTTCTGCAAAAGCGCGACGCCGCCGCGCGCCATCAGATCGTTGACGATGGTGCCGAATTCGAGCTGGTAGCGCCACATGTTGGCCAGATCGGGGCTGGAGCTCTGGGCCAGGAAACCGGCGAACCTGGTGACGAAGTCGTCGGCGGCGGTGGCGCAGTAGAGATCGCCGACCGCGCAGATCGTGCGGGTCTGCGGCGTGACCCAGCCGAAGCCACCCACCCGGGGACCGCCCGCGCCCGCGCCGCCGACCGGCGGGCCGATCAACGCGTCGGTGGGGGAGCGGCGCGGGTCGGAGATGAGACCGACCGCCGCGACGCGTTGCGGCGGCACCACGCCGAGCCCGGTGCCGATCTCGGCGGCCACGTCGCCCGCCGCGTCGGCGCCCTGGCTGTAACCGACCAGCGCGAGCTTGGTCGCGCCGCACTGGCGCGCCATCGCGCCGAGCAGACCGCGGGCGTTGTCGACGGCTTCCTTCTTGGACGCGCCGTACACGTCGCCCTCCCACGGGAAGGCGGTCGCGGCGTAGCTGACGTAGTCGACGCGCACCGAGGACGGCAGGCCGTCGGTCACTCCGGCGAGCATGCCGGGACCGGGCCGGTGCTCGTCGCTCTCCCAGGTGCCCGGAATCGCGACGACGTACATGTTCGGACAGCCAGGATCGGCCTGTGCCCCGCCGCCGACGGAAATGGTGGACAACGCCATCGCCGAGATGCCGATGACCGCACGAAGAAGTGTGGATCGCATGGTTGTCGCTCCCCTTGCTGCCCCCGCAGGGGCTTTCCCCTTGACGAATCCGCCCCCGCGGACGACCTCGGACGGCGCTGCCGGACAAAACCCGCGCACGGCCGGAGGGAAGGCGGAGCCAAGCCCGTGGGAGGCGGCTTTGAGACCACTGGGTCTCAGATGCATGCGAGAGTAGCGCAGGTGTGGGACGGCACACAATTGGCCGGAATGGTGATACAGATCACCGAAGTCGAGGTTTTCGACCGGCGCCCCGCTCTCATCAGCGAATTCGGGCGACGGCTTCCGCTACTTCCGGCCAACGCTGCGCCCACGGCCTCGCCTTTTCGATTTGTGCTGCGACGCGCAGGATTTCGAGCTCCCCGTCGGGACGGCCGACCAGCTGGACGCTGAGCGGCAGTCCGGAATCCGACCAGCCCGCGGGGATCGCGGCGGCCGGGTTGCCGCACACGTTCCACATCGCGGTGTAGGCGGTCATCGGCATGCTGCGCAGGATCGCGTGCAGCGCGCCCGCGCCGTCCAGCCTGCCGACCGGCGGCGGCAACTGCGGCAAGGTCGGGGTGAGTACGAGGTCGTAGCGTTCGAAAACGCGGTGGACCCGGGCGGCGACCCGTTCGCCGTGGCGTTCCGCCCAGCGCAGCACCGGTTCGGGGGCGAGCGCACGCGCGGTGGCCGCGAGCGTGCGAGTGCGGCGCTCGAGCAGGTCGGGACGGTCGACGCGATCGGCCTCCTCTCTGATGCCGCCGAGGAACTGCGGGAAGAACGCGGGCGTGGCGTCGGGATAGTCGGGCTCGAATTCCTCGACGTGGTGGCCGAGTTCGGTCAACGTGTCGGCCATCGAGCGGAGCGCCGCGGCGCACTCGGGGTCGAGGCGGGTCAACGGCACGGCGGATCGCACCGACACGGCGATCCGCAAGGGGGTCGCGGGGGCGGTCGCCGAGAACGAGGTCGTCGGCGCGGGCGCGTGCCAGCGATCCCCGGCGACGCTGCCGCTGATGACGTCGTAGAGCAGCGCGCTGTCGGCGACCGACCTGGTCAGCACGCCGAGCGTGCCGAGCGCGCGCCACAGGTCACCGTTGGGCGCGGTGCTGACCCGCCCGCGCTGCGGCTTCAAACCGAACAAGCCGCAGCAGGCCGCCGGAATCCGGATCGAGCCGCCGCCGTCGCCGCCGGTGGCCGCCGCCACCACGCCCGCCGCCACCGCCGCCGCCGAACCGCCGCTGGAGCCGCCCGTGCTGCGGGTGGTGTCCCAGGGATTGCGCGTGTAGCCGTGCGCCGCGGATTCGGTGAACGGCCAGGTGCCGAACTCCGGCATCGCGGTCTTGCCGACGATGATCGCGCCCGCCGCGCGCAGCCGTCGCACGATCTCCGAGTCGGCCGCGGCAGGGGTGGTCATTGCGGCGCCGCCGTAGGTGGTGCGGACGCCCCCGACGTCGACCTCGTCCTTGATCGCGATCGGCACGCCGTGCAGCGGGCCGAGTGCGCGCCCGGCGGCCTGGTCGTCGTCGCAGGTGCGGGCCTGCGCCAACGCTTCCTCGGCGAGCACGGTGACGAAGGCGTTGAGCCGCGGCTGTACGCGGCCGATGTGCGCGAGGGTCTGCTCGGTGAGTTCGACCGCCGAGATTCGACCGGTGCGGATGGCCTCGGCCTGGCCGAGCACTCCGGTGTACCGTGGTCGGTCGCCGGGTTGCTCGTTCATCGGATTCCCTCTCGTGGGGCCGGTGCGTTCACGTGGACGCACGTTCAGTTGTCCGATTAGATGACGCGCCCTGGGGAGTGTCAAGGGGATCCGCGCCGTTCACGGGTGATACTGGCCCGCGTGAACATGATCGCCGTACTGCGCCGCGTGCTCGCGGTCGCCGCTGTCGTAGGTTCCACCGCGGCGCCGATGGCGCTGACGCCGCCCGCGCAGGCCGGGCCGTTGACGGACTGCGGGTGGAGCAGAAGGATCGGCGCCGACACGCTGAACGTCGCGCTGCCCGACACCTTCGCCAACTACTGGATGGCCGCCGTCCCCGGGTTGCCCGCCGAGGGCCTCACCCTGCGCGGCCGATACCCGCACGGCCGGTACATCTCGTTCACCAGCTATCAGGGATCGCGGACCTTGGACGGCCTGGACGACCTGCGCATCGATCCGGATCCGGGCAGCGTCAACCCGTTCCGGCCCGGGGCGGACCGCGCCGCGACCGAACGCTCTTTCACCGTGCGGGTGCTGCCAGGCCCCCGGCCCGAGCGACCCGCGCCGAACACCCTCTACGCGGATTCCGGGGTGGCGCTGATCATCTACCGGGTCTACCGCGTGGACGAGGGACGCGATCCGCTCGGCGGGGAGCCGTTGCCGGAGATCACCGTGCACGGCGCCGACGGCCCGCGCGCGCTTCCGGCATGCACGACGGCCAAGGGGGCGATCGATACGTCTTCCGCGCGCCTGTCCGGCGGTCAGCAGCTGCCCCCCGGCGTGCCGGGTCCGGATTACCGCGTGTGGTCCAAGACGAGCGGCGACGGCGTGTTCGCCAATCCGGACAACACTTATCTCGCCTCGCACGTCGCGCCGCGAGCGGGACAGGTCGCGGTCGTCCGTGCCAAACTGCCGACGACTCCCGGGACCTACCGCGGCCAGGCGACCATGACGCTCGCGCAACTGCGGTACTGGTCGATGTGCTCGAACGAGCTTGCCACCACCCGTGTTTCGGCCTGTGTCGTCGACGACGAGACGCCGGTCGACGAGCGGGGCTGGTTCACCGTCGTGGTGTCCGACCGCGCCGACCGGCCCGCGAACGCGACCCGCTATTGCGGCGTCGCGTGGTTGCCCACGGCCGGACTCACCACCACGCTGCTGATGCGGAACATGTTGCCCGACACGGTTTTCGCGCATTCCATCCAACGTGCGCCGGCGGACGATCCGGCCGCGGAGATGGGGGACTACTACCCGCGCACCGAGCTCCGAACGACCGCCGAGTTCGAGGGGATCGGCTGCGGAAACTGAGTTCCAGCGGTGTACCACGGCGCGGAGTGCGTCCTCGGCCGGAATGTTCAATTGAGACCGGTCGGTATTGACCGCGAAACACGCTGCACCCCAACGTTTCCGGCCTGAGCGCGGTAAGATTTCGACGGCGTTCTCGAACCGTCGCCGACATCAGAAGAGGGGTACGGCTGTGAGCATGATTCTCGCTACGGCACATGACGTGTACGGCACAGTGCTGGCCCAGGTCGGGAACCCGACACCCGAGGCCCCGCCCATCTCGGACAAGATTCTCCAGATGGTTCGCTATCTCACCTGGTTCGTGCTGCTCTCGGGTATTGCGGCCATCATCTACGCGGGTGGCCGGTTCGCCTGGGAGAAGTGGACGGGCGGCGGCCTCCAGTCACCGAAGATGGTGGCCGGAGCCATGATCGGCGGCACCGTCGCCACCAGCGCGGGCACCATCATGAACGCGGTCGTCGGCTGAGACCGAGCCCGGCGTAGCTCAGACGGCGCGCCACTTGATGGAGCAGCCCATGCTCGGTCGCTGCGGCTCCGGCGCGGGCTTGCCCGCGCGCACCGCGGTGAGTGCGGCGCGCAGCTCGGAGCCGGTGACGGGTTTGCCGTTGCCTGGTGTGGATTCGTCGAACGCGCCGCGATAGGCCAGCAGCAGACTCGCGTCGTAGAGGAAGAAGTCCGGCGTGCACGCCGCACCGAAAACGCGGCCGACCGACTGGGTCGCGTCGATGAGGTACGGGAACGTCCACCCGGCCCGTTCCGCTTGTGCGCGAAGACCTTCCGGTTTGTCGTCCGGGTAGGCGTCCGCGTCGTTGGTGCAGATCGCCACCGCGGGCACGCCCGACGCGTCGATCACCGCGCCGAGTTCGTTCTCGAGGTGCTTCACGTACGGACAGTGGTTGCAGGCGAAGACGACCAGCAGTCCGGGACCGTTCGCGTAATCGGACAGCCGGTGCGTCCAGCCGTCCAGGTCGGGCAGCGCGAATTCGGGGGCGGGTGTGCCCAGCGGGACCATCAGGGATTCGAGTGCCATAGCTGCCTCCGTCCGGTTCCCTTACGAGGGTAATGCGGTCGCGGAGCCCGCGGGTGCTCTCGAACGGTCTGTCACGAGCGCGTCACTTCGTCAGATCGGCCGGATCGGTGTTGGCGCCGCACAGCACGACGCACACCCGCTCGCCGGGCGCGGGGCGGTACGCGCCGGAGGTCAGCGCGGCCATGGCGGTCGCGGCGGCGTGTTCGACCGCCAAGCGATGCTCGGCCCAGAGGGCCCTGCGGGTCGCGAGGATGTCCTCGTCCGAGACCAGCACCGAGACCGAATCCGCCGCGTGGGCCGCGATGAGGGCCAGTTCGGTGACGCGCCGCGCGCCGAGCGCGTCGGCGGCCACCGAGTCGACCGCGACGTCGACGGGCGCGCCCGCCGCCAGCGCGGCGTGCAGCGCACGGCAGTTCCGCGGTTCCACGGCGACCACGCGGACGCCGTAATGGGCCGCCGCGGTAGCGATCCCGGCGAACAAACCGCCGCCGCCCACCGCGACGACGACGGTGTCCAGCCGGGGCAGCTGCCGATGGATCTCGGTCAGCAGGGTGCCCGCGCCCGCGGCGATGAGCGGATTGTCGTAGGCGTGCGAGAGCAGCGCGCCGCTGGACTCGGCGAAGGCGTGGCAGGCCGTGAGCGCGTCGGCGTACTGCTCGCCGACCAGCCGGACGTCCGCGCCGTAGCCGCGCAGCTTGTCGATCTTCACCGTCGGCGCGGTGGCGGGCAGGAAGACCGTGGCGGGCACGTGCTGGCTGCGCGCCGCCCACGCGCAGGCCATGCCCGCGTTGCCGCCGGAGGCGATGGTGACACCGGAGTCGGGCAGGCTGCCCGCCTCGCGGTGCGCCTGGAGGAAGTTCTGCGCGCCCCTGGCCTTGAATGTCCCGGTGTGCTGGAGGAACTCGAGGGCCAGCCAGTGGCCGGGTGACCCGTCGTCCTGCGGGTCGGTGGGCGCGAGGGTGACGGGTCGGACGCGTCCCGCGATGCGCTGGGCGGCCGCCTCGATGTCGTCGTAGCCAAGTTTCGTCGGGTGCGGGTCCATCGGGCTCCTCCGGCGTCGTCGGGCGTGAAGGCGTACCTCCGCTTCATCAGGCGAACGCGATCATAGTCAGCCGCGCGCGGCGCGAATTTCGCCCGCCGAACACGCGATTTGCCAACCAATTGCGCGAATACGGCGCGGATTACCGGTCGGCCAGGGGAGAAGCTGTCATGCTCTGTTTCGTTCGCTGGTCCGACCCGCTGCCGAGCGCACGGGATGAAGAGAGGTCGATCCGTGAAATCGAGTTGGATGGCGGTGCCCGCACTGTTGGCCGTCGCGGTATCGGGTTGTTCCGGAGGCACTTCCGCCGATACCGCGGCTACCTCGACCGCGGCACCGGCGAAAGCGGCGGGAACGACGACGGCCGCCGCGTCGCAAAACGTCGATTCCGCGGGAGTGCACATACCGCTCGGCGAGACGAAAACGGTGCCCATTCCGGCCGACGCGATTATGGAAATCAAGGTTCCCGCGGAATGGGGGACCGCCGTCGACAGCGTGCGCTGCGCGGTAACCGACAACAACGGTCGAAACGAGGACCTACGTTCGTCGGAGCCGAAGAAACAAGAGGTCGTCGCCGGCGCACGGTGGATCACACTGTGGACCTTCTCCTCGCCGCCCGCCACCGAGGTCACCGTCGGCTGCGTGGACGGGGACAACGCGGTCACCGCGGCCGAACTGCGCTACATCCGCGTCGTGCCGCGCGGGCTCGCGCCGAACTGAGTCCACGAGTGCCGCCCGCGCTACTTGCCGTGGGCGCGCAGCTGATAGAGGCCCTTGGTCACCGCGACGGTGTTGCCCTCGGCGTCGGTGACGACCGACTCCAAGGTGAAGTCCGACTTGCCGCGCTCGGCCGCCTCGGCCTCGATTCGCGCGATCTCCTCCTCCGGCAGCATGGCCTCGGCGCGCAGCTGCGATTTCGCCATGCCGACGAACTTGATCTCGAAGCCCTTCACCAGCGGGTAGTAGGCGGAATTGTCGAACGTCGCCACGGCGATCGCGCCACCGAGCACCTCCGCCACGGTGAACTGGACGCCCGCGTAGATCACCCCGAAGTGATTGCCGTTGCCCTCCAGCGGCACCGTCGTCGCGGCGAACCCGCGGCGCACCTCGACCGCCTGGACGCCCATCTTCGCGGCCGCGGGGATGGTGAACTCCAAGGCGCCGTTGATGATGTCGACGAACGGAGGGGCGTCGTCGGTGCTGTTGTCGGTCATGCGGACCGATTCCTTTCGCGCGTGCGGTCCGGCGTGCCATCGGCCGCACGGCGTCCGCGCGCCTGCCCGCCGCGGACCTCGTCGTCTTTGATTCACCGGTCCCGCCCTCGGCGAGGGCGGGTGCCCTCAGATTAGGAAACGGGCGGTGCGCCGCGCAATCGCGGTTGTCGGCGCCGCTGAGTAGCCTCGGGACCGTGGGCGACGACGGTTATCGCGAGCGCCCGTCCCGACTGGACGGCGCGGTGCTGTGGACGCGCACCGTGACTCGCGTCGAGGAACCACTGCCCGTCCTGCCGGACGGCTGTATGGACCTGCTGTGGCGGGACGGCACGCTCTTCGTCGCGGGGCCGGACACCACCGCGCATCCCGCGGGCAGTCCGAAGCCCGCGCGATACACGGGCTTGCGGTTCTTTCCCGGCACCGCGCCCGCCTTGCTCGGCGTGCCGGCGCACGAATTGCGGGACCAGCGCGTCGAATTGGCGAATCTGTGGCCCGCGGCGACCGTGCGAGCACTCGCGGGCCGGGTCTCGGACGCGCCCGACCGGGCCGCCGCGCTCGAGTCCATCGCGCTGCGCCGCGCGGCCGAGGCCGAGCCGCCCGACCCGCTGCTGCGCCGCGTCGTCGCGGCACTGCACGCGGGCCGGTCGGTCGCCGCGACCGCCGACGCCGCGGGTGTGGGGGCCCGCCTGCTGCACCGCCGTTCGCTGGCCGCCTTCGGCTACGGACCCAAGACACTGGCCCGCATCCTGCGCCTCCAGCGGGCGCTGGCCGCCGTGCACGCGGGCACACCGCCCGCCGATGTCGCGATCGCCGCCGGATACGCGGACCAGGCGCATCTGTCCCGCGATATGCGGGAGCTGGCGGGCATGACGCTGAGCGAGTGGGCGGCCCGCCGCGCGAGTGCTCGAGCGACCGACGCCTAGCGATCCGCGCGCTACGGCGATTTCCCGTCGACCGGCCGCGTGGTGCAGAACGTCGCACAGCGAGTCGCCTCTGCAAGGAGGCGTTCACCCGTCCGGCCAGGCGGCGCGCCGGGAAATCTCAGCCCAACGGCGCGTACAAATCGATCCCGTTGCCATCAGGGTCTTGGATGACGGCGTAGCGCTGGCCCCACGGCGCGTCCCACGGCTTCAGCTCGCCCTGGTAGCCCGCCGAGACAAGGTCGGCGTAGACGGAGTCCACCTCGGCGGCGTCGGCGCAGCGGAAGGCGAGGCCGATGCGGCCCGCGCTGGTCGGCGGCTCCCAGTCGGCGTAGAAGGAACGAACCGTGTCCTCGGTGTCGAGGGCGAGGCGAAGCCCGCCGGCGAGCTGGGCTTCGACGTGCGGCTGGGTTTCCGCGTCGGCGGGGAACTCCAGGCCGAGGCGGCGGTAGAAGGCCAGCGAGGCCACCATGTTCGAGGTGACGATGCCGATGAAGTCCAGTTGCGGTGTCATATCGGCAGCGTACGGGCGGCGAGTGGGTTCGGTCTTGAAGAAATCGGACACTCAGTGCCTCGGCGCGGGCACCAGTTCGGCGATGAGGTTCTCGACCAGGATGCGGATCCGGTCGCGGATAGTGCGGACCACCTCGATGGTCTGTCCGGCCGGATCGGGCAGTATCCAGTCGCGGTAGCTGATGCCGGGGAAGAACGGGCAGGCGTCGCCACACCCCATGGTGATCACCACGTCGGAGACGCCAACGGCCTCGTCGGTCACCTTCTTCGGCGTGTTGTCCGCGATGTCGATGCCGACCTCCGCCATGGCCTCGACCGCGACCGGATTCAGTTCGGCCGCAGGCGCGCTGCCCGCGGACCTGGCCTCGATGCGATCACCGGCGAGAGCGGTCAGAAACCCGGCGGCCATCTGGGATCGGCCTGCGTCGTGCACGCAGACGAACAGCACACTGGGCTTGTGGGCCATCGGGACGCCTTTCGGTGGGGCAATGCTCGGGTGATGCGGTGGCTGGACCCGTCCGACGGCGCGGAATGGTCCCGGTGCGTGCCGTCCGGGAGGCTCGGGTCGAAACGCTGTCGTAGCGTAAGGGATACGGGCGATCGCCCGGCCAGGATGGGGCACCTGTGGGTGCCGCTTGATTCTGTGGTGCGCGTTGTGGCAGGGCATTCGCGCTGCTAGAGGCGATGGGCTCAGAAGTCGTTGCGGCGGTGGAGGAACGCGTAAGGGTAAGAACGGACCGGTCGGTCGGGGAACTCGGCTGGCGGCAACGGGTCATCGAGAGCTCATGCCGCGCTTGGTGAATGGGTTCTCCGAAATCCTGACCATGCCTTCGCGCATCGAGCCGCGGCGTCGGAGGCGGACGCCATCCGCGGCGTCGGAGACGGACGCCACCATCGCAGAATCCGACGGCCTCATGTCCGCGGTCGTCGCGGAGCGCAATCCGAATCGCTCTGGTGGGCAAGGCGATTTCCGGCCACGTCGCCAATACCTAGCCCGGCCGGAACGGCAAACCGCCGCGACGTCCGTATGGCGTCGCGGCGGTCGGTCGCGCTTGCTCAGATCGGGCGCAGATCGATCACCTTGCGCAGCCGCGCCCGGTCGCGCTCGAGCCGCCGCGCCTCGTAGGCGATGGGGAAGTAGCGCACCCGCTCGGGCAGCAGGGGCACGATCCGCCCGATCAGCCAGCCGAGCACCCGCAGCTTGCGTTCGTCGGCGGCGGTCCAGGTGAGACCGAGCTTGCGCCGCGCGGGCTCCGGCGTGGTGCCGACCGTGACGAAGTACTGCATCCGTCCGATCGGCGCGACAGCGGTGCGCCAGAGCGGCGCCAGCGCGCGCGGCAGCTGCTTGGGCGGCGCGACCGAGCGGATCACCCGCAGGTAGTCGTGCGCGGTGGGTGTTTCTTCCAGGTGGTTCTCGACCATGTCGTCGAAGAACTTCTCGAACGCGGCGTAGTTCTCCGGAACCTCTTTGGGCGCCACCGAGAAGTTGCGCATCAGCTGCAGCGTCTCCTGGTAGTACGCCTCCTTCTCGGCGTAGGTGAGCGGGCGGCGGCCGAAGTACTTCGCGCTCTCCGTGAACGCGAACGTTCCGGTGTGCAGCACCCAGGCCCACGGCCCGGAGGCCAGCGCCTTGTGCCGGACACCCGCGGCGTCGGTGGTGTTCAGCGAGGCGTGCATCGCGCGCAGCCGGTCGGCCTCGGCGAGCGCCTCCTCGCCGCCGTAGACCCACATCATCACCGAGGAGAGACTGCGTACGGCGCGGCCCATGGGATCGGTGCGGAAGGTGGAGTGCTCGTCGACGACGGCGGAGATGGTCGGCTCCATGGTCTGGAGGAGGAAGGCGGATCCGGCGGTCAGCGAGAACGTGATCAGGCCCGTCTCGTCCCACATCCTGGTGCCCGGCGCGAAGGGGCGGCGTGGCGGCAGCTCCCGCGCGGTGGTTTCGAGTGCGGCGGACGCGGTCATTGCGATCTCCTTTGATCGACCCACTTCAGAACGATGAGATGATTAGCATACCAATCTCTCATTCTCTTGGCGCGGCGGAATTCGTCCTCGCTTACGCTGGCTGCCATGAGTACGCAGTGGCGCGAGCGCACCGGCCGGATCGGCGTCCTCACCGGCGCGGGCATTTCCACCGATTCCGGGATCCCGGATTTCCGCGGGCCGCGCGGGGTGTGGACGAAAGACCCGATCGCCGAACTGCTCTCGACCTACGACAACTACCTGGCCGATCCGGATTTGCGGCAGCGCGCGTGGCTGGCTAGGCGCGACAACCCCGCCTGGCAGGCGACCCCGAACGCCGCGCACAAGGCGCTCGCCGAGCTGGCCGAGGCCGGACGCGCGGTCACGATCATCACCCAGAACATCGACCGCCTGCACCAGCGCGCGGGCTCGGCGCCCGAGCGGGTCATCGAGATCCACGGCAACATGTTCGAGGTCGTCTGCGTGGAGTGCGATTTCGAGACGAGCATGGCCGCCACTCTGGAGCGCGTCGCGGCGGGCGAGCCCGATCCGCCGTGCCCCGAGTGCGGCGGCATCCTCAAGGCCGCGACGATCATGTTCGGGCAGCAGATGGACCACCGCAGCCTGACCAAGGCCGCGCTCACCGCCGAGACCAGCGACATCTTCCTGGCCATCGGCACCTCGCTACAGGTCGAACCCGCCGCCTCGATGTGCGCCGTCGCCGTCCGCGCGGGCGCCGACCTGGTCATCGTCAACGCCGAACCGACCCCCTACGACGACCTCGCCACCGAAGTCGTCCGCGAACCCATCGGCACCGCCGTCCCCCGCTTGGTCGCCGAGATTCTCGGCGCCGAGGGGAACTGATCAGCCGACGGGGCCGAGGACGCGGTCGAGGTAGGGATTGGCGAAGCGGCCCTTGGGGTCGAAGCGGCGGCGGACCTCGGTGAAGCGGTCCCAGTCCGGGTAGCGCTCGCGCAGGGTGTCGGCGGTCTGGAAGTGGCGCTTGCCCCAGTGCGGGCGGCCCTGGTAGCGGTCGAAGATCTCTTCGCAGGCGCGGAAGTACGGCTCCCACTCCATGCCGCGGTACTGGTGCACGGCGATGTAGCAGGTGTCGCGGCCGCCCGCGGGGGAGAGGAAGGCGTCGTCGGGGGCGACCCAGCGCACCTCGATCGGCATCGGCGTCTGGAAACGGGCCGAGACCTCTTTGATCTCCCGGATGGCCGCGACCGAATGCTCGCGCGGGATGGCGTATTCCATCTCGGTGAACCGAAACAGCCTGGGCGAGGCGAACACTCGGTAGGAGCGATCCACTTGGCGGCGGTAGCTGCCCGCGTAGGCGGCGCCGCGGTGGATCCACGGGATCGCTCCGGCCTGCCATTTGCCGAAGCGGCACAGCGCGTCGAACGCGTAGTTGGACATGAGGATGTCGGCAAACCAGTCCATCATCTTGCCGCGCGGCTGCTCGGGCAGCTCGACGCGGTTGTTGCGCTTGGTCATCGCCAGCGGGCTGTGCGCGAACATGTAGAACTCGAAGTGCTCGTTGTCGTCGACATAGGAATCGAGATCGGCGAGCACCTCGTCCACCGGCACCGGTCGTTCGATGCCTTCGAGCACGAACGAGGGCACCAGCTGCAGCGTCACGGCGGTGACCACGCCGAGCGCGCCGACACTGACCCGCGCCGCCCGCCAGCCGTCGCGATCGTTCTCGGCGTCGACCTCGATCCGGCTGCCGTCGGCGAGCATCAGCTCGACGGAATGCAGTGCGGCGGAGATGTTCTGTAGGGTCGCTCCGGTGCCGTGCGTGCCGGTCGCGGTCGCGCCCGCGATGGTCTGCACGTCGATGTCGCCGAGGTTGGGGAAGGCGAGCCCGGCGGCATGCAGTGCGGTGCTGGCCGCGTTGAGCGTGATGCCCGCCTCGACTCGCGCCAGCCCGGTCGCCGTGTCGAGCTCGAGGACGCGGTTCATCCGGGAGAGGTTCAGCAGCAGCCCGTCGGTGCAGACGGTGTCGGTGAAAGAGTGACCCGCGCCCGCGACGCGGACCGTCTGTCCGCGGTCGGTCGCGCTCGCCAGCAACTCGGCGAGTTCGTCGTGGTCGCGCGGGGTCGCGATGCTCGCCGGTGCGCAGTGTTGATCGCCGGCCCAGTTCACCCACGAATTGGTCATGCGTCCAACTTTAGGGCATCGACTGTGACGCGCGCTACCCGAGCTCGGTTTTTCGAATTACCTGCGACGTCCCAGGCAGGCGTGCGCCTTCGCGGCTTCGACGTCTTCGTCGGTCAGCGGCGGAACGAGCAGCGGCATGCGCGGGATGGATTCGGCGCGCACCCCGTTCAGCATGATCGCGGCGTAGCGCTGCCAGACCTCGGAATCGACGGGCTTGGCGAACTCGGCGAGCGCGTCGACCATGTGGATCAGCGCGAAGAAATCGCTCGCCTCGATGTCGGGCTGCAGCGATCCTGCGTCGCGGGCTCGCTCGATGACGGCCGCGACGGTCGGCTTGATGCGATCGCGCAGCGCCGCGAAACGCTCGGGATCCTCCTCGAGTTCGAGCATGACCTCGCTGAACCCGCGATTGTTCGCCAGGTGCTGGCAGGCGTACTCGAAGAACTGGACGAGTCCCAGCCACGGGTCGGGATGCTGCGCCGCGTCCTCGGCGGCGACGGCGAATTCGCCGATGTGCTGCTCGAAGACCTCGGCGATGAGCTCCTTCTTGTTCGCGAACCGCCGGTACACCGTCCCCACTCCGACACCGGCCTTCTCGGCGACGTCGTCGAGGGTGATCTCGAGTCCGTGGTCGGCGAACAACTCGCGCGCCGCGGCGACGATGCGCTGCTGATTACGCGCGGCGTCGGCGCGCAGGCGTCGAGGCGGAGAAGGGGCAGTGGCGGGATTCACACCCCCATGCTAGCAACGACCGGGATTAAGTGGAGGCGTTGTCTCCGTTAACGTGATAGCTTCTATCGGTAAGCGGAGATATTACCTCCGCATCGTCGACCTGACTTCGAGGGGACCTATGACTACCGCGATCGACCGTGGGGCGCCGGCCCCGGAGAAAGCCCAGCGCCGCGGCTCACACGCGCTGCGCTGGTGGGTGCTCGCCGTGCTCGGCGTCGCACAGTTGATGGTGGTGCTCGACGCCACCGTGGTGAACATCGCACTGCCCGCCGCCCAGCAGGACCTCGGCTTCAGCGACGCCGACCGCCAGTGGGTGATCACCGGCTACGCGCTGGCATTCGGCAGCCTGCTGCTGCTCGGCGGACGACTGAGCGACCTGTTCGGCCGCCGCAACACCTTCATCGTCGGCCTTGTCGGCTTCGCCGTCGCCTCGGCCGTCGGCGGCGCCGCGCCCAACTTCGAGGTGCTCGTCGCGTCCCGCGTCGGCCAGGGCGTGTTCGGCGCGCTGCTCGCGCCCGCCGCGCTCTCGCTGCTGACCGTCACCTTCACCGAACCGTCCGAGCGCGCCAAGGCATTCGGCATCTTCGGCGCGGTCGCCGGTACCGGCGGCGCGATCGGTCTGT
Source organism: Nocardia sp. NPDC004654 (assembly GCF_040609595.1). Lineage (NCBI taxonomy): Bacteria > Bacillati > Actinomycetota > Actinomycetes > Mycobacteriales > Nocardiaceae > Nocardia > Nocardia sp. NPDC004654. Next base: position 77,450 of record NZ_JBEXKI010000011.1, on the reverse strand, counting down.
TGCTCGGCGGCGCGCTCACCGAGTGGGCGAACTGGCGCTGGGTGATGTTCGTCAACCTCGCTTTCGCGGCCGTCGCGCTGGTCGGCGCGGTGCTGCTGCTGGCCAAGCACGTCAGTGCGGAGCGGCCCAAGCTGGACATTCCCGGCACCGCCGTGGTGACCGCCGCGCTGTTCGGCATCGTCTACGGCTTCTCGCACGCGGAGACCGACGGCTGGACCAACGGCGTCACGCTGGCCTTCCTGATCGGCGGCGCGGCGCTGCTCGCGGTGTTCGTCTGGCTGGAGGCCCGGGTCGCGCATCCGCTGCTGCCGCTGCGCATCCTGCTCGACCGCACCCGCGCGGGCTCCTACATGACCGTGTTCGTGATGGGCATCGGCATGTTCGCGATCTTCCTGTTCCTGACCTACTACATGCAGCTGAGCCTGGGCTACTCGCCGATCAAGACCGGCGTGGCGTTCCTGCCGATGGTGGCGGCCATGATCGTCTCCTCGACCACCGCGCCCTCCCTGCTGCTGCCCAAGTTCGGCCCGAAGATCGTCGTCACGGCCGGCTTCCTGATCGCCGCGGCGGGCATGGCCTGGCTGACCCGGATCGGCCTGGACACCGGCTACGGCACGCACATCCTGCCCGCGCTGATCCTGATGGGTCTCGGCCTCGGTGGCGCCATGGCGACCGCCTTCCAGGGCGCGACCTCCGGCGTGCAGCACGAGGACGCGGGCGTGGCCTCGGCCATGATCAACACCAGCCAGCAGGTCGGCGGCTCCATCGGCACCGCGCTGCTGAGCACGATCGCCGCCTCGGCCGCCACGGATTACCTGTCCACCGCGCAGCCGGGCCCGCTGGCCGTCGCGCAGGCGCAGATCGAGAGCTACACCACCAGCTTCTGGTGGGCGACCGCGACATTCGTCCTCGGCGCCGTGCTCTCGGCCGTGCTGATGCCGAACACCGCGCCCGCGCCCGCGGAGGGTGAGCCGGTGCTCGCGCACTGAGTCACGGGTGCTCGCGCACTGAAGCATCGGTGCTCGCGCACTGGGCCCACATTCGAACAACACAGCGCCCGCGCCGGTTTCGACCGGACGCGGGCGCTGTGCTGTGACCGTCAGCAGTTGCTCGGCGCAGGGAGTCCGGCGAATCGATCGGACAGATAGCCGAAGGCCCGCGGCGCCCCCTGGATGATCGCGTCGCCGTGGTCGACGCCGGGCAGGATGTCGAGCTGCACCGGCGTGCCCGCCTGGCAGTAGCGCGCGGCGACCGCGCGGACCAGGTCCGGATCGATCTCGTCGGCCTCGCCGTGCCACTCGTACATCGGAGCGCGCGGGACGCCAGGGAATGTCTCCAGGCTGTTCTCCTGCAGGACCCGGACGGTGGACGGGTCGGCGTCCATCGAGCCGTCGAACACGTCGGAGAAACTGCGGTTCGCGCCCGCGTTGATGATCTGCTCGGCGCAGGCGTTGGCGATCTGGTCGCGCAGCTCCCGCCCGGCCGGATTGAGCAGCCGTGATATCGCCGCCTGCCGCGGGTATTCGCGTTCCAAGCCCATCGTGACCGCGAATCCGAGCCCGAACAGTGGGTTCGGGGCGGTGCCTAGATCGCGGGCGAGCTTGTCCATGTTCATCGGAACGCCGCCCATCGCGACGCCGACGATCGGCAGCTCCGGCGCGTACTCCGGGGCGAGCGCCGCCGCGAATCCGGTGGCCATGCCGCCGCCGGAATAGCCCGTGATGCCCACCGGGCTGCCCGCGAGATCGGCGGGGGCGAAGCGCTTGGCCGCGCGGATGCCGTCGAGGGTGATGCGGCCGCCGAGCTGGGCCGCGCCATAGGCGCTCGTCGGGCCGAGGTGATCGGGCACCGCGACGGCCCAGCCCCTGGCCAGCAGCAGATTCAACGCGGGTGCCTCCCGCATGCTGCCGTCGAAGAGGCTGTGCGAAGGCGCGCAGCGCAGGCCGAGCGAGTTGACGAACGGCTGGTACGACACCAGCGGCCGGTCGACCCCGCCGCCCGGCGGTACCAGCACCGTGGTCACCGTCGCGATCGGTTCGTCCGCGGAGTTGGTGGTGCGGAACAGCAACTGCCACACCGTGGAACCGGGGAAGTTCGCGGCGGGCACCATCCTGCTGCGCACGACGTCACCGGGTTGAAATCGGGCCAAATCCGCTGGCGCGGAGTAGAACTCGTCGGCGTCGGGGACGGGATAGACCGGCGACGCGCTCGCGGGCGCGGCGTGCCCGAGACAGGCCGCTGCCGCGAGTGCCGCCAATGCCAGTCGCCGCACCGAGCGTATGCCCGTGCTCGAAGTTTGCTGCCGTCCAGTGCGATGCGCTGCCGCCGCCCTCGGACGCGCGTCCGGTACTTCCCGTCGTGCCGCCATCGTCGCTCCAGTGCCGAAGGGGTAAGGGTGGGTGGAACCGCGGCGAAAACCTTCGGGGCATTCGTAGTCGGCGGCCGAACGCATGTCAACGAACGCGGCTGTTCGTCACCCGTGTCCCCGCCCGAACCGACCGCGTGGTCCTACCGATAGCATGTCGCCGGTGACGTTCGGCGCGGCAGGAGGTCAGCAGATGGGCTCGCAAGCCCGCACCCCGGCCGTCGAGCCCGCGGTGCTCGCGGTGATCTCCGTGGGCGGCGGAATCGGCGCCGTGATGCGCTATCTCGTCGGTCTCCGTTGGCCGTCGCAGCCGGACGAGGTGCCGTGGTCGACGTTCGTCGTCAATGTCGTCGGCTGTTTCTCGATCGGAATTCTGATGGTTCTGATCACCGAAGTATGGGTAGCCCACAGACTGCTGCGCCCCTTCCTCGGTGTCGGGTTGCTGGGCGGTTTCACGACCTTTTCGACCTATAGCCTCGAGATTCGTAGACTGCTCGAATCAGGCGCCGCGATCGAGGCGCTCGGCTATCTCGGGGGGACGGTGGCGGCGTCGCTCACCGCGGTCTGGCTCGGCATGGGGGTGGCACGGCTCTCGGCGGGCACGACACGACCGCGACGCGGTGGACGACAGTGAACGACGCGGCGCCCGCAGGCGGCGCGGTGGACGGCTTGTACGTACGACGGAAGGGGGTCAGGCGATGAGTGGTTCACCTGCGGACGCGGGTCGGTGGCAGCAGGCCGCGCGATTGACGGTGCTGCTCGACGAGGACGACAAGTGGCGGCGCGGCCCCCTGTTCCACGAGATCGTGCGCCGCGCCCGCGACGCCGGTCTGGCCGGCGCCAGCGTGTGGCGCGGCGTGGAAGGCTATGGCGCGTCCTCACGCATCCACACCAGCCGCGTCCTCGACCTCGCCGAGCACCTACCCGTGCAGGTGATGATCGTGGACGAGCCGCAGCGGCTGCGTTCGTTCGTGGCGGAGAACGCCGAGGTGCTCTCCGGCGTGACCGTCACGCTGTCGCCGGTGGAGACCTGGCAGCCCGCCGTCGGGGTCGCCCGATGATGGCGGTACTCGTCGTGGTCGGCGGTATGGTCGGCGCGCCACTGCGCTACCTGATCGATCGCGCGATGGCCGCTCGTTTCGAATCCCTGCTGCCATTGGGAACTTTGACGGTTAACATTGTCGGTTCGGCGGTGCTGGGCGGTTTGATCGGCGCGAGCGCGAGCAGCGAGGTTCTGGCGATGGCGGGAACGGGTTTCTGCGGCGCGTTGACGACGTTCAGCACGTTCGGCTACGAGACCATCCGGCTGGTCGCGGACGGCGCCTACCTCTACGCGGTGGGCAATGTCGTGATCAGCGTGACGGCCTGTTTGGTCGCGGTATACGCTGCCGCGTCCACGACCCAGTGGTTGTGGGCATGATCCTGATGACGAGCCGGGCGCAGCCGACCTGGAAGGGAGACCCGAGCATGGCCCATGATCGAGCCGGGCGACCCGCGCGGGCGACCGACCTGGAGGACATCGCCCACCTGGTTACCGCCTACTACAGCCAGATTCCCGATCCCGCGAATCCGGCGCAGCAGGTGGTGTTCGGCACCTCGGGGCACCGCGGGTCCAGCCTGGACAGCGCGTTCAACGAGGCGCACATCCTGGCGATCACCCAGGCGATCGTGGAATACCGCGCCACCCGCGGCATCACCGGTCCGGTGTATCTGGCGCGAGACACGCACGCGCTGTCCGAGCCCGCTTGGACCACCGCGCTCGAGGTGCTCGCGGCCAACGACGTGACCGCGGTGATCGACGCCCGCGACCGCTACACGCCGACGCCCGCGCTGAGCCACGCGGTGCTGCGCCACAACACGAACGGCACCAGGCACCAAGCCGACGGCATCGTGGTCACGCCGTCGCACAATCCGCCACGCGACGGCGGCTTCAAATACAACCCGCCGCACGGCGGTCCGGCCGACACCGTCGCCACCGACGCCATCGCCGCGCGGGCGAACGAGCTGCTGCGCACCGGTCTTTCCGAGGTGAAGCGGACGACGCTGCAACACGCGATGGCCACGTGCGTCCAGCGCTACGACTACCTCGACCACTACATCGCCGACCTGCCGAACGTGTTGAATTTGGACGCGATTCGCGGCGCGGGCATCCGCCTCGGCGCCGACCCGATGGGCGGCGCCAGCGTCGACTACTGGGAGGAGATCGGCCAGCGCTACGACCTCGAGCTCGAGGTCGTCAACCCGTTCGTCGACCCCACCTGGCGTTTCATGACGCTGGACAGCGACGGCAAGATCCGGATGGACCCGTCCTCGCGCTACGCCATGGCGGCGCTGGTCGCCATCAAGGACGACTACGACATCTCCACCGGCAACGACGCCGACGCCGACCGGCACGGCATCGTCACGCCCGACGGCGGGCTGATGAACCCCAACCACTTCCTCGCCGTCGCGATCGAATATCTGGTGGCGAACCGTATCGGCTGGGACGCGCTGACCAAGATCGGCAAGACCGTGGTCACCTCGTCCATGATCGACCGGGTGGTCGGCGTGCTCGGCCGCGACGTGCACGAGGTGCCGGTCGGGTTCAAGTGGTTCGTGCCCGGATTGTTCAGCGGCAGCCTGGCTTTCGGCGGCGAGGAGAGCGCGGGCGCGTCGTTCCTCCGGATGGACGGCACGGTGTGGACCACCGACAAGGACGGCATCCTGCTCGCGCTGCTCGCCGCCGAGATCGCCGCTTGCACCGGGCAGACGCCGTCCGCGCGCTACGTCGAACTCGAGCGCCGCTACGGCAGTCCGGCCTACGCGCGCATCGACGCCGCGGCCACCGCGGAACAGAAAGCGCGGTTGGCGAGGTTGACTCCCGATGTGATCACCACCGAAGAGATCGCGGGCGAGCCCATCACCGCCGTGCTCACCCGCGCCCGAGGCAACGGCGCGCCGCTCGGCGGACTCAAAGTCACCACCGAGAACGCCTGGTTCGCGGCGCGTCCGTCCGGGACCGAGGACAAGTACAAGATCTACGCGGAGTCGTTCCACGGCAGCGAGCACCTGGCCCAGGTGCAGGCGGCCGCGGAGGAGATGGTGGGCAAGGCGCTGACGGGTGAGCGGTAGAGCCGAGTCATCGGCGAGCGGTAAGGCGCTGCCCAGCGAGATCTGGGTGCTGGTCGGCGCCGCGTTCGTCATCGCGATCGGGTTCGGACTGGTGGCGCCGGTGCTGCCGCAGTTCGCGCGCAGCTTCGGCGTCGGGGTGGCCGCCGCGTCCGCGATCGTCAGCGCGTTCGCGTTGATGCGGCTGCTGTTCGCGCCGGTCAGCGGTCGGCTGGTGCAGCGGCTGGGGGAGCGCTGGGTGTACCTGTCCGGCCTGGTCATCGTCGCGGTGTCCACCGGAGCGAGCGCGCTGGCACAGACTTATTGGCAGCTCCTGGCTCTGCGCTCGGTGGGCGGCATCGGCTCGACCATGTTCACCGTGTCGTCGCTGGCGCTGGTGATCCGCCTGTCGCCGCCGGAGCAGCGCGGGCGGGTGTCGGGGTTGTGGTCGACGAGCTTCCTGGTCGGCTCGGTGAGCGGTCCGCTGGTGGGCGGCGCGCTGGCCGGGCTCGGGCTGCGGGCTCCGTTCCTCATCTACGCCGCGGCGCTGCTCGCGGTGAGCGCCGCGGTCTACCTGAGCCTGCGCCATTCGCATCTGGCCGCGCCGGAGGTCAGCGGCGAACTGCGCGTCATGACCTTTCGTGAGGCGCTGGCCCGCCCGGCGTACCGCGCGGTGCTGTGGTCGAACTTCGCCAACGGCGCGGCCATCTTCGGTGTCCGGATGGCGCTGGTGCCGCTGCTGGTCGTGGAGGTGTTGCGGCAGCCCGCCGGTATGGCGGGCGTCGCGCTGACGGCTTTCGCCGCGGGCAACGTCGCGGTGCTGTTCCTGTCCGGCAGGCTGTCCGATCGGTGGGGGCGCAAGCCGTTCCTCGTCGTCGGCTCGCTGGTGTGCGCGCTGGGCACCGCCGGGCTCGGGTACGCGCCGAACTTCGGCTGGCTGCTGGTGACGTCCGTAGTCGCCGGGCTCGGCTCGGGCATGCTGACACCGACCCAGCAGGCCGCGCTGGCCGACATCCTCGGACCGAAGGCGCGCGGCGGGCCGGTGCTCGCGGGCTTCCAGATGGCGGCCGATCTCGGCACCGTGCTCGGTCCGGTCGCTGTGGGCGCGTTGGCCCAGCACACCTCCTACGGGCCCGCGCTCGCCGTGACCGGTGCGTTGCTGGCCATCGCGGCCGTGGCGTGGTTGGTGGTGCCCGAAACGCTGCGCGGGCACACCGCCGAGGTCGAAACCGATCACGTCGCGGCGGTGCCGTGCGACGACGCGGAGTACCAGCTCGCGCATCGTGCGGCCGACGAGTGCGAGGAGTCACGCGGCCAGGTCCACGACGAACGCCCTGCCTCGCCCACGGGTTCGCGCCGTTAGCCCGACGCGGTGTGGGCGGCCGGGTGCCCGGCGCACATCGGCAGCGGGAGCTGGGGCAGAGTGTTGACGTGAACCAATCGCGTTCGAACTACACCCCGCGCCCGATGTCGAGCGCGACCAGTTACGCCTTGGGCGGCGTCGCGCTCGCCCTCATCGTGTTGATCGTTTTCCTGGCGTTCCGCTCGGGGCGCGACGAGCCGGACGTGCGCAACGACGGCTACGGCTCCGTGCGCGACCCCGGCGTGCAAGCGGTGCTGCAACCCGACGGCGTGGTCGTTCTCGGCAAGCCGGGGACGCCCAAGACGATCGACGTCTTCGAGGACCCGCTGTGCCCCGCCTGCGGCGCGCTCGAGCGCGTCTACGGCCAGGAACTCGCCCAGCAGCTGGACGAGGGCAAACTCGCGGTGCGGTACCACTACGTCAACTTCCTCGACCCCAAGTCCAGCAGCGAGGACTACTCGACTCGCGCGATCGCGGCCAACGAATGCGTCGCCGAAGCGGGCAACGGTCCGTTGTACGCGAAGTTCCACGAGCTGCTCTTCGCCTCGAAGCAGCCGAAGGAAGGCGGCGACGACCTGAGCAACGAGCAGCTCTCCGGCTTGGCGCGCGAGGCGGGTGCGCCGGAGCCGATCGTGCAATGCGTGGCGAGCGGTGCGAAAGTGGCGGACGCCGAGGTGCACGCGAAGGCGGCGACGGACGACCTGACCGCACGGTTGGACGGTCCCGCCGCGACGCCGTCGGTGTTCGACGGGTCCAACAAGGTGGATGTGAGCAACGAGGAGTGGGTGGTCGAGCTGACGCGCTGAGCGCGCTGGGCACGGACCCTGCCGGGCTCGGCGACGAGAGTCGACTGGTGCTGTGCGGTTTCTCCCCTGCCGTCGGACACGGTTCGGCTCGAGGCCGGTGGCGACGACCCCCGTGCGGCTCAGCCGCGGTGTTCCGGGGCGTCGTCCGGGATGTCGTTCTCGGGGGCGATTCGCGCGAGTTGGCGGTGCAGCGGGATGTGGCCGTCGAGCGGGTAGAGCAGTTCCTCGCCGGTCGGCCGGTCGGCGGTGAACGCGGCTCGTATACCGGCGGTTTCGACCGCGGGTAGTTCGATATCGGTGTGCGGGAACAGATATCGCGCACCTTCGCGCACGGTGGTGTGCACGTCACCATCCGGCGCGGTCCACTGCAACCGATCGCGGTCGTCCCGCCAGACCCGCCACTGTTTCCTCTTGTCCGCCAACGACTTCAGTCGTCTGTGCCGCGAACAGAGCACCGCGAGCCCGCCGCCGCTGCGTTCCAGTTCGCCTTCCGCCGCGGGAATCGTGCACCCGGGAAACCGGCACATACCGTCCACCGCCCGAATCTCGCTCGCGACGCGTCGCAGCGCCGCCTCGTCCGTCGCGCTGCCGTCGGTGTGCTCGGGAACCACCTGGAACGACGCGTGCTCGGCGAGCAATCGCGCGAGCGCCGCGTCGATCGGCCCGTAGCCTGCCAGGAACGCGGGCGCCTCCCGCATGTCCAGCAATGTGTCGGCGGCGATCCCGATCTGGATCAGCGGCCGTCGCGGCGGTTCCACCGGCACCCCGGCCTTGGGACACCGCTCACCTCGGCCGCAACGGCAACGCAGCCGCCCCGACCCGTCCGCCAGCGCCACCAGGGCGTCGGCCCGCCGCTGCGGCATCGTCCGCGGATCGGCCGCGCAGACCTGCAAACTCATCTCCCGCAACCGCATCGCGACCGTCTGCGCGCCGGGTGCGGGCAGCAGCCCGTCGAACACCGCCATGCTGTCCTGCACCGCCCGTATCCGCACATCGCGGTCTTCCTGCCGCCGCTCTCGCCGCCGCCGCGCGCCCCCCGGATCCAGCCGATTCGCCCACCGCCGCGCCGCCTGCCGCAGCCGCGCCGGATTCGTCCGCGCCGCGGCCTCCAGCAGTCGCGGCTCCAGCGCGTCGACGACCTCCTTCGCCAGCGCCCGCGTGCTGTCCACGATCACCCGCACCTTCGCCAGGTCGATCCGCCCCGCCGCGAACGCCATGCGGGTCCGGGGTAGCGCCTCGTCCAGCACCAGCCCGATGTCGATCAACGCTCCCGCGGTGCCCTCGTCCACATACAGCGCCACCGCCGCCTCGGCTGCCGCGAACTCCCCGGCCCGCACCCCACCCGGCCCCGGCTCCGCGCTCGCGGCCCGGGCCCGCCGATACAACTCACGCACCGCGAACACTTCCGCAGCCTGAGCCGTGGCCGCCGCCCCGTGCACCGCCCTGAGCGCCTCGATCAACCCTTCGTCACTCATGGTCCCGAAGTCCATCGCAGAGAGCGGATTCTGTTCGAACATGTGTTCGATTCTACGGTCCCAGCTAACCCCACCGCCACCCCTTTTTCCAGGCGATTTGGCTGCGGACACGCTGGTGGTGTAACTTTCATCAGGCGCGAGGGAAACCGAGCGCGACCCACCAAGGGGCTATGGCGCAGCTGGTAGCGCACCACACTGGCAGTGTGGGGGTCAGGGGTTCGAGTCCCCTTAGCTCCACCGAAAACGCAGGTCAGGCCCGGTAAACCACCGGTCTTGACCTGTTTCATTTGGCCCAACCCCACGAAAACCCCACGGTTTGATATTCCGTTTCGGCCATGGGCGTCGGCCTGTGTAGGTTCTGCCACCTACTCGTGGGATTCGGGAGGATTGGCGAGAGTACTGAGTGCGCCTTCGTACCATGCGTGAACGGCCAGCCAGATGTATGGGGGCTGCCCTTCCGCGGTTTGCAGTTCCTTGGCTTTGCGGATGAGGTATTCGAGCATCGGGTTGTCTTGGTCGGGGAACGGATACGGAAAGGTGCGGTCCGGCTCGGCGATGCTCTCGGCTCTGTAGTCTCGGTATCCGTTGGCGATGATCCGGGTCGACTGCCGGGTGACGTAGTCGGTTGGGATCGTTGCCGGTCCGTCTGGCTGCATTGGATGTGCCCCGGGGGTCGATGAGTTGTGTTGTCGATTGTTCCGGCTAGTCTGACATGCCGATCGAGCGGGCTAGGCGCAAGGCGAGCTGCCGTTTGTTGTGCGAGGTGACGTACCTGTGGAGGGTACGTCGCGTCGCGCTGATGTCGTTCGTTATCGCCTGGGCGCGCCGATCCTGACAGGAACGGGGCAACGCTGGTCTGGCCCGGTATCGCACGACATTTCGACGCGCTTGAGGAAGTTCCGAAGATCTTGCTCATCGGCTGGCTGTCGGTATGCCCTCGGATGACCATGCGCGGTTGGAATGAAGCCCAGCGCGTCGTTCAAGGCTTTGTTGGTCATGAAGTCGGCACAGCGTTTCCGCAGGTCCCCGACGTCGCCCACCGTTTCCCATGTTTTCCCTGTTTATGCAGGTAGATGACTGTTTCTGACACCCGATGATCTCCTTTCGTTCCCACAGTTGCCCGTGCTGACCCGCCGGAAAATCGTAGAAAAATCGTAGAAACGTGCAGTCGGGCAACCGACGAACCGGGTGGGACTGCGGCTCCGAGCAGGCGGGCAGTTCGTCGAGACGCTTCTGTCGCCGGGGCGAAGATGGGGCCGCCGACGGGTGAGCAACGTCCAGCCAGTCATGACATCCATGGCGGACACATGAGGCGGTAGATTCCCGCGGCCGAACCTCCGCTCGCACCGTCGCGGGGTCCCGCCGACGCAATTGACGGAACAGCCACACTCATCTCAATCGAAGCCGCCTGTCAACCAGAGGGGGAGCCAGCGGTGATCATGGAGATACCTCGAACTGCTGACGGCAGGTTTCTGGTTCGAGTCCAGATGGGGGAGCACAATTAGCAGGTCAGGCACAGTCACCGTGCCTGACCTGTTCTAGTCTGCGGGCTGCGACCAAGAATACGCCAAGAATTCCGGTCCAAACTTCCTTACGTTGCAACCGTTTCGCCTGTGGGTATGGCCATTGGCTTGTCGCTTCCGGCTCGACGGTTGAACGTCGCAGGCTCGTGCCTCGGCGGGGCGCATCGAATATGGGAACGCAGACGACAGGGTGCACTCTGGGCGGCAGTGAGTAGTCGAAGCGGACCATACGTTCTGAGCGGCTGCGCGTCTGTCTGGATACATCGCCCTGGCGCAGTTGTCGGGCTGGCCCATCGGTATGCGACCGGTCATGCGAAAGGAAAGACGCACCCAGGCGCGCAACTGGTACCAGACGTGGTCAGCTCACTGACCTGAAACTACGGCACCGCCGCCAGGCCCGCTGGGAAGACTGGGTCCGCGCCGCGAAAGACACCGGAGCCCGAAACCTGCCATTCCACGGCTTCGCCGCCAACCAAGCGAACCTCACAGATCGGGAGCGGATCCCGTCGATGATCTGCCGTTTCGTCCATTGCGGCGGGCGGCCCGCCCTCTCGTTGCGGGGCAGCAACAGCTCCCATCGCGCCCACTGGGCATTAAAGCACCTACCTGAGACCTCACCCATCTACCAACGCGGACAACAGCTTTCACCAACTCACTTCGACACAGACCCTAGCTGAGCTACGGCTGAGGCCGCCGGAGCGGGAATTCACGAAGGGCTGGGAGCCACTGGGTCGGCAGGGCACCTTCAGAATGGAAGATCTCTGCCGCGCTGACGGTGTCGACCGCAGACAGGCCGCGACTGCGGAGTTTGTGCCAAGCGCGGACGATCTTGTCGAACAGGTGCAGCGCTGTATCAGGGCGCACGAGGAACACGTGCTCCTCTGCGAGGTTGCGGGCGCTGTCCAAGACGTTGGGTTTGCGGCTGACCAGCAGGCACGCTGTATCGCCCGGTTCCGGTGTCTTCCGGTCCGCCTCGACAGTCCGCAACTGGGCACCGGCTTGTTGCACGTTCGTTGGGCCGATCGACCCTTTGTCTGTGGCCATGCTCTTGGCTTCCCAGACGACCCACTGAACGTCGCCGAAGATCCAGACCGCGTCCGGTTTGGCTTGTTCCACGTCGTCGTCGTAGGTGTAGCTTTCCGTGGCGCCAGCGAGCTTGCCGAGCGTGACCAGGGCGGCTTCAAAGGGATCGTTGTCGTCGGTGGTCTCCAGGCCGGCCCGTGCGGTGGTGACCGCTGTGTGGAACCGTTGTGGGGATGCGAGATCGTGGCGGTCGGCAAGCACGGTCTGCATCGCGATCTCGTCGAGGGGATCCAAGCTGGGAGGCGCCGAGACGATGCTCTGTTCGGACGGCGTGGTCATAGTGGATGCCCACGAGGTTCCTCGGGCCGCGATTCGCGCTTCCTCGTAGTAGTTGCGGGCGGTGTCGTCGAACGTGGTGTTGCCGGTCTGCATAGCCAGTCGGCGTGCGGTGACGAAGCCGAGATAGTTCCAAAGCGCGACGTACCGCTTCGCGGTGCCGGCGCCGGTGAGTTGGTCCAGCACTTGGCGGATAGCCGACAGTGCCCGCTCCCACTGCCCTTCCCAAATCTCTTCCCAGGCGATCACCTCATGCTTAACGGCCTTCTGCAGGGCCTCGGTGCCCTGTGGCATAACGACCTGGCGCTTGTCGCGGTCCTCGGCGATGCTGCGGTCAGCTTCCGACCACTCTGGGCCGTTCGCTTCAAACAACGCCAGCAGGTCCAGCAGGTCAGCCGAGGTGGTGTCTTCACCTATGCTGTTGCGCTGCCCGAATTCCAGTTCGGCCTGCACCTCGGGGTGCAGCGCCCCGTGCACCTCCGCGTTGTCCAGGTACGAGATCAGATCGTTGCGCAGGATTACCACTGTGGCGCGATCCCGGGCGTTGCGGGTGGCGCGGCCCGAGCCCTGCATGATTCGCGCGCGGACGCGTTCCTGCAACACCGTCACCGCGCCGACGGAGTAGTGCAGGAACTGCTCCTGGAGGTCACTGCCGATCGGCAGCCCGTCCAGCACAACCAGTTCGCAGTCCTTCCCGGGCAGGTCGATGCCGTCGTAGCGGTTGGCGAGCACGAGGGCGGCCGAGGCAGCCGAGGTAAAGGGCTTGAGATCGTCCTCGACGTCTTCAGCGCGCATGACAGTGTGGTCCGGGTGGATCCGCTCCGCGATGAACTTCTTGGCGGTGTTCTCATCGGGGGTCAGCACCAGCGCCCGCCCAGCCTTGACCAGCAGGTCACCGACGAAGGCATTGGTCTGTCCCGGATCGGCTGACAGGTCGTTGGTGAGCTCAGGAAAGACGAAGAATCTGCGGCCGGTGCCTTGGTTCTCCCAGCCCCTCGGAACTGGGATACGTGTGATCTTGTGGCGGCCGAAAGCTCGCTCCAGTTCACCGCCCGAGCCGAGCGTCGCGCTCATGTACACCCGCCGGGCCGGGGCATCGAATGGCTGGTGCACGAAGGTCGGCGCGATGAGCGGTCGGATCAATATCTGCCTGGCTGATACGTACACCAGACAGCGGTCCACATGGCCGCGGAGATATCTGTTCCATACATGCTGGGCACTGCCCGAGACCTTGCCGCTGGCCACCATCATGTCCAGTACCTGTTCGATCAATTGGGCGTTCGCCGCGATGCCCAGTGGTGAGGCCAGGTACACGGTCCTGGCGTTGTCGTTCGGGCTAGCGTTCGCCAGGTGCTCGAATACGAGTAGGTCGAGAACCCCCTCCAGCGTGGACAGCAGGTCGTGGTAGGCGTTCGGATGCGTCGAGCGGCGGATCTCCAACTTCCAGGGACCCGCGACGTATCCCTCGGCGGCGTGCGCATCATCCAGCACCAGCAACCCGGCGTTATTCAAGGCCGGGTTGGAGTTGAACACGTGGCTGTAGACGCTGACCGCGACCGCCTCCGAGCGGTTGAACCTGGTCCGAGCGGCCGGGTTCCAAGTCGACACCTCCCCGACGAGCTGTACGGTGGGGATGCCGTATTCCTTGAGCTTGCTGGCGGTTTGGCGGGCGAGGAGGTTGTTCGGGCACAGGTAGGCGACCGGCTTGTTTTCCTGGCGCCGAAGGTACTCAGCAACCAGCCCGCCTACCAGAGTCTTGCCCGAGCCAGTCGGCAGTTCGATGGCCACGTCCTTCTTGTCGAGGTGATTACCATGCCACGCCCGCAGCACGTCAGCTTGATGCGCCCACAATGCGGCCGGGCCCTCGTTGGCCGCGGACAACAGCCGGTACAGCTGCTCAGGATCGGCAGGCGCACCGCTGGAGCCGGACTTGGTTTTGAAAGTCGCCATGACGCTTATTCTTTCGTAACCACCAGCACCTGTCGGCAGATCGCTGATCCGCTTTCGGCGCGAGGGGGAGTTAGGCGTTCGCGGCATCGATGGTGAGCATCAGCCGCGACCCCAGCACCAACTCTTCGGCGACGAGATCACCGCCCATTAATCGCCCCGGCTTGTCCGGAGACACCAAGGAAGCGGGGGAACCCTCAGTGTCCGTCAGGGTCCCGCTGGAGCGTTCGGCACTGCGGACAAAGTCGAGGAAGGTGTCGGCGCCTTCCTTCCAGCCGCTGTCGGATCGCAGTAGTAGTCACGCCAGGTGCCCATGCGGGAATGCTTGTTCGTAGGCGTCACCGATCTCGCATCCAGTCGGACGATCGGCCGCGGCCCAGTTGGGCTGCCATGGATTCCACAGCAAATGGCAGACGCAAGTTGAGGGAATGGTTGCCGCCGTCGGATGTGGCCCCCCTCTCGCTAATCGAGAAAGTAGGCGTCGACCTTCTCATCGGAATCCAGGATCTCGTCCGAAGCCACGCCGAGTTCCGCCGCCAGCTCGACCGATCCGACGAGCGCGACCTGCATGTCAGGCGAGAAGGCTCGTCCGAGCAGCCCGAGATAGTCCGACATGCTCTGGTCCAGCTTTTCCAGTATGGCGTGGTACTCCGCGGCGAGTTGCTCGTCGAGCGTCCGCTGCTCGTCGAGGTAACGCTCGATCAGCGCTGCCTCTCGCTTCGTCAACGACGATGCGACGGCCTTGTACATCACAGTGCCGACCGTGGTGCCGATGACGGCACCGAGGACCGGGATGGGGATGATCGCCTGGCCGACGCAAGAGGCCAGCGCGCGTACTGCGGCCTGCAGGGCGATGAGCTCGGCGTTCTCGATGAACTCGAGTTCGTCGATCTGGTCCCGGCGGAGCTTGTTCGCTTGTTCTGCGATGCTGAAGGATGTGGTGACGATCGAGCTGGCGACGGCTGCGGAGGTCGCGGTGAAATTTGTGAGCGCGTAGATGCTCAGTCCTCGGACGCCGCCCTTGCCGAAACCCGAGCCGGTCTCGCCTGCAAGGTCGATCCAGTCGCGCTCGCTGAACTCCCTGAGCCGCTTGCCTTCCCGACGCTTGGCAACCACGGCCAGTACGAACGCGGTCCCGCCCGCAGCCGCGGCGGCCGTGAGTGCGGCCGTGCCTCCTTGTTGCAGCGTCGGACGGCTGCGCTGGTAGGCATCCTCGCGCAGGGACCGGTCCGTGGCGTGGAGCAAGCCCTTTTCGGCCGCCATGGTCGAGGTGTAGACATCGCGCTGCACTTCGTTGTACTCGAGCGTCGAGGGCTCGAGCGATTCGAAGCCGACTGATCTGTCTTGGAAGAACGCCTGGACCCGTTGCCAGTCTCTGAGGGAAGGTCCGTCGCCGCTGCGTGACAGTAGCTTGCTCGCGTCCTCGGGCGACAAGGCATGTAGCCGCTGGATCACCTCGAAGTGATCACGGGGGATCTGGTATTTCCCACCGTTGCGCACGTATTCGGGATACTTCTGGAGGTGCTCGGCGATCGCGCCCAGTGAGAAGCGGCCACCCGCTGCGACGAATTTCTGCTGGATCTCGACACTTCCGCGCATCAGGTCGACGGGTCCGTTGTCGTTGACCCACTGGTAGACGGCCTCGTGGCCGAGGATCTGCTTTCGGGCGTTGCCGATCCCGACCTCGGCGATCTCGGCGATGAAGCCGTGCATGCCATGCTGTCCGCCGCGGTTGGCGGCGACCACCTCGAGGTCGATCTTCCTCACCGCTTCATCGACGCTGGTGAGCGCGTCGCGAAGGTGCTCGTCCTGCTGGCTGAGCGCGCTCAGAAGGTTGTCTAGGCGGAGCTGGTCGAGATAGCTCACCCAGGAAGCAACTGCCTGCTCCTGGGTGCCCGTGACGAACTCGGCAGCGTCACTCACTATCGGCATCCTGTTCGATGCGCATGCTCAGCATGGTCGCGCACGACTTCGTGTTGTTCACCAACGTAGCGAGTGTCGACCGCTCGGCAGGGGCGAGCGCGTGGAAATCGGCGCGGAAGTGCACCAAGGCTTCGCCGTAACTCTTTACCAGCCCTTCGCGGAGCAAGGTCGTCCGCTGGAGGAGGTCGTCGATCTGAGCATCCATGCCTTTGACGAGGGCGGTGTTGTGCTTTATCGCAGTCAGCGCTTCGTGCTTCGCCTCTCGATTCTCGAACTTCTTCTTCGCGAACAGGGCGATCGACGCGAGTAGGGTTGCGCCCGCGATTGTCCAGCCGATCGGGCCGGCAAGCGCGAGCAGTGTGGTGCCTGCCGCAGTGCCGCCGCCACCGGCGGCCAGCGCGCCGCCACCGAGCCACGCCAGTGCTGCCTGGCTGGCTGCCGCCCCCGAAAGGGTCGAGATCGCGGCGCCGGTCGACGCTGTCCCGAAGGTGGTGGCGACCCACATCGCCGCCGACGGTGCCAGGCCCGCTACCGCGGTGCCCGCTGCGAACCCGGCGCCGGCGCCGGCAGCCGACAACCGCGCCGCTTCCAGCTCTTTCTGGGCGAAATCCTCTGCGTTCAGGAACCGTTTCCGATGTACCTCGATCTCGTCGAAGTCGGTATCAAATGATTTCGGGGTGTTGGCGATGCTGTTCACCAACTGCTCGACCAGCTCGATCAGGTCCGTCGAACGTTCGCGCTGACGCAACAGAGACAGGCCCCTGTCGGCCATCGCCGTGAAGACGCCGTTGTATTCCGCCACGGCCACTTCGTAGGGGTCCGGCCCTTTCGCAGTCAGCTTCTCGACTCTGCCTCTGGCAGCGTCCTTGACGTTGCCGACCTGCCCGGCGAACTGCGATGAAGCGGTTCGTGCCGCCTTGCCGATACCGTCGACGGTCCTGCCGATGCCCTCCTTGGCGTTGCCTACGTTGAGCTTGGCGTTGCCTGCGTCGAGCTGTTCTACCATCGCATCCTCCAAGACCGTTGCGGCTCAACTACGTAACGGAGAATATCGACCACATGTGACAGCTTGGACGGGATGCACATTCCGATCCACCCAAGGGCGGCGGCCCCGGGTTGACTCACCGACTGCCTTTGCCGGTCCGCTCCACGGCTCGCCCTCGTAGGGCCGGCCCGCCGGGATGCCCCTACGAATGAATCGAGATACCCACCGCCGCAACAAAAGAACCCCGACCCACACTCCCGCCACGATCCGAGCGACCCGCCACCAGCAAGCCCGAACCCCTGAGCTGTCGGTACTTTCAGCAGCGAGCCACATCAACCGTCGGGCAGCCTCCTCTTTCGTCGGCCGACCACGAATGTGACACAGGACCACCAGTCAGCTCCAGGAGATCGCCTTGCCGGTCAGTGAGGTGATCGCTTCGCCACACCATATGACCATGGTGCGCGGTCAGGCCTCCCAATGTCCGGGAGTTCGCACACAACACTTCGCGGCAGCAGGTCGGAAGTCGAGAAAGAACGATGTTGTGGTAGGTCTGCCGATAAATACGTCTGTTACGGCGCAGGCTTCAGCGAGAGTCGCAGGTACCGGTATACGGCTGCACCCCCGCGGTCGGTAGCGTAACCGAGCATCCTTTTCGCCAGCGTCGCCGTGATAGCGAACTCGGCCTTGTCGGGCCCGCTCGCTTCCCGGAGGTTCTGAGCGTAGCTGCAGGTGTCGGTGTGGAGGAGTAGGTTGAGTTCGTCAGCGCATGCTGCTGTCCGCGTTAGGATCGATCTTTCAGCAGCGCAACGGAAGTCGATCTGGCGAGGGTCGATACGGACGAGGGGTAGATAAGTGGATGCTGAGTTGGCCGCACCGTGTCGGCATGTGGGTGTTCCACTGCCCGGCGTCGTTGACAGCGTGGCTCAGCTCATTCAAGGACTAGTCGACGACCCAGACGTGCTCAACAAGTACGGGCTGACGACGGATGAGTACCGATCGGCTCTGCCCGGGGCGATCGAGCAGCTCCGCGGTCGCCAGAGCGCCAGCGTGTCCGAGCGTAAACAGTTCCTCTTCGAGCTGTTGCAGGCGCTTGTCGAGGCCGGACACGCTGAACGTCTTGAGAAGCCCGATTACGGCAAAGACACTGTGTACCGCCTTACGCTCTCGGGGTTCGGCGATGTCGCGATCATTCAGAAGGGCTGCCCGGATGGGGTTCACAGCAGTAAGCGTTGGAAGGCGCCGGAGTGGGCCCGAGAAACCTACCTGTGGTGGCTGTGCGACAGCACAAGCTCCGAGCCTGGCACGCACGTCGAGAAGGGCGTAAAGCGCCTGCTCGGCGAGTTCTTCGGGCCGCGCCCGGATACTCTGTCAGGCGTCATCTTTCACGACCGCATGTGCGGATCACCGAATCGTCCGTGCCCGAAGAGCGCACACGCCCTTCAAGTAGGTGAGCGTAGCGTCCCGCCTCCGTGCGTGTACGTGATGCCGGATCGCGATGGCGAGGCCAATGCGTGGAACTGGAACGGCGAGGTGCAACGGGTCTTCCCCGGGACATTGCTGCAGGCTTTCGGCATAGCGCCCTCGCAGGCAAGTCAGTTCATCGGCCACATCGGGTTTCAGAGTCGCCAGGGCACCATCAGGACAACCATCACTTCGCGGTTCGGCACCGGCCGCGCAACCACGTTCAGGAGCTGACGGATGCTGCACAATCTCGACCCGGACCGGACAGCTTTCCTCAAGGCGCGGACCAAAGCCAATACCGTGCCCGTGCCGGCCTGGCCCAGGAGCGAGAAGAACCTTCCACAGGCTGAACTCGAGACAACCTGGGTACGGTTCTCGGTCACAAACCACCGCACTCGCGCTGAACAGGAGCGGGAAAGGCGTCTGGCGGGACGAGAAGACCTTTTCACGGCGGACCCGCTCGGTCCAGTGGCGCAGGCCGCCCAATACAAGATTCTCTGCGGCCAGACTGGCTTCGACGAGTTGAAGCGAGACCTCCAGTCGCGGGGCCAGCAGGAGCCTGCGATCGTCACCGCGGACGGCATCCTGATCAACGGCAACAGGCGCACGGCAGGGTTGCGGGCGCTGTGGGAAGCCGGTGACCTGTCGGCCAAGTACGTTAGTTGCCTCGTGCTGCCAGCGGATGCGACGACATATGAATTGGTCGATCTGGAAGCCGAACTTCAGGTCGCAAACAGCCTGAAGAAGGAGTACTCCTGGGTTAACGAGGCGATGCTCATCGAGGAGCTCTACGATCGCGCCCACAAGAATTGGGAACACGTAGCCAACCGCATGCACCGTACTGTCGCCGATGTTCGCGGAATGTACGACAAGCTTCAGCAGCTACACCAGCTGGTCGAACTCTCCGGCGGCACGCGCCTCCACTTGGATTTCGTCGACAACGAGTCCATATTCGACGAGCTTTCCAAGCACATCAAGAACAAGCCGCAACAAGAAGCTGACTCAGTGCGAGCTGTGTATTTTTTGGGCGCGCTGACCGGTACGCCCTACCGGCAACTGCGGCACCTTCGGCGTCCGGATGGTGCCCAACTCGTTTTCAACGAGATGGCCGAGGATGTCACGATGCGCCCAATTCTCGAGGCCGCCGACGCCGCGACGTCGATGACATCGGACGACCTGCTCGACGATCTTGTGGGCAGTAGCGAGCCCATCTCTCCTCTGCACAACCTGCTTGCGTTCGTAGCCCAGAAGCGGCCCGAGGCCAATATTGCTCTGGACGATGGCGATCGTGTCCAAGTCCAAGACGTGCTGACAAGCATCGGAAGCTCGATTACGACCGCCGCAGACGAAGCCAAGGAGGAGGATCGTGACCAGTCCGCGCTCCAAGCGCCATTGGTGCGTGCCAGCAAGGCGATCGACGAGTTGAAGCGTGTGGTCGCCGCACTTCCCAAGGCTCGCCGGTACCGGGAATGGGATGAGGCCGAGCTTGCGAAGAGAGTCGCTGAGCTTGATGAACTCCTCGACAAGATCAGGTGATTCATGATTTTTGCTGAGCTCGTACGAGACTCACGCCCGATTGTCGGTTTGGAGAAGCGCGAAGACGCCAAACCCGGAGCATGGGCCCGCCTGCAGGAAGCACTGTCCAGAGGAATTGTGGGCGGAACCGCCGAGACGTCGCAGGTGCGAGCCGATGTCTTCTTCGCCGAGCTCAAGGCGCTGCAAGAGGTGCGAGTGCTTTTCGGCGAGAAGTTCGACTTCGGCCCGATCCTCACCGAACAACTCCGAACACTGTCTCGCGATCGTCGGGACCGCCAGGCAGCGATGTCACAACCGATTGAGGTCTCGATTGAGGACCTGCAGACAGAGCTGAAGAAGGCCGGGTTCACCCGCCAGCTGAAGTCGTTTCAGGTGGCCAACCTTGCTGCAATCCACCGCATGCCGCACGGCGCGGATTTCTCGGTTCCCGGTGCAGGCAAGACCACCGTCGCCCTGGCCAACTATGTCCTGAATCGAGCCCGAGGTTCGGTACAGCGCCTGCTGGTAATCGCGCCGATCGCTGCATTTCAAGCGTGGAGAGAAGACTCCGCGGCCTGTATCGAACCAGCTCCTGGCCTCCTCGTCCACGGCGGGACTGGGTCACTCATACCAGACGACACCGAGGTGCTTCTCACCAACTACAACAGGGTTGCCGCTGACTACGACCGCATTCGAGAGTTCGTAGCGCTCAAGCCGACTCAGGTGATTCTCGACGAAGCCCACAGGATCAAACGCGGCGAGAACGGCGTTCACGGCCGTGCAGTCCTCGACTTGGCCTATGCCGCGCGCCGGCGAGATGTACTGACGGGGACCCCGGCACCGCAGGGCGCGTACGACCTCGTCGCACCGATCAGATTCCTCTACCCCGGACAAGACCAAGACATCCTTCCCGATACGGTCTACAACCAGAAGGCTGGCCGTGACGAGGAGGTAGTCGCAGCCGCGAGTGCCGCGATCTCCCGGTACTTCGTGCGCACGCCCAAAACCGACCTCGGCCTGCCTCCCACGACGTTCGATATCATCACCGAGCCGATGCCACCGATCCAGCAGGCGATCTACGACTCGCTCATCGGACAGTACCGAGGCCGTTTTCAGCTCGACACCCAGGACCGCCGCAAGTTCGACCGGCTGGGCAGGATCACCATGTATCTGCTGGAGGGCGCAACAAATCCCATGCTGCTCACCGCCGGTTCGGATGTCGATGACCAGGAGGGATTCGAGCACCCGCCTCTCGAAATCACAGGCAACGAGGCAGTGGCCGACCTGCTGTTGAAGTATCGAGACCTCGAAGTTCCCTGGAAATACGAGAAGGTCGCGGCGATCGTCGAGACTGCTGCTCGCAAGGGGGAGAAGGTGATCATCTGGTCAACCTTCGTCCGCAACCTCAAACTGCTCGCGAACTATCTTCGCGTGCACCAGCCGGCAGTGATACACGGCGGGATTCCCTATGCTGATACCGCCAAGACCGATCAGATCACCCGCGACATAGAGTTCGACCGCTTCCGTTTCGATCCTAACTGCCGTGTCCTGCTGGCCAACCCCGCAGCATGTGGAGAGGGCGTGAGCCTGCACCACTGGTGCCATCACGCGATCTATCTTGACAGAACCTTCAACGCGGGACACTTTCTTCAGAGTCAGGACCGGATTCACCGGCTCGGTCTTGCTGACACGGCCACAACCAAATTCACCCTGCTCATCAGCCGCGGCACCATCGATGAGCTGGTCGACGTCCGCCTTCGAGAGAAGGTAGGAGTGCTGGCACAACTGATGGACGATCCTGGTCTGGTGAAAGTGGCTCTACCCGAGCCAGACACCGATGCCAGAGAACGAGCCGGAAACGACGACGACATCGCGGCGGTGGCCTCCATGCTGCAGGCGGGACTCTGATGCTGCCCATCCACGGCGCCGCATACAGCACACTGCTGTTGACACACGTTGCCCTTCTGACCGCCAGGCGCAACGTCGACGAATGGGTCGACGCGGCGCGCAACATCCATGGGTTGCAGCTGGCTTCGCAAATAGAGATGCGCACCTACGCACAGCATCTGATCGACTGCGGTCTCGCGACCATGGACCCCCACATACAGATATCACCTCGATTGATAGCGGCCGCGCGCTTTCCTGACGGACGCGCAATGACACATATCGCCCAAGTGCTGCTCCGAGCACGACCACCGTTTTGGCTGTATCTGGCGGTTAACGGCAGGCGTGTGCAGCGTGAGCTCATACCGACCGACGACTTGAGGGCGTTGCAATGGTTAGAACCCCGCCTGAATCAAGTCTTGGTGAGGTCGGCGGCCGACGTGAATGCCGAGGTCGATGACAAAGCGGCAAAGGCGCTCGGAGATGCTGCTGAGCTGCTGATGATAGCTGCCCTGGAATACGAGGGCGAACAGCCGGTTCATGTCGCCAAGCTCAGCGACGCCCACGGCTACGACATCGAGGTACCGGGCAGGGATATCGACTGCATCGAAGTCAAGGCAGCGAGCTTGGCAACCTCGGGAGGATTCCACATCACGCGGAACGAATTCGAAACTGCGCTTTATTGTGGAAGTCGTTGGAGGCTTGTCCAGGTCGTCTTCAGCAATGCCGCGATCTTAGCTGACAAGATAGGGGCAAATCACATCGAATCTATCCGGGAACTCAGCCATGAAGCCTTGCAGCGGTTGATACCCGCGGACACAGACACCTTCAGATGGGAGAAGTCCGCACGGATCTCTGTGCCGTCAAATGCCTGGCAGGACTCCGAAATTCTACCCGATCCGGATTTCATTGTTCCAGGACGAGTCCTTCGTCCTGTTGGTGGTTTGCAACAACCAGAGCATCATAAGACATTCGACCGTGCCTGAAACTACGATGGATTGGTGTTGATTTGAAGAAGGTTCTCAGGCAATGGTATGCGCCGACCTCTGAAGAACTCGCAGAATTCTACAAACACGGCACAATCGCACTCGATGCCAACGTGCTACTTTCCCTTTATCGCGTCAGCGGTTCTCAGCGGAGCCAGATCCTTGCAGTGCTGGGCAAGATAGGAGACCGGCTGTGGATTCCATTTCAAGTCGCCTACGAGTATCAGAAAAACAGGCTCCGCGTAGCCTGGGATGTTAACGTGAACTTCGATGCCATCGAAGCAATGCCTGAATCGGTGATGAGTAGTATCACCGATGCAGTGCAAAAGGCCCTAGGTGATTGTTCGTCGAAAGCGGGCTTGCGAGTGCGCGACCGCGAGATGCGGGAAACTATTCAGCGGCATTTCAAGGAAGCGCAGAATGACCTCGTTGCGTTGGCTGAAAAGCACCGGGTGAAGCTAGAGGCGGAGTTTAAAGCTATCCGGTCGGCGCATACGATAAGGTTCGACGATGTGCGTTTTAATGACCCGGTGCGGGATGCGCTCGATGCCCTTATCGATGAATCGAACATGGGCACTCCGCTGTCGGTCGAGGAGGGCAAGAAACGTCGGAGCATCGCGCAGGTGCGCATGGAAAGCGAGGTGCCTCCGGGATACAAGGACTTCGAGGAAAAAGCCGATCCATTGGGGGACTGCCTGATATGGTTTGAGCTGATCGAGTATGCGAAAACTACGAACAGGCGAATCCTTTTCGTCACGGACGATGTCAAAGAAGACTTCTACGTCAAGTTGCATGGGAAGACGCTCGGCCCGCGAATCGAGATGGTCATGGAAATGGCGGAGAAATCAGGACAGCCATATCATCAGACCACGTTGGAAGGTTTCTTGAGGTCGGCCAATACGTATCTGGATGCTGAGGTCGCAGAGGAAACCATCTCGACCGTGCGCTCGGCTAGAGAACACATCAACAGTCAGATGCTCGACTTCGGTCCGATCGATCGGGTGGAGACGACGCCGATATCGGAACAGACGGACCTCTCGGCCGTCGAATACGAGCTCTTGTTGACCTTCGTGCAGAAAGTAGAAGCTGGCGTCGGCGAAGATGCGGAAACTTCCCGGGTCTTGGGTATGCTTGGATCCGCGACCGCAGCTGCGGAAGCGCGCGGTGATATCGAAACTCTCAAGCGAGTACTCAACATCCATTTTGGTATCGGTTCAAACTTGTCTACGGTTTTGAACACGCAGGTATCGATAGCTCGGACCCTTCTGAAAGACCAGCGGCCCGCCGATGCCACTGCATACCTTGAAGGCGCGTATGCCGATGCCCGCCGAGCGCGGAGCGCTCGCAGGTTCGAGGTCGGCCGCCTTCTTGCCGATGCCCTGGTGAAATCCGGCCAGAGAGAGGCGGGGCGCCGAGTATTGGCCGAAGTTATCCGCGATATTGAGGAGAACCCTGCGATCAACAGCCGTCTTGCAGCTAATGAGGGGAGACGATCTTCGGAGCTGTATCGGACGATTTTTGGCAAGGATCTTCAAGCGGTAACCGAATCCGAGTGAAGATGCTGACCTGAGGCGTGATATGGGTGCCATGGTTCCACCGTCGATATTAGCAAGGACTTCGAGCCCGGATCAGCACGGGCGAGAAAGACTGCATTTCGTTGACCTCGGCTGATGTGCTGCATTGGCGCGCTAGTGCCTCGTCAAGCAACCTTCGGTAGGTAATCCGGCTTGCCGGATCTTCGACCCGACGGCGAAGTCTCGGACGGGTCCGGCGTGCTGGTTGCGCCAGCGGATGTCGCCGATCGCGTCGTCTTGTTCGCCGTGGCTGCGGTGGTCGGTGCCGTTGAGCGCGAAGTACCGCAGCGCGGCGAACTCGCACTCGATGCGGTTCAACCACGACGAATACGTTGGCAGGACACCAACTCGATCGCGTTGTCCGCGCACCAATCACGGACCTCACGGCGCTTGTGAACCGAGTAGTTGTCGCAGATCAGATACAGTTTCTCGCCCGGCGAACGCGCGCGAAGGGTTTTGAGGAAGGCCAGGAACTCCGTCCAGCGTTTCCGGTCCCGGATGCGGTAGTACAACTGACCGGTGGCCAAATCGAGAGCGCCGAACATGTGCCGCACGCCCTGGGTGCGATGGTAGGTGGCGCGCAACCGTTTCGGCTTGCGGCGAGTGAACCAGCCGCGGCCGGGACGCGGTTGCAGGTTCAAGGGCCCGAACTCGTCCACGCAGAGCACGCGCCCGTCGGCGGGCGGGTTGTCATAGAGATCGAGCACGCGGGCCATCTTCTCGGTGAATTCCGGGTCGTTGCTGGCCTTCCAGGTCTTGGTGGCCTGCCACGACACCCCGCAGGCTTTGAGGATCTGCCGCAGCGTCTCTTTGCTGATGTCAGCGATCCCGTTGGCCCGCAGCACATCCCGCAGTTTGGACAGACTCCACGTCGCAAACGGCCACCCCAGGTCACGGGGGCAGCACCGGGCGATCTGACAGATCCGATCACGCGTCGCTTGATCGGTCTTCGCCGGCCTGCCCCCGCTCCATTTTGGGTCCAGCGCCTCGAATCCATGCGCGTTGAAGTCGTGAATCACTTGCCGCACATAAGCTTCCGAGACCTGCATCAACTTCGCGATCGCCCCGACCGGTTGATGCTGGGCCGAGGCCATCACCACCACCGCCCGCCGCATCCGCACCGGCACCTTGCTACGCCGGGCGATCTGGGCCAGCTTGCGACCCTCCTCCGGAGTCACCGCTCTGCCGAACACATCCGGCTTGCGAGCCACCGGCATCACCTCCACCGGCAGCATCGCCGGGTCAAGGCCTCCGGTTCAACCCGCCACCCCGGCGATTAACGCATCAACCTTCTCGGACAAGGCACTAGGTAAGCGGCGAGATCTGTCTGCTTGGCTCCGAGGCGGTGCTGCCGCACAGTGCCGGACGAACCGCCAGTGGCGGCTGTGCGCCCGGCGCGACAGCCTCCAAGTAGCAGACTTGTCACAGCTTGGGTAGGCCGCCGGGCCACACCGGGCTCACGCTCAGCGACGACGTCAGCTTCTGCTGACCCTGGAAGAAAGACGCAACGCCCGCGTTCGGCCTGCTCCACGCCTGATGGTGGTCATCGGCCACGACGTCGTCACAGTGCTGCGGGTCCGGAGCTCTGGTGGTTGAGACTGGAAGCAGGGGGCTCCAAGCACGCAGTTCATGCACCGGCCACCTTGACTCCGATGCCGTCCGACCTGGTTGGGGGCACCTGTCTCTGCACCCATCGCCGGACCACCATTCGTCTGCCGCCGCAGCCTCAAGGTGATCGACGAGTGCTACACGGATGCTGGCTCTGGGGTGCGCGGGTCCTCCTAACCCACGCGCCGTAGCTACCGCCCAAGCCTGGCGGGGCAGTACGCCGGGCGTGGTTAGGTTCAGGGCATCGCAGCCAGACTGAAGGGCGCGGGAATATGAGGCTGATCAGTAGCAACTTCGGCGCACGAAGTTATTTTGGAGAGCTTCGGCCCGTTGGGCGCCGGGATGTCGCTGGGTCACGGTACGGTATCAACCGGAATCGGATGGATAATTCCATCGTTGTAATTTGGGCTAGGAGACCGTTGCAGGACAGTTGCAGCCCCAGGCACAGGGCCGTGTCGCGTGGGCGCGTGGAACCTGCGATCGGCAGTGTATGGGGTACCGGAACCGGTGCGGCGAGACAAGAGGGATAGATGCCGAGCTTCTATGAGTTCTTCGCAGGCGGCGGTATGGCCATGGCGGGCCTGCGCGAGAGTGGTAACTGGGAGTGCTTGTTCGCCAACGACATCGACAAGAAGAAGGCGGACAGCTACAAAGCCAACTGGCTCAAGGGCCTCGACTGGGAGGCCCACGAGCCGAACGAGCTGACGGCTGAGTCGGGCCTCCCCGCGGATGCCGACCAATCCGACGGCGCGCGAGTGGGGCATCTCCTGGTCTGCGATGTTGCGAAGGTGACGACTAAGGATCTGAAAGGGCATGCCGATCTCGTATGGGCGTCGTTTCCCTGCCAGGACCTGTCACTGGCTGGAAACGGCGCGGGGTTGAGCGGTGACAGGTCGGGTACATTCCTTCCATTCTGGAAGCTGGTCAAATCGCTGCGCGATGAGAAGCGGCCCCCGAAGCTGGTGGTGCTTGAGAATGTCGTTGGTGCGCTCACCGCCGGTAAGGGGCAGGACTTCGTCACCCTGGGGGACATGCTGGCAACTACCGACTACCGCTTCGGGGCCGTCGTGATCAACGCTGTGCACTGGGTGCCGCAGTCGAGGCCACGGCTGTTCATCATCGCTGCCCACAAGGATGTGGCCATCCGCGAGGACCTGGTTTCCGATACATGGTCGGCTCCCTGGCACACACCGGCGCTGGTGACAGCGTACGAACGTCTAATGAAGGGGTCCAAGGCCACCAACAAACATGACGCGTGGCTATGGTGGCGCCTCCCGGCCCCGCCTGCGGTCAGGGAGCCTTACGAGACACTGGCTGACCTGATCCAACCAGACGATGAACTCGAAGGGGTGCCGTGGCACCCCCAAGAGGAGACTGATCGACTTTGGGGGGACGAGTTGATGAATGCCGTCAACCAGGAAAAAGTCCGCCAGGCTCGGAAGCGCTCCGTAGAGAAGGAAGTCCGGGTAGTCGGCACCGTCTACAAGCGGATGCGGCCCGAGGGCGAAGTCATCGGCTACGACGACAAGGGAAAGCCGATCCGCAAGAAAGTGCAGCGTGCCGAAGTGCGTTTCGACGACATCGCTGGCTGCTTGCGTACGCCTACGGGTGGGTCCAGTCGTCAGACAATCCTGGTCATCGACGGCGAGCGCGTTCGCTCGCGATTGTTGTCGCCCCGTGAAGCTGCCCGCCTGATGGGGTTGGCCAAAAATTACGAGCTGCCGGATAAGTACAACGACGCCTACCACCTTGCGGGGGATGGCGTAGTCGTTGACGTTGTCCGCTTCATCGCCCAGAACATTCTCAATCCGCTGCTGGAGAACGCGTCCGGGGCTGACAAACTGTCTGCGTGACAGCTGTCGGTCTGGCATCTGCTCTGCAAGACTTCAGGAAGCGAGAGTGGGTTCGGTCGGCGTCCCTGGGCTCGCCGAGGGCCTTGCGCGCAATGTAGACCGCGATGATCGAGTCGATGTGTTCGGAGCTGGGCAGTTCGTCGCTCTGAACCTGTACGAGCGCGGAAGATTCTGAAGGGGGCAGGTGCGTAGCCATCGCAGATCTCGTGAAGCGCCACAACGAGATCATCGATCAGGTCGAGACAGACCCAACGCTGAAGATCGCGATCACCACGCAGAAGAAAGGCTAGCCGCCCGTTCGATGAAGGAGTCGCCGGAACAGCGCAGCCGAACCATGCGCGCGGTGCGCTCTCAGGACACCGGTCCTGAGATGCTGGTGCGCCGGTATCTCCACGCGGCCGGCCTGCGATACCGGTTGCACGAACGCCGGTTGCCGGGCAAACCGGACCTGGTGTTCCCAAGTCGACGGATCGTCGTGTTCATCCATGGCTGCTTCTGGCACCAGCATCCCGGGTGCCAGGCTGCTGCGCGGCCGGCCTCAAACACGGACTACTGGACCCGCAAGCTCGACGGCAATGTGGCTCGCGACGCCCGCCGCCGCGAGGAACTCGAAGCCGACGACTGGAGCGTCATTGTGGTCTGGGAGTGCGAGCTCCGTAAAGAAGGGACGCTGGACCAGCTGGTTGACCGCATCAGGTCCAGCCCGCCGCATGTCCGCAGATTGCGGCGCTGATGCAAGTCGGCCTGTGGCTGTGGCTATGAGTCCGGTCTATGGGCCATCGCGATAGCGACGCCAGCAGAGCAATAGTGACTGCTCCATGCCAGCGGTGTCGGTGGTACCGAGTACCCTTCACGCGGTCAGTCGCCTAAAGGTCCTCTGCGCGTTCGTTCTTGGTCGAGCGGAGGGTCACGCCACACTACCGGGGGTGCGAAAAACAGATGTCCAGCCATGGAAAAGCGTCGCTCAATGCCAAGAAGAAGGTGCCGAAGCGCAACAGTCTGCCCGCGGACGATGTGCAGAACTTCCGCACCCTACTCAAGAGCTTCCTGAGCGAGAAGGACTCCGAAGGTCGTGTGGTGGCTTCGGCGAAGTGGGGTGTGTATGCCTTCTACGACTACGACGGCGAGCCCATCTACGTGGGACAGACCAACGAGAAGCTGCGCGTTCGGATCCAGCGGCATCTGACCAACCAGCGTACCGACGCGGTGGCGATGCGCATCCTCGACATCTTCGAGGTGGCCGAGGTTGCCGTCTGGCCGCTGTGGGAGTTCCAGAACGTCACCAAAAAAGGCACGGAGGCCTTCAAGGAGGCTCAGGCCCGTCTCAACCAGTGCGAGTACACGGCATATCTGGACGCCATCGCAAAGTCGCGGTACAAGGCAATCCTCAACGAGAAGATCCCACCGAAGTCGAAGCGATGTGATCTGCCGACGCCGCTTCGGATGCCGCTGGTCTCTGACCAGGTGCGCGAGGAACGGGAGCACCCTGACATCCGCATCGCTCGGCGTGCGGAAGCAATATCCAGGCTCGCGGCCGTCGCTCGTGAACGGGGTGAGGTGTCGGCCGGGCTGCGGCGTGCGCTGGTCGTTCAAGCTGTGCGGTTGACGTATCTGGCGGCGCAGAGGCTCGCCTACGTCGAGGCTCGGCCGGATCCAAAGCCGGAGGCTATCGATGTCCTCCAGCTGACCGGTCCGGTTCTGGAGGAGTTCCCTGAGCCCAAGGAGGACTCGGAGCCAGAGGAGCTCGCGCTGGATCTAGATGATGTTGAGGAGTATGACGAGTAGGGACTAGTAGGGGCATGCTGTGCGGCTCGGTTCAGCCAGACTGAACCGCGCAGTTTCCTCTGGCCACGACCCCGTCCGCCGTGCGGGATGTGGGCCCGCCAGAGGAACCGGCGGAAGTTCTCGTCGATGGGTCCGTTTCTGCGAGCCGCTCGCCGAACCCGCCGTGCACCTCTCGATGCAACGGGCTCTCCACGGTTTCGGCCGTCAGGTGTGGTTGGCCATGACCCAGGGACTGGGGATCTGGTTGCCGCGGTACCGGTATCGCGTAGTCGGCACCCGGCCGAGGTTGAACAGTTCGATCCCGTCCGCCGAGGGCATTTCCCGAATGCCAGGAACGTGACACTGTCGAATTATTCTGGTGTGTCGAGTCATTCGATGCGTTGGTCGATGGGGTACAGCGTGGCCAGATCCTGCTGCCGGAGCAAGCGACGGACGACTTCCCGCCGAGAACAGTCCTATAGGCAGCTGCAGAGTGTGTCGGATGGCGGGATCCCTTGGCGCAAATTGTCCAGTGCGAGATTGCATGCTGTGTCGAAGGACTTGAGATCGTGTCCATCCGCAAGGGCCTCGCCACCTTCTTCGCCATCGTAGAGACACGCGTACCAGTGCACGATCTCGTCGCGTTCCTCGGCGAGGCCCGCATCAACGGTCGTGACCGTCAGTACTAGGGGGTGGTCCGTGCCCGAGACCTGTCCGAGGGTCGCTTCGATCGCCATGCAGCCGCCGCCAGTGTTGACGATCTCGCCCGAGACCTTTAGACGACTCGCGAGCAAGTCCAGCTCGGGCTGATAGACCTCTGCGAGTCGATTTTCGTACTCGGCGATACGGTCGTCATCCGTGGTCATTCTGCTGATTGT
The DNA here is from genome assembly GCF_040609595.1 of Nocardia sp. NPDC004654. NCBI lineage: Bacteria > Bacillati > Actinomycetota > Actinomycetes > Mycobacteriales > Nocardiaceae > Nocardia > Nocardia sp. NPDC004654. The sequence continues at coordinate 47,094 of NZ_JBEXKI010000011.1, read as the reverse complement.
CCTTCCTTCGACGTCCTGATCTACATCGACGCTAGCGCAGTGGTCGGTCGGACCACCCAGGGATTCGCGCCCACGGCGACGATCGCTGGGACCAGCGACGAAGATGCGACAACAGCGACCACCTGGGTACCGCGGCGAGCGGTTTCTCAGCCGACAGGGCGGGAGCGACGCCGCCGTGCTCGGTGGTCGACCTGGCGATGGTGCCGCCGAGGGGTGAAGCCGTAACGCGGCGGGTGGTTTCGGCTGTGGGCACCCCGGGCGGCCTAGCGATCTTCGCGAGGGTAGTCCGCAGGATGAGTGCATCTTCGATGGTTTCGCGGGCGCCTCGCGGCGCAGCAGGGGGATGGCGTGGCGGCGTCGCCGCAGAGAATTACCGGTGTTTGCGGTAACGCGGCGGGTGGTTTCCGCTGTGGACACCTCGGCAGCCTAGCGATCTTCGCGAGGGTAGTCCGCAAGAAACTGACATGCGCGATCAAGGCCGGTGAGCGAAAGGAGTCGATTGCGGGGCCTGGTGAATCCCGAGGCGCCGTGGTCGGCGAGTTCGGCAGCGCGGCCGGTGAGCCATGCCCAGCCCAGGTGCGGGTATTCCGCGAGCGCTTGGAGCCGCAGGTAGGGGTGGTGGCGTTCAGAATGGAGTGGTGGCCCGCCGTGCGACCTGGTCCGCAGCAGCGCAGTAGGTTCGGCTGAGAACCATTTCCGCTAAATGTAAAACTACGGCGTGCAAGCCCTATTAGGCCCGTGCCACCTCGCGAGAGCAAGCTGGCCCAATGATCAAGCGGCGGCGAATTCGCCGTCGCCGATGCCGCCGGTGAACACGAGCCGCTCGGTCGACGTGAAGGTGCGGACCACTCCATCGGCTGACAAGGTTGACCGCGCCGATCCCCGGGCTGTCGATCGCCGGGAGTCCCCCCGACACAGGTTCCACCGCTTGCTGCCCGAGGCCGCCGCTACAGCGCGTTCCACCGCCACGGCCGTGCCACTTCCCCGCGCAGACAAGCGATCCGGTGTGCTGCCTGCGCGGCCGCCTGGGGGCTGTTTCGAGAGCGTTCGATGGCGAAGGCGACCCATCGCAGTTCCTGGATGTCGGCGAGCAGCCGAAAGCCGGGCCAGGTTGTGATGTCGTAGCCGCCGTACGCGTCTACGAAGGCGCGGTATTCCTGCGCGGTGATGCGGTTGAAGTCGGTGTAGTCGACCGCGAGTTGGATGAGATCCCACTCGCGTCGCCCGAGAGATACCTTGTCGAGGTCGAGGACCGTCGGAGGACCGGATCGCGGTACGACGAGATTGCCTTGCCAGGCGTCGCCGTGGATGACGCCGAGAGCCGGTGGTGTCGGCACCTCGCCATATTGTGTGCGCAGCTCGGTGTAGTGCTGAAGTAGCCACTGTCGACTGTCCGCATCGGCCGTCGAAAGGCGATCGTAAAGTCCTGCGAAAGGTTCGTAGGCTGGCAGTGCGAGGTCGGTGGGCGCGGTCAGCTGGTGGAGTTCGTGCAGCATTGCTCCGAGTTCGCCTGGAGTGGATGGTCGGTGGTCTGGGATCCGGCGCCACCAGGTGACGGGTCGGTCGGCGGCGATGACAGGTTGTCTCAAATCCGCAACTGACTCGACGGCTGGTATGCCAGATTCATTGAGCCACTGCGAAACTCGTAGTTCCCGGCGAGCAGCGTCGGCGGTGCCGGGTTGCCCGACCCTGGCGACGATGTCACCCACCCGGTAGAGCGCGTGTGAGCCCTCTCGAATGAGTTCGGCGTCGTGGAGTTCGATCCCGACGGTCTTAGCGGCCTTTGCGAGCACATCCGCTGTTGAGAGGTCCCGAGCTGGAGTCACCGTGCCGCCACCGTGTCGGCGATGCTGTTGCGCAATTCAGCCACCTCTGCCAGTCGCCGTCGTGGCGCCGCCGCGGCAGCCAGCGCGCGAAGTTCGCCATGGATTCGCTCTGAATGAAAGGAGATTGCCTGTTCTACCGCTTGCAGACCGAGGTTCGCGGCCTCTCTCGGATCATCGAGTTGCATGGTGAGGATTGCCAGCCGGGTCAGGGAGAACGTGCGCGAACGTGGGTATGCAGACCCCTGTAGCGCGACGGCTCGCCGGATCCTGACGGCTGCCAAGTCGAGGCGTTTACGTGTTCGGGCGACCGGCATCAGTGCTTTGCCGGTACTGCCGAGATGCTCGGCTTCGTCGTAGAAACACAGCCAGGGCGCATCAGTGCCGGGGGAGCGGTCTGCGAAGTGTTCGTCGGCTCGAGCGACTTCGGTGAGCGCGTCGTCGGTTCGTCCGAGTGTGGCCAGATACTGGGCTCGCAGGGCGCTCAACATGGCACGAGCGGTGGCCGACAGGCGATCTGAGCGCACTTGGGCGAGCTCGATCAGTGACAGCGCGCCGTCGGGATTGCCAACGTAGGCGGTTTTCCGCGCCATGTCGGCCAGTGTGCTGGCTCGCAGTTCCCAGGATCCGGCGGTGTCGGCGCACCAGAGGGCGAGGCGAAATCGCTGTTCGGCGAGTTGATAGTCGCCGATGTCGAACGCGGCATATCCGGCGACGCCGGCAAGGTTTCCGACTGCTTCGAGCAGAGCACGTCGAGCGGTCGGCGAAGCTCGTCCATCGAGGTAGGGGATGAAGCGAGCCAACTGCTCGCCAGCGTCGGCGTTGGCTGCGCCGCCGCCGTGCAGGTTCTCTTGGGATGCGGCCTCACGGGTGGCGCGTTGGACCTGCTCTACTTCGCTCACACCGACGCGGATGACCGGTTTGCCCTCCGCGACACCAGGCTGCAGGTATTTCCCGGGTACGACGGCGAGGTCGAACGGACTGAACAGGTTCACCGCCAGTGTGCCGTCCGGGCCGTGATCTTGCGCGCGGCGGCGCCGGGTTGGCACGAATCCGAGTTCGCTCTCGGTGGCGTTCAGAACGGCGCTGAGCGCCTCGCGATAGCTCTGGTTCGGCCATCGGACAGCGCCGCGTTCGTAGCGGGCAATAGTGTGTGCGTCGAGTTCTCGCCGCTGGCCGTATTTGTGCCAGAGGTAGTCGTTGACGGCCTCAGCCAATTCTGGGCGGCTCATTGTCCGCCCAGGTGAGATCCGCGACGGTGTGGACTCTCGCCGCCGCTGTAGCTGCACGTTTGGTCGCATGCGCCCCCTCACCAGTGTCGGTTGGCTCAGTCTAGTCAGAGTGTGCTCGTTGGCAGGCGAGGCGTTATCTGCCCCGTAACTTGCCCTCTTCCGGGGCTGGCTGACGGTCGAGTCTGGAAGTAGAGGTTCTGGACGGGACCACTGGCGCGCCACCGAAACGTCGGCGGTGCTGCCTGCTCACAGCTGCTCATCGACTGGGGGGACCCATGAGATCATGCCAACCATCGCGAGAAACCGTCGCGGGCACACTGATGCCGCGGGCAGCGGGCCGGACCGAGGTACAACCATCGTGGCGCACCCAGCGCCCTGCTACGGTCGGGCGCACCGTGCTTCGGGCCGGGGTTGTGGGACTCGGCCGACAAGCGATCAATGATCATCTTCCCGCTCTCGCGGCTTCGAGCACCGTCGATCTCGTGGCCGTTTGTGATGAGAATGCGACGGTAGTCTCCGAACAGCGAGCTCTGCGGCAGGCCGCGGGCTATGTCGACTTCCGAGAGATGTTCGAGGGCGAAAATCTAGACTTCGTCGTCGTCTGCGTGCCTCACGACGTGGGACGGTCGGTCATCGAGTCGGCGGCGGAGCACGGCGTCCATGTGCTCAAGGAAAAGCCGTTCGCAACTGATCTTCTCGAAGCCGTCGAGCTGGCGCAGTTGTGCCGGGAGTCGGGCATCCATCTGATGGTCACGCTGCAGCGGCGTTTCAACCCGATCTACAACAGCTTTCCCCAGCTCGCTGACCAGATCGGGACGCCGTTTCTGGTAGATGCTCGATACACCCTCCACGTTGATGACCCCTCCGAAGGTTGGCGCGGCGTGACCGCCCAGGCTGGAGGAGGTTGCATCATCGATCTGGGCTATCACCTCATCGACTTGATCTTGTGGTACTTCGGGCTTCCCGATCGAGTCTCCGCCGACATCTCGGTCAACGCGCGCCCTGATCGTTGCTACGACGCCGAAGACACAGCGCTGGTGCACTTTTCCTATGACAACGGCCTGTACGGCTCGCTGTTGCTGTCACGCTTCATCGGGCCCAAGACCGAGGAGATCCGGCTCGTCGGCTCCGAGGGAATTGTTCATCTCGAGCGAGGCTGTATCCGTCGGCTCTCCAACGACGGCGAGGTCATCGAGTCTCTTCGCCGCGAACAAGCCTGGCCTTCAGCTGCAGCATGCCAGATCGACTACTTCCGCCGTGTCATCGACGGAACCCGCCCCAACCTCAGCGGCCCAGAAGACAACCTCCCCCACCTGGCCTTCGTCGCCGCCTGCTACGAGGCTGCGCGGACCCGCACACCCATCGACCCCCAGGAGCTCCTGTGACCTCACCGCTCGCGCTACTCGGCGGACCGTCGTCCATTCGTCAAAAGGCGCCGCACTTTTCGTGGCCACCACTCACAGACGCGAGCATCGCCGCCGTCGTCGATCAGCTCGACGAAGCCATTTCCGTCTACGACCGATCGGGCGTCGTGGCACGGCTGGAGGACGCCCTACAGGACTACTTCGACACTCGCTACGCGGTGCTCACCAGCTCGGGAACCGCCGCGCTCTACTCGATGTATTTCGCCTGCGGCATCGGCCCTGGTGATGAGGTGATCGTCCCGGCCTACACGTTCTTCGCCACCGCGACGCCACTGCTGCACTTAGGCGCCACCCCGGTCCTCGCCGAAGCCGACGACAGCGGCAACCTGGATCCCGCGGACCTGTCTCGACGCATCACCGACCGCACCAAAGCCATCGTGGTCACCCACATGTGGGGAATGCCCGCCCAAGTTCGCAGCTTGCGACGCCTTGCCGACAAATACGGGCTGCAGCTGCTCGAAGACGCCTCCCACGCGCACGGAGCCAGTATTGGAGACCAGAAGGTCGGTACGTTCGGTCGCGCCGCGGCATTCAGCATGAACGGCCCCAAGCCATTGTCCGCGGGTGAGGGCGGATTCATCCTGACCGACGACGAGGAGGTGTATCACCGCGTCCTGCTGCACGGCCAGTACAACAAACGATGCCGCAACGAGATACCGCCGGAGATCGAACTCAACAGTTACGCAGTGACCGGCATGGGCCTCAAACACCGCATACACCCGATTGCGGCGGCGATTGCCCTGCAACAGCTTTCACGCTTGGACGACTACCTGACGGGACGCCAGTACATCGCCGAGCACATCGCTGAAGCTTTCGAACAGACGTCAGGCATCACCGTGACATGGCCTGGGGACGGGATACGACCGTCCTGGTACGGGCTGACGCTTCGGTACGACGACGAGTTCTTCGATAGTGTGCCCGTCGAACGATTCCACGCCGCCCTGCAGGCCGAAGGCTGCGCCGAGATCGACCGCCCCGGCTCCACCTGCCCCCTCAACCTGTTGAAACTCTTCCAGCACCCCGGCCCTCTGTTTCCGGCTTTCGCGGGCAGACTGTCCTACGCTCCTGGCGACTACCCGCGAGCCGAGCAGATCCACCACACCACCCTGAAACTGCCGGTCTGGCACCGCGAACAAGACCTCGCGCTGGTCGATCGCTACATCGAAGCCATCGACAAGGTCATCGAGCACCACTCGGACTTGAAAGGATAAGAACACATGATCGATACCGTTCTGCTGGAAAATCTCTCCTTGGACGCGCAACGCGACGGCGTTCAGCAGCTGGTGGTCGGCGCAGTCGTCCATTACGACGGCAAAGTGCTTCTCCTGCAACGCCCCGCAGATGACTTCATGGGCGGACTCTGGGAACTCCCCAGCGGCAAAGTCGATCCCGGCGAAACGATCGACCAAGCGCTGATCCGTGAAGTCAAGGAAGAAACCGGACTCGACATCACCGGCATCCGCGGCTACCTGGGAGAGTTCGACTACCAGTCGGGCAGCGGCAAGAAGAGCCGACAGTTCAACTTCGCGGTCGACGTGGCCGACCCCGAGCCGATCCAGCTGACAGAACACGACGCCTACACCTGGATCACCGAGGGAGAAGACCCACCGGTGAGCGAGGCCGTGAAGGAAGTGCTCGCGCTCTACCAACGGCTGTAGATGCACGAGCGCTGACCGGATGTTCCGATCTGAAGTTGGGAACCAGATGCCAGCTACCACAACCGAAGTCATCGCACGTGCTGTCATCTGTGAGGGTGATCGGCTACTCGTGGCGCGAGAACGCGGCAGGAGGTGGACCTTCCTGCCCGGCGGGCATGTCGAACCCGGTGAAGCGGTCGAGGCTGCACTCATCAGGGAGATCGCAGAAGAGCTGGGAACCAGTATCACAATCCTCGGCCTGGCCGGTGTCGTGGAGCATGGTTACGTCGATGATGCTCAAACAACCCGTCACGAGATCAACCTCGTGTTCGACGCGACCATTCACGGCGAACCCTGCAGTCATGAACCGCATCTGGAGTTCGATTGGCTCTCAATGGATCAGCTTGCGACCGCAGATCTGCGCCCGAGCCCTGTCAAGGACATCATCACCACAGGTGCCCGCTCGGTGTGGTACGGCCATGGCCACTGAAGTCAACGCGAATCGCTTCGACCGCAACCCCAGGCGTACCTCTGTACGCCTGGGGCCGTAGCTCTAGTCTGGCTGCCATGGCGATCGACGCGGTGTTCGTTGATGTCGGTGAAGTTTTGGTTGACGAAACCCGCGAGTACGGCACCTGGGCGGACTGGCTCGGGATCCCCCGGCACACCTTTTCAGCCGCCTTCGGTGCCGTAATCGCACAGGGTAAGGACTACCGCGAGACCTTTCAGATCTTCCGGCCGGGCTTCGACCTCACTGCTGAACGAGAGCGACGAGCCGCAGCTGGCCAACCGGAATGGTTCGGCGAGGAGGACCTGTATACGGATGTACGACCGTGCCTGTCAGCGCTCCGTGCGCAGGGACTGACGGTCGGTATCGCCGGTAACCAGACCGCTCGCGCCGAAGGCATCCTTCGGGATCTGCAACTGCCGACCGATATCCTCGGCACCTCTGAGAGTTGGGGTGCTAGCAAGCCCTCAACGGCGTTCTTCGAGCGCTTGATCGCTGAAGCGGGAGTTCCAGCGGAGAGGATCCTCTACGTTGGCGACCGCGTCGACAACGACCTTCGCCCGGCCATCGAACTCGGCATCAACGCCGCGGTAATCCGGCGCGGGCCGTGGGGACACATCCTGCGCGCCGATACCGCGCATCAGATCTTGGGCACGGACATCGAGGGTCTCAGCCTCTTCTGCCTCGACACCCTCTCTGAGTTGCCTGATCTCGTGCGCAAGCACAACGAGCATCAAGGTTGAGCTGCCACCCTCCGGGTGACCTCGTCAGCGAACGCGACGATGGAGAAATCAGGCGGCGATGAACTCGTGGTTACGGATGCCTGCGGTAAAAGCAGTCCATTCGTCGGGCGTGAAGGTCAGCTGGATTCTTCCAGCTTCGGGGCTACTCACAGTGACCCAGCCATCGTCTCGACGCTTGATCATCGGTACGCCAGCGACCTGGCTCTCCGCCAACCGCAAGGAGTGATCACAGAAGATCGGCCAGAGGCTGGCAGGCATAGCTATTACCGGTTGGACGGCGGGGTCGTTTGCCGGATCGCGGAGGTACTTGCTGTCACGCAGGAGCGCTTGGTCGCCGACGAAGTTGACCTCGACGCATGACGCGCCGCCGTTGTTGCTGAACGAACTCTTCCGCCAACCCTGGCGGACTTCGGTGATCATTGTCGCTCCATGGTCTTGAAGTGCGATATCCGGCGCTTGATCAGCTTGGCCGTGCCTTCGGCTGATAGCGCCTTGTCACGAAGCCGATCAGCAACCAGCGAGTACAAGTCTACTTGCGGCCGATCCTGCAAGTAGAGAGCGCCGGTGTGGTACTCGACGTACGCAATCCCGCGGGCCTCGGCAAATTCCAGCACGATGAACGACCCAGGCAGACCCTCGTGCACCGCTACCTCGGTTGGAAGGACCTGCAATTCGACGTTGTCCAGCTCCATCACCTCGAGCAGATGCTCAAGCTGCTCGCGCATTACAGCCGGGCCACCGATCGGTCGATTCAGCGTGACCTCTTCAACGACCGCCCCGAGCTGTAAAGGATTGTCGGTCCCATCGATGCGCTGGCGCGCCATACGTGCTCGCACCGCCTGCGCCAGATCCATGGGCGGAATGTGGAGACTGTCACCGAGGAGCGCGGTCGCATATGCGGGAGTTTGAAGCTGGCCAGGCATGACCGTCCGCGTACTCGAACTGTCGGGTTGCCAGACCTTCGAGGCCGACGAAAGTCTTGAACCAATCGGGCAGCACTTCCCCGAACGGAGTCCACCACGTTCCATGATCGGCGCGGCCAGCCAGCGTGACGGTTCGGTCGACGTGCTCGACTGGAACGTTGTAGAAGCGGAGGAGCGCAGCGACTTCGTCGGGCGCTTGCTGGGTCTTGCCGCTCTCCATATAGCTGAGCTTCGCTGGCGTGCACCCGATGTGCCGCGCGGCATCGGCTTGCTTGATACGCGCCTGCTCACGCGCTTCACGAAGGTCGTGCCCGACCAGGAAGCGCAGCGCTGACGGATCCAAACGTTCGTCGCGCATCTCTTCCTTCCTCAGCAGTCGTTGGGCACAAGCTACCGCATGAATCTCCGACGTATCCGTAGCGTTACTCGTGAATTTAAGCTTAAATCGATGCATAGCATCAACCATCGGCTGACCCCGGTCGGCCAGACGGGAAGCAGGGTGGACATGGCGGTGCGGATTGTTGACGACTCGCTCATGTTGAGTGACGAAACGGCTCATCAAGCACGATCCGTCAGTACGGGCGGATGGGTGGTGAGCTACTTGCCCGGCCGAACAGTGTCGATCGACCAGGCCCTCGCTGCCCTACGTGCGGCCGAGGAGCTGACCGTGGTCAGGGCATGCGCGGCCTCGTTGGGGTTGACGGTTTTGGAAATCGCCGGGATGGCGGCAGCGGAATGCCCGTGGCCGCCGCCTCCATCGGAGGGGTTCGGTAGGCGCCTCGCCTTCTGGCTGGGGGTTTCCAGGTGACGCAGCAGCAGGCGTTGGCTCGCGCTCGAACGATCGCGTTGTTCAGTACCGGCGCAGCCCAGGGCCGTCGTGTCGCGGCGGAGGCTCGGCAGGCGGCGGTGTCCCGTCTGCGCGTCGCGCCGGAACCGGGTGGGCGTCACCGGAAGGAGCGGTGAATGTTCGAGCGTTGCCATTCCGCTCACGAGGTGGCGTATGTGTATCGCGGGTTGGGGTTCGCGGTGTCGTGCTCCTACGGGCGGGTATCGCTGACCGCGACACCCGCCCTGGGGGTGGTGGTGATGCCCGCTGGGCTCGGCGCGCAGGTGCGCGCGTTCCTTGAGGAGGAGAGCCGGTGGCTGTCGATACCGATCCTGAGCTACCAACGGCCACAACGGGAATGGAGTTTCCTGGTCGGCTCCGCGTGGGGCGGCAAGCTCGGTGTGCACACCCTAGCCCAGCTTGAGGAACGCGGTGTTCGGATCTTGGAGTCCGGTCAGCGGGTGTGGCTTCCGATGACCGATCACCCGACCGGGTGGTATTGGGTGTCGCCACCGGTGAACGCGAAGACGATGCCGTCGCGGTCTTCGGTGATCGCCGTAGCCCGCCAGGTCATCGCCCGGCCTGAGGCTGCCACGGTGTGGCGGTGACCGATGCGACCCACATCAGATCCAGCTGCGCGGGCGCCGGAGCTGGCTGGCGCTGAACAAGCCACCTCGGGGTTCCCCTCGGGTGAGGCGCTGTTGTCGGCGATCCGCGGTCATCACATCGGCGTCCACCCGCTGGAAACGCTCGCCCACCAGCTCGGTCTCGTTCATCAGCATCGGCTCACTGGAGCGGTCGATGAGCGGCGATGCTGCCGTGACGATTTCGTGCTCGCGGTAGATGTGTGGGTGGCCGATCACCTGCCGGTGCCGCATCCGGCCGCGACCCCTGCACACCGAGACCCTGGGTGCGGTGATCGACCGGCTCGCCGAAGCGCAGGTGCGCGCCTATCACCTGCTGATGACTGTCGATCCGGCCGACCCGCGCGTGCACGCGGCCTGGTATCGGCTGGCCGAGCTGGTCGACGGCTACACCGACCTGATCACCGAGGTGATCCACCGCGCACGCCGACTGCCCGCCCTGGGAGATCACCGCCGATGACCCACGGACTCCCGAGCAAGGACGCGATCCTGGCCGCCTGCCGAGGCTTCCCACCGATCCAGGACGACCCGATCCTCGACGCCGCCCTCGAACTGGCGGTGCTGCATCAGACCCGCGAGCACACCCCGCTCTGCGGACTGGACGCCATCGACGCCCACCGCGCCAGGTTGATGTCGGCCATCGACTGCTGGGTGCTGATGGTGACGCCGGTGCCGTTCGCGGCGGCACGCGTGCACACCCACACGATGGGGCAGGTGATTCGCCCAGCTGACCGTTCTGACGTACACCGCGCTCTCTGCCACACACGACGAGCTGTTCTACGACTTCGCCGACTTCCTCGAAGAACTCGCCGACGGCTATGAGGACCTAGCCGAGGAACTCGCCCAAGGCATCCGCCGACTACCCGTGACCACGACTTCCCCATGAACAGGCCGCGGGGCCACCCGCAACGCGCAGAGCCACACCTGTGCCGGGGCGAACAACCACACGACAAGGAGCACCAACACCGCATGTTCGACGACCGGCACCACCCTGCCACCACCCCAGACTCCACGTCACCGATCACCGACCCGACCGATGCTCTGGTGATTCTCGACACCGATATCGGTTACGACCCTGACGATTTGGTGGCTCTGGTGATCGCGGCCCGGACGGTGCCCCACCTGGCGGTCGTCACCGCCGATGAGACCCGTGGGCGCCGCGCCCGCCTAGCCCGCCAGCTGCTGGACCTGATGGACCGCACCGATGTCCCGGTCATCGGCGGGCTCGACCTCGGCGGCGAGCACCGGTTCCTGGCCGACCAGGGGCCGGGCGCCCCGCGCCATCCCGACACTGCCGGGGAGGAGCTGACCGACCGGATCGATCAGCTCAACGACGACATCGCCCGACTGTGCACAACGGCGACCAGACCGATCCGGTGGGTCGGGATGGGACCGATGTCCAACCTCAGCGCCGTCCTCACCCATGTCCCCGACATGGCCGAGCGTCTGGCGGTGACGCAGATGGGCGGATGGCTGGATCACTACCGCGACAAGACGCGCGCCTCGCACAACTTCCACACCGACCCCACCTCCGCGGGTGTGGCGCTGCGCGTGCTTCGCACTCCGCGGTTGGTGCTGTCCGAGCACACCAACTCCCCACTCATCCGCGTCACCCCTGAGTGGGCGCTGGTGCGGCGCCTGTCCGAACCGACCGCCCCGGCATGGGCGAGCCTGCTGGCGGCCCACTTCAGCATGTGGTTCACCCGCCGACCCGGCTCCTGGATGCACGACCCCCTCACCCTCAGCGCCGCCCTCGACCTGCCATTCGTGACCTTCGGCCGCGAACCGATCCGCATCGGCCGCGACGCCCGCCTGCACCGCGACCCCAACGGTCGACCAATCGAGGTCTCCCTCGAGGTCGACTACGACGGATTCCTCGACTGGATGCACGAGGCGGTGTGCGCGTGAACTGGCGACGCTGGCTCAACACACACCGGCACCCGGACCCCTCCACCGCGTCACCGCCTGCGACCAGCTGGCTGCGGCTGTACGCCGACTGCGGACGCGCCGAGTTCGACGAAACAGGCCGGTTGATCACCGTGGCCTGCCCGGCGGTGCTGTGCGGAACGGTCACGGTGGCCGAGAACAGGATTCGTCAACATCCGACCTGGGATGCCCGGCTTTGCCCGTGGAGCGGCTGGCGAATCGCCGACGACCGCGCGGGACAGGTGTCGGTGGTGTCATGACGCGTCCGAATCCGCAAACCCGCGATGAGGTAGCCGGTTTTGGCGACTGCCTCACCGATCCCGGCGAACTCTCCACCGACGCCGCGATCACGGCACTGAGCCTCCATCACGCCTGCCCGCACCAATGCCAAGTCCAGGGCCGGGCTCTGGACACACTCGAGGAGAACTACGGTCACCTGCCCGCCGCCGAAGTGTCTTCGGCGGCGGAGTTCGGCGAACTCGATCGCCACCTCGTCGACAGCCTCCGCGAATACCACCGGCTCGCCCAGCTCGGGGAGGGGAAATGACCTCGCAGCCCACAGTAGTGGCCCGCACCTGGGTGTTGCTCGCTCGCCTGTTGCGGGCAATCATGCTCGACAGGCCGGGGTGTCGCGGCCCCAATGGTGAACTGGCCGATGACGAGGCGGTTGAGCAGTACACGCTGCCGCCGTGGCTGTGGCGGGATCCGCCCCGCTAGATCCGGCGCCGGCTGTGCATTCCAGGACACCCGCGTGGAATCCGGAAGTCCCCTCCAGGACAGGTGTCCATCCGATCACGCCTCCGCGCGGCCGACGACCCTTGTCGAGGTCGTCGGCGTGCGGTGAGATCGTTCGGATGGGTTACCCGCAGGTCTCACCGCGACTGCCGGGTCTTGGTTGTGTTCCGGGGTGGTGTTCTCAGCAGGCGATAGCGCGGGTGTCGAAGAGGCCGTAGGCGATGAGAATGTCGGGGCATTCGCCGTCTTCGCTGATCTCGAGGCTCAGTGAGAGGGGTTGGTTGGTGCAGGGCGCGTGCAGGTTGATCGGGGCCAGGCGGCGGCATCCGTAGGCGACCTGCAGGGGGGTGGAGTCCCAGAGGCGGCAGAATTCGGGGATGGCTCGCAGTTTCCGGAACAGCGATTGTGCTTGAGGGTGGTCGCGGTATCGCCCGAACGTGCCGCGCAGGATGGCGACGGTGTGGCGGATTTCGCTGTCCCAGTTGTCGATGCTGTCGCGGGCGGCGGGGGAGAACATCCACAGGCTGAGGTTGTTGTCGGCCTCGGCGAGGCCGGGCACCATGCGGTGAAAAATCCGGTTGCCGACCAGCACGGTCCGGAGAGGATCGACGTAGACGGCGAGGACATCGCGGGTGGCGAGGTCGTCGAGGTCGCCCCGGCTCCGGCCGACCCCGTGCCCGACAGCGCGCCGGAGACGGCGGTAGCTGGCCCCACGGGCGACGATCCCGCCACCCCGGCCCCGGCGGCACCGGTCGCGGCCGACGACGCGGCAGCGGCCAACGCGGAGTCGACGGTGGAGCGGTTGCCCGCCGGTGCGTTGCGGGGACAGGTCGAGGATTTCCTGCGCGACAACCCCGGAGAGGAGTTCACCCCGCACCAGATCGGCAAGGCCCTCGACCGGTCCAGCGGCGCGGTCCACAACGCCCTGGTCACCCTGACCAAGCACGGGACCGCTCACCAGACCGGCACGGCCCCCAAGAAATTCACTCTCGCGTCCTGACGATGGGGCGATGCCGGAATCCCCGGAGTGCCTACCTCCGGGGAGTCCGACACCGCGCCTCTCAATGTATCTCTTGAGAAAGGTTGCTCGACCATGTACTCCATTCCCACCCCGGCCCTCCTGGCCTCGTCCCTGCACGAGGTGTTCGCCAATTCCACACAGGCCCCCGACAGCCTCGCATTGTGGCTCGAGATCGCGGACGTGGCCGTGCGTGAGCTCAGCATGCCCGTTTTCCCGGCTCTGGTGCCGTGGGTGCCGGTGATGCTGCGCTACCGGCTCCACCGGACCGAGGGCGAGTTCTTCCCCTACACCGGTTCTGTGCGGATCATGACGGGGCCGCTGACCGGCACCTCGTTCTCCGATCCCGATGCCGCCGCCCGCGCGGTCGTCGCCGCGATCCCGGCCCCGGTGACCGGACGCGCCGAGGGTGACACCAGCGACGACACCGACGCGGTGCCGAAGGTGTTGCCGTCGTGGCGGTTCCGGTCCACCGGTGACCCCGCCGCGTTCACCCCGTCCGCCGTGCACCCGCTCATCTCCTAGCCCGTCCACGCACTGAAACGGCCGGTGGTGCCGAGCAATTCGCTCGGCACCACCGGCCGTTTCGCTGTGCGCTGTGCGGGGCGGTGCGGCGGCTACTTCGTGCGGTCGATGGCCTGTTCGATCCAGTCGGTCAGCACGGGCGCGGCGGTGTCGTAGCCGGTGGCCGGGAACACGGCCGTGTCGCCGTTCTGCGGGGCCGCAACGCCTGTGCCGGTGGTGGTGCCCGCCGTGCCCGCCCTGGCGGTGGTGTAGGTCTGGGTGAGGATGGGGAACTGGGTGCCGGTGAACGCGCTGGCGGTGGCCGAGAGGAGATCGGCGGCGATCGGTGCCAGGCCGGTCAGCGCCAGGACAGCCGCGACGGGGTCGCCGTAGGCGAGGGTTTCCACGGCTGTCCAGGCGATCTCCTGCGCACGGCCGATGTCGGCGGCGATGCGGGTGATGTCGAGACCGGACAGCACACCGACGATCTCGGCGGCGATGAGGGCGACCCCGGAGCTGTCCAGCGGGGCCGCGATCGTCAGCGCGCGAGCCACCAGGCGCAGGTCGAGTCCGGCCGCCAACTGCACCAGCGGGGCGAACTGGTTGTTCAGGTCGCCCGAGACGCGGTGGAGGCCACGCAGGTCCCCGGCGGTGAGCAGGCCCGGCAGCTGGCCGAGGTCGGCCACGATCGCGGGTACGTTCGCGGTGAAGCTCGCCAGCCCGTTGAGCACGGTGACCACCTGCGCGAGAACCTGCGAAGCACTGAGCTGCCCGGTCGAGGTTGTGCTGGTGGTCGTGGCCGGTGCGCTCGTCGTGGCGGTGGGGACCTGCGCCGAGGTCGTGGGGGCTGCGGTCGTGGTCGAGTCCCGCGTCGGGGCCGGGGTGGATGTGGCCGAGGCGGAGGTGGCGGTGGCGAGAGCGCGGCTCACCGCGGCGAGCACCGGAGACGACTCCGCGGTGGTCGAGCAGTAGGGGTCGCCCTCGGCGCAGAGCGTACGGACCCGGTCGGTCAGCTCGCCGAAGCTCTGCGAGCGCGGACCGGTGACGCCCTGCCCCGAGACCGTGGTGCCGAGCTGGGTGGTGGCGGGGTCTCGGCGAGGGTCGGAGACGAGCGCGACGGCCACGACGCGCGCGGCGGGGATCGGGCCCTGTTTGTTGCCGATGGTGGTGGCGAGGTCACCGGTGACCTCGGCGCCCTGGCCGTAGCCGGCCAAAACGACTCGCGTGTCCGAGCACAGCGCCGAGACCGTCGCGGTGAGTTCCTGTCCGCTCACGGACCCGGCACCCGTGGTCGGCGCGGCGAGGGTGCGGACGGCGATGTCGCTGCCGTAGCGGGCGGTCAGCGAGTCCCCGAGCTGGGTGAGGATCCCGGGTGTCGTCTGCCCGGTGGTGGTGGGGGTTGTCTCGTAGGTGCCCGGTACCAGCAGCGCGGTCCAGCGCGGGCACTGGGTACCGGTCGGGCCGGTGGTGGGTTCGGCGGCGGCGACACCGGCCGTCACGGTGGTGGTGGCGATGGCCGCGCACAGTGCCGCGTGTGCGGCGCGACGGGCGCGGGCGGTTCGAGTGTGGTTGCGGTGCATGAGATTTCTCCGTTCGTGCGGTGGTGGTCAGGGGACGGCGCGGGAGTCGTTGTTGTGAGCTGGGGTGGGTCGGGTGGCGGTGTAGTAGTCGTCGCCAGGCCACCGGTACGGCGAGATCTGGACGGGCTCGTTGAAGGTGGGTGCGTGCACCATCTGGCCGCCGCCGAGGTAGATGCCGACGTGGTGGACGTCGCCGTCGGTGCTGTAGAACAGCAGGTCGCCGGGGGCGAGTCTGTCCTCGGAAATGGTTGTGCCGGTGTGGACTTGGTCGTAGGTGGTGCGGGGGATGGAGATCCCGGCGGCTCGGTAGGCGGCTTGGGTGAGGCCGGAGCAGTCCCAGCCGCCGTTGACCTCGGGCCCGTTGCCACCCCACACGTAGGGCAGGCCGAGCTGGGCGCAGGCGAAGGAGATCACCTGCGCGGCAGTCGGGTTCGGCGGTGAGGCGGTCTGGCAGTCGCCGCCGGAGGTGGTGTCGGTGGCGCGGTAGCGGGCGGCTTGATCGAGGACCTGGTCGACGTACCAGTCGGCGTGGTTGTAGGCGAAGATCGCGCTGTACATGTCCTCGGGTGCGCCGGAGTCGCACAGGTAGAACGCGGCGGCGTGGATCGCGTCGGAGGGGTTGTAGCGCGAGGGCGGGCTCGCACCACCGGCAGGCAGAGGATGCCGGGCGGTCACCGAGTCGAAGGTCGGGGCCAGGAACTGCATCGGACCGCCCGCCCCGGAGCTGTTCTCGCCGGAGGACACCCCGGGGAGGGGTGAGCGGCCGTGGTCGGTTTCGATCTTGCCGATCGCGGCGAGCACCGACCAGTCCAACCCGGGGCAGTCCCCGGCAGCGGCCTGGTAGAGCACGAGGATCTCGGTCGGGATGTCTTGTTGGGCTTCGGTACTCGGGGTCGAGCCGGTGCCAATCGAGGTCCCCGGGGCGGGAGCGATGAGCGCTTGGTCGAACACCACGACGGCGCTGACCACGGCCGCGATCACGACCGTGAGGAACACGACCGCCGCGCAGCCCGCCGAGAGTGCCTTGACCAGCATCGCTACCTCACCAAAGCTCGGAGGCCGGTGGCTGTGGGGGCGGCGGGGCGAGGACGACGAGTCCGTTCAGTGATGGCGCGGGCTCGGTGTCGACGCTGGTGGTGGGTGGGGTTCGCCGGGACCAGAGAGCGGGGAGTTCGTGCAGGCGCCTGCGGTCGGTGTCGGTGTCTAGCGGCATCCACAGTTGCTCGGCGGGGCTGGCTTCGGGGCTCGCGGGCAGGAGTTCGGCGGCGGCGGTGGCGACGGGCACGGCCTCGGGGTCGGGAAGTCGCTCCCAGGTCCGGCGCAGCGCCGTGCGCGCGTTGGCCTCCCGTAGTGCGGTCGGCAACCACAGCAGGACCGGGGTGATCACGCCGGTGGTGCGGGCCAGTTCGCCGTAGCCGTGCAGCTTGGCCGCGACACGGGTCAACGTGGTGGAGGCGAGGTCGTATTCGAGGAAGAAGTCGAGCATGGTCTCGGGGTGGCTGTAGCGGCCGAAAGCGTCGGGGCGTGCCAGGTCTCCCCACAGGCGCTGGCAGCGGGTCTGCGACCACCACGCCTGCACGCGGGCCTGTTGGCCGCGCTCGTCGCGAGGTGCTCGGGCGATCAGGGCGGTGAACCAGTCGGCGACGCCGAGGGTGTGGGTCAGGTGCAGGCTGTGGGCGACGGCGAGGGCGCGCTGGTGGTTGTAGCCGAGCTCGCGCACCGTGATACCGGCCTCGGCGGCGAGCACGGCGGCTCCGGCAGGGGCCAGCACCCAGTGCACCGGTGCGCTGCCCCGGGTCCGCAATGGCCGGAACCGTTCCAGCACGCCGTAGCGGTGCAACAGCGTGAGACGGCGCAAGGCGATGGCGGGGGTGGGGAAGGCGAGAGCGGCGAGCTGGTTGGTGGTCAGAACACGGTGCTCGTGCAGCATCCGCAGGATCCAGCGGTCCCGCTCTGTCAGCCGCGCGACGAGCGCGGTGATGTCGAGCGGCCGGGACCGGGCGGGCCGGGCCTCGGGTCGGGGTCGGCGGCTGTCTGCTTGTCGGTCGGGACGCGAGATCATCGGTACGGAAACCTTTCTCGGAGTGGGTGAGTCGATCGGCTAGGGCTGACGAGGGTCACGGATGGGATCCGGCGGCTCGTCGTGGCCAGGTGCGGGTGATGAGGCGGTGAGGCGAGCGCGGGCGGCGGCGGCGATCTCGCGGGCGCGCCCGGGGATCGGTGGGTCCAGGGGCCGGGTGGTGAGGGTGAAGGGTCTGGCGTTGCGGCCGTCGACCAGCAGGCGGGCGGCGGCGTGGAAGGCGTCGAGGTGGGTCAGGTCGTGCTCGGACAGCCACGGGTCGGTGTGGCGGGCCAGGTCGCGGGCGTCGTCGGGAGACACGGCGAAGACGATCTTGTTGCGGGCGTTGGCCGAGATGCCGTCGCGCAGTTCGCGGGAGAGTTGGCCGAGGTTCTGATGGGCCAGCAGCAGCGACAGGCGCAGTCCTCGGGCTTCGGCGAGCATGTCCTCGATCGGGGTGGACAGGTTGAGGAAGTTCTGGGCCTCGTCGAGCACGAGGGCGGCGTCGGGCCGGTCGGCGGCGGGTACCCGGGCTCGCGCGGTCACTGCCTGCCACGTCCGCGCCACGAGCAGCGACCCGACCAGCCGCGAGGTTTCTTCTCCGAGTGAGCCTTTCGGGAGCCGGGCGAGGCAGATGCCGCCGTTGTCGAGGATGTCGGCGAACTCGACTGTGGAGGGGCCGCCCGCGATGGCCGAGCGCACGAACGGGCGCAGCAGGAACGCGCGCAGCTTGTTCAACAGTGGGCCGGTGAGCTGGGCTCGGCCGGTGTCGGACAGCTGTTCGTAGCTGTCCCAGAATCCGCGCAGCACGGGATCGGGTGTGGTGCGGGTGACCCGGGCGCGGAAGGCGGGCTCGGTGAGCAGGCGGGGTAGGTCGGCCAGTGTGGCGGTGCCGGGTTGTGCGCAGAGGGTGAGCAGGCTGGCGCGCATGATGTCGTCGGTGCGCGGTCCCCACCACTGGTGAAAGATCCGGTGGAACACGGTCACGAGGTTGTCGACGGCGAGATCCATTCCCGCGCGCCCGATCCGGCCGATGTCGAGGGGGTTCACACACGGCGGCGGGGCGGCCGAGTCGGCATCGAACAGGACCACCCGCTCACCCATGCGCGAGGGCAGCCGCGACAGGACGTCGGTGACGAGGTCGCCTTTGGGGTCGATGACGATCGTCCCGCGTCCGGCCTCGGCGTCGTCGAGGATCGTGCGGGCCAACAATGTCGACTTGCCGACACCGGTCGGGCCGAGGATGTGCAGGTGATGTCGGGCATCGGAGATCTTCACCGCGACCGGGCGACGCGTGCCGGTGTCGGCCATCCCCAACGGTTTCGTGAACTCCCCGCCGACAGGGATCTCCGGCGCTGGGGACAAGGCGCGCGCCCCGGCGCGTTGCAGGCCGGGCAGACCGTCGTCGGTGGGCAGGTGCGCGATCGTGGCCAGTTCAGGCACCGACAGCACATCCCCACGCCGGAGACGCCGCTGCCGGATCAACCGCTCGAGGCGCAGGCGACGGCGACGCCGGTAATAGTTGTGATCGGTGCACGCCCCGAACACGGTGGCGAGCGCATCGGCCCGGCCACGCGCTACCGCTCGCGCCTGTGCGGTCGGGTTGGTGTCGTCGGGGTCGGTGGAGACCGGGATCGAGGCGGCGTAGCGCACGACCGTCTCCCAATGCGCCCCTCGCGCTTTGGCTGCTGCTGCGCGGGCGGCGGCGCTGTATTCCAGCGAGGTCTGGCGGTCGGTGGACCGCCTGTCTCCCATACGACCGGCGGTGTGGGATGCGTGGACGGTGCTCATGCCGGGGGTGAGCAGGTTCAGGGCCTCGCGCAGCAGTCCAGTCACGATTCCCGCCGGAGTGCCGGTGCCCGCCGCAGCACGGGTGGCTCGCGCGACGCGGCGGCCGGTGACCGGACGCGCCAGGATCTGCACACACGCGGCCTGCCCGGGAGCGAGGTCGTCGGCGGCGGTGATCAGGTTCCGCACGAGATCACCGGAGTGATCGGTACTCAACGGCAGTCCCTCGCGGCGGCCAAGCCGCAGCTCGCCTCCGGCCACGACCCGCCGCACGTCTCGCGCCGGGGCTGGTAGCGGGGCTCGGGCGGGTTCGAGGGTGTCGGTGTGCGCGCCGGGCCACGCCGAGGCGATGGCCCGTTCGATGAGCCCGGGTGGGATCGCGCCGGGTACCCAGAGCCGGATCGCCGCTCCCTCCTCGGGGGTGACGGTGTACTCGAACCCGAGATGTGGTTGTCCCAGCAGCGTTCTGGCCCAAGCCGGGCGGAGCTGCCCGATGAGGTGCGCCCAGAAGGTGAGTGCGCCTTTGGCGTCGACCTCGGGTGGGGTGAGCACGGTGATCTGGCGAGCACGTGCACTCAGCCGGCGCCGACGCCACTCGGCCAGAATCCGCACCGCGGCGAGGCCGCCGAGCACGGCCGCGACCACGCCCAGCCCGGAGACAGACCCGAGTGCATGTTCGGCCGCTTCGGTCAGCTCGGCCACGGCCCGGCCGGGCGCGAGGAGCGCCCGGCACAGCCACCCCTGCTCGGGGTTGTGCGTGGTGTTCACGCGGCCACCGATCCGGTCCCGGTGGCATCGCTGGTCGGCAGCGTCGCGACGGTGCCGAAAGGGAACCGCCCACTCGCGCGACGCCGCTCAGCCGCACCGGTGGTAAGTACGACATCGCTTGAGTTCGATGTCATCTGGCAGCTCCGTGAGCTCCTGTCCAGGTAGTTGCTGGGTTTCGTTGGTTCGTTCGGCGTGTTGACGTTGCTTCGGGATTTCTGAAGTAGCCTCATCAGCACTGATCTCCTCTCGCGTGTTCTGAAGACAAGGGGCGTGGGTTGGCTGTTGCTGTTGTGCGGGATCTGCGGTCGCATCGGCCGTTGGCGTCGCCGGAGGAGCTGGAGGCGTTCGAGACCGACGTGCTGGCTGGGCTGGTGTTGGCGAGGTCCGCGGCCGGGTTGACCGATGGCACGATTCGGGGCGAGTTGAGCAATCTGGAGCAGATCCGGGATTGGTTCGGCCGTCCGCTGTGGGAGATGGATCCGCCGGACGCGGACGCCTATTTCGGTCGGGTGCTGCGCGGAGCGCCCAGCGGAACGCGGCTGGCGCGAGCGGCGGCGCTGTCGCTGTATTTCGAGTTCCTGGAACTGCGGCACAAGGTCGAGTTGCACGCGATGACCGGGCGGGTGGTCGAGTGCCCGATCGATGAGATGAACCGCCCGCGTGGACGCAAAGACGCCCGGCTGCGTATCCCGCCGACCGAGGCCGAGGTCGACACCTTGTTCGCCGGGTGGGCGCAGGAATTGGCCAGCTGCCGCAAGTTCGCGCCGATGGCCCGTAACTACGCGGCGGCGCGGTTGATGGCCGATGTCGGTATCCGGGTCAACGAGGCCCGTCATTTGGACCTGGCTGACATCCGGTGGGACTTGGGACGTTTCGGCAAGCTCCATGTCCGGGTCGGGAAGGGTGCGCGCGGGTCGGGACCGCGAGAGCGGATGGTGCCGTTGATCAGCGGCGCCGACCGCGCGTTGCGCTGGTATGTGCGCGACGTGTGGGGCCAGTTCGGTGACGACCCCGCCCGTCACGGCGCGCCGCTGTATCCGTCCGAGCGTGCGGCCGGGACCGGCTGCCGGAGCCGAGTCGGCTACGACACGCTGCGCGCGGGGCTGGCCGAGGCGACCGCGAAGCATCTGCCGTCGTGGGCGGGTCGGCTGACTCCCCATGTGCTGCGGCATTTTTGCGCGTCGCAGCTTTATCTGAACGGGATGGATCTGATCTCGATCCAGGAGATGTACGGCCATGCCTGGGTGGCGACCACGATGCGTTACGTCCACGTGCACCGCAGCCGCATCGAGGACGCCTGGATCGCCGGGCAGCAGCGCGCGGCGGCTCGGTGGGAAGGACTGATCTGAATGCGATGGAACCTGCGCCTGGCGGCGGCCAACCGAGGCATCTGGCAAGCATCGGAGCTGCAGCGGCTGCTGGCCGAGCGTGATCTGGTGATCTCGGCGGGCAAGATGTCGCACCTGTGGTCCGGCCAGCCTGCCTCGATCAAACTCGCCGACCTCGACGTCATCTGTGCCGTGCTCGGTTGTCAGGTCTCCGAACTGCTGATTCCCGAGCCCGACACGGTGGCGGCTCCGAAGCCGCACGCCGAAGCTGATCCGGCTGCGGTGAACGCGCCACCGCGTGTGGTCCCCCGCCGCCGCGACGGTCGCTCGGTCCCGCCTCGGTGAGCCGTGGTCGGCCGTGACCGCACCGGGGCCAAGCTCGCCCGGCAGGTGACCAGCTGCTCGGAATGCTTGGCCTGGGGCCTGATGTATGCCCAGGGCGTGTGTCTGGCCTGCTACAACCTCGCGGCCCGCTACCGCGACCGCGTCGCCGACTGCCCGTCGTGCGATCGACGTGTGCCGCTCAAGGACGGCTACTGCCGCCTGTGCTGGTCCCAGGCCCGCCTCGATCGCGCCGCAGACGCCGAAAACGCCCGCGACAGTGTCGTTCTCGCACCGTATGTGGCCCGCGTCCGATACCACCAGCTGTTTCTCGCCGACCTCTATCGGCCGCAGGCGTGCCCCCGCGCGATCACCCGACGCCGGGGCATGAAGGGACGACCGCTCAAACCGCCTCCGCCGCCCGCGTATCGGCCCAGCGATATCGGTGCGCAACTGGTGTTGCCGATGAATCTGCCACGCACCTTCCGGCCCGGCAGTGTCGATCTGAGATCGGTTGCCGCACCGGAGAATCCGTGGCTTGCCTGGGCGCTGCACCTGGCACACACCCTGGCCGAGACACACGGGTTCGACCAGACGGTGCGGCGCGCACTGAACCGGAATCTGATCATGTTGCTGGCCACCCATGCCGACGGTGACCTGGTGCGGGTCTCGGAGTTCCACCGGCACATCCGCGGACGGGGCGGCGGCTCGCTGGTCCACGTCATCGACGTCTTGTCGGACATGGGAGTCCTCGCCGAGGACCGGCCCCAGGTGTTCGACCTCTGGCTCGATGCCAAAGTCGACGGGCTCGCGCCGGAAATGGCCGCCCACGTGCGCACCTGGGCGATGGTGCTGCGCGAGGGCGGCCCACGCCGGCGTCCTCGGCATCCGGGCACCGCGACCGCTTACGTCCGCCTTGCCCGGCCCGCGCTGCTGTTGTGGTCGGACCGCTACGACCATCTGCGGGAAGTCACCCGCGGCGATGTCCTCGCCCACCTCGACGGGCTGGTGGGCACGGCGCGCTGCGATGCGCTGGCGGCATTGCGGTCGCTGTTCGGATGGGCCAAACGCGAGGCCGTGATCTTCCGAAACCCCTGCGCCCGCATCCGGCTGCCCAAACCGCCACCGAAGATCTGGCAGCCGCTCACCGCTGCCGAGATCGATGCCGCGATCGTCGTCGCCGACACGCCCCAGGCGAAACTGTGCGTCATCCTCGCCGCGGTCCATGCCGCCCGACCGCACCACATCCGCGCCTTGCGGCTCGATGATGTCGACCTGGGTAACCGGCGCCTCACCGTCGCAGGCCATGCCCGCCCGATCGACGACCTGACCTACCAGGTCTTGCACCGCTGGCTCGACCACCGTCGAGCTCGATGGCCACACACCGCCAACCGGCACCTGCTGATCAGCAAGGAAAGTGCCCTGCGCACCGGACCGGTCAGCAACACCTATGTGATGAACCTGCGCGGCTTGGCGGCCACACTCGAACGGTTGCGCCTGGACCGCCAACTCGACGAAGCACTCGCCAGTGGCGGTGACCCGCTGCACCTGGCCGCCGTGTTCGGCATGGACGCATCGACGGCGATCCGCTGGGCCACCAACGCGCGCCAGCTCCTCGACGACACTCACGCCGCCACGCCGCCCTCGGGTTCCTTGCCAACCCCAGTGCCGGTACCCCAAAATGAGGCAGGTCGATACTTGGGTTCGCGTTGAAAACGCTTGAGTTCCAACGAACTCACGGACTTTTCGGGCTTGCGCAGGATCACGACGTCCTCGTGAGCGATGAGGTGCATCGGCAGCCCCGCGGCGCGCTGTTTGACGATGAAGTCGCGCTGGAAGAACGAGCTGCGCGCGACGAGTTCGCCCTCGCTGAGGCGACCGAGCAGCGCCACGCACCGCTCCACCGGGACCAACCCGGCCAGCTCGGCGCAGGTGAACAAGTGCGCGGGCAAAGGCACCAGCTCGGCGTGCTGACGCCACGGCCGCGCGGTGACCACGACATACCCGCCCGGGGCGAGGTATTCGGCGGCACCGGCGAGGATCTTGGTGAATCCCGAGAGCAGACGGCCCAATCCGACGTTGGCCAAATTGCCCCGGTCGAGGACCTGGCCGTAGCGGTGGTTGGACTTGAGCACCGGTTGGGTGCGGTTGGCGCGCACGTGGCCGTGCAGGGAGTCGCCGTAGGGCGGGGAGGTGATCACCAGACTCACCTGGCCGCGCAGCTCGGCCGGGATCAGGTCCGCCAGCTTGCGGGCGTCCCCGTGGTAGACGTTCGCGTCGAGATCGATCCCCGCCTCGCGGGCGAGCTCGATGTTGGTGCGCGCCAGCTCCGCCCAGCGCGACTCGTACTCGACACCGACCGCGCGGCGGCCCAGATGCAGGGCCTCGACGAGGGTGGTCCCGATCCCGCACATCGGATCCAGCACGAGGTCCCCGGGACGGGTGTAGGTGGTCACGGCGTGCTGCACGATGGCCGGGAACATCTTCGCGGGATGGGCGGTGCTGTCGGGGTGGTAGCGGCCCCGCCGCTGCGCGGTCGGTGCGCTCTGGGCCGTCGCCCACACCGACACCGGTCGCGCGGCCGGAGGGGTCTGTGCGGTGATCGCGGAGTCGACGTCGGTGGTGTCGGTGGCGGCGGGATCGAGAGTCATGGGCGCGTCCTTCGCGTGAGAGTTCGGGCGGGGCAAGGGGTGTGCCGGGTCAGCCATGGGAGGGCTGGAGGAAGACGAAGACGTCGGTGTGCGCGACGACGTGGAGAGCGGTGCCGGACGGGGCCGGGTCGGCGGGCGCGGTGACGGTGCGCCCGGAAATCGGGGCGGCGATGATGTGCTGGAGGTAGAGCAGATCGGCGGCCTGCGCGGCGGCCACGACCGAACCGGCCGGGTCGAACAAGGTGCCGGAGGCGCTGTGACGGCAGCGGGAGAGAACGACCAGCAAACCGCCCATCGCCATCACCTCGGTCGCGAGCGCTGTGACGTGCTCGGCGGCGGCGATCGGGTCGAAGTGATCGGCCAGCAGGCTCGCGACGACCAGATCCACCGGCTCCCCGGACCGGCCCCGGTCGGTGGGAGCGTCGAGGCCGTAGCGGTCCAAATCACCGATCGCGGCCAGAGCATGAGCGGTGTCGGGCTCGATCACCCGCAGCGCACCCCAAGCCACGGGGGCAGGCCAGCCGACCAGCATCACCCGCGAACTCGGTTCGGAGAACTTGGCGATCGCGTGGGCCAGGACCGGTTCGGGCCAACGGTCGTCGGGATCGAGCGGCTCGGGACCGAGCGCCCACAGGGTCGAGGGAACCCGCACCGGCGCGGCGGTGGAGCGGGGGCGGCGGGAGCTGGCGGACATAACAGGGCCTCCTGAGCGAGAGAGCGGTGTGTACTCGCTTACTTCCGCCAAAAAGCCGATTTCGGGACACGGCAACCCAAGAATTATTCTGAGAACTTCCTGAGGCCGAAATAGCGACCCGGAGATCCTGGTCGGGAGAGGTTGGGTCGAATTTTTTTTCGAGAAATTTTTGACTGGTTGCCGACTCACCCGTTGGTGCTATCCGCGCCCTATATGAAACATATCCAATTCATATCCAAACGCTATCCGTCCATTCACACCCGCAGGTAGCCGCATATATCAAGCCGAGTGGCCGGCGAGCTGTCGAGGCGTGGCGGAATGGTAGCGAAATGTTCGCCAATCCGCCCAGGATATGACTTGAATATGTTTCAGATATGGTTTGGGTGTGTTTTGGATAGGGTTTGGATGCGTTTCAGATATGGGTCTCAGGTGTCCTTGTGGGGTCGGAAGTTTTCGATCGAACAAGGAGATCCGTGGTGACGAATACGAACGTCGCGAAATATCCGGGACCGGGCGATAAGTCGGGCTCACCGCTGGCAGCGGTGCGGTCCGGTTTCGAGAAGATCGCCGCCGAGGCGCTGCCCGCCGATCCGCGCCCCATGCCGACATCGCAGGCCGCAGCCGCAGGTCCGGTGCGGACGTGGGCGCAGTTGCGTGAGCGGTTGTGGGATCCGGCGACGCCGATGGCCGAGGTCGACGCGATCTGGGTGTGGCTGCTCGAGCGGGTTCGCGCCAAGGATGACGGCGCGATGCTGGTGTGCGCGGGACTGGCCGCACCCATGCTGACCCGGATCACGGGCGAGCACGCGACCCCGAGCAGTACCGCGCGCCATGACATCGAGTCCGAAGTCTTGACGGCGTTCCTGCTCCACCTCCCGCGCGTCGGCCTGGAGGAGCCGGGGGTGTGGCATCGGCTGAGGTGGGGTGCCTACCGTGCCGTCCTCAAGGCGGCATACCAGCAGCAAATCGGCGTGACGGTGGTCGGGGACCTCGACCGCGACCTCGCCCCGCTCGGTGAACGGGTGCAGGCGATCGGGGCCAGGCCGGGCAACCCCGAGACGGTCCTGGCGCAGGCGGTGGCCGCCGGAGTGATCTCCGCCGACGCGGCCGAACTGATCGCGGCCTCGCGATGGGAGGGCCGGTCGCTGACCTCCCTGGCCGCCGAACGTGGTGTGTCGCTGTGGAAGCTACGCAAGGCTCGGCCTCGCGCCGAGCGCACCCTACTGGCGTGGCTCAGCGAGCGCGCCCGAGACCTCGACCCCGAGCGAACCAGCACGGTCGAAGCCGAGGCGGTCACCGCGCTCGCGCCGCCCGCCCGGTCACCGCGGCGAGGTCGCCGGCCGAACCCGCACTCTGCGGCGGTGCAGTCGAGCACCGAGCACGGGCAGGAGGCTGCGGCATGAACGCGCACCGTAAACACCTCAGCAGCGCGCAGGCTTCGATTCGACAGCTGGTGCTGCGACGCCGGTGGCCGAGGATCCTCGCGGCGCTGGGCACCACCGTGGCGCTGTGGGTGCTCGTGGCCGGATCGGCGTCGGCCGCACCGCCGCACACCGAAGTGCTGGCGATCGCCTCGTCGCTGGGTGAGGTGATCGACAACGCGCGCAACTGGATCGTGGGGATCCTGGCCGGGCTGGCGACGTTGTTCCTGACCATCGCCGGTGCCCGCTATCTGCTCGGCGGTGGCGATCCCAGTGAGATCGAAAAGGCCAAGACCGCGTTCCGCGCCGCCTGCCTCGGCTACGCGCTGGCGATGCTGGCACCGGTCATCGTCACCGTTCTCAAGTCCATCATCGGAGCCTGACCGTGAACACCTCGGCACAGGCCCCACCCACACCCGCACCCGTCCAGTACTCACGAACCGCGCGCACCGCTGCCGCCGCCGCAGCAGCGGTACTCGCCGCGATCCTGATCGCCGTCACCGGCGCCACCGGCGCCTCCGCCCAGCCCCCGACACCGACCGCGCCGGTGACCCCGACACCGGCCACACCTACCCCGACAACTCCGCCGAGCCGGTGGGTGACCCCGCCCTCCACCACCCCAACCCCGGCCTCGCCCAACCCGACCACGCCCGGCACCCCGACCCCGCCCCCGACGCCGGGGTCGGGGTCGGGGTCGGCCGAGTGCGGGGTCACCAACATCAACGGCTGCGTTCAGAACGCGATCGACGGGTTCCTCCAGCGCATCGTCGAGTCCGCGCTCAACCCGCTGCTCGAGCTGCTGTCGGAAACCCTGCTGACCACTCCCGAACCGGGGCAGATCCCGGAGATCGGGGTGCTGTGGAACCAGTCGTGGCAGCTCGTCACCGCCCTCTATGTCCTGGTCGTGATGGCGGCCGGGGTGCTGTTGATGACGCGCGAGACGCTGCAGACGCAATGGTCGATCCGCGAACTCGCGCCTCGCCTGGTGGTCGGGTTCGTCACCGGCGGACTGAGCATGATGATCGCCACGGCGGCCCTCGGTTTCGCCAACGCCCTCGCCGGTGCGGTGGCCGGAGACGGTGTCGACTCCGCGTCGGCGGCCGATGCCCTGGCCGAGCTCGCGGTGACCAGCCAGAGCCACGGCTTTTTCCTGCTGCTGCACCTGGCGTTGGTGGTGATGCTGCTCGTGCTGCTCATCAGCTACGTCATCCGTGTCTCCATCACGATCGTGCTGATCGTTGCGGCACCACTGGCGTTGATGTGTCACGCACTGCCCGGCATCGACGGCGTCGCCCGCTGGTGGTGGCGTTCGTTCGCCGCCTGCCTGGCGATCCAGGTCGCGCAGTCACTGACCCTGGTGACCGTGCTGCGGGTGCTGCTCGCCCCGGGCGGATGGCACCTCTTCGGCCCGAACGCCAACGAGATCGCCGACCTCACCGTCGCTTTGGCGCTGATGTACGTGTTGATCAAGACCCCGATGTGGCTGCTGTCGGTCCTCAACATCGGGCAAGGCCGCAGCTTCGCCAGGTCGATCGCGCGGGGCTTCCTCGCCTACAAAACCCTGGGCCTGCTCAAAGGGGCCACGTCGAGCAGCGTCCGCACCGCCGCCTCGGCCGCACCTGCCCGGCGCGGCCCACGACCCGCCCGTGCCCCGCGCACGCCGCGCCCGGCCGCCGCGGCGAGTTCGGGGTCTGCTGACCCGTTCGCTCGGGTGCGCTCGACGCGAGATGGGCAGCTGATGCTGCCCCTGGACGGTGTGCGGCGAGTCGCGCGGCAACCCAGCTCGACACCGGCCGACTCGACCGGCACCCCGCCGCCCCGCCCGCCCCGAACGCCGCGTGGACGGCAACTCGCGTTCGACTTCACCCCGCCGGACCCATACCGGGGCATCCGGGCCGGAGCCGGAGGCCAGTACCCGCTCCCGATCCCGGTGCGCCGGGTCCGGCCCACACCCCCGGCACCGGCCCCGCCACCGCAACGCCCCAGCCCCCGGCGGCGGCCCGAACAACTCGCCTTCGACTTCACCGAACCCACCCCAGCCGATCCCTACGCGCGCCTGCGACCGACCCGGAGCGGCCAGTACCCGCTGCCGTTCCCGGTCACCCGGGTCAAACCTATTCCGCCGCCGCCGAACCCACCGCAGCCACCCGCGCCCGCCCCCGCGCGCCCAGCGGGGCGGCAGCTACATCTGCCCATGCCCGATCTGCCCGTGCGCCGCCGCGCCCCCCGGGCACCGAGAGGAGGCACCCTGCGATGAGCACCATCGTGCGCATCCCCGCCGACGTCGACCGCTCCGACCGCATCCTGGGCCCGTTCACCGCCCGCCAGCTCGCCGTCCTCGCCACGGCGGCCCTGCTGCTGTACTCGGCCTGGGCCGCGACCAGAACAGTGATCGCTCCGGCGGTGTTCGCCGCCGTCGCCGCCCCGGTTCTGGTCGTGGTCGCTGTCGCGGTGCTCACCCGCCGCGACGGACTGTCGGCCGACCTGCTGTTCGTGGCCGCCATCGGCCACCGCCTCCGGCCACGCCACCTCGTCAGGACGCGCGTGCAGGCATCACCGCGATGGATCGCCCGCCGCGCCAGCAGGACCCGGTCGCGTCCGCCGACACCGGCCGCGTTGACTGCGCAGGTGGCACGGCTACCGGAGTCGGTGACCGCGAGCGGTGGTGGAGGTGGCGGGGTCGGTGTGATCGACCTCGGCGCCGACGGGCTCGCCGTCATCGCGGTCGCCGGAACCCTCAACCTCTCGCTGCGCACCCCGGCCGAACAGGACAGCCTCGTCGGTCAGCTCGCGGGCTGGCTACACATCCTGCGCCAACCGGTGCAGATTCTGGTGCGCTCGGCGCGACTGGACCTGACCGAGCACATCACCGGCCTGCACACCGCCGCAGCGCAGATGTCACCCGACCTCGCCGCCGCCGCGCTCGACCACGCCGATCACCTCGCCGAGCTGACCGCACGCGAGGACCCGGTCCACCGCCAAGTGCTGCTGATCTGGCGCGAACCCACCGACACCCTGGCCGCCACCGGGCTGCGTGCCCGGCTGCCCGGCCGGAGCCGGGCACGGCGGGCGTTGTCCGGTGGTGCGCGCCGGGCGGCCGAGTCCCGGCTCCTGCGCCGCATGAACGAGGCCGCCGATGTGCTTTCCCCACTGGGTATTTCGGTCACCGCGCTCGATTGCGTGGCGGCTGCCGCCGTACTGACCAGTTGCACCAATCCGGAGGGCCTCGTCTCGGCCGCCGCCGACATCGCCGCCGCCGACGAGATCATCACCACCGATCCCCAAGTCCGGATACCCGACCCGTTCACCGGCGAGGGCCTCGACCGGTTCGTGCCGGAATCCCTCACGATCGGCACCCGGCATCTGGAGATCGGGTCGGACTGGACCGCGACTCTCGCGGTCACCGGATACCCGCGCGAGGTGACCGCTGGCTGGCTCGCGCCGCTGCTCTCGCATTCCGGCCGGGTCGAGGTCGCGGTGCACATCGACCCCGTCGACCCGGCCACCGCCGCCACCCGGCTGCGCCGCCAACAGGCACGCCTGGAGTCCTCGCGCATGCACGACGTCAGCCGAGGCCGCCTGACCGACCCGCAGGTCGATGTCGCCGTCGAAGACGCCGCCGACCTCTGGGCCCGCGTCGCCCGCGCCGAGGCCAGGTTGTTCCGGGTCGGGGTGTATCTCACCGTGCACGCCGACTCGGAAACCGAACTGGCCGACGAGGTCGCCGCCGTCCGCGCCCTGGCGGCGAGCCTGCTCGTGGACACCTGCACCCTGTCGTACCGGGCGGCTCAAGCGTGGGTCACCACGCTGCCGCTCGGGCTGGACCTGATCCGAGTTCAGCGGACCTTCGACACCACCGCCCTCGCCGCGGCGTTCCCCTTCGACTCCCCACAACTGCCCGCCGCCGACCCGGCCCAGGCCGACCGCCCCCAGGGTGTCCTCTACGGCCGCGACGCCGCCTCCGGCCTGTTGTTTGTGGACCGGTTCGGCCCTGAGTCCCACAACCACAACCTCGTTGTGCTGGGCCGCTCAGGCGCGGGCAAGTCGTATCTGGTCAAGACCGAGATCCTGCGTTCGCTGTATCGCGGCATCGAGCAGGTCGTCATCGATCCCGAGGACGAGTACCGCCGCCTCGCCGAGTCCGTGGGCGGCACCCACATTCGCCTCGGCGCTCCCGGGGTGCGGCTCAACCCGTTCGACCTGGAAGTCCACACCCGAGCCGACGGTCGCCGAAGCGCCCCGACCGATGCCCTCACACGACGGAAGCTGTTCCTGCACACTCTCATCCAAGTCCTGCTCGGCGACCAGAACCCCGGGCGGCGGGCAACATTGGACAGGGCCTTGGCGGCGACTTACGCCGCTGTCGGGATCACCGACGACCCCGCCACCTGGACCCGGCCCGCACCGACGCTGAGCGGACTGCGTGAGCAACTCGCACGCCTCGCCACACCGGCTGCCGGGGAGTTGGCCGCCGCGCTGCACCCGTTCGCCGGCGGCGGTGCCTATGCGGGGTTGTTGGACGGGCCGACCACCACCGACCCCGAGGGCGGGCTGATCGTGTTCTCCCTGCGCGCGCTACCGGAGGAGTTGAAGACGATCGGGACCCTGCTCGTGCTGGACGCGACCTGGCGGCGCGTGTCGAGCCCAGCCAATCGACGGCCCCGGATGATCACCGTGGACGAGGCATGGCTGCTCATGCGCCAACCCGCCGCCGCCGAATTCCTGTTCCGCGCCGCCAAGAGCTTCCGCAAACACTGGGCCGGACTAACCATCGCCACCCAAGACAGCGCCGATGTCCTGTCCACCGAACTCGGACGCGCAATCGTCTCCAACGCCGCCACCCAGATCCTGCTGCGCCAAGCACCACAAGCTATCGACGAGGTCGCCGCCGCATTCCGTCTCTCCGACGGCGAACAACAATTCCTGCTCTCCGCGGCACGCGGCAGCGGCCTGCTCGCGGTCGGGGGCACCGACAGGGCCGTGTTCGCGTCACTGGCCTCACTCACCGAGAACGCGCTGATCACCACCGACCCCAGCGAACTCGTCCCCACCGGCGATACCGGCGACACCGACATCGACCTCAACGCGGCGCCATCGCTACCGCCACTGACCAACCCGGCGACGCCGGGACCGCTACCGCAGTCCTCGGTGACGACGACATCGATGCCGACAGCGATCAAGAGGTAATACTTGACGAGCGGTTGCATAAGCGGGCCGTACGTCAGCAGGCCACTTATGGGTCGCGCTGCTGTTGACCGATATCACGCCCCGCATACCAACGCGTTCGAGTATGTCACGGCCACTGGCCACCGCTTCCGCTCCGGCGCGTCGCCTATCACCCCTCGCGCACCGCATGAACCATGTGCCGTCCCTTTTCCGATCCCTCTTCTCATGTAAAGGCGTCATAGTCATGGCAAGACGAAACGTGCCTTCCGTCGCGGGTGTCTCAACGCAATCAGCAAAAGGACGGAATGGAGCATCACGGGGGGATAGTAACTCGTGCCCGTCGCGTCGAAAGCGGGACCAAGCCGCCGATCGTGGGTCCGAAGCTTCAGGAAATCGTCGCGCATCGAACAATTTGTCGGGCGAAGCGCTTGACTATCGGGCAGTGCGGAGCGTTGATATTAGGGTGTCGCCAAAATTCGGTGGCGACAATGAGAGCCCTATTCCGGAAACGGGTTGCTGGTTGACTACGGAGGAGGTATCGAAACGGCTGAAAATCCCTGAGAAGACCCTCGCCAACTGGGCTTCTCTCGGCAAAGGTCCTCGCTACGCTCGAATGGGCAGATACCGACGGTACCGACTCAGTGATTTGATCCTCTGGGAAGAATCTCAGCTCGAAAGCGGAGGAGCTTCTTGAATCCCATCCAATTCCGGCTCGAATACAGGTTGTGCAAGAAAGGCGACACACAAATGGCTCGACAGCCGTTGGCGATCGGTACCTACGGAGCGATCAGCTGTAAGAAGCTGGGTCCCCGCCGGTACCGCGCGCGGGCGCGGTACCGCGCGTACAACGGGGAAACCGTCTCCATCGAGGGATGGGGAACCACCAAGACCGGCGCCGAATCCCGCCTCAAACGAATCGTTCAGCAGCGAGCGGCGACAGAAGGACAGCGACGAGACAGTACAATCACGCGAGACATGCTAATGCCCGAACTGGCGGACCGCTGGCTCGCGGAAATGGAACTGGACGAAACAATCGGCCCGCAAACCCTTCAGTGGTATCGCGAAGAGATCGAGCCCTCAGACGATCCGCGCGCCAGGAAAGAAACCATAAAGATAAAGACCGCTATGAGCGGCGTGCGCGTATTCGAGGCGGATACATCATTCCTGGACAGTTACCTCAAACGAATCCAGGCCAACGGACACAAGCGCAAAGCGCAGATCCACAAGATAATTCTCACCGGCATGATGAGCCTAGCGGTGCGCCACGGAGCGATCCGCGAAAACCCGGTACGAGAAGTCGGCAGAATCAAACGGAAGAAGGTGAAACCAACCGCAATGAACGAGCAGACCCGCAACGGACTCCGGGCACAGCTCGAAATCTGGCTCTCAGGAAAAGAGATTCCTGGGACCCCCGCCTACACACACGGCCCCACACGCGACCGCGACATATTGAACATCGCCGATGTGCTGCTAGGAACAGGAGCCAGGCCAGGTGAAGCCCTCGCCTTCCGTTGCTGCGATCTCAACAGACAGGCAACGCCATGGGAAATGACAATCTGTGGAACCATCGTGCGGGTGACGGGCAAAGGACTGTACCGCCAGGAGTGGCCCAAAACCGCTGCTGGGCATCGCGTCGTCGTACTGCCACAATTCGCTATCGACACCCTGAAGAAAATGGGTGCCGACGAATGGGACCCTGACGACGAATCCCCCGTATTCCCGTCGCGGCGGGGCAGCTGGAGGGATCCCCACAACTTCGGCCGCACATGGCGCGCCGCCCGCGGCACCACCTACGCATGGATCACCCCGAAGACCTACCGGAAGACCAACCTGACCGCGGTGGCAGAAGCGTTCGGACCCGAACGAGCCAAACGACAGGCCGGACACCGGAGCAGCTCCACCACCGAAGAGCACTACATCGACAAACCCGCAAAGGCACCCGACTCGACCGCAGCGCTCAACCACCTGGCACCAACATTCTCCGACTAGCGCGGAACCAGCGATGACCAGCCGCTCGGGGCGGCACCAGCTCGACTCCCACGCTTTGAACGGGAAAATTGGGACACGCCCGGAACCGCCGGGAAAGGCGATCGGCCTACTATCCCAGGGATACTTCGTACATAGCGGGAAGCGCGAGACATCCTAGCGGGCTCCACCAGCGAACTCGTCAATTAACCAGTCGATTGTATCCTCCTTGTCGCTCTGGCTTGCTACCGGCGCAGATGAGGCGATCGTCTCGGCGGTACCGCCCGGATGGTCGTCTCGACGAAGCTCGCGTGGGCTTTGGTGCCCGGTCTGCTCGCGTCGGACATGACGCACACGATGTCACCATCAGAGGTCCGGACGGTTTAGAGGGAGATGTAACGTCGTTAACGTCAATGAGCCTGCGACTGGCTCGGCGATTACCCCGTGATGCCCCAGGTCCCGACGCACGAGGACCTGGGGCATCTGCGTTGCCTATCCTCCCCTGCAGATGCCTGCGCTGTTCGTTGCGCGATTGTGGTTTCTATGTCATCCCGATCGCGACGGGCGCTTGTTCCTTCGTGGCCACGGGCTAGCCAGTTTTCCTTGCTGCTGGAGCGACTTGATCCAGTCCTGGGCGATGTGATGCGGCACATCGTAGTGCCGAGCTACTTTGGCGACGCTGCCGAGTCGCCAGTAGGCCACACCGAAATCAGCTGGAATATCCGGGGTTTGAGATCGAGGGAGTCGCGGCTGCTCTTGAGCAGGGCTGGGAATCGACGGAGCCTGTGTCGCTTCCGCGGTGTGATGGGCAGATCTTATGGGATTCCGATCGTCGGGGCTGGCGTCGGCTGTCGGTTCTACCGATGTCGATCTCGGCGGCTGTGCACCCGAGAGGAGAGTGATCGTATGGACCAAGAGTGGAAAGTCGATCTGCGCCAGTGCTTTTGGAACGAATGCGCCGCTGCTGGCTTCCACGCGCACTTCGGTCATTCGCGTACCGGCGGCATCGATCTCGACCGTCGCGGTGGCGAGAGGAATCCCGTTCTGGCCATTAGAAATCGTAATCGTGTAGATGTCAGTCATCTTGCCGGTTCCATTCGCAGTGGCAGTCTAATTGTTGTCCGGCGAGCCGGCTTCGGGGGAACTCTCGAGTTTGCGCAACCGACCTATCCAACCTTGCGCGGTATGTCGCGGAACTCCGTAGTGCCTCGCAACGGCTGTAACAGTGCCGAGCCGCTGGTAAGTGTCGCGCAGCTCGCTCGTATCAGGCATCTTCCGGTACGCTCTGCTCGCCGCAGGGTGCCCTGGCCGTGGTGGCTCCGGTACCGTGTCGAATTGCGTTACCAGTTCGGCTGCGCCCTTATCCATAGGGGCCGACGGAGTCTGTTCTGCTGGGTGCTGTTCAGTCGTGGCTGGAAGGACGGCAGCGCGTACAGGTGCCAGGCCTTGCGGCGGGAACCTGGCGGCAAGTGCAGTGACGATCGCAGCTATATTGATGCGGGGAACATTCAGGGATGTCAAGCCGCTTTGGGACGTTGAGTTGATAGCGATTGCGGTCACTCGCGGTTCCGGAGGCGTGACATCGACACGAATGGTTAGCTGTGAGTTATCAGCGATCATATCGCCGTCATGTGTAACATCGGGGGTGATGACAAGGGTGTAGCTAGTCATTCGTGGTTTGTTCCTTGTGATGGCTAACTGTAGGGCATAAGTGCTTTCCGCACGATAGCATCGGCGGGTCACACGAAGCCGCCGGAGGATGGAACAAGCCGTATTGGGAACGAAGGTTGATGCCGAAGGGCTCACAAGTACCTTGCGTTCTGCGTCGTAGTCGGGCAGAGCATTCGTCGGTACGAACCTAAGCGGCAGAAGGACTACGGCTTCGGTTTGCCTGGTCAACGCAGCCGTGTTCGCGAGGTGACATGTTGGTCACGAGGTGCCACCGGGCCCTACGCCCTTCTAGGGGGAGCTGTTCCGGTTCCAGCGCCCAAGACGACAGCCTGCGAGACCAGTTGGTACGTTTCTCGGCCCTTGCATGATCGCTGGCGCCGCCTGCGTACCTTGCGGTACGTTCGATTATCTGCAGGCGACGCCAGGTCAGCCGTGCCTCTCTTTGGACTGAATTAAGGTTCTCTGCGGCCGATCGAGGTCGGGTGGGTCAGTTGCGCTCGCGAGCTAGGCGAAAAACCCCACCACGTGACGCGACCTTCGCCTCGTCGGATACAAAAAATTAGGCCCGTCCAAAGGTGAGAGCGACGTTGTGACCACCGAATCCGAACGAGTTGTTAATGGCGTAGTCAATGCGACCACGGCGGGGTTCACCCTTGACGATGTCGAGATCGACTTGGGGATCCTGGTGCTCAAGGTTCAGTGTCGGCGGAATCATTTCATCGCGGATGCTGAGTACTGTCAGAACGGATTCGAGTGCGCCAACCGCACCGATTGAATGTCCCAGCGCGGACTTCGGTGCATACACCGATGGATGGTTGCCGACCGCTGTACGAATCGCCCTAGCTTCCGCGATGTCGCCGATCGGCGTAGCCGTCGCATGCGCATTGACGTGGGTGATATCGGCGCTGGTCAATCCGGCTGTTTCTATGGCCCGAGCCATCGCGCGCGCCGCACCGGCGCCCTCCGGATCCGGTGCAACGAGGTGAAAACCATCAGATGTGATGCCAACCCCGAGCAATCGAGCAAGGATCACGGCACCGCGCGCCTTAGCGTGTTCCTCGGTTTCGAGGACCATGAGCGCCCCTGCTTCACCGAACACGAAACCATCCCGGTCCTTGTCGAACGGACGCGACGCGGCTTTCGGATCGTCGTTGCGGGTGCTCATCGCGCGCATCATCGAGAACGCGGCGATTGGTACCGCAGTGATCTGTCCCTCGACCCCGCCAGCTACGACGATGTCAGCGTCACCCCACACGATCATTTGCCATGCCTTAGCGATGGCTTCCGAGCCGGACGAGCATGCCGACACCGGAGTAACGACTCCAGCGCGGGCGCCCAACTCCAGCCCGACTACAGCTGACGGTCCGTTCGGCATGATCATCTGCACGGCGAGCGGCGACACCTTGCGGTAGCCGCCGTCCTTGAGTGCTTCTCGAGTGTCAATGATGGCGTCGACGCCGCCGATGCCAGTGCCGATCGCGACCGCGAGGCGCTCCTTATCGACGTCGGGGCTGCCTGCGTTCTTCCAGACCTCTCGGCCGAGCACGGTAGCCATCCGCTCGATGTAGGCCAGTCGGCGCATTTCAACACGTGTCAGCAGGGACTCGGGCTTCACCTTCAGCTGGCCACCGACGCGGACAGGCAAATCGAACTCGTCGACGAACGGCTCATCAAGCACGTCAATACCGCTCGCGCCGTTGAGTAGGCCCTTCCACGTGGCGTCGACATCTCCCGCGATCGACGTTGTCGCGGCGACTGCCGTAACGACCACACTCGGGAAGTTTCCGTTTTTGATGGAAGCAATGTTCACGGCAGGATCACTGGTCTTTCGCATCGGAAGTAGCGGCTTCGAACTTCGCTTTGAGCTGGTCAGCTAGCTCTGTGTTCTCCAAAGCTAGCCTTCGGTTGTTGACTCCGTTGTGGAGATTACGCGAGATCGTGAGATCTTTTTCGGGGATCTTGACGCGGTTTCCCCTCCTGGTTTGAACGACGGCCTCGACGAGGCACAACGGGTCCGTGTCTAGGTGGTCAACGACCGACCTCAACATGGTTGCAGCGGAGAGCTCAGCGCCGGTTCCCTCTTCGGTGATTCTCGCAAGTTCGGCGATGATCTCTTCCCGGCTGGTGGGCGAAGGCACATGGTTCCTTTCATCCGGTTTCATCGTAGTCTGTCGATGGATCGACGCCGCGCCGCCACGCGGCAACACGTTCCGGTCCGCCTCTAGGCAACACGATCCGTCGCAGATCTCAGATGTCGACTGTGGATGAAGCTTCGGTCTAGTTCTTGTTTGAGTCGTACAAATCCTCTCTTACGCAAGCGGATTCGAGGCAGCGAGACGGGAAACCCTTGGCTTGACGTCGGGCGACGTCTATGGCAGGGGCCCGATCGTATCGCAAGCTCCAGTCTCACCCTGCCATGTGGTGGGCGATGGTTGGCCTGTCCGGCGGCGATGCCGTTACCAAAAGACCTCGAGGTGGCGATCTTTCGCTACGAGCCTGGTCAGTGGCGAGGCCTGAGGCGCATCGTCATCAAGCAGGGTCTCGGCGTGTCGTGATGAGAGCACCCGCGAGCCGTTTGAAGCGTGGATCCATCGAACTACATGCGGTGTGAGGTGGATCGAACTAGTCGGCGGATCGGTGTATACACGATCGACCCATGCGGTGTGCTGGCACTGTCGGTGCCGAGACCGGGAAAGGCGGGCACTGTTGCGCCGCACCTCATGGAGGAATTGAGCAAAGCCTGCTGTTCGCATAGGCCTTACGGTGGCACCGCAACTCGGCGAATGGTTCGGGGCGCCCATAGTCGGGTTGCGTCGAGCAGGCATGCTTATTCGTCTACAAAGCAGCTCACAGTGTGCGCTGGCCGGTCAAGTCAGCTCTTGTCAGCGATGCCGTATCGGGTAGGGATCCCGTCAAGGAGGAGCGCAGGCTGCCAGGCCGGCCTCGAGCCCAGCAGCGGCTGGTACATGCGTCGGCTCGCCAGCTGTCAGACCGACATGCCTGAACTTAGACGAAGTTTAGAGGCCAGGGCTAACTTGAGTCACATGCTCAATGTCAAAGCAGTCCGAGACGAATTCATGGCTAAAACAATGGGTCGTGCCTATGCTCGAACCGTTGATAACGAAGAAGCCGCCGCCCGCGCTGGCCAGCTGATCTTTGAGACCGACGTCAATGTGATTTATCGCGCCATGGACGTGGTTGCCGAGATGCCCGATGGATCGCAGATCCTCGACGTGCCTTGTGGCGGCGGTGTCACACTAAAACGGTTGCGGCAGGAACAACAGGTTCGGTATGTGGCCTGCGATATTTCCCCCATTATGATGGATGGCGCTCGGCGCATAGCACGCGAGGCTGGCCTGTCGATCGAGTTCGTTGAAGGCGACGTCGAGAACCTGCCATTTGGTAACGCCGAGTTCGATCTCTGCGTAACGTTCAACGGACTGCACTGCTTTCCGCATCCACCCGTCGCGATCGCTGAGCTGGCTCGCTGCCTGAAGCCGGGTGGCAGGCTCGTCGGTAATTTTGCGGCGCGTGGCCAGTCGTGGCGCACGGACACGTGGTCGGCATTCGCGCGTCTGACTGGTGGGTTCGGCCCGTCCGGAACCATTGAGGATCTCCGTCGGTGGCTAGGGGATGCCGGCCTGACGATAGATGAAATTGAGTGTTCTGGCGGAATGGTCATCTTCCGAGCGACGCGCCCCAAGCCGTAAACACCGCTCATGCAGTGCGCGGAAAGTGTCTGTCTTTCCGCGTGGTCTGCGTAGGCCCCCGATGTGACCGACCGTCGGCGTCTCCCGTAAAGAAACGGTCGGCGACACCGACGGTCGTGTCCTATTTTCAGCGAAGCGCTTGTGCCCAACGGAATCCGAATACTCTGGAGTGAACATATGACATTGAAACGATTCGCTGCGACTGTCGAGATCAACGCGCCGATCGATTGCGTGTGGAACGTAATCGCGGATGTTGAGTCGGTCCCTGAATGGCAAGCCCGCCTGACATCGGTTAAGGCCCTTGAACGTGACAGCTGCGGGCGCGCAACGTTGTGTGATATGGAGGCACACGCAGTCGGTAAGACTTTCAAGGGTCATGCGGTCTTCTCGTACGAACAGCCGACACGGGTAAGCTGGCGCCAGACGAAAGGGGGAATGAAAGTCTTGACAGGTCAATTTGAGCTCGCGGCATTGGCCGACGGGCGAACCGCAGCTACGTTTGCGCTCGATGCAATTCTCGACGGGATCCTCAAAATTGTTGTTCGAGGGCCGATCGAACGCGCTGTGATTGCGATGTTCATACGTCCGCGCGTTCGAGATCTTCAGGCTCGGGTGGAGCAACTCGATGCCCAAGAGCGCAGTGCCTAACCGGTATTTTGTAGGAGCTGCCGGGCTTAGTTGCCCACGTCCGATTTGCCTGCGCAGTAGGGCGGCGAGGGGTGCAAGCGACGGACAGGCGCGCTTTCGTCGTCAGCTCGCCGCGGGACCGGCCGATCGCGTGATCGGTCGGCTCATAGCTCGACCGCCGGGTCGAGCGTCGTGTCGTCGCGATATGTTCGCGCCGTGTTGATGCACCTGCATGATCGAGGACTCCACCGACACAACCCAATCAAGGTTCCCGGTCGCATCAGCCAGCGCGGTCAACGCGACCAGCGCCCGATTCTAGGTTTTATCACCGGCATAACGGCGATGCCGTTACCACGCCGTCTGCCACGGACCGAACATCTCCGTCTGGATCCCGCCCCGGCACCCCGGTCTGCAGCCGGAACATGATGCCGTCCGCCACTAGGCGATTGTTGGTGAACCGACGACCACCCGACCATCGGAGGTCGGCAACAGTAAGAAACTTGAGCACCTCCGACTGCTTGTCCGCCCGAACCTGGTCCGATCACGCCAGCCTCGCCACGGCGAACATGATGGCGACCTGCCGCGGTTTGGTCGTGAACTCCGTCTCCTTCGGGATGCGGACGGTGCTGGGTCTGTCCAGCCAACGGTGTAACTCGGTTTGATTGGGTTACTTCCGTCCAGCGCTGAGTCGGCCTTCGAAGGTGATGTCGAAGGCGTTCAACGCCGCTTTCCATCGGGTGATCCAGCGTTTCTGTCCGGCGCCGGTGGGGTCGAGACTCATGATCGCCAGGTAGACGCATTTCAAGGCGGCTTGTTCGTTGGGGAAATGGCCGCGGGCGCGTACGGCGCGGCGGATGCGGGCGTTGACCGACTCGATCGCGTTGGTCGAGCACACGACCCTGCGGATCTCGGTGTCGAAGGCCAGGAACGGCACGAACTCCGACCACGAGTTCTCCCACAGCTTGACGATGGCCGGGTACTTCGTGCCCCATTCCTCGGTGAATTCGTAGAACCGTTCGAGCGCAGCTGATTCCGTTGCCGCGGTGTAGATCGGCTTCAACGCCTTGGCGATCGCGTCCCAGTGCTGACGGGCCGCGTACCGGAACGATGCGCGCAGCAGATGCACCACACATGTCTGGACGACAGCGCGGGGCCAGACCTGTCCGATCGCCTCGGGCAGCCCTTTGAGACCATCGCAGACGAGCATGCACACATCCTCGGCACCGCGATTCTTGAGTTCGGTGAGGATCTGCAGCCAGAATTTCGCGCCCTCACCACCATCTCCGGCCCACAAACCGAGGATGTCGCGGGTGCCATCGACGGTGACCGCCAGCGCGACATAGATGGGCCGGTTGGCGACCTTGCCGTCGCGGATCTTCACATGGATCGCATCCAGGAAGATCACCGATACACGCTGTCGAGAGGCCGGTTCTGCCACTCGCTCATGCCATCCACCACCTTGTCGGTGATCACCGAGATCGTCTGCTTGGACACCTCGGCGCCATAAACCTCACGCAGGTGCGCGGAAATCTCCCCATGGGCGAGCCCCTTGGCCGACAGCGACAACACCATGTTCTCCACACCGTTGAGCCGGCGCTGGCGTTTGCGCACGATCTGCGGCTCGAAGCTGGCGTCCCGATCACGAGGGACGTCGATCTCGACCGGCCCGACGTCTGTGACCACCGTCTTCGACCGAGTTCCGTTGCGAGAATTGCCTGTCCCACGACCGGCCGGGTCGCCGTGGTCATAGCCGAGATGGTCGGTGATCTCACCATCGAGAGCGGATTCGACGACCATCTTG
This sequence comes from Nocardia sp. NPDC004654, assembly GCF_040609595.1. Classification (NCBI taxonomy): domain Bacteria; kingdom Bacillati; phylum Actinomycetota; class Actinomycetes; order Mycobacteriales; family Nocardiaceae; genus Nocardia; species Nocardia sp. NPDC004654. The sequence goes on along the minus strand of NZ_JBEXKI010000011.1, from coordinate 5,601 downwards.
GTCAACTGCTGCAACAGCCCACCCTCACCGGTCAGCTGCAAGCCGTTGCTGCGGGCCTGGGCCACCAGCTGGCCCACGAGCTCGGCATCCACCGCCGGCGCCTTAGCATCCTTACGCTTCGCCACCGCAGCAGTATGAACCGTCACGGGTAAGGGACCGGCTTCGGTTTCAGACCAGCGCCGGTCGGCGTGGCGATTGTTGAGAGTAGTACGCGGCTTCATATTCGGCCGGACTCAGGTAGCCCAGCCGCGAGTGGAGCCGGGCGTTGTTGTACCAGTCGCACCGCTCCATGAGTGCGAACTCGACCTCGGTGAGCGTCTTGAACGGGTCGTGCCGGTTGACGACCTCGGTCTTGAACAAGCCGATGATAGATTCCGCCAGAGCGTTGTCATACGCATCGCCGACCGAACCGATCGACGCTGAGAGTCCTTGCAGTGCAAGTGATTCGGTGAATCTCACCGACGTGTATTGCTCAGGTTCAACCGGTGGACGCAACACCCGAGGTCACGGAGGGTGTATGGGAAGGCCATCGGACTGGATGCGGGAGGTCACCGGACGAGCTCCGCTGCGGTCGCCGGGGGCTCCAGGGACGCAGCGTTCAGTGGAGCGCCTGTTCTGGGACAAGATCGCCGAAGGTCTGTTGCCGACGGAAGCCGGTGTGGCAGTGGGGGTATCGCCTGTCAAGGGCAGTAGATGGTTCCGCGATGCTGGCGGGATGTCGCCGTATTCTTGGAGCCGGCCTGGTGGCCGCTACCTGTCGTTCGCCGAGCGGGAGGAGATCGCGCTGCTCAGGGTGCAGGGCAAGGGAGTTCGGCAGATCGCGCAGGTGTTGTGCCGCAGCCCGTCGACCATCTCGCGGGAGTTGCGGCGCAACGCAGCGACGCGGGGAGGAAAGCTCGATTACCGCGCCTCGGTTGCGCAGTGGAAGGCTGAACTGTTCGCCAGGCGCCCGAAGACGACGAAACTTGTTGATAACCAACAACTTCGGGAATACGTTCAGCATCGACTGTCGGGGCGGATCGCCGACGCGACCGGCAGGATCGCCGCTGGCCCGGCGATCGGAACTTGGACCGGCCGGAACAAGCCGCACCGCTCGGACCGGCAATGGGTGCAGGCGTGGAGCCCGGAGCAGATCTCGCGGCGGCTGCGGATCGACTTCCCCGATGACAAGTCGATGTGGATCAGCCACGAAGCCATCTACCAGGCGCTATATATCGAAGGCCGGGGAGCCCTGGACCGAGAACTGATCTTGAATCTGCGGACCGGCCGGTCACTGCGGATGCCGCGGGCCCGCGCCAAGCGTGTGGCCTGGGCCCACGTCACTCCCGACGTGCTGATTGGCGAGCGCTCGTCCGAGGCCGACGATCGCGTGACCCCTGGCCATTGGGAAGGCGACCTGATCATCGGCACCGACCGGTCGGCGATCGGCACCCTCGTCGAGCGGACCACACGGTTCACCGTTCTCGTCCACCTGCCCCGCGAGCGTGGATGGGGCAAATCGGCGCCGGTGAAGAACGGTCCCGCGCTGAGCGGCTATGGGGCACTGTCTATGAACAAGGCGTTGGTTGCGGCGTTGAACGGGCTGCCCGCGCAGATGGTGAAGTCGCTGACCTGGGACCGGGGAAAGGAGATGTCAGCACACACGGCGCTGACAGCGAAGACCGGTATCCCGGTCTTCTTCGCCGACCCTCACAGTCCATGGCAGCGCGGAACCAACGAGAACACGAATGGTCTTCTGCGGCAATATTTCCCGAAAGGCACTGACTTATCTCGGTGGACCAGACGGGACCTCGCGGCGGTCGCACACACGCTCAACACGCGCCCGCGGAAGACGCTCGGATGGCGCACTCCGGCCGAAGCGATGGAACATCACCTACAATCGCTCCAACAACGAAGCGTTGCGTCGACCAGTTGAATCCGCCTTGCGACCCGGCGTCGCTGTGGTGGATCAGTCCGGGCTCGATCGGGTGCCCATAGTGATCGCGCCGCCACACGGCCATGTTGAGTGCCTTGGACACCAGCGAGGTCGTTTTCGTGGCGGCCGTGGACCATCCGACGATCGCACGGGAGTAGGCGTCGAATACGAACGCCACATACGCCCATCCGGTCCAGGTCGATACGTAGGTGAAATCGGCGACCCACACCAGATTCGCAGCGGCGGCGGTGAAGTCGCGATTGAGCTTGTCTGCGGCGCGCACGCCGTCCTTGGCCGCAATCGTGGTGCGCAGCTTGCGGCCTCGCACCACCCCGTTCATGCCCAGTTCGCGCATGATCCGATCCACGGTGCAGAAGGCCACGTCGTGGCCGCGGCGCCGTAAGTAACGGGTCATCTTCCGGCGGCCATACATTTCCTCCGGCAGATCGACTCGACGCCGAAGACCTGACGATACTCGTCGATGAACCCGACAATCAGGGGTGTCGCGGGTCGAGTTCCCGCGCGAAAAAAGCCGAGGCAGCTTTCAGAATGTCGTTGGCCTGCTGGAGATCTCGGACCTCTTTACGCAGCCGCGCCAGCTCCTCACGCTCGCCAGCTGACAACCCCGCACTGGCCCTACCCACCGGCGAAGTTCCTTGGGCGAGCGCCTTCTTCACCCACACCCGCAACGTCTCGTAATGCACGTCCACCAGCGGGCCGATCGCGCGGGCGGCGGCATACGGGGACTCGAACTCATCGAGGCGCTCCAAGACCAGACGCACGGCCTTCTCACGAACCTCGGGCGGGTAACGCTTCGTCATGACGGGAACCATCTTCCACTAGGCAGAAGCGGCCCCAACCCGTGACGGTTCATCCTCCTGTTCGTGCAGAGTCAGCTACGCTCGGGCGGTTGCGACAATGCGATGCGTACAAGTTCCTCCACGTCTGCGCTCGCTAAGTCGTCAGCCGCAGCTGTCTCGGCGGGCGGCACCTCGGGATGCTCGGCCAACCTCAAGAGGGGGGCCAGTAATCCGGCCTCACGCAGGCGTGTCAGTGGTAGATGCGCTAACGCATCTCTGATGGCTTTCTCTTGCCCGTTGTCACTGCCTTCGGTGCGGTCTGACAGTGCGCAGAGAACCCAGCGAGACATCTCCGAAGCTGTCGGATGATCGAAGGCAAATGTATTCGGCATTCTCAAGCCTGTCGCGTTGTGGAGGCTGTTACGGAGCTCCAGCGCAGTTAGGGAATCCAGTCCCATATCCATTAGCCCGCGGTCAACATCCACTGCGTGAGAGGAAGGGAACCCCAGTGACGTGGCGATGTGGCTACGTACCGTCTCCAAGATAAATCGAAAACGATTGGGCTCGGCAAGAGTATTCAGCTTTGCTCTCAGTTGATCCGAGCTGCTGGATGATGCGGCGGTGCCCCGGTGATAGTCTCGACGTGCCAACGCGCGTAGCAGTGGCGGCACAAATCCGACTGTACGCAGTCTGCCAGTATCCAATTCAACCGGCAACAGGGCAGGGCTGCTATTTCTCAATGCAATATCCAACAGAAGCAGCGCATTATCAGCGGACATTGAGCCTATGCCGAGACGCTCAAGGCGAGCTCGATCAGACTCATTGAGTTCGCTGACCATTCCGTCGGTACCGTCCCACAGCCCCCACGCAACTGACAAAGCAGGCAGCCCCAGACTGCGACGATAATGCGCAAGGCCATCAAGGAAGGCGTTGGCGGCGGCGTAATTTGCCTGGCCAGGAGTGCCAAGTGTTGCCGCTGCCGATGAGTAAACAACGAATGCGGACAGGTCCATATTTGCGGTGAGCTCGTGGAGGTTCCAGGCAGCATCGATCTTCGGACGGAGCACATTGACGAGCTGCTGGCGACCAAGCGTCGGAATGGTAGCGTCGTCAATCACGCCTGCGGTGTGCACCACTGCCGTCAGGGGGTGCTCTATGGGTATAGTACGGAGGACATCGGCCAATGCGCTGCGGTCGGCGGCATCGCACGCTACAACAGAAACTCGGGCTCCGAGCGCGGTGAGATCCTCAACCAATCTGTCAGTGTTTGGGGCGTCTGCTCCGCGTCTGCTAATTAGCAGCAGGTGGCGGGCGTTATAATTGGCGACCAAATGACGGGCCACAACTGCTCCCAACGCACCGGTGCCGCCGGTTATCAGGACCGTCCCGTTAGAATCCAGATATATCCGTTCGTCGAGTCTTGTGTTAGTGCGGAGGAGCCGCGGCGTCAGCAGCTCTCCATTGCGCAACGCCAGCTGTGGCTCGTCATTGTGTACCGTAGCGTCAAGCGCTGCGGGAAAAATGTGCCACGAAGCCTGGCTATGGTCGTGGTCGATGAGCGCAAACCGACCGGGATGTTCGGACATGGCAGAGCGGATGAGCCCCCATGCTGGTGTGTTAACGAGGTCTAACGCGGTGTCCGATTGGTTCGTCGAAACTGCTGAATGTGTAACGATAACTAGCTTGCTCAGATCCAATTCTGGTTCCGCTAAAAATTCCTGGACGAGCGCAAGCAATTCTGCAGTCGAATGATGAATAGCGTCCGGCGTACCGATTGATTCGTCATTAGTTCGGAATGTGACGATTACCTCCGGAACATTGCCTGCCAGCGTCTGGCGTAGGGAGTCAATGCTCGGGAGGGCGGCCGATGCCCGCGTTTCTGTGTTAGGGGGAGAGTTGCCGACGACAGCGTAGCTGTTTGAGGTAGATGTAGATGTTTTTGCCAACGGCATCCAGTCGACGTGATAAAGCGACTTCTGTGGCGCGGATCTACCGAAAATATAGGGATCGACTGGGCGAAGGTCGATTGATGCGACGTTGACGATCGACTCTTTGGTAATCGGATCCACCAGTGTCAAGCTGAAACTTCCCGCGCTCGTGGTCGCAACAAGTGCTCGAACGGCTCGGAAATTTTTGCTTTGTACCGAGATCCCGTTCCAAATAAATGGTAACCGTAAGGGTTGCTTTCCGAGTTCGCTTGTTTTGGTAATGAGGGCAACTGGCTGAAGTGCGGAGTCTAGTATGCCTGGGTGGATCACAAAGTGGTCCGCTTGAGCGGCCTTAGGGCCGATATCGTCGATTTCTATCTCGGAATAGATTGTCCCGCCGCAACGCCATGCAGCCCTAACGCGTTCAAAAGTCGGTCCATAGTTGAGCCCCGCATCGTTGAGTGTCTGATACAGATTGTTAATGTCGATCAACTCGGCATCAGCAGGTACGGCGAGATGATCCGCAAATTCGAGAGCATCGCTTGTACTGCTTAGACACCCTGTCGCGTTACGCGTCCACGCTTTTTGTTCGCCTATATCGGGCCGGGAACGAATAGTGAACGTGCACGAGTCGGCCTCGGTCGGTGCACTCAGTACCGCTTGGATCTCCATGGCATTGTGCTCGGGAAAGACAAGCGGTGCTTCTATAATCAGTTCGTCAACGCGGTTGCAACGTGTGTGGGTTGCAAGATGCAGGGCCAGCTCGGCAAATGCGGCCGCAGGTAGGGTTGGGCGGCCTAACACAGTGTGGTCAGCTAGCCAAGCATTGTGCTGTGGTGAAATGCAGCCTGTGAACAGGCTGCTTCCGTCGGGTAGGTCTGTGGTTGCGGTGAGTATTGGGTGGTTGGTGGGGCGGAGGCCTGCTCCGACGGTGGTGTGGGTGGAGGGGGTGGGGGTG
>NZ_JBEXKI010000010.1:0-312556 GCF_040609595.1 Nocardia sp. NPDC004654 | reverse complement strand
CGCACGATGAGCAGGTTGTTGTCGAGTAGGTGGTTGACGGGGCGGATGGCGGGCAGTGCGTCGTGGGTGTAGACGACGCGTCCGAACGGTGCTTGTGCGAGGAGGGTCAGTGCCTCCTCGCGCGTCAATTCGATGAGGTTGTGGTCGGTTCGGTCGACGGTGGGGGAGTCGCTCACTGTCGCGTGCCTTGTCCGATGGCGCGGTGCCGAGTCGGGCGTGTACGCCGTTCGGCTGATCTCACCGTGGCGGTCGGTTCGCTAGGTCCCACGTGCTGGCCCTATCCGTTCGTGCGTGTGCTCACCTTGGTGCTGATCGATCCACTTCACCAGCTTCGCCGAGCCTTGATCAGGGCCGAAGGTCGCCATCGGAGAGGACCAAGTACTCCACGCTGCCGATGTCGCCTCGGTGACGCGATCGCGTTGGACGACAACACCGTCGCGGCGAATGCGCTGCGGTCGCAGCCGGAATCGCGGTGTGCCGAAAGTCCTTCGGGTTGGAGCATCGAGGCTCTGTCGGCATCGGGGTGGGTTCGCTCATCCTTCGACCATGGGATCTGAGACTTGCGGTGAAACGTCCAAAAGCGTTGTCGGCCACCAAGAGGGGCAGGCGCCGGTGATCGTCGGCATCGACGGATCAGAGTTGGCGGTGCGAGCGGCGTACTGGGCCGCCGTCGAAGCCGACGCGCGGCACGTGCCATTGCAGCTGGTGCATATCGCCACCCACGACGAGGTCAGCTTGGAAGGTCTGGAGTCGGTGCTGACTGCTCGTCAGGCCGTGATCGACAGGTGGGCACGCACCTGTGAGCGTCCGTCGCCAGCGATCGAGCCGCTGGTCCTGGGCGGAGACCCCGCTGCCCGGCTGACCGAGTTGTCCGCGGGCGCGGCCCTGCTGGTGCTAGGCGACAACCAGGCCGGTCCGCTGGCCGGACTGTTGCGCGGCTCGGTGGCGGCCACGCTCGCGGGCGCGGGGCGGTGTCCGGTCGCGTTGATCAGGCCGTTGCGCAGCGCCGCGTCCGCGGTCGGTCCGGTGCTCGTCGCTGTCGAGGACGCCGGATCGCCAGCCCTGCCCGCGGCGTTCCGTGCCGCCGCGACCCGCCACAGCGCACTGGTGGTGGCCGACCTCCGCCGCCGTGCCGTGGCCGACGGCGACCTGGACGACCTGATCGCCCGCCACCAGCGACAATTCCCGATCGTGACGGTGCAGTGTGTGGCAGTCGCCGGTGATCGCGCCGTCGCGCTCGAACGCTTCAGCGCCACCACCCAGCTACTGGTGATCGCCCGCGGTGGGTATGGGAAACTCCGGACACACCTGAACCCGATGCTGCATATGGCCTTGCACCACACGCAGTGCCCGGTGCTGGTGCTGCCCGAGGGCAGCCCAGCGGCTACCGACAATGGCCACCTCCGCGGTGACCGGACCACAGCACTTCCCGCCTTCGGATAGCGCCGGGACCGAGCTCACTCATCCGAGCACCCCACCTCGATCGACGCCGGGTGTGGTTGGGCGCGCAGCAACCACACCAGAAAGGTGCCGGTGACCGCCGCCATGGTCGCAGCCATGGCCAGCCCGCCGAGCACACCGATGGCGATGGTGAGGGCGGCATGTTGGCCGGGGTGCCACAACGGTGTGGTCACCGCGGTCAGGACCGTCAGTCCGGCGAGCCAGGCCACTGCGGTCGCTCCTATCCAGCCTCCGGCATCGGAGAGGTGGCGGCGCAACACCAGCCACTGGGCCGCGCCGATGGCTGTCACCATGACTGCTGCTCCGGCCGCGATCGCGGGCACGACCAGCAGCGGCGGCCACCCGGCCAGGCCGTTGGTGAGCATCGGCACCATCCCCAGCGACCACGCCAGGACCGCGCCCGCTATGGTCGCCAGAATCCAGTCCCGCCGCGCCGATCCCGGCACGACGGAGGCAAGCGCATGCCCCTGGAACCAGCCCAGGACTGCTCCTTCGGCCGCTCCCGCGACGAGTAGGGCAGTAGCCGTGAGCAGTGTGGTGGTTTGCGCGACCGCGACCCCGGCGACAGCGGGCGCGGCGAACCCCAGTAGTTCGCCGACGGTGACCAGGGTGAACCAGCGCCACCACAGCCGTCGACCCGCCCCGGAAGCGGCCGGTGGAGGATCGGGGGCTTCATCGAGGCTGATCACGACGAGCGGATCGGTCCCTGCGGTCGGGGTTCTGGGGAACTGGGTGCGATAGAGCTTCCACGTCGCGGCGTAGTCGGTGTGATCGGACGAGAGGACCTGGCCGGTGCCGGGCCGCCAGCGTTGGTCGAGCCACACCGACACCGGGGTGGGATCGGTGAAGTTGCGCCACCATGTCTTGGTGGAGGCCCGGCCTACTCGCACCAGCACGCGATCGCCGTGCCGGGCGTAGGCCACCGGCAGAGCGATCGGCCGTCCCGAGCGTCGCCCGTGATAGCGCAGCTCGGTCATGTTGCGCGTGAGCCGACTCGCGAGCGGGGAACGCAGCGCCGTCAGCATCGCCGAGGCGCCCCAACTGGGAGTTCGATAACCGGTGTCGTGGACCATGGCTACCGATACTTCCGCTGCCGAGCCGGGTGCGACAGAATCCAAAGCAATCACCTGCCAGGACTTTCGGACCGCTCGTCGGTTGTGCGCGGCTAGCGGATGGTGATGGTTTGCAGGTCGGCACCGATGACGACGTCACCGTCGTAACCTTGCTTCGCCCAACGCGTTGAGCACATGCGATTGGTGCACCGTTCACGCGTCGACGCTTCCTCGAGGGCCTCGTTACTGCTGTGTCGGCGGTGTGATCAGTCCGTAGTCGCCGTCGTAGCGGTGATAAAGCACATTGCCCCGGTCGATGCTCGGTCGCGGAAGAAGACGAACGGCAGGCCGGTCAGCTCGAGACGTGCGATAGCGTCTTCGACTTCCAGCGCCGGTGCCGGTATCGGGCTCACGGTGAACGGCACAGCGTTGCAAGCCACGGACTCCGGATGTCGATCCAGCTGCGCGAGCCGGTAACCGTGGTCGCCCACGCGGTAGAGCACGCTGTCGGCGTCGGTTCCGGATTCGGTGAACAGGTGGAAGCGGTAGTCCATGACCTCCATGTCGAAGATGGCCTCGTCGCAGATTTCACCGATGAGCGCGTAGGACTTTCGCCGCACGATCTGTCGCTGCCGGATAGAGGCCGGACTCCTTTCGAGGCCGGGACCAAGGTCTATCCGGCAGTCACCCTCCGTAGCGACCTGACTCCAGCGGAGCTGGGTCGAAATCGGAGAGGGCGCCGCTGTGGTTCTGCGTGGTCTCAGCGGCGTCGATGCGGCGGCGCAGGTTGGCGAACTGCCGCGCTTGCATGATCAGGTGAGCGGGCTGGCCGAAGAGGAAGTCGGCGACCACCGTCAACGGACGCGGCGCATCGCGTCCGACGGTGCGCACCACCAAGCGAGTGCGTACGCCGGGTAGTTCGGTCAGGTGGAAACCCCACACGCCTTGGGCGAACATCCGGGGGAGCGGTCCGCGCGGGTCGAAGGGGCGGCCTTCGGGCAATGTGAGATCGCTGCGCAACACCAGCGTCGTCGGGCGATCGATGATCGCGACCGTGAAATAGGTGCGTCCATCGGCGGTCGCGTTGATCCGATCGCCCACGCGAAGCTCCTGCCACTGCGGCACTATCCGCGTCGCGCTCGGCCAGCCACCGTTGTCGAGACGATCCCAGCTGTACCAGCCGGCACGGTCGCGCCCCATCTGAACCAGCCAGCGCCACACGGCCTCCGGCGGTGCCTCGAACGTCGTGGCCATGGTGGAGCGATCCGTGGGCTCAGGCACCAGCGTGTCACCGGGATACTCCGCGGCCACCTCCGCCGCCGTGGCGCCCCAGCGCAGCATCCGATGCCGCAGCACCAAAGCTGCTGCGCTCGTCGCCAATAACGGAATGGTCCATCGCATGATCGTGCCTCCCGTCAGGTGTCCGATCCTCCGGCGAGCGGGTTTCACTCGGGAGTCTGTGGTTGTGATTCGGTCGAAACCGAGAGGGGGATTTGGGCGAGGCGGCGCAAGCGTTCGTGTTCGAGCCAGAACACGGCGACACTGGTGATGAAGCTCAGCGCGGTGGCGGTGGCGCCGAGGGCGACCCATTCGGTGGATCCGGATCCGGCCGCGGTGAGTGTGGATGCCAGGCTCGCCACTCCGGCGATGAACAGCACGATGCCGGGGATGTTGTAGATGTCGGCGAGACTTTCTCCCGGCTTGGCGTGGTAGGGCTGGCCGGATGTCTTGTCGCTCACGATGTTTCCTTCGGTGGGGGTTGAAGCGGGCCGTGGCCGGGGAGGTACCGCGGCCCGTATTCACCATGCCCGCCGAGACGAAATCCCCAGCAGGGTCCTTGGTCCCCGCTAGGCGCGACCAACGTCCGTTTTGTGTCGGTCGGCAGCGATCTCGTCAGGGTTGCTGCTGAGGTTGCTCGCAATGACGATCCGCATGGTCTGCCGATCAGGAGGATGCAGATGTCATCAGGTGTGATTTCGATGTTGGTGACGGGTCTGATGCCCTTGCTCGGCGCGGGTCTCGGCGCATCGACGACGCTACTGGTGCAACGAAGTTCGGCGCGCCAGGCGAAGCTCGAGTTTCTGGCGGAAAGCCGCCTCGCCCACCGAGAAGAGCTGAAGTCCGCGATCATCGACTACTTCGAGGCAACGCAGCGACTGCAGGGGGAGCTCGACGTCCGCGAGCGGGGTGGCACTCCAGACGATTTGAAGCGACTGATCGAAAGCGTGAACCGACTCGAAATGTATTCTGCGAGGCCGGGTCCGATCCGGCCGATCGGCGACCCGTGCTCGTGGAAGGCGAGCCGCGCGGCAATGGTGTCAGGCATGGATAGGGGAGAGTGTTTCGGAAAGTGCGCGGCGCGGGGAACGCGGTGACAGGTCTGGGGTATCGGGAGCTCGACCGACTCGCAGGATGACTTGGGGGTGGGCGGTGTCGTCGAGGACCTCGCGTCGCAGCCGAAGGCGTTGGTCGGCGCTGTCGAGTGGCGCCGAGAGCGGGCAGGTGGCCAGTCCGATGTTGGTCGCGGTCAACAGCACCGCGCTCATCGCCTCGCCGGCACGCAGGTGGGCGAGTCGGTCATCGTTGGGGGTAGCCACCAGCAGCAGGTCGGCGTGGTCGGCCTCTGCGGTCTCGTCGGCTGGGGTCCCGGAGGTCAGCCGGTCGCCGTCGCGGTCATGGAGCGGGCGAATCAGCGCGCCCAAGGCGGCGGCTCGCTCGGTCAACAGCCCGAGGTAGCCGGGCGGAGCGGTCCAATCGCTGTAGTGTCTCCGGTCGCTGCGACGGCGGGTGATCGCGGCGCTCATGGCGATGTCTTGGGTGGTGGGTCGCCGTGCGATCGCCGCGATGCCGGCGAGATGGTCGGGATTGTCCGGGTTCGGCAGCCGGTGCACGATCGTCGCCCAGCCGAGCGCGGCGAAGGCCACCGAAAGGTGGTGCAATGCCGCTCCGCAGCCGAGCAGCACATCACGCTGATCGCCCGCGGCGACGGTGAGCGATCGCGTCCGGTCCAGGTACAGGTGCATGCTGTCCGGGGTGATCTGCCAGCGCCACGGCTGCATATTGCACCGCGACGGGGCCCGCAACGCCAAGGCCAGGGCGGTGGCGACGGTGTCGTCGTCTGGGCGTGTGCGGTCGTCCATCGGTGTCGTTGCCCTTCGCGGTCGAATTGCCTTTCCTCCACGATCCCCGCACCGCGGCATCGGCGGGCAGGGCACGAGGACCCTTGATCAACGGACTTCCGGTGTCGATACAGCCGGGACATCGGTGCACAGCCGCGCCCGGTTCGCCCACCTGCTGGTCATCGTGCACGGACCTGATCTCGGGGTGATCCCGGCGGGGGCACTGCTACCCGGTCGGTAGGGACGCGTGCACCCGCGCCAACACGGCGGCCAGACTCCGACGGATCTGGCGTGCGATGGGCTCCCATGCGGCCCGCCGTGATTGCTCGACCGCGGTGCATGGCTCGGCTGCTTCGACGACGCTGTAGTCGCCCTCGGCGCGCACGAGGAGGGTGCAGCCCATCATCAGCCCGATACGGCGGTCGATGCTCAGCGCTGCCGCGATCAGCTCCGGATCGCACGCGCCGAGGATCACGTAGTCCTCGATCTGCCAGCGGTTTCGGACGGCCGCGGTGGCGCATACGTCGAGTTCGTTGAGCACGCGGAAGCCGTGTTCGGTGAGCGCCTCGCGGACCAGGGGCACGGTGTCGGCGACCGAGGCCGCGACAGTCACGCTCAAATCCGTTGGAGTGACCGGGATTCGGATCTCGGTGACCAGATCGTGGGCGGTCACCGCCTGCTCGGGCGCGACCAGATACACCTCGGTCGGCGGCCCGATCGGCCGGTACTTCGCCGCACCGAGCCAGGCTTCGAGCGCGCGGTAGGCGTGGGTGATCGTCTGGTAGCCGCCGCGGTGGACGGTGCGCGCGTACCAGCCCGGTTCGGTGGCTCGTATCGCTGGTTCCTCGCCGGTGCCCGAGAGGTCGCTCGCGCCGACCGGGAGCGCGAAATCGACTTCGATGGTGATTCCGGGGAGGAAGTCGCCATGGTAGGTCGTCGACGGCGGTCCCGAGGCCGTCAGGCCGGTCGCGGCGGCGAAAGCGTAGAGCGCGGACATCCCGCTGCCGATATCGTCCCCGGCGTGGTCGGCGCGGATGGTGCGGCGCAGTTGCAGCACCGTCTGCGGACCGGATTCGACCACCGAGACCTGGTACGAGGTGGACATGGCCTTGGGGGATGCCTTTCGCTCAGCGTTGGTGGGCGATGCGGGCGAGTTCGGTGCGGGCGAGTTCGTGAGCCCACTTGCGGGCCCGGGCCAGTTCGCCCGCGGTCAGCGGTCCGGTCACCGCATCGACCGAGAAGTCGGTGGGCTCACCGACGAGTTGGTAGCCCAGACCGCGCAGTCGCCGTCCGATGCCGCGCGCCGCCGAGCCGGTCAGCCAGCGCGGATGGGCGGCCTTGGTGCCGAACGCCGCCGCACGGGCGCCCGCGGGAACCGGCAGCGCGCTGTCGAGCCATTCGCGGATCCCGGTTTCCACCGCGACAGGTGCGGTGGTGCGGGTGGCGGCGTCGCGGCGGGTGCGGGTCCGGCTGAGGCCGAAGACGTGGGTCGGGCCGCCGACCACCAGCAAATCCACCATCGGCTCGGGCAGCTGTGCGGCGGTGGTGACGTCGAGTAGCTCGACCGTGGCGCACTCGCTCAGACCCTGCGCGATCGCCTCGGCGATGGCAGCGGTGTTGCCGAACATCGACTCGTAGACAACACGAACTCTCATCACGATCTCCTTCACGACGCCTTGCCATGCGGCTGTCGATATCGACGCTACGGCCCGCGGTGCCCGGCGAGGCAGGGCCGAACCGACATCGAAGCAGGGGACTTTCGTCGTCGACCCGGGTGCGTGTCAGGCCCTCGCCGCAAGGTCGAGCTCATCGCCCTGCACGCCTGCGTCGACACCAGCAGCCTGTCGCTACCGGGTGGCGGGTGGGTACGCCGACCGCGAGTCGGTGGAGGGCTGCTGGGCTCCACCGGCAACGCCCTGCTGCACTCGGTCGACGTCCCCTTGATCGTCGTCCGCGATCGGTAAGCCCCGACAGCCGAATCCGATTTGTGCGTATCAATGCCCATTGGTCCTGCGGTGATGAGGCTTTCGGCCCTTATGGCCTGCGCGTGGCAGTGGTGCCATAGCTGGGGTTCGCCGGGAGCGAAATCGGCATCGAGAAGGAAAGGTAGACAACGACATTGCTTCGTGATCTGACCCAACGCGAGATTCTGACCGAGCTCGAATCCGTCGCCGAGGCCTGCGTGAACCAGCACTTGGCCAGGGCCAAGGACTGGCAGCCGCACGACTATGTGCCCTGGGAAGAGGGCCGCAACTTCGCCATGCTCGGCGGAATCGATTGGTCCCCAGAACAATCCGCGCTCAGCGACGTCGCGAAGGCCGCGATGATCACGAACTTGTTGACCGAGGACAATCTGCCGTCCTATCACCGGGAGATCGCCGAGAACTTCTCCCAGGACGGCGCGTGGGGCACTTGGGTGGGGCGTTGGACCGCGGAGGAAATGCGGCACAGCGTTGTCATTCGCGACTACCTGGTGGTGACCCGCGGTGTGGATCCGGTCGCGTTGGAGAAGACGCGAATGATTCACATGACCAACGGTTTCTCCGCGGGCGTCTCCGATGTCGACGTCGACAGTGGCGCCGGGTTTCTGCATTCGGTCGCCTACGTCAGTTTCCAGGAGTTGGCCACCAGGGTCACCCATCGCAACACCGGAAAGGTGTGCAACGACCCGATCGCGGACAAGATACTGCAGCGCATCGCCGCCGACGAGAACCTGCACATGATCTTCTACCGCACCGTCTGCGGCGCGGCGCTGGATCTGGTTCCGGATCAGGCGATCGAAGCCATCGACAACGTCGTGGAGAACTTCCGGATGCCCGGTGCGGGGATGCCGAACTTCCGTCGCAACGGTGTGCTCATGGCCAAGCACGGAGTCTACGACCTGCGTCAGCATCTCGAGGAAGTCCTGAATCCTGTCCTGCGCCAGTGGAACATCTTCGGTCGCAACGATTTCAGCGCCCGTGGGGAAAAGGTCCGGGAACGGCTCGCGGCCTTCCTCGAGAATGTCGAGCGCGTGCAGATCCCCAAATTCGAGGAACAACGAGATCGAGCGCTCGCCCGTGAACGTGCTCGCGTCTGACCCAGCGGTCGAGCAGCAGGCGGTAGCGCACAGCCGCGTGACCGCGCCCCGAACCGCCTGGGTTGTGTTGGTCGCTGGGCTGATCGGTTGGCTGGCGTCGGTGACATTGACCATCGAACGGTTCAGGCTGTTCACCGATCCGGGCTATACCCCGTCGTGCAGCATCAACCCGATCCTGTCCTGCGGATCGGTCATGCAGACCCAGCAAGCTGCGGTGTTCGGCTTTCCCAACCCGATCGCCGGGGTGGTGGGGTTCTCGGTGGTGGTCACCCTCGGCGTGCTCGCCGTGGCCGGAGTGCGGTTGCCGCGTTGGATCTGGATCGGGCTGTGGCTGGGCGCCGCGACAGGTGTCGGGTTCGTTTGCTGGTTCATCTTCCAGACGCTGTACCGGATCGGCGCGCTGTGCCCCTATTGCATGGTGGTGTGGGCGACCCTGCCTCCGCTGCTCGTGGTGATCACCGATCAGCTGCGGGGGCGCTCGCACGGCCTTGTCGGGGTGCTCGTGGAGTGGCGGTGGACGGTCGCGGCGCTGTTCTACGCGGTGGTGGTGCTGCTGGTGTTCCTGCGATTCCAGGACTACTGGTTGTCGCTGATCTAGTTCTTCATTCCGGTGGTGAGTGGCAGAGCCCGCAGGCTTCTGCCACTCCCGAGTGCGCGAGCTTCAGCGCTGACGCACCACGACCATCGGGCAGTCGACCACGTGCAGCAGGTCGCTCCAGGCATGCAAAGCCACCAGCTCGACTTTGCGGCGCGCGGCTTGTTCGAACGCGATTCCACTGGGGGCACGCTGTTTTCGCTGCCGTCGACGCCGACGAGGACCGGCTTGGTGAGCGACACGCACCGCTTCTCGGGCGATGCGCGCCGCAATGGTGATCCTGTTGCGGCTGACCAGCCGCATGCCTGCTGGATCGGGGTACAGGCCGAAGGCCCATACCCAGTTGCCGTCCGCGGAAGCGAATACCAGGGCGCGCGGCCGGTCACAGACCGCGACCCGCATCCGCGGTCCACGCGGGCTGAGCGGCAGGCTCTCTCCGACGCTGAGGTTCTGGTACTGCGGCAGGATCGTGTCGGCGCTGTGCATGTCCAACCCGAGCAGGTTCTCGATCCAATCGTAGGTGTACGCGCCGCCCCGGCCGGGTCCTTTTCGGCCCGTGTCGGTGTGATCGCAGTGGTGACCGCCGCCGGGGTGGTCGGGCTCGCGGCGTCGTCTTCCGCCATTCCGCATGACCCAGGCGCTCCGTTCTCGCCGACCCCTGCTTTCTATGTCGAGACCGCGGAGTCCGAGCTCGGTGTCGTGATGTACAAGACCTGACTATGCGGGGACGGCCGCTCGCCGATGGGCGCCCTACTGGTTCGGGTCCGGCCACAGAACAGCCGGGCCGTACCAATGGCACGCCAGCAGCGCGAGTTCGACGTCGAGCCGGTCGGCGCCGATCGGTCGCCCGCGTCGGGCGACGGCGCGTCCGATCCGGTATTTGACGGAGTTGGCATGCAGATTCAGCTCGGTAGCGGCGGCTTTGTAGCTGGATCCGGTACCCAGGAATATCCGCAGGGTGTCACGCAGGCGTTCGTCGTGCTCGTCGTCACCGGCTAGGTTGCCGAGCACCTCGCGCACCCAGTCGCGGGTCTCGGCGAGGGCACCGCCCAGTAGTGCGGCAGTCATCAGACCGGGGTCGTCGGCGGCGACGACGATGGACGAGGACTGTTCGCGTGCCAGGGCGACGGAACACGCGCGCCGGGCGCCGTGATGGGAGTTGCGGAAGCCGTCGATTCCCGCGGCTATGGTGCCGATCGCAACGTTCGGGTGGTCGCGGTGGGCGGTCACGAATGTGCGTACATCGGCGACCAGGTGTCCCGGCGCGGTCCGGTACGGAAGCCAGGCCCAGACGCTGACCTGATCCGCGGCGACGACCAGCGGGCTGGACGCGACGGCAACCGCGTCCCCGAGTTCGCGGACGAACCGCTGCAGGCGCGGTATCGCATCGCTGTCGGTCTCAGCCTCGGGGTACCACAGCACGAGCGCCAGGTGTTGCCAGCGCAGCGGATACCGGATCGCCTCGGTCACCGCTTCGACATCGATGTTCTTGCGGCCATCGAGTACCTCGCGAACCCGCACCGCTCGGACGCTGTTCTGGCTTTCCATCCAGCGCTCCCGCTCGTCGCCGTAGATCGCCACGACCTGTTCGGTGATGCGGTCGCTGAAGTCGAACAGAGTCACGGTGATGCGTTCGATCACGCGGATCCGCTCGGCCGGGGGAATGGCCAGTATCTGCAGTTCCGCGAAGATCAGCTCGGTCATGCGCCGCTGCCCGAGCCGGTAGGCGCGGATAAGGGCATTGACCGGTACCCCGTGCTGGGCCAGGCGTCTGGCGAACTCCACGGCGGCAAGCGGAGCCCGGACATCCGCGGAGGGAAGGTCGTAGCGCAAGGCGCGCAGAATGGTGGCGACGTTGGATTCGACGCTGGCGGCGAGCAGATCAGCGGTGCGCGGATTGCCGCGAAGCTCGGTGATGCCGTCTTGTAGGTAGGCGCAGATGACCGCGCTGACATCGGTCACCCGGTCGTTCATCCGGGCGGCTATCGCCGCGATGAAGCGGTCTGTATCGACATCGTCGTGACGCGCGGTGGTCACGCTCTCAACCCTAATCTCCGCCCACCCCACATCGGCACCGCGCCGCCATGAAGAGGCGTTACGTCGCGATCGACACCGGGCAGATCAAGGTGTCGGCTTGTCCTCGAGCGACAACAGATGCCGCGAAGTTCATCCACGCACGACGGTGTCGAGCGACCCCGGGTACTCCTACCGTTGGCGCCATTCCGACACCCCATCCCGAGGAACGACCATGAACCTCGCGACCCTCCCGGATTGCCGTGCCGCCACCGCGCCACACGCCGCTGCCGTCGCCGATGACAACGCCGACCTGAACAACACCGAATTCCTGACCGCCGTCCGGCGGGCCACCACATCCCTGCGCGCCGCGGGAGTCTCGACCGGCGACGTCGTCGCGATCATGCTGCCCAACACAGCCGCCCTCGTCGTATCCCTGTTCGCCACCTGGCGCCTGGGTGCCATTGCCACACCCATAGACCCCGCGTTGCCCGCCGAAGACGCCAGCCGCCGAATGGCCTGCACGAGCGCCAAGGCCCTCATCGCCGTACACGAACCTGCCTACGCCTTTCCGGTCCGAACCGTGATACCCGCAGACCGGCTCACCACAGCACAGCCCGACACCGCCAAGCCCGCCGAGGTCCGCGACGACGCACCGGCACTCCTCATCCACACCGACAACGCCGCCGGCGATCCGAATGTCGTGACGCTCGACCACCTGAACCTCAACGCCCTGTGCCGATTGGCGATCGAGATCTTCACACTCACCGACACCGACCACAGCCTGTCGATCCTGCCGCTGTTCCATGTCAACGGCATCGCGGTGGGCGCCGTGTCACCACTGCTCGCCGGTGGTCGCACCACCGTCGCCGGCCCATTCAGTCCCACCACGTTCTTCGCACGGATCGAATGCAGCCGGGCCACCTACTTCACCGCCGACCCGATCATGTACTCACAGCTGTCCGATCTGCCCGCCGAGATACAGCCGAACACCTCGTCCGTGCGGTTCGCCATATGCGGCGCCGCGCGAGCCGGCACCGAACTGCGGACCAAGTTCGAACACCGCTACGGCATACCGATCATCCACGACCACGGACTGACCGACGTACCTGCACGAGCACGCTCCATCTGCCCAACAGCACCTTCGAAATAATACGACCCGTCGGGTCAGATGTCCCAGACAGCTGGAACGCAACAGAAGGCGTTGTCGGCGGTCGCCACGTGGCAGATGGAGGGGACGGCGGTGAGTGGCCACCAGCGCCTCGCGGCTGGCCGCCAGGCGGACCACGCTGTGGCCGGGGGTGTGCCCGCAGGTGCGACAGGCGACCACCCCCGGCGCCACCTCGTGCTCGGTCTCGAACGGCCGCAGCCGACGGCGGTACTCCTCCTGGTGAGCACTACGTCGGTCACGGATGCGGCGGCGATTCCGGCGGCCTCCAGTCACCCGGCCAACCGCCCGCCAGCCGCGTTCCTGACCTCTCAGGTCAGTACACCTAGCCCAGCGTCGATGAGCACGGTCCGTCGCCGCTACGCACCACGACAACGTTCAGCGGCCACTCGAGCAACTCCGGCGGCAGTCAGGTCCGCTGGGTCGGCGTTGTAAGGCGATCGTCTCGGCTGCGATCGGTAGCACGGTGTGTGAGGCGGCGATCTCGGTGGTGTTCGCCCCGATGCGGCCCGCCATGAAGCGCTGCGAGGCGGGCGGGATGATGATGTCGCCGGTGGGAATCAGTTCGACGGCGCGCTCGTACGAGTCGACGTCGATGATCATCCAGCCCGCGATCAGGTCCTTGGTCTCCGCGAACGAGCCGTCGGTCACCGGTGGTGGCGTTCTACGTCTGCCGGAGGGGCTCGTACTCCTCGGCGCTGAGTCCGAAGGTCCACGCGACGCCGGCGCGCGCGGTCTCGATATCCGGCGGCACCCGCAGCCAGTAGGTGCGACTGGTGCCGTCGGGTTCTGGCGTCGAGTTGATCACCTCCACCATCACCACGTCCTCGTCGCCGTCGAGTTCGATCCGCCAGAGCACGCCGGTCTCGTCACGGTGGATCGGTCGTGCACCGGATTCGTCGAGGTAGCGGTCGTAGCCGTAGTACTCGAGCATCACCCGGCGCAGTTCGGCGTTCTCCTCGTCGCGGATGCGCTCGGCCGTCAGTGCGCGCAGATCGTCGAGGAATTCGGCGGGAATCGGCATGCCGCGCCAGGCGAACAGGGCGAATCCGTCGGCGTAGGCGAGGGCTGGGCCGTCACCATTGTCGAGCCGTCCCGCTTCGTCGCGGTGCAGTGCGGTAGGCCGCTCGCTGATCACCGCGATCTTCTCGTAGGGCCACCACCAGCCGGCTTCGCGGGCGATGCTCGCCGCCGCTGCCAACGGCTCACCGGGCTCGGTGCCATACGCCGACAGCCACGCGGCGTCGTGCTGACCGAGGACGGCATCGAGCAGCAGCAGGCGAATCGCGGTCTGCTCCTTGCGGTTACCGGCCACCTCCTCGATGACACCGGCTCGGATTCGGTCGACCACGGTGGCGGTCTGCTCCCAGAGATCCGCGCCGGTCTCGCGCCAGTGCGCACTGAAACCCGTGGGGCCGAGTTCGGCGTCGACGCGTGCGCGTTCGGCCGCCAGCGGGACGTTGCGCAGCGCCTCGCGCACCGATGCGCCGATGTCGCGCGCGGCCCGCAGAATTCGCACCGCCTCCAGGGGAGAGCGTGCCCACACGATGGTTTCCGGCGTATCGAGCCCGGCCTGCCGGTAGGCCGCCCGCACCGCCTCCTCGGTCACCGTCCGGTTCCCCGGCCCGGTGGCCGCCGACACCGAACGCCATTCGTCGCGCTTTGCCGTGTATTCGCTGAATCCTGTTGTCATCGAATATCTTTCGCCTTCGTCGTGTCAGTCCGCGACAATGCGGACCGAGCCGGGCACGTACTCTCGCTGGCGCACCACCCGGAACCACCCCTTCGGCAAGGTGATCGCCGCATGTTCCTCGTGGACGACGCGTCCGCCCTCGGGTAGATGCAGCAGCATCGGCCCCGTCGCACCGGATTCGCGGATCAGCTTGCCCGGCCCCTGCACGGCGTGCGCGTGCCCGGTGACCTCACCCAGCGCGAGCACCAACCGCCCGCGTGGGTCACGCGCCACCGAAGGGGCGTGCAGAAGTTCCTGCGGTACAGCCGTTTCCGCGAGGGGTGCGATCAGGACATCGCCTTGCCGATACATGAAGTTCCTCCCGTCCCGGCGCGAGTCCGGCGCCGTTCACCCCGCAGACCGTAGCGGCGGGCACCGACAAACTGCCCGGCTCGCTGCGGTGTCGGTGCGGCTTGGTAGAAACCTCGTGACGATCACGGCACTGCCAGAAGGGGCGGGCACACCACATGACCATCGGCGACCATTTGCAGGAGTTCGGCGGCCTGCCCGCCTACACCTTCCCCGATGCCGAGACCGACGCGAAGAAGAAGCGGAAAAGCGTTGCGTTGCCGGAGCCGGACACGGTCGCGTGGCGTCTGAGCGTGGAAACCTATGACGCGCAGGAGACGTGGGTCGAGTGCTTCGCCCGCTTCCTCGGCGCGGTCGATACGACGAAGGTCACCACGTTGATCGTCGGTACGTGGGATGACGTGTACGGCAACGGGCCCGACGAGGTGATCGAAGCGCTGTGCGCGGCGAAGGACCGGCTGCCCGCACTGCGCGCCCTGTTCCTCGGCGACATCGTCATGGAGGAGTGCGAGATGTCCTGGATCAATCAGGGCCTGGTCACCCCACTACTCGAAACCTTCTCCGGCTTGGAGATTTTCGGCGTTCGCGGCGGTCAGAACCTGGAGTTCTCCGCCGTGCGGCACGAACGCCTGCACACGCTGGTCGTGGAGACCGGCGGCCTGCCCGCCGACGTCGTGCGCGGCATCGGGGCCAGCGATCTGCCCGCACTCGCGCACCTGGACCTGTGGCTCGGCACCTCGGAGTACGGCGGAGACAGCGAGGTGGCCGACCTCGCGCCCATCCTCTCGGGGGACCGGCTGCCCGCGCTGAAGCATCTCGCCCTGCGCAACAGCGAGACCCAGGACGACGTGTGCGCCGCTCTCGCCGCGGCGCCCGTGGTGGCCCGGCTGGAGAGCCTGGACATCTCGATGGGCGTCCTCACCGACGACGGCGTGGCGGCGCTGCTGTCCGGTCAGCCGTTGAGCCATCTGAACGTGCTCGACATGCACTACAACTATCTGTCCGACGAGATGCGAACCCGGCTGCGCGAGACCCTGGAGCCCGCCGGGGTCCGCCTGGAACTCGACGCCGACGACGCGGAAGAGGACAGCGACGAGGAAGACGGAACCGTCTGGCGGTTCGTCTCCGTCGGTGAATGAGTCGTGTCCGTCTCGACACCGCCGCGCTGGGTGATCGTCGGTAACGGCGAGAACCGGCGCGTCGGCATGTTCACCGACGCCGCCCGAGCCATGTGGTCGGCGGACATCCGAGTGGTCGAATGGTGTGATGTGCTGAGCGAGGGCGGCGCCGATTTCAGCGACGACGAGATCGTGCGGCTCGAGTCACCCGGCGAGAATCTCGAAGTCGATCGACTGTTGCGGGGGAGTTCCGAGCCGACGCGGGTGGAGGGTTCCGCGCGCTGGTACGCGCGCTTCCTCGACGCGGCGGGCTCGTTGCGCGGCGGTTTCCGGCTCGACGACACCGATGATCTGGCCGTGCTGTTCGACAAAAGGCGGTGCCACGCGCGGCTGGCGCGAGCGGGGGTGCCGGTGCCGTCCTCGCCCACTTCCGGCGGACGCGCCTCGGTGCGCGGCTGGGCGGATGTGCGGAGTCTGATGCGTGCGGCGCAGATGCCGCGCGTGTTCGTCAAACTCGCGCACGGTTCGTCGGCTTCCGGCGTGCTGGCCGTCGAATCCGCCCGCGACGGACGGCTGCGCGCGACCACCTCGGTGGAGATCACACCGGAGGGACACCTGCACAATTCGCTGCGCGTGCGTCGCTACACCACCGAACGGGAGATCGCGCACATCGTCGACCGGCTCGCACCGGACGGACTGCACATGGAACGCTGGATTCCCAAGGTCTCCCAAGGCGGCCGATCCGCCGACCTGCGGGTCGTGGTGATCGGCGGGCGTGCGACTCACGCCGTCGTCAGGACGAGCCGCACGCCGCTGACCAACCTGCACCTCGGCGGCGCGCGCGGCGATCTGGCGGACTTCCGCGCTGCCGCGGGCGAGCACTGGGCGACGGCACTGTCGATCTGCGAACAGGCGGCCGCCTGTTTTCCGGCGACCCTGTGTGTCGGCGTCGATCTACTGCCCGTCGTCGGGTGGCGGCGGTTCATGGTCGCCGAGGTCAACGCCTTCGGGGATCTGTTGCCCCGGCTCTCCGGACTGCCGGAGGGTCCGGCCGCCGGGCTGGACACCTACACGGCTCAGGTCGTCGCCGCGACGGCTCGCTATCACCATGCCCGGCAACCCGATTCGCGGGAGACGCGCGAAGGAGTATCGCTGTGACGATCTCGCAGGCCACGGAGCCGGATATGAACGCCGTGATCGGCCGGGACGATCTCCTGTTGCTCACCCTCGACACCCTGCGCTACGACGTCGCGGCCGAACTGGCGGCAGCGGGGCGGTTACCGAATCTGAGCGCGTACCTCCCCGGCGGCGGCTGGCAGAAACGCCACGCCCCAGGCAATTTCACCTACGCCGCCCATCACGCCATCTTCGCAGGCTTCCTGCCGACACCGGCGACGCCGGGCCCGCACCCGCGGCTGTTCGCCGCGCGGTTCGCGGGCAGCGAGACCACCGCCGAGCGCACCTTCGTCTTCGACGAGCCCGATCTGGTCACCGCGCTGGCCGCGCGCGGTTATCACACGGTCTGCATCGGCGGCGTCGGCTTCTTCAACAAGCAGGGTGCGCTCGGCAGCGTCCTGCCGGGGATGTTCGCCGAGAGTCATTGGAAACCAGCGTTTTCCGTAGCCTCGCCTACCTCCTTCGAGGCGCAGGTGGCCTGCGCCGAGCGAGTGGTCGCGGCATTGCCCGCCGAGCGGCGACTGTTCCTCTTCGTCAACGCCTCCGCCCTGCATCAGCCCAACTGGTTCCACCTGCCCGGCGCGACCCGCGAAGCGGGCGACAACCGCGCCACCCACGCGGCAGCGCTGGAATACATCGACCGGCACGTAGGCCGGCTGTTCGACGTGATGCGTTCGCGGCGACGCTGTTTCGCCATCGTGTGTTCCGATCACGGCACGGCCTACGGTGACGACGGCTTCACCGGGCACCGGCTCGGACACGAATCGGTATGGACCGTCCCCTACGGTCATTTCTTCCTGGAGCCACCCGCATGACCCGCACGATCATCCTGCCCCGGCCGTATCAGAACTACGTCTACGCCTATCCGCACAAGACCGCCTACCGCGCGTTCGCTCCGCCGCCCGCGCTCACCGATCTATGGGCCGGGCAATCGCGGCAGGCGCTTTCGCTGTATCTGCACATCCCGTTCTGCGAGGTGCGCTGCGGCTTCTGCAATCTGTTCACCCGCGTCGGCGCGCCCGACGGTCTCGTCGGTCGCTACCTCGACGCGCTCACCCGCCAATCCGAGGCTGTTCGTGCGGCACTGGGTGACGCCGAGCCCCCGCGTTTCGCCACCGCCGCGATCGGTGGCGGCACACCCACCTTCCTCGAAGCGGACGAGCTGACCCGACTGTGCGACATCGCCGAGGACATCATGGGCGCCGACCTGCGCGCGATCCCGCTCTCGGTGGAGGCGTCGCCGAGCACGGCGACCGCCGATCGCCTCGCGGTCTTGGCCGAGCGCGGGACGACCCGGCTGAGTCTCGGTGTGCAGAGTTTCATCGAAGAGGAGGCACGCGCCGCCGTGCGGCCGCAACGACGCGCCGATGTCGAGGCCGCGCTCGGTCGAATCCGGGACACCGCCATCCCGGTGCTGAACATCGACCTCATCTACGGCATCGACGGTCAGACCGCCGCGACCTGGCTGGAGTCGCTCGACGCCGCACTGGCGTGGCGCCCCGAGGAGATCTACCTCTACCCGCTCTACGTCCGCCCGCTGACCGGGCTCGGCCGGCACGCCGATCCTGCTGTCGCCGAACGTGATTGGGACGAACAGCGGCTGCGACGGTACGTCGAGGGGCGTGACCACCTCCTGGCGGCGGGCTACGAGCAGGTCTCCATGCGCATGTTCCGCCGCCGCGACGCGCCGCCCCAGGGGCCGGACGATTACGCCTGTCAGACCGACGGCATGATCGGCCTCGGCTGCGGAGCGCGCTCCTACACCTCGGGAACGCACTACTCCTTCGATTACGCCGTCGCTCCGCGCGAGGTGCGCGCGATCATCGACACCTACGCGGCCACAACGGATTTCAGCCGCGCCGCCTATGGACGAGTGATCGACGGCGACGAGCCCGAGCGTCGCTACCTGCTGCAATCGCTGCTCCAGGCCGAGGGTTTCGCGGTGGCCGACTACCGGCTGCGTTTCGGCCACGAACCGCACGACCGCTTCGCCGCCGAACTGGACACCCTCGCGGAGCGGGGGTGGCTGGCCGACCCGCGATCGGGCCATTTACGGCTGACCGCCGAGGGTTTGGCCTACTCCGACGCCATCGGCCCCGAATTCTTCTCCCCGGCGGTACGTGCCGCCATGGCCGCCTACGAACACCGGTGACCGCGGTGGATCTCACCATTCTCTACCGCGGACCGCTGGCTTCCTGCGACTACGACTGCCCGTACTGCCCCTTCGCCAAACGCCGCGACACGACCGCCCAGCTCCGCGCCGACCGCGCCGCCCTCGAACGATTCACCCGGTGGGCGTGCGCGCAGACGGGTGATCGTCTCTCGATCCTTTTCACCCCGTGGGGCGAAGGACTCGTGCGGTCCTGGTACCGCCGCGCCATGATCGAACTGTCGCACCAGCGGCACATCGACCGCGTCGCCATCCAGACCAACCTGAGCTGCCGGACCGAATGGCTCGCCGACGCCGACCTCGAGACCGTCGCCCTCTGGTGCACCTACCACCCCGGCCAGACGCCGTACGACCGCTTTCTCGACAAGACCGCTCGAGCAGCCAGCGCCGGTGTCCGTTTCAGTGTCGGAATCGTCGGGCTCCCAGAACATCTCGAGCATGCCCGCCGTCTGCGCGCGGACCTACCCGAACACATCTATCTCTGGGTCAACGCCGCCGAAGGGCACACCTACACCGACGCCGCGGCGGCCGACTGGACCGCTCTCGACCCGCTCTTCCCGTTCAGCCGCCATCCCCATCCCTCGGCCGGTCTCCCGTGCCGCACCGGATCCTCGGTCATCTCGGTGAACGGCGACGGCGACGTCCGCCGCTGCCATTTCGTTCCGGCCGCACTGGGCAACCTCTACGACGGCTCCTACCGAGCCGCCCTCGCCCCGCGAGCCTGTCCCCGCACCGAATGCGACTGCCACATCGGCTACGTGCACCTGGAAACCCTGCCGCTCTACGACGTGTTCGCGGGCGGAGTGCTGGAACGAATTCCCGGTCGGCCTACCCGTGTACTGGCCGAAACCGTGCTGGGACTTCCTGCGATCCCGGCGCGAACCGCGACGGCAACGCCCACCTGACAGCGTCGAAGCCATTCGTCGGCGCGAAACAACCGACAGCCTTCGCCGTCAGCTGACCACGAGAAGGCTGGTTCGTCCTATCGGTCGTGACCGGCGATCAGCGACGCCGCAGCGTGGCGTCGAGCAGGGCAGGGGGCGTGTCGTGCTTCTCGTCCGGGGCGAGGTCGACACCGGGAGCGACGATCGCGTCGATCGCGTCGAGCACATCGCTGGAGAGCGCGGTGTCGGCGGCGGCGAGCTGCGAGTGCAAGTGGTCCATGGTGCGGGGGCCGATGATCGCGCTGGTCACGGCGCGGTGTGCGGTGACGAAACCGAGTGCGAGCTGAATCAGCGTCAGACCGGACGCATCGGCGAGTTCGGCCAGCTGTTCGACGGCTGCCATTTTGGCCCGGTTGGACGGGATGCTCGTGTCGAAGCGTTGCGGCATGAACGATGAACGGCTGGTGGTGATTTCGCGGCCCTCGCGGATCGCGCCCGACAGCCAGCCCGAGGCCAGCGGGCTCCATGCCAGCACGCCGAGCCCGTACTGCTCGGTCACGGGCAGGACGTGAGTCTCGATGCCGCGCTGCAAGATCGAGTAGCCGGGCTGCTCGGTGACATAGCGGCTCAGGTGGTGCTCCCTGGCGGCCCACTGTCCTTGCACGATGCGGTACGCGGGGAACGTCGAGGAGCCGACGTAGCGAATCTTGCCCGCGCGCTGCAGATCGGTCAACGCCGACAGCGTCTCCTCGTCGCTGGTGCTCGGGTCCCAGCGGTGGATCTGGTAGAGATCGACATGGTCGACGCCGAGACGGCGCAGGCTGTTGTCCAACGCGGTGACCAGCCACCGGCGCGAACCGCCCCGGTGGTTGCGCTCGTCGCTCATCGGCATGGCCGCCTTCGTGGCCAGCACGAGGTCGTCGCGACGGCCTGCGATGGCCTTGCCGACCATCTCCTCGGACTCTCCCCGGCTGTACCAGTCGGCGGTATCTATCAGGTTGATCCCCGCGTCCAGTGCGGCGTCGACCATGGCGGTGGCCTCGTCTTGGGTGGTACGTCCCAAACTGCCGAAATTCATCGCGCCGAGCACGAGAGTGCTGACCTGCACGCCGGTGCGGCCCAAGGTGCGGTACTGCATGAGATGTTCCTCCGTGAGAGGTGAAGCGAGGGGGGATTGGTTTCGGATCGCCGGTGCTGGCATCCTGAACAAACGGAACCTTGTTCCGTCAAAGAACATACGGAACATGGTTCCGCTTGGCAAGTGGAG
Source organism: Nocardia sp. NPDC004654 (assembly GCF_040609595.1). Taxonomy (NCBI): domain Bacteria; kingdom Bacillati; phylum Actinomycetota; class Actinomycetes; order Mycobacteriales; family Nocardiaceae; genus Nocardia; species Nocardia sp. NPDC004654. Next base: position 291,413 of record NZ_JBEXKI010000010.1, on the reverse strand, counting down.
TCACGGAGGTAGGTGCGAAATGGCCGATACCGGCGGATCGGGATCGTCGGCCCCGCGAAAGCGGGCCGACGCCCGGCGTAACGAAAAGACGCTGTTGGACGCGGCCGCGGCGGCTTTCGTCTCGTCCGGCGTCGACGCCCCCGTGCGCGACATCGCCGCACGGGCGGGTGTCGGCGTCGGCACGATCTATCGTCACTTCCCCACACGCGCAGATCTCATCGTCGCCGTCTACCGGCACCAGGTCGAGGCCTGCGCGGAGGCCGGTCCGGCACTGCTGGCCGACAGCAAAACGCCGCACGCGGCCTTGGCGCGGTGGATCAACCTTTTCGTCGACTTCCTGGTCACCAAGCACGGCTTGGCCGAGGCGTTGCAGTCCGGCGATCCCACCTTCGAGGCGCTGCACAGCTATTTCCTCGACCGTCTCGTCCCCGTATGCACCCAGCTGCTCGACGCCGCTGCGGCAGCCGGTGAGATTCGCCCCGACATGGAGGCCTACGAACTCCTGCGCGGCGTCGGCAACCTGTGCATCGGCGCGGGCAACACCCCCCGCTACGACGCGCGACGCATGGCCGAACTCCTCATCGCGGGATTGCGTCGTAACTGATTGGAGGCGGCCGTGGCTTTCGCGCGCGACCGATAACTGCGTGAGCGGATCGACCCACAAACGGAACAGCGTTCAGGACTTGGCACGTGGTTGCGTGCGTCTCGGTTCGACGGCATCTCTTCGATAGGTCGCCGTGGCGACCGCTGCGAACGACCGGATGAGCGGGTTCGCGGTGGCGCTGTTCCAGGCGGAAAGCCTGCGGGGCGGCATATCGGTCAGCCGGACGGCGACGAGGCCGTCACGGCACACTTCCGGCACGGTGAGGATGTCGGCGATGACGTCGCGTAGTGCGTCGTTCTGGTGTCCGGGTTCGATCAGAGCGGTGGTAGGTGCCGATCCGTTCGTTGCGGCCGAAGACGCCGTTGCCGTCGGGCGGGCAGTCCAACCGCACGTCGCCGACCATCCAGGACGAGACCGGCTCGTCGCCGGGGAATTCGAAGCCGCAGATCCTACGCACGGTGCTGTGCCCACCGTCGCAGCCGACGAGGTACTCGGCGCGGATCGAAGCCGAGCCGTCCTGCCCGTCAGGCAAGACCTCGACCCCGGCGTCGTCTTGGCGCAGGTTTACCACCGCGGTCGACCACACGATCCGGACGCCGAGTTCGACGGCGCGGGCGGTCAGGATCCGCTCGGTCTCGTGCTGCGGCACGATCAGTGCGGTCGGCCAGTCCGGATCGAACCGGTTCGGGCCATGGGAAGGCCGCCGCTCCACCACGACGACTTCGATACCGCGGACCCGCAATTCGGCGGCGAGCATGAGGCCGGTCGGTCCGGCCCCCGCGACGGCGACGCGGCGCTGCGGCCACCATGGCCCAACTGCTCACCCGGATGGACCGGGACGGGCTGATCCGCCGCACACCGAATCCCCACGATGCCCGTAGTCAGACGATCACGCTGACCGACGACACCGCGCCGCAACTGACCGAAGCGCGACGGCGACTGGCCGAAATCGAACAGCGGGCCGTCGCCGGATTCAGTCCCGCCGAGATCCAGACCCTGGAACAGCTGCTGATTCGGCTCGACAACAACCTCGAGCCCGACAGGGCTGGATCCGGCGAAGCCACACCGCATTCCGACGAGTGACCCCGACGCCATCGCCGACGCGGCGGATGTATCCCCCTCGCGCGAGCGAGCGGCAGAGGTCGACATCGGTACGCAGGATTACGCATGACGTGAGCGGAGGCAGGCGCCAGGTCGGTGGTCGAAACCGAGGGCATCGGTGGGGAATCCGGTGGGGCTGCGTCGATCGCGGCCGAGAGCCCGGGAAGGGGCCGGGTTTCCGTGCGTTGGCACACAGTTGGCACACTGGCAGTGCTCGGCGCTCGGCGTGGAGTGTGAAAAACGCTGCTGACCTGGCTCGATGGAATCAGGTCGACCAGCAATTGTTTATGCGAGAGGTAAGGAAAAGTATGGGAAGCACCGTTCTCGACATCGTCGCCCTGATCACCAACCGTGCGGCGGCCTTCTGGAATTGGCTGGCCACGGGTTCGGCGGGTTTTCCTCCGCTGTGATTTCGCGCTGATCGAGTACGAGGACCCCTGGCCATTCGGCCGGGGGTTCTTCCTTTTCGGGCTCGCCTGCGAGTAACGCCGATCGCCTACAGGCCGCGCGGTTCGATCCAGAGCGCCTCGGAGACCGCGCAGAGCTCGCCCGCCGCGGTCGACAACGCGACACCCACGGTGTACTTGCGGCCGTCCCGTCCGATCGGCCAGGCATAAGCGATGTGCGGCTCGCCAGCCTGGATCGGCCGCAGCAGGGTCGCGCTGAGGGCGGCGGTGACCGCGCCTTGGCGCATGCCGGACAGCAGGAACCCCGCGTGGCCGCCGGGGCAATCGAGCGCGGACCACACGTTTTCGGTGGTGACGGCGCCGTCCGCCGCGCCAAGCGCCGGGTCTGGCACCCACGCGGCGGCGATGAGTTCGCGGTCGGGCAGCGCCCAGGGGAACAGGCGCAGCCCCCGGCCGGGTTCGCACGCCGCGCCACAGCCGTAGCAGTGGGTGACGCGACGTTCGCCCGACGCGAGGACGCGCGTCGTGAGGGCCTCGGCCTCGGCCCAGCTCGGCGCGGGCGGAATATCGAGGGACAAAGTGGTCCCGCCGATCTCGGCGAGGACTTTGCCCTCCGCGTCGGTCAGCGCGGTGCCGTTCACGGCGGTGGGAGTCATCGCCAGCGGTGTGCCGACCGGTACCTTGGCGCGGAAATCGACGCGCGCGGTCGGCTCCGGGCAACGGGTCGCGAGCACACCGGCGACGAAACCGCCGAAGGCGACGTCCGGATAGCCGTGGATGTGTTCGGGAATGGTGATCTCGTCCACCTGAATCATCTAACCGCACCAACCCTCTCCCGGCCGCGGCCGTTCATCGGCACCGACGATACCGAGAGGTCTCGACAGCGCCGACAGCGGCCGGGAGTCACCGGGGGAGCAGCCCGCCGCCGAGCTGGGTCAGCAACAGACTCATCACCCCGACCTCTTGACCTTGGGACTGGATCATCGCGCGGGCTGCCTCTTTGACCGGCCCTTCGGTCAGCTGCCGGTCCGCCGCCTGCGCCATCGCGATGCCGCCTTGATGGTGGCGAATCATGAGTTGCAGGAACAGGATTTCCGCGTCCCGACCGCGCGCCGCGGCGAGGGCGTCGAGTTCGGCCGTCGTCGCCATGCCGGGCATCGGCGCATCCGATGGTCGCGCCGAATGGTGGTGCGACGCAGCCTTATCGGCCATCCACGTCATCGGTCGCGGCGACAGCGGCGACGCGTCGGCGAGACGCAGCCAGCCCAGCATGGTGCCGATCTCGACGCGCTGGGTGTCGGCCAGCTGCTCGGCGACGCGGCGGACGGTCGGCGCCGCGGCCGGGTCGAGGCGCTGGGTCATCAGCAGCGCCTGCTGATGGTGCGCGGTCATGTCCTGGGCGAAACCGATCTCGATGGCGTCTAGTACGGCTGCGGCAGTGTGCTTTTCGGGTAGCGCCAGCGGTCGCAACGCCGCCCCGAGCGCCAGCAGGAGCAGGGCGACCGAGGCGAACGCGGCGATCCGAACCCCGAGCGGCATGCTCACGAGCCGACGATCGAACGCTGGTCGGCGGGCGGGCTGTAGACCGCCTCGTCGAGCCGCAACACCATGAAGCCGTTGTCCGAACACGCGACATACAAATCGTTGCCGCGCCATTCGGGTGGGGAGAAGCACCAGTCGGTGGAGACGTCGCCGAAGGCGAGCCGCCCGGTGCGGGGTGTGAGCGCATCGGCCGGATCGAACTGTCCCTCCAGCACCGCGCGCGCCGCGGGCGGTGCGCTCATCAGCGGGACGCCGATGATCGAGGCCAAGGCGTGCGGGGAGTTCCACAGTTCGAGGTTGCGGCCGGTGCGCGCGGGCGGGTTGAAGTAGGCGATCTCGCGCACCGCGAACGGATCGCGCACGTCGAAGACCCGGATTCCGGAGGAGATCCACCCGCAGGCGAGCGCCGTCGGATTCTCCTGCCGGTCGGCGGCGCAGTAGTGCGATTCGTAGGCGAACGCCGAACCACCCATGGAGGAGCCGATATTCGCGTCCAGGTGCTGCGGCAGGTTGATCTCGAGCTTCAACTTGTTCGCGACCTTGGGGGCGGTGTCGTCGGAAACGTCGATGAGTTTCACACCGCCGGAACCACCCTCGTCGACGGTGAACAGGTACGGCTTGCCGTCGTAGCTGACGGGGATGCTGTGCTGGGTCGCCCAACCGTCGGTCCAGAACGTGCGGCCGATGTGATGCACCTGCGGATTCGGGTCGCGGCGCTGCACGGCGCTGATGTCGAGCACGGTGAAGCCGCCGAGCGCGGACAGGTACATGCGGTTGCCGTCCGGGCTGATGCCGAAGCCGTGCGCTTCGATGCCGGTCAAGCCCTGCCAGACGACGCGCGGGTTGGCCGGATCGGTGAGATCGACGGCGCTGACGAAACCGGGCGCGATGCCGGAGGCCCAGTAGGTGCGTCCGTCGGGGGAGAAGCCGCCCTCGTGCGTTGTAATCGGAAGGGGCATCAGCAGATTCGTGCCGGGACCGGGATTGAGCAGGCGTGGGTGCGCGCAGTCGGAGATGTCGTAGACGGACAGGTAGCCGACGCCGATGCCGACCGGGACACCAGTTCCCACCAGCAGTTTGCGCTCGGCGTTGACCTTCAGGCTCTCCCAGGTGCCCGCCAGCATGGCTGGTTCGGTGAGGGTGACCGTCGGGCGCGGGTTCGCCGGATCCGAGACGTCGAGCACCTGGACGCCGCGGCCTTCGCTGATCAGGTCGCCGGGGAAGAACGACCCCATGTAGGCGCAGTGTTCGAAGCTGGTGGAGGTGATTCCGGCTCCGCGCCCGGCGAATTGGCCGACCATCGACATGTTGCACCGGTAGCCCCGCGTGCTGCGTCCGCTGTCGCGGTCGGCGGCGGGCACGTCGCCCTGGAGGCCGGGTTCCGGCATCGAATCCGGTCCGCAGTCCGCGCGCGGCACCGACTTTCGTCCGACATCCAGGAATTCCTGGACGGCGGTGGCGATGTCGGATTGCAGATCGGCCGAGGCGCTGCCGGGCACCATCATCGCGGCGATGACCGCGGCGGTGAGCAGTGCGACAGGTCTGATGCGGCGCAATCGTGACAGAGAGTGCATCGTTGCGACCCCCCACTTCCTTGTTCGCGGTCGTGACGCGTCGTCTGACTGGGACAGCGACGCGATCTGACTGAATAGTAGTAACGGCGGGTAACTTCTGGAGTGGGTTCGGGAGAATTTCTGAAACCTGTGCTGATTCGTTCTCGGATGTTCGCGAGCGTGCGATAGCACTGACAGTCGGCGGTGAGCCGATGTGTTTCGGTCGATCTCGCGTCGTCGGGTCGTGGCACGTGGGTTGGTAGTGTCGGAATCGGCCGAGGCGAGCGGCAAGACGGGCGGCTGGAGTCGCGGTTTCAGCTCGGGGAGGGACAGAAAAGTGTGGGGCTGGTGGCTGAGGGTAGGGATTCGGTGGCGGGGTTGGTCGCGGCGTCGCCGCGCCGCGGTAGCCGCAGGGCTGGTGCTTGCGATGCTGCTGCTTCCCGTGGGAGCGGCAGCGGTCGCACTCCGACTCGAGTTCTCCGGTGAACCCAGCGCGGACGCGCGCACCAGAGGGCGGGACGCGGTGTGGCTGGGCCACGCCTGGGTCGACGGCCGCAAGACCGATGCCGACGTGGCCGGATTGGTGACCACATTGGCCGGCACCGGCATCAAGGACCTCTACGTGCACACCGGCCCGCTCGAGCACGACGGCAGTCTGCGCGGCGAATTACACCCGCGGGCACAGTGGTTCGTCGACGCGGTACATCGCGCGCTGCCCGGGATACGGGTGCAGTCCTGGCTCGGCGACATCGTCGCGCCCGAATTCGACGGCCTCCATCTGGACGAAGCCGCGGTCCGCGACCGCATCACCGCCTCCGCCACCAGGGTGCTCGATCTCGGTTTCGACGGCGTCCACCTCGATCTGGAGCCGGTACGGTCGGGCACGTCCGGCTACCTGACGCTGCTGGACCAGGTGCGCGCCGTCACCGCGAGCCGAGGCGCACCGCTGTCGGTCTCGGCTCCGCAGATCGACCCGCTGCCGGGGCTGCACTCGGTCGGAATCACCCTGTTCGATCACGGAAAGTGGTGGTCGCAAGAGTATTTCGCCGATGTTGCGCGGCGCGTGGATCAGGTAGCGCTGATGTCGTACGACACCTCTATGCCGTGGGGCTCCCTGTACGGCGGGTACGTCGCTCAGCAGACCGCGCTCGCGCTCGAGGTCACCCCGGCCAGTGTCGATCTCCTGATGGGGGTGCCCGCCTTCTGGGCGGACGATCCCGGGCATCACGGCGCGGCGGAGACCGTCGCCAACGCGGTGCGCGGAATCCGATTGGGACTGAGCCGAAACGACCCCCGGCGACCGGCCTTCGGTGTGGCGCTGTACGTCGATTTCGCTGCGACACCGGAGGATTGGGCCACCTACCGCCGCGAGTGGTGCGCCCCTCCGCGATAGCCGCTGGAATCCGGCAACGCGCGGCGACCTCTCGCATTTTTAGGTCATGTGACCTATTTTTGAGATCATGAGCGACGCGTTGCAGTTCGATGCGCAAGGCCCGGTTCTCCTGGTGGGCGGATACGGGGTGGTCGGTGCCGAGGTGGCGCGGATGGCGGCTCGGTCGCTTCCGCTGCTGCTCACCGGGCGCACGCCGGAACGGGGCCGGGAAGTGGCCGCGGAAACTGGTGCCGCGCTGGAGGTGTGGGATCTGGCCGATCCGGTGCCATTCCGAGCCGATGTGCGAGCGGTGGTGGGCCTGGTCAACGATCCCGACGACCGTATTCTGCGGGCGGCGATCGCGGGTGGGGTGCCGTTCGTCGACATCACCCGGTGGACCGCCCGGTTGCAACGAGCCGCCACCGTGGCCGCGATGCTCGCCCCGGCCGCGCCTGTGCTGCTGTCCTCGGCATGGATGGGCGGTGTCACCAGTCTTGTCGCCGCCTGTCTCGCCCATGAGCTCGGCGGCGCCGACACGGTCGAGGTGGCGATCCGCTGGGATCTGCGAGATCGAGCGGGTGCGGACTCGATCGATTTCATGGACCGCTTCGGCTTGGACTACGAGGTGATCGAAAACGGGAAGCGGCGAAACGTCATGCCGCTGAGCGATACTCGCCGAATCCGCATGGGCGGCACGATCACCCGAGTCGCGCGCATCGACACTCCCGAACAGTTCACCCTGCCCTTGACGCTCGGCACAAGGACCGCGGCTACTCGCATCGGATTCGATTCGGCCGCGTCGACTTCGGCGTTGCTCGCTCTCGAGCGGCTTGGTTTCTTCCGCTGGGGCCGCGGCGACAACTTCACCGGTCTGCGACGGGCAATCCTGCGCGCGGGAGGAGAGGGCGGCATTGCGCGACTGCGCGTCGATGTCACGCACGGCGGGCTCGCTCGCAGTGCTGTGGTGACCGACCCGGCCGGGCAGGCTCACCTGACAGCGGTGGGCGCACTGCTCGGGCTTCAGCGGGTTCTCGGTCTGGACGGCGCACCGGTCTCCGCGGGCGTGACCTTCCCCGAACAGACACCCCTGCCTGCTGAGATTCCCGCGATGCTGGCTGCGCACGGCGTCGCTGTGGAGATCGAGTCCGCCACCACCGGCGTAGCCGCATGACCGGCCACCGTCCGCCGCGCACCGGCAAGGGAACGCAACGCCGCGCCGAACTCCTCGACATCGCCGAACGAATCCTCATCGAGTCAGGGCACGGGGAGCTCACTATGCGCGCGGTCGCCGCGGCGGCCGAGGTCCGGCTGGGCCACCTGCAGTACTACTTTCCGAACCGCGGCCAACTGATCGCCGCGGTCCTGCGCCGTACCCTCGAACGAACCCTGCAACGGCTCGCCCCACTGCTGGCCTCCGCCGATTCGACCGAGCCGGTCGCCGATATGGTCCGAATGCTACTGGTGGAGCAGGACGACTTCTGTCTTGTCCGCGTATACACCGAAATCTGGGCGCTGGCCGCGCGTGACGAGTCGACAGCCGAAGCGGTGCGCGACTTCTACCGCACCTACCAGGACCACGTCGTCGGCCTCATCCGGGCGCGCAATCCCGAAGCGCCCGAGGGCATCTGCCGAATACGCGCCCGCGTCTTCACCATGCTCATCGAAGGCGCGGCGTTGTTTCGCTCCGGGATCGCCGACCGAGCCGACTCGGCGACGGACGACACGCTGATCGCGACAGCTACAGCGCTGCTGGCCGTGTAAGTCGTCGCGTGTGGTGCGCTGCCCTGTGTCCCGGTGCCCGGCTCGGGCGGGGATCAGAAGATCGGCTGATCGGTCGGGATCGGTTCCGGTGGTCGTCGTGGTGAAGGCAGTGCCATCGCGATCTCCCCTCGTCGGGCGGCCCGCCACCGCCGCTGTCCGGAGTCGATGGCGCGCCGGATCTTGCGCACGGTGGATACCTGTGTGAGCAGGTGTTGCTGATATCGCCACGGCATTTGCAGCCCGTGCCGAGCCGCCATCGCATAGGCGAACTGCACGGCGCTGCGGTCGAGGTATCGGTCGGCGTGTTCGAACCAGATCATGCTGGCACGGGCGGAGGCCTGGATCGGGCGCAGCGCAGCGCGCCGCTGCGCATCGTAGTTCTTCAGCGCGTCGGCGACTTCGGCATGCTCGTACAGGTTTTGTGCCAGCACGACGGCGTCGACGATGGCCAGCCGGGTGCCCGAACCGATGGTGAAGTGCGTCGTGTGCGCCGCGTCGCCGAGCAGCACCACGTTGTCGTGATACCAACTCTTGTTGGTTACTTCGGGAAAACGGCTCCACTTCGCGAACTCGCCTCGTGTCTTGCTGATCAACGAGTGACCGTCGAGATGGCGCGCGAAGATGTTCTCCAGAGCGCGCAAGTTCTCCTGGTTGTCCAGGGAATCGAAGCCCAGTCCATGCCAAGTCCGCGGTTGGCACTCGACGATGCAGGTGCTGATTTTGTCGGCGACCGACGGGTAGGCGTGGAACCAGATCCATCCGGCCGAGGTGTGTTCGAAGGCGAAGGTGAATCGGGTGAAGACCTTGTCCGTGCCGAGCCAGACATACGGATTCTCGCCGAGTGCGACGGACGTGCCGAAACGATGATCGGCCAGTTGCCGTACTTGGCTGTTCGCGCCGTCGGAGGCGACGATGAGATCGGTGTCGTCGAAGCCCGACAGATCGTGGACCTCTCGCCCGTGCTGGACATCGACGCCCACGTCGCTCGCCCGTCGGGACAGCACATCGAGAAATGCCGCGCGCCCCATGCTGAACCCGTACCCCCCGAAATGCGCGGTTTCGTCGCGCACATGGATCGCCTGTTCCCGCCATAGGACCGACCCGGCACGCACCGCCTGGGCGCTGTCGGGGTCGTTCCGATACAGAATGTCGAGCAGGTCGTCCCAGTACACGACGCCCCAGCCATAGGTGGACCCCGGAGGATCGCGGTCGATCACCGTGATGTCATGGGCCGGGTCGCGCCGCTTCATCGAAATAGCGAAATACAACCCGGCAGGCCCGCCACCGATACACACGATCTTCATTCGTCACCAGCTCCAGCCTGGTCTGAATCCGGGCTTCACGGCATCGGTTACTCGATGCGGCTGAGCCCGGCACGCTGCGCGTGTCCGGGCTCAGTCACCGGCACTACAAGTCGACTCAGCGACCCCAGCTCCCCCAGCCGCCCCAACCCCAGCCGCCCCAGCCCCAACCCCAGCCGCCCCAGCCCCAACCCCAGCCGCCCCAACCCCAGCCGCGGCCCCAACCCCAGCCCCAACCAGGGCCGTGACCCCAACCGTGGCCACCGCCCCAACCAGGACTTTCGACGAATTGAGTTGCCGACGTGGGCGTTGCGTTCGCGGTAGGCGCTTGCGTGGCGGCGACGACCGGAATCGCGGCGACTGCGGCTATGCCGACGGCGGTCGCCAATCGAGCGAGCTTCGCGTGTGAATTCTTTCTCGTGATCATGATAGGACTCCGAAAATGCTGTCCCGACCTGCTGGAATTCTACGCGTTTTCGTCGGGCTCCAGAAGTCGCCGCGTCGACCAATTTAATAATGCCCGTCATTGCCCAATCCCGGGGATGCTCGCGTACCCGTGGCCGAGGGAGTCGTGAGCCGTGGTCCTAATTCGAGACAGGACTCGTCGCCGGGTATCGGGGAATCCCCGGTCTGCACGGATTCGGGAGTGCCGACAGCGTGGCCAGATCGCAGATGCCGCCGGTCAGCATCTGGAAGGGGGTGACGCCGAGCAGGACGATGATTCCGATGATGTCGCCGTGCTGGAGGAAATCGACGGCCGAGCGGGCCGCCGCCGATCCGGAGTCGACCGCTGACGAGCCGGTTCCGGGTTCGGGGGCGGCGACCGGCGCGAAGGCCGGGGCGGGGTTGGGTTCGGCTGTCGCACCCGCCGCGGTGCCGACGAGGCTCGCCGCCGCGACCGAGGCGGCGGCGAGGCGAAGGGTGGTACGCATCATCGCGCTCCTTTGTCAGTGAATGGGCTCGAAAGAAGAGACGGCAGAAGTCGTTTCAAAATCTGACCGTGATTCAGCGCGGCGGCACGCTCATATCGCGGTTCATCGTCGGGAGTTCGATGCTGATCGGCATCCGCAATTCGGCCAGATAGATCAGGGCGGCTTTGCGGAGAAATTCGTCGAGGAGCCAGTAGGCGTCCGCCGCGGGCGGGACAGCGGTGAGCAGGCCCTCGCGCACGGCGATGAAAGGGCCCCAGCTGAATCGGAGCAGCGGATCCCACACCGGTTCCCTCGGGATGGACAGTCCGTCGGCGATCTTGTCGCCGAGCAAGAAGCGGGTGAACGCGCCGAGTACCGGTTTGCTGAGGATCGCGAAGTCGATGTTGGCGCCCAGCCCGAGGAGCCGGTCGGCCAGCCTGGCGCCCTCGGGCGTCGCCGCGATGATGGGGTCGAGGACCTGCGCCGCTTGGGAATTGGCTTCGGCCCACGAATTGGGGATGTACTCGTCGCGGACGCCGAGCATGTGCGCGGCCACCTGCCAGGAGTGCAGGAATGCCTCCGATTCGTGCGGCGGGATCGGCACTTTCCAGGCGGTCAGGTGCTTCATGACGGTCGTGGGCAGGCTGTGCCAGGTGACCATGATGTCGTTCTGGCTGATCGGAACGTCTTCCTCGGCGGAGTGCACCCAATGCGGTGACTGCGGCAGCAGATGTCGCACCGCCGCGTGGACCAGCCGGGTTTTGACGCAGGTGACGACCATCTCCCCGTCGGGGCCGTAGGCATTGTTGCTGCCGATGTCGTACCCGAGTTTGGCGGTCTTGGAGATGCGGTCCTTGAGGTCTTGACCGCCTTTGGAGTAGTAGACCGCCCGCGCCTCCTTGGGAATGACGGTACTCATCATGCCGCTGGCGAAACCGTAGAGCACACCGAGATACAGTCCGCGCTTCTTGTTGAACTCGATCGCGGTACCCAGCTTGGCCCGATCGGTCCACTGCGGCAGCTGACGCGCGTACTCCATGAAATCGCGCAGCTCCGAGGGCAATCCGCCGGGTAGGGGTTGACCGTTCCTGGTCCAGGTCCGCAACAACTCGTTGACCCGGGGGACTTCGCCTCTATCGATCAATCCGGCGACCAACTGGTCGGCCTCGGGATCCCACACCGTCATCGGGTCGGCGCCGGAACCGGATCCGGCCACCGAGCCCTGCGGTGACCAGGTCCACGGCTCCGCCCGCGCGGGCGAAACGATCGCCAAGGCGCCGAGCGCCCCGAGGATCCCGCTGGCCTTCAACGCATCACGTCTGTTGAGTCCATCCATGACGTCACTCCTCATTGAGTACGAGCAGACCTCGATCCGGCGGCGAGCAACCCATGTCTACCGTCATGAATCGAGGAATAGTTATTAACTTAACAGCTCGCTGGAGTGCTGTCCGCGTTTTGCTCGACCCGGGTTTCGTGCGTTCCCGTTCGGTCCGTGGGGGATGCGCGACTGCCTTCGAGTCGCTGTTAGAGCAAGACCACGTGCATCTTTCGCGACCTTGCCGTGCCTCATGTCGACCCGACCGTGTCGCGAGTCGACGAACGGGGGCGGGTGTGCATCAGGGGTGTTGGTGGGTAATATCGAGTAACTTATTGCGACGAACCGGCAAGATTCAAGTGTGCGTAGCCGGTTTGCGGCGGCGTCGCGCCGAGATGGCTGTGTCACAGTGGCCCACAAGGAAATTCACTGATCGGAGCATCGGCGAGGTGTTTGTGGAGGTCCTCTGGAACCAGCGGACGACCGGCTGGTAAAGCGCACCTGCCGGGCTTGCTCGCCGACGCCCCGGGTGCCGTTACCGCTCGGCGCGTGCCTGCCGCGGCGGTCGTTGTCGTCAGACCGTGATGACGACCTTCGCGCGCGCGTGCTCGGTCTCCAGGTAGTGGATGGCCGAGGCGGCCTCGCCGAGCGGGTAGGTCCGGTCGATCACCGGTGTGAGTTTCCCGGCTTCGACCAGCTCGGCGAGCGCGGTCAGATTGTCGGCGCGCTGCTCCACCTGGAGGACGTCCACCCAGCGGGCGAAGCGCGCCAGCGCCATTCCCGTCACCATGAGCGCCATCGGTCCGACGATCGAGCCGCCCCGGTACACGCCGCCGCCGGACAGGACGAGCTTGCCGGCCGGTGTCAGTGCTCGCCGCGATTCGGACAGCGAGCGGTTGCCGACGAGATCGAAGATCAGGTCGTATCGCGTTGTTCCGGTGGCGAAGTCGTCCTTGGTGTAGTCGATGACGCGGTCCGCGCCGAGTGCCAGTGCCTGCTCGATCTTCTTGGTACTGCACACGCCGGTCACGTCCGCGCCGAAGGCCTTGGCGATCTGCACCGCGAACGTGCCGACGCCGCCAGACGCGCCGTTGATCAGAACTCGATGGCCCGGCTGGACCTGCCCGAGGTCCCGCAGCCCCATGAGTGCGGTGTTGCCCGCCAGCGGAATCGCGGCCGCCTGCTCGAATGTCAGGCGAGCCGGTTTGTGCGCGACCACTCCTTCCGGAGCGGCCACGTACTCGGCGAAGGCGCCGTCGGCCTCGCCGAACACCTCGTCACCGGCCTTCAACCGCGTCACGTTGCGCCCGACGGACTCGACCCGGCCCGAGAAATCGCGGCCGCGGATCTTCGCCCGCGGCCCGCGCAGACCCATCATCGGCCGGGCCAGGTACGGATCCCCGCGCATCACATGCCAATCCAGGGCGTTGACCGCGGCGGCGTGCACCCGGACGAGCACCTCGTCGTCGCCGGGAAGCGGTGGGTCGACGTCCCCGAACTCGAGGGTCTCCGGTGATCCGTACCGGTCTTGCATGATCGCCTTCATTAGGTTCTCCGTTCGTGCTACCCGCTATCGCCGAAACGGTAGATCGCCACCCCAGGGCCGGACATCGGGGAAACCCCTGAGACCAGCACTGATTCGAGTGTCACAGGGTTTCGGACAGCGTTTCGGTGGAGGATTCATGCTGACTTGTCCGGAATGGTTCGCGCGGCGCCGTGGGCGAATGCCGTCGAAGGCGGTTCGGAGTAACGCGGTGATCCGTTCGGGTTCGGCGTCGCGCAAGCCGTCCAGCCGGAGCAGGTGGCGCCCGATGACCGTGCCGATGGTGAGACTCGCTGCCGAGCTCAAAGGAGCTTGCCCGGGATCGAGGCGACCAGACCGCCGTCGATGATCAGATCCTGTCCGTTGACGTACGACGCCTCCGCGGACGCGAGGAACGCGACGGCGTCGGCGACGTCCTCGGCGGTGCCGACGCGTCCGGCGACCACCTCGCCGACGACGGCGGTCTGCGCCTCCGGGGACACTTCGGCGTGGAACATCGGGGTCTCGATATAGCCGGGGCTCACCGAGTTGACGCGGATTCGCCGCCGCGGGCCCAGCTCCGCGGCGAGGGTGTGCGCGAGGTTGTGCACCGCCGCCTTGGTCGCCGCATAGAGCGAAGCGCCCGGCATGCCGCGGTGCAGGGTCCACGAGGCGTTGACGACGATCGCGGCGCCGTCGGACAGCAGCGGAAGGGTCTTCTGGATCGTGAAGAACACGCCCTTGAAGTTGATGTCGACCACGCGGTCGAACTCGGCCTCGGTGACGTCGGCGTGCGGTTGGAACGAAGCGACACCGGCATTGGCGAAGACCACGTCCAGGTGTCCGAAGCGTTCCCGGATCGCGTCGGCCAATGCGTCGAGATCGGCGAGGCTGGACGCGTCACCGGGCATCGCGAGCAGGCGGTCACCGCCGCCGAGTTCCTGGACCGCGGCATCGAGCCGGGTCTTGTCCCGGCCGGTGATCACCACGGAGGCGCCCTCGGCCAGCAGTCGTCGCGCGGTCGCCAGGCCCATCCCGCTCGAGCCGCCGGTGACGAGCGCGATCTTGTCCTGGAATCGGAATGTGCCGGAAGTGTTGTGCGTCATGGCATTCAGCCTGCCGAGCCCGACGCGTGGCGAACAGTGCGTGGTCGACATGGGTCCGGCAACACCACCCTGGTGATCAGACCGAGGCGGCTACCGGGCTCCGCAAGAGCTGGGCGACCCGCTCCTCGGTCGCGGTGCCCGGCCGCGGGTGGTACAGCTCGAGGTGGTGATCGGGGCGGTCCGCGACCACCAAGGTCGTCACATCGAAGAACAGCTCGCCCGCCGCCGGATGGCGCACCGCTTTCACGCCCTGCGCGGGGACGCCGACGTCGTGCCGGGCCCACAACTCGGCGAATTCGGTACTCACCGCGGCGAGTTCGTCGATGACGCGGCGGAACTCCGGATCGTCGGGGGCTTGGTCGGCATCGGCGCGGAAGGCGGCGACGACCGCGGGCGCGATGGACGTCCACGGGTCGTGCATGCCGCGGTAGCGGGCGTTGGTGAAGAACGAGACGATGCAGTTGCGGTCGGTGTCGTCATAGCCGAAGACGATGCGCGTCGCCTCGTTGACGGCGAGCAGATTCCAATAGCGGTCGCGCAGGATCGCCGGACGCGGCGCCCACGCGTCGACCACCTGCCGAAGCTGCGGCGAGACCTCGGTGTCGCGCGCCGCACCCGCGCGGGGCGGATTGAGCCCGGCCAGCACGTAGAGGTGCGCGCGCTCGGGCTCGGTCAGGCGCAGTGCGCGGCCGACCGCGTCGAGCACCTCGGCCGACACGTTGATGTCGCGTCCCTGCTCGAGCCACGTGTACCAGGAGACGCCGACCCCGGCCAGCATCGCGACCTCCTCCCTGCGCAGCCCCGGCGTGCGCCGCTTGCCCGCGGCGATCAGGCCGACGTCACCGGGGGTGAGCCGGGCGCGGCGGGTGCGCAGGAAATCGCGGAGCTGCTCGCGGCGCAGGGTCGCCGCCACGGGGGATTCGCTGGGCATATTTCACGGTAACAACTGGGTCTGTGGCTCCAGTTGTGTCGTCACGACGAATCGCGATGCTGTGCTGTCGGGTCGGTGCCGAGCGTCGCGTTGTGCGCTGAGCCGTCGCGCTCCTACCTGGCGGCGTGGCGTAGTGCGGATAGGCACAGCTCGAAAGGGGTGACATGTTGGTTACACACTCCTCCTGCGCCGATGTAGGTTCCGGGCATCACCTGTCATTGCCGGGCGATTCGCTAACTCGTTGAACGGACAAGCCGACGTTTTCGATCCGTGTCAGAGGTTGACAGTGGACCTCGGCCACCGGTGACGAGTCGGCCTCAGGCTCCGCACTGCCCGTGTCTTGTGCCGGGTCTGTTCGAGAAAGACATCCGGATGCCGCATGTCGCGCTGACCGAACCGGCCAGCGCACCATCTCGGAAGATCAACGGGGCCAGGGCTTCTGACGCTGACCGAACGCACCATCATGCCGATGACCGTGCGTTGGTTGATTCTTCTCAGGGCATGACGGCGGTGGTGTACTGACCGGCATGAACATCAAAGGTCTGGCGAGGGCCGAGCGAGTCGAACTGGCGGAACTGGTCACTGGCTTGTCGGCCGAGCAGTGGGACGCCCCCAGCTTGTGCGCGACGTGGCGGGTGCGTGACGTCGCAGCACATGTTCACGCCTACGGGCAGTTGACGCCTGCACGCTTCGCAGCGCACGTCGCCCGTGGAGAACTTTTGGAGGATATCAACCGGATTGGTGTGGCCACGTACGCGGATCACCCGTCGTGGCAGCTGGCCGATCTGCTGCGTGCTCATTCCGAGCCAACGGGGCTGACCGCATGGTTCGGCGGGCGGGTTGCGCTGGTGGAAGCCATGATTCATCAGCAGGACATTCGGCGGGCTCTCGACCTGCCGCGGACGATCCCGGAGGACCGGTTGCGCATTGCTCTGGACTTCACCCGCTACGCGCCGCTGATTCGCGGCGCCTGGCGTACACGCGGCGTGCGTTTGGCCGCAACCGATTTCACCTGGGTGCACGGTTCCGGGCCGTTGGTCAATGGTCCCGGGGAAGCGCTGCTGATGGCGATGGCCGGACGTGCGGCAAGCCTTGCTGATCTGTCGGGTCCGGGATCGACCAAACTTTCCACCCGTATCACCTTCTAACGCGCGGTAATGCCGCGACCCGGGCGTTCTGCGCTGGCAACCGCACCCACGGCCGGACGCCCGCACATGCCGAGTTGAGTGTGTTCAGTTCGATCGGCCATCGGGTGGCCTTGGTAGTGCCTCAAAGCTTCCAGATGTAGGTGTCGGGTGCTGGTTCGACATGTTGCAACAGACCCCAATCGAAATGTGCCCAGTAGACACGATTGCGGCCGGAGTCGGGATCGATCGCCCGGAGGGCTACGACGTCTCCGATCCCGCCGAATCCATCGACAAAGTCCGTCGGTCCCAGGGTTGCATCGTGGAACTCGTTCCAGGTGCATGACCAGGGTGTCAGGTCTGCGATAGATTCCAACCGCGGCCGTGGACAGTCGGCGTGCCGGAGAAGCTGCCTGAACAGGCTGGGGTGATGCGGAATCTCCATCCATTCGATCTGCAGGCCGGGCCAGAACGGCAGATCCCACCCCGCATACCGAACCTCGCTATCGCCGTGGCGTTCAATCCGCTCTGAAGATGGTGCACCCCAAGCTGTTACGTACTCAGCGATCGACCTGAGGTTGTTCGTCGCAGCAGCGAAGAACCACCGCTCCTCGGCGATCGCGGTGTCGGCGCGAGATGCACCGATTCGATCGAGCAGATCCGCGGCCTGCGCAGGGGCGCTCTTGCACATCGGGTGAAGCATCGCCAATTGGTAGTCATACAGCGTCGTCACAGGTTCGCCGGTCATCCGTCCCTCCCCGTCGGCGAAATCCATATCGAACGTACCAGCGTGGCCGGAATACACTGACATGCCGCCTATGCGCGGTCGGACAGCCTGTCTGGCACTCGAAATGCCTCCTGGGCGCTGAATGGAATCGGCCGACCCGGTTGGTGGTGGAACTGTGAGAGGAATTCTGAGCTGTTCTTCGCGCTGCTCAGGCGACATGGAGTACGTAGTGCTCACATCTGGCCGGCGTGACATCTTCGTTACGCACTCTCTTGTGCGCCTATGTCAGCTTCCATGGAGCAGAGTTGCAGGATGTGGGGAAGCCGAATCCGGCACGATGAGAACCACCACCGGTGAAAACCCCCGGTGCCTGAGGGACTGACGCCGGGGGTTTGGCGGTTGCCGAAGATGTCACCGTCGATCACGTGATGGTGGGACTGCTGCACGGTCAGGTGACAGCTTTGGTCACGCGGCCTGACTGGCCGGTGAGGTCATGATTGTCTCGTATTCGACCGGCGTCAACCGGCCGAGGGCGGTCTGCCGCCGCCGACGGTGGTAGGTCCGCTCGATCCAGGTGACGATCGCGATGCGCAATTCCTCACGGCCGCATCAGGATCGGCGGTCGAGAACATTCCTTTGCAGCAGCGCGAAGAAACTCTCCATGGCGGCGTTGTCACCGGCCGCGCCGACTCGGCCCATCGACCCGACCATGCCGTGACGAGTCGAGGCGCGCACGAACTTTCGGCTTCGAAATTGCGACCCACGGTCGGTGTGCAGAATGCAGCCGGCCACGTCCCCGCGGCGAGCCACCGCGTTGTTGAGCGCGCGCACGGCCAGCGCGGACTTCATCCGCGAGTCGATGGAATAGCCCACGATCCGGTTGGAGCCACGAGGGCCGCTTCACATTCGGGTTCCATGCCGATCGCCCGTCATCGACATGCACCTCTCCCACGGTCGCGCCCAGGTCCTGGACCCGCGCCGTGCAGTCATCGACCTGCCCACCGGTGGGCCGGTGCCGCTCATCACCCACCCGCGACACCCGCGCATAGATATCCAACTCCGACGAGGAACCGGCCGAAACCTGCGGTTTCGCCATGGCAATCACTCCCAAACGGGTAGGGGGCCACCAATCACATGCTAGCCCCGGCCAGCATCGCGACCTCCTCCCTGCGCGGCCCCGGTGTGCGCCGCTTGCCCGCGGCGATCAGGCCGACGTCACCGGGGGTGAGCCGGGCGCGGCGGGTGCGAAGGAAGTCGCGGAGCTGCTCGCGACGCAGAGTCGCCGCTACCGGGGATTCGCTGGGCATATTTCACGGTAACAATCCGGCGCGGTGGGCCGAGGATGTTGGCTGCTGGATCTCGCCGACTTCGCGGTGCCGCATGTCACGGTCGAGTTGTGCGGGATCTACCTGGCGAGGTGATCAGCACTCGCCGCGAGCAGGTGTTCGCAGGCGTCGAGCAAGGTCGACCTGGGGCACGCCGTGCAGTTTCTGTCCTACGCGAGCAGATCCAGCGGGTACTGGCTGAGCCGTCGTTCACCGAAAGCGCGGAACGTATCCGCCAGGAAATGCTGGCCGAGTCGACTCCCAACGAGCTCGTTCCGTTGCTGGTGCAGCTGACAAACAAGCATCGGTCGGCTATATCCACAGTCGAATAGCGCTATTAAACAGACCTATTAGTCGGATAATATTGCAATAGGGGCTGCCGCTATAGGGCGCGTATTCCAGCGCAGCTCAGAGGCTGTTTGTTATAAGTTCGTGACACTCATAGGCGGTCGGAAAGCATCTCGTGTAGCCTCCTGATCGGGGCAGCGCGCTCCACCCGATCCGTGGGCCCGATCAATGGATTCAACGGTAAGAACGCATTCGTCCACGGAGTGGGTCAACTATTCTCTGGGGAGCTGAAAGTGAATTCCTCTCTTGCCTTGGAGGCCAATGGCCTCGTCAAGGTTTTCGGAGAAACTCGTGCGGTGGACGGTCTCGAACTTGCCGTGCAGAGCGGACATGTTTACGGCGTTCTCGGCCCAAACGGGGCCGGGAAGACCACCGCGCTCAGGATGTTCGCCACGCTGCTACAACCGGACGGCGGTACGGCACGGGTTTTCGGTCACGATGTCGTGGCCGAAGCCGAGTCGGTGCGCAAACTGGTCAGTCTGACGGGCCAGTTCGCTTCCGTCGACGAGGATCTCACCGGCCGCCAGAACTTGGTGCTCCTGGCGAGATTGCTCGGGTACCCGCGCGCCACGGCCAAACAGAAGGCCGACGACCTCTTGGACGCGTTCGGCCTCGCCGATGCGGCCGACCGAAAGGCCTCGACCTACTCCGGCGGCATGCGCCGCAGGCTGGACATCGCGGCGAGCGTCGTCAGCACCCCACGGCTCATCTTCCTCGACGAGCCGACCACCGGTCTGGATCCGCGCAGCCGCAACCAGGTCTGGGATCTCGTCCGCGGGGTGGTCGCCCGGGGGACCACGGTGGTGCTCACTACCCAATACCTCGACGAGGCCGACCAACTCGCCGACCGAATCGCGGTGATCGACCACGGCAAGGTCGTCGCCGAGGGCACCCCCAGCGAGCTCAAGGCTTCTGTCGGCTCGGGCGCGCTGCACGTCCGGGTGCGCGACCCGCAGCAGCGGGGCGAAGCCGAATCCATTCTGGCCGAGTTGCTCGGCGTCTCGGTGCACCTCGGATCCGATCCGGCCACGCTCTCGGCCGCCGTCTCCGATACCGGACGGGTCGCGCACGCGCTCGGCGTGCTCGCACAGTCCGGGGTCGACATCGTCAGTTACGCGCTCGGCCAGCCGAGCCTCGATGAGGTGTTCCTGGAACTGACCGGTCATCCCGCCGAAGACAACACCGCCATCGAGAACGAGGAGGATGCGGCGTGAGCACCCCGAACATGACAGTTTCCCCGCGAGCGGGCATCGACGACCACCTGGATTCGGTGCTGCTGGCCAACGAGTCACCGCCGCGGTCCAATCCCTTCACGGCCACGTTCGCCCTGGCTGAGCGGGCGCTGCTGAAAATGAAGAACTCGGCGGTCGAAGTCCTCTTCGACATCATGCTGATGCCGATCATCTTCCTGCTGGTATTCCAATACTTGTTCGGCGGTGCGTTCGCCGGATCGACGGACGACTACCTGCAGTACTTTCTGCCGGGCGTGCTGGTCGTCGGCGCGGTGACGCAGACGGCGAGCACCGGCATCGCGGTGAATTCCGACATCGTCAAGGGCATCTTCGACCGGTTCCGGACCATGCCGTTCTGGCAGCCGGCCGTTCTGGTCGGCACCATGGTCGCCGACTTGGGCCGGTACCTGTTCGCGCTGGTGTTCACCGCCGGTCTCGGGATGCTGCTCGGCTACCGGCCGGAGGCGGGCGCGATCGGTCTGATCCTCGCCATCCTGCTGCTGCTGGTGTTCTCGTTCTCGTTCGCGTGGATCTTCACCGTGATCGGCGTGCTCGCCAAGAAGACGGAAACACTGCTCACCTGCAGCATGTTGTTGATGGTGCTGGCCTTCCTCAGCAACGTCTTCGTCGACTCGGCGACCATGCCCCGCTGGATGCAGTTCATCGTCGACATCAATCCGGTCAGTCACGCGGCGACTGCCGCCCGTGGCCTGATGAAGGGTGACGTGACCGCGGGGCAGTTGCTGCTCGTGCTGTTGTCCTCGGCCGTGCTCGTGGTGATCTTCTTCCCGTTGACCATGTACTTCTACAACAAGCGCAGGCGCGGCTAGGTCCGCGTAGGCAACCCGGGGGTGGCATCGCTGCGCGGTGCCACCCCCAGCCCACCTCTCAGCTCAGGCGGACTTGCCGGAATGTGAAGGCGAATGGGGACCGGTGAAATGACCTGGGTCCGGGGTCTGCGGCGCGCCGGTTGAGACTTCTCGATGCTTTCGGCGGCCTGATCACCTGGCGACGTGATCGGCACTCGCCGCGAGCAGGTGTTCGCAGGCGTCGAGCAAGGTAGTGCGCAAGGTTGCGGCTCGCTCGGCGATCTCGGCCTGGCGGCGGACGTACTCCGCACGCCCGGACGGGGTTTCGATGGGGATCGGGGTGTAGCCGAAGTCGGTGAGGTCGTAGGGGCTGGCGCGCATATCGAGTTCGCGTGCGTCGCAGGCCAATTCGAAGCAGTCCAAGACCAGCCGGGAGGGGACCAGCGGAACGAGTTTGAAGCTCCACTTGTAGAGATCCATGTTCGCGTGCAGGCAACCCGGTTGTTCCCTGGCGACCTGGTCGGCGCGGGTGAGCGGCTGGGCGTTGCGGCCGACGGCCTCCGGCGTGAAGAAGCGGAACGCGTCGAAGTGGGTGCAGCGCAACGACATCGCTTCGACCACCGCATCAGTGCCCACGGATCCCAGCCGCAGTGGCACCTGCCGGTGGCGGACGTCGTCGGTGCGGTAGACCATCGCCCACTCGTGCAGTCCGAAACAGGACAGCTGCGCGGGCCGGGAGGCCGTGGCGCGCAACAGGTTCGCGACGAATTCGAGGGTGTCGCGGCGGCGCGCGAGATATGCGGGATCCGCCGCGTACACGACCCCCGGGCCCCGCCCGGCCGTGCGTTCGCCGGTCAGCTCGTCCGCTGCTACCCGGCCGGTTCCGTCGGGCAGCGCGGCCGGGCCGGTCTGCTCGCTCGCTGCGACTTGGTTGGAGTACTCGGGTGCCGCGGTACGGCCGGATCGCTTGGAGGCCGCGGCCGGGCCGGTCTGCTCGCTCGCTGCGACCTGGTTGGAGAACTCGGGTGCCGCGGTGCGGCCGGATCGCTCGGGTGCCGCGGCCGGGCTGGACTGCTCCGGCGCCGCGGCGAGGTCTGGCCGCTCGCGTATCGCGACTTGGTGGCGGCGCTCAGCAGCACCCGCCGGGCCGGACCGCTCGGCTGTGGCGACTTGCGGGGACAGCTCGTGCGCCCCGAGCTGGCCGGACCACTCGGCCTCCGAGACCCGGCGGTAGCCCCGGGCCCCTTCGTACTCGCGTGCCCCGGCCAACGCGACACCGAACCCGGGATGCCACCGGCGCAACTGGGCGGGCTTGTTGCCGTAATAGGTGAACAAGAAGTCGACCACCGGATGCGTGTTACCGGCGGCCCGTCGCTCCAGATACGGTCCGACGAGCTCGTCCAACCGCGCCCGATACGCGGCGGCGCGCTCGCGCCACTCCGATTCCGCCAGCACCCTGTCGACCGTCACGCCGACTCCTTGCGCGACTCGTGACGATCGGGCGAGATACGCAGGCCGTCCGCGAACCGCCGCCGTACCAACGACGCCGTCACCGAGCGTCGCGCGGGCTGGACGAGTGAAGGCGATCCGGGTGCGAAGTCCGCCGGGCGGAGTGCGGGTGAGCCACCCGGCGCGCATTCGCGGGCGATGACCAGCGGCAGTACCCCACCGTCGCCCATGACGACGGGCGCTGCCGAACCGCCAATCGGGAACCCGCACGGCGCCACCGCGCGGCGCGGTTGGATACCGCGCCGGACCACGGTGACGCCCCACATCATTCGGCGATCCGGTGGGTGGTGTCGCGAACCGTGCCGACGAACTCCTCGACCAGATCCTCCAGCGCGACGATGCCCACGGTGTTGCCGCGGGTGTCGACGACGCGACCCAAGTGGCTGCTGGTGCGGCGCAGACGGGCCAGTGCCTCGAAGAGCGTGGTGCCCGTGCCGACCGTCGGCAGCGGGCGGATGTCGGTGCGCGGGATCGGAGTGTTCGGGCCCGCCGACTCGTCGGCGACCTTGTCCAGCACGTCCTTCACGTGCAGGTAGCCGACCAGCGAACCGTCGCTCGCGCGCACTGGGTAGCGGGAGAAGCCGGTCTCCGTGACCGCGGTCTCGATGTCGCCGAGCGTGGTTCCGTTGCCGCGCAACGGCACCGACCGGGTCGTGGCCAGCGGCACCATCACGTCGGCGACGATCCGATCGGACGTGCCGAGCGCCTGGGTCAGGCGGCGGTGCTCCTCCTCGTCGAGCAGACCCTCCGAACGGGACTCGCCGATCATCTCGGCGAGTTCCACGCTGGACACGGTGGCCTCGAGCTCGTCCTTGGGCTCGATGCGCAGCAGCCGCAGCGAGAGATTCGCCGCCAGGTTGTAGATCGCGATCAGCGGACGAGCGATCCGCAACCACACCAGGTGCATCGGAACGAGCAGCAGCGCACTGCGTTCCGGTCCGGCCAGCGCGATGTTCTTCGGGATCATCTCGCCGAAGAGGATGTGCAGGATCACCACGATGGTCAGCGCGATGGCGAAGGCCACCGGATGCAGCAGCTGGTCGGGCAGGCCGAGCAGCTCGAACGGCCCCTCCAGCAGGTGCGCGACGGCCGGTTCGCCGACGCGGCCGAGCAGGATCGAACAGATCGTGATGCCGAGTTGCGCGGCGGCCAGCATCATCGACAGGTTCTCACCGGCCCGAATGACCGTGGTGGCGTTGCGCTTGCCCTGGGCGGCCAGCGCCTCGAGGCGGTCCCGCCTCGCGGAGATCAGCGCGAATTCGGCGGCGACGAAGAAGGCGTTGCCCGCGAGCAGCACCACCGTGAGCAGGACACCGAACAGATCACCCATGGCTGTGCTCCTGCGACGTGTGGGCGATCAGCGCCTCCGGCGTGACGGGGATCAGGCGGACGCGGTCGATGCGGCGGCCGTCCATGCGTTCGACCTTGGCGATCCAGCCGCCCTGGTCGGTTTCGTACGAGTGTCGGTGGTTGGCGTTCGAATTCGGCAGCACCACCTCGTCGCCGACTACGGGGATGCGGCCGAGACCGGTCAGCACCAGGCCTCCGAGTGTTTCGTATTCGCCCTCGGGCGCGTCGTAGCCGGTGGCGCGGGAGACCTCGTCGATGCGCAGCAGGCCCGAGCAGTCCCAGCCGTCGGAGACCCGCCGCACGTCGCGCTCCTCTTCGTCGTGCTCGTCGCGCACGTCGCCGAGGATCTCCTCGATCAGGTCTTCCATGGTGACCATGCCCGCGGTGCCGCCGTACTCGTCGACGACCAGCGCGACCTGCATGCCGTCGGCGCGGACGCGTTCGAGCACCTCGTCACCGTCGAGGCTGGCGGGCACCACCGGAACGGGACGCGCCAGCAGCTGCAGCGGGATGGTGCGCCGCGCGTTCGCGGGATGGGTGAACGCCTGCTTGACGTGCACCACGCCGAGGGTGTTGTCGAGATCGCCGTCGATCACCGGGAACCGCGAGTAGCCGGTGCGGCTGGCGGCGGCGATCAGGTCGGCGATGGTGTCGGACTTGTCCAGCGACTCC
Source organism: Nocardia sp. NPDC004654 (assembly GCF_040609595.1). Taxonomy (NCBI): domain Bacteria; kingdom Bacillati; phylum Actinomycetota; class Actinomycetes; order Mycobacteriales; family Nocardiaceae; genus Nocardia; species Nocardia sp. NPDC004654. Next base: position 266,891 of record NZ_JBEXKI010000010.1, on the reverse strand, counting down.
ACCTTCACCCGCGGCGTCATCAGCTCCTCGGCGCTGCGCTCGCCGAACTGCAGCGAGCGGTCCATCACCAGCGCGGTGCGTTGATCGAGCGCGCCGCGCTGCGCCGAGGTGCGCACCAGCGAGCCGAGCTCCTGCGGCGAACGCGCCGAGCGCAACTCCTCCGCGGGCTCCACGCCGAGGCGGCGCACCACCCAGTTCGCGGTGCTGTTCAGGAAGTGGATCATCCACTTGAACACCACCGAGAAGCCGACCATCGGGCCCGCGGTCATCCGCGCGGTCGCCATCGGCTTGGCGATGGCGATGTTCTTGGGCACCAGCTCGCCGTAGATCATCGACAGCGAGGTGGCCAGCACCAGGGCGAGCGCTAGTGAGACGCCGTTGGCCGCACTCGAGTTCAAGCCGATCGTGGTGAACACCGGCGCGAGCAGTCGCGCGATCACCGGCTCGGCGATGTAACCCGTGATCAGCGTGGTGATGGTGATGCCGAGCTGGGCGCCGGACAGCTGGAACGACAGCGTGCGGTGCGCCTGCCGGACCATCCGCGAGCGCACGTCACCGGTGCGGGCGTGCGCCTCGACGGTGCTGCGTTCCAGGGCGGTGAGAGAGAATTCGGCCGCGACGAACAGCGCGGTGCCTGCGGTGAGTGCGACGAACCCGACCAGGCTGAGAATCGTGAGGACGGTGGACACGATCAACACCGCCCGCGGAGCGCGGAATCACGGGACGCGCGGGGACGAGCTGGTTCGGGCTGGCTTGCTGCGAGAAGGAGAGCGCCGGGTTTGTCACCCGGCTCGGTAGAGGAGCCCTCCTGTGCGGCGCCCTCGGACGCGGGTGACAACTTGTTCCTTTCGGCATGCGGAATCGTGGCGCCGGGCGGACCCGGCAACCACCATGTTACCGGCCGACGCGGTGAAGCGCGTCGGCCGGTAACGGCGCTGTTCGCGTGTCGGTGCTCACCATCCGCTGGGCAGCGGACGTCCTTCCGCGAAACCCGCCGCGGACTGCACGCCGAGCACGGCCTTGTCGTGGAACTCGGTGAGGGTGCGGGCGCCCGCGTAGGTGCAGGCGCTGCGCACGCCGGAGCAGATGTGGTCGATCAGGTCCTCCACGCCGGGGCGCTCGGGGTCCAGTCGCATACGCGAGCTGGAGATGCCCTCCTCGAACAGTGCCTTGCGCGCCCGATCGAAGCCGCTGTCGGTGGCGGTGCGCGCGGCGACGGCGCGCTTGGAGGCCATGCCGAAGCTCTCCTTGTAGGCGTTGCCGTCGCGGTCCACCCGGAGATCGCCGGGGGACTCGTAGGTGCCCGCGAACCAGGAACCGATCATCACGTTGGACGCGCCCGCGGCCAGCGCCAGCGCCACGTCGCGCGGGTGCCGGACACCGCCGTCGGCCCAGATGTGCACGCCGAGTTCCTTTGCGGCGGTGGCGCATTCGGCCACGGCCGAGAACTGCGGGCGACCAACGCCGGTCATCATCCTCGTGGTGCACATGGCGCCGGGTCCGACACCGACCTTGACGATGTCCGCGCCCGCCGCGGCGAGATCGCGGGTGCCCTCCGCCGAGACCACATTGCCCGCGACCAGCGGCACGCCGAGGCCGAGATCGGCGACTGCGCGCAACGTTTCGAGCATCTTCGCTTGGTGGCCGTGCGCGGTGTCGATGACGAGCAGGTCGGCGCCCGAGTCGACCAGCGCCTTGGCCTTCGCGGCCACGTCGCCGTTGATGCCGACCGCGGCCGCGACGCGCAGCTGGTCGTTGCCGTCGACGTTGGGCTGGTAGATGCCCGCGCGGATGGCGCCGGTGCGGGTCATCACGCCGGTCAGCGAGCCGTCCTCGGCGGTGAGCACGGCAAGGTGCGCGTGCTCGGACTCGAGCAGGTCGAACAGTTCGCGAGGGGAGGTGCTGGCGGGCGCTTGCACGAAATCGGTGACGGCCACCTCGCGCAGCCGGGCGAAACGGTCCACATCGGTGCAGGAGCCCTCGGTGACCACGCCGACCGGCTTGCCGCCCTCGACCACGACCAAAGCTCCGTGCGCACGCTTGTGCATCAGCGCCACGGCCTCGGAGACCGACCGATCCGGGTCCAGCGTGACCGGGGTGTCGGCGGTGAGCGAGCGGCTCTTGACGAACGCGATGGTGTCGGCGGCCGCGCTGATCGGCAGGTCCTGCGGTAGGACGACGATGCCGCCGCGCCGCGCGACCGTCTCGGCCATGCGGCGGCCCGCGACCGCGGTCATGTTCGCCACGACGATGGGGATGGTGGTGCCGGAACCGTCGACGGTCGACAGGTCCACGTCGAATCGGGACGCGACGTCGGTCCGGTTCGGGACGAGGAAGATGTCGTCGTAGGTGAGGTCGTACGGCGGCTGGTGTCCAGGGAGAAACTGCACTTGACCCATACTAACCGTGAGCTCGGGGTTGCGCGGCGATTCTCCGGCGCACCGGGGCGCCGGTCCCAACTGGCGGGACTGGGCGTCCGTGTGTCGGACTCGTCGCCGGTGCTTCGAGCGGACAACGCCGCCAGGGGATCGGCACCGGCCCGTGTGCGACTCGAGTCGTCAGGCGGCGGCTTGTGCGCGGGAGAGTTGGATTGTGGTGGCGCACATGACGACTACGGCGAGCGCGGTGATCAGCACTCCGAAATCGTTGGTGCGCAGGTTTTCGTCGAGCACGGTGAGGCCGAGGAAGGCGGCGGCCAGCGGTTCGGCGATGGTGACGGCGGGGAGGGACGCGGTGAGCGAACCGGCTTGGAACGCGCGCTGTTGGAAGTAGACGCCGACCAGGCCGGAGGCGACCAGCGCCCACGTCTGCCAGCTGCCGAGGACGTGGCCGATGCCGTGCTCGAACAGATCGGTGACGTAGGAGGTCAGCGCGGCGGCCAGCCCGTACAGCGCGCCGCCCGCCGCGCCGAACAGCAACGCGCGGCGGCCGCGGTCGGCACTGCCGAGCGCGACGGCGACCGCGGCGGCGATCGCGCCGAGCAGGATCGTCAGCGGGATGACCCAATCCCGTAGTGGCGCAGTCGAATCGCCTTCGGAAGGATTGCCGACGAGGAGGAAGCAGGCCAGCGCCGCGACGAGCGCCGACGCGGCCGCCCAGTTGCGCGCCCCGACCCGCCGTCGATTGAGCCGCGCCGACAGCGGCAGCGCGAACACCAGCGAACTGACCAGAATCGGCTGCACCAGCAGCACCGGCCCCAGCGCGAGCGCCGCGACCTGCATCCCGTACCCGCCCACGTCCCCGCCGACACCGGCCCACCACCGCGGACTGCGCACGAGCGCCCCGACCAGCGACTGCTCCTCCGGCACCGCCGCCGCGGCCCGCTGCTGCGCCACCGCCGCCACCGCGAACAACAACGCGGCGACGAGCGCGCAAACCACGGCCCCCAACGGATGATGCGGCACCAAAGCAGTTTGCCCCGAATTAGCGGACCTGCCGATACGCGGGCACCCATTCGGCGCGTCGCCCATGCATCCCGGGCGTGTCGCGCCTGCCATCCACCAGCTACCGGCCGAACAGCCGCAGTGCTCGCGCGAGGCGTGCGAGAGGTGTGCGGGACACGCCGAGCCGGGACCGTGTGTCGGTGAGCGAGACCCAGTGCGCGCGAGGTGGTCAGCTGCTGCGGCGGCGCTGGCCGCCGGTGCCGCGGCGACGGGGCTGGCCCGTGGTGTCGCGGGTCGGCGTGGGGTCGGCGGAGCGGCGGCCGGAGCGAGTGCGGGGGGCCGGAGCGGAGCCGTCGGAGCGGGGCGCGATGCGGTCGCGGGTGTCGGTGCGGCGGCGGTTCGGAGCCGACGTGCCGTCCGCGGTCGATCGGCGCGCGGGTTCGACTGCGTGGCCGCGGCTTTCGGTCGAACGAACACCGTCGGCACGTACAGCAGCGGTGCGTCCATCGGACTTCGTCGCCACGGCGGCTCGAGGTCCGCCGAGCTTCGCGCCTGCGGCAGCCCCACGGCGGCTGGACTTTCCGCCTGTGGCAGCCCGGTTCCCGGTGGTATCCGCACCCGCGGCAGTCCGGTTCCTGGTGGACTTCGCACTCGAGGACGCCCGGCGTCCGTTGGACTTCGCTGCCCCGCGTTCGCCTGCCCCTTCGGACTTCACCACTGCGGCGCCGGGCAGGATGATCGGAACTCCCGACGGCCTCCGCGCACCCGTGATCGCGGCCAGCTGGCGATCCCCGGGTGCGACCTCGAGACCCTCGATATCCACCCCCGCCTTGCGGGTCATCTTCTCCACGTCGGTCCGCTCCACCTCGGTGACCAAGGTGACGACGACGCCGTCCTCGCCGGCGCGGGCAGTGCGGCCCGCCCGGTGCAGATAGGCCTTGGGCTCAGCGGGCGGGTCGACGTGCACGACGAGGGAGATACCGTCGACGTGGATGCCGCGCGCGGCGACGTCGGTGGTGACGAGCACCGGGACGCTGCCGTCGGCGAAGGCCGCGAGCGTCCGCGTCCGGTTGTTCTGCGCCTTGCCGCCGTGCAACGCGCCCGCCGCCACACCGGCCGCGCGCAGCTGCTTGGCCAGCCGGTCCGCCCCGTGCTTGGTGCGCACGAACAGGATGGTGAGCCCGTCGCGGGACGCGATCTCGGCGACGACGTCGCGTTTGTCGTTCTTGCGCACGTACAGCAGGTGGTGCGACATGGTGGCGACAGCGGCCGACGGCGGCGCGGTGGAGTGCGTCACCGGCGAGCGCAGGTATCGCTTGACCAGCTTGTCGACCTCGCCGTCCAGGGTCGCGGAGAACAGCAGGCGCTGACCGTCCTTCGGCGTCCGGTCGAGCAACTTGGTGACCTGCGGAAGGAAGCCCATGTCGGCCATGTGGTCGGCCTCGTCCAGCGCGGTGATCAGCACGTCGGACAGGTCGGCCGAGCCTTGCAGGATCAGGTCCTGCAACCGGCCGGGGGTGGCGATGAGCAGGTCGACGCCGCGCGCCAACCGATCGGCCTGGCGCTTGATCGGCGAGCCGCCCACCACCGAGGCGATGCGCAGGCCGAGCGCGAGCGCGGGCTCGTCGAGCGCGCGCTCGATCTGCGCGGCCAGCTCCCTGGTCGGCACCAGCACCAGTCCCCGCGGCCGTCCCGGTTTGGCGGCGCCGCCCGCGAGCCGCGCCAGCATGGGTAGCCCGAAGGCGAGGGTCTTGCCGGATCCGGTCGGGCCGCGGCCGAGGACGTCCTTGCCCGCCAGCGTGTCCGGGACCGTCGCGGCCTGGATGGGGAAGGGCGCCTCGATGCCGTCGCGGCGTAGCGCCTGGACGAGCGGAACGGGCAGGCCCAGATCAGCGAAGGTGACGCTGGGCGCCGCGGCGGCGGGCGAGGGAGTCAAAGGGTGGGGGCCTTTCGTGTTTCGACGTGCGCGGCGACTGCTCGGCACGCGAACGGGCGCGGCGGACCGCGACGTCCTGAACGGGGTGAAGCGAGGCGACCGGCGCGACCGCCGGATCGAGGAGGTCAGTGGCGGAACAACCGACTGAGTTCGACCAGCCAGGGTACCGCGACGGCCAACGTGGGAACGACGAGGATGGCGACCGAGCCGAGATACGCGGCCGAGGCGATCCGGAAATCGCCGATCCGCCCGCTCAGCCGCTGGATGCGGATCAGCGTGGTCGGACCGCCCGCGGCGAGCGCGCCCTGCGGCGCGGTCGACTTCGCGCACGCCACCAGTGCCCGCGCGAGCGGTTTGGGACCGGTGACCTTGACGGCGGAGTCGTCGGCGAGCAACTCGATGAGCAGCTTGACCGAGCCGAGCGCGGCCTTGCTGCGCACCACTCGCGGAAACGCCTCGTGCACCGCGGTGAACGCCTCGAGCACCAGATCGTGCCTGGCCCGCAGGTGCGAGCGCTCGTGGCTGACGATCGCCTTGACCTCGGAGTGATCCAGGTTGGTCAGCGTGCCCGCGCTGAGCACGACCCGCTGGCGCAGACCGGGCAGGCAGTAGGCGATGGGTTCGGGCGCGGCGAGCACCCGGATGTCGTGCGCGGGCCGGTGTGGACCGCTCTGGTCGAGCAGGTCGACCAGCATCCGGTGCCGTGCCCGGCGCCTGCGGGTGTGCACCCCGACGCGGATCACCGAGAAGATCAGCCGCGCGCCGATCAACAGGGTCAGCGCGAAGACGGTGACGTAGGCCAGCCACAGTGGCAGGCCCAGCGCGTCGATCTCGCGGGTGGGGGAGGTGGTGGGCCGTCCGTCGGGACCGGGCACCAGCAGTTCGGCGGCGATGGCGAGACCGGAACCGAAGGCGCTGAGCACGGCGGCGAGCGCGATGGCCTGCCACAACACCAGTGCCGCGCGGGGTGTCCGATACGGCCAGGTCGCGCGGCTGAGCAGCGCAGGGGCGGGCCCCGCGAGAAGCAAGGCGAGACCGGCGAAGACCGGCGCGGTTGCGTTCATCGACTCAGCTCACTGCGTTGTGGGGCCTGGCGCTCACGGCTTTGTGAGGCCCGGGGGCCGTGCGGCCATCCCCGATACTACTTGGGCGGTGGTTGGTTGCCGTCGGATGCTTCGAGCTTAGCGAGTGCCTCGCGGAGCGCATCCGCTTCGTCACGTCCGACCTGCTCCACGAAATGCACCAGCGCGGCGGCGCGGCTGCCCGCGGCGTCGGCCTGTTGCAGCGCGTCCACCATGAGCGAGGCGACCAGTTCGTCGCGGGTGTGCACGGGCGCGTACCGATGCGCGCGGTCGTCACGCCGCTGGACCACCAAGTTCTTCTTGGCGAGTCGCTGCAACACGGTCATCACCGTGGTGTACGCGAGTTCGCGGCGCGCGGCCAGTGCCTCGTGCACCTGCCGGACGGTCTGCGGTTCGTCGCTCGACCACAACTGGTCCATGACCGCTTTCTCGAGTTCACCGAGTCCTGCCATTCCCCAAGTTTACGGACCCAACGACACGAATGCGTACTACACCCTGTCGTAACTGTCCGGTAGCTGTGTGGTATTGGTCATACCTCGCGAATCGGCTGGATCAATCCGCGGTCGCGCTGGGCAGCACGTGCCGGGTGCCGATCGGGACGATCATCGGCCTGCCGGACACCGGGTCCTCGAGCACCGAGGCGTCCAACCCGAAGACCTCTTTCAGCAGTGCGGCGGTGACGATGTCGCCGGGGGCGCCCTGCGCGACGATCCGTCCGGCGTGCATGACGACGAGCTGATCGCTGTACCGGATGGCCAGGTTCAGGTCGTGCAGCACCATCACCACGGTGCGGCCGAGATCGTCGTGCAGCCGGTCGACCAGATCGAGGACCTCGAGCGAATGCGCGAGATCGAGGTAGGTCGTCGGCTCGTCGAGCAACAGGATGTCGGTGCCCTGCGCCAGCGCCATGGAGATCCAGGCGCGCTGGCGCTGGCCGCCGGAGAGCTCGTCGAGCGCGCGGTCGGCCAGGTCGGCGATGCCGGTCTGCTCGAGCGCGGTCATCACCTCCGTCTCGTCGGCCGCCGACCACTGCCGGATCCAGGACTGGTGCGGATGACGCCCGCGCGCGACCAGGTCGGCGACCGTCAATCCCTCCGGCGCGACCGGCGTCTGCGGCAGCATGCCGACCACCCGCGCGACGTCCTTGGTCTTCATCGAGGAAATGGCCTTGCCGTCCAACAGGATCCGGCCCTCGCGCGGCCGCAGCAACCGGCCGAGCGAGCGCAGCAGGGTGGACTTGCCGCAGCCGTTGGGGCCGATGACGGTGGTGATCACGCCTGGGGTGATGTCGAGGGTGAGTCCGTCGACGATGACGCGGTCGCCGTAGCCGAGGCTGATGTCCGCTGCGGCCAGCTGGTGTGCGGTGGCGGTGGTGGTGACGGTCATGACAGGGTCGCCTTCCGGTTCAGACGCACGAGCAGGTACAGCAGGAACGGTCCGCCGAACCCGGCGGTCACGATGCCGACGGGCAGGTCGATCGGGAACAGCGTGCGCGCGGCCGCGTCCGCTCCGACCACCAGGATCGCACCGATCAGCGCCGAACCGATCAACGGTTCGCCGGGCGTGCGCAGCAGCCGCCGCGCGATCTGTGGCCCGGCCAGCGCGACGAACGCGATCGGACCGGCGGCCGCGGTCGCGACCGAGGCGGCCACCACCGACGAGCCGATCAGGATGGCCTGCTGGGTCTGAATTCGCACACCGAGCGCACGGGTGGTCTCGGTGCCGAGCCGCAGCGCCGCCAGCGTGCGCGCCGAACCCACGGCGACGAGCGCGACGAAAGCCAGCGCCAGCGTCGCGGGCACCAGCTGGTTCGTGGTGGAACCGTTGAGCGATCCGGTCAGCCACAGCTGTGCGCGGGAGGCGTCCTGCCAGGTCCCTAGGGTGAGCACCCAGCTGATGCCCGCCATGAGCAGCGCGTTGACGCCGATGCCGATGAGCACCAGCCGCAGACCGGTCGCGCCGAATTCGCCGGTAGCCGTACGCCCGAGCGCGAGCGCGTAGATCACGGCGGCGGTGAGCAATCCGCCGAGCAGCGCGGCCAGCGGCGCGCCGAGGGTGGCCGCGAAACCTGTCGTGGCGCCGCCGGTGGCGACGAGCACCGACACCGCGCCGAGACTGGCGCCGGTGGTGATGCCGAGCATGTCCGGGCTGGCCAGCGGATTGTGCAGGATCGATTGCGTGATCGCGCCCGCCAGCCCGAGCGCCGCGCCCACGACCAGGGCGGTGAGTGCCCGCGGCAGCCGCGAGTCCAGCACGATGTAGCGCTGCGATCGGCTGCCGCCGCCGGAGAGCACGTCGAGCACCCGCCCGATCGGAATGTGCGTGTCGCCCACGGCGATGTCCACGCAGAACAGCGCGAAGGCGAGCGCGGCGAGCGCCAGCACGGTCGCGACCATCACCGGTCGCAGCACCAGTGAGACCGGACCGATCCGCAAGGCGGGCCGCACCTTCCGCAGGCCTGCCGAATCGGGCTGCGCGTCCGTGGTTCTCACGTCGACGTTCACCGTGTCCTCCCGGTGGTCGCGGTGCCGGAGCGTTCGAGTCTCACAGGTTCACCAGCTTTCGGCGGCGCACGAGCGCGATGAAGAACGGCGCGCCGACGAGGGCGAGCATCACACCGGCCTGAAGCTCGCCGGGCCGCGCGACGAGCCTGCCCGCGACGTCGGCGACCAGCAGCAGCAGCGCGCCGAGCAAGCCCGAATAGGGGATGAGCCAGCGGAAGTCGGGTCCGGTGAACATCCGCGCGGCGTGCGGGACGATGAGTCCGAGAAAGGCGATCGGCCCGACGGCCGCGGTCGCGCCGCCGCACAGCAGCACCACCGCGGTGAGCCCGAGCGCGCGGCTGCGGCCGACGTGCACGCCGAGTCCGCGCGCGACCTCGTCGCCGAGGGTGAGCAGATTGAGACCGGGCGCTGCCACGACGGCGAGCACCAAACCTATTGCCAAGAAAGGCAGCACCTGCCAGAACACCTCCGCGTCCCGCCCAGCGACCGCGCCGACCACCCAGAAGCGATAGGTGTCCAGCGCCGCGGGGTCCAGCAGCACAATGGCGTTCGTCATGGCCTGTAGGAACGCGGTGAGCGCGGCGCCCGCGAGCACGAGGCTGAGCGGGCTGGCCTTGCCGCCGCCGATGGACGAGAAACCGAAGACGGCGAGTCCGGTCAGCAGTGCTCCGGCGAACGCGAACCAGATGTACTGCTCCGGCATGGTGAAGCCGAATACGTACATGCTCAGCGCGGCGAGAAACGCGGCGCCGGAATTCAATCCGAGCAGGCTCGCGTCCGCCAGCGGGTTGCGGGTGTAGCCCTGGACCAGCGCGCCGGTGACGCCGAGCGCGATGCCGGCGAGCACCGCGAGCGCCGTGCGCGGCAACCGCAGCGACCGCACGATCTGGTCCTCGGCGGTCTGCGCCGGGCAGCTGAAGGGGCCGCCCGGGCAGGTCAACGCGTCGCGCACGGTGTCGAAGACGGTGCCGGGCGCGAGCGAGCGGGAACCGAGCGCGATGCTGGCCACCGCGGCCAGGAACAACAGCGCGAACAGGAGGACAAGGCCGGTCAGGCGACGCCGCCTCACGGTGCCAAGGGGTGTCACGGCGACGTAGTGCTCCTGACTCGTTGTGGTGCTGAACCGATGTTGTGCCCCGGGGTTGCCAGGTTGGGTAAGCCTAACCTATCTTCCGAACTCGACTCTATGAGGAGCCGATCCCGAGGAGGTTCGATGCTCGAGCCAATGACAACCCGTCAGGTCCGCGACGCCGAGGTGGCGTTCGGTCGTGCCTGCACCCGGCTGCGGGCCTTGCAACCGGAGCATCCGCGAGTGTATGCCGTTGCCGCCATGGGTGATCAGGGCAAACGCCGGTGGTGGAAGCTTTCCGAAGGCCTGCGCGAAGGTCGCATCGAGCTGATGTACCGCCGCCACGCCGCCGAGATGATCAGCGCCGACACCGCCGCCGAAGTGGTCGCGACCGCGCTGATCCACGCGGTGATCGGGCGGGTTGCCGCGCTGCTCGTCGCCGAGGGCAAAGCATGGGATCCCGGCCTGGAGAACCTCTGGGTGCACCACGACAACGACGGCGGCATCGACTGGGCGGGTGTGGAGGACATCACCATTCGCGCGATCGACGGCGAACGATCCAGCGGGGAGCCCGGTGTGGTGACGCTGCCCTGCGAGCGCGCCATGTTCGTTTGGCTGGCGCATCGCTGCGAACCGTCGCTGACCCTGATCCAGCACGGCCTCGCCCGTTGTGCCGGTCTGAGCGCGCGGCGGTTCTGGTCGCTGGTCGGCGAATCCCTCGTCGGCGCCGCGACTTACGTGCCGGATCTGGCCCGCACGAACGCCGAGGACGGCGCCCGGCGCGGACAAGGACTGCTGCTCGCGCTGGAGGAGCGCGGACTGCCGGTCCGCCGCGCCGCCTGCCTGGTTCGCTGAGTTCACCCGCGTTCGCCGCGGAGGCGTTTCGCCGTCATCTGGGTTGGGTATTCTGCGCGCCGGTGAACCGCGGCCGATGCTGACGCGGCGCGTCGGTGTCTCGGGAGGCTCTGATTGTCAGCGCGAGGAGTGGCGATGAGTACGCAGCTGATGATTGTCGAGGACGACGACCGGGTACGGACCGCGTTGCGGCTGGCGATGGAGGACGAGGGCTACGACGTCGCCGAGGCCGAAGCGGCCGAGACAGCGCTGGATCATCTGCGCGACAACGGCGCACCGGACGTGATGATCATCGATCTGATGCTCGGCGGCATGGACGGGTTCACCTGCATCCGGGAGATCCGGCGCGAGCACCAGGTGCCGATCATCGTGGTCAGCGCCCGCGACGACACCCACGACGTCGTGGCCGCCCTGGAGGCGGGTGCGGACGATTTCGTCACCAAGCCGTTCGAGGTCAAGGAGATCACCGCCCGCATGCGTGCGCTGCGCAGGCGCGCGGGTCTGACCGCCGAACGCGACGCGCCCCAGGACATCGTGCTGGACGGCGCTCGCCGCCTTGTGCTTTCGCCGCAGCGCGGCACGGTTCGCTGCGGCGGGGACGACCTGCACCTCACGCTCACCGAATTCCGGCTGCTGTGTGAACTGGCCGAGAACCCCGGCTTCGTGTTGAGTCGTCCCGTGCTGCTGGACCGGGTCTGGGACCGCGGCTTCTTCGGTGACGAACGGATCGTCGACGTGCACCTGCGGCGGCTGCGCACCAAGATCGAGCGCGACCCGTCCGATCCTCGCCTCATCGTCACCGTGCGCGGCCTCGGCTATCGCCTCGATGTCCAGGACTGACCGCCGCTGCGCGCTGGTTCCGCTGCGGAGTCTGCGCGGGCGTGTGGTCTTCGCCTTCGCGTCCAGCGCGAGCCTGGTGGCGTTGGTTCTCGTCGCGTCCGTCTTCATGATCGGCCGCGATTACATGGAATCCCAGCGCGTCCGGGTGGTGGAGCGGGGTGCGGAGGCGCACGCCGAAATGCTGCGCGCCCTGCTCGACGACCCCGGCGCGAGCGGCGCCACCGCGCTGAGCGCGTTGAACCCGCCGCCCGACACCGTGCTGCTGCTGCGGTGGAACTCCGAATGGTTCAGCAGCGACCCGGATTTCGATTCCGATCCCGCGGTCGTGCTGCCGCAGGGCCACGGCAGGCGCGGGCCGGGACCTACCGAACGCGTCACCCTCGACGGGCAGTCGTTCCTGCGGACCGGGGTCGTACTGGGCGAAAAGGGCGGTGTGCTCTACGAATTCGCGCCGTTGACCGAACTGGAGGCCACCCTGCGCATGCTGCGCAACGTGCTGATCGTCTGCGGACTCGCCGCGGTCGCGATCGGCGCGGCGCTCGGCGTGTGGGCGAGCCACCACGCGCTGAAGCCGCTGCGCCAAGTCGCCAGGACCGCCGCCCGAATCGCCGCGGGGGAGCACGAGATCCGGCTGCCGATCTCCCGCGACCGGGACCTCTCGACCACGGTGGACGCGTTCAACGCGATGGTCGACGCGCTGCAGCGGCGCATCGAGCGCGAGCGCAGGCTGGTCTCCGACATCGGCCACGAGCTGCGCACCCCGCTGACGACGCTGACCACCGGCGTCGCCGTGATGAACAGGCACACCGAGGAACTGCCCGAGCGGCCGCGCCAGGCACTCGGCCTGGTGAACGCCGAACTCGACCACCTGCGCCGCCTGCTGGAGGATCTGCTCGCGCTGGCCAGGGCGGAGGCGGGCATCCACCGCTCGGATCTGGAGCCGCTCTCGCTCGGCGAGCTGCTGGCCAACACCCTCGCGGCGCGCAACTACGACACCGCGCTGCTGAACGTCGAGGCGGACGTCGTCGTCGAGGGCCGCAAGATCGAGCTGGAGCGCGCGGTGGCGAACCTGCTGGAGAACGCCGACCGGCACGGGGACGGCGTCGTGGGGGTGCGGGTCGGCAGGGAAGGACAGCGCGCCGTGCTGGCCGTCGACGACGCGGGTCCCGGCGTCCCGGAGCCCGACCGCGAGCGCATCTTCGAGCGTTTCGCGACGGTCCGCACGAGCAGGAGGTCCACGGCGGGCACCGGCATCGGACTCGCCCTCGTCGCGGAGACGGTGGCCGCGCACCGCGGCGCCATCGCATGCGTCGAACGGCCCGGGGGCGGTGCGCGTTTCGTGGTGGTCCTGCCCGCGGTCGCGGGTTCGTCATGAGATCGCAAACTGATCGATCGAATCGTCGCAATGAAGCTCGGTCACCATGATCACCGTGAGGCAGCCCCGGTCGTGGAGTCGTGCGCGGTTCCCGCGATCGCAGTGTTGCGCACCCAACCGGACACCGGAATCCCCGGCCGGACACCGTAGTTCGTCACGGAGGAGGACGCAGTGCCTCGGCGGATCGACCGCCCGATGAGCCGAGCGCGCGACCGGCGAACCCAGCGGTGTGCCACCGGAGGTTCCGGTGCCCCAACGGGCGTGCGCGCCCGTCGAGCGGGGTCATGACGGCCGACGAGTCCGCGGACGAGGTCCGCGTGCGGCTGCGTTTCCCCGAGGGGGGAGCCGTCCTCGAATATCGCGCCTCCGCGGCCGTAGCGCACAGGTTGTCCGTCGAACTGGGCCGCTACGGGGTGAGCGTCACCGTCGACGACCAGGTGCACGCGGAGCTGGCCTCGCTGCCGAACACCGAACTCTGGTCCCGCTGAGCGCCTTTCGGCTACGAGCCGAGTCCGTTTCGGAACGCCTGGCAGCGCGGGTGTTTCGATGGAAAACGACCGGGGCCCGGCGTGTCGACGCCGGGCCCCGATGACTCTGGTGGCGAGATCAGCCGATGCTGAAGGGCTTGCCCCACAGCGTGATCACCGACATCACGTTGGTGGTCTCGACTTTCACCTTGACGAACGAGCGCGCCTGCGCGTACCCACCGCAGCCGGACAGGCCGATGGTGGTGTCGGCCCAGGTGACGCTGCCGCTGGTGCCCTTGAACTTGTTGCGCTTCTCGTGCGACTCGTTGCCGAAGTCGTCGGCCTCCTCGATGTCGAGGACGTAGAACGACTTGGCCTGGCCGGGGCCGAGCGACAGCTCGCCGCCGCTCTCGGCGCCGACGTTCGGCTCCACCTGGTCTCCGCTCCAGTCCAGCTCGCCGCTGACGCCGCCCTCGACGCCGCCGCCGTCGATGTTGACCTGGCAGCCGACGACGTAACCCGGGTAGATCTTGCCGCCCTTGGCGTTCGGACCGGACAGCTCGACCTGCGCGCTGGCCGATACCCAGGCGTTGCGGTGCACCGGGGTCGAACCGAGCGACGGGCTGATGGTGGCGGACTCGCCGACCAGGCGCACCGTGACGACGGTGCCGTCGGACAGGGTCTTGGTGATCTCGCCGCCGGGCAGCGGGACGAAGGTGTCGGCGTGCGCGGCGCCGGTGGAGAACAGGCCCACCGCGACGGTGGCCGCGGCGCCGAGCCCCGCCGCCCGTGCGATGCTCTTGCGATCGATCATGGTTGTATTGCCCCTCGAGGGTTGAAGTCGCTTCAGCGCGAGTGTGTTTCGTGGACCACTGACGACGTCAGCCGATGCTGAACGGCGCGCCGTAGAGGGTGGTCTTGGAGTAGTGGTCGCCGATGATCTCGACGACGGTGTAGGCGCGCGCCTGGGCGTAGCCCGCGCAGCCCTGGATCTCGATCTCCACGTCCTGGTACTCGACCGAGTACACACCCGGCTTCAGGATGTCCTTGTAGTCGATCTGGACGAACTTGACCTGGCCGGGGCCGAGCTCGAGGCCGATCGAGCCGCCGATGCTGCCGCCGCTGAGGTCGATGCCGCCGGAGAGGCCCGCGCTGATCGCGTCGTCGCCGATGCTCACCTGGCAGCCGACGATGTAGCCGGTGTTCAGCTGGGAGGCGCCGTGCGTCGAGGAGTTGTTGGTGCCCGCTCCGTTGGCGGGGCCGTTGTTGGGGCCGACCTCGCCCTCCGGGGTGACCGTGACGTCGGCGACGACGGTACCCGAGACCCAGGCGACGCGGCCCGCGCCGTTGGCGGCCAGCGAGGGCGAGATCACCGCGCGCTCACCGGTCCTGGCGATCGTGACGCCCGGTCCGACCCGCTCCCCGTTCGGCAGTGGCACAAAGGTGTCCGCGTCGGCCGCGCCGGTGGACAGCAGGCCCATGGCAACGGCCGCGGCGGCGCCGACGCCCGCGACGCGGCCGCCGCTTCGCAGACCGCTGGAGCGATTCATGCTCATACTTCCCCTCATCAGGTTGGAACGTTGCGCCTCGCGGGTGGAGACGGAAAGCCTCCGCGAGGCGCACCCGAGCTTGATCACTCGCGTTGTCCACCCGATGAACCGCCGTCGCCCGCGGCGATGAACGCTCCGGGACGGTCGTGTGTCCAGTTCTTTGCGATCGTGTGTCGACGGCCGACACGAACTCGACATGTACTGTCGCGGTGCGATGTTCGCGCGCGCGAGGAAGCTGGAAACAAGGCGTCGAAAGTAAGAGCGGCGGGCCCCACGTGGTGACGTGGAGCCCGCCGCGGCAGTGGATCGGGGTCACCGCAGCCCTCGGGACTCTCTCGATCCTGACGCCGAGATGAGTATAGGTCAGGCTTACCTAACTTGGCAACAAGTCGTTTCTCGGCGCCTGTCGTGTGACATTTTTCGCCGCCCGCGCCCCTGGCGTGTCGCGCCGGAGCGGTCCTACTCTGTCGGCCGACACGAACCGCGAGATCCCCTGACTCAAAGGGATTTTCGCCGCAAACCGTACAGACCGGCGCGTCGACCACCGCCGAGTACCGGCCCGTTCGGGGCACGTGTCGGGACCCCGTGTGCCGATGCCGAGGAGCTGTATCCGCTTTGTCCGTTAGAGCGTTTCGTTCGCGTCCGCTTGCCGCCCTGCTGGCCGTGACCGCAGTGTTCGCCGCGATCTCGTGCGGCGCGGAACAGTCGACCTCGAGCGACCACGTCGAGAGTCCGCCCGCGCACATGCCCGCGCACTGGGACTACGACGCCGAGGGGCCCGACCACTGGGCCGACCTGGACCGCGACTTCCTGACCTGCCGCAGCGGCCACGAACAGTCGCCGATCGACCTGTCCGGATCTGCCCGGCTCGACCCCGCCGACCACATCGACGTCGACTACCGGCCGATCCCAGGGGTCCGGTTGGTCAACAACGGCCACACCGTTCAGGCCGAGGTGCCCGCGGGCAGCGGCAACCGCATCCTCGTCGCGGGCGAACCCTACGAGCTGCTCCAGTTCCACTTCCATCTGCCCAGCGAGCACACCGTCGACGGGCACGGCGCCGCGATGGAGTTGCACCTCGTGCACAAGAACGCCGACGGGCGAGTCGCCGTGCTCGGGGTGCTGATGGAGGCAGGCCAGGGCTCCTCGGTGTTCGGACCGGTGCTGGCCGCCGCGCCGAGAACCGCGGAAGCGGCGGTCGCCTTCGACGGACCGCTGGATCCGTCGGCGTTCCTGCCCGCGGTGCGCGATCAGTTCCGCTACCGCGGTTCGCTCACGACGCCGCCGTGCAGCGAGGGCGTGTCCTGGACGGTGTTGAGCGAACCGGTCGCGGTCGCGCCGGAGGAGATCGAGCTGTACCACTCGCTGTTCGCGCACAGCAACCGGCCGACCCAGCCGCTCAACGGCCGGACCATCACCCTGGCCGGGAACTGAACCCGCCGCGTTCGACGGTTTCGTGTGGTGTAAAGCTGGGTTCATGACGCAACAGGAGTTCGGGGCCGTTCGCTCGCTGGCCGATGTCACGCCGGAGCTGATGAACAAGGTCAGCGAGGGCACCTTCGCGGACCTGATCGGTCTGCGCTACACCGAGCTGCGGCCGGACCTGGTGCGCGGCGAGTGGGTCGTCAAGCCGCACCTCTACCAACCCGCGGGCATCCAGAACGGTGGCGTGTACTGCACCGTCATCGAGACGCTCGCCAGCATCGGCGGCGGCGTCTGGTACGGCGAGCGCGGCACCGTCGTCGGCGTCAACAACAACACCGACTTCCTGCGCGCCGTACGCGAGGGCACTCTCTACGGCGAGGCGACCCCGCTGCACCAGGGTCGCACCCAGCAGTTGTGGCAGGTCGTGATCACCGACGAGGAACAGCGCGTGGTGGCCCGCGGTCAGGTCCGGCTGCAGAACCTGCCCAAGCGCGACTGACCCGAGCGTCGACTGCGCGCCGTCGACCGGCGCGACGGGAACGGGCGTGCCAGAATGACCGTCACCCGTCCGTCGACCGGTGAGGAGTCCGGATGCGACTGTCGCCGCACGAGCAGGAGCGCCTGCTGCTGAGCTACGCCGCCGAGCTGGCCCGGCGCAGACAGGCCCGCGGACTGAAGCTCAACCATCCGGAGGCGGTCGCCCTCATCACCGATCACGTGCTCGAGGGCGCGCGCGACGGGCGCACCGTCGCCGAGCTGATGTCGTCCGGGCGTACCGTGCTCGCGCGCGGCGACGTGATGGCGGGCGTGCCCGAGATGATCCACGACGTCCAGGTGGAGGCGACCTTCCCGGACGGCACCAAACTCGTCACGGTCCACCATCCGATCGCCTAGGGCGTACACATGATTCCTGGCGAATACTTCTGCGCCGAGGGCGTGATCGAGCTGAACGCGGGTCGCGATCGCGTCGAGCTGGACGTGGTGAACACCGGCGACCGTCCCGTGCAGGTCGGCAGCCACGTGCACTTCCCGCAGGCCAACCCCGCGCTCGACTTCGATCGCGCCGCCGCGCACGGACGTCGGCTCGATATACCGGCGGGTACCGCGGTGCGATTCGAACCCGGCCTCGGCCAACGGGTTTCGCTGGTGCCGCTGGCCGGGACCCGCGAGGTGCACGGCATCGGCCTGTCGCCGCCCGGAACGCTGGACGCGCCACGGACCGCGGAAGGGCAGCGATGACCGAACTGAGCAGGGCCCGCTACGCCGAACTGTTCGGGCCGACCGTGGGCGACCGAATCCGCTTGGCCGACACCGATCTGCTGATCGAGATCACCGAGGACCGCTGCGGCGGACCGGGTCTCGCGGGCGACGAGGCGGTCTTCGGCGGTGGCAAAGTGCTGCGCGAATCCATGGGCCAGTCCCGCGCCACCCGCGCCGAGGGCGCGCCGGACACCGTGATCACCGGGGCGGTGATCATCGACCACTGGGGAATCGTCAAGGCCGACATCGGTATTCGCGACGGCCGCGTCTGCGGCATTGGCAAGGCGGGCAACCCCGAGACCATGTCGGGCGTGCACCCGGCCCTCGTGGTCGGCCCGTCCACCGAGATCATCGCGGGCAACGGCCGCATCGTCACCGCGGGCGCCATCGACTGCCACGTGCACTTCATCTGCCCGCAGCTGATGGAGGAGGCGCTCGGCGGCGGGATCACCACCCTCGTCGGCGGCGGCACGGGCCCCGCGGAGGGTTCCAAGGCGACCACCGTGACACCGGGTGCCTGGCACCTGGCCAGGATGCTGGAGGCCACCGATCACTGGCCGCTGAACATCGTGCTGCTCGGCAAGGGCAACACCGTCAGCGAAGAGGCAATGTGGGAGCAATTGCGCGCCGGTGCATCGGGTTTCAAGCTGCACGAGGACTGGGGCTCGACTCCGGCGGCGATCGATGCCTGCCTGCGGGTCGCGGACGCCTCCGGCGTGCAGGTCGCGCTGCACTCGGACACGTTGAACGAGGCCGGTTTCGTCGAGGACACTCTCGCCGCTATCGCCGGACGCGGCATCCACGCCTATCACACCGAGGGGGCGGGCGGCGGGCACGCGCCCGACATCATCACCGTCGCCTCGCATCCCAACGTGCTGCCGAGTTCGACGAACCCCACCCGACCGCACACGGTCAACACCCTCGACGAGCACCTGGACATGCTCATGGTCTGCCACCACCTGAGCCCGTCCATTCCGGAGGATCTCGCCTTCGCGGAGAGCCGGATTCGCCCGTCCACCATCGCCGCCGAGGACCTGCTGCACGATCTGGGCGCCATCTCCATGATCGGCAGCGATTCTCAGGCGATGGGCCGGATCGGCGAGGTGGTGCTGCGTACCTGGCAGACCGCGCACGTCATGAAGCGCCGCCGAGGCGCGCTGCCCGGTGACGGCGCCGCCGACAACGCCAGGGTGCGCCGCTACATCGCCAAATACACCATCTGCCCCGCCATCGCGCACGGCCTCGACCACGAGATCGGCTCGGTGGAGGTCGGCAAACTCGCCGACCTCGTGCTGTGGGAACCGGCGTTCTTCGGCGTTCGCCCGCACGCCGTACTCAAGGGCGGCGCGATCGCGTGGGCGGCCATGGGCGACGCCAACGCCTCCATTCCCACCCCGCAACCGGTGCTGCCGCGCCCGATGTTCGGCGCGGCGGCGCCGGTCGCGGCGGCCACCTCGCTGCACTTCGTGTCCGAGCAGGCCGTCGAAGCCGGACTGGCGGACCGCCTCGCCGTGCGCCGAAAGCTGGTGCCGGTCAAGAACGTTCGCCGTCTGACGAAGTCCGACATGCCGCTCAACGACGCGTTGCCGCGCATCGAGGTGGAGCCCGACACCTTCACCGTCCGGGTCGACGGCGAGGTGTGGGCCGAGCAGCCCGCGACGGAACTGCCCATGGCCCAACGGTATTTCCTCTTCTGAGCAACGCCCGGCGACGGTCTCAGGCGCCGAACGACATGATCGCGAACGCGGCGCCCGCCGGATCGGCGAGCGCGGCGACGCGCGAGGGCCCCGGCATGTCCTGCGGTTCGGCGAGCAGCTTGCCGCCCAGTTCCGCGGCGCGGGCGACCACGGCGTCCACATCGGCGACGCGGATGGTCGTCGACCAGGAGGGCGCGGGCTCACCCGGCTGGGCGTGGTGGGCGCCGCCGAACTCGTGTCCACCGGAACCGGGAGAGAGTGCCTGGTAGGGGTTTTCGGCCGCGGTCTCCCAGGCGGCGTCGGTGTGCTTCCAACCGAGAACCTTCGCGTAGTGCGCCATGGCGTCGGCGGGGACGCCGGGCGCGGCGTACTCCACCCAGCACGGCCCGTTGACGGCGCCCCAGTTCTGGGTGCCGGGGTGCGTGATCAGTTGGGCGATCGCGTAGTCCGCGCCCGCCGGATCGACGAGGACCGCGAAGGTCAGCTGCCCGAAGACGTCCATCGGTTCGCAGAAAACGGACGCGCCCGCGTCCCGCGCCGCGGCGACGGTGGCGGCGGCGTCGGCCACCGAGAAATACGGCGTCCATGCCGCCGGGAAGGCGCTGCCGTCCGGCGCGGCGGCCGGAGCGATTCCCGCCACCTGGGCGTCGCCCTGGCGCAGGATGGTGTAGTGGCCCGCCTCGGCGCCCTGATCCTCGGCGGTCCAGCCGAACAGGGCGGAGTAGAACTCGGCGGAGGCCGGAATGTCCGGAGCCGTGACATCGAACCAGCAGGGTGCTCCCGCGGCGAATGCTTGCATGGTGTTCTCCTCGACGTGTCGTTGTCGTACACCGATACCGACGGCGTTCGCCCCGAAAAATCATCGCGGCCCGTAACGCGCCCGCCGCGCGGCCTCGGTAAGGTCCTGCGAGCAAACTCCCGGGGGCGGATCTCGTTCGCGCTCGGGCCGACATGGTTGTCAGTGCGTGGAAGGGGACGCGAGTGTTGAGCGATCCGAATCAGGCCGCCGACGAAATGGACCGCTGGGCGGAGAATCTGCAACGCACGGCGCAGAAGTACCAAGACCTGCACGGCCGGATGGAAGCCTTGTCGGTGACGGAGAGTTCGGCGGACAACCGGATCAGCGTGACGGTCGACGCCAACGGCGTCACCACCGGCATCACGCTCGCCGCGGCGACCCGCGGCATGGATCCCGCCGCCGTCGCGGCCGAACTCATGGCATGCACCCGCCGCGCCCAGGCCCGGCTGCGCGACCAGGTCACCGATCTGGTGCACAGCGTGGTCGGCGACGACAGGGCAGGACAGGCCATCGTCGGCCAGTACACCGAGCGTTTTCCCGATCCGGCGCCTACCGCCCCACCGACCCCGCCGGAGCCGGTCTCCACCCCGCCCACTGCCTACACCCCGCCGCAGCCACCGCAGGGCCCACGCAAGCCCGACCGCGACCGGACCGTCACGCCGGACGAGCCGGACGAGGACGACATGTACTACCGCCGCAAGTCCTGGCTGGAGTGAGCCCGCCGCGGCTTTCGGACGGAACCGAAAGTGCCCTGGCCGCGTCATAGTCGGTGGGTCGTCACCTGCCTTCGAGATCGCCGACGATATCGCCAAGGGCATCACTCTCGCGAAGTTCGACCCCTTCGACTATGTGGGATCGATGCTGATGGGCTGGATGCTCGAGCACGTCGAACCGATGCGGAAAGCGTTGGATTCGCTTGCGGGCAGCAAGGATATGGTCGCCGCGTACTCCGCTTCCTGGCAGGCGACGTCGACAAAGCTCGCCGAGGTCGCGGACACCTGGAAGAAGGAGATCGCCGAAGGCGCCGCGGGCTGGGTCGGCGCGACGGCGGACGCCTACCGCACCAAGGCGGACGCGGTGATCGCCGAGATCGTCGGGCAAGCCGCGCTCGCCGACCTGTTGAACAAGGTGAACGAGAAGATGTCGAAGATCGTGGAAGGCGTCCGCGGCATCATCACCGAGGTGCTCGGCTCGCTGGCCGGAATGTTGCTGGAGATCGCCGCCATCCTCATCGCGAGCGCCGGAACGGCGTCCCCGGCGCTCGTCGCCCGTGCCGTCTTCGGGATCTCCACCGCCACCATGACCGTCTCCCGAATGCTGATGAAGATGGCGAGCTCCTTGATCGGCTTGGGGGCGCTGGTGCGCAACCTGACGCAGGTCGTCGCGGCGGTCGTGGGCATCGAGAACGAGCTGGCCGAGGCCGGGGTGTAGCCGGAAACCGTTCTCAGCCAGCGAATCCCGATGCGCGCACCGCCGCCACGATGACGTCGGCGACGCCGCGCATGCCCGTGAGCGTCGGGTGGTACGGCACCAGGGTCTCGGTGGCCACCAGCGGATCGAACCAGCGGACGCCCTCCGGCGCGCACATGTCGTGACCCTCGGCCGGGGTGCGGGTGTCGATATAGGTTGCCCCGTATTCCGCTGCCGCGCTGGCGACTACGGAGTTCAGGCGGTCGAAGGCACGCTGCACGGTGGCCGCGTCCTGGGGCCGCAGGCCGACCAGTTCGGGGCAGCCGCCGTCGCGGACGTAGAGCGGCCAACCGTCCACGAACACCTTCGCGTTCGGGGCGAGCGCCGTAATACGTTGCAGTGCGGCGGAGTACGCGCCGGAGATGGCGTCGATCGCGGAATCCCACGCCGGGTCGGCGCACGTGCCGCCGCGCAGCCCGGCCAGGTGACAGGCGACCACGAACCTGGTCATCTCGGTGTCGTTCGCGCCGATGTGCACGGTGACCAGCCGGGTGTTCGGGCCGAGTCCGTCGAATTGCGGTGCGATGCCGGGTCCTTGGCTGGTGGTCAGGTGCGGGATCCGGGCCGAGCTGCACGTGCGGTCGTCGAGCCGCAGACCGAGATCGGCGGCGACCAGCTTGGGGGTGTTCGCGGTGGAGCGCGCGCACTGCGGTGGGGCACTCGTGTCGAAGCGTTGCACGCCCGTGGTCGCCGCGCCGGAATCGCCGAGCGCCACATATTCGGCGCCGCCGTCGGCGGGGGCGGCCGATGCCGGGGCGTGCATGGTCGCCGCGAACAGGGTGAGCATGCCCGCGGCGGCGATGGCGCGGGAGCGGTTCCGGACGGTCGTCATGGCGGTGTGGCACTCCGGGTGGTCGCAGGTTCAAAGTGAGACGCGCTGGTCTCTGTTTGTGGCCGAGACTACTGCGGCGCGGACCAGGCGAGACCGGTTTTCGGCAACTTCCGGTGGCAGACTGCAGGGATGACGACTTCTGGCTGGGCCGACGTGGACACCTACCTCGTGGACAATCTGGTGCGAGATCCGGAGACCGAAGCGGCGTTGGCGGCGAACGCCGAGGCCGGGTTGCCCGCCATCGATGTGTCGGCGGCGCAAGGGAAGTTCCTCTCGCTGCTCGCCCGCTCGACCGGGGCGCGCCGGGTGCTCGAGATCGGCACGCTGGGCGGATTCAGCACGATCTGGCTGGCGCGCGCGGTGGGGAAGGCAGGCCGCGTGATCACGCTCGAATTCGACCCGCGACACGCGGAGGTGGCGCGCGCGAACGTCGACAAGGCGGGCGTCGGCGATCGGGTGGACATTCGGGTGGGCGCGGCGCTGGAAATCCTGCCGGTGCTCGAGGCCGAGGCGCCCGAGCCGTTCGATCTGGTGTTCATCGACGCCGACAAGGTGAACAACTCGAACTACGTGCGCTGGGCACTGCGGTTGACCCGGCCCGGTTCGACGATCATCGTCGACAACGTGGTGCGCGGGGGAGCGGTGGCGGACGGCGAGTCGGAGGATCCGGCGGTGCGGGCGAGTCGCGAGCTGGTCGAAATGCTCGCTGCCGAACCGCGTTTGGACGCGACGGTGCTGCAAACGGTCGGCGCGAAGGGTTGGGACGGTTTCGCCTACGCGGTCGTGAACGACTAGACAGGGCCTAGGTCTGTTCGCCGCTTTCGAGATCGAGCACGGCGATCAGCAGGCGGCGCAGACGGTCCAGGTCGTCTTCGCCGAGTGCCTGGCCCCATCGCTGTTCGACCTGTTCGCCTGCGGCTCGCGTCACCCGCAGCGCGTACCGGCCGCGGTCGGTGAGGCACAGCAGTTTGGCGCGGGCGTCGGCGGGGTCGCTCACGCGCGACATATACCCGGCGCGCTCGAGCGTCACCGCGACTTGCGCGACCGCCTGGGGGGACACCCCGATGTCGGTGGCCAAATCCACCGCACGCCGACCGCCACCGAGAAGCCTGGCCAATACCAGCACGTGCGCAGGACGCAACCCGTCCAGACCCTCGTCGGCGAACACCCCCCGCAAGGTACGGGTGTTCGCCTCGGCCAGGGCTTGGACCAGACCGGGAACGGTGCGGTGCGAGCGGATGGTCATGACCAGCACTCTGGCAGGCCACTCTGCCCCTCGACAAATAGACAAGACCCTTGTCTATAATCGCGTATGTCTCCGACTCGACCGCTGCTGGCCGTCCTCACCGCCGCAGCACTCCTGCTCACCGCCGCAGGTTGCACCGCCCGCCCCGGCGACGCGGCCGCCCAGCCCACCGGATCGACCGAGCACTCGCTGGAAAGCGGGGGAATCTCGCGCGACTACCGCGTCTACCGGCCCGCCGGTGCGCGCGCCGGCGCTGCGCTGGTGGTCGTCCTGCACGGCGGATACGGTTCCGGCGCGCAGGCCGAACGCGCCTATGGCTGGAACGAACAAGCGGACTCCGACGGTTTCGTGGTCGCCTACCCCGACGGCCTGGCACGCGCATGGAACACCGAAGGCGGCGACTGCTGCGGGCCCGCTGAGCGCCGATCCGTCGACGACGTCGCGTTCGTCTCCGCGATGGTCGCCGCTATCATCAACGACCACGGAATCGATCCCTTCCGGGTGTATCTCACCGGCATGAGCAACGGCGGAATCATGGCCTACACCCTCGCCTGCCGCACCGCGCTCTTCGCCGCCGTCGCCCCGGTAGCCGCGACACAGCTCGCCGAGTGTCCCACTCCCGCACCGATTTCGGTACTGCACATCCACGGCACCGCCGACGAGGCCGTGCGCTACGACGGCGGCCCCGGCGACAACACCAGCACCGTCATCGACGGACCACCCGTGCCCGACCTGCACATCGAATGGCGCCGCCACAACGGATGCCCCGATCCGGAGACGACCACCGCGGGCCCGGTCAGCACCTCCCGCGCCACCTGCCCCACCGGCCGGGAAGTCGCCTTGATCACCATCGACGGCGCCGGCCACCAGTGGCCGGGAGCCGACCCCACCCCGATGCGCGAACGCCTCCTGGGCGCCGACCCGCCCAGCCCGGCCCTGAACGCGACCGCCACCATCGCGCAGTTCTTCACCCGCCACCATCGATGACGGTCGGCGCCAACGCTTCTGAGACCTCCGGGCCGTACGAACGAGCGGTGTCGCGCCGCGGTCCCGGGAGGGCCTGTGACCAGAGATCATGCGCGGTCTGGTGACGGATTGCCGTCCGACAGCGTCGTCTCAGGCGGTCAGTAGGTCGTCGAGGTGAGGCGCCACGCGTCGCGCTCGACCATGTCGAGCACCAGCGCGGCGATGTTCCACGCGTCGTCCTCGCCTCGGTGGTGGCGACCCTCCAAGGGCAGACCCGCGATTCGCAGGGCCTCCGCCATGCCCTGGCGACGCTGGAGTTCGTAGGCCTCCGAAAACACCAGCTTCGCGTTGGTGTGCCGTTGCCCGAAGGGATACGCGACACCGGTCATGGCGCACTGGCTGGCGAATTGCTTGCGGTCGTAATCGCCCCAGCTCGCCCAGGCGCGGGCTCCGGCATCGTGCTCGGCGGCGAGGATTCGGCAGGCCTCGGCGAACGAGACGCCGGTGTCCACCTCGTCCTGGGTCAGTCCGGTCAGTTCGGTGCAGAATTCGCTGACCGACGAGCGCTCGGGCCGAACCAGGATGCGGTGCTTGCCGATTCGTTCGCGCGCCGCGAGATCCGCCACGGTCAGGCCGATCTCGATGATCTCGCTCACCGCGCCCGCCGGAGCGCGGCCCGACCAGCACGTCGCCTCGACATCGACGACGTTGAGCAGTGCCGCGTTGTCCTTCATTCCGCCGACATTAGGCCCAGCGAGGGCAACGGCTCCACCGAATTTCGGCTGCCCACAAGGTGGTTCACCGGGCGTCGACGAACTGTCCCAGGCCGTCGAGCAAGCGGTGCAGCCCGAATTCGAAGGCGCGGTCG
Source organism: Nocardia sp. NPDC004654 (assembly GCF_040609595.1). Lineage (NCBI taxonomy): Bacteria > Bacillati > Actinomycetota > Actinomycetes > Mycobacteriales > Nocardiaceae > Nocardia > Nocardia sp. NPDC004654. The sequence continues at coordinate 241,267 of NZ_JBEXKI010000010.1, read as the reverse complement.
GGATCGTATGCGGCGCCGTATTCCGCGCCCGCGGCGCCGCCCACGCGAACGGCGGTGGGAAACCGGGCCGGATCGATGACGTCCGCGAGCGCGGGCTGGTAGGCGTCCCACCACTGCTGGTCGGTGCGGCCGGTCTCGGCTTCGGCGCGGGCGGCGTCGACGGCGGTGCGGGCCGCGCCGCGCACGTAGTCGTTGACCAGGGTGACGACGAGGTCCATCTCGGTGTCGGACAGGCCGAGATCGTCGACCGCGCGCAGTTCGTAGTCGTACTTGGCGGTCAAGTTGGGTCCGGGGATGGGCCTGCTCGCGGCGATCTGCAGCAGCCACGAATGCGTCAGGTACATAGTCCGATTCGCGCGAGCGATCCCGTCGAGCCGCGCTCGCCAACCGGACGGCGCGTCGTCGGGCATCGGATAGTCGCGGTAGACACGGTCCGCGATCAGATCCAGCAGTTCGGCCTTGCTCGGGACGTATCCGTACAGCGACATCGCGGTGACACCGAGCTCCTCGGCCACGCGGCGCAGAGTGACCGCGGCGAGCCCGTCCGAGTCGGCGAGCCGGATCGCCGTCTCCGCGATGTCGTCGACGGTCAGCTTGGGTTTCGGGCCACGCTTCGGCCGCGGCGGCAGCCCCCACAGCAGCTCGATCGTGCGCTGGGGATCGCCGCTTCCGCTGTAGTCCATGCCCACATCATCTCCGACGGTCCGCGACCCGACACTTCGACCCTTGCGAATTCTCTACAACGTATCCTAATCTCGAATTACTTACTGCGTAGAGAGTTTGGAGTCGAAGATGGGCGACGCGATCGTCTGCGACCAGGTGCGCAAGCGTTACGGCGGCACCGCGGCGTTGGACGGGTTCGATCTGGCGGTGCCGCAAGGGATGGTCTACGGGCTGCTCGGGCCGAACGGTGCGGGCAAGACGACCGCGGTGCGGATCATGACCACCCTCACGCGGCCGGACTCCGGGGCGGTGCGGGTGGCCGGGCTCGACGTCGTGGGGGACGCGGCGCGAGCGCGACACCGTATCGGGCTGGTCGGTCAACAGGCGGCGGTGGACGAGGTGTTGTCGGGGCGGCAGAACCTCGAAATGTTCGGCCACCTCTATCATCTCGGCGCCGCCCGCGCCCGCGATCGCGCCGCGGAGTTGCTGGAGTGGTTCGGCTTGGCCGACGCCGGTGACAAGCCGGTCGAGCGGTACTCCGGCGGAATGCGGCGGCGGCTCGATCTGGCCGTGGGGTTCCTCGTCGCGCCCACGGTGCTCTTCCTGGACGAGCCGACCACCGGTCTGGACCCGCACAACCGCAACCAGGTGTGGGAAGCGGTCCGCGGTCTGGTCGCCGCCGGGACGACCGTCTTGCTGACGACGCAATATCTGGAAGAGGCCGACCAACTCGCGGCCCGGATCTCGGTGGTGAACCGCGGGCGCGTCATCGCGACCGGAAGTCCGCGAGAACTGAAGTCCCAGCTGGGTGGCGACCGGATCGATGTCGTCACACGGGACACCAGCGATCTGGGCGCGGCGGTCGATTTGCTGCGGACGCGGTTGCGCACCGCGCCGACGGTCGACCCCGACGCCCGCCGCGTCAGCGCCCCGGTCGACGACGCCGTCGCCGGGCTCACCGATATCGCCCAAGCCCTCCGGGACGCGCGCATTCCGGTCGAGGACCTCGCCGTTCGCCGTCCCACCCTCGACGAAGTCTTCCTGCACCTGACCACCGAGGAGTCCCGAGCATGACCATCTCCACCGCGCGAATCACCCCGTCTGGCAAGCCTTCCCGGCTCCGCGCACTGGGGTGGGTGCTGTCCGACGCCGGCACGATCGCCCGCCGCGACCTCGCGCACTGGCGGCGCAAGCCGGGCGCTGTCGTGACCAACGCCCTGGTGTTCCCGATCATGATCGTGCTCATGTTCGGGTATCTGCTCGGCGGCGCCATGACCGTCCCCGGCGGCGGCAGCTACCGCGAATTCCTGCTACCGGGCATGTTCGCCATGACCATGGTTTTCGGCATCGGCGCCACCATGGTCGCGGTCGGGTCGGACGCCGCACGCGGCATCACCGACCGATTCCGTTCCATGCCCGTGTCGTCGTCGGCCGTGGTGCTCGGCCGCGCGTGTGCCGACATGCTCGAGTCCACGGTCGCGCTTGCCGTGCTGCTCGGCTGCGGGCTGGCCATTGGGTGGCATCCACGCAACGGGCTCGCCGACGCCGCCGCGGCCGTCGGACTGCTGTTGCTGCTGCGGTTCGCGTTCCTGTGGATCGGCGTCTATCTCGGATTGCTGTGCTACGGCAATCCGGAAGCCGTCACCGCCGTGCGCACCCTCGAATTCCCGATCGGCTTCCTCGCCAACCCGTTCGTCGCGATCGCCACCATGCCCGCGTGGCTCGGCGCCATCGCCGCATGGAATCCGCTGTCTTCCACTACGACCGCCGCGCGTGAACTGTTCGGCAATCCCACCGGAAACGACCACACCTGGATCGCCGAGCACGCGATCCTCATGGCCGTCGTGTGGCCGCTGGTGCTGATCGCGATCTTCCTGCCGTTGTCCGTCCACCGCTTCCGGCGCCTGAGCAGCTGACTGCCTGTCGATCGGCAACCTGGAAGGCGCGGGACAACAGGCAGCGCCGCCGGTGCTGGCCGAGGATTCAGGCGGATTTCGGCAGCCCGGCCAGGGCGCGGATGGCGTCCGTGAGCGAGATCGGGTGGTCGTGTTCGATGGCGGCCAGCCCGGTCTCCAGGAGTTGGCGCATCAGCATGGATTGGGTGATGCCGCGATCGGCGGCCGCGGCCTTGATCCGGGCGTCGAGGTCGATCGGCATCTTCAGGGACCGCGACACCATGATGCCTTCGGGGCCGGGCGTCGGGGGCAGCTCGACCGGTTCGTCGGTGTACTCCAGACGTGCGGCGAGAGCGGCCATCTCTTCGGGGGTGTCGGGCCATTCGGTGCTGCTCATCGCGTCTTCTCCCACTTGCTGAATTCCTGGAGTTGATTCGAGGTCATCGGCTGGGCGGCGACGATCTGATGATCGAAGCCGTCCGACGCCCGCAGGGTGACGATCAGCGGCCGCCCGTCGTCGGTGCGCCCCCAGATCGTCAGCGCCGTCAACCCGGTAGTCGGATCGACGCCACGTCGCGGCCAACGACGATCGGCATAGAGCACCTCGATCACCTCGTGGCGCTCGATCCCGGCCAACGCCAGAACCGTGACAATGCCGTACCACCACTCGTAGGCCACCTCTCGATCCTACCGCGCCGGTACCACGCGCGTGGTACCTCCTGTTCGAACCCTGGATTCAGCGGTCTGCGGCGGGCCGGTGATCACCGAGGCAGGACAGCTGCCGAACGTGGTCGGATTGGCCCGCTGAGGCCAGCCACTAGTCAGGGGATGAGCACGACTTTGCCCATGGTGGCGCGGGTTTCGATGGCGCGGTGTGCGCCCGCCGCGTCCGCGAGGTCGAAGCGGTGCAGCGCGGGGCGCAGGCGCCCGGCGGCCGCCTCCGCCATGGCACGGTCCTCGAGGACGCGGATGTCGCCGCCGACTCGCCGCAGCATCGGCGGCCCGAGCACGACCTGCGAGGTGATGCCCCGCTCGGCCAGTTCGTTCTCGGTGAAGGTCAGTGCCGTGCCGTCGTTCGGTCCTTTTCCGGCGAAACCGTAAACCAGGTGGCTGCCGCCCTTGGCGAGGAGATCGACGGCGGCCCTTGCGGTTTCGCCGCCGACGGCGTCGAAGACGAGGGTCGCGGCACGGTCGCCGAGCTGGGTGCGCACCCGTTCGGGCCAGTCCGGCAGCAGGTAGTCGACGGCGATGTCGGCGCCGTTGCCGGTCACCCGAGTTGCCTTCTGCGGACCGCCCGCGAGCCCGACCACGGTGGCGCCCACCGCTTTCAGATATTGCACCAGCAGGGTTCCGATGCCGCCCGCGGCCGCGGTCACCACCGCGACGCTGTCCGGACCGACGTCGGCGAACTGCAGGATGCCCATCGTGGTCCGCCCGGTGCCGATCATCGCGACCGCCTCGGCGGGGCCAAGATTCTCCGGAATCCGGTGCAGGCGAGCCACGTCCACGACCGTGAGCTCGGCATACCCGCCGGGCGCCGAACCGAGATGCGCGACCACCGGCTTCCCGAGCCAGTTCGGGTCGACGCCCGCGCCGACCCGATCGACCGTGCCCGCGACCTCCCGGCCGGGCACGGTCGGCAACTCCGGTGCCGGATAGGGTCCCGGCATACCGCGGCGCAGCGCGGTGTCGACGACGTGTACCCCGGCCGCGGCGACCGCGATGCGGACCTGGCCGGGCCCCGGTTCGGGATCGGGGAGGGTGTCGTAGCGGAGATTCTCGGCGGGCCCGAAGGCGTGCAATCGGATCGCGTGCATGATGCTCACCCTGCAACCTCGAGCGAGGTTGGGGTCAAGCCGTGCGGTGCCGGACCCGCGCGGCGAATCCGTCGCACAGCGCGTCGAGACCGGAGAACAACAGGTCCTCGGAGGTGAGATCGCTGACACCCGCGCCTTGCAGCTCGGCGAGGGCGGCGGGGACTGGTCCGTTCGGCGTGCCCTCCAGCAGCGCGCGCAGCCCGTTGTCGCCGTCGGTCTCGATGCCCTTTCGAGTCATCAGCGCCGAACTGACCTGCGGCAGGGTCGCGCCCGAGATGTAGTTCCACACCGAGAACGCCATCTGCATGGCCTCGCGCGGAGTGACGTCCAGCTCACGGAAGCCCTCGACCAGCCAGGCGAGGCAGGCCATGCTGTGCGGGCCGAAGCTGTAGCGGGGCATCGCGAAGGTCAGGATGACCCAGGGGTGGCGCTGGTAGAGCTCCCAGTCGATCTCGGCTGCGATGTGGACGCGGTCGCGCCAAGTCCAACCCTGCCCTTCGGTCGACGGATAAGGGTGGCGGCGGGTGACTTCGTCGGTCATCGCCGCGATGAGTTCGTCCTTGTTGGCGACGTGGCGGTACAGCGACATCGCGCCGACGCCCATTCGATCGGCGATGCGGCGCATGGACACCGCGTCGAGTCCCTCGTCGTCCGCGAGGGCGATCGCGGTGTCGACGATGGCGACGCGGTTCAGCTTCGGCTCGGTCATCCCATGACTCGCTTTCGGCTCCGGGCCAGGATGCGTACACTGTACCCGGACTCATGCGTACGGCGTACGCGACACGGGAGAGGAAATCGGGATGACAGACCTGGAGACAGTGCGGCCTGCGCACGGGTCGTCCGTCGCTGTCGGCTCACGGCGCGCCTGGCTCGGGCTCGCGGTGCTGCTGCTGCCGGTGCTGCTGGTGTCGATGGACATCTCGGTGCTGTTCCTGGCCATGCCCACGCTCACCGTCGACCTCGACCCGTCCGCGGCGCAGCAGTTGTGGATTCTCGACATCTACGGCTTCCTCATCGCAGGCCTGCTGATCACCATGGGCAATCTCGGCGACCGGATCGGACGGCGCAACATCCTGCTGATCGGCGCCACCGTGTTCGGCATCGCCTCGGTGCTAGCGGCTTTCGCGCCCACCGCGGGCGTGCTGATCGCGGCGAGGGCGCTGATGGGCATCGGCGGCGCGACGCTGCTGCCGTCCAGCCTCGCGCTGATCTCGAGTCTCTTCCCCGACGCGCGCGAGCGGGCCGCCGCGATCGGCGTGTGGACGGCGTTCTTCGCGGGCGGCTCCGCGGTCGGCCCGATCATCGGCGGACTGCTGCTGCACCACTTCTGGTGGGGCGCGGTCTTTCTCATCAACCTTCCGGTGCTGCTGGTCCTGCTGGCGTTCGGGCCGTTCCTACTGCCCGAGCACCGCTCGGGAGCGCTCGGCCCACTGGATCTGCCGAGCGTCGCGCTGTCCATCGGCGGCATCCTGCCGGTGGTCTACGCCGTCAAGCACGCCGCCTCGGAAGGCATCGACGCGGCGGGCATCGTCATCGGATTGGTCGGCGTCGCGGTGCTGATCGTCTTCGTGCGCAGACAGCGCACCCTCGCCGAACCGCTGCTCGACCTGCGGCTCTTCCGGCGTGCGCAGTTCTCCGTCGCCATCGGCTCCAGTCTGGTGGGCATGATGTCACTGGCGGCGCTGAGCTATCTGACCAGCGTCTACCTGCAATCGGTCACCGGCCGCGACCCGCTCGCCGCCGCCATGCTCGGCATCCCGATGGCGGTCGCGGTGTTCATCTGCTCGATGGGCGGCGCGCGCGTCGGACAGCGGATCGGCGTCCGAGCCACCTTCGTGCTCGCACTGCTCGCCTCCGCGCTGGGCAACCTGATGTTGCTCGGTGTCGGTGTGGACGGCGGTGTCGGCTGGTACGTGGGCTCGACCATCGCGGGTGTCGGTTACGGCCTGGCGTTCACCCTGGTCTCCGATGTCGCCGTGTCGTCGGTGCCGCCGGAGCGGGCGGGCTCCGCGGTCGGCATCTCGGAGACGAGCTTCGAACTCGGCAACGCGCTCGGCCTCGCGCTGCTCGGCTCGCTCGCGGCGCTGGTCTTCCGTTCCGGCGGCGACTACGACTCGACGCTGGGCGAGACGATCCAGCACGCGGGCGCCGACGAGGAACTGGTGCACAGCGCGGCCGCCTCGTTCGTCGACGGCATGCACGTCGCGACGACCGCGGGCGCGGTTCTGCTGGTGCTGATGGCGATCGTGGCGTGGGTGGCGACCCGGCGGCCGACGCGCGCCGGGTAAGGCATACCTCCGCTCCGGCCGTGCGCGGGCTCGTCCGGACTCGGTCCGGCGGTGCTGTTTCGGCGCACTCCCGCCTTCGCTCCGGCCATGCGCGGGCTCGTCACGGACTCGGTCCGGCGGTGCTGTTTCGGCGCACCTCCGCCGTGCGCGGCTGTCGACGGATCGCGTCCGGCGGCGCTGTCGTCGGCTGTCTCGGCCGGTGTCAGCGGCCGAACACTCCGGTCAGTATCTCCGCGGCCCACCGGTTGACCGGCGTGATCACATTGCCGTGCACCCAGCGCAACGGACGCACGACCACGACGACCCAGACCGCGGCCAGGGCGAGCAGCAGCGGACGCAGCACGGTGCGGTGCACGAAACGGCACGGCGCCACGACCAGCACCCCGACGATGACGGTCGCCACCCGCCACGCGTAGCTCAGCACCGCGCGCGTCAGCATCCACAGGGGACGCAGCACCCAGCGCCCCAGCTGCACCAGCGGCCAGACCACGCACCACTTGCCGAGCCAGTACACCGTCGCGAGCAGCAGGCCGATCAGCGGTTCCAGCACCGCCCGCCACAGCCACGCCAGCGCGGGCCGCAACAGCGCGCGCCACAGCCAGCGCTCGATGGCCTGGCGCAGCGGACGCAGGAAATAGTCGAGCAGCAGCGCGACCAATGGCGTCAGCACCAGACCCCACAGCACGTGCTGCAGCACCCAGCCCCAGAGAAAGTCCTTGACGAACAGCCAGATCGGACGGATCACCCAGTACCAGACGAATCGGGCCACGGGCGCGAGCAGGCGGGTGACGAAGTAGTAGCAGGCCGCGGCGAGCAGTCGCCCGAGCAGGCGCACGCCTTCCCAGAGCAGGCGAATGGGAACGAGCAGCACGATGGCGATCACCCTGGCGATCCAGGCGCCGATTCCCGCCGGACGGGAAGGTTGTGACGACATCGTCGAATCTTCCCGCACCGGCAGCGCCCGGCGCCGCCGGGTTTCTACGCCTAGTACCGGGTAGAAACCCCCAGCGCGCCATACATTGGTGGAGTGTCCGAGACCGAGCCCACCCGCGGGCGACCGCTCGCCGAACGGGTGGCCGCCAAGCTGCTCTACCCGCACTCGCGTCCGTCCGGCGAAGACCTGCGCGCCGCGGTCGCCGGACGCAACGTGCTGATCACCGGCGCCTCGCACGGGATCGGCAAAGCCAGCACGCGCAAGCTCGCCGCGGCGGGCGCGACCGTGCTGCTGGTCGCCCGGTCCGCCGCCGAACTCGAACGGCTGGCCGCCGAGATCGCCGCCGCGGGCGGCGTCGCGCACGTCTATCCGACCGACATGACCGACATGGAGGCGGTGGACCGCCTCGCCGCAGAGCTGCTCGCCGCGCACGACCACATCGACGTGCTGATCAACAACGCGGGCAAGTCGATTCGCCGTCCGATCGACGAATCCTACGACCGTTTCCACGATTTCACCCGGACCATCGACGTGAACTATCTCGGTCCGGTCCGCCTGCTGCTGTCCCTGTTGCCCGCCATGCGATCTCGGGGCAGCGGGCACATCGTCAACATGTCCACCTGGGGTGTCCTGATGCCGCCCGCCCCGCGGTGGGCCGCCTATGGCGCGTCGAAAGCGGCCTTCGACGTGTGGCTGCGCAGCGTCGCCGCCGAGATCGCCATCGACGGACTGACCACCACGTCGATCTACATGCCGCTCGTGCACACGAGGATGAGCGCGCCCACCGACTTCAGCCGGGTGCCCGGGCTCACCGTCGACGAGGCGTCGGACCTCGTCTGCCACGCCGTCACCGCCAAACCGTCCGACATCGCGCCGTGGTGGTCGGCGCCCGTTCAGGCCTGGACCGACCTCACCAGGGGCCAGGCCAGGCGTTTCTGGGCCCGCGCCTACCGTCGCGGCGACGCGTGAGCCCGGCATCCCGCGTAGAGCGAAGGCGAAGGTATTCGGAGAATGCGCGGCTGAACGTAGTCGGTCGGCAAAATCGCGTACGGCTGGAGCGGAGGCGAAGGTGCGCATAGGGTCGAGCGATGCGGCAGACAGGTGCGACGAGCCCGGCGACGCTGTTCGCCTTGGCCGACTCGCGGCTGCCGATCGGCGGGCACGTGCACTCGGGCGGCGTCGAAGAAGCCGTCGCCGCCGGACTGGTGCGCGACGTCGCGACCGTCGAGGCGTATCTGCGCCGCCGCGTGCGGACCTCCGGCCTGGTCGCCGCCTCGCTGGCCGCGGCGGTCTGCGCGGGCGATCTCGATCCGCGCCGCGCGGACGCGGAGGCCGACGCCCGCACACCGTCGCCCGCGGCGCGGTCCGCCTCCCGCGCACAGGGTCGCGGGCTGTTGCGGCTGGCCAAACAGGTGTGGCCACAACATGATTGGAACGAGCTCGCGGCACGCCCGCACCTGTCCACGGTATTCGGCGCGGTCGGTCGCGCCTGCGCGGTGACCCCGCGCGAGACGGCCGATGTCGTCGTCTACACCACGCTCACCGGCGCCGCCACCGCCGCCCAGCGATTGCTCGCGCTCGATCCCGCGGCCGTGGCCGCCTGCACCGTCCGGCTGGCCGAGCTCTGCGACCGCACCGCCGCCGAGGCGGCCGAAGGTCTCGCCGCCCTGTCGGATCCACTGCAGGACGCGCTCGCCGAACTGCACCGGCACCGCGCCATGCCGCTGTTCGCCAGCTGACCGACGTTCCCGAGACAAGGAGATGCCGCATGCCACCGCACCTGATCGACGGTGAACCGCACCATCATTCGCACGACCGGCCGAAGCGGGCGCGGACGGCGGGGGAGCCGCTGCGCATCGGGATCGGCGGCCCGGTCGGCTCGGGCAAGACGGCGCTGGTCGCGGCGCTGTGCAGGCAGCTGCGCGGGGAACTGTCGCTCGCCGTGCTGACCAACGACATCTACACCACCGAGGACGCGGACTTCCTGCGCCGCCACGCGGTGCTGCCGGACGAGCGCATCACCGCCGTGCAGACCGGCGGCTGCCCGCACACCGCCATCCGCGACGACATCACCGCCAACCTGGACGCCATCGACGACCTGATCGCGGCCAACCCGCCGCTGGATCTGATCCTGGTGGAATCCGGCGGCGACAACCTCACGGCGACGTTCTCCTCCGGCCTGATCGACGTGCAGATCTTCGTCGTCGACGTGGCGGGCGGCGACAAGGTGCCGCGCAAGGGCGGCCCCGGCGTCACCTTCTCGGATCTGTTGGTGGTCAACAAGACCGACCTCGCCCCGCTGGTCGGCGCGGACCTCGGCGTGATGGAGCGCGACGCGGCGAAGGTGCGCGAGGGCAGGCCGACCGCACTGCTCTCGCTGACGGAGGACCCGGCCGCGACCCCGGTGCTGGCCTGGGTGCGCGAACAACTCGCCGCAGCCGCGCGACACGATGCCGCGCCGAGGGAACCGGACCGCGGCGCGGGAGACGCGGCGACCGTTGCGCACTGACCTCAGGATCGTCGCGACGACGGACGCGCTCCCGGAAATCCACGCGTCCGGCGGACTCGCCGCGCGCCGAACCGGTCCGCATACCGTGCACCTGGTCGGCACCGCCGCCACCCCGCTGGGCGGCGACGAACTGCACATCTCGGTCACGGTGGGCCAGGGAGCCCGGCTCGCCGTGCGCTCGGTCGCGGCGACCATCGCGCTGCCCGCCGCCACGACCCGAATCTCGTGCGCGCGCTGGCTTTTCGAAGTCGCCGAAGGCGGCGAGCTGGACGTCGAGACGGAACCGCTCATCGTGGCGGGCGGCGCGGACCACCGGGCGGTCACCACCGTTCGGCTCGCGGCCGACGCCCGTCTCCGGTTACGCGAACGGGTGCAGATCGGACGTGCCGGGGAGGACCGAGGTGCCTGGCGCGGCGACCTGATCGCCGACCTGGACGGCCTTCCGCTGCTGCGCCACCGTCTCGAACTCGGCTGCGCCGCCGCCACAGACGATGCCCTCTCGGCTTCGCGCGCCCTGGACAGCGAACTCGTCTACCCCGATGATCGGCCGGTCGAAACCTTCGGACTCCATGCGACGCGCCTGCCGCTCGCGGCGGGCGGAAGCCTGTTCACGGCGGTGGGCGCGCGGCTGAGCGCCACGACGAGCCCGCGAACCCTGAGCGACGCGGCGGTTTCGGCGCCCGCCACCGCGTGACCCTCTCGCGTAACGCGAGAAGCCGCAGTGCTCTTCAGTGCCTGAGGACCCGGTCGCTTGCGAAATCGAAAGGGCGGGGCTCCGACCTGATGTCGAAACCCCGCCCTGTGCTCTGACTTCCGGCAAACCTTTCGTGGTGGCCGGAAGCGCCTTCCGCGCGTTCAGTCGCCGACGACCCGCGAAGGGGCGTTGAAGGCGGAGACCGCGCCGACAGCGGCACCGGCGGCCGCGCCGAGGGCGGCTGCCGGAATGGTGATCGCCGCGGCGCCGACCGCCGCACCGAGCGCCGGACCCGCGACGAGGCCGACCGGCATCAACGCGAGACCGGCCACCAGACCGACCGCTGCGCCGGTCATCGCCGAGGTGAGCGCCAACGGCACCGCCGCGCCGGCACCCGCCACCGCGCCCATGGCCGCGGTGCCGACGGTCTGACTGGCGATGCGGTCGGACCGGCTGCGCTCCATGCCGATCGAGTCGAGGAACGTCGCGAGATTCGCCTCGACCATGGCGGAGTTGTCGTTGATCTGGATCGCCTGTTCGGTGTTGATCCAGTCGGGTGTGGGAACCGTGACGTCACCGAAGCGGAACTGACCCGGCGGCGGTGCGATCGGCGGAACCGGTGCCACCGGGACCGGCGCGTGCAGCACACCGACCGGCGCGAGGTAGCTTCGATCCGGCGCGGGCCGCGACCACTGCAGCGAACTGAGGGTGTTGTCGGGAATATCGAGACCCTCGTACGGAATGGTGTTGGGCGCGTCGGCCGCGGGCCACTGCGCCGGCTGATCGGGCTGGGTGACCGGATTCGCCTCCGCGGGCGCGGCATTGGCGGTTCCGGTGCCGACGAGCGCCAACACCAGGGGGACAGCACCCGCCGCGACCATCGAGCCCACCTTCTGCCGCTGCGGGTTGGGAGCTCTGTGCTTGCCTGTGGCCATACTCACCTTTCTTCGTAGCTGACATGCTCGACGTTCCACATTCGGACCCGCGGGCCGCACGGATTGGTGGAAACGCGCACACGACAGGCGAGTTGGCGTTGCTTGATGATTGCTGGACACGCGAAAACCCCGCCATTCGACCGCTGATCGAATGGCGGGGAGATGTCATCCCCGCTGGACAGGAACTCCGGGAAAGTTAGGAGACCGCGCGGTCTGTCGCCGCTTTGCCCGGCGCGCGACCGTTGCTCGCGGGCGGCGCGCCGAGCGCGGCCGCGAGTTCGTCGGCCTCTTCCTGATCCTCGTTGACCTGTTCCAAGGCGAGCCGCGCGAACACCCACTGCTCGGTGGCGGCCATCTGGCCGCGGGTGCGTCCGAGGAAGGTGACGAACCACTGGATCACCGTGATGATCCGGCTGCGATAGCCGACCAGGTAGTACAGGTGCAGCGCGAGCCAGGCCAGCCACGCGATGAAGCCGCCGAACTCCAGCTTGCCGACCTGGCAGACGGCGCTGAACCGCGACACGGTGGCCATGCTGCCCTTGTTGAAGTACTTGAACGGCTTGCGTTCCGCGGGCGCCTGGCCCTTGAGCCCGGCCTTGATCTGTTTGGCGGCGTAGGTCGCGCCCTGGATCGCGCCCTGCGCCTGACCCGGCACGCCGGGCACGGCCATCAGGTCGCCGACCACGAAAACGTTGGGGTGGCCCTTGATGGTGAGATCGGGTTCGACGACGACGCGCCCGGCCCGGTCCACCTCGGTGCCCTCGGAGCGTTCGGCGAGCATCTTGCCCAGCGGGCTCGCCTGCACGCCCGCCGACCAGACCTTGCACGCGGATTCGATCCGGCGGATCGTGCCGTCGGCGTCTTTCACCGTGACGCCGTGCGCGTCGATGTCGGTGACCATGGCGTTGAGCTGGATCTCCACACCCATGTTCTCGAGCCTGCGCTTGGCCTTGCCGCCCAGCTTCGGGCCCATCGGGCCGAGCACCGCGCCCGCGCCCTCGATCAGGATGACCCGCGCGTCGCGCGGATCGATGTTGTGGAAGGTGCCCTCGAGCGTGCGGTCGGCGAGTTCGGCGATCTGCCCGGCCAATTCGACGCCCGTCGGTCCGGCGCCGATGACGACGAAGGTCAGCAGCCGGTCGCGCAGTTCCTGGGTGGTCGCCAGTTCCGCGCCCTCGAACGCGCCGAGGATGCGGCCGCGCAGTTCCAGCGCGTCATCGATGGTCTTCATGCCGGGGGCGTAGGTGGCGAACTGGTCGTTGCCGAAGTACGACTGCTGCGCGCCGGTGGCGACGATCAGGCTGTCGAACGGCGTGACCGTGTTCTGGTTCAGCAACCGCGAGGTGACCGTCTTCTCCGCTAGGTCGATGTCGATCACGTCGCCGAGCAGCACCTGGGCGTTGCGCTGCTTTCTGAGCACGAGCCGGGTCGCGGGCGCGATCTCGCCGACCGAGAGGATGCCGGTGGCGACCTGGTAGAGCAGCGGCTGGAACAGGTGCGTGGAGGTCTTGGAGATCAGGGTGATGTCCACGTCGGCGCGCTTGAGGTGCTTGGTGCCGAACAGGCCGCCGAAGCCCGAGCCGATCACCACGACCTTGTGACGACGGTTCTCGACAGACTGAGTGCTCATCGTCCTGCTCCTCGACAATCGGGGGGCTCGTTCCCCCGCGAACGGTTACCGACAACGTTCAACCGTAGTCGGCCCGCCCTGGACCGTCACGACGAGATCCCCGATCCGGGCGTGTGGTGCGGTGAAGCCTCACCGTCGGCGGGCCGCGGAAGTGAAGGTCACGGCGCCCGATCCGCCTGAACGACTGCGAAGAAGAGAATACGATGAATGCTGTCGTTCAGGGAGGTGTGCGATGGTCGCAGAAGACCGGGTCGCCGTCCGAAAGCGCAGCGTGCGCGCCGCATCGGAGAACGCGGATCTCATCGACATTCCCCAGGCGAGCGTCATCGATCGCGTGCTGCGCAGGCTGCCCGAACGCCACCGGGTGCTGGCCGCCCCGCCGCGCGGCAGCACGACCGTTCCGGTGCACGGCGATATCGGGCTGCCTTATCTCGGCCGCGCGTTGCACTACATGCGGTGGGGGCCCGCCGAGATGGTGGACCGCCACCGCCGCTACGGACCGGTGGCGTTGAACACCTCGCTCGGCATCGACCGGGTGCTGGTGTCCGGACCGGAGGCGATCGACGAGGTCCTCGGCAGCCGCCGCCGCGATTTCGGCCAGGGCTGGGACTACTTCATCGGCCCGTTCTTCCGGCGCGGGCTGCTGCTGCTCGAATTCGACGAGCACATGTACCACCGCAGGATCATGCAGCAGGCCTTCACCAGGGAACGCCTCGCCGCGCATCTGGCGACCCTGACACCGATAGCGCGGGCGGCGGTGGCGCGCTGGGTGCCGCCCGGCCGGGACCGGACCACCGTGCGGCTCTACCCGACCGTCAAAGAGTTGACGCTCGAGATCGCGGGGGAGACCTTCATGGCGGTCGACGTCGGCGCGCGGCGGCGCGACCTCATCGACGCCTTCGTCGACTGCACGCACGCCGGTCTGTCGATCGTGCGCCACCCGGTTCCCGGCGGGCACTGGCGCGCGGGCCTGCGTGGCAGGCGCGTGCTCGAGCAGTACTTCACCGAGATGCTGCCCGCCAAACGGCGCTCGCAGGACCCGGACTTCTTCTCCGGCCTGTGCCACGCCCGCAGCGAGGACGGCGCGGTGTTCTCCGACGCCGACGTGGTGAACCACATGATCTTCCTGATCATGGCCGCCCACGACACCACGACGACCACCGCCACCGCGGTCGCCTACTACCTGGGCAAACATCCGGAATGGCAGCGCAGGGTACGCGCGGAGGTGCTCGCGGCGGACGCCGAAACCGGCGACGCCGCAACGACCATCGCGGACCTGGACCGCCTGCACGATCTGGACCTCGTGGTCAAGGAGTCGCTGCGGTTGATGCCGCCGGTGCCGGGTCTGGTGCGCCGCGCCGTGCGCGACACCGAGATCCTCGGCCACTACATTCCCGCGGGCACCGCGGTCGACCTGGCCTATCAGGTCAACCACCTGCTGCCCGAGCTGTGGACAAGGCCCGAGGTGTTCGATCCGCTGCGCTTCGCCGAACCGCGCCGCGAGGACCACTCGCACCGGCTGGCGTGGCTGCCCTTCGGCGCGGGCGCGCACAAGTGCATCGGCATGCACTTCGGCACCTTCGAGGTGAAGACCCTGATCTCGGCGATGGTGCGCGAATACGAGTGGGAGATCCCCGGCGACTATCGAATACCGTGGGGGTTCACCACGATTCCGTTCCCGCGCGACGGCGCCCCCATGGTGCTGCGCCGCCGCGCGTGACCGCTGGTCAGCGACCGGCGAGCAGCATTTCCGCGACCTTGGTGTCGGTCTCGGCTCCCTCGGTGTAACCGCCCGCGTCGCCGAGCGAGCTCATGATCGCCAGCGTGTACCGCTCGTCGGGGCCGGCGAAGCCGACCGAGTTGACCACCCAGCCGCCCTGCTCGGCCGACCAGCCGTTCTTGAGTCCCGGCCGCATGCGGGCGCCCGCGCCCCAGACGCCCCAGTGCTGGTTGTAGTCGACCGAGCGCATCCGGTCGAGCAGGTAGTTGCGGTCGTCGGGGTGCATCCCGGTGAGCACGTGATCCATCAGCCGGTCCAGGTCGGCGGCGGTGCACTTCTGGAACGACCAGTCGGGGAAGAGCGCGGTGCTGGTGGGCTGCGGGACGAGCGAGACCATGCCGTTGGCGCGGAAGGCGTTGTTGTACGCCATCCGGTCGAAGCCGGCGTACTTGTTCCAGAGCAGGTCGGCGGCGGCGTCGTTGGAGGTGGCGAGCATGGCCTCCAGCAGATTGCGGTCTTCCGGCGAGAGCGCGATGGCGCCGACGCGGGCGCGATTCAGCAGATCCGCGGCGATCGCGAGCTTGATGGTGGAGGCCGTCCACACGGAATTCTCGGCGTGCTCGTTCGCGTACACCCCGCCGGTCACCCGGTCGCGCACGACGTAGCCCGTGACGCCGGGGCGCGTCTTCAGGTAGGCGTCGACCGCGGCGATGCGACTGCTCATGTCGCAATCGAAGCCGGCCAGGCACGCGGCGGAGGCGCGCGGCGCGGCGGTACCGGGGAGCAGGGCGGGCGCACTCGGGATCAAGATCGCCGCGGCGGCCAGGACACAGGCGGATGCGGCCACGCGGGGAACTGTCCGGGTGGCGGCCATGGGGTAACGCACGAGGGACCACGATCGCACATCCGCGCCGCTGACGCACGTCTTGAGCTCGGCAGGAAGGTGTGTTAAGGCGACCGTTGCGCGCTTGTACCGCAGCGAGTTTCGTCGCGCCGCGATTCAGGTGAAGGCGGCGCGCAGTTCCTCGACGGTGCGTCCGTTGAGCCGATAGCAGTGCTCGAACGCCTCGGTGTGGCGGTCGCGCGGCCAGGTGTGCAGGACGACGGTGCGGCCGTAGTGGCGTGAGTTGACGAGTTCCCATCGGTCACCGATCCGGCGGACCGTGAAGCCGCCTCTCGGCAATAGGGGAATCACCATCGCATCCATGAACGCGAACCAGCCTTTCGATGCAGCTCTCCCGTTCCTCCCCGGACCAGCACTCTGGCACACGGGTCCGACGGGTTCGGCGTGACACGGCCGAGGATTCCGTTCGCGTGTGGCTCAATTCACTCGTCGACGGACGGGGCGGCGCGGTTGCGCGACGGTCGCTGGCGTATAAACGTGCAATGCCGCTGCACATCCACCGGGCCGAGCGCGCCGACGCCCTGGCGGACGCGCTGGCCGAACTGTTGGCGACGCCGCAGCCGGATCCGTTCGCGGCGGAAGTCGTCGCGGTGCCCGCCAAGGGTGTGGAGCGCTGGCTCACTCAGCGGCTGTCCGCGGTGCTCGGCGTCTCGGCGGGCGGCAGCGACGGTGTCGCGGCGAATATCCGGTTCCCGACCCCGGCGGCGCTGGTCGCCGAGGCGCTCGCGGCGAGTGCCGGTGTGGCCCAGGACGACGATCCGTGGTCGCCGCAGCGCACCGTATGGACGCTGCTGCGGGTGATCGACGCCGCGCTCGGCGAACCGTGGTGCGCGGTGCTCGCCCGCCACCTCGGCGGCGCCGACCCGTCCGGTCGCGACCACCGGATCGGCAGGCGTTACGCCACCGCGGCGCATCTGGCCGCGCTGTTCGACAGTTACGGCGCCCAGCGACCGGCGCTGATCGCCGAGTGGGCGGCGGGCGCCGACACCGATGGCGCGGGCCGTCCGGTCCCCGACGATCTGCTGTGGCAGCCCACGCTGTGGCGGCGGTTGCGCGCCGAGATCGGCCTGCCGAGTCCCGCCGAGCGATTGGACGCGGCCTGCGCCAGGCTGCGCGCCGAACCCGAACTCGTCGCACTGCCGCAACGACTTTCGCTGTTCGGGGTGACCCGGTTGCCCGCCGATCAGCTGGCGGTTCTCGCGGCGCTCGGGCACACCAGGGACGTGCACTTGTGGCTGGCGCATCCGAGCCCGGTGATGTGGTCGGCGATCGCGCGGCTGTCGCCCGCGGCGTCCCGCGCGGCCGACGCGTCCGGGCGGTCGGTGCGTCATCCGCTGCTCGCCGGGCTGGCGCGGGATGTGCGCGAGTTGCAGCAGCGATTGTCCGGACCCGCGGCGGCCGGGTCGGATACGCACCTTTCGCTGTATGACGCGAATGTCGCCGGAGCGGAATCGCGGATCGCGGCCGATCGCACGAACGACGTGGTGCGGGCTGCGATCTCGGCACCGGGGGAGCGTGGTGTCCGGCAGTCGCCGACCTCGCTGCTCGCCGCGTTGCAGGCGGGCATCCGCGACGACGTGTGGCCGCCGACCGAACTCGTCCCCGCCGACGACAGCGTGCGGGTGCACGCTTGCCACGGGCCGTCCAGGCAGGTCGAGGTCCTGCGCGAATGCCTGCTCGGCCTGTTCGCGGCCGATCCCACGCTGGAACCGCGCGACGTGCTGATCATGTGCCCGGAGGTGGAGGCGTACGCGCCGCTGGTGCGCGCCGCGTTCGGCTCGCGCGCGGGTTCCGGCGAAACCAGCACCGACGCAGCCCATCCCGCGCACTCGCTGCGGGTGCGACTGGCCGACCGCGGCCGCGGCGTGACCAATCCGCTGCTCGCGGTGATCGGCGTGCTGCTGGAGCTGGCCGACGGGCGCGTCACCGTCACCCAGGTGCTCGATCTCGCCGCGTCCGAAACCGTCCGGCGCCGTTGCGGATTCGACGACGACGCGATCGAGCGGCTGCGCGGCTGGGCCGCCGAATCCGGTGCTCGCTGGGGGATCGGGCAGCGCCAGCGCCAGGCGTTCGGGCTGGCCGATTTCGCCCAGAACACGCTGAACGGCGCGGTCGACCGGATCCTGCTCGGCGTCACCGCCGACGAATCCGCCGACGACTGGCTGGATCTCGCGCTTCCGCTGGACGACGTGGACAGCAACGACGTCGATCTCGCCGGTCGGTTCGCGGAGTTCGTCGATCGCCTCGCGGTGTGCCTGCGCGATCTGCGCGGTCCGCGTCCGGCGCACGAGTGGGCCGCTGTGCTCGGCCGGGCGCTGGACCTGCTCACCGACGTCCCCGACAGTCAAGCCTGGGTGCGCACCGAGGCGCGCAGGGAGATCGCCGCGGCCACCGAACACGCGGGCGCGGTGCCGCTGCGACTGGCCGACGTGGCCGTGCTGCTGTCGAGCAGGCTGGCCGCCCAGCCCACCCGCGCGAACTTCCGCACCGGCGAGCTCACCGTGTGCACCATGGTCCCGATGCGGTCGGTGCCGCACCGCGTGGTGGTGCTGCTCGGGCTCGACGACGAGGTGTTCCCCCGCGCGGGCGGCGTGGACGGTGACGACGTGCTCGCGCGCGATCCCCTTCTCGGCGAACGCGATCCGCGCAGCGAGGATCGGCAGCTGCTGCTGGACGCCGTGCTCGCGGCGCGGGAGAAGCTGTTGCTGTTCCACACCGGCGCCGACCCGGTCAGCGGCGCGCACCGCCCGCCGGCGATCCCGGTCGCCGAACTGCTGGACGCGCTGCGCGCCCACGTCGGCGCGGCGGGCATGGACGCCGTGCTCACCCGGCACCCGCTGCAAGGCTTCGACCGTCGCAACTTTCACGGCGACCGGCCGTTCAGCTTCGACACGGTCGCGCTGGCGGGCGCGCTGGCCGCGGGCCGCACGCCCCAGCCTCGGCCCGTCTTCCTGCCGGAACCGCTGCCCGTGCCGGAACCGTCGGATGTAGCGCTCGCCGACTTGATTTCCTTCGCCGAACATCCGGTGCGCGCCTTCCTGTGGCAGCGGCTCGGCCTGCGGGTGCCCGAACACGAAGAGGACATCGCCGACCGCCTGCCCATCGAACTGGACGGCCTCGCGAAATGGGAACTGGGCGAACGCATGCTGACCGCGCGGCTCACCGGCGCCGATCCGAACGGGCTGCGCGCCGCGGAGTGGCGGCGCGGCACCCTGCCGCCGTTCGGGCTCGGCGGCGCGGTGCTGGACGAGATCGAGCACACCGTGGACAAGCTGGTGCGCGCCTCGCTGCCGGACTACGAGGGACAGGCGAGGGCCGTCGACGTCGCCATCGATCTCGGCAACGGCCGTAGGCTCACCGGCACCGTGCCCGAGGTGCGCGGAGAAACGTTGGTGCGCACCACCTTCTCGCGCTTGGCCCCGAAACATCGCATCGCCGCGTGGGTCGCGCTGCTCGCGCTCGCCGCGACCGAGGACCGCTCCTGGCGCGCCGTCACCACCGGGCGCGGCCAATTCGGCCGCCCGGCATGGCGTTCCGTACTCACCGCGCCGGACGCGCCCGCCGCGGTGGCGATCCTGCGTGAGCTGGTGAAGCTGCGCGACGCGGGTCTGACCGAGCCGCTGCCCGTCGCCCCGGCCGCGACCGCGGCCTACGCCGAACGTCGCTTCCGCGGCGCGACCGCCGAGGAGGCCTTCGCCGCGGCCGAACGCGAATTCAACGGCGGCCCCAACGGTCCCGGTGCTTTCGGCGACCACACCGACCGCCACCTGCGCTACGTGTGGGGCTCGGCGCCGCGGCTGGAGCACTTGATGGAAGCCCCCGCTCCGGCGGGCGAGCCGGGGGAGAGCACCCGGTTCGGTGCGCTGGGCCGCCGCCTGTGGGCGCCGCTGCTCGGCGCGGAAAGCCAGGGGCAGCCGTGATCCCGACGCCGCCCCCGCGCAGGTCCCGACGCCGTCCCGGCGTGTCTGCGCGCGTTCCCGAGCGAACGTGGTGCGATTCCTCCGGGCGATTGTTCGGCGCCCGGTTCGACGAAATCCCTGTGCGGGGCGAAAGGCGGTGTGTCGCATGACCGTTCAGGACACGGTCCGCGCCCCGTCGGTGGAGGCGATCGCGTCGTTCGACCCGTACGGCCCGCTGCCGACCGGCACCACGGTGCTCGAGGCCAGCGCGGGCACCGGCAAGACGCACGCCATCGTCGGGCTCGCGGTGCGTTACGTGGCCGAGGCGGGGGTCGAGATCGGACAGCTGCTGCTGGTGACCTTCAGCCGGGCCGCGACCCAGGAGTTGCGCGAACGCGCCCGCGACCGGTTCGTGGCGGTGGCGGCCGCGCTCGCCGACGCGCAGACGGCGCCGGCACACGCCGACGACCTGGTCCGGCACTTGGCGGACACCGACGCCGCGGAAGTGCGGCGCAGGCGAGCCAGGCTGCTCACCGCGCTCTCGGATTTCGACGCGGGCACCATCGCCACCACCCACAGCTTCTGCCAGCGCATGCTCGACGAGCTGGGGCTCGCGGGCGAACACGACCCGGGTTCGCGCCTCGTCGAATCGGTCGACGAGCTGACCTGCACCGTTGCCGACGACCTCTACCTGCACCGCTACGCCCGCGCCACGCCGCCGTTCTCGCTGAAGGAGGCACACAGCCTCGCGCTGGCGGCGGTGCGCGACCGGCACGCCAGCCTGGTGCCGCGCGGCGACGGGACCGCGGGGGAGCGGGTGGCCTTCGCCGAGGCGGTGCGCGCCGAGACCGAACGCCGCAAACGCCTTGCGGGACTGCGCGATTTCGACGATCTGCTGGTGCTGCTGCACGACGTGCTCGCCGATCCCGACCATGGTCCGCGCGCCTGCGCCCGTATCCGGGATCGCTACCGCGTGGCGCTGGTCGACGAGTTCCAGGACACCGATCCGCTCCAGTGGGACATTCTGCGCCGCTCCTTCCACGGCGAGACCACGCTCGTGCTGGTCGGGGATCCCAAGCAGGCCATCTACGCGTTCCGCGGCGCCGAGGTGCTCAGCTACCTGGACGCCGTCGCGCACGCCGACCGGCGCAGCGAGCTCACCACCAACTGGCGCAGCGACGCCGGACTGCTCGCCGCGCTGGAGCGCCTGCAGGGCGGCGCCGCGCTCGGCCACCCCGAGATCACCGTCTACCCGGTCGCCGCGACGCGCCCGTGGTCGCGCCTGTCCGGGCCCGCCGAACTCGTCACACCGATGCGGGTGCGATGCCTGCCGCGCACCGGGGCGGGCCCGCTGAACAAGTCCGGCTTCCCGTCCGTCGGCCGCCAACGCGCCAAGGTCGCCGACGACCTCGCCGCCGACATCGTGCGCCTGCTGGAATCCGATGTGCGAGTGACCGTGCCCGCGCCTAAGGCGAACGCGGACTCGGCCGCACAGGTGCGAGAATCGGTGCCCGACACCGACATCGACGGCGTCGTCCGCCGTCCGGTCGGGCCGGGCGACATCGCCGTTCTGGTGCGCACGCGCTCCCAGATCGATGTGGTGCGGGCAGCGCTGGACCGCGTCGGCGTCGCCTCGGTGCTGGCGGGCGGCACCAGCGTGTTCGGCACGCCGAGCGCCACCGAGTGGCTGTGGGTGCTGCGCGCGCTGGAACAGCCGCACCGTTCCGACCGCGTCCGTTTGGCCGCGTGCACGCCGATCCTGGGCTGCACGGCCGCCGACATCGACAGCGGCGGAGCCGATCTCGTCGGACGGGTGAGCGCGCAGCTGCGCGAGGCGGCCCGGCTGTTCGCCCGCGCCGGATTCGCCGCAGTCTTCGAAAAACTTTCCGCCGAAACAGGTCTCGCGCCGCGGCTGCTCGCGATCGAGAACGGCGAACGCCAGCTCACCGACCTCAGGCACATCGCTCAGCTGCTGGATCAGGTCGCGCTCACCGAGGGTCTCGGTTTGACCGCGCTGACCCGCTGGCTGGCCGACCAGGTGCGCGACCCCACCGCGAGCGCCGTCGCCGACCGCTCTCGCAGGCTCGACCGCGACGCGGCGGCCGTGCAGATCGCCACGGTGCACGCCAGCAAGGGCCTCGAATTCCCCATCGTCTACCTGCCCTTCGCGTGGGACAGCGCCAAGAACCCGTACCCGGCCACGCTCCTGTTCCACGATGACGACGGCGCGCGCGTCCTCGATGTGGGCGGCCAGGAGGCCGTGGGCTACGCCGAGCGCAAGCTGCGCAGCGAGGCCGAGGAGGCGGGCGAGGAACTGCGGCTGCTCTACGTCGCGCTGACCCGCGCCATGTGCCAGATCGTCGCCTGGTGGGCGCCCGCCATCACCACTGCCGCGGCGCCGCTGCATCGGATGACCCTCGGCCGTCCCGACGGCGGTGAGGCGGTCCCCGGCCGGGCCGCGGTGCCCGCCGATCAGCAGGCGGTGCCGATGCTGGCGGCATGGGCGGCTGCCGCGCCGGAGGCGATCTCGGTGACCGCGGTCGAACCGGCCGAGGACGTCGAGCCGCGGCGGGTGCGCACCGAACACTCCAGTGGTGACCTGGCCGCCGCGCGCTTCGACCGCGTCATGGACCAGCACTGGCGGCGCACCTCCTACTCCGCGCTCACCGCGGGCGCGCACGAGATCGCCACGGACACCGAGCCGGAGGACGAACGCGGGCCGGAGGACGAGCCGTCCGCGCCGCCCCTGGACGCCGCCGAACCGGCCACCGTGGCCGCCCCTTCCCTGATGAACGCGCTGCCCTACGGCGCGGAGTTCGGCACCCTGGTGCACGGCGTGCTCGAGCAGATCGACACCGGCGCGGCGGATCTCGACACCGAGGTGCACACGCGCTGCCGCGCCGCGGTTGAGGAATCGATGGCCGACATCGATCCCGCCGTGCTCGGCGCGGCGCTGCTCGCCGTGTTGCGCACGCCGCTCGGATTCGGTTGTCTCGCCGACCTTTCCCGCCGCGACCAGCTCGCCGAGCTGGAGTTCGAGCTCCCGCTCGCCGGTGGCGACACCCCGTCCGCGCGGGCGGCGACGCTGCGCGGCATCGCGGATCTGCTGCGCGAGCACCTGCCGCCCGACGACGACCTGACGTCCTACGCCGACCTGCTGGCGGGCCTGGACGACATCCAGCTGCGCGGCTACCTCACCGGCAGCATCGACGCCGTGCTCCGCGTCGCCGATCCCGACGGCACACCGCGTTTCGTCGTCGTCGACTACAAGACCAACCGCCTCGGCACCGGCGACCTGACCGTCGACCACTACACCAGGGAGCGCATGGCCGCCGAGATGCTGCGCTCGCACTATCCGCTGCAAGCGCTGCTGTATTCGGTCGCGCTGCACCGGTACTTGCGCTGGCGGCTGCCCGGCTACGACCCGTCCCGTCACCTCGGCGGCTGCCGCTACCTGTTCGTCCGCGGCATGGTCGGACCCGAGACACCGCCCGGCCGAGGTGTTTTCGACTGGACGCCGCCGGTCGCGCTGGTCACGGCGCTGTCGGATCTGCTCGCGGGGGAGGTCCGATGACGTCGATTCAGTTGGCGCAGCGCGGGACCGGGCTGCTGCGGGTCTTCAACGAGGCCGGGGTCTTGTCGGCTGCGGACGTGCACGTGGCGCTGCGGCTCGGGCGGTTGGGGCGGGAGGAGTCCGAGGAGGTGCTGTTCGCGGCGGCCTTGGCCGTGCGGGCGGTGCGCTCGGGCTCGGTGTGCCTGGAGCTGAACCGGATGCGGGAGATCGGCGTCGACGCGGACGAGGACTGGGACGCGGGGGCGGGCGTCGACCCGGCGACGCTGCCGTGGCCGGACATCGCGGCGGTGACGGCCGCGCTGGAGGTCAGTCCGCTGGTCTGCGGAGGACCCGCGGGTCCGCTGTGCCCGCTGCGACTGGTGCCGCCGCAACGTGGCGACGACACCGGCCCGCTGCTCTACCTCGATCGTTATTACCAGCAGGAACAGACCATTCGGCGGGTGCTCACCGAACGCGCGGGGACCCATCCCAAGATCGACGTTCCCGTCGTACGCCGGGAACTGGACCGGCTGTTCGACAGTCCGCTGGGCGAAGGACCCGACCGCCAGCGCCTCGCCGCCGCGCTGGCCGCCACGCACTGGACCACCGTGGTGGCGGGCGGGCCGGGCACCGGGAAAACTCACACCATCGCCCGCGTTCTCGCACTGCTCGAGTCGCACCGCAGGGCCGATCCCAAGGCGGCCGCGCTGCGTATCGCGCTCGCCGCGCCGACCGGCAAGGCGGCCGCGCGGCTACAGGAGGCGGTCCGCGAACAGGCGGGCGACCTGGGCCTGCCCGAGCTGACGGCCGCCACGCTGCACCGCCTGCTCGGCTGGCAGCGCGGACGCCGCACCCGGTTCAAATACCACGAGTTCAACCGCCTGCCCTACGACGTCATCGTGGTCGACGAGACCTCCATGGTGTCGCTCACCATGATGAGCAGCCTGCTCGCCGCGTTGCGCCCCGACACCCGGCTGGTCCTGGTGGGCGACCCCGACCAGCTCGCCTCGGTGGACGCGGGCGCGGTGCTGGCCGATCTGGTCGCCGGACCCGTTGCCGGCGAACCGAATCCGGTGCTCGATGAGATCATCGGCGCGGGCGGGCACGAGCCGGGCCACGACGCGGAGGCGCTCACGCCGTTGGAGCGAACGCGGCTGCGCGGTGGCATCGTCCGGCTCACCAGGGGGCGGCGCTTCGGCGGGCGGATCGCCGATCTGGCCGTCGCGGTGCGCGCGGGCGACGCCGACGCGGCGCTGGAACTGCTGCGCGCGGGTGGTCCGGAGCTGTCGTTGTGCGCGCCGGAGGACACCGCGCCCGTGCGCGGGGACGTGGTGCGGGCGGCGCGGGCGGTCACCGACGCCGCCGTCGACGGCGACGCCGCCGGTGCGCTGCTCGCGCTGGAATCGCACCGGCTGCTGTGCGCGCACCGGCAGGGCCCGTTCGGCGTGGAGCGCTGGGACCGGATGGCCGCGGACTGGGCGGCGGCCTCCGGCGCGGGACCCGACACGCATTACGCGGCCTGGTATCCGGGGCAGCCGCTGCTGGTCACCGCCAACGACCACGAGGCGCGCATCTACAACGGCGACACCGGCGTCATCGTCCGCATGCCCGACGGATCGCTGCGCGCTGCCCTCCAGCGAGGCAGCGAGCCATATCTGGTGCACCCCACCCAATTCCCCGCGGTGGTCACGGTTTTCGCCATGACCATCCACCGCAGCCAGGGCAGTCAGTACGACACCGTCTCCGTCGTGCTGCCCGAACCCGAATCCACGCTGCTCACCAGGGAATTGCTCTACACCGCGATCACCAGGGCGCGCAAGCACGTGCGCATCATCGGCACCGACGAGGCGATCCGCGCGGCCGTGGACCGCAGGGTGCTCCGCGCCAGCGGCCTCTCCCGGCGCGAGACCCGCTGAATAGTACGCACCAGAGCAGGTTGCGCAGTGACGTCGAATCAGCTCAGCGAGAAGAGATCGGCCGCGTTGCGATAGCAGACCTGCCTCAACCAATCGTCACCGAGGTCGAGACGCTCCAGGGCTTCGATGGCGTGGCCGTAGCCGTAGGGGATGTTGGGGAAATCGCTGCCGAACAGAATGCGCTCACCGTACTCACGCACGCGGCCGTACTCGGCGACGGGGAACGGCGCGTCCGCCTCGCTGAAATCCGTCCACACCATCGTGGTGTCGAGGTAGACGCCGTCGTGCCGTTCCGCCAAGTCGAGGAACTGCGCGTACTCGGGGGTGCCCATGTGCGCGACGATCAGCCGCAGGCGCGGAAAGCGTCGCAGCAGTTCGGCGATCGGCTCTGGGCCGGTGAACCGGCCGGGAGCGGGACCGGAACCGCAGTGGATCAGCGCGGGGACCCCGGCGTCCTCGAGCAGTCCCCAGACCGGCGACAGCAGCGGGTCGCCGGGTGGGAAATCGCCGACCTGAATGTGCACCTTGAAGACTCGCGCGCCGCGTTCGAGCGCGGTGCCGACGTAGTCCGCCGCGCCGGGCTCGGGATAGAAGGTGGCGGTGTGCAGGCACTCGGGGGTGCGGGCGGCGAATTCGGCGGTCCAGTCGTTCAACCACGCGGCCATCTCCGGCTTGTGCGGGTACACCAGCGACGTGAACGCGCGAACACCGAAGTCGCGCAGCGTCTTCAGCCGCACCTGCTCGTCTTCGCGATAGGCGATCGGCCAGCTGCGGCCGGTCAGCGGACCCACCGAATCGAAGTACGACCAGACCTTGCTCAGCACCCGTTCCGGCATGAAATGGGTGTGCACGTCGATGATTCCGGGCAGGTCGAGTCGCGCGCGGAAGTCGGCGAGGTAAGCGTTGTCGTCGTCGATCACCGAAGGTCCTTCGTCGGGCGGGGTGAAGCGGGCAGTGCTCGCGTCATGCGCGGCTCTCCCGAGGGGGATAGAGGTTCTTCGCGAAATCGCCGACGCGCGCGATTAGCCGCTCGAAGAACAGCTCGGGATCGGTGCCGACGACGATGTCCGCGTTGGGTTCCCGCCCCCACATGCCCGCCCAGTCGGCCACCGTCGTCGCCCGCGTCAAGGTGCCGGTCAGCTCGACGTCGACGGTCGCCGGCCTGGTGCGGGCCAGGGACGGGTCGAGGGCCACCGCCGCGGCGAACGGGTCGTGCATGTGCGCGAGATAGCCCTGGTCGTAGGCGCGATGGAACTCGAAATAGAACCGCACGGCGTCGGACACATGGCGCACAACGGGATTCGACGCCGCCGAGCGGGTGCCAGGCACGTCGTCCTCCGACACCGTCTCCGCCGGGTGGCTGAGCGCGCGCTCGGCGAGCAGCGCCAGGTGCTTCGGATACATCTCGACGGTCTCGGTGATGTCGAGGGCGCACACCACCGGTCGGCGGTCCGGCGGGGCGGCGGAGAAGGCGTCGAACACCTCCTTGGCCGACTCGGGATCGACGTGCACGTTCCACTCGTTGGTCGGCGTGGTGTTGCCCGGATGGTTGAACGCGCCGCCCATGATGACCAACCGGCGCAGCAGCCGCGGCAGTTCGGGTTCGATGCGCAGCGCCAGCGCGAGATTGGTGAGCGGACCGGTGCACAGGCCGACGATCTCGCCGGGATGTTCGCGGGCCAGCGCCACCCACATCTGCGCGGCCGTGCGGTCGGAACACGCGCGCCGGGTCGCAGGCAGCTCGGCGTAGCCGACGCCCTGCGGGCCGTGGGTGTCCTCGGTGGTGCGCAAGGGGATGGCGAGCGGTTCGGCCGCGCCGAGGGCGACCTCCATCTCCGGCGCCCGGCATACATCCAGCCACGCGAGATTGTTGGCGGCGACCTGGCCGGCGGACACATTGCCCGCGGTCGCCGCGATACCGAGGATTTGGGCCTCGGGGGAGGCCAGCAGGTACAGCAGGGCCAGCGAATCGTCGATTCCGGTATCGACGTCCACGATCATCTTCTGCCGCACGATTCGACAGTAATCGACGCCGCCGGGTGCGGTTCGTCCAGTGTCTGACGCATGGCCGGAGGGGCGCCGCGACGCTCGGGCAAACGTACTGATTGTACGTACGTCTAGAACATACGTCTGAGACGTGCGGTAGCCTGGTCCGCATGGGAAACCGTGAAGACCTTTTGGCCGGAGCCCGCAAGGCGATCATGGAGCGCGGCGTCGCCAAGACCACCGCCCGCGACATCGCGAACGCGGCCGGGGTCAGCCTGGCCGCCATCGGCTACCACTTCGGTTCCAAGGACCGGTTGATCACCGAGGCGCTGGCCGAAGCCCTCGGCACCGGCATCGGCGACAGCATGGGTGAGCTGATCGCGGCGACCGAGGGGCGTCCGATGTCCGAAGCGTTCGCCTCGATGATCGATGGACTGCCCGCGGTGTTCGCCGCCAATCGCGAAGGCATGCTGGCCAGCATGGAGAATCTGCTGCGCATGGCCCGCTCGCCGGAATCGCGGCGGTTCATGTCCGAGAGCCTCCCGCAGGCGACCGCCGACCTCGCCACCACCCTGCGCGAAACCCACCCGCACTTGACCGAGCGGCAGGCCGAAGCGATCGGCGAACTCTACTTCGCGCTCACCCAGGGTCTTTCGGTGCTCTGGTTGATCAGCCCCGACGGCGCGCTACCGAACGGCGCCACCCTGTGGACCGCCCTCGCGGCGCTGGCCGACGCGCCCGAAACCGCCATATGAACCCGCTAGATCGAGAAATGGATTCGACGGGGAGCCGGGTGGTTGCACGCCGCGCAAGGATGCCACGGGCGCCGCATTCGTGGGGTAATTCTTGCCGCCGGGGCCGTCACTCCTCGTGAGTCAACGGACCCGCGGGGATCTCGCGCAGCTTGCGGACCGACACCACCGCGATGGCCAGTGCGGCGATACCGGCGATTCCCGCGGTGATGTGCACTCCGTGCAGGAATGCTTCGCGCGCCGCCGCGAGCACGGATTCGCCGAGGGCCGTCGGCACCTGAGTCGACACGTGCACCGCCGCGCCCAAGGTATCGCGGACGGATCCGGAGTCCGCCTCGGAGAGCCCGGCGGGTAGCGAGGACGACAGGTCGCCGCGGTAGATCGCGATGCTGATGCTGCCCAGGATCGAAATGCCCAGCGCACCGCCGAATTCCGCGCCGGTTTCGGAGACGCCCGAGGCGGCGCCCGCCTGCTCGGGCGGTGCGGCGCCGACGACGAGTTCGGTGGTGATGCCGAAGACCGGCGCCAATCCCAGCGCGGAGATCACCGAAGCCGCGAGCGCCAGACCGTAGCCGCCGGACGCGCTGAGCTGCGTCATCATCAGCAGCCCGACACCGGCCACGGCCAGTCCGCCGCCGATCAAGTAGGCGGGCCGCACCAGTTGAACCAGCCGCGGCGCCAGCTGCGATCCGACGATGAACCCGATACCCGAGGGCGCCATCGCCAGACCGGCCGCCAGCGGTGACATCGCGAGCACCAGTTGGAAGTACTGCGCGACGAACAGGAAGTAACCGAACGCGACGAAGATGCCGACGATGTTGATCAGCAGCGCGACGCGGAACCGGCTCAACCGGAACAGACGCAGATCCAACATCGGGTCGGCGCGGGTGAGCTGACGCCGCACGAACAGCACGCCGAGCGCCGCGCCACCGATCAGGCCCGCGAGCGCCGCCGCGCCGACGCCGTCCTGGGCGATCTTCTTCATGCCGAACACCACCGCGATCATGGTGCCCACGCACAGCGCGGCGCTGATCGGATCGAGCCGCCCCGCCTCGGGGTCGCGGAACTCGGGAAGCACCTTCGGGCCGAGCGCAAGCAGCAGCACCATCACCGGCACCGCGAGCAGGAACACCGACCCCCACCAGAAGTTCTCCAGCAGCACGCCACCGAAGATCGGCCCGACCGCGCCGCCCGCCGAGAACGCGCCGACCCACACGCCCACCGCCACCGAACGCTGCCGCGGATCGCGAAACATGTTGAAGATCAACGACAGCGTGGACGGCGCGAGCGTGGCTCCCGCGATGCCGAGCAGCGCCCGACAGACGATCAGCGCCTCGGCGGTGGGCGCGAACGCCGCGACCACGGAGACCACCGCGAACGACGCCGCGCCGATCATCAACATGCGGCGCCGGCCGATCCGGTCGCCGAGGGTGCCCATGGTGATCAGCAGACCGGCCACCATGAAGCCGTAGACGTCGATGATCCAGAGCAGCTGCGAGCTGGTCGGATGCAGGTCGGCGCTGATCATCGGCACCGCGAGGTGCAGCACCGTCAGGTCCATCGCGTAGACGAGGCAGGCGAGCGCGAGCACCAGAAGGCCCACCCACTCGGTCCGTCCGGCGAACGCGGGTGCCTCGCTGTGCACGCTCTCGTCGACGATGTCCACGGTGCGGGTTCCTTCCGGCGTGCCGAGGTCGATAGCCGTCATGTCTGTGCAGACGACGGGTGAACTCACATTTCATCGCCCGCGCCCGGTCGAGCGCAAAGGGTTTTTCGCGGTCCCGTCAGGGGCGCGTCGACGCCCGCTAGCGCTGGGCCGTGTGGACGGCGATTATTCGGTGGCGCGCGGTGGCGCCCGAGTCCTACAGTTCGGTGCGTTGGCAATCCGAAGGGGATAGTTAGGCTTGACCAGCTTCTTTTCTCGGTATGTAACCAGGAATACACCAAAGTTTCCGGGCCAGACGTCCAATCAGTTGAACGGCCTGGCGGTCGTCCGTCGCATGTTCGTGCCCTCGGCGTTATAGAGGCGGATTTCG
This sequence comes from Nocardia sp. NPDC004654, assembly GCF_040609595.1. NCBI lineage: Bacteria > Bacillati > Actinomycetota > Actinomycetes > Mycobacteriales > Nocardiaceae > Nocardia > Nocardia sp. NPDC004654. The sequence goes on along the minus strand of NZ_JBEXKI010000010.1, from coordinate 211,136 downwards.
CGCTTGGTTGAGGCGGATTCGCGTCGTGTGTGTCAGAGCGGCTTGATGCGCCCAAGGTCTGGGTGGTTTCACCGCCGCCCAGGCAGTGGTGCTCATGCGACTTCAGCTCCTCGGACAGGTGACGCGGCGAAGGGGTCGATGCCTGCGCCGACCCGCGTGTTGTGGGCAGCGAACGCGGTGTAGGACCGGTAGACGACGAGCATCGCCAGTCCCCAGGTGAACAGTGCGAGGGTGTAGAAGAGGGTGTGGTTGGTGTCGTCGCCGGGGATCTGCCAGAAGTCGTAGATCGAGGCGATGGCCACGTTCAAAGCGGTAGCGGCGGCCACAGCCCCGGCGTGGGCGCGCGCGCCGATCTCCCAGAGCCTCCAGGCGAAGTAGCACAGGAAGCCGGAGGTCGCGAGCGCGGTGATCAGGAAGAACACCTTCCCAGGCGTGCCGATCTCCTGCGCATATTCCGAGAGAAAGAACCCGAGAATGGCGGCGAGGGCGAAAACGCCCACTTCGAGCCTGGCCGTCGGCTTGTACCCATGGGTGACGACCAGCAATCCGAGGACCAGGATCAGCGTGAACCCGATCGAGCGCGAGAACGCGTCCAGGAAGAAGGCGATGTGGAACATCGGGGAATCGGGACCGGCCATCGTCAACCCATAGATCAGGAAATTGATTCCCGACATGCCCATGATGATCCATTCAAGGCCGATCAAATAGTTGTGATGTCCTCGAATGAATTTCACGCCGCAGATGAGTCCGATGGCGAGCATCCAGATGTCTGCCGCCGCGAAGAGTACCTCGCGCATTCGTCGCGCCTCCTTGAATGTGACCGTGATCTCGTGCGGCTTCCACAGTGGCGGGCTTGCAGGGACGCCCACAACGGCGACGTGCAACCACATGTCGCGGCGGCTGCAACACATTGCACCACGAATCCATGTGGCATCGAATTGACCTATGAGCGGCGACGAGCACCACACACCGAGGCGGTCGACTCGCCGACCGCGGTGCGATAACTGGCGATCACCCTGCTGCCGGCGCTGCTCGGATTCGCCGGTGACCGGCTGATCGCCCGCAGGCGCGGCCTGCGCGCGATCGAGGGCGCGCAGCGGCCCAACCGTTGGGGCCGGATGGTCGCCGCACCTCCGATCGCCACCCTCGTCGCCGGAATCGCCGCGCTGGTGGTGCTCGCGCTGCCGGTTGCCGACTTGCGGCTCGGGTTGCCGAATGCGGGTCAGGACCCCACGGGAACGGTGTCACGCACGTCCTACGACTTGCTCGCCACGGCCTATACCCCTGGGCTGAACGGGCCGTTCGTGGCCGTCGTCGAGGGGGAAACGGGTCGGATCCACGTCCAAGCCGAGGCCGCAGTGCAGCAGATCACCGCATTGCCCGCGGCGGTGATCATGATCGCGGTCTTCGCCGGATTCCTGTTCAGCCACGACACGATGATCGGGCCGATCGGCTTCGCCATGGGCATCGGCGTGCTGTTCGACGCACTCGTCGTCCGCATGACACTCACCCCGGCAGACATGGCCCTGCTCGGCCGCCACGCATGGTGGCTACCTGCTCCACTCGAACGCCTGATGCCCCACGTCGATATCGAAGGCGAAACCCTCCCCGAACCAGCTGCGCCGAATCCGAGCCGAAGGACGGCCGCGCTGCAGCAGCCAGGCCGGCATCGGGGGCGCGATCGGACACTCGGCGACCGAGGTGTGCAACGTGCACCAGTCTCAGGTGCATCCGTGGGCACTACGCCGTGGTGGACACACGCCGCTGCAAGCAGAGTGGCAATACGCCGGCGGCCGCGAACCGCGGGTACCCCAGCAATCCGCGTCGGAGACGGAACTCCGTGGTGAACAACAACATCCGACCTCATAGCTCTGGGTGAGTCCATTCAGTCAAGACGAAGGTGAAACCATGGCATCGACGGCAGACAGTCAGTCACGGCTCTTGCGTAAGGTATCGCGGTCGACGGATGTGCGGGAAATCCTGCAGATCGTGGCCGAGGACGGGGCGGTGATCATCGGCGAATTCTTGTCGACCGATCAGGTCCGCCGGTTCAACGCCGAACTCGACCCTGCACTGGGAGAGGTTTCGGCGGGATCGCAGCATTGGAATCCGATCATGCAGGAGTTCCACGGCGCCAACACCAAACGCATGACAGGCCTGGTGGCGCAGAGCCCGACATTTCGCAGCGAGATCCTCGACGATGATCTCCTGCATGCCCTGGGTGAGGGAACATTCCGCGATCATCTGGGGGACTGGTGGCTCTCGACCGGGCAGGTCATTCAGATCGGCCCCGGCAACCGGGCCCAGTTCCTGCATCGCGACAACGAGAACTATCCCGCCTTCGCCGCCATGGGCAAGTACGCACCCGAGGTAAGCGCCAATCTCCTTGTCGCGCTAACCGATTTCACCGACGCCAATGGCGCGACCCGAGTGCTACCGGGAACTCATCTGGCCGACGACTTCGGTATGCGCGGAGATCCTGAGGAAACCGTCGCGGCCGAGATGAGCGCCGGTGACGCGTTGTACTTCTCCGGAAAGGTCTTGCACGGGGGCGGCGCGAACCAGACCCACGACCAGTGCCGACGGGCAGTCAGCATCGCCGTTCAGACATCGTTTCTGACTCCAGAGGAGGCACACGCGCTGCTGATCGACCGAGACACAGTCCGCGGACTCTCCGTGCGGGTGCAGAAACTACTCGGGTTCCGCTCGCAGTACCCCGTGGGATCACCGGGCCTGTGGACAGCCGATGCCCACGAGATCGCTGATCGCCTGAGCCTCTGACACACCACGCTCGACGGGCCGCCATGGCAGTGCCAAAAGTGCCAGCGAGGCCCACCACAGCTCAACGAATCAGGAACCACCACCACATGCCTACTCACGACACCACCAACTCCCAGCCGACTCCCATCCGCGCCGTCGTCCTCGACGACGACGGCAAGATCACGCTCAGGGACGTCGATCTGGCGCCCCCGGGTCCCGGCGAAGTGCAGGTCCGGATCGTCGCGGCCGGGGTCTGTCACTCCGACCTGCACGTCACTGCTGGCGCATGGCAGGTGCCACAGCCGGTTGTCCTGGGGCACGAAGGATCAGGGATCGTGACCGCGGTCGGTGATGGGGTCGATGACCTCGAGATCGGCGACCACGTCGTGCTGTCGTGGGTGCCCGGCTGCGGGCACTGCCGCACCTGCCGCGCCGGACGACCCGCGCAGTGCGCGCTGGTGGCCACTATCGTCGCGCCCGGCGGGGTGCTCTACGACGGCACGACCCGCTTGTCGGACGCGACCGGCCCCATCCACCACTATCTCGGAGTGTCCTCGTTCGCCGAGGAAGTAGTGGTCCCGGCGTCCGGCGCGATCAAGATTCGCGACGACGCCCCACTCGATGACGTCGCGATCATCGGCTGCGCCATCGCTACCGGTGTCGGTGCGGTCCGCAACACCGCGGCGGTCCGTCCGGAGTCCACCGTCGCCGTGATCGGCTGCGGCGGAGTCGGTCTGGCGTGCATCCAGGGTGCGCGACTCGCGGGAGCAACCCGCATCGTCGCGGTCGACGTCGTGGCCGACAAGCTCGAACTGGCCGTCACGCTCGGAGCGACCGACACCGTCGATGCCGCCGCGGTGCCCGACGTGGTCGCCGCGCTCCGTTCGGCCGTACCCGACGGCTACGACTACGTGTTCGACGCGATCGGCAAGATCCGCACCACCGAGCAGGCCATCGCCGCACTCGGGCTCGGCGGCGCGGCCGTGATCGTCGGCCTTCCCGCCCAAGGCGAATACGCGACCTTCGATCCACTCGCGCTCGCCGAAGCCGACCAGCGCATCCTCGGCTGCAATTACGGCTCGTCCATCCCGCACCGAGACATCCCGGAACTGGTGGACGAGATGATGGCAGGCCGCCTCGATCTAGCCTCGATGATCTCCGCCCGTCGGCCGTTGTCGGAAGCCGCCGACGCCCTCGCCGACCTGTCCGCCGGCCACGCCCTGCGCCAACTCCTGCTCCCTGGCCAGGACGCCGTCGAAGGCTGAGGGACTACAACAGCACCCACCTATGGGAGTGGAGTGTGCAGCGTGCACCACCTCGCCTAGGAAGACGGTGCACCTCCTCGTAGCCGGTGATATCGACCTGCCCGAAAACTGGCAGACGCTGCGCCACCACGAACCACCGGGGGAATGCGAAGGAGCGCCATCATGTTCGACAACCTGTTTCGGAGTGGGCAAGGTGACATCCCGGATATGCCGATTCCGCGGCTCGGATCTGAACTCGAGCGGTTCGAGGAATTCGCCGTCGACTGTGTCGACCCGACACCGTTACCAGCGAGCGAGGACTGGGTGCTGATCAGATCCGCATCATGATGGACGCCAACTTCGCCGAGCCGCCGGTCGCTGCCGCCGCATCGACCAACGTTGATGGACAGCGAATTGCCGGTCCTTCTCGCTGTCATGGGCAAATCCGGTCCGGACGGCCCGTGCCTGAGCCTCGCCGAGATCCGCACGCTGATCATCGACAGACGCCTCCCGGCACGCGTCACGGCGCGCCTGAATTCTGGGGGCGAGCGGTAGATGCCGTCGATGGCGCGAAGCATGGCAGGCGGGCGTGCGGACAGCTTCCCAGCCGGGACCCGTCCACCCGAGACCGAAACGTGGGCATTGCACAGGTCCGCCGTTGCCGACAATCGCCACAGCGGGGGAGTTGAGGCCGTCGTGGCGGTTCTCGGAGAGTCGGGTGCAATCGAGCCACCGATGGTGAACAGTGCACCCATGGAGGAACTATGGCCCACGCCGAGCGAGCGGGTGTGTGCGCTGATGCGCGGCGTTGCCGAACGAATCCTGCCCACCACCGAGGAGCTCGTCGACGAAGTCTTCTCCGCCTCCCAGCTCAGAACCCAATACCAGTTCGTCGTCGAGGATCCGGTGCTCGCCGCCGGGGACCGGCGCATGCACAAGACGTATCTCATCCACTGGCTCACGGCGACCATCCAGAACCCTGGCCGGCGCGTCCCGCCGTGCGAGGATCCAGAGACTCTGAATTTCGCCCGTGACCTCGTGCGGCGAGGGCTGGACACCAGCGATCTGGGATCGTGGCGTGCCGGCCAGCGGATCTCGTGGAAACGGTGGACCGACGAGTGTTTCGCCGCGACCAGTGATCTCGAACTGCTGCGTGAGACCTTGAAGGTATCGGGGTATTCGATCATCACCTTCGTCGATGACTCGATGGCCGCTCTGGCCGAATATGTCGAAGCCGAACGCACCGACCTCGCCCGCAGCGCCCACGCCGAACGGCACGCCACCGCGCAGCTGTTGATCGAAGGCGCCCCGATCAGTCGTGCGCGCGCTGAGGCGCGCCTGGGCTATGCCCTCACCGGCACCCATGTGGCCGCCATCGTCTGGGTGGACTCCACCGAACGCTCCGAGGTGCTCGAGGCGGCGGCCGAGCACGTGATGCGGGCCTGCGGCGCCAGTCGGCGTTTGACGTTGGTGGCGAGCACGAATGCGCTCTGGTTGTGGATTCCCACCGATCAGGTCCCACCGACGTCGATGCTGCAACCGAAGCTGAAAGCACTGTCCGGTGTACGGGTGGCGTTGGGCCGACCCGGACGTGACATCGAGGGCTTTCGCCGCACCCACCTGGATGCGGCCACCGCACAGCGAGTCCTGGCACGGCTGGGTTCGGCGCGCCAGGTCGTACGCTACGAAGACATCCAGCTCATCGCGGCCCTGTCTGCCGACATGGCCCAAGGCGAACAGTTCGTCACCGACACCCTCGGCGAATTCGCGACCGCCGACACCGTGCTGCGGGATACAGCCCTGACCTATGTGCAAGAGCGCTTCAACGCCACCAGCACGGCCGAGCGCCTGTTCACCCACCGCAATACCATCGAGCGCCGACTGGCCCGCGTCGACCGGCTGTTGCCGAAACCACTGGTCGACAACGCGACCAGTGTGGTCGCCGCACTGATGTATTTGCAGCTGCGCGACGACCGTTGACCATGTTGCCGCCGCCGCCACCGGCACCGGCCGTGATGCGCTGAACTCGTGAAATTCTGACATGCGCCCAGCCTGGCGCGTCGGCCACGCCGCCGTGCACCTTCATCCATCGCCGATGCGACACCGCACCACCCTCGCGCGGCCTACTCCGCTGAGCGGCGGCCGACGACTCGGTCATGACGGTCCCGGCTCCCAGTTCCGTCCGGTGAGACCCACCACGCACCCACCAACGGTGTGCACTGTGCACCTGTCCAGGTCTCAGGTGGGGGCACGGCGCTGTAGTTGGCGACGCAGAGCCGCGGGGAAGGTGGGTTAACGCCTAACCAACGGAAAATGGGGTGAATGTGATGAACACGTCGACGATCGTCAACGAAGAGTTCGACATCGTGATCATCGGTGCCGGAATCTCGGGAATCGGCGCCGCCCGCTACGTCACGAAAGCATTCCCGAACAAACGCGTCGTCGTGCTGGAAAGCCGCGACAATATCGGTGGCACGTGGGATCTGTTCCGCTACCCCGGTATTCGATCTGATTCGGATCTGCACACCTTCGGCTACGAATTCAAGCCGTGGAAGGACAGGGCCGCGATCGCGGACGCCCCACTCATCCGCGACTACCTGCGCGAAACCGTGCAGGAGAACGATCTCCAGAAGCTGATCCGCTTCCGACACCGAGTGACCTCGGCCGACTGGTCCACGACCGAGGCGGCCTGGACACTGCGGGTCCGGATCGACAATGGCGACCACTCGATCACCCACCAGCAGATCAAGGCGAACTGGGTCTTTGCCGCGACCGGCTACTACCGCTACGACGAAGGCTTCACCCCGCATTTCGAGGGCCGTGACGACTTCGGCGGCGACATCCTCCATCCCCAGCACTGGCCGGAGGGCTACGACTACGCCGGCAAGAAAGTGGTAGTGATCGGTAGCGGCGCCACCGCGATCACGCTCGTCCCGTCGATGGCCGCGGGCCCGGGCGCGGCCGAGCACGTGACCATGCTCCAGCGCACCCCGACCTACGTGATGTCGCTGCCCCGGGTGGACTCGCTGGCGCTGACACTGACCAAGCTGTTCGGGGAGCAGCGCGGCTACGCGCTGACCCGGTTCAAGAACATCTGGCTCGACCGTGGGGTCGTGAAGGGCCTGCGCATGTTCCCCCGGGCCGGGCGTGCGCTGATCCGCCGCGTCAACAAGCGCCTGCTGCCGAAGGGTTTCGACGTCGACACCCATTTCAACCCGCCCTACGATCCGTGGGACCAGCGGCTGTGTCTGGCACCTGACGGCGACTTCTTCGCCGCGATCCGCAAGGGTGATGCCTCGGTGGTCACCGACAAGGTCGTGCGATTCACCCAGACCGGCATCCTGCTCGAATCCGGTCGTGAGCTGCCCGCCGACGTCATCATCACCGCGACGGGGCTGAACCTGCAGCTACTCGGGGGCATGGACTTGCAGGTCGACGGCACTCCGGTCAACCTCGCCGAATCGATCGCCTACCGCGGCATGCTGCTCTCCGGCGTCCCCAACTGGGCGATCGCGGTCGGGTACACGACCTCGTCGTGGACGCTGAAGATCAGCCTCATGTGCCGCTACTTCTGCGACCTGCTCGCGCACATGGACAGCCACGGTTACGACACCGCGGTAGCGGTGGCCGAGCCCGGCATGCAGACCCGGCCTGTGCTCGACATCAGTGCCGGCTACGTACTGCGGTCCCAGCACACCGTGCCCCGTCAAGGAACCGAACTGCCCTGGCGGATGGGACTGTCCTACCCCGAAGACGCCAAACTGCTGCGGGGTGCGCTGTTCGACGAAAGCTTGCACCTCAGCGCCAGCACCGACCAGCCCTTCGCTGGCGACACATCCACTCTCGGGCAACTGACCGGCGCGGCACAGGAATCCGGCAATGTCTGACCAGTCCGAGGTGAGCACGGATCAGTTCACACGTCTGCCCAGCGGCATCCGTGTCTGCTATCGCGTCGACGGTCAGCCAGGCCAACCCGCGGTGCTGCTCCTCGGTGGTCTCGGTGAAGACCTGACCATGTGGTCCCAGCGCTTCGTGACAGCGCTCGTATCCCGCGGCTTCCTCGTCATCCGGATGGACAACCGGGACAGCGGTCGGTCGACCTTCGTCTCCGATCCCGCCCCGGGGGTCCTGCGGCTGGCCTCGTCGCGCCCCCGCTCGGATGCCTACACCCTTACCGACTGCGCCACCGACTGCGCATACCTGATCGAGCACCTCGGTGTCGGTCCGGCTCATCTGGTCGGGCGATCGATGGGAGGCATGATCGCGCAGACGGTCGCCGCCGCATTTCCCACGCACGCAGCGTCATTGACCTCGATCTACTCGACAACGGGCAACCCGGCGGTCGGGCGAGCATCGCTGAAGACGACCTTCATCCTTGCCACTCAGTCGCCGAAGACGAAACCGCAGGCGATCAAGGCGCACCTTCGCCTGACCGCCAACTTGGCGGGCGCGGGGTATCCCATTGATGAGTTCGCCGAGGCCGAGCATGCAGCTACCCAATGGGACAGAACAGCCGGTGACGGCGCTGCCGGGATGCAACGCCAGCTACAGGCCATCCTGGCGTCCGGCGACCGCACCGCCGAGCTGCGCACGATCCAGGTGCCCACGCTCGTCATCAACGGCGAACGTGACCCCCTCGTCGACCCCTCCGGGGGCGAGGCGACCGCGGCCGCCATTCCCGACTCCCGCCATCTCGTCATCGCGGGAATGGGCCACCACATCCCGGACTCGCTGGCCGACTTGATCGTCGAGCGCATCGCCGCGCACATCGACAAGCACTGCGCCACACGGAAGCCACCACAGCGTCGTCGACGCACCACTGCCACAAGGCGATCTGGAGGAAACCGATGAACAAGACCACCGATACCCGCGCCGACAACGGGATCGAGTACTCCTCGTTCAGCGGCTGGATCGAACGGCCTACCGACTTCGCCCCACCGTTGGAAGGCGGGATCACCGCGGACGTCGTGGTCGTCGGCGGCGGGTATCTAGGTATGGCTACCGCCTTGCGCCTCGCCGAGCGCGGCGTCGACGTCGCACTGCTGGAATCGGAATTCTGCGGGTGGGGAGCGGCCTCACGCAATGCCGGATACCTGACCAATACCCTGGCCGGTGACGCACAGATGCTTGCTGCCATGCATCCCTGGCGCCTGCGCCGGGTCATCCAGTTCGCCGACGGCTCCGTCAACTATTCCGACGGGCTGATCGATCGGCTCGGCATCGACTGTGACTACGAACGAACCGGGAACGTGATCGCCGCCGTCACCCGGGGACAGCTCAAGCGATCACAATGGAACGCCCAGATCCTCGCCAACGCTGGAGCCGACGCCGAATTCGTCGACGGCAAAGAGTTCGGTCTACCAACAGCCTTTCTCGGCGGCATCTACGAGCGCCCGGGCGGACTCCTCAACCCCGGCAAATACGCGCGAGGCCTCCGAAGCGCACTCCTGAACTCACAGGCCAAAGTCTTCGAACACAGCCCGGTCGGATCGATCCAGCCCACGAGCACAGGCGTTACGGTCACCACCGCGAGGGGGCGTGTCCACGCCGAGCGCCTGGTGATAGCCAACAACGCTCATTCCCGGGACCTGGCCATCTCGCCCCGGAACATGACCGCGCCGCTGTGGGTCACCCTCGTCGAGACCGAACCGATCGACCCCGAACGGCTGCGCGAGACCGGGTGGACGAGCAGGGTCGGAATCTCAACCCACCACCTCGTCCTCGAGAGCTTTCGTATCACCCCGCGCAACACGATCATCTTTGGTGTCCGCCAACCCGAAACCGCCCGTGGCGTTCTCGGCGCCCGCACTCCGGACCCCGGCGTGGTTGCCGATCTGGTACGCGGATTCCGTGCTCGTTTCCCAACGTTGCACGATGTGGCGCCACAGCGTGCCTGGGGCGGGTGGATCGCGATGACGGCATCGTGGTTCCCGGTCGCCGGCGAAGCCGACAAGAACATCTACTACGCCGTCGCATGCAACGGTCACGGGCTGGCACAGGGCCCCTACCTGGGAAGCCTGCTCGCCGACCGGCTCTGCGGCGACGAGGTTTCCGACGACCTCCAGGCAGTGTGGCGCGCCCGGCCACGGTTCGCTCCCTCGCCTGCTTCCAGCCCAACGGCAGTTCGTGCGGCGTGGAGGCTCGATCGATTCTCCGACCTCCTCGACCGCCGCGTGCGCTGACAGTATTCCGCCGGCCGCACAGGCTCCGGCGCACTCCACGCTTCCGATAGACAAAGGAGTCACACCATGAGCGAGCAACTGACAGCCGACGTCGTCATCGTCGGTGCCGGGGTATCGGGTCTCACCGCAGCCCGCCGACTCCACCAAGCCGGACATTCCGTCGTCGTGCTCGAAGCCAGTGACCGGGTCGGCGGCCGCACCCTCAACCTCGATGTCGCCCCCGGGGTGATCACCGAGGGCGGCGGGCAGTGGGTCGGACCCGGCCAGGATCACGTGCTGGCGCTGCTGGACGAACTCGGCCTCGACACGTTCAAGACCTACGTCGAGGGCAAGTCGATCTATCTGCGCAAAGGCAAGAAGAAGCTGTACGAGGGCACGATCCCGCCGTTGAACCCGATGGTGCTGGCCGACTACGCCCAGATGCAGCTGCGTCTCGAGCGGATGGCGAAAACCGTCCCACTCGAAGCGCCATGGAACGCCCCCGAGGCCCGCCACTGGGACAGCATCACCTTCGGCCAGTGGATCGACGCGAACTCCTTCACCAAGGAAGTCCGGCTGCTGTTCAAGCTGGCCTTCACTGTCACCGACGGCGAAGACCTGCACAGCACTTCCCTGCTGGTGCAGTTGGCCCGCATCGCGGGCTGTGGCGGGATCGAGCACCTGGTCAACATCACCGGCGGCGCTCAGGAATCCCGGGTAGTGGGCGGCACCCAGCTGATCTCGCTGCGCATGGCCGAAGCCCTGCCCGGAAAGGTCGTACTCGATTCGCCGGTCTCGCAGATCACCCAGGACAGCACCGGGGTTCTGGTGACCTCCGCACGTGTCGACGTTCGAGCCGACCAGGTGATTGTCGCGATGGCCCCCTCGGACGCCAACCGCATCCGGTTCGCGCCGGACCTGCCCACGCGCCGGGCCATGCTGCAGCGTCGCTGGTGCAACGGCACCGAGAGCAAACTGTTCGCCATCTACGATCGGCCGTTCTGGCGGGACCAAGGATTCAACGGCCAGGCCATCACCGACCTGCGGGTCGCCAACTACGTCGTCGACAACTCCCCGCCCGACGGCAGCGTCGGGATCCTGCTCACTTTCATCGGCACCGCCGGATCCGGATACGGCCTGCACTGGAGCGATGAGATCCTCGACAACCCGGAGGTGCGCCGCGCGATGTTCCTGGCCGACCTGCAGACCCTGTTCGGGCCCGAGGCGGCCCACCCGAGGGCCTATCTGGAGAAGGACTGGACGCACGAACCGTGGATCAGTGGGTGTGTCAGCTCCCGCCCGCCCGGTGTGATCACCCAGTACACAGACGCCGACCGCCGACCGGTCGGGCGCATCCACTGGGCCGGCACCGAGACCGCCGTCGTGAACCAGGGCTACATCGACGGCGCGGTGAGTGCGGGACAGCGAGCGGCCGAAGACGTCGGCCGCGCACTGTCGCAGAACACGCCGACCTCGCCCGCGATCCCGGCCACCACTGCACAACACTGAGAGGGAATCATGTCGATCGCGCTGTTGCGCAACTACATCGATGGCTCGTTCGTGGCCTCGGTGTCCACCGAGGCGATGGACCTTGTCGATCCGGTGGACGAGCGGGTGGTGGGCCGAGCACCGATCTCGACTCGTGAGGATGTCGAGGCAGCGGTCGCCGCCGCGTCACGAGCGTTTCTCACCTGGGGTAAAACCACCCCGGCCTTCCGGCAGGCGGTGCTGTTGAAACTGGCCGACGCGATCGAGGCACACAGCGACGACATCGTCGAAGCGCAGTGCCGCAACACCGGTCAGCCGCGGGCGGTCATCGCGACCGAAGAGGTGGCAGTGGCCGCCGACCAGCTGCGCTTCTTCGCCGGAGCTGCCAGATTGCTCGAGGGAAAAGCCGCCGGGGAGTACATGGAGGGATTCACCTCCTACGTGCGGCGGGAACCGATCGGGGTGGTCGGGCAGGTGACGCCCTGGAACTACCCGTTCATGATGGCGATCTGGAAGATCGGACCGGCCCTGGCCGCCGGCAACACCGTCGTCCTCAAACCCAGCGACACCACACCCGAAAGCACCCTGGTCCTCGCCCGGCTGAGCAAAGACATCCTGCCCGACGGGGTATTCAATGTGGTACTCGGTGACCGCAGCACAGGCGCGGCACTGGTGTCGTGTCCCGCTCTCGGCCTGGTCTCGATCACCGGATCGGTGCGGGCCGGGGTCGCTGTCGCGGCCGCGGCGGCAGAGCAGGTCAAACGCGTACACCTCGAACTCGGCGGCAACGCACCAGCGGTGGTGTTCGCCGACGCCGACATCGACAAGGCGGCAGCCGGCATCGCCGAAGCGGCCTTCTTCAACGCCGGACAGGACTGCACCGCCGCAGCCCGGGTCCTGGTCCACCACAGCGTCCACGATCAGCTCGTCGAGACGCTGGTGAAGAAGGCGGAGACCCTGCGGCCGGGACTGCCCGAGGACCCGAATGCCTTCTACGGCCCGTTGAACAACATTGACCACTTCACCACGGTCACCGACAAACTCGATGCGCTGCCGTCGCACGCCCGGATCGTCACCGGCGGCAAACGTGTGGGAGACCAGGGCTACTTCCTCGAACCCACCATCATCACCGGTGTCGGTCAGCACGACGAGATCGTGCAGCAGGAGACCTTCGGGCCGGTGCTGACCGTGCAGTCCTTCGCCACCGAGTCCCAGGCCATCGACTACGCCAACGACGTGCACTACGGCCTGGCCTCGAGCGTGTGGACTCGCGACCACGGCACCGTCGAACGACTCACCCGGGCACTGGACTTCGGCGCGGTATGGGTGAACTGCCATATCCCGCTGGTCGCCGAAATGCCACACGGGGGATTCAAATACTCCGGATACGGCAAAGACCTCTCCGCCTACAGCGTCGAGGAATACACCCGGATCAAGCATGTGATGAGCACCCTCCACTGACGCCTGGACAGCCCTGCCCCCGTGGCGTCCGCTGCGCAGGCAACTCCAGGGCAGGGCTCTCTCCACGAACCACTCGAATCACATTGGTGTGGAGCACTTTTCGAACCCCGGCACCTGAGACACCCCGGTATCCGGCGCCGGACCGTCCCCGCGCGAACCATGTGCATGTTCCGAGGCGACGACAGACCAGTGCCGCGCAGCGCCGCGGCGCCCTCCGATCCATTCACCAGGAGTTATCTGATGACCGATATCGCCTATCGTCTCGCGCAACAGCGCTCTATTGTCACTGCGTTGCCTGGGCCGCGTTCTGCCGCACTGGCACGGCGGCGCGGCCAAGCCGTCGCGGCCGGGGTCGGTTCCGCGGCGCCGGTGTATGCCGCCGACGCCGATGGCGGGGTGATCGTCGACGTCGACGGCAACTCCTTCATCGACCTCGGCTCGGGGATCGCGGTGACAACCGTCGGCGCCGCCAACCCGGAGGTAGCCGCCGCGGTGGCCGAGCAGGCCCGCCGCTTCACCCACACCTGCTTCATGGTCACCCCGTACGAGGGTTACATCGAGGTCGCCGAACAGCTCGCGGCCCTGACCCCTGGCGCATACGACAAGCGCACGGTCCTGTTCAACTCCGGCGCCGAGGCCGTGGAAAATGCCGTCAAGGTGGCGCGGCTGGCCACCGGCAAGACCGCGGTCGTCGCCTTTGACCACGCCTACCACGGCCGCACCAACCTGACCATGGCACTGACCGCGAAGTCGATGCCCTACAAGGCCCAGTTCGGGCCGTTCGCGCCCGAGGTCTACCGGATGCCGGCCTCGTATCCCTACCGCGATGGGCTGACCGGGGACCTCGCCGCACGCCGCGCCATCGAGCAGATCGACAAGCAGATCGGCGCCGAATCGCTGGCAGCGATCATCATCGAACCGATCCAGGGCGAAGGCGGCTTCATCACACCGGCCCCGGGTTTTCTTCCCGCGCTGGCGGATTGGGCCAAGCAGCACGGTGTGGTGTTCATCGCCGACGAGGTGCAAACCGGTTTCGCACGCACCGGCGCCTGGTTCGCCAGTGAGCATGAGCAGATCGAGCCCGACATCATCACGATGGCCAAGGGCATCGCAGGCGGTATGCCCCTGGCCGCGATCACCGGCCGCGCCGAACTCCTGGATGCGGTACACCCGGGCGGGCTCGGGGGCACCTACGGCGGCAACCCGGTGTCCTGCGCGGCCGCGCTGGCCACCTTGCACACGATGCACGATCTCGACCTGCCGGCCCGGGCGCGGGCGATCGAGCACGCGATCAAGCCACGGTTGCAGGAATCGGCCGTTCGGACCGGAGTTATCGGCGACGTTCGCGGCCGCGGCGCGATGCTGGCCATCGAGATCGTCCACCCCGGAACCACCGATCCAGACCCCGACCTCACCAAATGGATCGCGGCCGAATCCCTCGCCCAGGGCGTGGTTCTGCTGACCTGCGGCACCCACTCCAACGTGATCCGGTTGCTGCCGCCCCTGGTGATCAGCGACGACCTGCTCGACGAGGCCACCACCGTGCTCGACGATATCCTGCGCGCAGCGGCAGGCCGCCGATGACCGACATCGACGCCCTCCTGGCCGCGCTGCCGACCGACCTGTGGATCGGCGGACACCAAGCTCCCGCGGCCACCGGGTCGACGTTCCCGGTCCACAACCCGGCCACCGGAAAGGTTCTCGTCGAGGTAGCTGACGCCGACCCAGCCGACGGCGCGCAGGCCCTGACCATCGCGGCCACCACCCAACCGGCGTGGGCCGCGACCCCGCCACGCCGCCGCGCGGGAATCCTGTACCGAGCATGGGAACTGGTGACAGCACGCCGACACGACTTCGCACTGCTGATGACCCTGGAAATGGGCAAGCCACTACCCGACAGCTACGCCGAGGTCGGCTACGGCGGTGACTTCCTGCGCTGGTTCGCAGAGGAAGCCGTTCGGATCAACGGCCGCTACACGCCCTCCCCATCGGGGAACGGGCGAATCCTGGTGACCAAACAGCCCGTCGGCCCGACCTTGGCGATCACACCGTGGAACTTCCCCTTGGCTATGGGCACCCGCAAGATCGGCCCCGCGCTCGCTGCCGGCTGCACGATGGTGGTCAAACCCGCCTCCGAAACGCCGTTGACCATGCTGCTGCTCGGCCAGATTCTCGCCGAGGCCGGTCTGCCGCCCGGTGTCCTGTCGATCCTGCCGACTTCGCGACCAGCGCAACTGACCGACCCGATGCTGGCCGACTCGCGGCTGCGCAAGCTCACCTTCACCGGATCCACCGCAGTGGGCAAACACCTGCTCGCCCGCGCGGCCACCTCGGTACTGCGCACCTCGATGGAACTCGGCGGCAATGCGCCGTTCGTTGTGTTCGCCGACGCCGATATCGACGCCGCAGTCGAGGGCGCGATGGCCGCCAAGATGCGAAACACCGGGCAGGCATGTACCGCCGCGAACCGCTTCCATGTCGACAACGCGGTCCGCGACGAATTCACTGCCCGCCTCACCGAACGCATGCGTGGGCTCACCGTCGGCCCTGGCCACCTCGACGGCGTGCAAGTCGGCCCGTTGATCACCGAAAAGCAGCGACACGCGGTCGACGAACTGGTGATCGACGCCGTCACCAAGGGCGCGGTGATCACCACCGGCGGCGCCTACGCCGACGGCGACGGCTACTTCTACCTCCCGACCGTGCTGACCGACGTCAGCGCCGATGCGCGCATTCTGCGTGAAGAGGTATTCGGACCGGTCGCCGCTATCACCGGCTTCGACGACGAGGACCAGGGCATCGCCGCCGCCAACAACACCGAATACGGCTTGGCTGCCTACATTTACACCCGTGACCTGCACCGGGCGCTGCGAGTGTCGGAGGCAATCGAAGCCGGTATGGTCGGCGTGAACCGCGGGATCATCTCCGACGTCGCTGCCCCGTTCGGCGGAATCAAACAATCCGGCCTCGGCCGGGAAGCCGGCAGCGAAGGCATCGACGAATACCTCGAGACCAAATACGTTGCGCTGCAATAGGCCTACCGGCTCCGGTCACGATCCGAGGCTTGCAGGGCGATATTCCCCGATACTCTCGGCCTGGCGCAGGAGCACGGACCTCGCTCGCGGCGCTGAGGTTGAGAGACCAGACCGCCTGGTCATCATCGCCCTCGCGGCGATGTAGGAGTCGGTCAGTGGATTCCGGGCGTGGTGGGTGTTGTGCGACATACCTTCGCAGTGTGTGGTCGAGAGACATTGGCCTCTGGCTGTGCCAGATGGTGATGTCAGTGCCGAGCCCGCGCAGGCTCACTGCCCGCGCCCTGCGGGGTGCCGCGAGTGGGGCGGGGTTCGCAACCCCGCCCCACGCGGAGGCCGCTCCGGGCTCTACGCGCAGCGGCTCATGCCGCCGGCCCTACGGGACTGGGACTGACCGGCTACTTCGCCGACCCCATTGGCATCCTGCGACAGCGGCGACAGCCCGCGGGGGTTGTCTGTCTATCCGGTGTGGACGTGAACGCCGGGCCCGGCGTCGACCAGGTTGGTGAGGGTGGCCCATTCGTCGAGTTCGGCGAGGCGTGCGGTGAGCGCGGCGCGCATACTGTCGGCGCCGGCGATGCCCAGGGCGAGGCGGCGGGGCGGGTTGTCGCCGGCCACGGCTGTGCGGATGGCGGCGGCCACGCGATCGACGCCGGAGAACGCCGAGGCAGGCAGCGCTTGGATCGCCTGCAGTAGGGCGCGCACTGTCTGGTCGTAGTCGGCGTGGGTTGCTGTAGCGGTGTCGAGGTTGGATAGGAAAGGTGTTGCGGTGAGGCCGGGCTGAACGAGAGTCACGCGGATTCCGAGGGGCACCACTTCGATTGCGAGCGCGTCGGAGAGCCCTTCGACGGCGTACTTGGTGGCTGCGAGCAGCCCGACGCCTGGATCTGCGGTCTGACCGTAGTAGGACGAGCCCTGCAGGATGTGCCCGGACCGCTGGCGCCGCAGCACCGGCAGCGTCGCGCGCAGCACGTTGAGTACGCCGAAGACGTTGGTGTCGAAGATCGCCCGTGCCTGCGTGTCGGCTGCTTCCTCGACCGCCCCGAAGAGTCCGTAGCCGGCAAGGTTGGCGACGATGTCGATGCGGCCGAAGCGAGCCACGCTCTGCTCGACCGCCTTCGCCACGGCTGTCTCGTCGCGCACATCTGCCTCGATCGTGAGCAGTCTGTCGGGTTCTCCCAAGTCACCGAGGGTTTCGGTGTGTCGAGCCACCGCGACCACAGTTTCTCCGGCCGTTAGCGCCTGAACTGCGAGCTCGCGTCCGATGCCCGAGGGGGCGCCGGTGATGAACCAGATCGGGGAGTGTTTTTCAGCATTTGTCATGTTGCGAGCGTAACGGCTTAGCTCGCAACGTTTCAAGTAGTTTGAGTGCAGTTGTTGTGATCAACTGGGTTAGCCGCTTGTCGCGTTGGTATCGTGGGGGAGTGGAGGCGACGCGTGAGGCACCGAAGTGGAACGAGGATGTCGCTGCTCTGGTGTTGCAGTTCGTCAACACCAGAGCCGACGGCGCGGGGCGTGTCGAGAACTTCGGCACTGCTTCGGGATTCGCGGACTGGGCGATCGAGCACGGCTTGCTCGACGCCGCCATCGTGGTGACCGACTCCGACGCGGCGGCTGCGCGGGAGCTTCGCGACGCATTGGTCACGGTGCTGCTGACACACTCGGGTGATCCAGATGTCGGTGACGCCCAGGTCGCCGAGGCGGAACGGTATCTGCTGCAGGCCGGTGTGCGCTATCCGCTCACAACGGTCGTCACCGCGGAAACGGCACAGCTCGTCGCCGGATCGACCGGTGTCCCTGGCGTTTTGGGTGCCGTTCTGGCCGCGGTGACCGAGATGGCGCAGCGCGGGGACTGGATGCGGCTCAAGGCATGCTGCAATCCGCCGTGCCACTTCGGCTTCATCGATCGAACCCGCAACCGGGCGGCGCGCTACTGCAGTCCGGGATGCGGATCGCAGGTGTCTATGCGCGCTCTTCGGCAGCGCCGCAAGCACGCCAGCTCCTGAACGGCCCGGTCCACCAAACCGCCTCGACGCACAGCAACTCGGCCGAGCCGCCCAGGAACACCTGGAATTGGCTCCCAGCAAGCGTTTTCGCCGACGACGAGGCGTCGCGTGAAACCAGAGGGACGCCCGTCACCGCGGCCCGGTTGCGCGAGGTGGGCGAACCCGCCCTCGCGGATGATTCGCTTACGCTGGCTGGCGGGTCGGCATGATCGTGACCCGCTGCAGGTTCACGTGCGCGGGCTGGGCCGCCAGGAAGTTGACGGCCTCGGCGATATCTTCCGGATCGAGCCGGGTCATCTCTCGTTTCGAACCCTCGAGCTCGGAGACCGCACTGCGGCTGCTCGCCGCGTGGACCGGGCCGCAGATTACGCCCGTGCACCCGGCGGTCGACGGTTCCGATGCGGAACACCCTCGTGCGCGGCATGCTGAATGGTTGGAGACCGAGGAACGCTGGTGTTCGTGTGATGAGCGCCGCGCCCGACGAGGCTGCCGTGGCACGCCGCGACCCGTCTGCCGTCGGAGCCCAGGCTGTGGCCCTCGTACTCCCCACATTCGGCCGCGACCCGTTCCTGCTCACCCTTCGCGCGGCAGTGCGCACCACCGCGCGACGGTCTGAGCGCCCCTACCGGGTGCGTACCGGCCAAGCGGGCGCTCCGGCTCCGAATTGCGGTGCGGGCCAGGCGTAGTCGGGGTACTCCGCCAGGGCGGGAGCGGCCGTTACGAGACCGCCGTGGCGCACGGTCAGGTCGGAGTTGGGGGCGGTGGCCGGGCCGTGCTGGAGAGTGCGGGCCGGGTGGGTGAGCAACCAGGAGGCCGTGCGCGCCAAGGAGACACGCACGTCGCGGCCGATGCCGTCGTAGGTGCGGGCGGCCAGCGCGTCGATCACGCCCGCGGCGAGCAGGTAGCCGGAGGCGTGGTCGAGGGCCTGCGCGGGCAGAGCGCCCGGCACCGAGGGCGCGCCCTCCAGGATGGAGATGCCGGTGGCGGCTTGCACGATGCTGTCGAAGCCGCGGCGCGCGCCCCAGGGACCGGACTCGCCCCACGCGCTGACCCGGCCGTGCACCAGGCCGGGGCGCACGGCGGTGGTGAGTCCCGCGTAGTCGAGCGCGCCCGGACGATACCCGCTGACGAGCACGTCGGCCGAGGCGAGCAGATCGTGGAACACCGCCGACTGGGCGCGCAGGTCGACGAGCGCGGAGTGCTTGCCCTGGCAGGTGTCGGCGTACTGCCACGGGATCTCGGGCAGCCACGGCGGATCCACCCGCAGCACCTCCGCCCCGAGCAGCGCCAGCGTCCTGGTGGCGACCGGCCCCGCGATCACCCGGGTCATGTCGAGCACGCGCACGCCGCGCAAGGGCTGGAACGGCGTGGCGTCGGAACGGAATTGCGCGCCCGCGCGGTCCTGCCGCGGTTCCACGGCGACCACCGGGCCGGACGCGGCGGCGTGCGCCTGCGGACTCGCGGCCCACTCGTCCTCGGTGCGCACCTGAACCGCGATCGCGCCCGCCGCCGCGGCGTTGTCCTCGATGTCGGAGGCGCGGCTCATGGCGATGTGGGCGACCGCGAGATCGAGGGGCGCGTCCTCCGGTAGGCCGAGGGCGGCGAGCAGGCGGGTTCGGTGGTGCGGGTAGTTGGCGTGGGTGCGCACCCATCCGTCGAAGGTGGGGAAGAATCCGGACAGATCGGCGAACATCGATACCTGGCGGCCGTTCGCGCGCAGCAGGCTGTCGCTGGAGAACGCCGCGGTGATCCGTTCCGGATCGATCCGGTGCGGCATCGGAGCCAGCCCGTGCGCGTCGCGCAACCGGTTGGCCGCGGCAGCCACGGCGGCCACCGATCCCGCGGCCAGTGACCATACCGGCAGTGTCGCAGCAAGATTGCTGCCAGGATCGGGGGAGTGCGTAATCTCGGAAGCGGGGACTCCGATTCCGGCTTCGTAGTCGTGGACCAGCCGTGCGTGCGCGTTCACCAGATCGAGACTAGCCGTACCGGAGGAGAAGGAGACCGACGTGGACGAGACGATCACCGCCACCGACTGGCTGCGCGTCCTGCGCACCGACCCGGCGCCGCGCCATTACCTGGTGTGTTTCCCGCCGGGCGGCGGTTCGGCGACCGCCTACCGTGACCTGGCCCGCGAACTCGGTTCCGGCGTGGCGGTACTGGCCGTGCAATATCCGGGTCGGCAAGATCGGATCGCCGAGCCGGCGGTCCCGGATCTGCACGCGCTCGCCGATCTGATCGCCGGAGAGTTGCTGGCGCACGGTCCGCGGTCCGGACTCGCGCTGTTCGGGCACAGTATGGGCGCCACCCTCGCCTACGAGACGGCCCGCAGGCTCGAGGACGGCGGGCAGGAACTCACCGCGCTGTTCGTCTCGGGCCGCCCCGCACCGTCTTTCGCCGAATCCGGCCGCCTGCACCTGGAATCCGACGAGGCGCTCATCGCGGAATTGGAGCGTCTCGCGGCCGATCCCGCGCCGATCGCGCTGCTGCGCACCGAACGCGGCCTCGCCGACCTGGTGCTGCCCGCGATGCGCAGCGACTACCAAGCCGTGGAGACCTACGCGCACCGGCAGAGCTCGCCGCTGGCCTGCGATCTCGCCGCACTGGTCAGCACCGAGGACCCGACCACCACACCGGACCAAGTCGACGAGTGGCGAGCCTTCACCTCGGGCGGGTTCGAGCGCGCGAACTTCCCCGGTGGCCACTTCTACTTCGACCAACATGTCGGCGCGCTGGCGGAATTCGTCACTCGGCACCTGCACGATCCCGCACGCCGTCGCTGAACCGTCTGCCCTGAAACGCATTACGCGAACGAAAGGACCTCGGCTTTCGCCACGGATATCCAGCGTGGGCCGAGCGGAAACCGATCAGCCGAGGTATTCCGACTCGAGGACGAGATCGTGCAGCAGCGACTGGTATTCGACGTGCGTGCGATGCTCCACAGTGCGCCAGGAAAGCCCCTCGTGCTCGCGCATGTAGCGCAGATAGTCCGGCGCGCCGGGAATCTTCACATTGTCGGCGACGACGAGGCTGCCCGGATGCAACCAGTGCACCTCGAGCAGCGCGAGCAGGTCGGGCAGGTACGCGGTCTTCAGGTGGTCGAGGAAGACGAAATCGAGCGCCCCCGAAGCGAATCCGTGATCGACGGCGAGTCTGCGCAGGGTCGTGCCGCCGTCGCCGATCTTGCCGACCACCACCTCGACTCGATCGTCGAGTCCGGCGTGCGCGATCACCTCGGTCGCGATCGCCGCGTTGGCGGCACTGGCCTCCACCGAGACCAGCCGCCCTTTCGGTGGCAGCAGTCGTCCCGTCCGCACCGCGCTGTATCCGCAGTAGGCGCCGAGCTCGAGCGCGAGCAGCGGCTTCGCCCGCCGGACCGCGGCGTCCAGCAGCAGGCCCTTCTCGTCGCCGACGTTCATCAGGATGCTGCGGTTGCGCGCGAAATCGTCGAAAGCGGCGAGCACGCTGTCCGGGTCGCCCGCCGTCGCGGTGTGCAGCACATGCTGCCGAACGGCCTCCTCGCGGCCGTCGCCGACCTGCCCGGTGCGCAGCACGGATCGTCCGCCGAGCGCGAAACGGATCGTCGACCAGCGTAGGAACGGCGCCTTGTCGCGCAGCAGCGCGCCGAGTCCGGCTCGCCGCGACCCACCGTGATCCGCCATGCGCGCCCTCCGATCGTGGTAGCCGGTGTCACCCGCGATTCTGCGCGCCCGACCCGGCCCGGCGGTGGAGGCTCACCACGGTGAGGGCTGATAGTCCTTGAGGAAGCAGCCGTAGAGGTCGTCGCCGTCCTCGCCCCGCACGATCGGATCGTAGACGCGGGCGGCGCCGTCGACCAGGTCGAGCGGGGCGTGGAAGCCCTCCTCGGCCAGGCGGATCTTGGTGTAGTGCGGGCGCTCGTCGGTGATCCAGCCGGTGTCCACGGCGGTCATCAGGATCGAGTCCGATTCGAACATCTCCTTGGCGCTGGTGCGGGTCAGCATGTTCAGCGCCGCCTTGGCCATGTTGGTGTGCGGATGTCCCGGGCCCTTGTACCCGCGGCTGAACTGACCCTCCATGGCGGAGACGTTCACGATGTACTTGCGGCGCGCCGGCGCGGCCGCCATGGCCGGGCGCAGGCGCGACACCAGGATGAACGGCGCCACCGAATTGCACAGCTGCACTTCGAGCAGCTCGGTGGGATCGACCTCGCCGACGGTCTGCACCCAGCTGTTGGTGTGCGCCAGATCGGGCACCAGCCCGCCGGCGTCGATCGCCACGCCGCGCGAAATCCGTTCCGGGGTGGCGGATCCCGCGACCAAGGCGAGTTCGGCGACGTCCGCGGCGGTGAGCGTGGGCGCCAGCGAGGCGGTGAGCGCGGTCGGGTGCGCCTGCATGGTCTTGCCGAAGCTCACCACATCGGGCAGCGCGCCAGCGGGCAGCGGACCGGACTCGGCCTTCACCAGCGCGCTGTAGGCGCCGGGGGAGCGGCGCACGGTCTGTGCCGCGTTGTTGATCAGGATGTCGAGCGGGCCCTGCGCGGCGACGTCGTCGGCGAGCGCCACCACCTGCGCCGGATCGCGCAGGTCGATGCCGACGATGCGCAGCCGGTGCAGCCAGTCGGCGCTGTCGTCCATCGCGGCGAAGCGGCGGATGGCGTCGTTGGGGAAACGGGTGGTGATGGTGGTGTGCGCGCCGTCGCGCAGCAGCCGCAGCGCGATGTACATGCCGATCTTGGCGCGGCCGCCGGTGAGCAGCGCGCGCCGGCCGGACAGATCGGTGCGCGCGTCGCGCTTGGCGTGACTGCTCTCGGCGCACTCCGGGCACAGCTGGTGGTAGAAGGCGTCGACGCGGGTGTAGCGCTGCTTGCAGATGTAGCAGGGTCGCGCGCGCATCAAGGTGCCCGCGCTCGCGCCCCTGGCCGTGGAGGTCAGCGGGATGCCCGCGGTCTCGTCATCGATGCGATTCGGCGAGCCGGTGGCGGTGGCGGCGACCACCGCGCGATCCGCGGTCGCGACCTTGTCGCGCGCCTCGACGCGGCGGCGCTGCTTGAGCTTCTTGAACATGTGCCCGACCGCACGCTGCACCGCGATCGAGTCGGGGTGTTCCTTGTCCAGCTGTCCGGCCTGGTCGAGTACCCGAAGACAGGTGGCGAGCTCGTCGGGATCGATACTGCTGTCGGCCATCGGGTCTGCGGAGGTCCTTCGTGAGCTGGGCGATCGAAGTCACCATTGTCGCAAACCCCGATGTCGGGTCGCGGTCCGGCCGTGCGGAGCGCGGACGTCTCTCCTGGCAGAGCGGGATTCCGACGCGCGACCGGCCGCTGTTTGTGCAGGAAGGGAGCGGGTAGTTGCCGCTGTGTAACTGATGATCATGCAGGTCCGCGGTGTCCTGCTAATCGCTCGCTCGGCTGGTCGCCGCGATCGTCCGGAGGAAAGATCGAGGAGGAGACCATGAGTCATTTGCTGGATTCAGTACTCGGCAGCACCGTCTACGACCGTGACGGCGACAAGGTCGGCAGGGTCAAGAGAATCTACGTGGACAACGCGAGCGGCTTCCCGACCTGGATCGCCGTCTCCACGGGCTTGTTCGGCCACGACTCGCTGGTGCCGCTGGCGGGCGCCGAACACCGGCGCGACCGCTCGGCGCTGCAGGTGCGGGTCGGCAAGGACGAGGTCAAGTCCGCGCCGTACCTGGACGAGGACGGCAACATCAGCCAGCGCAGCGAGCGAGAACTGTTCGACCACTACCACATCGACCCGGCTCTCTCGGCGTGGAAGACCTACGGCAGGCCCTACGGCGAGAACCAGATGGGCAACCAGCCCACCGCCGCGGACCGGGCGATCGACGGCGACGGGCGCACCGGCATGGAGCGGACCGACGGCGAGCTGATCCGTTCCGAGGAGCGGCTGGACATCGGCACCGAGCGCGAGGCAGCGGGCACCGCGCGCGTGCGCAAGTACGTGGTCGAAGACGAGCAGACCGTAGCTGTGCCCACCAAGCACGACGAAGCGCGTCTGGTGCGCGAGCCCATCGCCGACCCGTCCTCGGCGCGCGGCGAGATCGGCGACGACGAGCGCGAGATGACCCTGTTCCGCGACGAGGTCACCGTGCGCAAGGACTCGGTACCGGTGGAACGGGTGCGGCTCGAGGTCGACGAGGTCGACGACGAACGGACCGTGTCCGACACGGTGCGCAGGGAACGCGTCCAGACCGAAGGCATCGACGAGCCGCGCGATACCGATAGGTGGTGACCGGCCGCGCTACGGTGTCGTCGAGGACCGGAGCACATCCCTCGGCGGCGCCGGCGGCCGATTCGTTATCGAAGGAGAGGTCAGCTGTGCCGAACGACTCGGAGGTTCGCGACGCTTTCGACGCGGTACTCGCCGCGGCGGACTATCCGATCTGGGTGGTCACCACGGTCGCGTGCGGAACGCGCGCGGGATGTCTGGTCGGCTTCGGCACGCAGCTGAGCATCGACCCGCCGCGATTCGTGGTCGGGCTGTCCGAGAACAACCACACCTTCCGTGTCGCCGCGGACGCCGAACACCTCGCGGTGCACCTGCTGACCGAGCAGGACCGGGAGCTCGCGCGGTTGTTCGGCGCCGAAACAGGAGACAGCACGGACAAATTCGCGCGCTGCGCGTGGACCGAGGGTCCGCACGGGCTGCCGATCCTGAGCGCGGCGACGCACTGGTTCACGGGCCGGATCGTGGCGAGGTACGACTTCGGCGATCACGTCGGCGTCGTCCTGGAACCGACCGCGGGACACGCCGCCGATTCGGCACGTCCCGCGCTGCGCCTCGCCGCCGTCCTCGATCTCTCCCCGGGACACGAGGCCTGAGCCGAGCTCAGCCGCGGGGCAGGCTCGTGTCCGCGGCGGTCAGGTCTTCGACGAAATTGCCGAGCGCCTCGGCGACCAGCAGCGGTTCGGTGGTCGGTAGCCAGTGGTCGGCGGGGATCGAGCAGCGCCACAGTCGGTCCACCCAGCGGGCGCTGCCGTAGTAGAGGAACGGCGGCACCAGCACGTCGGTGGTGTCGACCACCAGTTGCACGGGCACCGGGGTCGGCCGGGGACGCGGCCGCAGCAGGCGGGGCGCCAGGTTGGCGTGCACGATGCGCGCGCCCGCGACCAGATCCGCCCGCCACGTCGGCGCGATCGGCGCGTACGCGGCGGGAATGCCGCCGAGCAGCTCGATCAACCAGGTGCGCATCCGTGGCGGATAGGTGACGCGGACGGCCGCGGTGCGCGCCGAGCCCGCGCCGTGCCGCCAGAATTTGCGGTCGGCCAGCAGTCGCTGGATCCGGTGCGGCCGGAGAGCCAGCTCGCGCAACTGGACGCCGAGGTGATCGAGATTGGGTCCGGAGATGGCGGTGAACGAGGCGATCCTGGTGGTGGCGCGCGGATCACAGATCGCCTCCCAGCCCTGGATCGCACCCCACCCGTGTCCGCAGACGTGCGCGGGCAGGTTCGGGCTCACCGCGTCGAGCACCGCGAAGAGATCGTCGGCCAGCTTGTCGAGCCGGAAAACGCCAGGGCCGGAGGGTGTTTCGGACCGGCCGTGCCCGCGGGCGTCGTAGGCGACGACCCGGAAGTCGTCGGCGAGCAGCGCGGCGACCTCGCGCCAGACCCGATGGGTGTCGGTGAGTCCGTGCATCAGTATCAGCGGAACGCCGCGCGGATCACCCCACTCGAAGACCGCGAGCTCGCCGTCGGCGCCGCGGACCCTGCGCTCGCGTCGCGGGCGGTGGGTTCCGCCCGATCCGGTCCTGTCGAACGATTCGGTCATAGGCTCGCCTCGGTCGCTGTCCGTCACTGCCGGGCGCGCGGCACCCGAACGTACTGGCGGTACGTTCCACGATATTGCCAGTACGGCGGCCGTCGAAGCAATGGTGTGGACGCTATGAGCTGGATCACGGACTCGTGGTCCGCCGTGTCTGTCGACCGGTGGGCGTACCGCCGGTACGGGTAGGCTGCGGCCGTGGGACGCACGCACGACAGATCCGCGAAGACGACGATCACGCGCGAGGAGATCGTCGACGCCGCCGTGCGGGTCATCGATCGGGACGGACCACGGCCGAGCATGGACGCCATCGCCAGGGCGGCAGGCATCACCAAGCCGCGCCTGTACCGGCGATTCGCCGACAAGGCCGATCTCTATGCCGAGATCGGTGACCGGATGGGCAAGTCCGTCGCGGCCGCGGCGGGCACCGACCTGACCCTGGTGCTGCAACCGCCGCGCATCGCACTGCGCCGCGTGCTCACCGGATACGCCGACCGTATTCTCGAGCACCCCAACGTGTTCCGATTCCTCGGTCGAGCGCAGATGAGCCAGCGCGGCGACGGCTCGGTGCTGCAGTTCGATCTCGGTCGCGCCGCGGCCGATCGGTTCACGCGACAGGCGCGCGAGATCGCCGAGTCCCTGCCGATCGATCCCGCCGGAATCGACTATCTCGCCCGCGCCGTCGTCGGTTCGGTCGTCGCCGTGACGGATCTGTGGCTGGGTGATTCCGGCCGCCCCGATCCGGAGAGCACAGCCGAATTCGTCGATCGGGCCGGCGGATTGGTCTGGGGACTGATCGACGGATTCCTGCGTGGGCAGGGCATCGTCGCCGACCCCGATTCGCCGATCTTCACCACGCTCGCCGCGCTGGAGTCCGCGCGCTGAACCCCTCCATCGGTCTGTCGGAGCGCACCTGTGACCGCACTTGTTGACAAGCCGCCAATAGTGCTGGAACCTGATGACGACGGACCGGCGCCGAGGCCGGTCCGAGGCGAGCAAAGGATCGAACCATGGCACGCGCCGCGTGGAGTGACGACGAGGTAGAAGCCGTACGCGACCTCGCACGGACGTTCTTCGAGAAGGAAGTCGTCCCGCACGAGGAGAAGTTCGTCGCGCAGGGCCACCCCGACCGCAACCTGTACAACCGCGCGGGCGAACTCGGCCTGCTGTGCACCGCCATCCCGACCGAATACGGCGGCGGGGGCGGCACTTTCGCGCACGAGGCGGCGATCATCGAGGAGCAGGCCTTCGCGGGCGACGGCTCGCTCGGCATGGCGGTGCACAGCTCGATCATCGCGCCGTACCTCATCGAGTTCGGTTCCGCGGAACTCAAGCGGCGGGTGCTGCCCAAGGCGGCCAGCGGCGAGATGGTGCTCTCCATCGGCATGACCGAACCCAGCACCGGCTCGGACCTGCAGAACATCAAGACGCGCGCGGTGCGCGAAGGCGACGAATACGTCATCACCGGCTCGAAGATCTTCATCACCAACGGCTGGCTCTGCGACGGCATCATCATCGCCGCGAAGACGGACCCCGCGAAGGGCGCGGCGGGCGTCTCGCTGATCTTCGCCGAGGTCGGCGACGACACCCCCGGCTTCACCCGCGGCCGCATCCTGAACAAGATCGGCGGCAAGGCCCAGGACACGGCCGAGCTGTTCTTCGACGGACTCCGGGTGCCCGCCGCGAACCTGCTCGGCGAAGCCGAAGGTCAGGGCTTTTACCAGATGATGCGGCTGCTTGCCCAGGAGCGACTCGTCACCGCCATTCTCGCCACCGCCATGATGGAGAAGGCGGTCGAGTTGACCGTCGACTACACCAAGGGCCGCGAGGCGTTCGGCAAGCCGCTGTTCGCGATGCAGAACACCAAGTTCGAACTGGCCGAATGCGCGACGCTGGCCAGGGTGTGCCGCACCTTCCTCGACGACGCGATCGTCAAGCATCTGCGCGGCGACCTCGACATCCCGACCGCGGCCATGTCGAAATACTGGATCACCGATCAACTCGGTATCGTGGTCGATCGCTGCCTGCAACTGTTCGGCGGCTACGGCTATATGACGGAGTATCCGATTTCCCAGCTCTACACCGGCGCCCGCGTCCTGCGCATCCTGGCGGGTAGCAACGAAGTGATGAAGGATCTCATTGCGCGGTCTCTCTGAAACCCGAAGCGGCGGAGCGGCGTCGACGGGGCCGAAGAGCGCCGCCGACGAGTCGCCGCGCCGCCGCAGGCTCGAACCCGACGAGCGGCGCGCGCAGATCCTCGCGTGCGCGATCGACATGTTCGGCGAACGTCCGTACGCGGCGGTGTCCACCGCGGAACTCGCGCAGCGCGCCGGAGTGGCCCGCGGGCTGATCAACCACTACTTCGGCAACAAGCGGGATCTGTATCTGGCGGTGGTGCGCCGGATGGTGACCCTGCCCAAGCTCGACGCCATGACGGTGCCCGCGGGGACCGATCGCGAGCGTGTCGACGCCAGCGTGCACTGGCTGCTGGACACCATCGGCGAGCACGGCAGCACCTGGGTGAAGGTCACCAGCCACGAGGGCGTCGGCGACGACCCCGAGGTGCAGCAGATCCTCGACGAGGCCGACGACGCCGCCGCCGAGCGCACGCTGGTGATGATCGGTTTGGCCGGTTCGGCGCACAGTGCCGAACTGCGGGCCATGGTGCGGGCGTACGGCGGGCTGGTCAAAGTCGCGGGCCGGGAGTGGATCACCCGCGGCAACCTCACTCGGGAACAGGTGCACGAACTGCTCGCCGATCTGCTGCTGACGCTGGTCACCGAGACGATGCCCAAGGTCGACCGGCGGCGCTGATCCGCCCGCCGGTTCGGCACGGCTCCGCGCGGTAACCAGCGGATACAGGTCCATCCGCGTGAATCTCGGTTCTGGATCGGGCATTTGGCAGGAGAAAATCGCTCGAATCTTTCCGAGATTCCTGCGGAAGGGCTTGGTAGCCGGGAGTAAGCTGATCTGGACGCCTTCCCGCACTATCGAAGGAGCGCTCGCGTCGCGGCCGACATCCGCGACGTTCGACTCGTCCGCTGGGTGCCGCGGAGGGCGGATGCCTGATGATCCGGCGCCGGCCCGTTGCCTGTCGGGGCGCTGATCTGGTCGCGTGGCCGTCGAGTCGACACTCCCGGTGGCGGACGGATGGTCGGCGTCCAGGCGCCCGCCCACCTGGCCGCGGCACGGCAGCCTGCGACCGCATCATCGGCGCAGCCGGGCTGTCCAATCCAGCGCCCAACTGGCTGAAAACCCATGAGCGGCCGACGCGGGCCTTTGTGAATTACTCGATCGAATCAAGGGATTACACAATGTCCAGCAAAATGATCAAGACCGCCGCCGCGACCGCCATGGCCCTGCCACTGTGCTTCCTCGCAGCGCCCGCCTCGGCGACCCCGGCTCCCGCGGAAGCGGCTCCGGTCTCCGCGTCCGTCACGCCCGCCGGAGGTTCCGTGATCCTCTGCCTGCCTCTCGGCAGTGTCGTCTTCTGTATCTGAGTTCGCCGCACTCGCCGCGCGTACCACGCGGCGTGGCGTCCGAGCCGGCCGTTCACGCGGTCGGCTTCGGCGCGCGGGGCGGCGTTGCGCCGTAGCGCTTTTCGTCACGGTTGCGACACCTGGCACTATTCCGGGCAATTCGTAGTTATCGCCGAGCGGATCGCGCGCGCTTGCGCACGTCAGGACCGATTGCCCTGGCCCGGTGAACCGGTGCTCCGTGCATTGGTCCCTCCCGCGTGCGCCAGCGCATAGCCAGCGATGTCACCGCAAGCTCGGCACGAACCTCACGTTCCGGGGGCCGAGCGTTGTGCCGAGTTCCCTATTTCGTTATCGATCGGACAATTCGGTCTTATTGCGGCAATTCGTCCGTATTCTGTCTGCGTATCGGGCGGGACCGGACAGCCCGGGTTTCCGCGCGATGAGTGAATGCGAGAGGGACCTGGATGGCACGCACGCAACAGTGGCAGGAGCGCGAGCGCTGGCCCGAGGCTTGGCCGGACGAGCGGGAACCGGAGGATCCGTTCCCCTTCGAGCCGCGGCCGATCGTCAATCCCTATGCGATCGTCGCGCTGGTGGCCGCGTTGCTCGCGTTGTTTCCCGTCGCGATCGTCTTCGGGTTCATCGCTTTCAGTCATCCGCGCGGACGGGTGATGGCTTGCTTCGCGCTGCTGCTCGGCGCGGCCGAGGTCGCGGCGGTGGCGGGGTTCTTCGTACTGTCCGGGAACATGTTGCCCGACACCGTTTCCCGCGCCAACCAGGCGACCGCGTCCACGACCGCCCAGGTCACGACGGTCGCCACCACCTCGGCGCCGACTCCGGTGGCACCGCCGCCGACCACCGCGTCCCCGACCGCCACCCCGCCGACGGTGCGCAAGGGCGAGGCCTGCACCGAAACCCAAGCCGGGCTGATCGGCGCCGCGTCCGACGGCGGAACGCTGCTGTGCCTGGCCAACGCCGCTTCCGACGACGGCTACCAGTGGTCTGGCCCGTACAACGTCGGCACCGGCGTCTACGAGGCGGGCACCAAATGCGACTCCTCCGTCGCCAAAACCGGCCGCACCTCCGACAACCACGCCCTCGTCTGCGAAACCCAATCCCGCACTTCCGCTTGGGTCCTCTGGACGGAATAGGTCTCCTACTCCGCTTTCTTCGCGCGGCTGGGTTGGACCCGGGGTGGCTCGTTGGGCATTTTCGGGTATTGCGGGGGCCAGGGGGCGTCCATGAGGCCGGCGGCCATGTCGCGGTCGGACATTTCGAGGAGGGGGGCGATGGATTGCGGTTGGCGGTCGGACCAGGGGTCGCCGTGTTCGGCGAGGCGGGCGGGGACGGTCGCGATGGTGAGTTCGTCGGGGGCGACGGTGCCCAGGTCGTCCCAGGAGATCGGGGTCGAGACCTGGGCGCCGACCTTCGGGCGCACGCACCACGCGCCGAATACCGTTTTGTGGGGGGCGTTCTGGTTGAAGTCGATGAATACCCGTTGGCCGCGTTTCTCTTTCCACCATTGCGCGGTGATCAGGTCCGGGTGTCTGCGCTCGAGCTCCCTGGCCAGCGCGACCGCGGCCGCGCGCACCTGGTAGCCGTCCCATTTCTCCTGCAGCGCGACGTAGATGTGCAGTCCGCGCGAGCCGGAGGTCTTGACCCGGCATTCGATGCCGAGTTCGGCGAACAGGTCTCTGGTGAGCACGGCGCCGTGCCTGAGATCGTCGAAACCGATACCGGGGGAGGGGTCGAGATCGATCCGCAATTCGTCGGCGATGCGCAGATCGGCGACATGGTTGGGCCAGACGTGGAAACCGAGGCACCCCTGGTTCACCGCCCACAGAATGTGCGCGAGGTCGTGTGCGACGAGCGCGTCGCTGGTGGTGCCGTTCGGCGTCGACACCTCCACGGTGTGCAGCCAGTCGGGCGCCGACTTGGGCACCCGCTTCTGGAACCACGACTTGCCCGACGCCCCATCGGGATACCGCTCCAGCAGCAGCGGCCGGTCGCGCACCACACCGAGGAACGGCTCGGCCACCGCCTGGTAGTAACGCACCAGATCGAGCTTGGTCTCGCCGCGCTTGGTGAAGTACACCTTGTCGGGATTGCTGATGGTGACGGTTCTACCGTCGACCTCGATGTCCACCGACGCGGTCATCGCGACGCCTCGGTGAAGATGGCGCTCAGCTCGGCGGGCGCCACCTCGTCCAGCTGGGCGTAGGTACACGATTCCGGCGTGCGATCGGACCGGAAGCGCACCAGCCTGCCGCCGTGGCGCAGCCGACCGGATTGCACGTGCTCGTAGCGAACCTCGGCCACCAGCTCCGGCCGCAGCGCCTCCCAGGACAGGTCCTTGCCGCCGGTCCAGCGGCTCACGCCACCCGGCATCTTGCCCTCCGCCTTCGCCTGCGCGGCGGCGTCGGCCCAGTCCCGCCACGGATGGTTCGCCAAAGCGTTCTCCCGCAACGGTTTCAGCTCCTCGACGAGCGACTCGCGCTTGGCCGCGGTGAAACTGCTCGCCACCCCGACGTGATGCAGCCGACCCTCGTCGTCGAACAATCCGAGCAGCAGCGAGCCGACGCCCTGACCGTCCTTGTGCCAGCGGAACCCCGCCACCACGCAGTCGGCCGTCCGCTCGTGCTTGACCTTCAGCATCACCCGCTTGTCCTGCTGGTACGGCTGAGCATCGGCCTTGACCATGACCCCGTCGAAACCCGCGCCCTCGAACCGGGTGAACCAGTCCTCGGCCACGTCCGGGTCGCGGGTCAGCGGCGTCAGGTGGACGCGAGCAAGCGCGGTGTCCAGAATCGTCTCCAGCAGTCGCCTGCGCTCGGCGAACGGTTCGTCGGTGAGGTCCTTGTCGCCGAGCGCGAGCAGATCGAAGGCGACGAAACTCGCGGGTGTCTCCACCGCGAGCTTGTTCACTCGCGACGCGGCCGGATGCAGCCGATTCTGCAGGGTGTCGAAATCCAGGCCGTGCTCGGTGACCACCACGATCTCGCCGTCCACCACGCATTTGTCGGGCAGCGCCTGTTTCAGCAGTTCCGCGACCTCGGGAAAATACCGGGTCAGCGGGCGGTCGTTGCGGGAACCGAGTTCGACGTCGTCGCCGTCGCGGAACACCACGCACCGGAATCCGTCCCATTTGGGTTCGAAGCTCAGGCCCGGCTCGCGCGGCACCGACGGCGCGGTCTTGGCCAGCATCGGCCGGACGGGTGGCATCACCGGTAGGTCCACACGTTCCTCCTCGGGTCACCTGGGACAGGTTGCGCAGCGACGTCGAATCAGTCCAGCGATGAGAGACCGTCCCGATCCCAACGGTAAACCCGCCTAATCCAACCAGCCGTGTTGATCGGCGAAGGCGGTGAGGCGGTCGCGGATGGTGAGGATCTCGCCCGCGGTGAGCGCGGGGCTCGCGTCGAGCAGCAGTTCGGTGATCAGGCGCTTGTGCTCGGCGGCGGTGAGCTGGCCGGTCGACGACCGGTCCTTCTTGTGGCGGGACGGCGCGGCGGCCGCACCGCCGACGGCGCTGAGATTGATCGCTTTGGGGCCCCGGTCGCCCTCGGTGACGTCGAATTCGAAGACCCGCCCCTGGCGCAGTTCGTCCTCGTCCAGTCCGATGTCGTTCACGTGCACGAACACATCCGGTCCACCGTCTTCCGGTCGAATGAACCCGAACCCCCGAGAGCTGTCGAACGACACCAATTTCCCGATGGACACCAACACCCGCTCCTCGCCGCCGTCGCTACCCGGCCACTTTAGCTCGCATTATCCGCTTCGTCGTTCGAAAGCGCCTTTTGTGGAGAGTTCACCCCGTGCGTATCGCGATCTCTTTTCCGCCGGGAAAGGAAGCGCCGCGGGCATTCTCGATCGAGAATTCGCTGGAACAGTCTTGTGTTGAATACAGGCCTGTTCGACAATGGAGTATGGCCACGAGCACTCGGCGATACCGTTCCACCCTGCGCCAGGCGAAGGCCGACGAGACGAGGGCGGCGGTGCTGGCCGCTGCCGCCGAGCTGTTCGTCGCCCGCGGGTGGGCGGGCACCTCGATGCGCGACATCGCGGGCCGCGCGGGCTGCGCGGTGGAGACGGTGTACAGCAGCGTCGGCAACAAGCGCGAGATCCTCAAAATGGTGCTCGACGTGGCCGTGGTCGGGGACGACGAGCCGGTGCCCCTGCTCGAGCGGCCGGAATTCCACGCCATCGCGGCGGGCGTCGTCCGCGAGCGCGCCGCCAAGCTGGCGGGCCTGCTCGAGACCGTGAACCGGAGATCGGCGGCGTTGCACCGGGTGCTGGCGCAAGCCGCGGCCGCCGATGCGGAACTGGCCGTCCTCGCGGCCCGCGACCGCGCGAATCGCTGGACGTCGATGCGGGCGGGGCTCGAGGCGGTGACGGGTCGACCCGTCACCGACGCCGAAGCCGACTCGCTGCGCGCTGTTCTCGGTGGCGAGGTCTACCTCGCGCTCACCGAGGAATCGGCGTGGACGCCGGACAAGTATCGAAACTGGGCGGCCGACACCGTGATTCGGCTGCTCGACCTCGCCGAGGAGTAATCGACATGACTTCCTCCGCAGACCTGGAACGGCCCGCCGACACCCGCGTGATAGGAATCGTGCATTCGGCGATGCGCCGTGATCTGCGCAGAGCCAGGAACGCGTTGAGCGCTTGGCCCTATCCGTTCGACGAGCAGCGCGTCGCGATCGCGGAACATCTGCTCTGGATCATGCGCTTCTTGCACCATCACCACGAGTCCGAAGACGAGTACCTCTATCCGCTGGTCCGCGACCGCGACCCGGCCGCGGCGCACCTGCTCGACCGGATGCACGCCGACCACCGCGCCATCGAACTCGCCATCGACCGGCTGATCCGCGCGGCGGCGGTCTATCGGGTGAGCGCCGAGGCCCGCGCCGATGTGCTCGCGGCGCTCGATCATCTGGAGACCGTGCTGTATCCGCACTTGGAACGCGAAGAGCACGAAATGATGCCGGTGGTCTCCGCCGTCGTCACCGAACGGGAGTGGCGGCGTTGGGCCGACGTGTACAACATCAAACCCCTCGGCCCGATCGAGCTTTTCGACGAGGGGTTGTTCCTCGTGGACGACGCCTCGCCCGCCGATGCCGCCGCGATCGGCGAGATGGTCCCCGCCGTCCCGCGTTGGCTGATGCTGCACGTCTTGATCAAGCGATACCGCAAAGCCGCGTTCCGGCGCTGGCACACCGCGGAATTCTCCCCGTTGCACGTCCCGCTGGGCGGCAGCGACGAGGTGTTCTGCTCTGAGCCGCCGGAGGCGGTGTGGGCGGTGCTCGCCGATGTCACCCGCGTCGGCGAGTGGAGCCACGAATGCCGCGAGGCCCACTGGCTCGGCGACAGCACCCGCGCGGAGGTCGGCGCCCGCTTCCGCGGCAGCAACAAATCGGGCATCTGGCGCTGGCGGCGCGTCTGCACTTGTACGGTCGTCGACAAACCACGAGAACTGGTCTGGGTGACCGACGGCGGCGTCTTCGGCGACAACTCCGAATGGCGTTTCCGGCTGCGGCCCACACCCGACGGGACCCGCATCGAGCAGACCTTCCGGGTGCTGGCCCTTCCGGTCTGGCTCGACTGGGTGATCTACCGATTCCTTCCCGCGCACCGCGATCGTTCCCGCGCGCTGCACGGCGATCTCGATCGGCTCGCCCAGCTGGTCGAGCGCGAATCGTCCTGAAACACTACGGGTTCATCCGGTACGCCCCCGCGTGACCGAGCACCTCCGCGTAGACGCGATCGGCCCGCGCGGCGTCGGAGATCGGCTTGCGCAGCACGCTGAGCGCCCATTCCTGTTGCGCGGCAGTGGAAGACGCCTTGCCGAACACCCCGAGCGCGTAGGCCGAGAAGTCGCGGACGAACAATTCGAAGATGGCGTCCACATGATCGTCGGGCGTGCCCGCGATCTTCGCCTGCTCCAGGATGAGCTGGCCGTAGGGCAGCAGCGTGAACAACTCGCCGACGGCCAGCTGGTAGTCCAGATCGGTCAGCTGTTCGTCGGTGGCGGGCGCCTGCACCGGGAATTGGACGAACCGCTCTGCCTGCTCCAGGAACAACGCGACGTTCGGCAGGTGACGGTAGTCGGCGAACGCGGGCCGCCAGTCGGCGAAGCGCACCTTGCCCAGACCCGCGGCGCCGGGCTGGCGGAACAGCGCCTCGTCGTCGCCCGCGTCCCGGCGCACCGGCACCGGCGGCAGGTCGGCGGCGTTGTAGAGGAAGCTCGGCATGAACTTCAGGGTGAGCGCCATGTTCACGTGCGCGGTGCCCTCCAGCCGCGGCATGGAGTCGATCAGGCCGCGCGCCATCGCGAAGTAGGTGTCCTTCTCGAAACCCTTGGCGGAGATGACATCCGAGAGCTCGCGGAAGGCGCGCTCGCCCTCGCGCGTCACCTTCATCTTGCCGATCGAGTTGAACATGACGAAACGCCGGTCCGCCGGGGACGATTCGCGCATGTAGTCGATGGCTCGCTCGTGGTAGAGCTTCATGGCGGTGATACGAATGTAGTTGTCGGACAGGATCTGTCGCACCTGGCCGAAGTCGGTGACCGGATGCCCGAACAGGATCTTGTTCGCCGCCTGATCGACGGTCTCGTAGAAGCAGTGCTGCACGATGCCGAGGGTGACCATGCCGATGTTGAACTTGCCGCAGTTCACCGCGGCCAGTGCGACGTCGAAGGCCTTGCGGCCGGTGTGCAGCACGTCGTCGGCGGTGACCGGGTAGTCCGCCAGATCGTAGGCGCTGACGTAGTTCTGGCCGTGAATGACGTTTTTCACCAGGGTGTAACTGGGGTGACCGCTGTCGGCGAGGAACCAGACGTAGGCGTCCGGGCCCTCGACGTCGGTGCGGCGGCCGATGGTCGGCACCAGTCGCGCGACATTGCCGTTGCCGATGTAGTACTTGCTGCCGTTCGCGATGAATCCGCCCGCGCCGTCGGGGGTGAGCAGCATGTCGGTGGAGTAGATGTCGGCGCCGTGGTCCTTCTCGGACAGGCCGAACGCGACGATGCCGCCACGGTCCAGCTCCTCGGCGGCGCGCGCGTGCGCCTTGCCGTTGGCGCTCTGCCAGATGGTGGCGAGGCCGAGGGTCGACACGCCCCACGCGTACCAGTACTGCGCGCCGTAGAACCCGGTGATCTCGTTGAACTTCGAGATGAACGCGGTGTCCCAGCGCTTGTCCGGATCGCCGCCCGCGTGCGCCTTGGGGGTGGCCATGTAGGCGAGGATCCGGGAGTCGGCCAGGTACGCCATCCAGTCGTCGTACCACTCGCCGCGGTGCGCGTCGGCGGTGAGCGCCTGCTTGCCCTTGCTCTCGAAGAAGTCGACGAGCGAGGCCAGCAGCCGCCGGGTCGTCGGGTCGAATTCCGCGAAGGTGTCGGTCTTCGGGTTGAACAGGGGCATGGCCGCGCTGCCTTTCATCTGAGGGCGTGTGCCATCAATTTAGAAGTGATGGCACCTGCCGTCAATTGTCTGTCGCGGATTTCCCGGCAACGACAACGGCCCGCCGCCTCGGGCGAGGCGGCGGGCCGTGGGATCTCTCGGGTCAGGAGCGGTAGATCGAGCGGTAGGCCGTGAGGGTGGCGACGCAGTGGTCGACGATCTGTTCGCGGGTCGCGCGCAGCGAACCGTTCAGCCACGCGGAGAACATTCCGGCATTGCCGCTGGCCATGCTCACCGCGGCCAGCCTGCGCCGGACCGGATCCGCGATGTGGACGAACAGGTGGTCCTGGATCAGCCGGGTGAAGGCGGGCATCACGGCGATGGTGGTCTGGCCGAGGCCGGTGCTCGAATACGGCTCGACCAGGAACAGGCGCGACTTGCGCGGATCCTCCAGCACTTTGTCCACGAGGACTTCCGACAGCGCCCGATCCCTGGACGGGTCGTCGGCCGAGGCGAACGCGGTCATCGGCTCCAGGAACTCCTCGGCGATCTGCCGGTACAGCACATCGAGCAGTTCGTCGCGGCTGCTGAAACTCTCGTAGAAATAGCGGTCGGTGAGGTTGGCACGGCGGCACACCGCGCGCATCGTGACGCCCGCCGCTCCCGCCTCGCCGATCAGATCCAGCGCGGCCTCGAGCAGCGCGGCGCGGCGCGCCTCCCGGCGCTCGGTGAGCGTCGTCCCACCCCAGATGCGGGGACCGGCGTCCTCTGATTCCTGGCCTGTCTGCACCGATTCACAGTAATGCCTACCGGACATCGGCCGTTCAGGCCCCGCTTTCCAGCGCCATTCCGGCGTCGCGCCAGCTGACGATGCCGCCCTCCAGGCTCGCCGCGTCGTATCCGGCGTGCCGGGCGAGCGCGGCGAAGCGCAGCGAGACCGCACCGACCGGACACACGAACACCACCGGCCGCGAGCGCGGGAACGGGACGCCTTGGCCCAGCATGTCGTCGAGCTGATCGTCGCGGATGTTCACCGCGCCGGGGACGTGCCCGATGCGATAGGCCATCGCGCCCCGGGTGTCGACGATGGTGGGGCGTCCGGTGCGGTCCAGTTCCGCGAGTTCGGCGGGCGAGAGCCGTGGCGTGGCCGCGAGTTCGGCGGCCGTCGGTTCCCTACGCCGGTCCGGCCGGTCGAACAGGTCCGGCCTGCGCTTCTTGATGTAGGAGAGGTATGGCTCGAGCCGATCACAGACGACGATCACCGCGACCACCGGATCGCTCGCGTCACGCGCCGAGAGGTCCAGCTGGGCAAGGGTTTCCAGGGCCGCCGCGTAGGCCGCGCCGCTGGTCGGCCCGGCCAGCACGCCGTATCCGGTGGCCAGCCGCAGCGTCGCGTCGACGGCGTCGCCGGATGTCACGGTGACGATGCGGTCGTAGAAATCCGGCTGGAACAGCCCGACGTCCCACATCTCCGTCTCCGAGCGAATGCCCGGGATGAAATCCGAGCGCTCGGAAACGACGGCGATCGTGCGCAATTCGGGATTGTGCTTGCGCAGATAGGTCGCCGCACCCCGGGTGGACCCGGTGGTGCCGAGCCCGCCGACGAGATAATCCACCCGGGCGATGCCGTCGGCCGCGAGGTCCTCGTGGATCTCCCGACCGGTCCCCAGACAGTGCGCCTCGACGTTCTTCTCGTTGGTGTACTGCGACGGATGATGATACGCGCCGGGCTCTTTCGCCATGGTCGACTCGATCACCGAATACACGTCGTTCGGCGTGGTCGGGTCCGGGCACTCGGAAAGCCCGGGCAGCTCGACGATATCGGTGCCGAGCAGTCGCAGCAGATCGCGCACCTCGGTGACCTTGATCCGATTGGTCACCGCGCGCAGCCCGACGCCGGAGAGTCCCCCGAGCACCCGCAGCGCCTTGGCGGTGTTGCCGCTGGACGCCTCGATCAGCGTCTGTCCCGCGGCGGTGATCGCGTCCAGGTCGTCCCGGATCATGCCCCAGGCGACCCGGTCCTTCACCGAGCCGAACGGGTTGTGCGACTCCAGTTTCGCGTACAACTCGACGTGCTCGAGCCCGTGGACCGCGGGATCGAGGCGCAGCAGCGGCGTATTGCCGATCAGCTCGGTGATGTGGTCGTAGCGCATCAGGGCGCCCCGGCTTCCCGCGGCACCGGGGCGGGCCGTCGCGCCGACAGCGGATCGGCCGGAACGTGCGGTTCGTAGTCGGCGTCGCGGCAGACTTGGAAACCGCCCGCGCGGTGGGCCACGGCCAGTTTCGGCGGCGGTGGCTGCATCGACGCCGAGGCCGCCGAGAGGTCCATGTGGTAGGCGGCGGTGTTGGGAAAGACGACCAGATCCCCCGTCCTCGGGCGATTCGCCAGCCAGACCTTGTGGTTGGTGATCAGGTCGCGCTCGAGGCACAGGCGTCCGGCGAAGAACACTCCCACCGGCCCGGTTTCGCGCACCGGTCGCAGCGCGGAGGCGGTGGCGGCCGCCGACCGCGGCGGGGTGATCGCGCCGTCGCCGGACCACTCGCGCGGGACACTGCCGTGCGCGGAGCCGGGCAGCACGATCGGATCGACCATCACCTCCTGATCGGCCGGTGTCACCGCGTCACGGCTGAGGTCGACGTTCACCAGCAGCGTGCCGTCCCCGAGTTCCTTGACGAACACGACCCGCGCCACCGTCACCCCGGCGTGGTCGACGAGGGCCTTGCCGGGCTCGAGCCAGAGATCGAGCAGATTGTCCGCGGCGACCTGGGCGACCGTGCGTCCGCCGTGCCGTTCCAGGGGCGAGGTCAGCAAGTCGGCGAGCATCCTGGTGGCCGGAATCGTGTTGGCGTACTTGTGGAACACCGGCGTGCCGTGCACCGCCCCGCCTTCGACGTGGTAGCCGAAGGTGTTGTCCCCCCAGCTCATCGGCTCGCCGCGACCGAGAAGCGACTCGCGCAGCGCGCGGACGTAGCCGTCGAACCGGTCGGCGTCGGCGGTGAAGACTTGGCGCAGACCGCCGCCGAGGTCGAGCACGCTGGGGGACAAGCCGTGCGCGTAGGCTTGCTCGACCAGCGCCAAACAGGCGTCGACGGCACGCACCCGTTCGGCGTTCTCGCCGGTGTCGAGGTGAAAGGCGAAGCCGAGGAACGAGATTCGCCCGCGATGGGCGCTGAGCAGATCCAGGGCGTTGTCCACATGGCTCAGCGGCACCCCGAAGCGACTCAGCGGCGACCCGGGGAAGCCGGAGACACGAAGCAGCACCGGCACTTCGGCGCGATCACCGGCCAGTTCGGCGATCCGGCGCAGCTCCCACAGATTGTCCACGTTGATCGTCGCGCCGCGGTCGATCAGATCGCGCAGGAACGCCTCACCTTTCGGGCCGGTCACCTCGATGCGCATCGGCCCGAATCCGGCGCCGATCGCGCTGGCCAGCTCCTGCGGCGAGGCCACGTCGATGGCGATGCCGGCGTCCTCGGCGGTGCGGACGAAGGCGCGGGACTGATTGGCCTTGTGCGCGTAGCAGATTCGATAGCGGGGCAGCTCTCGGTCCAGCACGGCGCGCAAGTGTTCCAGGTTGTCCGCGAAGACCTGGGGGAAGACGAGGTGCACCGGAGACCCGAATCGGATCAGCGTCTCGTCCAACGCGTCGCGGGCGTCGAGAAAGGCACGAACCAGCGGATGGACCTTCGCTGGTAGCGCCGGTAGCGGCGCCGTCATACCGCGGATTCCGAAGGCTGCGCACTGATTTCGGCGTCGGCCGGATCGGGCTTGTCGGCGACCGGGTTGTACCCGCCGTCGCGCAGCGCCTCGAAGGCGCGCGCCCGGTTGCGCGGGCTGCGGAACTCGGCGACCACCCGCTTGCTGATCAGGTCCACCTCTGCCACCACGAGCCCCATCGACTCCAGCACACCGGTGATCGTGCGGACACAGTGCTTGCAGGTCATATCCGGTACGTAGAAGGCGCGATCCTCGGCCGTCACCGGATCGTCGGCGGTGCGTTCGTCCGGCGCCGCGGCGACCTCCACCGGGCGGCAGCTCGCCACGATCTCGGTGAACACCGCGACGAACCGGTCGACCACGATGGGCAGCAGGCTGTAGTGCGCGCCGTCGAGCTGATGCGGCATCGCGGCGAGGCAGGCCGGCCGGGTACCGGGCGGCAGCAGCGCGTACTGACGGGAGATGACGTCGAGATCCTCGTGGTACTTGGCGATCGCGTCTTCGACGTTCAGGCCCTCGACCGTGGTCGCGCGCCGCATGACAGTGTGCGCGTCGGCGATGGTGGCGTCCTTCATGGCGCGCAGCGTGGCCACCGATTCGGCGGTGTAGCGCACGGTGCCGTCGGGCTGGACGGCCAGGGTCACCGGGATCATCCCGCGCCGGTAGGTGGAGGCCTGCAACTCCCAGAACCAGCGCGTCGCGACCGCCGCGAACAGGCCCGAATCCCGCATCCCCGTGGCGAATTCGATCGCGTCGCGGTAGGGCGTCTGCCGCGCGAGCAGCGCGTGCTGGGCGAGCGCGCGGCCGGTCGCCTCGATACCGACGCGGAAGATCTCGAGCGGTTCGTGATCGGTGGTGGTGCCCACCAGCACGGCGCGCTCCCGGCTGCCGAGTTCCTCGGCGCGGCGCACCAGCGCGGTATCGGCCCGCAGCGCGTGCCACAGCGCGAGGACGGTCTCGCGCACCGCGATCGGCACGAGCGGGCCGAGGCCGTCGGCGCGGTAGTGCCCGGTGTTGGGGATGCCGTCGCTGTCGGTCCACGCGATGCGGTGGGTGGCGGTGGTCACCTGATTCGGGCGGCAGGGCCGCATGAACCGCTCCATGTACAGCCGCTGCGAATACGTGAGATGGCTGTTCGCTTCCGGACGCAATGCGGCACAGGTGAATTCGATGCGTCGCGGATCGGGTGGCACCGGGACGTCGCCGAACAGCCCTGGCTGGGCGAGCCCGGCGAGAACCCGGGACGCCGCCCTGCGGTCGTAGCGCGGGGTGTCGGTGTTCACGTGACCTCCTCGGCAATCGTCGTGACGCAGGCGGTGAACCGGTCGATCTCGTCGAGGGTGTTGTAGATGTGCGTGCTGACCCGCACCGAGTCCAGGTCGTCGGCGCCGGGGCCCGCCGCGGGCGTGCAGTGCAGTCCGGTGCGCACCAGGAAACCCATCTCGCCGAGCACGAAACCCAGGTCGGCGGCACTGATTCCGGCGATGCGGAACGAGACGATGCCGTAGCCCGTCGCGCACGGCGCGTAGGCTGGCCCGGGCAGGAACTCCAGCCCGGGCGCCGCGCGCAGTCGCTCGATCAGCCGCAGGGTGAGCGCGCGGTTGTGCGCGGCGATGGCCTCGATGCCGAAGGACTCGAGCACGTCCAGCGCGCTGCCCAGTGCCAGGATGCCGGGGATGTTGTGGGTGCCGCCCTCGAGCAGGTCGGGCATCGCCGTGCCGACCAGCCCCGACTCGGTGAGCCGCACCCCCGAATTCCCGCCGGGCAGGAAGGGCAGCAGCCGATCGTGAATCCGCCGGTGGCAGTAGAGGATCCCGACTCCGGGCGCACCGAACATCTTGTGCGCGGCGAATACCGCGAAATCGGCGCCGAGCTCGGTGACGTCGACCGGCAGGTGCCCGCCGCTCTGGCTGCAGTCGAAGCACAGCAGTACCGACGGATCAATCCGTCCGCGCAGTTCTTCCAGCGTGGTCACCGCGCCGTAGACGTGGTGCAGGTGGCTGGTGACGATCAGCCTGGTGCGCGGGGTCAGCTTTCCGAGGATGTCGGCGGTGTCGGCCTCGCCGAGTTCGGT
This sequence comes from Nocardia sp. NPDC004654, assembly GCF_040609595.1. Taxonomy (NCBI): domain Bacteria; kingdom Bacillati; phylum Actinomycetota; class Actinomycetes; order Mycobacteriales; family Nocardiaceae; genus Nocardia; species Nocardia sp. NPDC004654. The sequence goes on along the minus strand of NZ_JBEXKI010000010.1, from coordinate 168,550 downwards.
GGTCCGGTAGGGGACCAGCTCGATGTGGCGGCCGAACCGGGCGAGCAACTGGCGTAGGTGGTGCCAGGGATGCACGGCGGAGGCGTGATCGCGCGGGTTGTAGAGGATTTCGTCGCCGTCGGCGAGCTCGGCCAGTCCCCACGACAGCGCGACCGCGTTGAGCGCTGCGGTGGCGCCCGCGGTGAAGACCACCTCGTCGGGATGGTCGGCGCCGAGGAACACCGCGGCGCGGGCGCGCACGTCCGCCACCCGCGCGGTCAGCTCGGTCGACCAAGCGTAGGTACCGCGCCCGGCGTTGGCGGTGCGGGAGGAGTGGTAGCGGTAGATCGTCTCGATGACCGGCAGCGGCTTCTGCGTGGTCGCCGCGCTGTCCAGATAGACCTCGGGCGATTCCGCCAGCGCCGGAAACAGCGCGCGCACGGCGTCGGCACGGACAGTATCGGTGCGGGGTGGTGGCGAAGCGGGGAACCGGTGACCGGGGGAGTGGCGCACGGTCGGGGAGCGGGTGAAGTGCGAGCCTGGCGCGGGTGACCGCAACGTGACGCTCCCTTCACGCCGATGCCCTGGACACCCACCAACGATACGCACTTTTCCCGAGGTGATCGAAGAATTCAGGTGGACAACGTCTTTCACGCGCTAGCCTGGACCGCATGCCATTGAGCCAGGACGAGCGTCAGCGATTTCTCGCAGAGCCGCACATCGCGGCGTTGGCCGTCGCGGCGGGCCAGGATCGCGGCCCGCTGAACGTGCCGATCTGGTATCAGTACGCACCCGGCGCCGAGGTGTGGGTGCTGACCGGCCCGGAGTCGGCGAAGATGCGGCATATCAGGCAGGCGGGCCGCTTCAGCCTGATGGTGCAGCGGCTCGAGCCCACGGTGCGTTACGTCAGCGTGGAGGGGCCGGTCACCCGGATCACGCCGATGACCGACGAACTGCACCGCGAGATGGTCGCCCGTTACCTGCCGCCGGACAAGGTCGACGCCTACCTGAAGGCCGCCGAGGCGTACGGCGAGCAGGTCGCGGTGTACATGCGACCCGAGCGGTGGCTGTCCGCCGACCTGGGCGACCTGTCCGCGCTCTAGACAGGGCCTGGGCGCGCGAGTTCAGTACCGGCCCTGGAGATAGTCGACCAGGTGCTGGCGTTCGGTCGCGAGTTCGGAGATCGCGCTCTTGACCACGTCGCCGATGCTGACGATGCCGATCAGCCGGTCGTCCACGACCACAGGCAGATGCCGGATCCGGTGGTCCGTCATGATTCGGCGCAAACTGTCGACGTGGTCGTCGGGCGCGCAGGTGCGGACCTCGACGGTCATGATGTCCGCGACGGGCGTGTCCAGCAGGTCCGCGCCGAGTTCGTGCAGGCGGCGCACCACATCGCGCTCGGAGACGATGCCCGCGATCCGCATGCCGTCGGGGGACACCACCACCGCGCCGATGTTGTGCTCGGCCAAAGCGGCCAGCAGGCTCCGCACCGTCGTGTCGGGCGGAACCGTGGCGACGTCGCTACCTTTCCTGCGCAAGATCTCCGCGATTCGCATACTTTTCACCATCCAGACTCACGGGGTTCCAGGATCGCAAGTTCGGCAGCGGGTGACCAGCACGAATCCGCATCGTTGCGCGGGCGATATCTACAAACGCCGCGCCACGCTGCGGTCGAGGTCCCTGGCCAGCAGGGCGATGGCCGCCTGTGAGATGCCCGCCGAGGTGGCGAGGTCGATGGTGGTCAGCTGTGCGATGCGGCGCAGCCGGTAGTCGACGGTGTTGGGATGGACGTACAGCTGGCGCGCGGTGAGCTGGCGGTTCATGTCGTTGCCCAGGTACGCGCGCATGGTGTCGAACAGTTCGGGGTGCGCGTCGAGCGGGTCGAGGATGGTCGCGATCCGCCGGGCGGCGGGCCCGCCGCGGGTGAGCTGGTATTCCACGGCCAGGTCGGACATCTGATACAGCCCGGCGGCGCGGCCGCCGACGCGGACCAGGTTCAGCAGTTCGTGGGCCTGCTCGGCGGAATCCGGGATCCGATCGGTGTCGCCGACGACGACGGTGGCGGTGAGCGGCACCTCGGCGCCCGCGGAGAGGGTGTCGAGCAATTCCGCGGTGAGCGCGGGGGTGTCCTCGCCGAGCGGAATGAGCAGCGTGCCGCCCTTGGTGGAGAGCAGGGCGAGCGCGCGCGAGCGGAAGACCGTGGCCAGCGCGGACTGTAGTCGGCGTAGCTTGCGGCGGGCGGCGACCTGCGCGTCGACTCGCGGGTCGCGCTCGTCCGGATGCTCCGGCACCGAGAGCGCCACCACTTGGTACGCCTCCGCGATCGGGATGCCCGCCTGCCTCGCGAGCGCGGAACTGCCGCGACCGCTGAGCAGGGCGGAGGCCAGCGTCTGCGCCGCGGTCTGGTGCTCGCGGGCGACCAGGTGCTGCTCGTCGACATAGGCGTCGGAGACCGCGGCCGTGATGACCTCGAGCAGTTCCAGCATCAGATCGGTCGCGACGATCAGCTCGTCCACGTCGTCGGCCTTGGCGCCCTCGGTGACCAAACCGAAGGCGATGCGCAGGCCCTCGTGGTAGGCGCGCAGGATGGTGCCGAGCGGGACGGCCTCGCGCGCCCACTGCGCCGCGACCTCCCTGACCTCGCCGAGCTGGGCGTCGTCGGGCACCGTCCGGCGATCGAACATCTCGGCCGCCAGCGCGAGGCAGAAGCGCGTCACCTTGGTGACGTCGCCGCGCATCTGCTCACCGGGCAGCGTGCGGCACGGCGCGACGCAGGTCGCGAAGTACCCCACCATGCGCGAGGCGACCCCGTCGGTGTTCTGCAGGGGCACCGATGCCGGCTGTCCGCCTATTTCGAGCGCCGTTGCGGACGTGTCGGCGGACAGATCCAGCGCGGTGAAGGTCATACGTAGTGCTCCAGTGCCACATCGGACGAAATAGAACTGCGCCCGAATCGTTGCATCACTATACGAAACGGTTATGGGCAGGGGGAGGGTTCGGTGAGATACGTTGCATCGCACCACCGTTGTGCATAGTTCCGAATGCAAGCTTCGAAATCGCGGTGACCGGCGAATCCGCGCTCGGATCGGTTGCATCGGCGTCGGCGTATCAGACGGCCGCAGTCGATCGCGCCGATGTGTAAGCCCTCGGAGTCGCCGCGCCCCGCCGCCGAGCGCGGCGGACCTATGAAGCGGGCGCGTTTCGGTTCTCTGACTCTCCCGCGGGGATGTCCGGTCGACGCCTCGCTGGTGCGCGGCGCCGACAGGCTCCCGTGCGGCGGCCGAGTCGTCGGCGCCGGGGATGGCTCGCTGCCGAGCCGGACTCTATCCCCCTCCGTCTTCCATTGCGGCGCTGTGGATTTCGCGTTCTATCGCCACCGCCGCATAGTGCTGTCCGCAGGCACGCAGCTGGGCGATGCGACGGTGCACTGCCTCGGTGCCGTAGACGGCGGCGATATCGGCGACGCCGAGTCGGCGGGAACGATGTAGCGACTGATCCATGGGAAAGACCTTCGGGCGGTAGCGAGGAGTCCTCGTGGCAACGCTGGCACGGGCTCGGTGAATCTCCTCTGTTTTCGGGCCGAGTGTAGGTCCGTGTTCGATACAGATGCAAGTACAGATGCGCGAACATCGCTGTGCGATAACGGTTTTGACAACGCGCCGTGATCTTGGACGGCCAACTGTCTCGGCCAGCGGCCCTCGTAGCGCATGGCGTGTGATCCGGGAGTGGACCTTCTCGTCGACAGTGGCGTGGATGCGCCGCCTCGACCGTCGCGCCCTCTTGTCTCGAAACCGTTGTTGGCCGCGGATCGCGGTGGTACCGTCCAGACACGTGTCCAGGTATCTGTCTCAACGGTTGTATCCGTCGGAACGGTCTGGGCGAACCCGTTCTCGAAATCGAGGTGTGTGATGACAGCCAGGGTGTCCGTGCCCGGCGAGGGGAGGGCGCCGTGAAGATCTCCGTCGACCTCGACCTGTGCCAGGGCCACGCCGTCTGCCAGTCCGAGGCGCCCGACGTCTTCGCCGTGCCCAAACGCGGCCAGGTGGAGATCCTCGAGCCGAGCCCGGACCCGGAACTGCGCGAGGCGGTCGCGAGCGCGATCCGCTACTGCCCGACCAGGGCCCTCTCCCTCGCCGACGACGGCGAGACCGACGACGCCGCGAAAGGTGCACACTGATGGCCGCTTACGACCGCGCCGAGCTCGACGAGATGATCCGCCGCTGGATCGTCGAGAACCAGCGCTGCGAGGAGAAGGGCGACTGGAAGCCGCTCGCCGAGATGTACACCGTGGACGCGACCTACGGCTGGAACTACGGTCCGGCCCAGGAATTCATGGCGGTCGGACGCGACGAGATCCGCGATATCGCGCTGGGACAGGAGATGTCGGGCCTCGAGGGCTGGACCTACCCGTACCAGGAGTTCGTCGTCGACGACCGCAGCGGGACCGTGATCGGTTTCTGGAAGCAGGTCGCCGACGCGCAGCGCCCCGACGGTCGTCCGTACAGTCCGGAGGGCATCGGCGGCAGCTGGTTCCGGTACGGGGGCGGTTTCCAATGGTCCTGGCAGCGCGACTTCTTCGACTTCGGCAACGTCTCGGCGTTGTTCCTGGAGATGATCACGAACAACGCGCTGACCCCCGGCATGCAGCAGCGCATCGCCCGCTCGACCTCCGGCACGCCGCTGCCCGGCTGGTACCGCGTCGGCGAAGCGCCCGCCTCGCTGTGGTGACGGCGATGAGCGCGATACCAAGCCGCTACGCGCGGTTCTCCCGGCAGACGTTGGCCGCGCTGGTACCCGAACTGCTGTTGTGCGGGCACCTCATCGACCGTTCCGGCATGGCGCACTCCATCGCCGCGTTCGGCAGAACCGGCATGGCGGAGGTGGCCATCGAGGAGTGGCGGCTGGCCAGTCCCGTGTACACCCGCAGGATGCAGCGGGCGCTCGGCTTCGCGGGCGACGGCGTGGCGACCATCTTCAAGGGGTTGCAGCTCGACATCGGCGCGCCGCCGCAGTTCATGGACTTCCGCTTCCGGGTGGACGACCACGAGCACGGCGAATTCTGGCTCGACCACTGCGGCGCGCTGGCCGACGTCGAGCCGATGGGTGAGGACTTCGTGGTGTCGATGTGCCACGACATCGAGGACCCGACCTTCGACGCGACCGCGCTGGCGACGAACCCGCACGCGCAGGTCCGCCCCATTCACCGCCCGCCACGGCGGCCCGCCGACCGCCGACCGGTCTGCGCCTGGCGGGTCACCATCGACGCGGCCAACGAACCGCCGCCGATGCCGCGCGACGCGGCCGTGGTGGCCGAGTCCGCCGCCGCGCGAACCGTATTGGCGCCCATCGATCCCGCCGACGACGGCCGGTGCGACTACGCCGGACCGCTGCTGAGCGACCTGCGTTTCGCGGACTTCTCGCATTCGGCGCTGGTGCGCATGGCCGAGGAGGTGTGTCTCCAGCACCATCTGCTGACCCTCGGTTTCCTGGTGGCCGTGCGGGCCAAGGCCGACGCGCCGGCCGCGACGGAGATCGCGCGCAAACAGTTCACCGGCATCGCCGGACTCACCGCCGACCGCATCCGGCGCTGCCTGCGGCTCGGCGACGACGCGGACGCCCTCGCCACCGTGCTGGCGGCGCATCCGGCGCTGAACCCATTGCCCTATACCGGCATCACCCTCTACGGCACGGACGACACTGTGCGCCTGCGTATTCCGCGCGACAGCGGCGCGGGCGCCGACGGCGCGTGGCCCGCGCTGCTCGATCCCGAGCACCTCGCGCCGCTGGACGCGCTGGCTCGGGCGGTGAACCCGCGCTGGTTCGCCACGGCCGTCGACGGCGACGACGGTGTGCTGACCGTCGATTTCGAACTCGCCGACCAACCGTTCCGCGAGGCCGCCGAAGTCGCCATCACCCGATTCAGCACCGGCGCGGACTTCGCGTTCACCGATCGCGGAAAACCCTTGCCACTCACCGTGGTGTGACGGCCGACGAGCGAGACACCAGATGGCCAACAACTTCGCCGACCTCTTCGAGCACGCCGTCGACGCCATGCCGGACCGGACCGCGGTACTACAGGGCGAGCGTCGCGTGCGCTTCGCGGAACTCGACGCCAGGGCCAATCGGTTGGCCCACCACCTGGCATCCTCCGGCCTCGGGGCGGGCGCGCACATCGGATTCCAGATGCACAACAGCGTCGAGACCATGGAGACGTTGATCGCCTGCTTCAAACTCGCCGCCGTGCCGATCAACATCAACTACCGCTACGGCCCCGCGGAACTCGCCTACGTCTACGACAACGCCGACCTGGACGCGCTGGTGTACCACGCGTGCTACTCGGAGGCGGTGCGGGAGGCCAGATCTCGGGTTCCGCGCGTGCGGTACGCGCTGCGCGTCGAGGACGACACGGTCCACCCGGCCGACGACGGCGCTGTGCTGTCCGAGAGCGCCGTGCCGTACGAGAGCGCGTTGGCGAATCGTCCGTCGGCGCGGCCATCCGTCCCGCGCGGACCCGACGACCTGTTCATGATGTACACCGGCGGCACCACCGGCCTGCCGAAGGGCGTCATGTGGCGGCAAGAGGACATGTGGCGGGTGCTCGGCGGCGGCATCGACTTCTACACCGGCGAACCCGTGGCCGACGAGTATCAGCAGTCGCGCACCGGCGCCGCGGGCGACCCGAGCACCTGGTTCGTGCTGCCGCCGCTGATCCACGCCGCGGCGATGATGCCGACCTTCACGGCGCTGTGGTCGGGCAACGCGGTGATCTTCCAGCGCCGCTTCGACCCCGACGCCGTCTGGGCGGGGGTGGCCAGGCATCGGCCGCAGGTGCTGGTGATCACCGGCGACGCCATGGCCCGTCCGCTGATCGACGCCTACCGGCGGCGACCGGTCGACGCGTCCTCGCTGCTGGCCATCGCCTCGGGCGCCGCCCTGCTCTCGCAGGCGATGAAGAACACCCTGCTGGAGACGTTCCCTTCCGCCGTGGTGTCCGACTCCATCGGATCGTCCGAAACGGGCTTCGGCGGAATAGGTTTCGCGCAGAAGGACGACGATCCCGCGCGCGGCCCCAGGGTGCGCACCGGTCGTGGCGCGGTGGTGGTCGACGACGACGGACATCCGGTGCCGCTCGGCGCGGAAGGCTGGCTGGCGAAGACCGGCGCGGTGCCGCTCGGGTACTACAAGGATCCCGGCAAGTCCGAACGGCTGCTCCAGTCGGTGGACGGCGCGCGCATCGTGGTGACCGACGACCGGGCCCGCGTCGAGGACGACGGCACGGTGACCCTGATCGGGCGCGGCAACATGGTGGTCAACACCGGCGGCGAGAAGGTGTTCGTCGAAGAGGTCGAGGGCGTGCTGAAGGCGCACGCGCAGGTCTACGACGCGGTGGTGGTCGGGGTGCCGCACGAGCGCTGGGGCCACCAGGTAGCAGCGGTCGTGGCGGGCACCGAACCCGGCCGGATCGATTTCGGTGCGCTGGAACACCACGTCCGCGACCATCTGGCCGGTTACAAGGTGCCCAAACAGATCTGGGTGACCGAGGTGATCGTGCGCTCACCGAGCGGCAAGCCCGACTACCGCTGGGCTACCGACTACGTCGCGGGCCGCGCGCCCGATCACCGATCCACGTGAACCGGGTCGCTCTGCGCCGCAGGGCATTCCATCCCAGGAGGTAGACATGACCGCAGCGTCGTTGCCCGCGGGTTTCGACTTCACCGACCCCGCGCTCTGGCAGAACCGCAGCCCCGTCGAGGAGTTCGCGCTGCTGCGCCGCACCGCGCCGGTGTGGTGGAACGCCCAGCCCGACGACACCTCGGGCGGATTTCGCGACGGCGGATACTGGGTGGTGAGCAAGCTCGCCGACGTCAAGGAGATCTCGCGCCATCCGGAGCTGTACTCCTCGCAGCGCAAAGGCGCCATCATCCGGCTGCCGGGTGACATCACCCCGGAGCAGATGGACCTCACCGGCGCGTTGCTGGTCAACATGGATCCGCCCAAACATTCCAAGATTCGCCGGATCGTCGCCAAAGGATTCACCCCGCGCGCGGTCGAGAGCCTGCGCGCCGCGCTGACCGAGCGCGCCGAACGCATCGTGCACGCCGCGAAGCGAACGGGCGGAGGCGATTTCGTCCAGCAGGTGGCTTGCGAGCTGCCGCTGCAGGCGATCGCCGAACTTCTCGGTGTGCCGCAGGAGGATCGGCGCAAGGTCTTCGACTGGTCGAACCAGATGCTCAACTACGACGATCCCGAATACGGCGATCCGACCGTCGCCTCCGCCGAAATCCTCGGCTACGCGTGGAACATGGCCGAGCAGCGCCGCGCGTGCCCGGTGCACGACATCGTCTCCGAGCTGGTGCACGCCGACGTCGACGGCGAGGCGCTGGCCTCCGACGAGTTCGGCTTCTTCGTGATCCTGCTCGCGGTCGCGGGCAACGAGACCACGCGCAACGCGATCACGCACGGCATGAAGGCCTTCGTGGACAACCCGGAGCAGTGGGAGATCTACCGCGCGAGCCGTCCGCGCACCGCGCCCGACGAAATCGTCCGGTGGGCCACTCCGGTGACGGCCTTCCAGCGCACCGCCACCGAGGACGTGGTGCTCGGCGGGCAGCGCATCCGCGCCGGGCAGCGGCTCGGATTGTTCTACAGCTCGGCCAATTTCGACGAAGACGGGTTCACCGACCCGTTCACCTTCGACATCCTGCGCGATCCCAATCCGCATGTCGGCTTCGGCGGAACGGGCACGCACTATTGCGTCGGCGCGAACCTGGCCCGGCTGGAGATCGACCTGATGTTCAACGCTCTCGCCGACGCCATGCCGAACCTGCGCCAGGTCTCGGATCCGGTGCGGCTGCGGTCGGGCTGGATCAACGGCGTCAAGAGCTGGCAGGTCCGCTACGACTGAGACGGCGACACTCGAACGGCCGCGACTCGCCGCCGCGGCCGTTCGAGCGTGTCCGTCGGAGTGCCGATCCGAACCGCCCCGGCATTCACCCGTTCTGCCGGAGACCGCGCCTGCGGTAGCGCACCCGGCAGGGCTGCTGCAGCTGCACCACCATCTTCGAGTGGTCGTTGCGGTAACTGTCCGAGGGCTGGGCCATCTCGAACTCCCAGTCCCGCAACAGGATCGAGAAGATCGCCTTGAGCTGCATGAGCGCGAACGCGGCTCCCACGCAGCGGTGCTTGCCCGCGCCGAACGGGATCCACGTCCAGCGGTTGACGATGTCCTCCTGGTTCGGGTCGATATAGCGGCCCGGATCGAAGGTCTCGGGATCGGGGAAGTCCTCGGGCAACCGGTTCGAGATGGCGGGCGTGGCGGCCACGTGGTCGCCCTCGGCGATGTGGTGACCGCACACCTCGAAATCGCCCCTGGCCACCCGCATCAGGATGATCAGCGGCGGATGCAGTCGCAGTGTCTCCTTCAGCACCGCCTCCAAGCGTGGAATCTGGCGCAGCGCACCGAAACTCACCGGCGAACCGTCCGCGTACAGCTCGTCCAGCTCGGCGACGACGTTGCCAAGCAGCTCGGGGTGGCGGAGCAGCTCGATGACCGTCCACGCCGCCGTGCCGGAGGTGGTGTGGTGACCGGCGAACATCATCGAGATGAAGATGCCGGTGATCTCGCTGGCGCTGAAGCGCGGTTCGCCGTTCTCGCCGGGCACCGAGACCAGCACGTCGAGCATGTCGCGGTCGCCGCGGTCGGCGGGACGGGCGGCCCGCTTGTCCATGATTCCCTGGACGAGCTCGACGAGGGCGGCGCGGGCCTCGTCCCTGCGGCGGAAGCTTTCGATCGGCGCGTAGGGGTCCACATAGGCCAAGGCGTCGGTGCCGCGCTCGAGTTCGTGATAGAGATGCGCGAACCTGCCATCGAGTTCGTCGCGGAATTTCACGCCGATCAGGCAGGCCGAGGACGTGTAGATGGTCAGCTCGGCGAAGAAGTCGAGCAGGTCGATCTCGCCCTCGTCGCCCCAGCGCGCGAGCATCCGCTCGACCTCGGTGGCGATCGTGGCCGCGTGCCCGCGCATGTGCTCGGCGCGCAGCGCCTGGTTGTGCAGCATCTCCTTGCGGCGTTCCGGGCTGGCGTCGAAGACCACCCCCTCGCCGAAGATCGGCTTCATGAACGGATAGGCCGCGCCCTGGTCGAGATCCTCGTCGCCGGATCGGAAGAAGAACTCGTTGGCTTCCGCCCCGGAGAGCAGGACCACCCGCTTGCCCGCGAGTTCGAAGGCGCCGATATCGCCGCACTCGGCGCGCACCCGGCGCATCAGCGCGATCGGGTCGGAGCGGAACTCCTCGAGATGTCCGTGCTCGTGCTCGCCGCCGGAGACGCGCTGTGGTTTCACCAGAGTCATCGGAAATCCTTCCACAGATACCTGTCCAGACATATGCTGGACACGTGTCTGGACAGTACTACTGTCGACCGGACGCGAGCAAGGGATTCGCGGTCGCGTGATCGCGCGCAGGGCCCTCTCGAAGGGGTGAAGAGTGGACGCACGGCAACAGTCCTCGCGGGGGCGCTTCCCGATCCTGTGGGCCACCTGGGCGACGGTGCGGCTCAAATTCGCCGGGCTGGCGTTCGTTTCGATGATCGCGGCGGTGGTGCTGCTCGCCATGTCGATGTACGCGGGCCGGTTCGAGTCGACGGCGACGGTGCTCGTCGACGCGCCGCGCTCGGGGCTGGTGCTCGATCCGGACGCCGCGGTGCGGATGCGCGGCGTGGAGATCGGCCGCGTCGCCGCCGTGGAACCGCACGCCGACCGGGTGCGGCTGCGGCTGGAGCTGGATCCGGAGTCGCTGCGGATGGTCCCGGAGAACGCCCTCGTCGACATCCGCTCGACGACGGTCTTCGGCGCCAAATTCGTGCGCTTCGTGCCGCCTGCCGCGCCGTCACCGCGCCCGCTGGCGCCGGGGGCGGTGGTCCGGGCGGAATCGGTGACCGTCGAGTTCAACACCTTGTTCCAGCGGCTCTCCACCGTGCTCGCGAAAGTAGAACCGGGGCAATTGAATTCGGCACTGGCCGCAGTGAGCGCCGCGTTGCAGGGTCGCGGTGAGCGGCTCGGTGATCTGCTGGAGCGCGCGGATGTCACACTGCGCCAGCTGAATCCGAGCCTGCCCCAGCTGGCCCACGACATGACGGCCACCGCCGAGGTCACCGAACTCTACGCCGACACGGCGGGGGAGTTGCTGCGCACGGTCGACAACGCGACCGTGACCGGCGCGACGGTCGCGGACCGGGCCGCGGATCTGGACGAAATGCTGCTCAACGTGGTGGGTTTGGCCGAGACCACCCGCGCGGTCCTCACCGAGACCGAGCAGCCGATGGCGACGGCGCTGCGGCTGCTGCGCCCGGGGAGCGCGCTGCTGAACGAGTACCGGCCTGCGCTGCGCTGCGTGGTCAACGGCGTCGCCGCGATGATGCCGTTGGCGGAGACGATATTCGGCGGCATGGTGCCGGGAGCGGTGTTCAACACCAACTTCATGCTGGCCTCGGAACCGTACAAATATCCGGAGGACCTGCCGAAGGTCAACGCGACTGGCGGTCCGGACTGTTCCGGCATCGAACAGCGCGCACCGGGCGCGCACGCGGACTACGTCGTGACCGACACCAGCGAGGGCGCGTTGTTCGTCCCGTCGACCAGCGCCCGGCTGCACGCGGATCCGCCGACGGTGTTCGAGATCTTCTTCGGTGGGCTGCCCGGCGTCGCCCGCCGGTGAGGAGCCTCAGCCGTCCAGCAGGTGGGGCAGGCCCGCGCGATAGCGCTCGGCGTCGACGCGTTTGGCCTGATCGAAGATCGGCAGCGAGACCAGCGGGAAGATCGGCGCGCGCGGGCCGGGGTCGTCGGCGGCGTCCATGATCGCATTGGCCACCGCGCGGCCGGATTCGTTGGCGCCCTCCATGGTCGCGAGATCGATGCTGCTGCGCACGTGGTCGCCGCCGAAGAACAGATTGGGGACGGCGCAGTGCGCCTCCGGCCGGTGATCGTAGGAGCCGACGGTGTTGACCAGCAAGGGTGTCGCGTTGTCGATCACGCCACCGCGCCAGGTGATTCCGGGATCGAGGTGCCAGGAGCGCACGTCCTCGTCGCGCAGCCAGCCCGTCGCGGTGTTGAGCCATTCCTTCAGTTGCGCCCACACTTCCGCGGCGATCTCCTCGCGGCCGCATTCCTTGGCCGGTCGGCCGTAGAGCACGCCGGGGGAGTCCCAGTCGGAGATGTCCACCGAAAGACATTCGCGCACCGCGCCGTCGCCGTAGCGTGCGGCGAAATCGCCCACCCACATGGGCGCTTGGCGCAGCGCGGTGAGCGCCCACGGCGAACCGAGCGCGGCGATATGGCCTTCCGGCAGCTCGGTCGGGCGGGTGAGGTAGTACTGGATGCCGACCATCCAGTCGGTGTGGAGCCGGTGCATGCCCGCCAGTCGCGGATCGGCGTCGAGGATCCGGTCGCTGAGCAGCGGGAGGGTCCGCTCCACCGGCATGGCGCAGACGTACCAGTCCGCGGTGACATTCTCGGCCGTGCCGTTCGCCCCGCGGACAGTCGCCGACACAATGCGCCCGCCACGCAGTTCCAGTGCGCTCGCGCCCCTGTTCATGACGAAACGGACGCCGAGCGAACGCAAGTAGCCGACCCACGGATCGATCCACGCCTCGTTGGTCGGCCGGTTCAGGATGCGGTCGATGCCCGCGGCGTATTGCGGAATCGCCCCGGTCGCGGCCAGCACCAGCGCCTCGCCGATCGTTCCGATGGTGCGCGCCGAGCTGACGTGCGGTTTGGCGGCGACGGTGATCCGGGTGAGCGCGTTGACCAGGTAGTCGCGATAGGCGGGCGACTTGCCCTGGGCGTGCAGGATCTGTTCCCAGGTGACGTACTCCCACTGCCCGTAGCGCCGCTCCGCGCAGGAGGTGAACCACACCGTCATCTGTTTGGCGAAGAACGCCAGTTCCCACGGCGGTAGCTCGGGGACGAAGCCGAACGCGCCGACGATGGTGTTCTGCAAGCGTTGCGGTGTCAACTGATCGATCGCCCCGAGCTCGACGGGCACGAAAATCGGTGGGCGCCCACGGAACCCGGCGACCGTGCCCTCCACCCGGACCAGGTTTCCCGCGACACCGTCAAGGTTCCCGGGAAACGGAATGCGCCGCATCGTATCCGGGATGTTCTGGTAGCAGCCGGGAAAGAAACGAAAGCCGTGCTCGCCGGGCAGATCCAAGCGTCCGCCGACGCCGGTGCCCGGCACACCCATGCTGCGCGCCTTGCCGCCGAGAAACGCGGGCTCGTACACGGTGACCTGGTATCCGCGTTCGGCGAGCTCGTGCGTCGCGGAAAGTCCCGCGACGCCGCCGCCGAAGATCGCCACCGATCGTCCGGGCGCGGGCGTCCGCCGCGCTCCCGCTGTGGCGGTGGCTGTCGAAGCGGTCGCGGCTAGGCCGACACCCGCGGCCACGGCGCCGCGCAGAACCTCGCGGCGGGTGAGAGAAAGGCCGGAAGGCGGTCGCTTGTCACGCATGTCGTTCTCCTGAGCAGGTGGCGGGTGCGAGAGCGTGGTGGGCGCGCGACTGCCACCAGTCGGCGGCGGTGTCGCGGGCCTCGTGCAGGAGATGGGTCAGCACCGGACCGACCGATGGCCAGGCCTCGCGCAGCGCGCCGACGGCCAGCGCCGCCGCGAGCGCAGGAGTGAAGACGTCCTTCGGATCCCTCGTGCGCGAGAAGATCGCGGTGACCGCCTGCGCCAGCTCCGGGGCGCTCGTCGCGCGGCGATAGAGCTGAATCTCCAAGGGGCTCATGGCGGTCCCGCGGGCCAGCCGGTTGGTCCACTGGTAGATGCCGAGGCAGTCGGCGAGGCGCTGGGACTCCCAGGCGCGCAGTGCCGCGTCCAGCCGCTGCGGCTCGTGCAGCACCGGGGCGGCGAGTTCGCCGAGACGTCGGCCGTAGTGCAGCGCGTCCCGAATGCCCTGGGCGGTCACCGGATCCTTGAAATGCCCCGCGTCGCCGGGCAGGGCCCAACCCGGGCCGCTGGATCGGCGGAAGTAGGAGAGCAGCCCCGTCGCGGAGCGGACGCGACCGACTCGCTCACACCCCGCGAGCCTGGTCGCCAGCCCGGGAATCCGTTCGATCGCTTCGCGATAGCGTCGGTCGGCGCCGCCGGGACCGGGACGGTCCGCGCTCGCCGGAGGTTGCACCAGGGCGAGCAGAAGTCCGTCGTCGCAGGGAAAGGCGGTGCCCAGATCGGGACCGTCGCGCCACTGCGCGGCCACCTCGCGCCATCCGGCCGCGGTGTCGCGCCAATAGGCGAAGTAGCAGTCCCGTCCGCTCGGTGCGGACAGCCGGGGACCGGACGTCCCGGCCAGCCGGGCCACCGTGCTGCGCCGTCCGTCGGCGCCGACCACGAGGGCAGCGCGCAGCTCACGGGTACCGGAGGCGTCAGAGTACCTGACACCCGCGCATCGTTCTCCGCGCCACAGCAATTCGCCGACACGGGCACCCTCGCGCAAGTCCGCGCCCGCGTCGACCGCGGTGGCCGCGAGCGCGGCGTCCAGGCCAGTGCGGCGCACACACAGCGCGTAGTCGACGCCGTCCACCGGCGCGAACGGCGAGCGGATGGTGTAGCCCGCGCCCGCCGCGAAGGCGGTCCGCAGCGGCGGCGCTCCCAACGCGGTGACGCGATCGAGCGCGCCGAGACGCGCCAATTCCGCGACACCGCCGGGCCACAACAGGTGTGTGGAGAGCGTGTCCGAGGGAAATCGGGTCGCCTCCAACAACACGACCCGCACGCCCGCCCGTGCGAACGCGGCGGCCGTCGCCGAACCCGCGCAGCGGGCGCCCACCACGACAACCTCGGTGTCCTCGACCGGAATGGCAGGGGCGCCAGGCATTTTCGAACCACCTCGGTCACAACGTCTCGGACACAGTGTCCGATCGATGGTGCGACTCGTCGCGCCCCGGTGTCAACGCCCGCACGGCAGAATGGAACTCGTGAATCCCTCCGGCGAACGATCGCGGCGGCACCTGGCCGTCGGCCTGCGTGCGGGTGGCGGATGCCTTCGCTGACGAGAGCCCCGAAGAACGCGCGCAAGCCGGTCGACGACCGGCGGACGGAGTTCGAGCGGCGCGTCCTGCGCGCCGTCGAAGAACTGCTCGCCGACGGGACGCCCTACACCGAGATCGCGGTGCACAAGATCGCCGCCGCCTCGGGCGCGGCGAGATCGACCTTCTACCGCTACTTTCCGGACAAGAGCCAGCTACTGATCCGAATGGCCGAACTGGCCACCGCGGACCTGTTCGACGCGGCGGAGACGTGGTGGCGCGCCGACCACGGCGACCACCGAGCCGGGGTGGTGCGCGCGATCGGCAGCATGATCGCGGGGTTCCGCGACCATCGCTATCTGCTGCTGGCACTCAGCGAAGTCGCCGGCTACGACCGGGACGTGGGGCGCTATTGGAGCGGTCGGGTCGCGGCCTTCGTGGACGTGGTGCGGACTCGGCTCGAGGCGGATCGCGCCGCGGGGCGGATCGATTCGGCCGTCGATTCGACCGCCACGGCGTTGGTGCTGACCGCCATGGTCGAGCGATCGATCACCGCCGCCTTCGCTGCGAATTCGGTCGTCACGGATGCCGCGCTGGCCGAGTCCTTGGGGCGAGCCATCTGGCTGGTCGTCTACGGTGACGCGCCCTGCGCGTGAGCGGCGCACGAAAAAGGCCGCGCCGGAACGGTATCGGCGTGACTACTCGTCGTCGAGACCGGCGGACAGGTATGCCGCCGCCGCGAGCCATTGCCTGCACTGCGGTCCGTGCACCTCGTGGACGTGCAAGATCTCACGCGCTCTGCGGTAGGTGAGGCCGCCGGGTTCGGCGCCGCAATCGGCGGTGGACACTTCGCTCACGGCGCGTGGCCGCAAGGTCTCGACACCGGTGCCTCCGAGAAGGAAGTCCCGGTGGGGAGTTCGAAATGGCTGGCTCATGTCGACCGCCCCTCGCGTCTGGCGATGGGGAGGCGAATTGTCTGGCGACGCCGGCGCGAACTCCCTAGCACGTCTCCCCGCTATCTACCGCCCGAGTTTAGAGCCGCGTACCTTACAGATGCAAGTACATTTGCACGAACGACCAACAGGTATGTAAAACGGCGGCCACCGAACGATTCGGTGGCCGCCGTTGTGGCACAGCGTCTTTCCCAACGTGGCACCCGGCCATTTCCTGACGTGTCAGGAATTCATCGGTGCGGACCACGTTCTCGATGACGCGTCACGCTATTTTCGGTGCCGCACGGCTTTTCGCCGACGCGTCGGGTATTCGGTTCCGTGTCAGGGTTTGCGCGCAACGGCGCCGTACGCGGAAATGGGCCGGATCTCGCCCACCTCGGCATTCTGGGCGCGCCACTGGGTGATGGAGGTGAAGCCGGGCTCCACCATCTCCAATCCGTCGAAGACCGCCTTGATCTGGGCCTGTGTCCGTGGCACATACGGAACGCCACCGGTGCCGGTGTAGTTCTCGCAGAGGGTCACGTACTCCTTGCTGTCGTCGGTGCCGTCCCACATCACCAGGTAGCTGCCCGACGGCACGGCGTCGAGCACAGTGCCCACGATCTCCAGCAGCTTTTCGTAACTCTTGGCGTGGCCGAGCACGCCCATGAACATGACGGCGATCGGCTTGTTGAAGTTGAGCACGTTGCGCGCGTCGGCGACGATCTGATCGGTGTCGTGGAAATCGCAGTCCACGTAGGTGGTGACGCCCTCCGGCGTCGTGCTGGTCAGCAGCGCCCGCGCGTGCGTCAGCACCAGCGGATCGTTGTCCACGTAAACGATTTTCGAGTCCGGCGCCACGCTCTGCGCGACCTCGTGGGTGTTCTGCATGGTCGGCAGGCCGGTGCCGATGTCGAGGAACTGACGAATACCGACTTCGCTGGCCAGGTAGCGGACCGCGCGGATCAGGAACTGCCGCGACTGCACGGCCATGGTGGTGATGTCGGGGTCGACCTCGATGCCCGCGTCGCCGGCGATCCTGTCGATTTCGTAGTAGTCCTTGCCGCCCATCCAGTAGTTCCAGATTCGCGCGGAATGGGGAATGTCGGTCCGGATGAGTGGGCTGTGGTCTTCGGGCATCGCGTAGGACTCCTCTGGAACATATGTGCGTGGCCGGATGTCCGCCGCCCTTGACCGATGTGCGGGGCGCGCCGCGCGCGTCTGACTCCGTGGTTGTCGCGAATGGACGGTCATCCGATGTGCTCTGTGACAGTACAAGATTCGGTTGCCGCGAGCGGTCCGGATGCGCGAGGTGAACGGGGGCTTTACACGACTCGGCGAATCACCGGCATCAAAACCGGCCGGTAGGTCCGAATTATTCTGCGCCGCATGGTGAACTTCGTGCTATCGTCCGAACGTAGGTGCAAATGCAAGAACGTTTGAGCGTGCATCTGCAAGCACTCAAGCCGTAAGTCCCTCACACTGGCAGTAACCGAGGAGTGGGAAATGTCGGGTACAACCACGCACAAGATCACCAGCGCCTGGCGCAAGAGTTCGTTCAGCGGACCCAGCGGGGGCAACTGCGTCGAAGTGGCGGAGGTGTCCAATGGCCTGGTCGCAGTACGCAACTCGCGCGACCCCGAGGGCGCTGTCCTGTTCTACACCCGTCCGGAGATCGACGCGTTCGTCCGTGGAGCGAAAGCCGGAGAATTCGACGATTTGACTAGCTGAAAGGTAACATTGCGATCGGTGCGGTGTGTCTCGAAATGACAAGTATGTGACACACTGGTGGGCAACCAAGAGTATCGGAGACGAACTCCATGATCGCAGAACCCAACGACGACGGCATCGTGCAATCGGTTGTCGCGGAGCGTGGTCCGACCGTGCTCCGGATCGCCCTGGGTGGGCAGTTGCGCAAGCTACGCGAGAGTTGCAACATCACCCGCGAGGCCGCGGGTGACGCGATCCGTGGTTCGCACGCCAAGATCAGTCGTCTCGAGTTGGGCCGCACCGGTTTCAAAGAACGCGACATCCGCGATCTGCTGACCCTCTACGGCGTCAGCGATCCCATGGAACGCGAACAGTTCCTGACGCTGGCCAGGCAGGCCAACGAGCCCGGCTGGTGGCATCGTTACAGCGATCTGCTGCCGTCCTGGTTCGGCACTTACCTAGGCCTGGAGCAGGCGGCCAACAAGATCCGCACCTACGAAGCGCATCTCGTGCCCGGCCTGCTACAGACACCCGAATACGCAAGGGCCGTACTGGCTCTCGGCTACGACGACGCCGACACCGATCGGCGCGTGGCCGTGCGTCAGCGCAGGCAGGAGATCCTGCACCGCACCGATCCGCCGATCGTCTGGGCGGTGATCGACGAGGCCGCGCTGCACCGTCCGGTGGGCGGGCCGCAGGTGCTGCGCGAGCAGATGGAACACCTCATCGCGCTCGCCGCTCTGCCGAACGTCACCCTTCAGGTCCTGCCGTACTCGGCGGGCGAGCACGCGGCCGCGGGCAGCTCCTTCAGCATCCTGCGCTTCGCCGAGCCCGAGCTACCCGACATCGTGTACCTCGAGCACCTGACCAGCGCCCTGTACCTGGACCGCAGGCAGGATCTGGCGCTGTACCTCTCGGTGATGGACCGCCTGAGCGTCCAAGCCTTGCCGCCGCAGAAGTCGATCGAGATGTTGTCGTCGATCGCGGCCGGACTGTGACGATCACGCGTCGGCACTGAAGATTACAAGCGGTCTCTTTTCGCTTCCCGCGCGGCGGCGCGTGCGGACCGAAAGCGATTGATCGCGTAGACATCCGGGTCGCCGTGCGCACTCGCCGAGCGGGGGACCGCACGGACCATTCATACAGTTCGCAGGAGTGCGAACCGCCGTGAACCGTAGAGAACAGCGTGAAGGCGGAGATGGCCGCCTGGGTGAGCGTCCGGATGACGCGAGGGAAGTAGGTCGCGATGTGCGTCGCGCGCCGAGACCTCGCGGACGGAGGTGGTGTCCGGAGAGGCTGTCGCAGGCGAGACCCATTGGCGCGCAGCGTTGTTCGGCTGCGGCGCCGCGAGGTGAACCGGCTACTGCTTGATGAAGGTGGACGCGATGCGCCAGAAGGTCGCCGGTTGGAGCGCCTTCAGGTCCCAGTCGTCGGCCATGGCGTGCGCCGTCGATACGATCCGATCGATGTCGAAATCGTTCCGGGTGGCCGCGCCGGTGGACTCGACGGCATCGATGACGAACGCGACCGCCGTTTCTCGCGAGTACGTGGTATTTCGGTGGCCGCTGCGGGCCGGCGATGTGCTCATAGTTCTACCGTTCGCTGGCTGGTCGGCCAGTGCGGCCTCGGCGAACCCGAGCCGGCCGCCGACTAGTGGTTGGTCCATAAGACGTCCCTGATGTAGGCGGCAGCAAACTTCCGGCGACTTTGCCATCGGTTCGCCCACGCGGCCTCCCCTGGTTGTCCCCTATATAGCTATGCGGAACTGAGTTTATGTCCGCGTGCCTTTCAGATGCAAGTACATCTGCACGATCGATTGTATTCGCACAAAAGGTTTTTCACCCTTCCCGCTCGAGTCGCCGACCGTTCCGACCGGACGGTTCATCGGATCGGCGTCTCGGCGTCCAGGTTTCCGCTCGCCCGCACGGTCCGCTGCGCACTGCCGGGTGGGCACTTGGCCAGGTCGGAGGCTGCTCGCCGGGGTGATGTCGCCGTTCCGGTGCGGACGGCGCGGCGCGGCGGGGCGGACCGGACGGCGTGCGATCTTCGGGCGGAGTGAAGTGTCGTCATTCCGCCGACGGGCGTAGCCGCGGCGAGTCTCGAATCGGTGACATCGAAAATCGTTCCGGAATCGCGCGGAAAACAAGCGCTCGGGTGGCGCGGATAACTCGGCCGACGGAACCGACTTTGGGATCACGCCGATCGAATCCGCTGCGACGCAGAACAATCAGCAATCAATCAGCTACCAATTGCGGAGACCGCGTCCGCCAGTGGCGTATCCCCCGCGACGAGCGCGAGTGTGGTGCGCACGGTGTTCGGAGCGGACAGCAGGGCGGCCAGAACGGCGGCGACATCGGCGCGGGCAATAGTGTCGCGACCGATCGGATACTGGCTCAGGGTGACCAGGCCGGTGGCCTCGGTATCGAGCAACCTGCCGGGGCGGAGGATGGTCCAGTCCAGATCGCGGGCCCGAAGATCGTCCTCGGCTTGGGTTTTGGCGGCTATATAGGCGGCCCATACCTCGTCGGTGCCCGGCGCGGGCGGCTGACCAGCCCCCATGGTGGAGATCTGCACGAAACGGCGCACACCCGCCTGCTCGGCGGCGTCGGCGAGCAGCACCGAGCCGCCCTTGTCGACGGTGTACTTGCGGGCCGCGCCGCTACCGGCCCCCGCGCCCGCCGCGAAGACGACGGCATCGGCTCCGGCGAGCGCGTCGACGAGCGCGGGCAGGTCGGTCCGTTCCAGATCGAGCACGACCGGGCGCGCTCCGGCGGCGGCGACGTCGTCGGCGTGGTCGGGGTTGCGGATCAGGCTCGACACGGAGTGACCTGCGGCGGCGAGCGTTTCGGCGAGCAGCAGGGCGATCTTGCCGTGTCCACCGGCGATCACGATGCGCATGGGTGTCCTTTCCGGTAGCGGGCGAACCGTCAGCGTTCGGGTCCGCCCGGGTTGCACGAGGCCTGCACGGTTTCGGGATAGCCGACGGCGGGCCGCCACGGTTCGAGATTCCAGCTCGGCTTGTTCGGCTGCACCAGCCGCGCCCAGTCCCAGTGACAGACGAACTGGTCGCGCATGCCGGGAGCGTCGGCGGCGGGGGACTGGACGAGCACCTCCTGCCAGGCCCGCTCGTCCGAACCGGGATAGGTGGTGCGGCGGCCCGCCTCCGAGGGGAAGACGAGCAGGCGTGGGCCGTCTACGTTCTCGGTCCACTCGACGTGGTCGACCAGCGGAATGCCCTCGTACGGATCGACCGTCGGCTGCGCCGCGAGGGGCGTCGCGCGATCGGAACTCGTGCTCGGCGGACGCGTGGGCGTCGCGGAGGTGGCGGACAGCGGCCGCGAGCCGGTGCTGGACGGCGACGCGGTGGACGCCTCCTCGGCCCCGCATCCGGCGACCGCGACGGACACCAGCAACGCGAACCCCGCACCCCGCGCCGGGCGTGGTCGCCGGTCGTGTGCTTTCCGCGTCCGCTGTCTCACTATCGATCCCTCCCGAGGCGCTGTCGCGTCCGCGCGGCGCGGACGTCTCCGTCGAGCGTAATCGCGCGCGGCGGGACGGCCTTCGCCGACAACTCGCGCCAGCCGGGAAGGAGGGCGTACCTCCGCCTTCGCCGCGGCCGCACGCGGGTCTGCTGGGGACCGCGTCCGACTACGTCGGCCGGGACACCGAATGTGGTGTCTTGCCGCGCGGGCATCGATCCGGCAATCATCGGCCGATGAAGCGTGCACTGATCATGGCGGGCGTGCTCGGGGTCGTCATCTCGGTGTCGGCGCCCGACGGCACCGGCTCGGCGAACCCTGCCGAGCGGCCGGGGACCGTCACGGAGGTGTCTCCGCTACCGGACGTGGTCGCCGTCGCGAATGCGGGCGCCGCGCTGCGGCTGGTCTATTGGTCGCGCGGTCCGCGCGGGCCGATGCGCAGCGGCGGCGCGATCTATCTGCCGCAAGGCGCGCCGCCGCCGGGCGGCTGGCCGATCGTCGCCTACGCGCACGGCACGGTCGGGATCGCCGACCACTGCGCGTTCACGCTGCAGCCGCGCCGTTTGTACCTGGACACTGTCTACCCGGAGTTGCTCCGCGCGGGCTATGCCGTGGTGCTGACGGACTACGTCGGCCTCGGCACCCCCGGCACCCACCCGTATCTCGACGGCCCCTCGCAGGCGCGCAGCATGATCGACGCCGTGCGCGCCGCACGTGCGGTGGTGCCGGAATTGAGCGATCGGTGGGCCGTGCTCGGGCAGTCCCAGGGCGGGCAGACCGCCTTGTTCACCGCGCGTACCGCCCCGGAAGACGCCCCGGAGCTGCGGCTACGTGGCGCGGCCGCCACCGGTCCGCCGTCGAATCTCGAGCATCTCGCCCCGCTGATGGGCCCCTGGGTGCCGCGACTACCGCTGCGGATGACGACCGCGTATTTCGCCTCGATCATGGCGGGGCTGCGCGCGACCGCGCCCGAACTGGATGTGGACGGCTACCTGACCCCGGCGGGCAGGGAAGTGCTGGACGTGGTCGAACGGGAATGCGTCACCGAGGCAGACGCCCTCGTGCGCGACATCTCGATCGGCGAGATGCTGGCCGAGCCGTTGTGGGATCCGGCGCTGCTCGCCGCGGCGCGCGCGATGCTGCGGATACCGACCGAGGGGCACACGGTGCCGCTGTTCATCGGCCAAGGACTGACCGATCGCGACGTGCCCGCGCCGTTGAGCGCCGGACTGGTCACCGAACTGACGCTGGCCGGTGCGGATCTGCAAGTCGTGGTCTACCCCGGCGACCACCTGGCGACCGCGCGCGATTCGCTGCCGGACACGCTGGCCTTCCTGCACCGCGTGCTGGACAACCCGTGAAAGCTCAGCGCCACAGCGAACGGCAGGGCAACCTGCGCAGCTCGGGCCGGATCTTGCCGTCCACCGTGACGGTCAGCCCCGCGTGCAGCGCCGCGGTGGTGAACTCCCACGCCTCGGTGCTCGTCGCTGCGTACTCGAGGACGATCTCGTCCTCGGGCGTCGGGCCGTCGAAGTAGACAGTCACGCGCCGAGTCGGCGCGTCCGCGACACCCCGCCGATGTTCTGCGATGTGCTGCGTGCCGTCCATGTCACGGTCTCCTTCCGGGCCGGCGCGGCCTCGCGCCGGTTACTCGACGGTAGATCCCGGACCATAGCGAAGAACATGTTCCATCCCACTGGCTGGACAAGTCACAGGGCTTCGCGGGCCTCGGTGGGGATTCTCACGAGTGTGTGTGCGCGCCGGTCACAGCGTGTCATGACCAAACTTGTGAGAAGTCCACACGTTGCCTGTCTTTTTTGCCATGCCGACCGGGCATTGATCAGGATGATCTCCAACGTTGGACCCACTGGGGAGGCACAGTCCATGAGAAAGGCCCTACGTTCGGTGCGCGCGCTCGGAGCCGCGGCGCTCGGCGTGCTGATGGTGGTGGCGGTGGCCGGAGCGAGCCACAGCGAACCGCTCTACCCGGCGCCGGACCCGGACCCGTTCTATGCCGCGCCCCCGGACCTGGCCGACAAGAAACCCGGCGACGTGATCGCGGTGCGCCAGATGCCGCCGCTGCTGGTCTTCCCGGACACCACCATCACCCTGGTGCGTTTCCGCTCGACCAACTCCACAAGCAAACCGATCGCGGCCACCACGACGGTGCTCACCCCGAAGGCTCACCGCGCGGACGGCCCGCTGCTGTCCTTCCAACACATCATCAACGGGCTCGGCGCCGAGTGCTCGGTCTCCCGGGTGCTCTACACCGGCGATCCCAATCTGATCGTGCGCGAGGCGCCCGGCTGGAACGTGCTGTTGCAGCGCGGCTGGACCGTGGCGCTGCCCGATCACCTCGGCCCGCAGTTCGCCTACGGCGCGGCGAAGCTGGGCGGTCAGATCACCCTGGACGGCATCCGCGCGGTCAAGCAGGTGTCGGAATTGCGACTGGCGCAGAGCCCGACCGCGATGGTCGGCTATTCCGGCGGCGGAATGGCCACCGCGTGGGCCGCCGCGCTCGCGCCGGAGTACGCGCCGGAACTCCAGCTCGCGGGCGCCGCGATGGGCGGGGTGCCGATGAACCTGGTCAAGATGCTCGAGGGTCTCGGCCTCGGTTCGCATCCGGTGTTCGGTCTCGCGCTGGCCGCGGGCCTCGGCTTGGAACGCGAGTATCCGGAGCGGTTCCCGCTGAGTGAGCAGCTCAACGATCGCGGGCTGGCCGCGCGAGACGCCATCGCCAACAGCTGCACCAACGACATCATCGCGACGGGCGCGGGGCGCGGCGCGATGGACTTCGCGAAGACGACCTCGATGATCGACGACCGCGACGCGCGCGCGGTGGTGGAGGAGAACAGCCTCGAGCTCTACGACGGCGTGCCGCGCACACCGGTGTTCGAATGGCATTCTCCGATCGACGGATTGGTTCCGGTCGACGCGATCGTCAACACCGGCCGCAGGTGGTGCGCGGCGGGCGTGCCGGTGCAGGCCGAGCAGATTCCGGTGCCCGATCACCTGACCGCGGCCGTTCTCGGCATCCCCACCGCGCTGAGCTGGCTCGACGCCCGCTTCCGCGGCGAGCCCGCGCCGAGCAACTGCTGACGCCGACCGAGCCGAATCCGCCTCGAGGCAGGCGGATTCGGCTCGGTTGTTGCGATTCGGCGTCATGACACACACAACTCGAGCACGGACCGGCTGCCGCTTCGGCGCGTCCGGTTAGCCTGAGTCCCTGGCCCCCAAGGGGCATTTCGGGGGTCGACGGCCCGATCTCTTTGGGCACCAGGCGAACCCGACGTCGCACCCAGAGGCGTGTGCCATGAGATCTTTGCGTGCCCTGCTCCTGACAGCCCTGCTGGTCGCTTCGGCGGGGATGGGCCACGCCGCGGCCGATCCGCCCGCTGTACCCGCACCGCCCCCCGGGCCGCCGCCCGTCCTTCCCGATCTGTCCGGACTGCCCGCGCTGCCCACCGTTTCGGGATCGCTGCTGCCCGGCGTGCAGGAATGGATCGACCGGGTGATTCCGCCGCCTCCGATCGTTCCGACACCGCGCCAGGACGGCGCGGTACTGGAGACCGCGGGCGTCTCGCCGACACTGGCCGCGCTGCACGAGGCCGCGCTGCCCTCGGGAGTCGGCGATCCGATCTTCGATTTCTGGCCGCCCGACCTCGCCGACTACGCGCCGGGCGAGATCATCGAGGTCCGTGATGTCACCGCGACGGCGGGTTTGCTCGTACTCGTGCCATTCCGTCAGGCGCTGCTGATGAAGTACCGCACCACCGATGCGCACGGCAGACCGTCCTTCGCCACCGCGACCCTGGTCGTCCCCGCCGGCGCGTGGACCGGTGACGGCGATCGCCCGGTGGTGGTCAACAACCTGCCGATCGACGCGCTCGGTCGCGACTGCACCCCCGGCTACAGCCTCGCCAACGGCTGGACCGACAACACCAGCGTTACCGACTTCATCCCGCCCACAACGCAATTGGCGATCTTGCGCGGGTACGCGGTGCTGATCCCCGATCACGAGGGCCCGTGGATGGCTTACGCCGAACCGTATGTCGCGGGCCACGCGGTGCTCGACAGCATCCGCGCCGTGCGAAATCTGCTGCCCGAGGAGTTCGGCGCCAGCGCTTTCGGCATGTTCGGCTACTCCGGCGGGGCCATCGCCACGCACGGCGCGGTCAAACTGATCGGCGGCTACGCGCCGGAACTGTCCGAGGTCGTGGTCGGCGCCGCGCTGGGCGGCGTACCCGCCGACTACGAGATCCTGGCGCGCAGCATGAACGGCAATCTGGCCTCAGCGGTCTTCATGGCCGCGGTGTTCGCCATCGGAAGGGAGCGTCCGGAAATCCTGGCGCGAATGAACAATCTGGCCAAATGGATCGCGACCTCACCGGCGAAGGACCTGTGCGGCAGCACCTTCGGTGCGGTCGGTGTGCTGATGCTGCCCATCGACATCGCCGCGAACTTTCCCGACCCGCTCGGCTCGGAGTTCGCCGCCGAGATCTACCGCGTGACACGCATGGAGGACATGCCCTCCGCGGTGCCGCTCTACATCTACAACGGTGACCAGGAGTTCTGGATCCCGGCCGAAGGCGCGCGCAATCTCTACCGCGAACAGTGCGGGCTCGGTGTCACCGCGGTCTATCGCGGGGTGCTCGGCGAACATGTGATCGGGGCGGCCACCGGTTACCCGGAGGTGGTGCTGTGGCTGGACGAGCGGTTGCGCGGTGTGCCCGCCCCGAACGAATGCTGATGTCCCGGCGAACGTTGCGCTGACCCGCCGCGGCGCGATTCAACAGTATGACGCCGCACTTCGACGTACCCTCCGCCGCCCAGCAAGCCGCGGCGCTGGTCGGGCGCCACTTCCGGCTCGCCGACCGCTACGAGGTCAGCCGGGAGAAGGTTCGCGAGTTCGCCAAGGCCGTGCAGGACTATCACCCGGCGCACTGGAGCAAGGACGCCGCGGCGTCGCTCGGCTACGGCGGACTCGTCGCGCCGCTGACCTTCCCGGCGATCGTGTGGCTGCAGATGCAGCGAACGATGTTCGAGACCGAACTGACGGGCTACGACGTCAGCCAGGTGCTGCACACCGAGCAGCGGGTGCGGGTGCACCGCCCGATCGTCGCGGGCGACGAGTTGGTCTCGGAGTGCACGTTCGAATCGTTCCGCCAGTTCGGCGCGAGGGATCTGCTCGTCATCCGGAATCTGCTCAGCGACGGCGCGGGGCGGCCGCTGCAGACGACGCACAGCACCGTCATCGCGCAGACCGGCGTCGAGATGGCGGGCGATCTCGCCGCCGCCGTGGCGGGCGTGATGATGAGCGGCCAGAGGCCCGCGGCGCCCGACAGCGCCAGCCCGCATCCCTCGGCGGCTCGGCTCACCGAGCGCGCGGCGGGCCCGCCGGACGCGCTCGACGACAGCGATCGACGCGGGCTGATCCGCTTCGAGGATCTACGCGTCGGCGACGAACTGCCCGCGCACGAGGTGGCGCTCTCACGCGGCGACCTGGTCAACTACGCGGGCGTCTCCGGCGACACCAATCCGATCCACTTCAGCGACGAGGTCGCCAGGGCGGTCGGATTGCCCGATGTCGTCTCGCACGGGCTGCTGACCATGGGCCTCGGCGCGGGATATCTGACCTCGTGGCTGGGCGATCCCGGCGCGGTGGTCGACTACGGCGTGCGCTTCGGCGGTTTCGCGCCGGTGCCCGCGGACCGGAAGAGCACGATCGAATTCAGCGGCCGCGTCAAGGAATTGGATCCGGCGCTCCGCGCCGCGACCGTGCAAGTCGGCGCCACGTGCGGTGCTCGCAAGTTGTTCGGCAAGGGCATCGCGCGAGTGCGGCTCTCCTGATCGGCTCACCCGCCCTGCAGCAGCCACTGTTGGCTGAGCCGCAGGTGGTTCGCCGACCATGCCGAGATGACGGCGGGATCGGAACCAGCAGGCGGAGGCGGTGCTTCGCCGGGGTACAGGCCGTTGTCGTTCGGCGCGCCGAGCGCCGTCGCCGCCGGCCTGCTGGGCGGCTCCGCGCCAGGAGCCGGTTCTCCGATCGGTGCCGCCTGCGCAGGAAAACGCGTGGTCGTCGGAATCTGCGGACGCTGCTCCCTGGTCGGTTCGTTGGGGTCGAATGGATCGGCCGGGTCGCCGGGGTCGAGGGGCCTCGCCTGCGCCGACCCCGGCGCCGGCCGGACCGGATTCGCCGGTGCGACGGCCGGGTGCGTTCCCGGCTGGTGGGTGTCCTCGATCATGATCGGCGGCGCCGCGTCGGGTCGCGCGGTATCGGGGGTGGCGGGCGCCACGGCGGGCGGGGTCGTCCGGTACGCCTCGCGGGTCCACGTCGCGTCGTCGGTACCGCGCGAGAGCGCGATGCCCGACGCGGCGAGCACCGCGACCGCCGCCGCGCCGAGCGGAAGCGCCACACCCGCGCGCCGCCGCTCGCCGGTGGCGATCGGGGCGGCGGGTTCGCCGCTGGGATCTTGCGGCAGCTGAGCGGCCGCGATGCGGGCGGCGCCGACCGCGGCGGCGGGGTACTGGTCGTCCACGGTGACCGCGGGAATCTGGAAAACGCGCTCGAAATCGCCGAGCAGCTCGGGAGCCACGGGTTGCGCGCCGCAGAGCACGACGCCGTCCAGCGTCAGGCCCTTGGCCAGCAGCGCGGGGCGCACGCGATCGAGCGCTTCGGCCGCGGGATCGGGTCCGGCCCGCCACGCGGCCGAGGCGAGGATCCGCGAGCGCGCCGCGTCGGTGAGGATGAAGGTCAGGTCACGATCGGCGATCTCCAGCGCCAGAATGGTCTCGAATCGGTCGAGGTCGGCGACTTCCCGCACGTAGGCGAGCAGTGCCGCGCGCACCGAAACGAGCGAGGACGTCCGCCATCGGCCGGTGGCCAGATGGGTGACGATGTCGCGCCGTTCCTCCACCGTGCGGTAGGTCAGCGCGATGTTCTCGATGAGCGAGAGGGTCCGGTCGGCCAAATTCTCGAGGGCCGCCGCGATCGACTCGGCCGCCGTGGCCTCGCCGATCTCCCACTCCACCTCCTCGAGCGGGGCCGATGGCGGTTCGTCCGCCACCGGATTGGAGAGCAGTACCGCGCGAACCGTCGTTCGGTCCGCCGTGACACCCACGGTCGCCATACGAATCACCTCTGCCTACACGATTCTCCTACTCGATTCGTCGCGGGCCGGTGTGCCGATGGGCCCGAGACCTGTCTGCCACACACTCGATATAGCGGCGGAATGCGCGGAAACGTTAGCGCGATGATTGCCAGGGCCGGTCCTGGGCGTCGTGCGCGTGACCGAGTTGTGCGTCCTATCGGGGAGGGGTTCCGGCTCGTGGCTGGTGCTCGGCCCCAACGTGCCCGTGCGCCTGTGCATGCATTCAGAACGATACCGCCGTGTGCCCTGGAGCGTCGCCCTCGATTCATGGCATCATCGGTGGATGCGTGCTCCGGAAGTGCGACTCTCGGGCGAAACCCCTTTTCCCAGAAAGCTTCCCGGCCCGGACGGCGGTCCGACCGTGTTGCGGATGCTGCTCGGCGGTCGATTGCGGCGATTACGCGAGGCCGCGGGCATCTCGCGCGAGGACGCGGGCGAGTCGATCCGCGGATCGCACTCCAAGATCAGCCGCTTGGAACTCGGCCGTACCGGGTTCCGCGAACGCGACCTGGTGGACCTGCTCGCGCTCTACGGCGTGACGGATCCGACCGAGTGCGCGGAGTTCCTCGAGCTCGCCCGCCAGGCCAACGCCTCGGGCTGGTGGCACCGCGACAACGACTGGCTGCCGAAGTGGTTCGACACCTACCTCGGCCTGGAGCAGGCGGCCCGATTGATCCGCTGCTACGAGCCGAGAGCGGTGCCCGAGCTGCTGCAGACCGCCGACTACGCGCGGGCCCTGCTGTCCCTCGCGCATCCCAACGAGTCGTTCGCGGCGATCGAGCGCCGGGTGGCGTTGCGGATGCGCCGCCAGCACATCCTCACCCGGCCGGAACCGCCCCGGATCTGGGTGATCGTGGAAGAGGCCGCGTTGCGCAGGCGCATCGGTGGTTCGGCGGTCTGGCTCGAACAACTCGACAGGCTGCTCGAGGCGGCCGATCAGCCCAACATCACGCTGCAGGTGCTCGCCGACCACGTCGGTGGCCCGGCCCTGGCCGACGGCGCCTTCACGATGCTGCGCTTCACCGAGTCCGATCTGCCCGACATCGTCTATCTCCAGCAACTGACCAGCGCGCTGTATCTGGACAAGCAGTCCGACATCGCCGCCTACCGGGCCGTCGCCAACATGCTCTCCGTGCACGCCGCACCGCCCCAGTACACGCGCGGGCTGCTCGAAGCGCTGCGCGATCGTCAGCCGCCCACCGTGGACGAGCCGACCGGGCAGGGCTGAGCCGAACAGGCCAGCCGAGACGACAGACGGACAGACCGCCCCGGCGGACGCGACGGTGTTGGGAGCGGTGTCGCACCGACCGGGACGGCCTGCCTCAGCGGCTCCGGAACTCGTCGCGCGGCGGGCCGCTGCGGGTCGGCCTGCCGCCGGAGCCGTCCCGGCGAGCATAGGCGCGGACACGGTGCGCGGACAGGTCGGCGAGCGGACACTGGGGCATGTCCAGCCGGACGCGAGCCGAGCGTTGGTTTCTCACAACGACGCGGCGCGTGTCGGCCCGCCGAGTGTCCGGCGAAGCGCGGTTTCGCCGAGCGGTCGAGCCGAGCGGTCAGTACGAGCCGGGGGCGATCGTCCCGATGATCGGATGCTGGGCGGCGTCCTCGGCGCCGCCGGTGAGCAGGCGCTTGAGGATCTTGCCCGTCTCGCCGCGGGGCAGCGAGTGGAGGAAGGTGACGTCGCGCGGCACCGAGAATCGGCTCAGCCGATTGCGGATGTAGTTGCGGACCATATCCGAATCAAGGCCCGACCCTTCGCGTTTCACCACGAAGGCGGCGAGGCGCTGGCCGTATTCGCGATCGGGGACGCCGACCACCGCGACCTCGCGGACCTGCGGCAGATAGGCCAGCGCCTCCTCGACCGGTCGCGGGAAGACGTTCTCGCCGCCGGAGATGATCATCTCGTCGTCCCGGCCCGCGATGAACAGCTTGCCCGTGGCGTCGAGGAAGCCGAGATCGCCGGTGTCGAGCATGCCGTCGGCCTCGTCCGGCGGCGCGGCGTTGACGTAGCCGTCGAAGAGCATGTGATTGCTCACGTAGATGTGCCCGGTCGCGCCGACGGGCAGCGGCTTGCGGTCCGGGCCGAGCACCGCGACCTTGGTGCCGAGCGGCGGGCGGCCCGCGGTGGTCGGCGCGGCGCGCAGGTCGGTGGGGTCGGCGATGGTCGCCCAGGACACCTCGGTGGAGCCGTAGACGTTGTAGAGGACGTCGCCGTAGGCGTCCATGAAGTCGAGCACGGTGCTCGCGGCGAGCGGCGCGCCGCAGCTGGCCACCACCCGCAGGCTGGAGGTGTCGTAGCGGGCCCGCACGTGCGCGGGCAGCTCCAGGATGCGGTGCACCATGATCGGCACCGCGATGAACGTGCTCACCCGGTGTTCGGCGATCAGGCGCAGGCAGTCCTCGGCGTCGAACTGCTCGGGAAGCACCACGGTGGAACGCAGCGCGGTGCTCAATTGCAGCGCGGCCAAGCCCCAGGTGTGGAACAGCGGCGCGGGGATGAGCATGGTCTCGTCCATCCGCAGCGGAATACGGGACAGCAGCGCCGCGATGGTGCTGAATCCCTTGGCGTGCGGACGGCGCGCGCCCTTCGGGGTGCCGGAGGTGCCCGAGGTCAGCACGATCAGCTTGCCCGGGTGCGCGGGCTTGCGAAAGTCGTTGTGCCCCATACCCGCGAGATCGTCGAGGGTGGTTCGGCCCGGCACCGGCTTGGCCCGGTCGGTGGCGTAGCGCTGAAGATCGGCGTGCAGATACTGCACGAGATGGTCGAATTCGCCGTCCACGAACAGCGCGGTGAGCTTGTCGCGCTGCACCACCTCCTCGATGCGCCGTGCGGGCAGGCCGGTGTTCAGCAGCGCCACGTCGATGCCGAGCTTGCCCGCGGCGACCATGGTCTCGACCATTCCGCCGTGGTTGCGCGCGAGCAGGCCGATGGCATCGCCCGCCGCGAGCCCGAGCATCGACATGGCACCCGCGATGGCGTTGGTGCGAGCGTGCATCTCCGCGAAGGTGCGTGCGCCGCGCGCGTCGATCAGCGCGGTGCGCTCCGGTGCGAACGCGGCCGCCGCCGCGTAACCGCCCGCGAGGTTGAACCCCCACTCGGAGAGTCTGCGCAGCTGTTTGAAGCCGAGGTCGGGACGGTGGGCGCGCACCACGCCGGTGGCCATCATCTGCCTCGCCACCTCCGCGCGGCGGCGGACCGGTGAGTTCTCGCCGTTGACCACGACCGAGGTGGTCGCGCCGCGCACCAGGTCGGCGATGCGGCGCAGGCCGCGCTCGGTCCAGGCGATGATCGCGCCGTTGCCGAGCTTCGCGACGGCCGGATGGATGCGGCCCGGTCCGAAGAAGGTGACCGAGACGCGGGTGCGTTCCTCGGTGCCGCGCA
Source organism: Nocardia sp. NPDC004654 (assembly GCF_040609595.1). Classification (NCBI taxonomy): domain Bacteria; kingdom Bacillati; phylum Actinomycetota; class Actinomycetes; order Mycobacteriales; family Nocardiaceae; genus Nocardia; species Nocardia sp. NPDC004654. Next base: position 136,891 of record NZ_JBEXKI010000010.1, on the reverse strand, counting down.
GCCGGATCGAGGCGAAGCTGCCCAGCGTCGGGCTGACCAGCTCGAGGCTTTCGTACCAGCGGCCGATCCGCAGCTGGATCACCTGGGTGCGGACCCCGAGTTCGGCGGTGCCGACGCGGAAGCGCAGCATCTGATGTCCACCCGCGGCTTCCAGCGGTTCGCACGCGCCGATACCAGGAAAGACGCGGGGGTAGGTCTGCGGCTCGCGGAGCAGGTCCCACACCGACTGGCGGGGGATCGCGAATTCCACGGTCACATCGATGACGTCGGTAACCACTGGCTTGCAATTCTCGTCGGCCGGTTCGAACAGCTCGGGTCGGCGGAGATTTCATTTGTAGCTCCCGCCGCAATTCTGGTCAAGAGTCCGGTATTTCACCTGGTAGGAAACTGTTTTCGGACCTATCCGGAGGCGAATTCGGCTGTGTTCGAGCACAACGCGGCTCGGGTCGCCGGGTTTCTCGGACAGCGATTTCGGAGATGCACACGGAGACGATTTCCGGGCTATTTCGGACAGCTTTGTGAGAAGTCATGATCGGGTGGCGCCGCGAACTGTCGTTCCGCCGATCGCCTCGGTTCGGGGGCTGGTCGTCGTCACCGGCGAAGCGAACGCCGGGCACCCGCTGTCGCCGGTCGCGCGGTTCCGTGTGCTCGTAGCGGGTACTGCCCTGAGGAGAGTGCGACCGGAAACTAATGTCCCGTCGGGACAATATTGGTAGGATGAGGGCATGGGCACCGACGACGCCGTCGACCTGGATGGCCGCAGGCTGCGCACCCGTCGCAGCCGCGAGGCGCTGTCGCGCGCCGCGTTCGATCTGCTGACCGAGCGGGGACTGGCCGCGGTGGGCGTGGAGGACATCGCCGAGCGCGCGGGCGTCACCCGGCGCACCTTCAGCCGCCACTTCCCGTCCATCGAGGCGGCGATCCTCGGCGACATCGACCAAGACATGCACCTGCTGAACGAGGCGCTGGCCTGCCGCCCGGCCCACGAGCCGCCGTTGCGGGCCTACCGCAACGCGGTGCACGACTGGCTGACCGCCGAGTACACCGGGGAACGAGCGGGCCTGCTCGCCCGGCGCTGGGCGCTGTTCCAGCGCTTCGATGACGAACCGGCTCTGCTCGCCGGTTACCAGCGCATCCGCAACGAGGGGCAACGCGAATCGGTGCGCATTCTGGCCGCCCGCCTCGGCGTGGACCCGGCGCGGGATCTGCGCCCGGCGACCGTCGTCGCGGCGTGTTCCGGGCTCATCGTCGCGGCCTTGCAGACCTGGGCGGCCGGGGCGGACCCGAACGGCCTGCCCGACCTCATCGAAAGCTTCTTCGACACCCTCGCCGGGGTGGCGAACGACATCCAGTGCGACATCGAGTACGAGGAGTCGGCGTCATGACCGAGGAACGCGCGGTCGGATCGGCGGGCATCGTGCGCCGGACCTGCCGACGGATGGGTCTGGACCGAAATCCCATGCGGCGCAGAGAGGATCGGCTGCAATCCGGGGTCGGCATGCTGCTGACCCTGCTGTTCCTCGCCATCGTCCCGCTGGTGGCGATCGGGATCGGCGGCCGGGTCTACGAGACGGAATCCCGGGTGGTCGAGAGTCGTCTCGCCGAACTGCACCGCGTCGACGCCACCGTGGTCGAAGTCGGCAAGGCGCCGCTGTACGCGCCGATCACGCCCGCGCGGGTGTCCTGGGTCGACGGCGCGGGCGTCACCCGTGTCGAGGACTACCGTTCCAGCACCATGGTGAATCCCGGTGCCGCCGTGAGCATCTGGCTCGATCGGGACGGCCGGGTCGTGGAGCCGCCGTCGGAGACGCGAGCGCTGAGCCGCGCGGTGCTGATGTCGAGCGCGGTGGCCGGCGCGGTGCTCGTGTGCTTCGCGACCGGCTACTACCTGCTGCGCGCGAGCCTGGACCGCAGGCGTGCGCGACTGTGGGAAACCGAATGGGCGACAGCGGGTCTCACCTGGGGCGGCCGCGGCGCGGTCTGACTGGCGCGTCGCACGATGAAGTGCGGCGTGCCCGCCGGGTAAGGGTAGGGAACAAACCACGGCAGGCACGCCACCGTGTCCGGCCACTGCGCGGCGAACGAGGGCCGGACACGGATCCGAGATTAGGCGATGGGACAGCCCCGTGTCGCCACCTCACGGAACATCCGGCGATCCTACGACCGCTCGTCGGATGTGTTGTGAGACAGCACAACCGGTGCTTTTCGGTTATACGGGGAAGAGGCTGTGCTTGCGCGGGTTGTGCTTCGGCTTGGGATCCTTGTCGCGCAACAGCCGCAGCGCCTTGCGGATCTCCAAGCGGGTCTGCGACGGCTCGATGACCGCGTCGATGTAGCCGCGCTCGGCGGCGATCCACGGCGTCGCCATGGTGGCGTTGTAGAAGTCGATCATCTGCTGGCGCACCTCGGCGCGCTGGTCGGCGGGCGTCGCCTCCAGCTGCCTGCGCCCGATGATGCCGACCATGCTCTCGGCGCCCATCACCGCGATCCGGGCCGTAGGCCAGGCCAGGCTGATGTCGGCGCCGAGCTGCTTGCAGCCCATGACCGCGTAGCCGCCGCCGTAGGCCTTGCGCGTCACCACGGTGACGATCGGCACGGTCGCCTCGATCACCGCGCGGAAGAACCGCCCGCCGCGCTTGATGACGCCGCTGCGCTCCTCCTCGATGCCGGGAAGCACACCGGGCGTGTCCACCACGAACACCAGCGGCAGGCCGAAGGCGTTGCACAGGCGGATGAAGTGGGTGGCCTTGTCCGAGCACTGCGCGTCGAGCGCGCCGCCGAGCACCATCGGCTGGTTGGCGATCACGCCGATGCTGCGCCCGTCCACGCGCGCGAAGCCGGTGATCAGGTTTTGCGCGGTACCCGCGCTGACCTCGTGGAAGGCGCCGTCGTCGAAGATGCGCACGAGGATGTCGTGCATGTCGTAGCCGACCTTGTCCGCGTCCGGGATGATCGAGTCCAGCTCGAGGTCGTGCTTGGTCATCTCCGGCTCGAGCCCCGGGTTGACGATCGGCGGCTGTTCCAGACAGCTGGAGGGCAGATAGCCGAGGTACTCGCGCACCCAGTCGAACGCGGCGCGCTCGCTGTCCGCGACGTGGTGCACGGTGCCGGTGCGCGCCTGCACGGCCGCGCCGCCGAGCTCGTCCGCGCTCACGCTCTCGCCGGTGACGGCCTTGATGACCTCGGGGCCGGTGACGAACATGTAGGACTTGTCGGTCGCGACCAGCACGTCCATATTGACCGGGCCGTACACCGAACCGGCCGCGCACTTGCCGAGCATGATCGCCACCTGCGGCACGAAGCCGGACAGATCCTCCTGGCGACGGCACATCAACGCGTACCAGGCCAGCGAGGCGACCGCGTCCTGGATGCGCGCGCCGCCGGAGTCGTTGATCGCGATCACGGGGCAGGCGTTCTCGTAGGCGAACTCCATGGCCGCGGCCACCTTGCGGCCGAACATCTCGCCGACCGAGCCGCCGTGCACGGTCTGATCGTGCGCGATCACCACGACGGGCCGGCCGTCGATGTACCCGCGGCCGGTGACCACGCCGTCGCCGTACATGGCGTTGTTCGCGCCCGGCTGGCGCATCAGCGCGCCCATCTCCACGAAAGTACCGGGGTCGAGCAGCATGCGGACCCGCTCGCGGGCGCTGGGGATCTCCTTGGCCTTGCGTTTGGCGATCCCCGCCTCGCCTGCGGGCTCCTCGGCGAGCTCCAGGATGCCCCGGAGCTGCTCCAGCTTCTCTCGCGTACCGGTCATATGTCCGTGTAGTCCTTCGCACTCGACGTGGCGCCCGGTCCGCGGTACGGAGGCGCGGCGCTCGATGCTATCGCTGATGAGACGTGCGGCACACCACGGGCCACCCTACTCATGCGACAACTCCGAGCGGGCGATACCGCGCTCTTGGTCGGATGTCCTATCGCTTCCCGGCCGCTCCGAGTTACGGGTGCTCGACAGAATTCACCGAGCGGCCCGGAAAATATTCGGTGGGCCGGGCGGTCGGACGCTCGACAATTCCAACCGGTACGATCCCGAGCTGTCGGTCGCGCCGCCATCGGCACCGTCCGCCGCGCGAAAAGCCGTGATCTGCTTGTGATTTCGCCCAACGGCTTGGGTACGGCCTGATGAAATGCCCGGAACTCGGTAACGGCTCGGGATTTCGCCCCGATCGCCGCTACTGTTCGACAGTCATGGCGGGCACACAGGCCGGTTCGGGCATCACGACTCTGCACTCGAAACTCGTGGAACATCTGCGATATCGGCCGCGCGGAGTGCCGCCCGGTGATCTCGCGACGATAACGCGGAACTGTCTGGCCGAGGCGGTGAAAGTGCTGGAACCCGGCTCTTTTCCGGCCGCTCCGGAACCGGCGGAGATCGCGGGCAGCGCGATGCGCTGGGCGCGCGAAGGCGTCGCGCTGGAAACGGTGCTCGGGGCGTATCACGACGGGATTCGTTCCGGATTGGAATTCCTCGCGGCGAGCGGCGGCGACTCCGATCAGCTGGTGGCGGGCGCCCGGTTGATCGTGCGCGCGCTGGAGATGGTGACGGTGGGGGCGTCGACGGCCTACGTCGAGGAACACCGGCTGGTCGCCAAGGAGCATCAGACGGCGGCGCAGACCCTCGTCTCGGCCCTGCTCAGCGGGCACGGCGTGGCCCAGCTGGCCAAGCAGACCGGCATCAGCATCGCGCCGTCGTACCAGGTGGTCGCGGTGTCGATCCCGCAGCACAGCGACGAGTTGCGTCCCGGCGGCGGCGCGACGGCGGGGCGCCGGAAGCTGCGCAGGGTGCAGGCCGCCTTGGCCAATCCGCTCGGCTCGCGTGCGCTGTCGCTGCTGTCCACCGAGGGCGGCACCGTGCTGGTGCCGATCGATGAGGCCTCCGCGCTCACGCCGTTGGCCATGACCGCCGAGGTGCTCGACGTGGTGAGCGAGGCCGCGGAAGTCCCGCTGACGGCGACGGTCACGGCCGGAGCTCGTTGCCGCATACCGGAACTCGCCGGACGCGCGCACGATCTGCTCGGCAGGATACGGGCGGCGAACCGTCCTCCCGGCTTGTATCCGGTGGCGGACCTGGGGGAATCGTTCGGTTGTGACGGGCCCCAGCAGGCCAGAGGGGCGGTAGTCACCTCGCCCAACAAACCGCGAATGGGGCGTTCGGCCTGAGTTTTCGGCCTTATCGTCGGATAAGCCTCGATGTTCGAGGCGGGCAAGGAGTTCGACCAGTGACCACCGCGTCGACCGATCTGGACCTGCTGCGCGAACTGGAACCGGTCGCGGAGCGTCTCCTCGACGACCATCTCCGCAAGGCGAAGGCCTGGCAGCCGCACGACTACGTGCCGTGGGACGACGGCCGCAATTTCGCCGCCCTCGGCGGAATCGATTGGGAGCCGGGACAATCCCGGCTGTCCGAAGTCGCTCAGGTCGCGATGATCACGAATCTGCTCACCGAGGACAATCTGCCGTCCTATCACCGGGAGATCTCGGAATCCTTTTCGCTGGACGGTGCTTGGGGCACCTGGGTCGGCCGCTGGACCGCCGAGGAGAATCGGCACGCCATAGTGATGCGCGATTATCTGGTGGTGACCCGCGCGGTGGATCCCGTCGCATTGGAGGCGGCGCGCATGCGGCACATGACGACCGGAATCGCGAAACCTGTCAAGGGGCCACAGTTCCTGCGTTCGGTGGCCTATGTGACGTTGCAGGAATTGGCGACCAGAATCAGTCATCGAAATACCGGGGCCGCGTGCGCCGACCCCCTCGCGGAGCGTATGCTGCAACGAATCGCAGCCGACGAGAACTTGCATATGATCTTCTATCGGAATCTGAGCGCCGCGGCCCTCGACCTCACGCCCAACGCGATGCTGCGCGCGATCACCGACATCGTCACCCAGTTCCAGATGCCCGGTTTGACCCAGCCCGGCTTCCGCCGCAACGCCGTACTGCTGGCCAAGCACGGCATCTACGATCTGCGCCAGCATCTGGACGTCGTGGTGCGGCCCGTACTCCGCGCGTGGAACGTCTTCGAGCGCACGGACCTGTCTGGCGACGGGGAGCGCGCCCGCGACGAGCTGCACGCCTTCCTGGACGACTTGGAGCAGCGGGCGCGGCGCTTCGAGGAACAGCGGGAACGGGCCGCGGCCCGGCAGGCGGAGCGGGCCGCCGCGAGTTCATGAGCAGCCGAGTCTCGATCGCCGCGGCCGCGTTGGCCGTGCTCGCCGCCGCGACCACCGCGCCCGTGCTTGCCGAAGTGCTCGCCGCGCCCGCGAGCCCGGCGGCCGCGCCGACCCAGGCGCCCGCGGTCGATCCGAAGATGACCAGGACCGGTCTGCTGACCATCGAGAGCCTGGGTCCGCGCCGCGACCGCCTGCACATCGCCTCCGCCGCGATGCGCCGGGTCATCGAGGTCGACGTCCTGCGCGGCTCGGGGTCGGGCCCGCGCCCGACGCTGTACCTGCTCGACGGCGTCGACGGCGAACCGACCTCCGGTTGGCTCACCAAGGGCGGCGCGGAGCAGTTCTTCGCAGACAAACCGGTCGATGTGGTGCTCACCACCGGCGGCACCGGCAGCATGTACAGCGACTGGCAGCGCCACGACGCCGCGCTGGGGCTCAACCGCTGGGAGACCTTCCTCACCGACGAACTGCCGCCGATCGTGGAATCGCTGCTGAAGTCCGACGGCCGTCGTGCCATCGCGGGCGTCTCCATGGGCGCGCAGGCGGCGATGATGCTCGCGCAGCGCCATCCCGGCCGCTATCTGGCGGTCGCGGGAATGAGCGGCTGCTATTCCACTGCCGATCCGCTCGGTCACGCCGTCACCACGATCACGGTGGCCTCGCGCGGCGGGAACGTGGAAAACCTCTGGGGCCCACCGAATTCCCCCGAGTGGGCGGCCCACGACAGCCTGCTCGGCGCGGACAAGCTGCGCGGCACCGCCATCTACCTGTCCGCCGCCTCGGGCGCCCCCACCGCCGCCGATCTGGCCGCGGTGGCGGCGGCGCCGTCGGTCGTCGACGCGCTGCGCCTCGCCGGGGGAGGCGCAGCGCTCGAGGCCGGGGCCCGCGCGTGCACCGAACGGTTCGCGGGCAGGCTCGCCGAACTGGGGATTCCGGCCGAGGTCGAGTACTCGGACGCGGGCATGCACACCTGGCCGGACTTCGAGGCGCAGCTGCCGCGCGCTTGGCGGGTGCTGGCCGGGGCGCTAGGGGTGCCCGCGACCTGACCTCGCGGTGGAATGGGCGAGCGGCGGGCGCGTTGACAACAGGTATGACCGCGGCACTGCCTTCCGTTCGCTTCTCCATCCTCGACCGCTCTCGGGTGCGGCGCGGGCAGTCGCATCCGGCGGCGCTGCGCGAGACGGTCGAATTCGCGCGGCTGGCCGAGGAGTGGGGTTACCACCGGTTCTGGGTGTCCGAGCACCACAGCGTGCCGGGCGTCGCCGGGTCGGCGCCCACCGTGCTCGCCGCCGCCGCGGCGTCCGCCACCTCGCGCATCCGGATCGGCACCGGCGGGGTGATGCTGCCCAACCATCAGCCGCTGGTCGTCGCCGAACAGTTCGGTGTGCTGGAATCGCTCTACCCGGGACGGATCGATATGGGCCTCGGCCGGTCGGTCGGCTTCACCGACGGGGTGCGCCGCGCGCTCGGGCACGACAAGGCCGACGCCGACGACTTCGACGACCGGCTCGCCGCGGTGCTCGACTACTTCGCGCACGGCAGGCACGGTGTGCACGCCTGGCCCGCGGAGGGCTTGCGGGTGCCCGCGTTCCTGCTGGCCACCGGCTCCGGCGCGGAACGCGCCGCGCGCTTCGGGCTGCCACTGGTCGTCGCGGCGGTGGCGGGCAACGATCGGATGGTCCAGGCGATCGAACGCTACCGCGCGGAATTTCGCGAAACCGCCTGGGGGAGTGCGCCGTATGTCGTCGTTTCGGGCACCGTCCTGATCGCGGACAGCGCCGAGGAAGCGCGCAGGATGCTCCTGCCGGAGGCCTGGTCGAGCGCGTACTCGCGCACCCGCGGCGAGTTCCCGGTGTTGCTGCCGCCGGAGGAGATCGAGTCGGTGCCGATGACCGAACGCGAACGCCGCCTGGTGGCGGAATCGATGCGGGATCAGATCCACGGCACCGAGGACGAGGTGGCCGAGGCGCTGGAGCGGCTGATCACCCGGACCGGAGCGGACGAGATCCTGGTGCACACCAGCACTTTCGATCGCGCCGCGCGGCTCGAGTCGCATCGACGACTGGCGCGGCTCACCGGGTTGCTCCCGGCCGCGGCGCGGCGGGCGGCGTAGGAACCGCCTCAGCGAAATCGCGCCTCGACCGCGGCGTACCCGAACAGCCGACGGCCCTCGCAACGCAGGTCCACCGCGAGGGTGGCGGCGCGATGGCGTCGATCCAGCGCGGTGATCCGGCCGCGGAGGGCGAGACGGACCCGCTGCGCGGCTCGGACGCGCAGGCCGTGGACGCCGGGGGCGACCTGGGTGCGGAGCCTGGTGATGGCGGCGGGATCGCCGAGCCAGTCGGTGAGATAGCCCGTGGCGAGGCCGGTTTCGTAGATGCCCGGCGGCTCGGCGCTCGGCAGGCCGGTCACGTACGAGTACTCGGCCAGATCCGCCCCGGACACCTCGAGCAGCTGGACCGGCAGTTGATCGCCGACCGAGAGAGAATCGAAATCAACTGTGGTGCAAGGTGTTCGGTCGTAGGAGTGGGCGAGCGCGGTTTCGGCGCTGCGCCGGTCGGCGTAGGCCTCCGCGACTCCCGGCGCGGTGACGGCCCGCACCCGCCCGAGCACCGTCGTCGTACCGGTGTGCACCGCGCGACCGGCGCCGTCGACCAGCGCGCTCCTGATCGTGAGCACCTCGTAGTCCGAGAAATAGCAGGAGGATTCGACGTGCACCCGGCAGTCCAGCCGATCGCCCGCCAGCAGTGGCCTGGCCAGATCGAGCACGTGGTCGGCGTGCAAGACGCGCGGTGCGGTGTGCGGCGCGGCGCCGCCGGTGCGCGGGGAGTGCAGTAGATCTCGGTACAGGTGTCCGAGGAACACGGTGGCGAACGTCGGCGGGGCGACGAGGCCGGAATACCCGAGCCGGTGCGCGGCGTCTTCGCGCAGGTGCGCCGGATGGAAATTGCGAACGACGCGGGCGAATTCGCGAATTGTCTCGGCGCGCACCACACCGCGCCGCGACGCCGGGACGTCGTGATACGACGGTGATTCGGTGCGAGACACAGGTGTGACGAGATCGGTCATATTTTGCTCCAGAATTGCCGTGCGGGGGAATGCTCTCGCCGATCAGGCGCGCGGACCGAAAGGGGCGGCGAGCGCGGGCACCTGATCCGGTGTCACGGTGGCGACGACGTCCACCCCGGCGCCGAGGAAATCGCCGAGCGCGCGGTCGATGTGATCGGCCGAGGTGACGACCACCGCGTCCCTGGCGCCGATGTCGCGCATGATCCTGGCCGAGTGCTCGGCGTTCTGTACCGTCGACGCGGCGTCCGACTCGACGATCACCCGCTCGGCCGGAATGCCGCGTGCGATCAGCCAATCCGCCATCGCCCGCGCCTCCGTGACGCCGTTGCGCGGGTTTCCGCCGGTCACGATGACCGGCGAGGCGGGAGCGAGCAACGCCTGCACGAATCCGGCGTGCAGGCGTGCGAGCAGTTCCGGGCGCATCTCGCCGTCGGGGAGCAGGCCGTAGCCGAGCACCACGATCGCGGTGCCGGGGCCGCGGAAACCCAGTGCGGGCAGCGCCGAGGCGAAGCGGGGCAGCGGCGGGGACGCCGCGGCCGAACCGGTGCCGCCGTCGGCCATCGCGCACGGCGCGTGAAGCAGCGCGGTAACCACCGTCGCCGCGCCGAGCAGACCGCGCATCGTGCCGCGGCGGGACCGCCCTCTCGGAAACATCGGGTGCAACATGAGCATCTCCATCGATTAGCCATCGAGTGGCCTTCGACGGCTGGGAAACCTCGCTCCATGATTGCGCCGTAATCGGCCCGGCACATAGTGCCGGCCGGAATATTTGGAGATGTCATCGTTCGGTGACCGCGTAATTGGAGGGTTGCACTCGAGGTTGTGCGCGCTACCTGAAATCTTTTCGACGCGCCTGTCACCCGAACCAGCGCACGCCCGCTCGGCGGTGACTGTGCACGTTCCCTACTGTCGCGGCAAACGCTTCGTGAAGTGTCCAGATACCCGCTCGCGGTGTGGGTTTCGCCGTTTCGCCGGTCCTAGCGTTGGCGCAGTTTCAGACCCGCCGACCAGCACGGCGGGGCTGTGAACCGCAAGAACCGAGAACGAGGGAACGACGTCGTTCCGACCGAAAGGCATCTGATGAAACGAAGTACCTGCGGCCGAACGCTCGGCGCCGCGGCGGTGTCGATCGTATCGGTGCTCGCCATGAGCTTCACCGGTGTCGCGGCCCAGGCGGCACCCGAGCCGGCGGCGACCGAACAGGCCCTGGCGGACCTCATCGCCGCGGGTCGCAAGGCGGCGCCGGTCGCCGGCTCCGGCAGCGCGGGCAGCTCCGGCTCGGCCTGCACCTCCGGGAGCGGCGCGGGTTCGGGCAACGGCTCGGGGGGCTGCTACGGGGGATCCGGAAGCAGTTCCGGGTCCTCGGGCGGATTCGCCAGTGACACAGTCGGTTACGGCCCGCCGATGACGTCGTGGCTGGCCGCGTTCGGCCATGGTCTGCTGAATCCCGATGTCGCCCCACCCGGCGCCAACGACTGGAACTGCAAGCCCACCGCCGAACACCCCCGTCCGGTGGTGATGCTGCACGGTACCTGGATGAACGCCTACAACGGCTACGCCTTCATGGGCCAGCCGATCAAGGACGCCGGCTTCTGCACCTTCACCTTCAACTACGGCCGCGCCAACCTGCTCGAGGGCGGCGGCCTCGGTTCGGTACTGCCCGGCGTCATGGGCACCGGCTACATCTGGGACTCGGCCAAGCAGCTGGCCACCTTCGTCGACCGGGTGCTCGCGGCGACCGGAGCCGACGAGGTCGACATCATCGCCCACTCGCAGGGCGGTGCGATGGCCAACTGGTACACCAAGTTCGAGGGCGGGGCGGCCAAGGTGCAGAACCTCGTCACCTACGGCGCGACCCACCACGGCACCAGCTTGATCGGAATCGGCGCGCTGGGCCGGGCCATCAACAACTTCGGCATCGACATCCTCGGCTTCATCGAGATCTTCGTCGGCCACGCGGGCATCCAGCAGACGATCGGCTCGGAGTTCGTGCAGAGGCTCAACGCCAACGGCGACACCGTGCCCGGCGTGGACTACACCATCGTCGGCACCCGCTACGACGAGATCACCAACCCCTACGACCTGACCTTCCTGCAGGCCGGTCCCGGTGTGAAGGTGGACAACATCACCCTGCAAGACGGCTGCGAGCAGGACGTCTCCGACCATCTCACGATGATGTACTCGCCGCGGGCCCTGTCGATCGCGCTGCGTGCCCTGGACCCGGTGGGTCACCCGCAGCTCGACTGCACCTTCAACCCCTGGCTGATCGGAGGTGGTGGCGCCCTGTGATCTATTGACCGATCGGGCGGTCGGGATGTCGGGCGGGAACCTCGAACCCTCCTGTGCAGGCGCGACCCGACCCCCGGCGCCGAGCCCACCGAGCGGAGTAACGCACGCACTGCCGCCCGGTGGGCTTCGGCGTGGAAATCGGTCTCCTGGGCGTCATCGCATCGGCGGAGGCGATGTCGGCCGACGCGGGATCGAAGGCTGCCGAGCCCACCGCTGCTGGATGCGGCCGTAGCGCCACACCAACAGCGCGAGGGCCCAGGTGACGACGAACAGGCCGACGACGACGTAGCCCATGATGTTCAGGTCGATACCGGTGAGCCAGTCCCAGAAACCACCGGACCAGCCGAGCTGCTCGGCGAGCAGGCCGAGCAGCTCCACGGTGCCGATGAGCAGGGCCACCGCGACCGACAGCGCCGTGACGGTGATGTTGTAGTAGACCTTGCGGACGGGCTTGGCGAAAGCCCACCCGTAGGCGAAGTTCATGAACGTCCCGTCGATGGTGTCCAGCAGGCTCATGCCCGCGGCGAACAGGATCGGCAGGCACAGGATCGCGTACCACGGCAGTCCGGCGGCGGCGCTGGTCCCGGCGAGCACGAGCAACGCGACCTCGGTCGCCGTGTCGAAGCCGACGCCGAAGAGCAGACCCACCGGGTACATCTGCCACGGCTTGGTGACCGCCTTCATCACCGGTCCGAGGAGACGATTCAGCAGTCCCCTTTTGGTGAGCTGATCTTCGAGCGCGGTCTCGTCGTAGTCCCCGGCGCGCACGCGCCGGAAGACGCGCAGGATGCCGATCAGCACGACGATGTTGACGAAGGCGATGAGGTAGAGGAACGCGCCCGAGACCGTGGTGCCGAACAGTCCGGTGTAGTGCTGCAGGCTGGACGAGTCGTCCTCGACGGGTCCGGCGATCGACCTGATTCCGATCGACAGCAGGAAGGCCAGTCCGAAGACGATCGTCGAATGCCCGAGGGAGAAGAAGAATCCGACCGAGAGCGGGCGCTGCCCGTCGCTCATCAGCTTGCGGGTGGTGTTGTCGATCGCGGCGATGTGGTCGGCGTCGAAGGCGTGCCGCAAACCGAGCGTGTAGGCGGTCAGGCCGACGCCGACCCCGAGCGTCTGCGCGCCGATGTCCAGGTTCCGCGGCACGACGAAGGCGATCAGGGTGATCCAGCCGACGAGGTGCAGGGCCGCGATCACCGCGAACATGCCTGCCACGCCGAGCCATTCGGAGCGGGTCAGCGAGTGTCGAACGACGTCGAGGCGGGATCGTCCGGTGCCGGAGGTGACGGTCACGTCCGCTTCAGCCTGTCGTTCGTGACGCGCAACTGACGGGCCGTGCTGTCGGCGAGGTCGCGAACCTGCTCCGGCTCCAGCAGTCCGCACAGCCGATCCCAGTGCAGCGCGACGAGATCGTGCTCGCGCACGTCCGGCGCGGGGGAGTAGCCGTCGATCCACACCGCTACCTGTCGAGCCTCGGGGTGGGACAACGCGAGTCGGCCCCCGTCCCACGACAGGCGGCGGGTCGACACCGTGATCTGGTCGTCCGTGCGAGCCAGAACCGTTCCCCAGGTGATGCGGCAGCTGTCGAGCACGAACAGCGGGTGCTCGCCCCGTCCCAGCAGCCTGGTCCACGGGTAGACGCCGAAGACGTGGAAGCAGTGGTTGGCGGCGGCCTCGGGAACCAGTTCCGTGGTCAGATGCGCCCAGTACTGACCGGCGACTGGACCGATCACCGCCAGGAGTTCCGCCATGAACTCCGCCGGGTCCAGCCGCGCGCCGATTCCCCCTCCGAGCCAATACGATTCGACGAGCCGCCGGTCCAGCGGGTCGGCGATGCCGGTCAGCCGTGCCATGACCCGCAGGTAGGGCCACGCGCCGGAGAACCGGCGCGCCATCGCCCTGACCTCCGCCGTCGGCAAGTCGACCATCGACCCGCTAGCGGCGGGTCCGCAGTAGCCGAGTGCGTTGGGCGCGTGGGCGTATCGGGCGAACATCTCGGTTCCGTCGAGGCCCGCCACGTCCAGTCCGGTGATCGCGCCACCTCCTCTCGCCGCCCCGGCGGAAGCCGAATCACCGCCCATGTCAACAGATTCGCGGCAGTTGTTCGCCCGCGGGTAGGTCGACCACCCGGTTTCCGCCCAGCGCCGTGCGGGCGACCACCATGCCGGGGTGTTCTTCGACGCAGACGCCGATCGCCTCGGCGCGCCCGCCCAGCGGATGCTCGTGCATGGCGGCGAGGACTCGGTCGGCGTCCTCCGGCGCGACGAAGGCGATCAGCTTGCCCTCGTTCGCGACGTACAGCGGGTCCAGACCGAGCAATCCGCAGGCGTCGCGAACCTGCGAGGACACCGGGATCTTCCGTTCGTCCAGCGACACACCGACTTTCGCCACTCCCGCGATCTCGTTGAGCGTCGCGGCCACACCGCCGCGCGTCGGATCCCGCAGGACGTGCACGTCGGCGCCGGTGGCCAGCATCGCCGCGACCAGTCCGTGCAGCGGCGCGGTGTCGCTGCACACCGTGGTGCCGAATTCCAAGCCCTCGCGACAGCTCAGCACCGCCACACCGTGCAGGCCGATCTCCCCACTGACCAAGACCACGTCGCCGGGTCGCGCGCGCTGCGGGCGGATGTCGACGCCGTCGTCGATCAGGCCGATGCCCGCGGTGTTGACGTACACACCGTCGCCGTGACCGGCGTCGACGACTTTGGTGTCGCCGGTGACCAGCTTGACCTCCGCCCCGAGGGCCGCGGTACCCATGGCGGCGGCGATGCGCGCGATATCGGCGAGCGCGGTGCCCTCCTCCAGGATGAAGGCGGTCGACAGCACCATGGGACGGGCGCCGGACATCGCGAGATCGTTGACGGTGCCGTTGACGGCGAGGTCGCCGATCGAACCGCCGGGGAACTCCATCGGCTTCACCACGAACGAATCGGTGGTGAACGCCAGCCGGGCGCCGCCGAGGGTGACCACCGCCGAATCGCCGAACCCCGCTTCGGCGGCCGATCCGAAGGCGGGCAGGAACAGATGCTCGATCAGCTCGCCCGACATCGCACCGCCGCCGCCGTGCCCCATCACGATGTTCGGCGAATCCCGCAGCGGCATCGGGCAGACCCAGCTGCCCATGTCGACGCGCGCGGGCGCGGGCGACCCGGTCTCGTCAAGCATGAGCGACCTCCGCGGGTAGGTCGAGCCGCCGGTACAGGTAGTAGGCGGCGCACGCGCCCTCGGACGAGACCATGGTGGCGCCCAGAGGATTTCGTGGCGTGCACTCCTTGCCGAAGGCCGCGCACTCGTGCGGCTTGATCAGGCCCTGCAGCACCTCGCCGGACCGGCAGATCGAGGACTCCTCGGTGTGCAGCGCGTCGACGGCGAACCGCTGTTCGGCGTCGTAGTCGCGGTACCGCTCCGACAGTCGCCAGCCGCTGCGCGGAATGACGCCGATGCCGCGCCAGGCCCGGTCGGTGATCTCGAAGACGTCCTCGAGCATCGCCTTGGCGGCCGGATTGCCCGCCGCGGCCACCGCGCGCGGGTAGGCGTTCTCCACCTCGTGGCGTCCGGCCTCGAGCTGGATCACCGTGCGGCGGATGCCCTCCAGGATGTCGAGCGGCTCGAAGCCGGTGACCACCACCGGAACCCGGTACTTCTCGGCCATCGGTGGATACTCGCCGGTGCCCATGACGGTGCACACGTGACCGGCGGCGAGGAACCCCTGGACCCGGCAATCGGGCGACTCCATGATCGCGGCGATGGCGGGCGGCACCAGCACGTGCGAGACGAGCAGGGAAAAGTTCCGCACGCCGAGCCGCTTGGCCTGGTACACGGTCATCGCGTTGGCGGGCGCGGTGGTCTCGAAGCCGATGCCGAAGAACACCACCTGCCGGTCCGGATTCGCGCGCGCCAGCTCGAGCGCGTCGAGCGGTGAGTAGACCACGCGCACGTCGCCGCCTTCGCTCTTGACGCGGAACAGATCTTTGGAACTGCCGGGTACCCGCAGCATGTCGCCGAACGAACAGAAGATCACTCCGGGCCGGGCGGCGATCTCGAGCGCCTTGTCGATCACCTCGAGCGGGGTGACACAGACCGGGCAACCCGGGCCGTGGATCATCTCGATCTGGTCGGGCAGCAGCTGATCGATACCGTGCCGGATGATCGAATGAGTCTGTCCGCCACAGACTTCCATGATCGACCACCGTCTGTTCGTCGCGCCGCGGATCCGGTCGAGCAGGACCTTGGCCAGTTCTGGATCGCTGAATTCATCGAGGTACTTCACGACGTCACCTCCGGATCGTCTCGCTGCTCGGTCGTTTCGGGGTTCTCGACTCCCGCCTGTTTCGCGGCGATGGCGAAACCGTCGCCGAACTCTTCGTTGAGCACCCCGAGGCGTTCGAACTCGGCCAGGGTCTGTAGCGCGGACTGCTCGTCCAGGCGCTGAATCGCGAATCCGACGTGGACGACGACGTAGTCGCCGACCGCCGCGTCGGGGATGTATTGCAGACACACATCTTTGTGCACGCCGCCGAAATCGACGGTCGACATCAGCGTGCCGTCCCGTTCGTGCAGGCTGAGCACCTTTCCTGGGACTGCCAGGCACATCGTCGCTTCTCCTTCCGCTCATCCCGCTCCGATGGCGAGTAGCTGGCCGAACGCGAGGCCGCCGTCGTTCGGTGGCAGCCTGCGATGGCAGAGGACTTCGAAGCCCTTCTTCTGTAACAGTTTTCGAGTCGTCGAGAGCAGCAGGGCATTCTGGAACACCCCGCCGGACAGGGCGACGGGCGTGGACGCGGCTCCGTATCCGACGGCGAGGTCGAGGATCAGGCGCGCGACCGCCGCGTGGAAGCGCGCACCGACGACCTCGGGCGAGACCCCGGCCCGCACATCGGCGACGACCGCGGCGATCACCGCGCCAGGTTCGATGGCGGTGGCGCCGCGACCGCGCGGGTCGTCGTTCGCCGGGATGACGAACGCGTAGCCGCGCGCACCGGGATCCGCGCCGCGAGCGAGTCCCTCCAGTTCGATCGCCGCCTGGGCCTCGTAGTCGACCTCGTGGCGCACTCCGGCCAGCGACGAGACCGCGTCGAAGAGCCTGCCCATGCTCGAGGTCGGGACGCAGCCGAAGCCGGTATCCAGTTGGTGCGCCAGCACTGTGCGCTCCTCGGCCGGGCACGCCCGCACCGCGGGGATGTCCTCGGTCCAGTCGATTCCGGCGGCGCGCAGATGCGCCAGCGCCATGCGGTACGGCCGTCGCACGCTCAGGTCGCCGCCGGCGAGGGGCACGTAGCGCAGATGCGCGAGCCGCCGGTAGCCCTTGTATCCCGCGGCGAGCACCTCGGCGCCCCAGATCGCCGCGTCCGGCCCGAAACCCGTTCCGTCGAAGGCGATTCCGAGCACCGTCGCGGCGGGGTCCAGGCCGTGCTCGCCCATCACCGCCGCGATATGGGCGTGGTGGTGCTGCACCGTCCGCAGTGGGCGCCCGTCGGCGTGTTGTTCGGCCCATGCGGTGGACCGGTAGCGCGGGTGCGCGTCGGCGGCCAACTGGATCGGCCGCACGGCGGTGAGCTCTTCGAGATGGCGCTCGGCCTCGGTGAACGCGCGCAGCGTCGCCAGGTCGTCCATGTCGCCGATGTGCTGGCTCAGCCACGCGTAGCGGCCGTCGGCCACCGCGCAGGTGTTCTTCAGATCCGCGCCGACCGCCAGTGTCGGCGGCATCGGCGTCGGCAGGGCCAAAGGCATCGGCGCGTACCCGCGCGAGCGGCGTACCGGCAGTTCGACGCCGTCGACCAGCCGCACCACCGAATCGTCGCAGGGCACCACGATGCGCCGGTTGTGCGTGAGCCACGCGTCGGCGAGGCCCGCGAGGCGCTCGCGCGCGTCGGCGTCGTCGTAGCAGATCGGCTCGCCGCCGAGGTTGCCCGAGGTCATCACCAATGCCCGCGGTCCGGGCGGGTCGCCGGGCAGCCCGAACAGCAGCAGATGCAACGGCGAGTAGGCGATCATCACGCCGAGATCGGGATTGCGCGGGGCCACCGATCGGGCCGGAGCCGGGAATGCCTCGGCGGCAGCGGATTCGGGCTCCGCACGCCGCGGCAGCAAGACGATCGGCCGGGCGGGGCCGGTCAGCAGCTCGGCGGCGGCCGCGTCGACCTCGACGATCGCCCGTGCGGTCGTCAGGTCCGGCACCATCAGCGCGAACGGCTTGTCGCCGCGCCGTTTCCGGCGACGCAGCTCGGCGACGGCGGCCTCGTTCGCCGCGTCGCAGGCCAGGTGGTAACCACCGATGCCCTTGACCGCGAGAATTCCACCGTGCCGCAACAACTCTCGGGAGGCCGCGATCGGGTCTCCCGCGCCGGGGCCGGTGTAGCCGAGCGTGGGGCCGCAGGCGGGACAGGCGATCGGCTGCGCGTGGAAGCGGCGATCGGCGGGGTCGGCGTACTCGCGCGCGCACGCCGCGCACATGGGGAACTCGGCCATCGACGTCCGGTCCCGGTCGTAGGGCAGACTCGCGATGATGGTGAATCGCGGGCCGCAGTTGGTGCAGTTCACGAAGGGATGCCGGTAGCGGCGATCGGCCGGATCGCGCAGTTCGGCGGCGCACTCGGCGCAGATCGCCACGTCGGGCGAGGCCAGCGTGCGGCCCGCGCCGTCGCGCGTGGTGTCGGCGATGTGGAACCCGGTGCCGCCGCGCACCGGTATCTCGGTCGTCTCGACGGATTCGACGACGGCCAGCGGTGGCGGCCGGTGGCGGACGCGGCGCTCGAACTCGTCGAGATCGCGCGCGGCGCCCTCGATCTCGACGATCACGCCGGAGCTGTCGTTGGACACGCGACCGGCCAGCGACAGTTCGGCGGCGGTGGTGTAGACGAAAGGCCGGAATCCGACACCCTGCACCACGCCGCGGACCAGGATCCGCCGCCGGGTTCGCGCCGCGGTCACGGTTCCTCCCCGCGCCCCAGCAGTCGCAGCCCCGCGAGCGCCTCGGCGGCGCCCGCTTCGTCGGTCCGCTCGACCGCGAAACCCATGTGGATGATGACCCACTCGCCGGGGCGGACCGGGCCGTCGTCGAGCATGCCGATGTTCACTTTGCGCGTCTGACCCGAGACGTCCACCAGGGCGACCTGATCGTGGTAGCCCTCGGCCATCTGCACGACCCGGCCCGGAATCCCGAGGCACATCGTTCACACCTCCTGTCGGCTGAGCAGGTCCGCCAATACCGAACCGACCGCGGCCGCGGCGGGCGCGACGGCCGCCTCGACCGGCTCGGTGAGGCCGATCCCCTCGGCGACCGAGCCGACCTGACAGCCGACGATCACCGTCGGCGGCACCGTGCCGCCCAGCGTCCGCACCATCGAGAACACGGCCTCGGGATCCATGGCGTGGGCGTCGAGCCGGGCGCCGGAGTGCTCCGCGTGCTCGGCGCGGAACACTTCGACCCGGCCCGGCGCGCCCCGACCGGGCAGCGCGTCGACGAGCACCAGCGCGTCCCAGTCGTTCAGCAGGTCGTAGGCGAGGTGCATGCCTCGAATGCCGTAGTCGGCGACGCGCACGTCCGCCGCGGTGGGGGCGGGCAGCCGCCGCACCACCGCCGGGCCGAATCCGTCGTCGCCGAGGAAGATGTTCCCGATCCCGGCGACCAGCACCTTCGTCGTCGTGTCACCCCTGTTCGTCGGTCGGCGTCGGCGTCGTCGCGCCGCCGACATCGGCGCCCTCCACCTCGCCCGCGGCCGTCTCACCCGGCCGGTTCGCGGTGTCCTTGCGGTCGTCGTAGGGCGGGACGGCCGGCTCGGCGTCGCTGCCCGGCGTCGTGGTGAATTCGGTCTTGCGCTCGGGGCGCTCGCCTTCGGCCGAGGTCAGCTCCTCGTGCCCGATGTCGCCAGGTTCGCGGTCCGTCGGACCGCCGGCGACCGTGTCCGAACCGGTGTCGCGCGAGCCAGGCGCTCCGCGTGCCGACTGCGGCTCTTCTTTCCTCTCACCCATGGCTTGTCCTCACCTTCGCTACATGTTGCGGATCCGGAAATAGCGCCGGATGTCCGGTATCGACCGCACCCCGACGACCGTGAGAACACCTCCGATCACTGCGGCGAGTGCGATCGCGACTACTCCCACCGTGTCCATGGCCGACTCTCCTTTCATTCGTCTCGTCCTTCCTCGGAAGGCCCGTCGATCGGCTCGATCTCGTCGGGCGCGAAGTAGAGGTAGCGGCCATACCACTCGTGCAGGTCGGCGGCCGGGTCGTTCTCGACGACGACTCCGACGTGCACGTCGCCGTCGACGTCCTCGTGCACCGACACCACCCGCGCGAGCTCGCCGTCGTAGAACAGATCGTGGGCGTCGGCGCGCCGCGCCGGGCGCAGACGTACCCGGCTGCCTCGGCTGACCAGCACGCCCGCGACGGCGACCGCGTCGGCATCGGGACGAACGGCGTTGTCGGCCAACGGGTCCCACCAGTCGACACCGTCCGGCACCTCGGGCAGCACGCGCGGCGGGTTCGCCGGTTCGCGCAGCACGCCGTGCAGCCGGTTCAGCTGGTCGGCCGTGGTGGCGTCGCAGCGGTCGACGATCCGCGCCGCGAGCGGATCCGTGGCGCGGGCCTGCTCTTTCTCCTCGTCGGTCATGCCCATCACGCGCAGGGTCAGGATCTCGTCGATCTCGGTCGCGTCGAACAACGGGCCCTCGCTCTGTTCGGCGATCTCCGGGTGGTCGTAGAGGATGATCGGTGAGATCAGCAGCAGACCATGGTCGCCGGGCGGCCCGGCGAGGACCGGGAAGCAGCGGTGCCTGTCGCACTGTTCGACCGCCGCGGCCGCTTCGGGCGGCGGCTCCAGCAGCGAT
Source organism: Nocardia sp. NPDC004654 (assembly GCF_040609595.1). Lineage (NCBI taxonomy): Bacteria > Bacillati > Actinomycetota > Actinomycetes > Mycobacteriales > Nocardiaceae > Nocardia > Nocardia sp. NPDC004654. The sequence continues at coordinate 116,531 of NZ_JBEXKI010000010.1, read as the reverse complement.
ACGAACTCGCCGCCGTCGAGTTCGGCGATCACATGCGTGCCCAGCAGCGAGTGCGCGAGGGCATCGTCGGAGTTCGGCTGGGCGGCGGCGCAATTGCGCACCGTGATCGTGACGCGGTGACAACCGGGCAGCTCGTCGACCGATACCTCGACCCGGCCGTCGAGCGGCCGCCGGGTGCGCACCAGCCGTCCCGCGACAGCGCCCGCGGCGTCGTGCACGTCCTCGGCGTCGACGCCGCCCGGGACGGACACATCGAACACGATGTCCGCCAGCGGGATCGGCCCGCGCTCGATCTCGTGCTCGACCGCCTCGTCCCAGCTGATCAGCATGCGCCCGCCGACATCGAGTTCGGCCACCGGAGTTCCGTGGCGATCTTCGACGGTGCGCCGCTGTAATTGCAGGAACCGGACGCTCAGGACGAGCGTGCAGTCACCGTCGGCGATGACCGGGAACTGTGCGCGCAGCATCGAATCCTCACCGAGACCGGCGTGCGCCGCGCCCTCGGGACCGAGGACGCCGAATTGCCAGCGGCACTGGTTCTTTCGCGCGTTCGCCCGGTACGGGTACAGCAGGTAGCCCTCGTACAGGACTGCGTCGGCGACCGCCCGCGCCCTGGCGCGCGCGGACCGGACCGAGCGAGGGGTGCTCACGTCGACTCCTGGGCCGAGGCGAGCAGCTTGGTCACCGCGTCGTCGTAGCCGAGGAGCCCGCGCTCGTGCTTGTAGGCCGACAGGGCGTCGAGCGTCTCGCGGGACAGCCGGATCCAGCCGGAGTTGGGGAAGTGCGCGGCCATCAGGTCGTGCCACACCGAGACCGGCATGTCGAACTTGTCCTCGCGATCCCACGGCACCTGCTGCACCGCGAAACCGCCCGCGCCCCTGATGAACACGGTGCCGCTGAACAGGAACAGCAACGGCACTGTGCCCTCGCGCAGCGCGTGCAGGTACTTCGATCCCGCGACCTCGAAGTCGTAGGTGCACGGCAACGGCAGATCCACCTCCGCGCCGCCGGTGAACCCGGGAATCGTTGTCGCGCAGTGCATCCAGAGGAACGATCGCTGCGTGTCGTGCCACCGTTCCCGTGCGCCGAAGAGGTCGGTGAGCCCCGCCGCCTCCTCGTCGGTGTAGGAACGGCGGCGCGGTTCGATCCTGACCTGCGCGCGCAGCGCGATGGCGTGCACGGGCTCCTCGTGCAGCGCCGCGATCCCGACGCGCGCCGACAGCGTCGGCGTCGCCGAGTACGGTTCGGGCCGGATGTCCAGGACGCCGAAGGTGATCGAGTAGGCCGGGCTCATCGCGCGCCCCTCTCGGTTCGCGCCCGCGCCGACATCGTGGTGAAGAACTCCTCGATGTAGTGGTGCGCCTCCTGGCCGCCGTCGAACCCGCGCCACAGCAACCGCATCCGGCCGACGAACTCGTAGCAGGCGTCGATGGGCAACAACAGGCAGGCCCTGGGGCAGCCGCGGTGCGGCATGCGGATCAGCAAAGCCTCGACATCGTCGGCCGCGATATCGATCTCCGGGTGCCGGTCCAGGATCGCGCGCCAGCGCGGCAAGGGCAGTTCGGACTCGGTCGCGCCCGCGGGGCTCGGATAGAACGCGACGGTGCGCTCGAGCGTCGAATTGCGGAAGAAGAAGGCCAGACCGACCGGGATCTCGAGCGAGTCCCACTCGTCCTGGTCGATGACCACGTCCGGGAACGACAGGTAGCGGTCCGGCACCGCGCGGTACCGCAATGCGGCGGTCTGGTCGGTGAACAGCAGATAGCAGCCGCGGCAGACGCACATCAGCTGTCTGCCTTCGATATTCACCACGTGCTGGTGGGCTTCGCCGATCGGGTCCGCGCACATCTCGCAGCGCTCGCCCGCCGGTGCGGGCGGTCGCGGCGCGGTCAGGCGGCGCAACACGCCGAACGCCGAGGTCATCCGGGCACCTCCGCGGGCACCGCCACCGACAGCTCACCGGAGCGCACCAGCACCGGCAGCGGTTCGAGGTGCCCGTCGCCGTCGACCCGCGCACCGGCGTGCACCGCGTCGAAATGCGCGCCGCACGCCGGGCAGCGCAGCACGGCGTCGCCCACGGGGAAGCCCAGGCGTCGGTGCAGGACCGCGCCCGCCATCGAACGACCGCAGGCGCCGCACCGGTCGCGGTAGACGAACAGTTCGTCGCCGACCCGGCAGGCCAGCACCGGGACACCGGCCACCGCGAACCCGCCGACTTCACCCGCCCCGATCGCCGCCAGTTCGGGGACGGCGATCCAGCTGCCGGACTGCGGGCCGTGCACGCGCGCGAACAACGACTCCGCCGCGATCACCCCCGAGCCCGTCTCCGCGGCCGCCGCGACCACCTCGATCGCCTCGATCTCGGGCGCGGCGGCGCGCACCGCGTCCTCCACGGCCAATTCCAGCGTCACCGACGACGACGGGCAGGTGCGGCAACTGCCCGCCAGCTCGAGCCGCACGATCCCGTCCTCGATCTCGATCAGCGAGACGTCGCCGCCGTGCGAACCGAGGTAGGGCCGCACGCTGTCGAGCGCGGTGCGCACCCGCGTCGCCACGTCGTGCGGGTGCAGCCCGTGCACGAGCAGCAGACTCGCGATCAGGTCGTCCCCGGCCAGACGTTCGAGCGCCGCGTCGTCGAGCATGCCGACGATGCGCTCGAGGCCCGCGCCGTAGAGATCGGCGACCTCGCGGACCAATTCCTCGGCCCGCTCCCTGGCCGCGACGCCGCCCACCGAACTCGATTCGAGCAGCGTTTCGATGCGTTCGCCCGCACCGCGCCAGCGATCGTCGTCGACTGCTGCCTCGCCGTGTCCGTTTCCCATCTCCCGCTGCGGGCGCGCCATCCGCTACTCCGGGGTCAGCGTCTGGGCGGGGGAGTGCACTTTCTCCAGCGTCTTTCCCTTGCCGAGATACATGTGCACGCCGCACGGCAGGCACGGATCGAAACTGCGCACGGTGCGCATGATGTCGATGCCCTTGAAATTCTCGCGGTTGTTCTCCTCGAAGATCGCCTGGCCCTGCACCGCGTCCTCGTAGGGGCCCGGTGTGCCGAAGCTGTCGCGCGGGCTGGCGTTCCACGGCGTCGGCGGATACGGGTGGTAGTTGGCGATCTTGCCGTCCCTGATCACCATGTGATGGGAGAGGACGCCGCGTACGGCTTCGGTGAAACCGCACCCGATGCTCTCCTCGGGCACCTCGAACGGCTCCCAGGTCTTGGTGTGCCCGGCCCGGATCTCCTCGATGGCCTTCTCGGCGAAGTGCAGGGCGCAGGCCGCCGCGTAAGCCTGGAAGTAGGTGCGGGCGCGGTCGCGTTCGATGGTGTTGCTACCGACGGACGGAATCTTCCATTCGAGTTCGACCGGCCCCTTCAGTGCGGTCTTGGGCAGGTTGATCTGCACACTGTGCCCGGTCGACTTCACGTAGCCGATGTCGACCAGGCCGGCCAGCGCCGTGGACCACAGCCGTGCCAGCGGTCCGCCGCCGGTGTCCAGCGCCAAGTGGTCGGTGCCGTCGAACCAGCGCGGCGACATCACCCAGCTGTACTTGTCCTCCAAGTCGCGCTTCTGCGGCCTGGGGTTGGTGTGCTGGTTCCACGGGTGGCGCCGATCCACCGGATTGCCCAGCGGATCGGTCTTCACGAATGTCTCCTGGTCGGTCCAGTCGTCGTAATACGAACTGCCCAGCAGGATTCGGATGCCGAGGTTGATGTCGACCAGGCTGGTCGTGAGCAGTTTCCCGTCCACCACCACACCGGGAGTCACGAACATCTTGCGACCCCAGTCCTCCATGTCCTTGTAGGAGAAGTTGCAGAACTCGGGATCCTGGAACGAACCCCAGCAGCCGAGCAACGTGCGGCGCAGACCGACCTTGTCGTAGCCGGGCAGTGCCTCGTAGAAGAAGTCGAACAGATCGTCGTGCATCGGCACGGCCTTCTTCATGAACTCCACGTACCGCATCAGACGCGTCATGTAGTCGGTCATCAGCTGGATGGTGGCGACGGTGCCGACACCGCCCGGATACAGCGTCGACGGATGCACGTGCCTGCCCTCCATGAGGCAGAACATCTCGCGGGTGTACCGGCTGACTTGCAGCGCCTCGCGGTAGAACTCGCCGCTGAACGGGTTCAGCGCCCGCATGATGTCGGCGATCGTCCGGTATCCGTGGCTTTCCGCGTGCGGCGCCTCGGTGCGCTCGGCGCGGGCGAGTACGCCGGGATTGGTCTCGGAGACCATCTTCTCGCAGAAGTCCACGCCGACCAGGTTCTCCTGGAAGATGTTGTGGTCGAACATGTACTCGGCCGCTTCGCCGAGGTTGACCAGCCACTCGCCCAAGTGCGGCGGCTGCACGCCGTAGGCCATGTTCTGGCAGTAACACGAACAGGTGGCGTGGTTGTCGCCGCAGATGCCGCAGATGCGACTGGTGATGAAGTGCGCGTCGCGCGGATCCTTGCCCTTCATGAAGATCGAGTAGCCGCGGAAGATCGACGAGGTGCTGTGACACTCCACGACCTGCTGATTCTCGAAATCGATCTTGGTGTAGATACCCAAGCTGCCGACGATCCGGGTGATCGGATCCCACGCCATCTCCACGAGGGCGTTCGGGTCGATCGTGCGGTGTGACGGCTCCGGAATGATCTGAGTCATCGAAGTCCTCCTACCAGGTGCGCGTCGCGCCGGTTTCCAGCTTCTCGCCGCGGTGCCGCCAGCGCGGCTCCTTGTCCACGGTGCGGCCGGTGACCGAGCGCAGGCTGCGGATCACCGACCCGTACAGTCCAGAGGCCGCCGAGGAGAATTTGCCGCCGGGCGGTTCGTCCATGAACGGCATGAACTTGTCCGGGAAACCGGGCATGGTGCAGCCGATGCAAATACCGCCGACGTTGGGGCAGCCGCCGACGCCGTTGATCCAACCGCGCTTGGGCACATTGCATTTCACGACCGGACCCCAGCAGCCGAGCTTCACGATGCACTTCGGCGATCCGTACTCGGTGGCGAAGTCGCCCTGCTCGTAGTACCCGGCGCGATCGCATCCCTCGTGGACGGTCGCGGCGAACAGCCACTTGGGCCGCAGCGCGTCGTCGAGCGGGATCATCGGCGCCTGGCCGGTGGCCATGTAGAGCAAGTAGGTCAGGGTCTCGGAGAGGTTGTCCGGGTGGATCGGGCACCCCGGCACACAGACGATGGGAATGTCGGCCTTGCTCCGCCACTCCCAGCCGAGGTAGTCCGGCACGCCCATCGCCCCGGTCGGGTTGCCCGCCATGGCGTGGATGCCGCCGTAGGTGGCGCAGGTACCGGCGGCCACGATGGCGGTGGCTTTCGGGGCGAGGCGATCCAGCCACTCGCTGGTCGTCATCGGCTGGCCGGTCTCGGGGTTGTTGCCGAACCCGCACCAGTAACCCTCGGTTTTGAGTTGCTCGTTGGGGATCGATCCCTCGACCACGAGGACGAACGGTTCGAGTTCGCCGCGGTCGGCGCGGAAGAACCATTCCAGGAAATCGTCGGCCCCACCGTTGGGACCGCATTCGAAATCGATCAGCGGCCAATGGACGGCAACCTTGGGGAGACCGGGGAGCGAACCCAGGGCGATCTCCTCGATGCTGGGCTGGGAGGCGGCAGTCAGCGCCACCGAGTCACCGTCACAACTGAGGCCGGCGTTGATCCAGAGAACGTGGATCAGCGTTTCTTCGGCTTTGACTGCTTCCTTAGTCGGCATGAGATGCCACCTTTCGAAGCTGGAGCGCCGCACAGGCTTCTGATTCAGAAAACCGTCCGGAATGTGACACTCGTCACGTCAGTCTAGGCGGGGCTGGAGGCTTCCTCAAGGGACGCCGACGGCGGCGACATCTGTCCGGAAAGCCATGTGTACCAGCTCGGCAAGCCCTCGCCGGTGATCGCGGAGACCGGCATGATCGGCACGCCGGGATTGATCGAGTGCGCGTATTCGGCGCACCGGTCCAGATCGAAATCGACGTAGGGAATCAGGTCGATTTTGTTGACCAACACCAATCCGGCCGCGGCGAACATGTGCGGATATTTCAGCGGTTTGTCCGTGCCCTCGGTCACCGAGAACACCACGACCTTGGCGAGCTCGCCCAAATCGAACAGCGCGGGGCAGACCAAATTGCCGACATTCTCGATGAACAGCAGCGTGCCCGGCGCGGGATCGAGCTCGTCCAGGGCATACCGCATCATTTCGGCATCGAGATGGCAACCGGCTCCGGTATTGACCTGCACGACCCGGCACCCCGTCGCCTTGATTCGCTGGGCGTCGAGCAGCGTCTCCTGATCGCCCTCGACGACCGCGACCGGGCGATCGCTGAGATCGCGGATGGTCCGCTCGAGCAGCGTCGTCTTACCGGCTCCCGGCGAGCTGGTGACATTGAGCGCCACGATGCCGCCGCGCCGCAGCCGTTCTCTGTTGTGCTGGGCCAGCCGGTCGTTCTTGGCCAGCACCTTCTGCTCCAACGTCACCGTTTCGGTGATCGGCACGTGCACGTGATCCGCGTGCTCGTGGCCGTGCGCGTCGTCGTGCTCGTGGCCGTGGTGGTGGCCGTGCGCGTGCTGGTGGTCGGGGTCGTGCCGGTGGTCGGGGTCGTGCTCGTGCGGGTGGTCACGCAGGACCGTGATCATGGCTGTCGAGTCGCCGCATCCGCAGGTCGCGCACATGGTTCGCTCACTTCCATCGTTCGGATTCGAAGCTCCCGCCCGGACCTGATCTCGACGTCGGCGCTACCGCACGGACACAGCAGGATCAGGTCGACGAGGGCGAACTCGGCGCCGCAGGAGCGGCAGATCGCGGCGCCGGGCACGGTCTGCACGACCAGCTCGGCGCCGTCCGCCACGGTCTCCTCGGTCGCCAGCTCGAAGCAGAACCGCATCGCCTCGGGCACAATCGCGCACAGCGCGCCGACCTCTACGGTGACGCTGTGCACCCGTCGTCCCGCCGCATGCTCACACACGGCGTCGACGACACTTCGAGTTATCGCCATTTCGTGCATCGTGGCCTCGGCTTTTGGGATATGACCCTTATCGAGGCTACTCCGTGGCACATGGGGCGGAGTCGTATCGGAGAATCCGTTCGCTCGACCGGCGGTATGGTGGCGGATCGGCGAATCGATAGGTGAGCCGCCCTCACAACTCCTGGCCGATGAGGGAATCCACCAGGTCGTTCAGCTCCGCGACCAGGTTCGCGGCGCCGCCGGAGTGGGCGAGGTTGCGCAGCTCGAGCGGGTCCTCCTGACGGTCGTAGAGCTCGTACTCGAACTCCGCGCGCGGTCCGGACAGGTTCTCCGGTGTGGAGTATCGGGCGAAGCTGTAGCGCGAGGTGATCGCCCCGCGCAGGCAGTAGCCGACGCCGGGCAGCAGACCGCCGCTGGACTTGGCGTCGGAGGTCAGCAGGAGGGCCTCGCGCACCGTTCGACCGGGGTCGGCCAGCAGCGGCGTCAGGTCACGGCCCGCGACCGGGCCGAGCGCCTGTGCGGAGGCTCCGGCCAGCGCGGCGAGGGTGGGCACCAAGTCCACGTGCGAGGTCAGGCCGGTGGCGGTCGTCCCGTGGGTGCCGGGGTTGCGCGGGTCGGCGATGACCAGCGGCACCCGGTTGTTCTCGCGGTAGATCATCGCCCCCTTCTGCCGAAGTCCGTGCGCGCCACCGAGTTCCCCGTGGTCGGCGACCCGGACCACGACCGTGTCGGCGGCCGCGCCGCTGTCGTCGAGAGCGCCGAGCACCCGGTCGATCAATTCGTCGGTGCGGCGCAACAATTCGAGGTACCAGTTGCCCCACTGCCGCCACTGCCGTTGGGCGAGCGGGGAGGCTGTTTCCTCCGGCATCACGCCGCCGACAATGGAATTCGCTGTGCGCCAAGCGGTTTGCACACGAGGTTTGGTCGACAGGTCGGATTCGAAGTTCGCCGGTACGTCCGCGCCGTAGTCGGGAACGTCTTCGAGCCGGTAGAAGCGCGGGCAGAACATCATGTCGTGCGGGTTGACCATGCTCACCACGCACAGCCACGGCTCGGGAGTGCCCGCGCGTCGCCGCAGCCAGTCCACCGCATGGTCGACGACCCCGGGATCCTCGTGCATTCCCTCGTTCGGCCCGCCGCCGGACAGGATGTCGATCGCCTCGTCGAACCCGTACCGCGACAGTGCCGTGAGCTCCGTGCCGACCGGATCGGACAGATGCCATTTGCCGATGTAGGCGGTGCGGTACCCGGCGTCGCGCAGAACCGTGCCGAGCGTGGGGATGGTCGTGTCGAGGTTCGGGCTGAACGCCTCCATCGCGCCGAGCAGCGCCCCCATCGGCTCGCTGCCGCGAACATTGTCGAGCATGCCGGTGACGGGCGCCTGCCGACCGGTGAAGAACGTCGACCGGGCGGGTGAGCACGGCGCGGTTGGGGTGTGGTGCATGGCGAAACGCACTCCCGTAGACGCTATTCGGGCACGTGCGGGCAGGGTGAATCCCGGCGGCAACGTGACGTCCGCGCGTTCCTGGTCGGTCATGACGACCAGGATGTTCGGGCGGTGCGACGAGGGCGCGGCCACCGCGCGCGGGACGGGCGCGGCCGCCAGCACGGGCGCCGCGGCCATCATGGCGAGCACCTCGCGGCGGCCGACCATCGTTCGTTCGGGCATGTGGGACACAACCTTTCGCCGACTGCACACGCAATTGACGATATCTTCACTTACGAACGAAAGGTCAGTCAAGCGCCCGGTGCAGCGGCGAGCCCTCCTAGGAGCAGCTGGGGGAGGTGGTCTGGGCGTTGGCGAGCATCTGGCAAGCCCATGCCTTCTGCAGTTTCCAGCGGCCGTTCTCGGCGACGAAGGGGATCACGGACTGGCCCTCGACGGGTGTGCCGTTGACGGACAACGTCGCTCGGGCCTGCATGGTCTCGCCGCCGGTGTACTCCACCTGCGTCACCGTCATGGTGACGCCGTTCTTCGTGGCCGCCTCGGTCACTCGGGCGATCAGATCCGGGTCGTTCTCCGCCCCCTGCACGAAGGTGAGCTTCTGGTCCGCCGGTGTGGCGGGATTCAAGGCGATGCCGAGTCCAGCGTTGAGTTCGGCCGGGCTCGGCAGCGGGACCGGTGGCTTGTCGCTCGCCTGCTGCGTCCTGCTGACGGAGGCGGGCTGGGCGGGGGAGTCGCCGCCCGAATCTCCACATCCAGCAACGACGATCGCCGCCGCGACGAGGAGAACGCGGGCGCGTGGGAATGGTTGCCTGCGCATGGTCGTTCCTTCCGGCCGTCAGTCGACGCCGACGGCCTTGATGATGTCCAGACGCGCCGCCCGGATCGCCGGTGGGACGGCGCCGAGCAAGCTCAGCGCGACCGCGCCGACCGCGAAGACCAATGCCGCCGCACTCGGCCGGTAGGCCACGTCGATGTTCATGATGTCCACGCTGAGCCGGTCGAAGAAGTACTGGCTCGCCATGCCGAACAACAGCCCGAGGCCGCCGCCGACGATCCCGACGCTCGCCGCCTCGGCCAGCACCATGCCGAGAGTGAGCCTGCGGCTCGAGCCCATCGCTCGCAGCACACCGAGCTCGCGGCGGCGTTCCAGGACCGACAGGGTCAGCGTGGTGAGCAGGGCGATCGCGGCGATGAGCGCGACGATCACCCACAGGGCGTTGCTCACCGCCATGCCCTGCCGGAGGGCGCTTTCGACGCCCGCGGTGGACTCCTCGCTGGAGTACACGTGCACCCGATCCGGCGTGACCGCGCGGATCGACTCGCGAAGCCGGTCGGCATCGGTCCCCGGGGCGCCCTCGACCTGCAAAACGGTCGCCCCCGGCCGGTCGAACCAGTCCCGCATCTGGGCCGAACCCATGCCGGCCGTGCCGGACAGGGTCGTGAAGTACGGCACGACGGCCAGCACTGCGGTGCGCTGTGTTCCGCCCGGCGTGCGCAGCGTGAGCTCGTCACCGACCTCGAGTTCGAGGGTGCGACTCAGATCCCTGGAGAGCACGACGCCGCGTCCGGCGACGATGTCGGCGCGGGTCCGCGGATCGAGGTCGTCGAACAGCGGGCTGGCCGCGTTCTCGCCGAGTCCGTGTAGCGCGATCTTGTGTTCGCCCAGCGTCGCGTACGCGACTTGCCCTTCGCTGACCCGCGCCACGCCCGGAAGTCCGGCGATCGTGGGGGCGAGGTCGTCCGGCAGCGTGGGGCCGGTGGGCAGCTGGTCGGGCGAGTGCGAAGCCACCCAGACGTCGACACCGCCCGCGGGTGTCACCGAATCGCGCACCGACCCGAGCAGATCCCCGTTCGAGCCGGTGATGGTCACGGTGACCGCGACCGCCATGAAGACCGTCATGAGGGTCGCCCAGACCCGCCGCGGCGCGCGCTCGAGCGTCGCCGCCGCCAGTTCGCCCGCGTGGCCGAGACGCCGTGCCACCGCGGTAGCGGCTCGGACCAGCTGCTCGGACAGCGCGAAGCACAGCGTGACGCTCGCGCCGAAGAACATCGACAGCGCGATCCCCGACCACAAGAACTCGCCGAGCCGCAGCACCGCGAGCCCGACCGCGATCGTCACCGACCCGATCGCGGAGACCGCCGCGCCCCACCGCAGCCAGGCCGGAATACGGTCCGCGGTGGACGCGCCGACCGGAGCGAGCGCCTCGACGGGCGACACCTTGTACACCTGCCGCGCGGCGACCGCCGAGGCGGCCACGCTGGTACCGGCCGCGGCGAGAACCGCGACCGGAATCGCGTACAGCGGAAGGATGTACACCGTCCGCGCCTCCACCGACTGCATGAGCGCCGCGGGCAGGGTGCCGACCGCCAGACGGCCGAGTACGGCTCCGAGCGCCGACCCGATCAGGCCGCCGATCGCGCCGACCAAAAACGCCTCGACGAGCAGATCGGCCACCAGCGTCCGCCCGCGTCCGCCTACGGCGCGCAGCATCGAGATGGTCGCCCGGCGTTGGGCGATCGCCATCGTCACCGTGGTGTAGATGAGGAACGCGGCCACGATGAACGCCAGCGCCGCCCCCATCAGCATCATGTACTGCAGTATCCGGATTCCGTTGCCCGCCTGCACCGCTCGCAGGCTCGGCGCGGCCACCACGGCGCGGCCGTCCACCGCGTCTTCGACCGCCGCGCGCACGGCGGCGCCGTCCGCTCCGGCGGCGGGAACGATCAGGACCGAATCGATGCGGTCGGCGTGGCCGGTCACCCGCTGGGCGACGGGCAGGGCCGCCAGCACGAAGCGGCCCTCGTTGAGACGCGCCGCCCTTCCGTCGCGCACCACACCGGCGACGGTGACCTCGGTACTGGCCAGCAGGAGTGAATCACCCACTGCCGCACCGACTCCGGTGCCGACGATGACACCGTTGGGAGTGGCGGCGAGGGCGTTCAGGTGCGTTTGCAGCGCCCGTTGCAGATCGCTTTCCAGCGCGGTGGCGCTCATATCGGTGCCGATCAGCAGCACGTCCCCCGCGGGGGTGGGAACGACGTCGCGCACCATCGGCACGGCGGTGCCGACACCCGGGACTCCGGCGACAGCGGCGTGCACCGCGGCGGGGAACCCGGTGTCGGTGATGCCGGACACCTCCAGGGTCGCGGAGCCGGCCAGGCCGCCGACGAGCCGATCGACCGATCCGGTCAGCGAACCGAAGATGCCGAAGACCGCGACGAGGAACGCCGCCGACACCGCCGTCACCGTCGCCGACGCGAGGGCGCGGCCGCGGTGGACGGCGAACTCGCGAAAGCCGAACATCCGCCACCGATCGACGACCGTCCTCATCGCGAACCCGCCGCGAGTTCGTCGGTGACGATGCGGCCGTCGGCCAAGCCGATGATCCGGTCGGTGGCGGCCGCCGCGTCCGGATTGTGGGTGACCATGGCCACCGCGCGATCCTCGGCGTGCGCGATGTCGGCGAGCAAGGCCAGGATGTCGGCGCCGGTCTTGGAGTCCAGATTGCCCGTCGGTTCGTCGGCCAGGATCAGCGGCGGATCCATCATCAGCGCCCGCGCCAGGGCCACCCGCTGCATCTGGCCGCCGGACAGTTCCGCGGGGCGGTGCTCGGCGCGGTCGCCGAGGCCGACGAGATCCAACAGCTCCAGTGCTCGGGTGCGGGCGGCGCGCAGCCGGGTGCCGTCCAGCAGTCTCGGTACGGCGACGTTCTCCCACGCGGACAGCGTCGGAAGCAGATTGAAGAACTGGAACACGAATCCCACGTGGTGACGCCGGAATCGGGACTGCCGGTCGTCGTCGAGGTGCGCGAGCTCCTCGTCGCGGAACCGAATGGAGCCCTCGTCCGGGCGATCCAGCGCGCCGAGCAGGTGCAGCAGGGTGCTCTTGCCAGCGCCGGACGGGCCGACGATCGAGACGAACTGTCCCGCTTCCATTTTCATGCTCACACCATCGAGTGCGCGCACGCTCTGGCTGCCGAGGTGATAGGTACGGACGACGTCGCTCAACGCGAGCACTCGCACCTCCCGGCCGCCGCGACAGCTTCCGGTGTCATCGGCCCGCCGATCCGGTCATCGCCTCGAGCTTGTGCATCGAGTCGGTGAGCAGTTGCCTGGCGTCCCGCTCGATCACCTGCCCGAGCTGGCCGTTCACCATCGGGCCCGCGAAATCGCCCGCGATGGTCAGGCTGCAGCCGCCGGGGATGCGCTGGATCCCGAAGCTGAACTCGCACGACACCCCGGCGGGGCTGCTTCCCGAGAACACCAGCTGCATAGGCGGTTTGAACGCGGTGATGGTCAGCTCCAGCCGGTGCGTCATGCCGAGCATGCGGATGCTCTGCACGAGTGTGGAGTTCACGGTCATGTGTTCGGGCGGGTCTTCCAAAAAGCCGTCGTGCATCATGAACCAATCGCCCCAGGTGCCGGTGTCGGCGATGATCGAGTAGATCTGCGTGGCGCTGACGTCCAGCTCTTGCGTTATCTCGAAGCCGGCCATTAACCCCTCCCAAAGGTATTTCGCCGAGCGTGCGGGGATACGAAGCCCCCCAATGTGACAGTACGCGCCGGTCTCCGTGACGCGTCGGGCATGCCCGGACTCGGCGCTTCACGGCGCGAATGAATCGAGGATTACATATGGGATCGCAGCGTGCTAGTGACTGGCGGTAACAGTAACGAGAAACTAATGGCATGAAGGCGTTATGGAATAGCGCGAAGCTATCGCCGAAAGCGTCGCCGGGATCCGTTGCGGGCGGCGAAAACTGGTGTTAGATTCGTCGCGACATCGGGGTCCGACGCGTGGACCGTCGATCTTGCCGACGCTGTGGGGGTACCCTTTCCGGCGCCGGACGTGGTGGGGAAAGATTTCCGGGATTCTTCTCTCGCATGGGGTCATGTTCATTCACTTGTGCCGATAGGGCATGGATTATCGATACGGGGGCGTTTATGACGCGCGATTCTTTTTCGGACGATTCTGTCGGCATCGTGGGAATGGCATGCAGGTTTCCTGGTGGAATCGATTCGCCAGAATCCTTGTGGCAGTTCCTGGTCGCGGGAAAGCACACCTCCAGCAAATTCCCCGGTGACCGGGCGATGACCGAGCTGGCGGACATGGCGTCGCCCGAGGTCGCCGCCGCGATGGCGCCGATGGGCGGATTCATCGACGAGCCGGGGCAATTCGATCCGGAGTTCTTCGGAATCAGCCCACGCGAGGCGAAGGCGATGGATCCGCAGCAGCGGATGGTCCTCGAAACCGCCTGGCAGGCAATCGAAGACGCGCGGATCGACGCCGATCGGTTGCGCGGCAGCGACACCGGCGTCTACATCGGCGCGATGGGCGGCGACTACGCCTACCTCATTCCAGGACAAAAGGATCTCGACCCGGGCTATGTGTCGCTCGGCGTCAGCCAAAGCGTGCTGTCGGGACGCGTTTCCTACATCCTCGGCCTGCAAGGCCCGACGATGAGCGTGGACACGGCCTGCTCGTCCTCGCTCGTCGCGATGCACCTGGCCGCGCGGGCGCTGAAGTCCGGCGAATGCTCTCTCGCGCTGGCCGGCGGCGTCTCGATCATGTCCACGCTCACCGGCTTCTACGCGCTCGGCCAGCACGGCGCCATCTCCAAGGAAGGCCGAAGCAGGCCCTATTCCGCCGACGCGGACGGATTCTGCATGTCCGAAGGCGTGGCAGTCCTTGTGCTGGAACGGCTTTCCGACGCGCGACGCAACGGTCACGAAGTGCTCGCCGTGCTGCGCGGCGGCGCGATCAACCAGGACGGAGCGACGAAGGGGCTCACCGTCCCGAGTACCGAGGCGCAGCGCAAACTGATCGGCGCGGCACTGGCCGACGCTGGTCTCGGGCCGGACGACATCGACATGGTCGAGGGGCACGGCACCGGTACGCCGGTGGGCGATCCGATCGAATTGGCCGCGCTGTTCGACACTTTCGGCCCGCGGCGCCCGGACGGCAAGCCGCTGCTGCTCGGCTCGATCAAAGGCAACTTCGGACACACCCAGGCCGCCGCGGGTGCGGCGGGTGTCATCAAGGTCGTCGAGTCCATGCGCCGCGCGGCTGTGCCGGGCACCGTCAATTTCGCCGAACCGACCTCGGCCGTCGACTGGTCGAGCGGCGCCATCGAGGTCCCGGTCGAGACCGTGGCCTGGCCGGAGCGTGACCGGCCGCGCCGGGCGGGCGTGTCGTCGTTCGGCATCGCGGGCACCAACGCCCACGTCATTCTCGAACAGGCCCCGCCCGCGCCCGCCGAACCGGCGCGACCCGCCGACGCGGCGTTGCCTACCGCCGTCTTGCCGGTCTCGGGCCGGACGCCGGAAGCCCTGGCCGCCCAGGCGGGCGCGCTCGCCCGCCATATCCAGGACCATCCCGAGTTCGGGCTGCACGACCTCGGTTACGCACTCGGCACGACCCGGACCGCGTTCGAGCATCGCGCGGTCGTGCTCGGCGCCAATCGCGTCGACGCGCTCGCCGGACTCGCCGCGGTGGCGGAAAGCCGACCGGTGGGCCCGATTCGTGGGCAGTCGCTGCCCGATCGCCGGGTGTGCTTCGTGTTTCCCGGTCAGGGCGCGCAGTACGCGGGAATGGGCGCGCGGCTGATGCGCGAGTCCCCGGTGTTCGCCGCCGAGATTCGCGCCTGCGAAGAAGCGTTCGCCGAGTTCGTCGACTGGTCGTTGACCGATGTGCTGAACGAGGTCGACGGCGCGCCGACGCTCGACCGTGTCGACGTGGTGCAGCCCGCGCTGTTCGCGACCATGGTGGCGCTGGCGGCGCTGTGGCGGTCGGTCGGCATCGAACCCGAAGCGGTACTGGGTCATTCGCAGGGCGAGGTGGCCGCGGCGTATGTGGCGGGCGCGCTCTCGCTCGCCGATGCCGCGCGGATCGTGACCATGCGCAGCAAGCCGTTGCGCGCGCTTCCCGGGTCCGGCGGCATGGCATCGATCAACGCACCGGCGGCGCGGGTGCGCGAGCTCATGAGCGGCGTCGAGGACATCCATATCGCGGCGATCAACTCGCCCGCCACCACGGTGATCGCCGGTGGGGCCGAGGCGGTCGCGCGAGTCGTCGCGGCGGCGGAGCGGGACGGTCTGCGCGCCAAGATCATTCCGGTCGACTACGCCGCGCACACCGATCACGTGGACCCGCTGCGCGAGCAGCTCGAGGCCGCCGTGCGCTCGGTCTCGCCGCGCTCGGCCCCGATCCGCTTCTTCTCGACCGTGACCGCCGACGAGCTGGACACCGCGAACCTGGGTCCGGAGTACTGGTTCCGCAATCTGCGCGAGCCCGTCCAATTCGACGAGGGACTGCAGGCTGCCTTCCAGTCCGGATACAACGCCTTCATCGAGATGAGCGTCAATCCGGTCCTCACCTCGGCCGTGCACGAGTCGCTCGATCATGTCGGGCCGTTCGCCGAGTCCTGCTTGATCGTCGGCTCGCTGAAGCGCGAGGACGCCGGCATGGAGCGCTTCCTCACCTCGGTCGCCGAAGCCCACGTCAAGGGTGTCTCGCCCGACTGGTCGCGGCTCTACCCGGCGGGCGCCGCGCGGTCGGTTCCCCTGCCCACCTACGCCTTTCAGCGTCAGAAGTACTGGCTGTCGAGCGTCGCGGGTTCCGGCGGCGGCAAGCCGAGCGGGCTGGGTCTGGCCGATGCCGGGCATCCCCTGCTGGGCGCGGTCGCCGAGAACCCCGGCGCCGACCGATTCCTGTTCAGCACCCGCCTTTCGCTGGCGACGCACGGCTGGCTGGCCGATCACGCGCTGCACGGCAACGTCCTCGTTCCCGGCGCGATGCTGCTCGAACTGGCCCTGCACGCGGGCGACAAGCTCGGCACCCCGCGGGTGGCGAAGCTGACCATGTACACGCCGGTGACGCTGCCCGCCGAAGGCGCGGTGCAGCTCCAGCTGACCGTCGGCGAGCTCGAGCGATCCGGACGCAGGAAGGTCGCGATCTACTCGCGGCCGGAGAACACCGACGAGGCGCCGGGGCAGGTCGAGTGGAGCCTGCACGCCGACGGCCAGCTCAGCGCGGCGGGCAAACCCGACGACACCGAGGCGCCCGGCCTGGAACTCTGGCCGCCGGTCGGCGCGCAGTCGGTGGTCGAGCCCGCGAACGCGTACCAGACCCTGGCCGCCCTCGGCTACCAGTACGGTCCGGTCTTCCAGGGCATGAAGGCGGTCTGGAAGCGGGGTGAAGACGTTTTCGCCGAAGTCGCGCTGCCCGAGCAGGTTCCGGACGCGGACAAGTACGGCCTGCATCCGGCGCTGTTGGACGCCGCGATGCAGTCCGTCGCCGCCTCCGCGGCGCTGCTGCCGTCCGAACCGGGCAGCCTGGCCCTGCCGTTCGCGTGGGAACGGGTGGAGCTGCGTGCCGTCGGCGCCCGCGCACTGCGCTGCAAACTGACACCGGCGGGCGCGGATCGGGTGCGGTGGGTGCTCGCCGACACGACCGGCAAGGTGGTCGCCGCGGGCACGCTGCAGGTTCGCTCGGTGTCCGTCGGCAAGCTCGCCACCCGCGGGCTGGCGGAACGGCAGGACTCGTTGTTCGGCGTCGAGTGGCTGGCCACTCCCGTGCAGCGTATGAACTTCGCCGCGGCCCAGGGTGAATGGGTGATCGTCGGAGAGCCTCCGCTCGGCATCTCGGGCGAGGCGGAACTTCCGTCGTATCCCGATCTCGACGCGTTGCGCGCGGACATGGCGGCGGGCGCCGCGGCGCCGAAGGTCGTGCTGCTGCCGCGCATGGCGGCGTCCGTGGGCGGTGAGCCGGGCGCGCACCTGAACCAGATGGTGCGCACCGAACTGGCGGCGGTGCTGAAACTGGTGCAGGAGTGGCTCGCCGACGAACGCTTCACCGAGACGAAACTGGTCGTCCTCGCGCGCGGCGTGCAGTCGGTCGGCGCCGCCGAGGACATCTCCGACATGGTCGGCGCGACCGTCTGGGCGCTGGTGCGCAGCGCCCAGTCCGAGTATCAGGACCGCATCGTGCAGATCGACGTGGACGAAGCCGGGATCTCACTCGGGCAGATCGCCGCGGCGCTGCACACCGACGAACCCGA
The DNA here is from genome assembly GCF_040609595.1 of Nocardia sp. NPDC004654. NCBI lineage: Bacteria > Bacillati > Actinomycetota > Actinomycetes > Mycobacteriales > Nocardiaceae > Nocardia > Nocardia sp. NPDC004654. Next base: position 99,073 of record NZ_JBEXKI010000010.1, on the reverse strand, counting down.
GCTGGCCGTGCGCCGCGGCGACTTCTACGCCCGCCGGATCCGCTCGGGACTCGAATCCGCAGTGGCGCAGGGGACTCGGCTGGCCGGTCCGTGGCGGCTCGAGATCCCGGCTTCCGGCAATCTCGACGACATTGCGCTGTCCGAGTCGGCCGAACCCGACGGCTCCGCGCTCGCGCCGGGAACCGTCGTCGTCTCGGTCCGGGCGGCCGGGTTGTCCTTCCCGGTCGCGCTGACCGGCCTCGACGCACCCGCCGGACGGCCCGCTCGCCTGGTGCACGAAGCGGCGGGCGTGGTTGTCGCGACGGCGCCGGACGTCACCCGATTCGCGCCCGGCGCACGGGTTTTCGGCTTGTTCGGCGAGATCGCCGCGACAGCGGTCGTCGATCAGCGACTGCTCGCGCCGGTACCCGCCGCGTGGTCGTTCGCGCAGGCGGCCGCCGCGCCGGTCGGCTATGTGACGGCGCTGCACGCGTTGCGCGATGTCGCGGGCGCCCGCCGCGGGGAGAAGGTGCTCGTCCACGCGGCCACCGGCGGCGTCGGCATGGCCGCGCTGAACATCGCCGCGCATCTGGGCTTGGACAGCTACGCCACCGCGGCCGAGCCGAAGTGGGACGCGTTGCGGGGGATGGGCTTCGGCGACGACCGGATCGCGGACTCGCGATCCGACGGGTTCGCCGCGCGGTTCGCCGCCGCGGGCGGCTTCGACGTCGTACTCGATCTGCTGCCGGACACATTCACCGAGCATTCCCTCGGATTGCTCGGCGGTGCCGGCCGATTCGTCGAGATCGCCAGGGACGTCGTCCGCGATCCCGACGAGGTGCGCGCCGCGCACGGAACCGACTACGCCTCCTTCGAGCTGGGCGATCTGGCCGTGGACACGCTGGCCGGTCTGCTCGCCGAGCTCGCCGACCTGTTCGAGCGCGGCGACCTCGCGCCTTTGCCGCTGACCCGCTTCGACGTTCGCCATGCCGCGACCGCCGTCCGGTATCTCAGCGAGGCCGAGCACATCGGCAAGGTGGTGCTCACCTGGCCGAAGCCCTTCGATCCGGACGACACGGTGCTGATCACCGGTGGGACGGGGACCATCGGCGCCATCATCGCCCGCCACCTGGTCTCGGCGTATGGCGCAAGGCATCTGATCCTGACCAGCCGCAGCGGGGAGCAGGCCGAAGGGGTCGCCGAACTGGTCGCCGAGCTCGCCGAAGCGGGGGCCCGGGTCACCGTCGCACAATGCGACGCCGGTGATCGCGACGCCTTGCGGGCGGTGCTCGACGCCGTGCCCGCCAACCATCCCCTCGGCGCGGTGATCCATCTGGCGGCCGCACTCGCCGACGCGACCTTCGACGCGCTCACCGACGAGCACCTGGACAAGGTCCTGCGCGCCAAGGCCGGCGGCGCGTGGTACCTGCACGAGCTGACCGAAGGCGCGGACCTGTCGATGTTCGTGCTCTTCTCCTCGGCCGCGGGTACTTTCGGCAACGCCGGTCAAGCCAACTACGGTGCGGCCAACGTCTTCCTGGACACCCTGGCCCGGCACCGCTACCACCGCGGGCTGCCCGCCACGTCGATGGCGTGGGGCTGGTGGTCCGAGGACACCTCCAACACCGGCAAGCTCGACGAGAAGGATCGAGCCCGGCTGCGCAGGATGGGCGTGACCCCGATCCCGACCGGTCAGGCACTCGCACTGTTCGACGCCGCACTGCAGACTGGCAGGCCGAACGTGCTGCCGATCGGGATGGACCTGTCGCTGCTGCGGGTGGCCGCCTCGGTGGCCGAACTGCCACCGTTCTTCCGGGCGCTGCTGCACACGAGGCCGCGTGCCACCCAGCAGATGGGCGACGCGTCGCAGCTGGCCAAGCGGCTGTCGGGCCTGAGTCCGGCCGAGCAGCACGAGGTGGTGGTCGAGTTGCTCAAGACCCCGATCTCGATGGTGCTCGGCTACTCCTCACCCGACGCCGTACAGCCGGATCGCGAATTCACCGAGCTGGGCATCGACTCGCTCAGCTCCATCGAACTCGGCGCGCACCTGAGGGCGATGACCGGTGTGAAGCTGGCGAATTCGGTGATCTTCCAGTATCCGACGGTGAACCTGCTGGCCAGGCATGTGCTCGAACAGGTCACCCCGCAGGACGCGGAACTCAGCGACCCGATCGTCGCCGAGGTGGAGATGCTGCTCGATCGGCTGGCGGCGCTGCACGAGGACCGCGAGGTCCCCGAGGATCTGCTGCGCCGCCTCACCACCGCGGTCGGCCGGATCGGCGCCGTCAGTGGCGCGGTGCTGTGAACGCAGTACTCGCCGTCAGCGACCTGCACCTCGGTCATCCCGGCAACCGGGACCTGCTCGACCGCATCCGGCCCACCTCGCGCGGTGACTGGTTGATCGTGGCGGGCGACGTCGCGGAGAAGCCCGAAGCGCAGCGGCGGGCACTGTCCACGCTGCGCGAACGATTCGAGAAAGTCGTATGGGTCCCCGGCAATCACGACCTGTGGACCACCGCGCGCGATCCGGTCTCGCAGCGCGGCGAGGGACGATATCGGCGCCTCGTCGAGATCTGCCGGGAGATCGACGTGGTGACGCCGGAGGATCGGTATCCGGTATGGACCGGTCCCGGCGGACCAGCTGTGCTCGCGCCGATGTTCCTGCTGTACGACTACACCTTCCTGCCCCGAGGGACGCGGACCAAGGACGAAGGCCTGGCGCTGGCCGAGGCCCGGGGCACGGTGGCGACGGACGAGCAGCTGCTCGACCACGCGCCGCACGAGTCGCGGGAGCAGTGGTGCCGACGGCGCGTGGAGTACACACGTCGCCGGCTCGACGCCCTCGATCCCGCGGTGCCGCTGGTGCTGATCAACCACTTCCCGCTGATCCGCGGGCCGGTCGAGCGGCTGCTGCGTGCGGAGTTCGCGATGTGGTGCGGCACCGAGCTCACCGCTGAATGGCATCGCCGCTACAACGTGCGGTGCGTGGTGTACGGGCACCTGCACATCCGCAGGACCGACTACTTCGACGGGGTGCGGTTCGAGGAGGTCTCCGTCGGCTATCCGCGCGAATGGCGAACGCGTGGTCTGCCCGATCCGCTGTTGCGCCAGATCGTTCCGGAGCCCGCGGATCTCGCGCGTCCGGCCGGTCGTCTCGGTCGGCGCTCCGCCGATCGAGCCTTGCGGCTGGCGCGCTCGATGGCCCGCCGTACTTCGGTCGGCAAGTGAGGAGGCGACGATGACCGAGATCAGTGATACCAGAACCACATTCGAGCAGGCGCTCGGCGTGGACCAACCCGCCCTTCGGCAGTTGAGCCCCGCTCGGCTCGCCGATCTGCTCATGCTGGTCCAGGGCGCGCCGCAGCGGGATCGCGCCGCGGCCGACACCGAGCTGCGCGAACGGCTTCAGCGCATGCCGTGGGGCGCCCGCGTCGTCGTGCGCGCGGCGCTGCTGGGGAGGCGGCGATGAGCGCCCGCGCGACCGCGATCCAGCTGCGAAAGCTGGCCGACCTGCTGCACGTGCCGGTGGAGCGCATCGACTATCTGGAACCCCTCGGGGCCCGCGAGGTCGCGGCGCTGCGCGAACACATCGCCCGCTACCTGCACGGCCGCTACCCGGTGTCCTACCGGCGGATCATCCGGCTCGGCCGACTCGCGCCGCTGCGGTTGGGCGTCCCGTTCGCGACCCGTGTCCTGCCCCCGCGCATGCTCGGCCGGTCGCTCAGCGGCGGAGTGCTGGCGGGCCGAGGCGCGAAATCGACCGCGATGCTGACCGGCGTGCGACCGGAGGTGCTCGCGGACGCGGCGCCGTACCTGGATCCCGCGGTGATCGCGACACTGCTCGAGATCACGCCGCCAGAGGTGGTCGGCGGCGTCGTCAACGAACTCATGACACGCGAGGACTTCGACACCGCCGACCTCTTCGCGGATCAGATCACCGGGTTGCTCATGGGCGCCCAGCACTCCACCGCTCCCGAGCGGCCGCGCGACCACGCGGCGCCGCACGGACGGTGGCGAATACTGCGCGGGAGGGGACCAGCGTGACCACAGCTCAGCACGACAGCTACGAAGTCGTCGTCATCGGGGCCGGATTCGCGGGCCTGTGCGCGGCGATCAAGCTGCGGCAAGCCGGAATCCACGATTTCCTCGTGGTCGACAAGGCCGACGACATCGGCGGCGTCTGGCGGGACAACACCTATCCCGATGTCGGCGTGGACGTTCCGACCTGGGGCTACAGCTTCTCGTTCGAGCCCAATCCGGACTGGGCGTACGTGTACGCCAAAGGTCACGAGATGAAGGCCTACGCCGATCACTGCGCCGAGAAGTACGGCGTCCGAGCGCATTTGCGGCTCGGCACCGAGGTCCTCGCCGCGGCGTTCGACGAGGACGAGCACTCGTGGCGGCTGGAGACCAGTCGCGGCGTAGTGCGCGGAAGGTATCTCATCGTCGCCTACGGCGGTCTCGGCCGACCGAAAGTCCCGGCGATCGACGGTCTCGACACGTTCGCGGGCCCGGTGATCCACAGCGCCCGCTGGGATCACGGCTATTCGCCCGCGGGCAGGAGGATCGGCCTGATCGGCACCGGGTCGTCGGCGGTTCAGATCATTCCCGAACTCGCCGATCGCGCCGAGCGGCTCGTCATCTTCCAGCGCACGCCGATCTGGGTGATACCCAAGCCCGATTTCCGCATACCCACGATCGTCCGGCGCGCCTTCCGTGCCGCGCCCTGGCTGCTGCGCCCGGTGCGCTGGGCGGTGCTCGTCTGGCTCGAACTCATCTACACCTGTATCTTCCGTTTCAAACTCCCCGCCTTCATGACCTTGCTGCAGGGTATGTCGCTGCTCACGATGCGCGTGCAGATTCGCGACCGCGCGCTGCGGGAAAAGCTCAGGCCCCATTACGGTTTCGGCTGCAAGTTCCTGACGCTGTCGAACAGGTACTACCGCACCTTCGCCCGCGATCACGTCGAACTCGTGTCGGACGACATCGTCGCGGTGACCGAGAACGGAATCACCACCGCCGACGGACGGCACCACGCGATCGACTCGTTGATCCTGGCCACCGGATTCGAGGTGCTGGAGCGCTCCAACCAACCGAAATTCCCGATCACCGGAGTCGGCGGCGCCGATCTCGGTACGTTCCTGGACACCAATCCCAAAGGCCACTACGAGGGCGTGACATTGCCCGGCTGGCCGAACTGTTTCACCGTGCTCGGTCTCTACGCCCAGACCGGCACGTTCTTCGGCAGCGTCGAGGACTCGGTCGACCACGCGATCCGCTGCGTCACGGAGGCTCGTGGGCGCGGCGCGACCCGCGTGGCGGTGAAACCCGAACCCTACGACCGCTACGTGCGGGAGATGATCGAGCGGCAACAGTCCTCGGTCTTCTACCACTCCAATTGCGAAGGCGTGCACACCTGGTACTTCGACGCGCGCGGCGATACCCCACTGTTCCGTCCGACGAGCAGTGCCGAGGCGCGGCGCCGCGTGCGGAGCGTCTCGCTCGACCATTACGACTTCACCTCGGTCGCCGAACGTGACCGCGACGACCGCGAGCGGGAGGCTTCATGACCACGCCATCGATCCGTGATGTTTCCGAGACAGCACGGTGGGTCGCGATATACCGGGCCATGGAGTCGGCGCGGCCGGACGCCCTGTTCGACGATCCGCTCGCGGCCACTCTCGCCGGGTCGGCAGGGGAGAGCCTGGCCTCGTCGAACATCCTGCCTCCCGGCGCGCGCAACCACTGGCCGACGGTCGTGCGGACCAAGCTCGTCGACGACATCGTGGTCGAGTCGCTCGCTCGCGGGTGCGATCGGGTGATCAACCTCGGCGCGGGCCTGGACACGCGCCCCTACCGGCTGCGCCTGCCCGACGAGCTCACCTGGCACGAGGCGGATCTGCCCGAGTTGATCGCGTACAAGTCGGCCCAGCTGGCGGACCGTGATCCGCACTGCCGCTTGCTGACCCGCGCCGTCGACGTCACCGACCGGACGGCGTGCGCGGAGTTCCTCGCCGAGGCCGCCGCGGGCGCTCGCTCGGTGCTCGTGCTGACCGAAGGACTGCTGCCCTACCTCGAACCGCGGCAGGTCCGAGTGTTGTCGGACACGTTGCGGGAAACGGGAATTCGCTGGTGGGTGCTGGACCACTGGTCACCCGTGATGCTGCGCGCGGTGAATCTGACGATGGGCCGCCAACTCGGCTCCGCGCGTTGGCGTTTCGCGTCCAGTCTGGACTTCTACGACGGCTGGTCGGTCGACGTGGCTCGCTCGACCTTCCGCGCGGCCGCGCGGTGGAAGCGGGCGCCGCTGCAGTTCCGTCCTTGGCGGTGGGTACCGGAGACCGGATTGCGTCGACAGCCCGAACGCTCCCGTTCCTGGTGCGGTGCGGTGCGGTTGGCGAACTCGCGGTGGCAGGACGCCGCATGAGTGAGCGATTCATGTGCCAGCGTGCCGCACGCACGTCGGAACCGAGGGGCAGCGAGGCGCGGGCATGAGCGCGGCTCGAGAGCACGTGGTGGTCGTCGGCGGTGGTTTCGCCGGACTGCTGGCGGCGGCGGCCGTCGCGCCGTACGTCGAGCACGTCAGCGTGGTCGAGCGCGACCGGTTCCCGGAACAGCCAGCGCTGCGCCGCGGTGTGCCCCAGGCCCGCCACCCGCACTTGTTCGTCCCTGGCGGCGTTACCGTCGCCGAGGAATTGCTGCCCGGTCTGACCCAGCGCCTGATTCGGGCCGGGGCACATCGCGTGGGCATGAACGCCGACCTGCTGCTCTATTCCGGTGCGGGCGGGTGGATGCCGCGGTATCCGACGAGCCGGTTCGGCATGACCTGCAGCAGGCAGCTGCTGGACCACGTCGTCTACGACATGGTGCGGCAGTGGCGCAATGTCGAGTTCCGGTCCGCCACAGCGGCGGTGCGTCTGCTCGGGGACGCGCGGGCTGTCACGGGCGTGGAGCTGCACACGCCGGACGACGAGACCGAACGGCTCGACGCGAGCCTGGTGATCGACGCCACCGGTCGGGGGTCGCGGACGGTCGAATGGCTGGCGAGTCTCGGGACGACCCTCGCGCCGCCGGAGATCGTGGACTCCGGTCACACCTACACCACCCGCGAGTTCCGCGCGCTGCCCGGCGCGGAGACGAACTTTCCGATGGTCATCGTGCAGGCCCATCCGGCTTCTGGCAGACCGGAATACAACGCACTGCTCCTGCCGATCGAGGACGGTCGATGGCTCGTCACCGTGGGCGGCACCCGGGGGTGCCGCCTGCCCGCGGACGAGGACGAGTTCCGCGAAGCGGCCCGCCGGTGGGTGCGCGCGCCGCTGATCGGCGAGCTGATCGCGGACGCGGCGCCGCTGTCCTCGATCCAGCGCTCCCGCAGCACCGTCAACCGACGGCATCGCTTCGACCGGATGCGGGAATGGCCCTCGGGGTTCGTGGTGATCGGCGACGCGGCGACGGCGCTGAATCCGACCTACGGTCACGGTCTTTCCGCGGCAGCACGATGCGCGGGCACGCTCCGTCGAGCGGTCGCGCGCGGCGCCGCGAGACCGGCGGATTCGCGCAAGCTGCAGCGGGCCGTCACCGGCGCCGCGAACTATCCGTGGCTGACCGCGATCGGCCAGGATCTGCATTATCCGAACACCACCGGCGCGCGACCGCGCTGGGTGGACCGGGTGGGCAAGCGGTACGGCGATCGGCTGCTGCGTGCCGCACCGGAACGCCCGGAGCTCGGGACCCGGCTGATCGAGGTCATGTTCCTGGCTCAGTCACCGCTGCTGCTGGCCCACCCCGCGGTGCTGTCGGGGGTCGTGCGCCGCCCGCGGTGCGCGCCGCCCACCGAACCGCCGCTGACGCCGGGGGAGCGCGGGCTGCTCGCGGGGAGGCAGGTCGGATGAGCGCCGCGCGTACCGCGGAACCGATCGCGATCGTCGGCATGGCGGGCCGGTTTCCCGGCGCCGCGGACATCGACGAGCTGTGGGAGTCGCTGCTCGCCCGCGGCGACGCCATCCGTCCGGTGCCGTCCGAGCGATGGGACGCCGACGCACCGTTGGACGGTTCGAAACGCGTCCAGGGCGTCGGCGGATTCCTCGACGGCGTCGATCGGTTCGACGCCGCCCTTTTCGGAATCTCGCCCCGCGAAGCCGCCGACATCGATCCGCAGCAGCGGATCATGCTCGAGACGGTCTGGCGCGCGATGGAAGACGGCGGCATTCCGCTGGCCGACGTGCGTAGTCGCCGCGTCGGCGTCTACATGGGCGCGTCCTGGCACGATTACGAGATCCTGCGCACGCGACGAGAACTCGGGGCCAGCCAGCACAGCTTGATCGGTACGGCACTCGATGTCATCGCCTCGCGGGTGTCCTATGCCCTCGGGCTCACGGGACCGAGCATGACCGTCGAGACCGGATGCTCCTCGGCGCTGGTGGCGCTGGACCTCGCGGTCCGGGCGATCCGATCGGGCGATGTCGAGTCCGCGATCGTCGGCGGCGTCAATCTGCTTCTGGCGCCGGATGTCTCGATCGGTCTCACGCACTTCGGCGGACTGTCGCGGACCGGCCGCTGCGCGGCGTTCGGGGACGGCGCCGACGGGTTCGTTCGCGGGGAAGGCGTGGCGGCCGTGTACCTGAAGCCGTTGCGCGCCGCCCGCGCCGACGGCGATCCGGTGCGGGCCGTCGTCTTCGAGAGCGTGGTGAACAACGACGGTGGCGGCGACAGCCTGGTCACACCGAATCCGGCGGGCCAGCGCGATCTGCTGCGCCGCGCCTACCGCAGCAGCGGATTCGACCTCGGCGACCTGGCCTACGTCGAGGCGCACGGGACGGGAACGGGCCGAGGCGATCCGATCGAGGCGGGGGCGCTCGGTGAGATCCTCGGCGCCGACCGACCCGTCGAACGCGGGCCACTGCCGATCGGGTCGATCAAAACCAACATCGGCCACCTGGAGGCGGCCGCCGGCATCGCCGGATTGGTGAAGGCCGTGCTGTGTCTCGAGCACCGGCGCGTGCCGCCCAGCCTGCATTCGGAGACGCTGAATCCCGAGATTCCCTTCGACGCGCTGAATCTGCGTGTCGTTCGCGAGCCGATCGAGCTCCCGGCGGATCGGTCGAGCTACATCGGCGTCAACTCTTTCGGCTGGGGCGGCACCAATGCCCACGTCGTACTGCGGTCCGCCGACGCGGTGGCCGAGGACGCGGATGCCTCCGCCGCGCCCGCCCTCGGTTTCCTTCCGGTCTCGGCGCATACTCCCGACGCGCTGCGCCGCCGGTGCCACGACATCGCGGATCTGCTCGACACCGACCCGGCGCGTTCCAAGGCCGTGATCGCCGCGCTGGCCCGACGCAGCACCGCGCACCCGTTGCGCAGCGCGGTGCTCGGCGACGATCCCGTCGAACTGGCCGCCGCGCTGCGCGCGCACGCCGACGACCCATCGGCGCAACAGTTTTCGCTGCTGTCCGGCCGCGCCGCCGATCGTGGCAGGGTGGCCTTCGTCTTTCCCGGTCAGGGTGGCCAGTGGCACGGGCTGGCGGGCGCGTTGTACGGCGTGGACCCGGCCTTCACCGACGCGCTCGACGCGTGCTGCGCCGCACTCGAACCCCATGTCGACTGGGACACCAAGGCGATCGTCACCGGCGCGGGCGGTGCGGGCTGGCTCGATCGGGTCGACCAGGTTCAGCCCGTGCTGTGGGCGCTGGCCTGCGGTATCGCCGCGATGTGGCGACGAGCTGGCATCGAACCCGACGTCGTGATCGGCCACAGCCAGGGCGAGATCGCGGCGGCGTCCGTCGCGGGTCTGCTCGGCATGGCGGACGCGGCGATGATCGTCGCCCGCCGCAGCGCCGCGCTCCGCACTGTCGCGGGCACCGGGCGAATGCTGGCGGTCGACCTCGGCATCGACGAAATCGCCTCGGCTGTGGTGGGTTTCGAGGACCTTGTCGCGCTGGCGGTGCACAACGGCCCGCGCTCCTGCGTGCTCTCCGGCGACACCGACGCCATCGAAGCGCTGCGGGAGATCCTGACCGCCGAGGGCGCCTACTGCCGGATGGTCAACGTGGACTACGCCTCGCACAGTCCGCGGATGTCGGTGCTGCGGCCGCGATTGCTGTCCGAACTGGCCGAGGTCACGCCGAGTCCCGGCCGCGTCGAGATGATGTCCACCGTCTCGGTGCGCAAGGTGACGCCCCGGGACCTCACCGCGGACTACTGGATCGACAACCTTTGCCTGCGTGTGCGTTTCGCCGAGGCGATGTCGGCGCTGTACGACGACGGCGTCACCCATGTCGTCGAGATAAGCCCGCATCCCGTCCTGCTGCCCGCCGCGGAGCAACTGGCCGCGACACGCCCGCGACCACCGGCGGTGCTTCCGTCGCTGTACCGGGACAGCGATCCGATCGCCGAGATGAACCGCAGCCGCGCCCGCGCCTACGTCTCCGGTCTCCTCCCGTTCGCCGATGTCGAGGCGCGCGGGGCGGCGCGGCTGCCCCGGTATCCGTTCCAGCACGAAAGCCATTGGCTGCCTTCCTCGGCCGCACCGGAAAGCCGCGCCGCAGCCTCCTTGCGAGTCGAGGTGGCGCCGAGTTCCCTGGAACCCGGCGCCTGGCTGGCGCGGGTGGGGGACCTGTCCGGCGCGTTGGGGTGGCTGGCCGACCATCGGGTGGGCGACGCGGTGCTGGCGCCCGCCGCGATGATGACAGCGCTGGTGATCGCCGCCGCGCGCGCTCGCTTCGGCGCTACGCCCGTCGCGCTGCGCGGTCTGCGGTTCGTCGACACCCTCGTGCTCGGGGTGCGGCCGGTGCGCGTGGAAGTCGGCCTGCGCGACGACCTCGCGGCGCGGACCAGCTTCGAGGTCGCATCCCTGACCGGCGACGCCGACGGCTGGGTCGTGCACGCGGGCGGCCACGCCGAGCGGTCCGCCGAGCCGACGGACGCACCCGCCACGTTCCCCGCCGACCTGCTCGACGCGGCCCCGGTCCCGGTTGCCGATTTCTATCGCGACTGCGACCGGCGCGGACTGCACTACGGTCCGCAGTTCCAGGTGATCCGCGAGCTGCGGGTGCGTGGTGACGGTGCGAGTCGAGCCGCGCTGAGCCGGGTTGCGCTCGGCGAACAGTGTCGCGCGCAGACCGGCCGCGCGGAACTGCACACCGTCCTGCTGGACGGGGTGCTGCAGACCGCCCTGGCCCTGTTCGACGACGAGCGGACGATGCTGCCCTCGGGTATCGACGAATTGCGGCTCTACGGCGAACCGGCGGGATACGTCGACGCCGCTTGGGCCTACGCGACGCGCCGATCCGAGACCCGCGTGGACCTCCACCTCTTCACCGACGATCGCGCACCGCTGGCCAGGATCAACGGGTTGCACCTGCACCCGATCGACGGCGAGCGGACCGGCGGGCGCCGCTCCGACCGCGAGTTCACCCTCGCATTCCGGCCCGTGCCACGCGAACAACGCACGTCCGCAGGCACTTTCGTGCTGGCCGGAACCGCGCACTCGCATGCCGAATTGTCCGCGGCGCTGCGCGACGGCGGTGGTCCCGCGGTCTCGATCGAGCCGGACGCCGAGGCGCCCAGCTGGGCGGGCAAGACCGTGGTGTTCCTGGCGCCGACCGCCCGCGACGGACTCGACGCTCAGCGGCACGGGCTGACCGAACTCGCGGCGCTGGTGCGCCGTGTCCTCGATGCCACGGCGACACCGGCCGGGCTGGTCGTGGTGACGGCGAACGCCCAGGCCGCGGAACCAGCGGATCGGCCGGACCCGGGTGGCGCGCTGTTCTGGGGATTCGTGCGAGTGCTGCGCCGGGAACACCCCGAATTGTCCGCCGACCTCATCGATCTCGATCCGGTGGGCGGGGCGGGAGTCGAGGAGTGCGCGGCCGAGCTCCTCGCCGCGCTGGGCGACGACCAAGTGGTGCTGCGCCAGGGCGGCCGTTACGTCGGTCGGCTCGAACAAGGGACGCCAGCCGGTGACGACACCAGTTCACCGCCGTTGCGAACGGTGGCGCAGCCCTTCCGGCTCGGGCCGACGCCGGGCCGGTTCTGGGACGGACTGTCCTTCCGGCCGTTGGACATTCATGCACCCGGTGTCGGCGAGGTGCTGGTGGAGGTGGAGGCCGCGAGCCTGAACTTCATGGACGTCATGAAAGCCACCGGCGCCTATCCCGACACCTCGGCGGGCAGCGAGTTGCTCGGCGCGGAATGCGCGGGCGTGGTGCGCGCCGTCGGCCCCGCCGTAGGCGATCGCGCGGTCGGGGATCGAGTCGTCGCCTGCGGATTCGGTTCGCTGGCTTCGCATCTGACCGTGCGTGCCGACCACACGGCCGTAGTACCGGACGACATGCCCGCCGCGACCGCCGCCGCGCTGCCGATCGTCACCGCCACCGCCTGGTACGCGCTGGTCCGGCTGGCGGCGGCGACCGCCGACGACGTCATCCTGATCCATTCCGCCGCAGGAGGTTTGGGGTTGGCCGCGATCGGCGTCGCCCGTTCGCTCGGTGCGACCGTGATCGCCACGGCGGGCACCGAGCGCCGCCGCGAGTACCTGCGCGATACCTGCGGTGTCGAGCACGTCTTCGACTCGCGTTCGTCGGACTGGCCGGACGAGGTGCGTGCGGTGACCGGCGGACGCGGCGTGGACGTCGTGCTCAACGCGCTCGCGGGCGCGGCCATCGATCGCGGCCTGGACGTACTCGCTGAGGACGGCCGCTTCCTCGAGGTCGGCAAGAAGGACATCTACGCCGACCGCAGGATCGGATTGGGCGCCTTCGCCAAGGGAATCACGGTGAGCGCGGTAGATCTGGCCGGGCTCATGACCCGACGGCCCGAACGGTTCGCGACGGTGTTGCGCGAGACCTGGCGCCAGGTCGTGTCGAAACGGCTCGCCGCGCCGCCGGTGACGGTGTACGACTTCGCCGAAGGACCGCGGGCGCTGCGGCAGCTGGCCGACGGTACCCACCTCGGCAAACTCGTGCTGACCCGTCCCGACACCGTGGACCGGGTCGTTCCCGAGCCGATGCCCGACGGCCGGTTCCGCAGCGGCGGGACGTATCTGATCACCGGCGGGCACGGTGCGCTCGGTCGCAGTCTCGCCACCCATCTGCTCGCGCACGGCGCGGGAGCGGTGGCGCTGGTGAGCCGCGGCACGTCCGATCCGGGAACGTGGTCGGTGGATCCGATCCGTGACTCGGGTCGCGATCCCGATTCCGTTGTGGTGCGCGAATATCGGGCCGACGTCGCCGATCGTGCCGCACTCGCCGCCGTCCTCGATGCCGTCCGCGCGGAGCTGCCGCCGTTGCGCGGCGTGTTCCACGCGGCGGGCGTGCTGGACGACGCGACCGTCGCCACGGTGTCCGCGGAGCAGATCGAGCGGGTGCTGCGGCCGAAGATCGACGGCGCCCGCCATCTCGACGCGCTCACCGCCGACGACCCGCTCGACGCGTTCGTGCTGTTCTCCTCGGCCGCCGCGCTGATCGGCAACCCGGGGCAGAGCGCCTACGCGGCGGCCAACGCCTATCTCGACGCGCTGGCCACCGCGCGCAGACGGGACGGGCGGCCGGGATTGAGCGTCCAGTGGGGTCCGTTCGACGACATCGGATTGGCGGCGACGCAGGACAACCGGGGCGCCCGCCTGGCGGCACGCGGCCTCACGGGCATCGCCGCCGCCGAGGCCTGGGGCGCCCTCGATCACCTTCTGTGCGAGGACCGCCCGGTGGTCGGATACCTGTCGCTCAACCGGCGGCAGTGGTTCGACGCCTACCCGGACTGCGCGGCCCAATCGAGCTGGCACGCCTTGCGGGACAGCGCCGAGGTCGGCGGAGGCGACACCGCCGCCCACGATTTCCTGAACACGCTCGCGCGCGCGACCGGCGACGAACGGCATCGGCTCGTGCACGCGAAGGTCACCGAGATCGCCGCGCAGGTGCTGCGCATGCCACCGGCCGGGCTGGACGGTGCGACGCCGCTCAAGACCCTGGGCTTGGACTCCCTGATGAGTCTGGAGATGCGCAACAAGCTGGAATTCACCTTCCGGCTGGAGCTTTCCGCGACCGTGCTGTGGACCTACGGAACGACCCAGGCGTTGTCCGGCGCGATCGGCGAGCGGCTGGCGGCCGCGATTCCCACCCGAGAGGAAGCGATATGAACGACACGGATCTCGCGCCCGCGCCGCAGCCCGCCGACGCCGCGCTGCGCCGCGCGACCGAGACGATCCGCAGGCTGCGCGAGGAATTGACGCGGCGATCGGCGACCGGACCCATCGCGGTAGTCGGCGTCGGCCTGCGCCTCGCGGGCGGCATCACCGACCTCGAAAGCCTCTGGACGGCGCTGCGGGAGGGGCGAAATCTGGTGGCGGACATGCCCATCCACCGCCGCTGGCCGTTCGAGGACGAATGGAGCAGGCTGCCGACGATGGGCAGCTTCATCGACGACGCGCTGCACTTCGACCCGGAGTTCTTCGGCATCAGCCCGCGCGCGGCGCAGGCGATCGATCCGCAGCACCGGCTGCTGCTCGAAACGACGTGGGACGCCATGGCACACGCGGGTCTGGAACCGGCTGGGCCGCATGAGGAACCGATCGGCACGTTCGTCGGGATCACCGGCCGTTTCGACTACGCCGACTGGTCCGCGCGGCACGTCGACGCGCACGCCGCGCTCGGCAACGGCCACAGTTTCGCCGCGGGCCGCATCGCCTACACCTTCGGATTCACCGGACCCGCCATCGCTTTCGACACCGCGTGCTCCTCGTCGCTGGTCGCGATCCACCACGCCATCCAGTCGCTGCGCCGCGGGGAGTGCGCGGTGGCCGTCGCGGGTGGCGTGAATCTGGTGCTGGCCCCGAACTCGACCCGGCTGATCGACCAGACGGGCACCCTCGCGCCGGACGGGCTGTGCAAGTCCTTCGACGCGCGGGCGAACGGCTATGTGCGCGGCGAGGGGTGCGCGACGGTGGTGTTGAAGCGTCTGGCGGACGCCGAACGCGACGGCGACCGGATCCTCGGCGTCATCCACGGCAGCGCGGTCAATCAGGACGGCCGCTCGTCGGGTTTCACCGCGCCGAACGCGCGGGCGCAGCAGCGCGTCATCGAGTCGGCGCTGGACGACGCCGGATGCTCGGCGGCCGACATCGGCATGGTCGAGGCGCACGGAACGGGCACCTCGCTGGGCGATCCGATCGAGATGAGCGGGATCGTCGCCGCGCTCGGCGCGCGCAACGGCGGCCGCGCGTTGCACGTGGGGACGCTGAAGACGAATCTCGGGCACCTGGAAGCGGCCGCCGGTGTCGTCGGCCTGGTCAAGGCACTGCTGTGCGCGCGTGAACGCGTCGTCCCGCCGCTGGTCCATTTCGGCACGTTGAATCCGCGAATCACCCTCGATGGCACCGATATTCGTGTGTCGGAGCAGTCCGCGCGCTGGTCGACGGACGATTCGGGACCGCTGGCGGGCGTGAGCGCGTTCGGCATCATCGGCACCAACGCGCATGTCATCGTGGGACCGGCGCCCGCGCAGGCCGCCGACGGCGCCCCGAACGGGAGATCCGGCGTGACGGTTGCTCGCCGGGCGCGCCACCGCGTCGTCTGCGTGCCCGCCTTCCTCGGCGAGCCGCCCGCGCCGGTCCCCGCGGCGCGATGAGCGAATCCGGCGTTCCAGCGAAAGGTGTTTCCATGGCGAACAATTCGGCCCATGCCCGTGCCTTGTCCAGCCCGAGGGCGTTCCACCTGCTGATGAACTTGTATCCACCACTGCTGTTCACGGGGGTGCGGGTCCGCCACGTCGCCGAAGACTGGAGTTCGGTACGGGTCTCGCATCGGGTGCGGGCCTGGAACCGCAACGTCAACCGTTCCGCCTTCGGCGGCACCCTCTTCGCGATGACCGACCCGTTCTACGCGGTCATGGCGGCGGGCCAGCTCGGCGGCGGCTATCGCATCTGGAACAGCAAGGGCGCCATCGAGTTCCTCGCCCCGGGCTACGACGTGGTCACCGCGACCATGCGGCTGACGCCCGACGAGGCGGCGGCGATCCGCGCGCGAGTCGACGACACCGGCCGGTCCGTCACCACGCACGTCACCGAGATCCGTGCCGCCGATGGCACTGCGATCGCCCGCGCCACCCAGGACCTGCACGTCCGCCGCCTGAGCTGAGAGGACTACTCGGCGGAATTCGCTTGCCGCTCCGCCAATTCGGCGAGGCGTTCGATGGACGCGGACAGCTTGTCCGCGGTGGTGGCGCGGGCGCGCACCAGACGCTTCTCGTCGGTCAGCGCCGTCCAGTCGTAGGTGTGTGTCACCAGCGTGCGACCCTCGCCCGCCGGTGCCAGCTCCCAGCGCCACAGGTGACCGGGCGGCTCCTTGCCCGGCTCCGACGGCCGCCACGCGATGCGGCCGCTCTCGGCGAACTCGACGACATGGTTGTCGCGCACAGCGCCGTTCGTGAGCGTCATGCTGAACACCTCGCCCACGCCGCGCACCCGCTGTCCGGTCGGCGCCTCGGCGAGGTTGTCGTTGCCGTCCCACCGCGGCTGCTGCGCGGGGTCGGCGATGAGCTCGAAGATGTCGGCCGGGTCCGCCGCGATCTCCCGGCTGGCGCTGACTACACGAATCTCATCGATCTGCTCGGTCACGGGCGGTATCGAATCATCCCATGCCTCGAGCGCACAACCCTTGCGCTCGAGGCGGCGCGAATTCGCTTCCGCCGGAACGGGCCGCGCCGACTCCGGCGACAGTCGTGGGCGCGCCGTAGCGGCATGGCCGAACTCGTCGGCGGCAGTCGTCACTCGGGGAAGGTCGCGGTCAGGTCAGGAGGGTGTTCAGCTCGTCGGCGTAGAGGAGGGCGGGATCGAACTCCATGCCGGTGAAGTGGCCCGCGAGTTCGAGGGAGAGGACGCCGTGGAGCCGGGTCCAGAAGGACACGGCGCGGTGGAGGACGGTGGCGGGCGCCGAGTGGCCTTCCGCCCATCGACGGTGCTCGTCGAGGTGGGCGTCGAACGGCGTCGTCGGATTGTCCTGAGGCAGCCCGGCGAAAGCTTCGACGAGCACCGACATGATTTCGGCGGAGATCTGAGTGGTGTCGTCGGGGGCGTGGTAGCCGGGGACGGGTGTGCCGTAGATGAGGAAGTAGCGCTGCGGGTCGGCCAAGGCCCATTCCCGCACGGTGTAGGCCAGCTCGGTGACGTCGGCGCCGGAGCCGAACGCCGCGCGCATCGCGTCGGCGAGGCTTCGGTAGGCGTCGCGGATCAGCTCGGTGATCAACTCGTCGCGACTGGCGAAGTACCGATACAGGGCGGGGCCGCTCATGCCGACCTGCTTGGCGATCGCGTTGAGCGACAGCGCGGACACGCCCGCCGTGGCGATCTGCTCCCACGCGTGCTGCTTGATCTCCTCGCGCACCTGGGTCCGATAGCGCTCGCGCGAACTCGCCCCACTGGCGACCATCGTCCACCACCTCCGCACGACCTCCGCGACATGACAGTTAGACCCTATCACTTTTCCTATTGACACTCACTTGGTCGCGGTTATAGCTTCTAACTAAATCGAGTGACTCTAACTCGATGGTTGTCGGCTCCAAGCCCTGACGAGGAGAACCTCATGTCCCACACCCCGCGAACCGCTCGCCGCGCCGCCCGCTTCCTCATCCCGTTGGCCGCCGCGCTCGCGCTGACTGCAGTCACCGCATGCGGCGGCGATGAGAACGAAACCGCGGGCCGAGCCGCGACTACCACCGACCCCGCGCACCCGGCTCCCCTGACTTGCGGTGGGGCGGGTATCGATCGCGATGCGCCGATCCGCTACCGGACGGAGACCTTGATCGAGGCGCCATTGCGCACCATCTGGGAACTGCAGACCGACGTGGAACGCTGGCCCTCCTGGCAGAAGCCCGTCACGAGCATGAAGCTCTTGGACCAGGGACCGCTGCGGGAAGGCTCGCGGTTCCAGTGGACGACTCCGGCGCCCGCCACCGCCACGACCCCGGCCACCACCCTGGTCATCACTTCCAGCGTCCACCAGATGCAGCCGAGTACGTGCATCCGCTGGAGCGGCCCTGGCATCGGCGACGGCCTGCGCATCGACAACGGCGTGCACGTCTGGACCTTCACCGAGGTCGACGGCGGCGTCCTGGTGCGCACCGAAGAGAACTGGACCGGCGCGCAGGTCGAAGCCGACGTGCCCACCTCCACCGCTTTCCTCGGTATGGGCCTCGAAGCCTGGTTGAAGGATCTGAAGGCCGCCGCCGAAGCCAGCTCCTGACCGGGCGCCGATTACTACTTCTTGGTAGCGGTGGCGGGCCAGCCGATGCCGGGCCAGGATTTGGGCAGCCTGATCAACCCGTCCAATGCCAGCGCCACCAAATCCTCGTAACCCTCGCGCATTTCAGCGAGATGATCCCAGGCCCGGTGGCGTTGGACCGCGTCCTCCACGTGGTGCAGCGCCCAATGGGCGCATGCCGCGGCTTCGGCGACCCGCGCGATCACCCCGCCCACCGAATCGGTCCCGCGGGGAGCGCCCGGCCGCGGGCGCGGAAGCTGCGCGGTGATCCACGCGTCGATCTCGTGGACGACTCCCGCTACCTGCTGGCGGATTTGGCATTCGGACGGCGCGCCGAGCCACTCGCGGTGCAGCGATCCGAGCTTCCGCGCCCAGCCCGACAATGGTCGATCGCAGTTCGAACGTCCGCTGATCGCGCGCAGCAGATCGTCCGGTGCGAGAAATGGCCCGTGTTGCCGTGGCACACGTAAACGTGAAGTTGGCGCCGCCATCTCCGGTCACGCTCGCCGGGCAGGCCTGGCGGGGGTCGCCGGTGAATGCGCGAGATTCGAATTTCTTTCGCCAGTCACATGATCTCCTGGGCAAGGCGCGCCGATATGGCGGCATACGCCTTGGAATTATTCTTCTGCAGATGGGGATGGAGATCGCTACCCTCCGCGACACCTGACAGCAGCGGCAGGTGAAGGCCTGATGCAAGTGAGTTGGAGCGATACTCGCGAGTCACAAAAATAGCAGTGAGTGACCTTCGTTACCATACGTCGGCACAATCTCGAGAAATTCTCAGAAAACTCCGATCTATGCCGCCGCGAGGTCGACGGGCGCGCGATGTTCCGAAGCGCGTCGTACCTGTCGTACTACAGCCAAGGTGGGTCGTGCTCGATGGGCCGCGCGATCGTCACCGCGGCTTCGGAGGGTGTGTGGGCGCGGGCCGTGCGTCGCGCCGACCGCTCCGATCGCGACGCCGCACGAAAATGTCGGCGAGACACGCGCTCGGATCAGCCGCTGCCGTCGCCGCAGGTGAGAAGGTCGCTGGGTGATCACGACTACTGACCGCGTCATCGACCGCTATGTGACCGTGAGCCGTCCCCACGACCCCGTCGCGGTGGGATCGGGGTGGACGCCGACGTCGACGAGCGATGACCGTGCGGAAGATTTCGGCGTGCATCACCGCCCGATCGCCCGCCCCTGCCCGGAGCAACGCCGTCTGCTCGAGGCCATCCGCGTGGCGGCCGGGCATCTCGCGTCGACCCCCGGCTGCACCGACGAGGAACGCCGCCGCGCGCGGGCGCTGCTGGCCGACGCCGTCGCGCAATCGCGAAGTGCGGCGGAGATCTTCGACATCGATCCCACTCTCACCGATGAGTCGAGCCTGACCGGCCACCATGTGGACCTGCTGATCGAGCTGCTGCGCCAGCTTCCGGCGAAGTTGGACGACGCGTGCCCCGAACCGAACGACCCGCGCCGCACCCACGGCGCCGCCGCGCTCGCCCAGCAGTGGGCCGAAGCCATCGCACTGGCCAGCGCGATCCGGGCCCGGGTGAGCCAGATGCTGCAGGAGCTGCCGCGCCCGGACTGGGCAAGCCCGGTCGGCCAGCACCGTATCTCTCGGCAGCGCTTGGCGCGGAACGCGGCGCTGATCGCCGAGGCGGTCGAACTGCTGCGAGCCGCTGTCGGCAGCGCTGTCGCAGTCGACTTGCCGCACCCGCAGGCCCGGTCGATCGCCCGGCTCGTGGACACCCTGGACACGCTGGTCGAGGACCTGCGAGCAGAGAGCCATCACTGACCGGAGACCCCGCCGCGGCGGCGGATCACTTCCGCGCCGTCGGTCTTCGCCACGCTGCGCGAACCAACGCCGGACACGGTGTGCCGGACGCATTTCCGCGCCAGGCCGAGCCCTCAGGACATCAGGCATACACTGTTCGTCGCGCTCGCGATCGGTGATGCTCACCGCGCAAGCACGTCGAGTTCGGAACCGGGAAAGCCGCCGCTACGGCGATCGAGTATGAAGGTGTGACGCAGCACGGTGCGGGTACGACCGAGGTGTCGGTGTGGACCGCGCGTGTTCGCGCGAGCAGGTGAGTGATCATGAAGACGAAATCGCCGGAGACGGTGAAATGCCGGGGATGTCAGTGCTGGTGGCCATTGAGCGCCCACAATGTGTGCCATTGTTCGCAATGCCATCAGACGTTCACCGGTGAGAAGGCCGCGAACCTGCATTTGGTGGTCGATTATCGCCACAAACCGCACGTAACTTGCCGGACACCGGCCAGCGTCGGCCTCATCGACGCCGGCCGCGACTACCCGTGCTGGGGGTTACCGCAGAACTAGCGTTGTGCGCCAACGAGTTCGGCGATCGAAATCCGGCCTGCGCAAGACTGCGTACGCCGTGCGTGGACTTGTCGACCGAAACTCGTAGGCAATTCGTTCGCGCCGGTCATCGGCTCACGTCCTTCTCACGCCGGGGTGCTCGTCGTCGAGTCGGCGGACAGGTGTCGCCGATGAGATGTCGAGCGCGCCAGCTTTTCGGCTGACGGTTCGTCCGTGGGCAATGTCCGGTTCGCGCGAAAATCGACCGTTGTCGCGGTCGTGCCGTACCCGGTGTCGAAGAGCAGATCTGTTATGGGAACTCAGTATTCGGAGCGCGGGGCCCAGTCGCCGTCTCGTCGGCGGTTGGTGTGCACGAGGCTGAGGGCCGCGACGGCCGACATGCCGCGGATCGTTCGTCGCGGCGGATCCCGTTGTCTGCAAATCGGATTCACACAAAGTTTCGCCGACACTTTGGGATCTCCACGAGGCGATCGCGGATGGCTACCGGCGGGTAACGAAGCGTGGTCTGATGGGCCCGTCCCGAACCCGGGACGTGTTGAATGCACAACCAGAGGATGATGTATGACCTCCAAAATTGTTCGCCCGCTTGCCATCGCCGCCCTGGTGCTGTCGGCGGGCTCGCTGACCGCGGGGACCGCCACCGCGGCTACACCGGTGTCGGGTTCGGTGGAAGTGTGCACCGGTATCCCGCTCGGTCACATCGAGCTGAGCTTCTGCCTGTAGTCGTTCGGCCCGGCCCGCGGCGGCCGCGAAACCATCCACGGTGACGAAGCTGCCTGGCTTCACCGGTCTGGAATGGCGGCCGCCGCGTAGGTATTGGGGATGCGTCTCCGCCTGGGGCCGCACGACCCCAGGCGGAGATCGCCGGTCGCGCGGTCATCGGCGTGCCGCTGGACCGGAAGGGATGTCCAGGTGATGGGGACGCCGATTGTGCGAAGAGGGGCACGCTGTCTCGCTGGCCGCCGGGCGGCGAGGCGGGGTCGAGCTCGAGCTCGATCACCACTGGGCAAGCAAGCCACAAGTCGGGGCGGGTCGATGCCGTGAATATCGCCCCTCGGGTTGTTTACTTGGCGTGCTGCTCGTTCACGGAGCCCTGCCGAAGGCGCAGGCGGCACCGTGAATGCGGCTGTGGGCAGCGCCGATCCAGCGATCGTCTCGTCGATCGTCATGGCGCTGCCAGCATCTATGCGGGCCGGAATCGACTATGAGGAGGGCTAGTGACGAAGAAGGTGGTTCACCGGGCTGCTGGCGTGAGCGCCAAGTGGGGTGTCGTCGGTGCGGCGGTCGGTGCCTTGGTGCTTGGGCAGCACACCGTCGCGCACGCCGCGGAGACGACCACATTTCATCTCCCACTGATCAAGTTGTCCCAAACATGGGGTGTTCCATCGACATTCAGCGTCTACTTGACCGCGACCGTCGGTGACGAACCCGGAGTCACCACCTTCGGTGTCGCCAACCCGGGACCGTTCAGCGGTGGCACCGTTTTCGACTCCCACGCCCGGATCCACTGGACGAATCTGACGACCGGAGCGGTCGGTGTAGTGGACGTGCCGGATCGGGAAACGGCGCAGCGGCCCTGTGACTGCCGCCCGGCGCCGGTGCGGGTGTTCACCGGAGCGGGTTCGATCGTCGCACTCGCGACCGCCGGTGGCGTCGCCATCAATGTGTCCTCGGGACTCGGTACCTTCAAGGCTGTTTGAGCCCGGTTGGCCGGCAATCGCCGATGGGCTCGGCGCAATCGATGGAGGTCGGCGCGGTCGGGTCAGCTGACGACTGCGCCTCGCTGGCGCTCGGCTCCGTCGTGCGCGAATGCGCGCTGTGCCTATGGTTCGCTCGCTCACGACGGGAACCCGCGCCGCTCGCCGAGCAGATACGGCGGTGCGAGATTGAACCGGCGGCAGTCGGCACAGCGCCGCGACATGGCGTCCGCCGTGCCCGTGTGGTGCAGGACGGCTTGCGTAGGGACGATCTCGAGGGTGTAGCCGGACAGCGCGGCGTGACCGTCGACGATCAGCACGTGGCCGGTCGGTGCCTCCGGCGGCCAGAGCAGGGTGACCGCCGGGTTCGCAGTGATATTGCGGCAGGTGACCGGTCCCGGCGCGGGAATGTGAAAGCGGTTGTCCTCCAGCACCGGATGGTGGGGTGTGGTGTGCGGCCCCAAGTCGCCGATGCTGACGAGAAGGGCGAGGTCGTACCTGCCGATGATGTCTACCAGGTCGGGCGGGAGGTCCGGCGAGCTCATTCACCAAGGGTAGGCGAAACCGAGGGTGAAACGCGCGGATTTCTCCGCGAATGCGGATTCGCTAGCGTTCTCGTGCCGTATGTGAGCGCGCCACGCTAGGAACGGTCTGTGACCTGCTCGTCAACGGCTCGGTTACGTTCGCCTGGCTGCCCGGTCGTCGGGATCATGAGGAAACCGGCGCCGCACCGCTGACCGCGTATGCGGGTGAGGTTGCGGTAATTGACCGCAACTGCGGCGATTTCGGCGAGAAGTCTCCGTATGCGAGGATGTGCGTCCGAATGGTTGCCGACGGGAAGGGCGATGCGTGGGTGCGGTATCCCTCGAGGAGGACACCGGCGCGGCGGTGAGTGTGGACGACATCGACGCGGTTCTGGCGGCGGCCCTTCCGCCGGTGCCGGTCAGGTATGCGCCCTGGGAGCATGTCCGCACCGAACGGCGTGGCAGGCGATGGGTCGTGACCGAAGCGCCCGAGGTTTCCCACCGCAACGACATCCGACGGCGCGGCGAATACTGGTCCGCCGGTGACGAACTCGCCCCCGCCGGGGCCCGGGTCGATCCGGCGCTCGCCTCCGTCGCGTTCAGTGCCGACGCGCCGATCGCCGCGATCCGGGGTCCGCTGCGCGCCGATGTACTCATCACCGGCGACGAGATCCGTGCGCCCGGCCTCCGCGCCGAGGGGCAGGTGCGTGACGCTCTCGGCCCGGTGCTGCCGCACTATCTGCGCGGTCGCGACATCGACTGCCGACAGGTCTGGCGGCTGCCCGACGACCGTGCGGTGCTGCGGTCCTGGTTCGACCTCGACACCGATGCCGAACTCGTGGTCTCGGTCGGGGCGACCGGACGCGGCGCCGCCGACGGGCTGCGCGATGTGCTGGCCGAGATCGGCGCGCAAATCCTGATCGACGGTGTGCGCATGCGGCCGGGAGGCTCGCAGATCGTGGCGCGCCTCGCCGATGGTCGCACACTGCTGGCCCTCCCGGGCAATCCGCTGGCCGCGATCACGGCTTTGCTGGTCACCGGCGAATCGTTGGTCCGTGCCCTGACCGGCCGTAGTCCGTCGCCACCACGCTGGGGCCGGATCGCCGACGCGTTGGCGCTGGAGCTCGGATGCACCCGCGTCGTGCCCGCCCGGCAGGTCGACGGCGGCGTCTGGCGAACCGTCGGCGCGGCGCGGACCCCACACCTGGCCGATCTCCTCGCCGCGCAGGCGTTGGCCCTACTTCCGCCAGGGTCTGGTCGCGGCGCGCTCGTGGAAGTCCTGCCGATTCCGCAATGACCCGGCATATGTGCCGCAGACGCGGCAAAATATGGCCAGCCGTGACGAATCCGCGGGACAGTGAACTCGGCCCAGTTCGTGGTCGAACTACAGAAAGTTGATGAGGATGAAGACATTCCGGACGCTGAATGCGGCCGCTGCCGTGCTCACCGTCACCGCGGGACTGGTGGGCTGCGGCTCGGACGACACGCAGACGCCGACGGGATCTGATCAGGTCTCCGGCACCGTCACGGTGTTCGCGGCGGCGTCGCTCACCGAGACCTTCACCGCGCTCGGCAAGGAGTTCGAAGCCGCGCATCCGGGGGTGAAGGTGGTGTACAGCTTCGGCGCCAGCTCGTCGCTCGCCCAGCAGATCGGGCAGGGCGCGCCCGCGGATGTCTTCGCTTCGGCGGCGCCCGCCAATATGCAGCAGGTCGTCGACCGTGGCGAAATCACCGCCCAGCCCACGACGTTCGTGAGCAACCGTTTGAAAATCGCGGTGCCCAAGGGTAATCCGGGCAAGATCACCGGTCTCGCCGACTTCGGCAAGACCGAGCCGCGCATCGCGCTGTGCGCCGAGCAGGTGCCCTGCGGCGCCGCGGCCAAGAAGGTCTTCGAGATCGCGGGCATCGCACCCCAACCCGACACCCGCGAGCAGGACGTCAAGGCCGTGCTCACCAAGGTGACGCTCGACGAGGTCGACGCCGCCCTGGTGTATCGCACCGATGTCCAGGCCGCCGGGGACAAGGTGGAGGGCATCGACTTCCCCGAATCGACCCAGGCCGTCAACACCTACCCGATCGCGCCGCTGGCCAAGGCGCCCAACCCGAACGCGGCCGCCGCCTTCGTCGACTTCGTCCGTTCGGATCGGGCCAAGCAGGTGTTCGCCGCCGCCGGTTTCGACACCCCTTGAGCGCTCGGATCACTCGGGATGAGGAGTGACCGGACCCCCGCGCAGACCGCTGCCGCGGGGGTTCGCGCGTCAGGGGCGATCCGAGTTCTCGAAGAGCGGACGTAGATTGCGCGCCGCCATGATCAGATCGTTGCCCGCACCGGCTTCGACCATCGGCCACACCTGAGCGTCCGAGCCGACGACGAAATCGATCACCACGGGCCGATCGTGTATGGCCCTGGCCGCCGAGATCACGTCGGCGACGTCGGCTTCCCGCTCGCAGCGCAATCCGACGCAGCCGAGCGCCTCGGCGAGCTGGACGAAATCGGGGATGCGCCGGGAATGGGTGGCCAGCTCGCTCTGCGAATACCGCTCGTCGTAGAACAGGTGCTGCCACTGCCGGATCATGCCGAGGTGACCATTGTTGATTACCGCCACCTTGATCGGCACACCCTCGACGGCGGCGGTGGCCAGTTCCTGGTTGGTCATCTGGAAGCAGCCGTCGCCGTCGATGGCCCAGACTTCGGCTTGTGGCGCACCGAGTTTGGCGCCGAGAGCGGCCGGGACGGCATACCCCATCGTGCCCATACCGCCGGAGTTGAGCCAGGTCCGCGGCTTCTCGTAGTCGATGAACTGCGCGGCCCACATCTGATGCTGGCCGACGCCCGCGCAGAAGATGGCGTCGGGCCCGGCGGCTCGCCCCAGCGCGCGGATGACGAACTGCGGCGCGAGCGCGCCGTCCGATGGCCGGTCGTAACCCAGCGGATACGACGTGCGGAGCCGTTCCAGGACCGACCACCAGACCGAAAGATCCGGCTGCGGTCGCGGATTCGTGGCCAGCTCGGCGATCAAGCCTTCCAGCACGGCGCGGCAGTCACCCACGATCGGCACGTCGGCGTGCCGGATCTTGCCGATCTCGGCGGGGTCGATATCGGCGTGAATCACCGCCGCGTTCGGAGCGAACGAGTCCGGGTCGCCGGTCACCCGGTCGTCGAATCGGGCACCGAGGGCGATGAGCAGATCGCTCTTCTGCATGGCCGCCACCGCGGCGACCGTTCCGTGCATGCCCGGCATGCCGAGATTCTGCGGGTGGCTGTCGGGAAACGCCCCACGCGCCATCAGGGTGGTCACCACCGGAATGCCGGTCAGTTCGGCGAACGTGCGCAATGCCGCGGCGGCTGCGGCCTTGATGACACCGCCGCCCACGTAGAGCACCGGTGCCTGCGCTCGCGCGATCAGGCGCAGCGCGGCCCGGAGTTGGCGCGGGTTTGGCGCGGTGACCGGACGATAGCCGGATAGCCTAGGCCGCGGCGGCCAGCGGAAGACCGTCTTGGCGCGCAGCACGTCCTTGGGTATGTCCACCAGGACCGCGCCGGGTCTGCCCGAACTCGCCAGATAGAAGGCCTCGGCGAGGATTCGCGGAATGTCGGCGCCGTGCGCGACGAGGACATTGTGCTTCGTGATCGGCATCGTGATGCCGGTGATGTCGGCTTCCTGGAACGCGTCCGTGCCCACCATCGGCCTCGGCACCTGACCGGTGATGGCGACGAGCGGCACGGAATCGGCTTGGGCGTCGGCGAGCGGGGTCACCAGGTTGGTCGCGCCCGGACCCGAGGTGGCCATGCACACCCCGACCCGGCCGGTCGCCTGGGCGTAGCCCGTGGCCGCGTGCCCGGCGCCCTGCTCGTGCCGCACCAGCACGTGGCGGATGCGCCGGGAATCGAGCAGCGGATCGTAGACCGGCAGAATGGCACCGCCGGGAATGCCGAAGACCACTTCGACGCCGAGTTCCTCGAGCGATCGAACCACCGATTGCGCGCCGGTGATCCGCTCGACGATCGGCTCGGAAGCGTCGGAAACCGCTGCGCGACAAGGGGCGTCGCTGTGCTGTGGCGACTCGGGTCGCGACAGTGCTGAACTCACGGGAAGACTCCTTCTTGGGCGCCGCGTAGGGCGGCGACCGTCGGCGAGCGCACCGCCGATCCCGGGGACTTCCGCAACGGGTTCGATTCCGGGATGACGGCACGCGTCGAGGGAACAGCCGTTCCCGGCCGGACACACCGACTTGTTCCGGCGGGTCTCTCCGCCGTGGGTGTGCCGCAGGATGATCGGCCTCGCCGGTCCGGATTCCCGTGGTGAGGACGGACCGTCCTTGGTGCGGACGCCCGATGCGGCGTTCACGCACTGAAGATGATCCTAACCATCCCCCAGGCGAAGCTGCGCAGCCCCCAGCGGGTTTGGCAACGGAGGACTTACACGGAGCGACGTTCTCAGGGCAGACGCATCAGCTGTCGGGAGAGGCCGAACAGGCGGCGGGCGAGCCGCACGACAGGGAGACCCAGCGGAAGAAGGATGATCGTCACGCACAGCACCGCGCCGACGAGCCACACCACGGCTGCGAGAATCCCGACCACCGTGCCGAGTACGGCGGTCAGAACTCCAACCACTACGCCGAGCAGGCCCTTGAGCAGTCCCATGACGACCTTCCTGACTCCATTCTGCTCCTTCGGAAACCAGCGCGCACGTGCCGATGTTCGCCGGATGGCTGCTACTCCGGGACCGGCCCTCCGGCCGCGGGCAATTCGGCGTGGAACTCGCGCAGCGCGGCGGTGACGCCGACGAGGACCCGATGGGCCGCCCGCAGGTCGGCATCGGGCAACTCGGCCAGCGCGGCGCGAGTCCGCTCACCGAGCGGACCGAAGAAGCCCGCCGCGACCGCCATGCCGTGATCGGTGTAGCGCAGGTGGACTCGACGCCGATCGGCGGCATCCGGCGTGCGTTCCAGGTGGCCCGAGTCGAGCATGCGCTCGACCAGGTAGGTGACGGCGGGCGCGGAGATCCCCATCAACTTGCTCAGCTGCCCCGCGGTGACCGGCGTGCCTTCGGCATCGGCCGTCGCGACGTGCATCAGGGCGCGGAAATCGTTGGGGCGCAGGTCGTTCGCCCGCGCGAAGACATGACCGATCTGCTCCGAGACGGCCGTGAGCGCGCGAAGGTCCCGAGCGATCTCGGTCTCCAATGCCGTCCGTTCGATGCCTGGGTCCGTCGTGTTCGCGACGCTGTCGCCCACCGGCCGCCTCCTGTCTGTCCGGCTCAGAGCTTAGTCACTCGGGTAGGCGCCCGTTGCCTATTAGTTAAGTTTCTGAAATAGTTACCGACGTGAACGGGAGCGCATGGGACGGATTCGCGAGGCTGGTCACCGGGCGACGATCGTGGGGTGTCCTGCTCGCGGTCGTGGCGGCGGCCATGGCGGTCATGGTGCTGGCGGGCGGCAACGACAGCGCGGGCCAGGCGCCCGATTCGCTACCCGCCTCGACCGAGTCCGCCCGCGCCGCGGTGGTCGCCGACCAGTTCCCGGACGCGGGAACGGCCGCCGCCATCGTGGTCGCGACTCGCTCCGACGACGGCGAATTGACGCAAGCGGATCTCGCCGCGCTGGAAGCGGCGCTCACCCGCGCCGATGCCGGGGCGCGACCGACCGGCGTGATCGTGGCCCCGGACGGTCGAGCAGCCCTCGGCCGTGTCGCGGTGCCCGCGGATCTCAACGGCTTCGCGCTCACCGAACGCATCGAGGAATTGCGCGCCGCCGTCACCGCCGACGCGCCCGAGGGACTCCGATTGCAAGTGACGGGCGGACCTGCGTTCGGTGCCGATATCGCCGACTCGTTTTCGGGTGCCAACACCCTGCTGCTCGCCGTGACCGCGATCGTGGTGATGGTGCTGCTGATCGCGACCTACCGCTCGCCGGTGCTGTGGCTGGTGCCGCTGACGGTGGTCGGGCTCGCGGACCGGGTCGCCACCAGCGTCGGCACCGCCCTCGCCGACCTCACCGGCCTCGCCTTCGACGGATCGACCTCCGGCATCACCAGCGTGCTGGTCTTCGGGGCGGGAACCAATTACGCGCTACTGCTGGTGTCGCGCTACCGCGACGAACTGCACCGCCACACCGACCATCGGGACGCGCTGCGTGCGGCGGTGCGGCACGCCGGGCCCGCCATCGTCGCCAGCAACGTCACCGTGGTCCTCGCCCTGCTGACCCTGTTGCTGGCCCTGCTGCCCAACACCCGCAGCCTCGGTGCGTTCGCGGCGGCGGGCCTGGTGGTCGCGGTCGTCTTCGTGCTCACCGCCCTGCCGCCCGCTCTCGCGCTGTGCGGACGACGGGTGTTCTGGCCGTTCGTGCCGCGGCCGGATGGCCGCGACGCCGCCGAGGACGGGGCGTGGGCGGCGGTCGCGACGCGGGTGGTGCGCCGCCCGGCCGTCGTCGCCTGCGGTGCGTCGGCGGTGCTCGTCGTCTTCGCCGCCGGTTTGGCGGCTACCGACATCGGACTCTCGCGCACCGAACAGTTCCGTGTCCGAGCGGAGTCGGTCGACGGTTTGAACGTCCTCTCCGAGCACTTTCCGTCCGGAGCGTCGGACCCGGCCCTCGTGATCGCGCGGAGCGGCGCTACCGCGCAGGTCCAGTCGGCGCTCGACACGCTTTCCGGAGTCTCGCGCGCCACGGTGACGGGAACATCCGAAAACGGGTGGACCCGTTGGTCGGTGGTGCTCGACGCGGCTCCGGCCTCCGCCGCGGCGTTCACCACCATCGAGAACATCCGGTCGGCGATGGCGGCGGTGCCCGGTGCGGAGGCGCTGGTCGGCGGATCCGATGCCGAAGCGCTCGACATCCGCGACGCCGCCCGCCGCGACCAGGCTCTGGTCATCCCGCTCATCCTCGCCGTCGTGCTGCTGGTGCTCGTGGTGCTGCTGCGTGCGCTGCCCGCCGCGTTGTTGCTGGTGGGTGTCACGGTGCTCAGCGCGCTCGCCGCGCTCGGCGCGGGCAGCTGGCTCAGCGACAACGTGTTCGGCTTCCCGGCGCTGGACACCAACGTCCCGCTGTTCGGCTTCCTGTTCCTCGTGGCGCTCGGCGTGGACTACACGATCTTCCTGGTGACCAGGGCGCGGGAGGAGGCGAACCCGCACGGCACCACGCGGGGAATGGTCCGCGCGGTCGCCTCGACCGGCGCGGTCATCACCAGCGCGGGCGTGGTCCTCGCCGCGGTGTTCTGCGTCCTGGGTGTGCTGCCGCTGATCACCCTGACCCAGTTGGGCATCGTCGTCGGCGTGGGCATCCTGCTGGACACCTTCGTGGTGCGCACACTGGTGGTACCGGCCTTGTTCGCGATGCTCGGCGACCGGGTCTGGTGGCCCGGCGAGCCTGCCGCGCGCGCCCTCTATCCCGCCGCGACCGCGGCCGCCCAGCGATAGTCGGCCTTGCCCGCCGGTGTGCGCCGGACCTCGTCGACCACGACCATGGTTCGCGGTATCTTGTAGCCCGCCAATGTCTTTCGGCAGTGCTGCTGGACTTCCTCCAGTTCGAGCGCCGGTGCGTCCGGGTAGGTCGCGACGACCGCGGCGACCTTCTGTCCCATGCGTTCGTCGGGCACGGGGACGACGAGCGCGTCGGCGATCGACGGGTGGTCGTGCAGTGCGGCCTCGACCTCCTCGGCGAAGACCTTCTCGCCGCCGGTGTTGATGCACTGCGAGCCGCGGCCGAGGAACACGATGGTGCCGTCCGCCTCCACGCGCCCCATGTCGCCGAGGATCGACATGCGTGTGCCGTCGGCGCGGGTGCGGAAAGTGCGGGCGGACTTCTCGTCGTCCTTGTAGTACCCGAGCGGGATGTTGCCGACGCGGGCGATGTATCCGATCCGCTCGCTGCCCGGGGGAATGTCGTCGAGGTCTTCGTCGACGAGCAGCATGGTCGGCGAAGGCGGCATGCGCAGATTGCCCTGCTCGTCGACGGTGAAGGCGCCGTCGTTGCCGGACTCCGAGGCTCCGAAGTTGTCGCGCAGCAGGAGATCCGGCTTGATCGCGAGCATGCGTTCGCGCACACCGACCGACCAGATCGCGCCGCCCGAGGTGATCGAGAACAGCGAGCTGAAGTCGATCTCGCCCCGGCGACGCTCCATCTCGTCGACCAGCGGAAGTCCCATACCGTCTCCGACGATGAGGATCACCTGGAGCTTGTCCCGCTCGATCGCTTCCACGACACGGCGCGAATCGAAGTCGCGCATGAGGACGACGCGCGCCCCGAGGGTGAAGAAGGTGAACAGGGAGTACAGCGCGGCGCCGTGCATCAGCGGCGCGGCGATCAGGAAAGCCAGTTCCGGGAATTCCTTGGCGGCGGTGGCGATCTCGGCGAGATCCTGACGGGCATCGTCACCGTAGGGGTTGCCGCCGGAGAGCGGCTTGCGAAAGAAGTCGTCGTGCCGCCACATCACCCCCTTCGGGTACCCGGTGGTGCCCCCGGTGTATAGCAGATACAGCTCGTCTCCGGTGCGCGGCGCGAATTCCACGGCGGGGGAGAGGGTTTCGGCATCGGCGAACGGCACCACGGCGATCGAGCGCGCGTCCGCGGCGGCGCGCAGCTCGCCCTCGATCGCACCGATCACGATCACGGTCCGCACCAGCGGGCACGCGTCGAGGAGCCCGGCCAGCGTCCGCTGATGTTCGGGCAGTTCGACGAGCACGGCTACGGAGTCCGAATTGGTGAAGATGTACTCGAGCTCGGCGGGCGTGTAGCGGTAGTTGACGTTGATCGGCACCGCGCGAATCTTGATCAGGCCCAGGAGGGCGGTGACGTGTTCGACGCTGTTCTTCAGGAACAGCGACACGTGTTCTCCCGCGCCGATGCCCGCCTCCGACAACAATCGCGCCACCGTGTTCGCCTCGGCGTCGAGCCGGGCGTACGTGTGGTGCTCGCCCTCGTAGGTCAGCGCGACGCGGTCGGGGACCGCGGCCGCGACCGTCTCGAAGACATCGGCCAGGTTGAACTGCACATCCACTCCTCGCGAGACCGGCTGGCCGGGCCCCCGAGGTTCGGGATCTTCCTCGTTGGGCGCCGACCGACGCCCAACTGTAGAACATGTTCTAGTTGCCGGGGGAGCATTCGGCATCGCGGACGTCAGTCCTTGGCGAACGCCGCGGCGAGCTCCCGTTCGACGTCGATGTACGGGGTGCCCGAGGTGTCGACGATCACCTTGGCGACGGTGCCGCCGGTGAACGGATACGGCGCGGTGTAGGCACTCGACACCGACTGTCCGCCGTTGCGTCCCACGCCGATTCCGCCGCCCGCCAGTCCGAAGGTGCCGGGGTGGGTACGCATGCCGGACCGTGACGCGACGACCGCGTCGTCGACATACAGCGAGACCTCCCCGAGCGGGGTGTGGCTGCCGTCGACGGTGCCGGTGCGCTCGTAACGGACGCCGAACAGGTGGCTGCCCAGCGGCAGGGCGTCCGGCGCCGACACCCACTGCTCGTCCTCGCCCATGAAGTTGTAGAGGTAGTGCAACCGGCCGTCTTTGACGAAGAGGACGTGTCCGCCGTGTCCCGCACCCTGTTTGAACAGCACGCCCTCGGCGGCGGGGGAGTCGACGGTGACTTCGGCGAGCACCGAATAGGACTGGCCGCGGATCTCGACCCCGGCGCCGATGCCGACCTCGGCGGTGCCGGGGTAGTACGTGAAGTTCGTCCGGTCGACCACCAGGTAGGGCCGCCAGCGGTTCAGCGTCTCCAGGATGTTGAGATCGGCCAGCGGCAGCCCGTTGTACTTGGCGGCCTCGGAGAACCACAAGGCCTTCAGTTCTTCGAGTTTGTCGGGATTCTCGGCGGCCAAGTCGCGGTTCTGGCTGCGGTCCTTTTCGATGTGGTAGAGCTCCCAGCGATCCTGGTCGAAGTGACTCCAGCCGGACGGGGTGGCCGCGTGCACGGTGTTGGCGAACCAGCCGCGGTGCCAGATTCCGCGGGTGCCGAGCATCGTGTAGAACTGCGTGTCCTTGGCGGTCTCGGCCGACGGATCATGAAGCGCCGCTGTAAAACTCACGCCTTCCAGCGGCCGTTGCGGGATGCCGCGCACGGTGTCGGGCGGGGTGATGCCCAGCAGGTCGTAGACGGTCGGCATCACGTCGCAGACGTTGACGTAGCTGTCGCAGACCGTACCGTGCGCGCGAATTCCGTTGGGCCAGGAGATGATCGCGGGATCGGCGATGCCGCCCTCGTGGGAGGCGTAACGCTTGTAGAGCTTGTAGGGCGTGTTGAACGCCATCGCCCAGCCGATCGGGTAGTGGTTGTAGGTCTGCGGGCCGCCGAGCTGGTCGTAGAACCGCATGCTCTCTTCGACGGTGTCGATGTAGCCGTTGAAGAACTTCACCTCGTTGACCGATCCGTTGGGTCCGCCTTCGCCGCTCGCGCCGTTGTCGGAGATGACCACGATGATGGTGTTGTCCAGCTGGCCCGACTCTTCCAGATAGTCGAGTATCCGGCCGATCTGATCGTCGGTGTAGCTCAGGAACCCCGCGAAGACCTCCGCCATGCGGGCGAACAGCCGCTTCTCCTCGGCGTTCAGCGAGTCCCATGGGCGCACCGTGTCCAGCAACGGCCACGGCTCGCCGTTGGGACCTTTGGCGGCGAGATACGGGTTGACCGGTGACATCTCGGTGTCGGGCGGGACGATGCCCATCCGTTTCTGGTTCTCCAGCACGATGTCGCGGTACGCCTCGTAGCCCATGTCGAACCGACCGGCGTAGCGGTCGGCCCACTCGGCGAACACGTGATGCGGGGCGTGGCCCGCACCGGGGCAGACGTAGGAGAACCACGGCTTCTCGGGCGCGATGACCTTGGCGTCGCGGATGAATTCGATGGTCTTGTCCGCGATGTCCTTCGACAGGTGGTAGCCCTGCTCCGGGGTGGCCGGTGGCGCGGTGGTGTGGTTGTCGTAGATCAGCTCCGGGTACCACTGGTCGGTCTCGCCGCCCATGAAACCGTAGAAGCGTTCGAAACCCCGGCCCAGCGGCCAATGCCGTTTGGTGGCAGCCAGATTCGACTCCTCCAGCGGCGTCAGGTGCCACTTGCCGACGCAGTAGGTGTTCCAACCCCGTTCGGCGAGTACCTCCGACAGCAACGCGGTCTCGAAGGGAATCCGGCCGCTGCAATTGGGGAAGCCGTCGGTGAATTCCTCGATCGTCGCCATGCCGACGGAGGTGGCGTTGCGACCGGTGAGCAACGACGCCCGCGTGGGCGAGCACAGCGCGGTGGTGTGGAATTGCGACAGCCGCACGCCGCGCTCGGCGATCCGCGTCATGTTCGGCATGTCGACGAGGCCGCCGAAGCAATCCCAGGTGGCGATGCCGATGTCGTCCCAGACGAGGTAGAGCACATTCGGCGCCCCCTCCGGCGCGGTGGGCGCCGCGAACGGGCCCCAATCCGGTTCGGAGTCGCGGATGTCCAGTGCGATCTTGCCCTTGAAATCGGTCGCCATCGAGCACCCCGATCGTTGTTGGAAGATTGCTGCCGACGCGCTGTTTGGAGGATAACGCGCACTACGCCCCGCGCGAGGCGGAAATCATCGCCTCGGACGAGATATCAGCAACTATTCAGTTACAAAGTTGCGCGGGCCGGTGGCGCCCGCGGCGAAACCGCCGGAGCGCCACCGGAAGGTCTCGGGTCAGCCGCCCACGTAGTCGGCGAGGTGCTCGCCGGTGAGGGTGGAACGACCGGCGACCAGCTCGGCGGGTGTGCCCTCGAAGACGATCTTGCCGCCGTCGTGGCCCGCGCCGGGGCCGAGGTCGATGATCCAGTCGGCGTGCGCCATCACCGCCTGGTGGTGCTCGATGACGATGACCGACTTGCCGGAGTCGACCAGCCGGTCCAGCAGGCCGAGCAGCTGTTCCACATCGGCGAGGTGCAGGCCGGTGGTCGGCTCGTCGAGGACGTAGACGCCGCCCTTGTCGGCCATGTGGGTGGCCAGCTTGAGCCGCTGCCGCTCGCCGCCGGACAGCGTGGTCAGCGGCTGGCCGAGGCCGAGGTAGCCGAGCCCGACGTCGACGAGCCGGTCCAGGATGGCGTGCGCGGCCGGAATCCGCGCCTCGCCCGAGCCGAAGAACTCTTCGGCCTCGCTCACCGACATCGCGAGCACCTCGCTGATGTCACGGCCGCCGAGCTTGTATTCCAGCACAGCGGGCTGGAACCGCTTGCCCTCGCAGTCCTCGCAGGGGGACTCGACACCGGCCATCATCCCCAGATCGGTGTAGATGACCCCGGCGCCGTGGCAGGTGGGGCACGCGCCTTCGGAGTTCGCGCTGAACAGCGCGGGCTTCACGCCGTTGACCTTGGCGAACGCCTTGCGGATCGGCTCGAGCAGTCCGGTGTAGGTCGCCGGATTGCTGCGCCGCGAGCCGCGGATCGGCGCCTGGTCGACCGCGACCACGCCCTCCGAGGCAGGGATCGAACCGTGGATCAGCGAACTCTTGCCGGACCCGGCGACGCCGGTGACGACGACGAGCACACCGAGCGGGATGTCGACGTCGACATCGCGCAGGTTGTTGGTCGCCGCGCCGCGGATCGCCAGCTTGCCGGTCGGCTTGCGCACCGTCGGCTTGAGCGAGGCGCGGTCGTCGAGATGGCGGCCGGTGACGGTGTCGCTGGCCCGCAGCCCCTCGAGCGTGCCTTCGTAGCAGATGGTGCCGCCCGCCGAGCCCGCGCCGGGCCCGAGGTCGACGACGTGGTCGGCGATCGCGATCGCCTCCGGCTTGTGCTCGACGACGAGGACCGTGTTGCCCTTGTCGCGCAGCCGCAGCAGCAGGCCGTTCATCCGCTGGATGTCGTGAGGGTGCAGGCCGATGGTCGGCTCGTCGAAGACGTAGGTGACGTCGGTGAGCGAGGAGCCGAGGTGGCGAATCATCTTGACCCGCTGCGCCTCACCGCCCGACAGCGTGCCCGCGGGCCGGTCGAGGGAGAGGTAGCCGAGGCCGATCTCCACGAACGAGTCCAGTGTGTGCCCGAGCGCTTCGAGCAGCGGCCCGACCGACGGCTCGTCCAAGCCGCGGATCCACTCGGCGAGATCGCGAATCTCCATCGAGCACGCGTCGGCGATATTGATGCCCTTGATCCGCGACGAGCGCGCGCCCTCGGCGAGCCGGGTGCCGTCGCATTCGGGGCAGGTGGCGAAGGTGACCGCCCGCTCGACGAACGCGCGAATGTGCGGCTGCATCGACTCGGGATCCTTGGACAGGAACGACTTCTGCACCTTGGGAATCAGTCCCTCGTAGGTGAGATTGACGCCGTCGACCTTCACCTTGACCGGCTCCTTGTAGAGGAAGTCGCGCATCTCCTTCTTGGTGTACTTGCGGATCGGCTTGTTGGGGTCGACGAAGCCCGACTCGGCGTAGACCCGCACCGTCCAGAAACTGTCCGACTTCCAGCCGGGAATGGTGAACGCGCCCTCGGCCAGCGACTTGGAATCGTCGTAGAGCTGGGTGAGGTCGATATCCGAGACCGTCCCGCGGCCTTCGCAGCGGGTGCACATGCCTCCGGTGCGGGAGAAGGTCGCCTTGACGGCCTTGGTCTTGCCCTCGCCGCGTTCGACCGTGATGGCGCCGGCCGCCTTGACCGAGGCGGTGTTGAAGGAGAACGCGCTGGGCGGGCCGATGTGCGGATCGCCGAGCCTGCTGAACAGGATGCGCAGCATCGCGTTGGCGTCGGTGGCGGTGCCGACCGTGGAGCGCGGGTCGCCGCCCATCCGCTGCTGGTCGACCGTGATCGCGGTGGTCAGGCCGTCGAGCACGTCGACCTCGGGCCGCGCCAGTGTCGGCATGAAACCCTGCACGAACGCGCTGTAGGTCTCGTTGATCAGCCGCTGCGACTCGGCGGCGATCGTGCCGAACACCAGCGAACTCTTCCCGGAGCCGGAGACGCCGGTGAACACCGTGAGCCTGCGTTTGGGGATCTCGATGCTGACGTCCTGGAGGTTGTTCACCCGCGCTCCGTGCACACGGATCAGATCGTGGCTGTCGGCAGCGTGCCCTGCGGGCGATGTCGTGCCCGTCTTCGTGGCCTTTCCTGTGTTCTTCCTCGCGGCCGTCGCCATCGTTTCTCCCTTTGGTTCGGGGACCGGTTTCGCGGTCTCCGTCGAAGTGGCCTGGCTCGATCCAACCAGCTTCGAGCAGTGCGTCGTGTCTTTTTCATAGCCGCCCGGCCGGGACGTCGGAAGCAGGGGCCCTGCTCATCGCGGTGGTCGCCGGGCGGCGGCCACCGTCTGTGGGCGGGACTACTTCACGATGCGGTTCGGACGGCTCGTGGTGCCGCCCGGCCGGTCAGCTCACCTGCTGGATGCGGACCATGTTGCCCGCGGGATCGCGGAACGCGCAGTCGCGGACGCCGTAGGGCTGATCGGTCGGCTCTTGGACGACCTCGGCGTCACCGGCCTGGATCCGATCGAAGACGGCGTCGACGTCCTTGGACGCCAGCAGCAGGGTGGCGTAGGTGCCCTTGGCCATCATCTCCTCGATGGTGCGGCGTTCCTCGTCGGTGATGCCGGGCGTGGCTTGCGGCGGGTACAGGACGATGGACGTGCCGGGCTGGTCGGCGGGGCCGACGGTGATCCAGCGCATCCCGCTGTACCCGACGTCGTTGCGGACCTCGAAGCCGAGGGTGTCGCGGTAGAAGGCCAGAGCCGCGTCCGGGTCGTTCTGCGGAAGGAAGCTCGCGCAAATGCTGATATCCATGCTGATCAGGCTAGATGCGGCGCGGTCGCCGACGCTTCTTTATTCCTGATCGGTCTGGTCACCTGTTTCGCCACGCACGACGGCATCCCCTCGGTCGCCTGCGCCGCCTCGCGCCGGTAGACGCTGGGCGGCACGCCGACCAACTCGGTGAAACGGGTGCTGAAGGTGCCCAGCGACGAGCAGCCGACCGCGAAGCAGACCTCGGTGACGCTGAGGTCGCCGCGCCGCAACAGCGCCATCGCGCGCTCGATACGCCGCGTCATCAGATAGGAGTACGGCGACTCGCCGTAGGCGAGCTTGAACTGGCGGCTGAGGTGCCCCGCCGACATGTGCGCGTCGCGGGCGAGCTTCTCGACGTCCAGCGGCTGGGCGTACTCCCGGTCGATACGATCGCGGACGCGGCGCAACCGCGCGAGGTCGCGCAGGTACGGCTCCGAGGCGGAATTGCTGCTCACCTCCGCGATCGTCCCACGTCGAGGCGGATCATGGGTGACACGGTCTAGCTCCGCGCGCGCGGGAGTCCGTAGTAGTCGAGGACCAGCCGTTCGTACAACCGGCCCGGAACCAGACGGCGGGTCCAGAACGACAGTCGAACATCGTTGCCGCACAAGTAGGTTTGGCGCGGCCGCGAGGTCTCCAGAATGTCCTGCACCTTCCGGGCGACCGCGACGGCCGGTTGGCCCTCGGCCAGATACCCGCTGACCCGTTCCAGCACCGCCTGGCGATCGGCGTCGTATTCCGGCAGCGGCGCGGACACGCGCACGGCCGATTCGATGATCGGAGTCACCGTCCACCCCGGCGCGAGCACCGACACCGCGATGCCGAACCCGGCCGCCTCCATCCGCATCGCCTCGCCGATCCGCTCCACCGCGGCCTTCGTGGCCGAGTACCAGCCGCCGTAGGGTTCGGCGATCGCGCCCGCGCCGGAGCTGACCACGATCACCCGGCCACCACCCTGCGCGCGCATGATCGGCATGACCGCGCGCACCACCCGGTGGGTGCCGAGGACATTGGTGTCGAACAGGGCGGCTGCCTCGTCCGGTTCGGTCTCCTCCACCGAGCCGACCACGCCGTAGGCGGCGAAGGTGACCACGGCGTCGATCCGGCCGTGCCGCGCGACCACGTCTTTCACCCAGGCGCGCACCGCCTCCGTATCCCGGACGTCCACGGTCGCGTGGGACGGCCCGGCGACGAGATCGGAACCTTCCACGGTGTAGCCCGCGCGCGCCAGATGCTCCGCCGTCGCCGCACCCATGCCGTTGGCCGCGCCGGTCAGCAAGACGACTTTGCTCATGCCGCACACACCTTCAGCGCCCGCGGCAGCACTTCCAGCCGCGCGGATTCGACCACGGTGATCTCGCCGTCCAGCTCCAGCGGGACGGGCCGTTCGGGCCGCAGCTCCACGGCGGTGTCGCGATGACAGACCGCCAGCGGAGATCCGGTGAACGCGCCGCGGTACAGCCCGGCGATCAGGCCAAGGACGCGCAGTCGTCCCGCGGCCGCCCAGATGTTCACGTCGAACCGGCCGTCGGTCCGGGTGACGGGGGTGTCGTAGTACATGCCGCCCGCGAAGTGCACGCTCTTGAGCACCCCGATATTGGTGATCGGCGCGGTGTGCGTCCAGTCGGTGCCGCGCACCTCGAGACGCAGCGGGCGATGGGTGGCGATATTGCGCAGGGCCGTGGCGACGATGGCGGCCTCCACGTTTCGCGACTTCAGCCAGGCCAGCGCGCCGGTCGCGTTGTTGAACGAATCGTTGCCCGCCGCGACCAGTCCCATGCTCGCGTTGAGCAGGAAGTAGCGCACCGCGCGGGTGCCGTCGGGCAGGAGCATCGTCGCCTTGCCGACGTCGACCGCCTCCGCGCGCGCCGCGTCGACCCGGACCGCGACGCCGTCGACGAGGGCCGACGGCGGCACCGGCTTGTGGAAGTCGTTGGAGCTGCCGAGTCCGATGGCGCCGAGCGCGAGTTCCTCCGCGCCGCGGCGCGGCCGATCGGTCTCCGGATCCATGATCGCGTTGAGCACCAGGTTCACCATGCCGTCGCCGCCCGCCGCGACGATCGCCTCCGGCTTCGCGCCGTCGGCCGTTTCGATGTGGGTGAGCACCAGCTTCACCGCTTGGTCGGCATCGGCGGGCAGTTCGACGGTCATGCCGGGATGACGTTCCCGCAGGGCACGTTCCACCGGCTGCCAGCGTCGCAGGGCGGTCCCCGCGTTGGATTGCGGATTCAAGATGACGAGCATGACTTCTCCTCGTTGCCCAGCCACACGCGCAGCCGGGTCCAATCTCCCGTGGTGACCAAACCGGTCCGCGAACAATCGTGCGGCACAGCGGTTTCCGCGACACCCAGCAGGAAGACCGGGATGCCGATCCGGGCGGCGGGCGCGTCGTTGGCGGCGTCGTTGCCGATCATCACGCAGTCCCGCGCCGCGAGGCCGAGCCGGTCCAGCAGCTCGCTGTAGAACTCCACGCGCGGCTTCGACCGGCGCATGCTCTCCCCGCTGGTGATGAACTCGAAGACGCCGGGATCATGGCCGCCCCAGCGTAATCGGGTGGTCGCGGTGCTCAGCGGCCAGAGCGGATTGGTGGCGACGATCTGCGGGACGCCCGCCTCGCGCAGCTCGCGCACCGTCGACACCGCCTCGGGCAGCGCCGGGAAACAGCGGCGCAGCCGGACGAAATCGTGCTCGGCCAGCCGCCGTAGCCGCTCGTCCACCCGCTCGCGTCCGATGTCCAGCCGATCCGCGAGCAGGTCGACCATGAATTCGGTATTGGTGCGGTCGGTTTCGTTGCGACGCACCTCCGGAAGGACACCGGAGAGCACCCGGAGGAACCGGTGCGGCGGCGTCAGGTCGCGGAAGGCCAGCGCCGCCGTGAGCGGCATCAGCGTCTTGAAGCCGCGCCTGCGCAGGCCGACCAAGGTGCCGTCCAGGTCCCACAGCACGGTGCGGTGTGCCCCGGTCATTCCTGACTGTCCAGCACGGCTTGCAGGTCGGCGCGGGTCAGCCCGAGTTCCGCGGCGTACTCGTCGATCCCGGGCCGGGCGGTGGCCGTCCGCACGCCCGCGCGCTGCGCGAGCTCCGCACCGTAGGCCGCCCCGAGGTCGACGACCGTCTTGGCCAGCGCCGCGGGGAACAGCCAGCGGCCGAGATCGCGCTGGAACACCCGGGTCAGCCGGTAGGGGGCGGACACCCGCGCGCCGAGTGCCGCGAGCGCCTTGGGCTCGCGCAGCGAACTCATGCGCTCCGCCTCGTCGGCGGGCACCAGCAGCAGATCCGACCACAGCCGCCCGAAGCTGGCGCGCTTCTCGTGCGCCTGCGCCGTCATGTTGAATTCGGTGTAGGCCTTCTCGATCCGCGAGGTGTGCGTGGAGCGGCTGCGCAGCAGCGCATGGATGTCGGCGGTCTTGCGCGCGGTGTCGTAGCGGGTGAAGCGGTTGATCCTCGGCCGCACCCGGTCGACGAGGGCGGCGAACGCCGGGTTCGGCACCAGCCGGTGGCTCAGTGAGAGCGCGTGGTACATCAGGCTTTCGGTGCCCGCCTTCGCGATCTCGCCCGCGAGCAGGTCGTAGTCGAGATCGGTGGCGTAACGGGAGAGGTTCCACAGATCGCCGAGTTCGCGCACGCCGGTCTTGTAGTACGGCAGGTGCACGCCGAGGTGGTGCAGGTTGTCCTCGTGCGCCATGGCCCAGGCGGGCACACCGTAGAAGTCGATGGGGCGCACCCGATCCCAGATGGCGGCGTAATCGATCGTGTACGGGGCCAGCGGCGTGATCAGTCCCCAGTGCGTGCCGACCACCAGCGCGCCGTCGCGCGAGACGAACGAGGGCAGATGGTGCGAGCGCTCGGACCGCATCTTCGGGGCCTTGCCGAGCAGCTCGGAGGTGGCGAAAAGCCCCAGCTCCCGGTAGATCTCGATGGCGGTGTCGACTTGATCCAGCTCGATCAGGATGTCCAGGTCGTTCATCCGCTTGTAGCGCGGGTCGCCGTAGATCTCGGTCGAGAAGAGCATCCCCTTGAGCACCACGCACCGCACGCCGCGTGCGTCGAAGCGGCGCAACAACTCCAGTGCCCCGGCCAGCCTGCGCTCGTTGACGGCGGCGATGTGGTCGGTGACGGCGGCGAACTCGGCGCGGATCGCGTCCGGCACGAGTTCGTAGAGTTCCTCGGCCTCCAACCTGCGCTGTACGAGCGGCACTGTCGCGTTGACCTTCGCCAGCGCGAAGAACTCGGCCCAATCGGTGACGTCGTGGGCCAGCTTGGCCATCTCGGCGCGCTCGTCTCCGCTCGGCGCGGCCAGTGCCGCGTGCACCAGCAGCCGTTCGACGGCGGTGCCGCCCGCGGCGATCTCGGTTCCGGTCATGCCGCACCCTCCTGTTCTGGATGAAAACCGAAGCTTCTGGCGACGGTCGAGATCTGTTCGAGCGCGAAGTCGAGCTGATCGCGGGTCAGGGTGGCCATCATCGAGACCCGCAACCGCTGCTGCTCCCTCGGCACCGCGGGGAATTCGACGCCGTTGACGAAGACGCCCGCCCGGTGCAGCGCGGCGACCACCTCGGCGACGGCCAGGCGCTGCGGCACCAGAATCGGGATGATCGCCGTCTGCGGATCCACCGCGAAACCCATCCGGCGCAATTCCCGCGCGAAATAGGCGGTGTTGTCGTGCAATTGGGCGACCCGCTCGGGATGGGCGTCGATGAAATCGATCGAGGCGAGCACCGCCGCGACCACCGCGGGCGACAGCGACGCCGAGAACATGTAGGAGCGTGCGAAGAAGCGCAGCGTGTCGACCAGGTCCTTGGACCCGGCGACAAAGCCGCCGGTGGTGGCGAACACCTTCGAGAAGGTGCCCATGTACAGCTCCACCGACCCGTCGCCGAGACCGAAGTGCTCGG
Organism: Nocardia sp. NPDC004654; assembly: GCF_040609595.1. NCBI lineage: Bacteria > Bacillati > Actinomycetota > Actinomycetes > Mycobacteriales > Nocardiaceae > Nocardia > Nocardia sp. NPDC004654. Next base: position 56,689 of record NZ_JBEXKI010000010.1, on the reverse strand, counting down.
CGGTGCCGTGGCCTTTCGCGCCGAGCACGCCGGTGCCGTGCGCGTCGTCGATGGCCAGCCAGGCGCCGAACGAATCGCACAGCGCGCGGATCTCCGGCAGCGGGGCGATGTCGCCGTCCATGGAGTAGACGCCCTCGACCGCGACCACGATGTTCGCGCCAGGATTGCGCCAGCGCACCTGCATCAGGCGGTGCCGCAGGTGGCGCAGATCGTTGTGCTGGAAGGCCATCGATCGGACGCGTCCCAGCTGGATGCCGTCGTAGAGGCTGGCGTGGCTCTGCTCGTCGTAGAGCAGGGTGTCGCCGTTGCGCAGCAGACCGGTCACCCAGCCGACGTTCGCCGCGTAGCCGGAGGAGAACACCATCGCCGACTCGCAGCCCTTGGTCTCCGCCAGGCGCTCCTCCAGCCGCCGGTGCAGCGAGGTGGTGCCGTTGAGCAACGGCGGTCCACCGCATCCCACGCCGAACTCCCTGGTCGCGGCGACCGCGGCCTCGATGATCTCCGGCTCGCTGCCGAGCCCGAGATAGTTGTTGGAGCCGAGCATGATCAGTTCCCGGACCTCGCCGCCGTCCGGGTCGCGCACCTGGACGACCGGCCCGGCCGGGCCGGTGATCTCGCGCAGCACGAAACCGCTGCCCCTGGCGTTCGTGACGTACGGCCGGAATTCCTCGAAGCGCTGCTCGAAGGTGTGCGCCGCGGGGTCGAGATAGTGTTCGAGACTGAAGTTCTCGCCGTGACCGGCGGTCGTAGCGGTAGTAGTGGCGCCCATTTAGTTGTCCTCGTGCACGATGGTTGCGGTGCCCGCGCGTCCGTCGAGCACCAGGCGGTCTCCGGTCGCGACAAGGCGGGTGACGCCGGGAACGCCGACGACAGTGGGAATGCCGAGTTCGCGGCCGATGATGGCGGTGTGCGAGAGCACACTGCCCTTCTCGCTCACCAGGCCGCCCGCGGCGACCATCAGGAAGACCCAGCCGGGATCGGTGGTCGCGGCGACCAGGATCTGCCCGTCGATCTCCACTTCGGGATCCGGGGTGCCGAGCACCAGCGCGGGCGCCTCGACACGCCCCGGCGCGCAACCGATGCCGCGCAGCACGGTCTGCGCCGTCGCGTCGACTGCCGAAATCGAGGCGTCGAAGGCGGGGTCGTCGATGCTCGCCGCGGCGATGCCGGTGGTGACGATCCGGGTGGGGAGTTCGGTGCCGCGCCAGCGCTCGTGATCGCGTTTGCGGGTGGCGACGGTGCGGGCGGCGTCGGTGTCGACGGCGGTGCCGCGGGTCAGCGCCGCGATCTCCTCGTAGGTGAGCCAGAAGATGTCGCGCGGATCGTCGAGCAGGCCCGCGCCGTGCATCTGCTTGCCGAACTCCCGGAACACCCGCTTGACCAAGCCGAAGGAACGGCTGCGGCCCAATCGCATGTTCTCGCGCTGCTTCACGTGCTCGCGTGCGCGGCCCAGCGCGAGGCGGAAGGCGAGGCGCCGGGGGAAGCTGTCGCGGAACAGCGTGGCCGCGGTCCGCTCGGCTTCGCGGCGGATCGCTTTCTCGCGCGCCGCCATCTCGTCGATGTTCTGCCCGCCGCGCAGGTAGTTGCGCAGCATCGGCACCAGACGCTCGGGGTGCTCGCCGAGTGGGTCGGTCTCGAGCTTGAGCTCGTCGACGGTGCGATCGCCGAACAGCGCGATATGGCGCAGGCAGGCCGCGCGGAAGGCGGTGAATTCGGGCTGTGCCAATGTCTTCCACACTGTCGGCGCATCCAACGGGCCGGTGAACAGTTCGCGCAGGGCCGAGTCGTCGCGGATCGTCGCGGTCAACGCGAGCGCCGAGCGCACCGGGTCGACGCTGTCGACACCTTCCTCGCCGCAGAACAATTCGTTGCGCAGCGTGATCGCCTCGGTCTCGTCCAGCCCCTGGCGTTCCAGCAGCAGCCCGACGACGTGGAACAGCTGCTGGGCGAGGAAGTCGTTGAAGATCTGCACCGAGTACGCGGGCACCAGCTCGTGCAGGCAGCGCTCCATCCACCGCAGCAGCGCCTCCGGATCGCGTTCGCGCTCCGGCGTTTCGGGGTCGAGGCGGTAGTCGAGGTCCGCGGTGAAGGCGGCCAGTTCGGTGAAGAACGCCCGCAGCCTGCGCGGCAGCCGCAGCCAACCGGCACCGATGATCGCGAAGACCCGCACCCGCAGCGCGTACATCCGCAGCTGGGCGAGACCGCGTTTCGGTGTGGCGGGGCGTTGGTAGCGGTTCTCGATGTTGAGGGCGGCCTCCCAGCCCTCGATCGCGAACTCCATGCCGGGAATCTGCAGGAACAGCCGGTACCAGTTGCTGATGTTGTAGTAGATCCGCCCGTGCGCGGTGCCGACCAGATACGGGTACAGACTCGCCGCGTTGCGGTCCACGATCGCCCCGGTCGCGCCGAAATCCCGGTGGCAGGCGCGGAAGACCTGCTCGTAGGCGGCGCGCAGGATCGAGAACGTCAGCGGGCTGGACAGTCCCGGGTAGGACTCGGCGACATTGACGTTGTCGAAGATGGTCTCGCGGGCTCCCGTCGCGGTGACCGGGCGGGCCTGCAACAGGAACAGCGTGCCGTCCGCGTCATAGGCCCACTCGACGTCCTGTGGCGCGCCGAAGGTTTCGGCGAGCGCGGCGGCGGTACGGGTGAGCTGAAGAATCCGTTCGTCGGTCAGCGCGGGATCGGCACTGCCGCCGGCGATTTCCGCCACGGCGGTGCCGGAACCGGCTTCGGCGACGACCCGGCTCCGCTTGTCGACGACGTTGCGGGAAACGATGGCGCCCGAGGCGTTGTCGACGAAGTAGGTGTCGCACTCCACCGTGCCCGCCACCACGCCTTCGCCGAGACCCAACGCCGCCGAGACCACCGATTCGGCCGGGTCACCGGTCTGCGGATTGCAGCTGAAGACCACGCCGGCGACCGCGCTGTCCACGAGCACCTGAACCAGGACCGCGCACTCGACGCCGCCGTTGTCGAGGCCGCGATGCGCCCGATAGAAGAGCGAACGCTCCGAATAGGCCGAAGCGAGCACCTCCAGCAGGGCGTGGGCCACCCCGTCCGGCGCGACATTGAGGATGGTATCGAGCTGCCCGGCAAAGGAATCCGTAGCGGAGTCCTCGCCGCTGACCGAGGAACGGACCGCGAGCCGCACGTCGGCGGACCACTCCGCGACCGCGGCGTCGAGTTCGGCCGCCGTCTGGGCGGGCAGCGCGAGGCCGAGGATGAGGCCGCGGATCGCCGCCGACACCGACCGCAGCGACGCCGGGTCGGTGTGGTCCAGGGTCTCCAGCAGTTGGGCGATGCCCTCGGTGACGGGCGCGAGGATCTCCGCGCACGCCTCGGTGGTCACCACCGCGAACGGCGGCACCCGGTGACCGGCCGCCAGCAGGCGGCCGAGGTTCGCGGCCTTGGCCCCGAAACGCGCGGTGTGCTCCGGCGCCGCGTCCGGGCGGGCGGCCAGCGTCGCGGCGGGCACCACCGCGCCGGTGTTCGTCGGTTTCATAGGTATGTGCCTCTGCGTATCGAAAGGGCAAGGGGGCGTGCGCTCATCGGGCCGGCTCCGCCATGCTGTCGGTGGTCGCGGCCACCGGTTCGCGCCGCGTCAGTCGCACCAGCACCGGATCGGGGGTGTTGGAGATCTCCGGGTTCTCCCGCACCCGCAGACCGTTGACCAGTTCGATGTCGTACCGCGCCAGCAACATCGCCAGACCGACGCGCAGCTCGGTCAGCGCCATGTGCTGGCCGACGCACAGGTGCGCGCCCCACCCGAACGGGAAGTAGCTGAACGACGAGCGCGCCCGGTTGCGCTCCTTGGTGAATCGGTCCGGGTCGAAGGTCAACGGGGAGTCCCAGAAGTCCGGGAAGCGGTGGTTGACGAACGGGCTGATCACCACGATCGCGCCCGGTTCCACATCGAAGCTGTCGAAACTGTCGGCCTCGAGAGCGGTGCGGCTGAACGCCCACGCCGGTGGGTGCAGCCGCATCGACTCGTCGATGGCCCTGCCGGTCAATTCCAGCGCGGGCAACGCGCCCGCGACGTCTCCGGTCCCGAGGGCCGCGTCGACCTCGGCCCGAACCCGTTTCAGCACAGCGGGATTGCGGCACAGCTCGTAGATGGTCCAGGCCAGTGCGCCGCCGGTGGTCTCGTGCCCGGCGAGCAGGAAGGTCAGGACCTCGTGCCGCAGCTGTTCGTCGTCCATCGCGTGGCCCGCGTCGTCGCGAGCCACGAGCAGGCGGCTGAGCAGCGAATCGGCCGCGCCGGACGCGGCGGCGCGGTGTCCCTGGATGACGTCGTCGACGACCCGGTGCAAGCGGTTCAGCACGCCTTGGAACCGCCGGTTGGCCGGGGTGGGCACGTTCGGCGGGATCTGGATCGGCGCGGCCATGTGCCGCATCACCCAGGAGACGCCCTCGCGCACGTCGTCCTCGATCTGCGGTAGCACACCGTCGATGTCGGCGCCCATGGTCGCGCGGCACACCACATCCGCCGCGAAACCCATCACCTCGGGCACCAGATCGAACGCCGCGCCGTCGGCGGCGCGCTTGTCCAGCCGGTCCAGCATCCGCTGCCCGCACGCGATCATCAGCGGGATCTCGGTGTCGACGTGCCTGCGCGCGAACGCCGGTTTGATCAACGCGCGCTGGCGTTTCCAGAGTTCGCCGCCGCTGGTCAGCAGGCCGGGGCCGAGCAGATAGTTCAGGCTCTGATAGCTGATGCCCTTGGCGTACTTGGCCGCGTTGGTCACCAGCACCTGGTTGATGTGGTCGGGATTGACCAGCAGGTGCAGTTGCTGATGGACCAGCCGCAGCCGGACGCTGCCGCCGTGCGCGACGGCCTGCTCGTAGAACAGCGTGAGCGGGTCGGCGCGGTAGTCGAGGTAGGCGCCGAGCGGATGCCGCAGCGCGGGACCGGCGAGCGCGCGTGCCGTCATACCGCACCTCCCGCGTCGACGAGTTCCGGCGCGGGCCGCTCGACGAACAGGCGACGTACTTCGGCGCGCTGCACCTTCCCGCTGGTGGTCTTGGGAATGCTGCGCGGCGCCACCACATGGACATCGGCGGCCAGCACGCCGGTGCGTTTGCTCACCGCGACCCGCACCGCGCGCCGCAGCGCCTCGTGTTCGTCTGTGGCGACGGCGGTTTCGACCACGAGGTGCAGTTCCTCCGACAGGCCAGCGGCATCCGCGTGGCCGACCGCCGCGACTCCGCCGAGCCGCACGCCATCCACCTGTTCGGCCGCGATCTCGAAATCGGTCGGGAGGTAGTTCGCGCCGCGGATGATGATCAGGTCCTTCTGCCTGCCGGTGATGCGCAGCCTGCCCGCCCGCAGATAGCCGATATCGCCGGTGTCCCACCAGCCGTCGGACAGCGCCGAGGCCGTCGCCTCGGGGAGCCGGAAGTAGCCGACGGTCGTCGACGGACCGCGGAACTGAATGCTCCCGACCGTATTCTCCCCGCAGGGTACGCCGTCGCCGTCGACGATACGGACCTCGGTGCCGAGCACCGGCGCGCCGCAGTCCACGATCTGCAACCCGTCGGGATCGCCTGCCGAAACATCCAGTGCCACACCGTTTCTGGTCAACCCTCGCCGGGAGACCGAGTCGTAGGCGACCGGCGCGTGCGGGCGCGCGACGGTCACGGCCAGCGAGGCTTCCGCCATGCCGTAGCAGGGCACCAGGGCGTCCGACGGCAGTCCCCACGCGCCGAAACGATCGACGAAGCGCTGCACGGTGGGCGGGTGGATCGGCTCAGCGCCGCAGAACAGGAACCGCCAGCTCGACAGGTCCACCCCGGCCAGTTCGGCGTCGGTGACCCGCGCCGCCGCGTAGCCGTAGGCGAAGTTCGGTGCGGCGGTGAAGGTTCCGCGGTACTTGCTCACCGCGCGCAGCCAGTCGCCCGGGCTGCGCAGGAATCGGCTCGGCGGCATGAGCACCGCGTCGATGCCGCGGAACATGGGGGTGAGGAAGCCGCCGATCAGTCCCATGTCGTGGTGCAGCGGCAACCAGCCGACCCAGGTGTCGCCCGGTCCCATCGCCGCGGCCAGCGCGATCTGCTCGCAGTTCGCGGCCAGATTGGCGTGGGTGATCTGCACCCCCTTCGGCGTCCCGGTGGAGCCCGAGGTGGCCTGGATGAACGCCAGGTCGCCGGGGTCGGGGAGACGTGGCGGCAGCGCGGGCGCGTCCGGATCGCCCGCGCGCCGGTGCACCGCCGCGCCGTCGAGGCCGGTCAGCCCCGACGGGAGTTCCGCCGCCGCAAGCACGGTCGCGGTGGCGACGACCACCTTCGGCTCGAGGTAGCCGATCAGCCGGTGGAACTTCTCGTAGAACAGCTCCGCCGAACCGAATCCGCCCGGCGTCGCCACCGCCGTCGGCACGGCACCGAGCAGCAGCGCGCCGAAGAACGCGGTGACGAACTCGGGGGAGGTGGGCAGCGACAGCACCACCCGATCGCCGGGGCGTACCCCGGCGTCGGACAGCGCGGCCGCGGCGCGTCCAGCCGCCAGCGCGAGATCATCGTGCCGCCAGGAGAATTCGCCGTCCGTGCCGCGCTCCGGCACGAAGATCGTGGACGGGCCGTCGGTTCCGCGTTCGGCGTTCGCGAGCAGCGCGTGCACGAGGCTCGGATGCCGCGGCGCCAAGCGCGCGTTCACGACTCGCCCCGCACGTACTCGACGATCTCGGCGACCGTATTCAACTGTGCCGCCACGTCTTCGGGGATCTCGATGGCGAACGCCTGTTCCAGCTGAATGGTCAGCTCGATGGCGGTCGGCGAGTCGAGCCCGTAGTCGATCAGCTGCGTGCCCGCGTCGATGTCGTCGGCCGCGACCCACAGCACCTCACCGACGATGACGCGGACGCGCGCCTCGATCTCGGCGGTGGAACGGGTTTGTGCACTCATCCGAAGAGTTTTCCTTCCGTGACGCAGGCGCGGACGGACTCGTCCAGATCGACGCCGTCGCCGGTGTCGATGCGATGGAAGCCGACCTCCGGGTAGGCGGCGGCCAGGGTGTCGCGCACCCGCAGGTAGCCGTCGCGCAGGGCGGCGAGGCGCTCCGCGGTCTCGTGCGCCTCCGTCGGGCCGTCGCCGGATCGTTCAGCACAACGGGCCGCCGCCTGCGCGGGCGGGACGTCGAGCCACAGCACGGCGTCGGGCAGCGTGGTGCGGAAGCGGGCGGCGAAACCCGCGACCGAGCTGGTGATGTCGCGGCCGACCAGGTCGGCGATCTCGGAGAGCAGCAGCCAGATGTCGGGGGCGCTGCCGAGCCGGGTGGACTCGGAGCGCTGCCAGGCCAGAATGTCGTCGAAAGTGCCGGGCCGGTGCCGTTCGAGCACCTCGGCGATCTCGGCCTCGCGATCGTGGCCGTTCCACTCCGGGCGCGCGAGCGCCACGTAGAGGGGGCCGTAGACCAGCAGCTCGATCAGCGGATGCCGTTCGAAGACAAGGACATCCGGCGCCCAGGTGTCGAGGAAGTGCCGCTCCACCGGACCGAACAGAGTCATCTGCAGGTACATGGCGGTGGCTTTCATCTCCAGGCTGGAGATCTCGTCACAGCCGACGCTGAATGCCCTGAGCTGCTTGGACAGATCGGTGAGCGGAACGTCGCGGGTGTTGTGGAAGTCCGGGCAGGTCATGGAGGCGAACGAGACGTGATCCCCGGCCGGGGCCAGCTCGCGCAACCGCGCCATGACCGAGGACTTGCCCGCGCCGTCGATGCCGACGATGGCGACGCGGCGGGTCATCGGTCGTCCTCCCGCAGCTGGGCCAGCACGGCTTTGGTGATCTCGGCGGGCGCGGCGGTGCCGTCCAGGCGCACCCAGCCCAGCTCCTCGGACAGCGATTCCAGCGCCTCGTGGCTGCGCTGCTGGAAGTCCAGGAACGCCTTCTCGTCGCCGTAGCCGCTCTCGTAATCGCTGCGCAACTGCTTGCGCCCCAACGCGTCCTGCGGGCTCACCGTCAGATAGAAGGTGCGGTCGGGCTCCGGGAAACCCGCCGTGAGCTGACGCAACACCGCGGGATCACCGCCGTGCGCGACCTCGGTGGCGTAGTACTTGTACCAGTAGGCGTTGGCCAGCACGATGTCCACGCCGCGCGCGGCGGCCAGATCGAAGGACAGCTGCATGGCGTGGAACAGGAAGTGCGCGCGGCTCAACGGCGTGAGCAGCTTCAGGTAGCCGTAGATCTCGGACGGGCTCTGCCACGGCAGCTTCGAGGAGACCTTCGGGTCCAGGAAGGCGTCCCAGATCGTGACCGCGGCGACGCTCTGTCCCTGGGCCTCGAACTCGGCGGCGATCCGCGCCACCTGCGTGGTCTTGCCCGACCCGTCGCCCCCCGCGATGCAGATCAGGCGTTTGCGTGCGGTCAGTGGTTCATCCCTTCTAGGCGCCGGGCGCGGGGGCGCCGGGCGGAGTGGTTCTTCGGAGGGGGTGGTCGACGTTGCCGCGGCTGCGGATCGGTCGAATTCGGCTGTGCCGCTGGCATTTTCGGCGGTCGCTGTTGCCGGGGCGACCGTCCCGCCACTTTCGCCCGCACCCGTATCCGTCGCCGCGTCGAGCACGCTGATCACGCCCGCGCTGCCGTCGACCCGGATGCGCTGACCCGACCGCACCGCGCTCGTCGCGCCCGCGACGTTCAGCACCGCCGGAATCCCGTATTCGCGCCCGATGACGGCGGCGTGCGAGAGCATGCCGCCCACCTCGGTGACGACGGCCGCCACCAGGCCGAGCGCCGGGGTCCAGCCCGGATCGGTGAAGCGGGTGACCAGAATGTCGCCCTCGCGCAGCTGATCGATGTCGGCCAGCGAGGTGATCACCCTCGCGGTGCCCTCGGCGACGCCGGGGCTGCAACCGAGCCCGGTCAGGTCGCCGTCGCCGATCTCGCGGACCGCCCCGACGGTGACCCCGCCGCCGAGTTCGTGCGGCGGCGTCAGATCCCGGTATCCCGCGTACATCGCACGGCGGTAGGCGATTCGGGGCGCGAGCTCGTCGATGTCCACGCGGCCCGCGACCAGATCGCTCAACTCGTGGATGCTCAGCTGGAACGCGTCGTCGGCATGTTCGAGCGTGCCCGCCGCGGCCAGCCGGACGCCCGCTTCCACCACGTAGGCCCGCACGATCGCGTAGCACTGCGAGGAGAACTCGCGCATCCGTTCGCGCGCGACCAGATAGCGCCGGATCCGGTCGACGTGCTTGTCGATCGCCTTGGCGTACTTCACCCGGGTCAGCGGCTTGGACCGCACCCTGGTCCGCAGTGCGGCGAGCTCGGCCTCGTAGCGTTTGCGCTGCTCCACCTGTGTCACGTCGGGATCCGCGGGCGCGGTGCCGTGCTGGAGCATGACCGCGATCATCGAGCGCACCCGGTCGGGCGCCTCGGACCAGCGCGGGCAGGTCAGATCCAGCTCGGCGTCGGCGTGGAAGCCCTGCTCGGCGACGAATTCGGCGAGCGCCGTGTCCCACGCGGCGCTGTCGAGCCCGTGTTCGGTTGCCACGCGGTGCAATTCGACGATGCCGCGCTGCAACTGCATGTGGCTGATCTCGGCCAGCCCGCCCATCAGGTCGATGGCCGAGGTCGATCCCTGCGTGGCGGCGTCGACCTTGTCGAGCAGCTGCTTGAAGTCGGTCTGCACGCTCGAGTTGTTGTAGATGGTGGTGAAGTAGGTGCGTTCGGTGCCGGCGTGGAAGGTCAGCAGGCAGTCGGTCAGGTCGGCGGCGAAGGTGGTCTCGTCGGTCTGCGCCAGGCCGGCGACCCGTTCCCGCCAGAGCGCGTGTTTCGCGGGCCATTCCGCCGCGAAGGCGTCCACCGCGGCCAGCTGGTCGCGATAGCTCTGCTGGACGGCCAGCGCCGCAGGCAGCGCCTTGGCGATGGTCTTGGCATTGGTCGGGGTGCGGTGCGGACCCTCGGGCCCGTATTCGTTGAGCACGCCGAGGTCGTCGTCGAAGTGCTGCTCATCGAAGCCGGGGATCTTGAAGAAGCAGTTCTTCACCGCGCTGACATTCCAGTAGGCGCGGCCGTAGTACATGGCCATCCAGTCCGGTTCCACACCGGGGTCGGCGAGCTTCAGCCGCTCGAAGAACCGCTGCATCGAATGCTGGAAGGCGTTGTCGTACAACGAGAACATCATCGGTGTGCAGACACGCGCCGAGACACCGCCGTCGCGCAGATCCGCGTCGGAGAACTGATCGATGTCGGTGCGCCAGGTGATCGCGGTGATGGCCCTGGCCTGGAGCAGCCACAGCTTGCCCGCACCGTCGATCGCCCACTCGATGTCCTGCGGACGGTGCCGGTGCGCCTGCACGGCCAGCATCAGCGCGGCGAGTCCCGTGGTGTCGGTCGGCGCGAGTTCCACGTCCTCACCGCCCGCGTCCCGCTCGACGACGGTGCCGTCGAACAGCCGCAGCGTGTACCGGGTCGGTGTCAGCTGGCCCGAGACCAGTCGTTCGCCGAGACCCACGCAGCATTCGACGACCGCGTGTTCCTCGATGCCGGTGAGCGCGTCGATGCTGAAACCCACACCGGCGTAGCGCGCGTCGACCATCCGCTGCACCAGCACCGCCACGGTGGCTTTCGCCTCGGTGTAGCCGTGCTTGGCGAGGTAGGTGCGCACCCGGTCGTTGTGGACCGAGGCGCGGCACTGCCCGATGTAGTCGCGCAGCGCCGAGATGTCGGTGATGTCCAGGTAGGACTCGTACTGCCCGGCGAAGCTGGCATCGTCGAGGTCTTCGAGCACGCCGCTGGAGCGCGCGGCGACCGGGAATCCGCCCAGCGCCTGCACCCAGCGGGTGAGGTCGTCGTCGCCGATCGCGTCGAGGTCGAGTTCGGCGGGCACCACGAATCCCGGCGGCACCTCGAAGCCCGCGACGATCAGTTCGTGCAGGGTGGCGGCCTTGCCGCCGGCTCGTTCGGGGACGAAATCCGCCGCGCCGAGGAACATCGGCGCAAGTGTCGGGTTGTCGGACACGGTGGAAGCTCCTGTCGGAAGCAGAACCGGGCGCACCTCGTGGCGAGCCGCCAGTTCGCGCGCGGCGTGCACGCCCGCGGCGGTGAGCCCGCCGTACGAGGGGCTCGCGGTGTCGGGCTCGAAGCCGAGCAGCACCGTCTCGGCCATGCAGGCGTAGACGATGCCCGGGGGCAGTCCGGTTTCGGGGAAGGGAGGTGTCTGGCCGAGCGGCAGCGCCATGCGACCGCCGGAGACCAGGGTGATGTTCGGGCGCTCGGCGACGGTGGGATCCACGTCGCCGGGGACCGCCAGATCGCACACCAGCACCGGATGGTCCGCCGCCAGCAGGTCCGCGGTGACGAGCGGCGTCGCGGAATTGGTCGCGGTGAGCACGACGTCGCAGTCCCGCAGCGCGGCTAGGTTCTCGCTGACCTCGACCGCGCCCGCGCCGAGCTGGTCCGCCACGCGGCGCAGTCGGCTCGCGGAGCCGGGACGCCCCACCAACGTGATCGAATCGGCGTGCGGGGCAAGCAGTTCCGCCATGACCGCGCCGATATTGCCCAGCGCGCCGAGGATGCCGACGCGCCGTCGCCCGGGACCGAGCCGGGCCAGTTCACCGCGCACCACCTCGTAGGCGGAGGCGGCGGTGAGCGAATTCCCGGAGGTCACCGTGACGGAGTCCTCCACCACGTCGCGGGAGGCGTTGGTCACGATGGAGGTGTAGCCGCCGAGACCGATCACCGTGGCGCCCAGCGCGATCGCCTGTTCGACGGCGTCGAGCACCAGATCGCGCAGCCAGGCCCGGTGCCCGGCGCGCTGGCATTCGATGATCTGTTCCGCGGAGATCGGCACCGCGATCAGGCAGACCTCGACCGTGGCGCCGGTGGGCGAGGTGACGAGTTGCCTGGTCAGCTCGAAGGGCTCGGCGACACCGCGCAGTCGCTCGAAGAGCGCGGCGAACTGCGCGTCCGACCACTCGGCGAGCTCCGGTGCGAATCGGCGCAGATCGGCCGCCTCGGGCAGGTTGGCGAGGAAGGCCACCCGATTGGGTGCGCCGAAATCCCGCGCCACCACGGCGGTGTGCCGATCGGTGAGTGGTTTGCTGTCCGGCACTTGCCAATTCGTGGTGACCGGTGCCGCGAGGTGGGCGAGCAGCGTGGCCATGTCGCCGCGCTGCAGCACGGCCGCGAGTTCGTCGAGCGCGGACTCCAACCGGGCCAGATCCGCTTCGGCGAGGAACGCCGAAGGCTGGATGCGCAGCGTGGTCGGCGCGGACAGCGTCGGCAGCATCCGAATGCGGTGGGTGTGCAGCAGATAGCCCGCGACCACGTAGCCGAACATGTCGGGTTCGCAGATCTCCCGCAGCAGGGCCGATTCCGTCGCAGGCGGGACGAGTTCGATGCCCTGGAGGAGCCCGCGCCCGCGCACGCCGGCCAGCACCCGCGGCCAGCGGCGCGCCACCGCCTCCAAGCGGGACCGCAGCCGCGCACCGGTATCGGAGATGCGGATCTGGTTGTCGCGCAACAGGTCCAACGCCGTTTCGGCGACCGCGCAGGACAGGTCGTCGTCGGCGAAGGTCGAGGTGTGGTACCTGCCGAAGTCCGAGACCGACCCGCCGCGCTCGACCAGTAGCGCCGAGATCTTCACCAGTCCGCCGCCCAGCGATTTGGACAGCAGGTAGTAGTCCGCGGCGACTCCCGACGGCGCCGAGGCCAAGAAGGTGCCCGTGCGGCCCATACCGGATTGGATCTCGTCGAAAACCAGTGCGGCCGTGTGCTGGTCGGCGAGTTCGCGCAGCGCGCGCAGCGTCGCGACAGGTACCTCGCGCACCCCGCCTTCGCCCTGGATGGGCTCGGCGAAGACCGCGGCGATGGGCGAGAGGGAGGTCCGGGACAGTACCGGGCGTCCGGCGGCGTCCACGCTGATCCGGTCGATCGGTCGCAGCTCGTCCGCGAAGGCCGCCGCTATTTCGTCCGGCGCCCAGGTGTCGAGCTTGCGCCGTTCGGGGCCGGGCACCACCAGGTCCGCGGGCGTGTCGGCCTGCTCGGTGAGCGCGAAAGCGCCCGCCGTCTTGCCGTGGAAGGCGTTGGCCAGCGAGACGTACACCGGACCGCGCCGCGCGACTTCCTCGACCACACGCAGTGAGTCTTCGAGAACCGCTGCGGCCGAGCGTGTTTCCTCTTGTTCCGGATCGGAAGTGCGTCCTTGGAGCGGACGTACCGCGTGCAGTCCGTCGCGACGCAGCCGACGCAGCGTCCGTCGCAGTTCGGTGCGCAACTCGGCGAGGCGGCGGTTGTGCGCGACCGCGGCGTGCCGGACGGCGGCCTCGACCGCGTCGGCGCCGGTGGACCCGAAGGTGACGACGTACTCGCCCCCGGTGCTCGCCCCGACCAGGTCCGAAAGCCGATGGGCCAGCCGGGCGGCGCCGGGACGGACACTGCCCTGCGAGACGAACGGCGTGTGCTGGTTCAGCCGCGCCGTGGCAACCCGCACCAGTGCCGGATGGTTGTGCCCGAACAGTGCCGCGCCGAAGCCGCCGACCAGATCGAGCACGCGCGCACCGTCCGCTCGGATCAGATGGTCGCCCTCGGCTCCGGCGTACACCACGTCCAGGTGGCAGGCGCGCAGCAACCGTGCCAGCCCGGGCCGGTTGTGCCGCGCGAAGTCGTCGAACAGTTGCTGCGCCGCGGCGTCCGAGCCGGACGCCGCGGCATCATGGTCTTGCGCTCTCGGGGCCATGCCGTTACGCACCGACCCCGCTGCGATGTGCGGTCTTGGTCGTCACGCACTCGATCACGTCACGCGCGGTATGTAATGCGGAGGCCTCCTCGTCGGAGATCTCCACGCCGAAGAGGCGCTCGAGTTCGATGATGATCTCGGCCGATCGAACCGAGTCCAAGCCATAATCCAGCAACGGTGTGTCGAGATCGATGTCGCGCACCTGCAAACCGGCGCGAAACAGCTCTCGCACGCGCTCGGACACGTCTCCGTGCGCGCTCATATCCAGCCCCCCGTCGCGCTCGGGTCTTCCCCGTACCCGAGCGGCACGACTACCGTCGCAGTGCTCGACCGTGGTGGCCAGAGCTTGACTTCTCCCTGGTCAGCGTAGGTTTCGGCGACTGCCGAAACCTCGAAAACTTGCCTTCCGCTATCGACAACCAAGACTGTTATGCCTCATATCTCGTCACTGTGCACATCTGTCACCGATCACAGTCGCGCTTTCGACCAATCTGTACACCGGTACTCAGCGCGCTGCAATGTGAAAAGCGGTGTCCCGCAGCGGCTCTGGCCGACGAGCAATCGAGTGGCTAATCAGCGTGTTCGCAGTGTGTGAAACGTGTTGTAACCCATAAGAAATGGGGTATGACGGCGCGTCGTGGCGAACCGTGGAAGCTGCGAGTGCGAGTTACAGGTATGCGTCCGAATCGGCAGCGGTAGACCGCCGGTCGGTAGCTCACGGGAAAGTTCGCTGTTCACGATCGGTTCACCGAACGGACGGGTGAAAATTGAAACCAACCTATCGGTACTTTCCAATTGAATTGGGCGGTACCACATCTCACTGCCGAATCCCACTCGATTCACGACGTTTTTACTCGACGCCGTATGTGCGGCGCGCTATTGCGGAGCTCGGCAAACCTTCATCAGCGATGGAAAATGTGACCGCTTTCATTACCGTCTGGTAGCAGAAACGTCTGTAATGGGTGTCACAACTCGTACGGTTTGTTCGGAAATCCGCCGAAATCGTGGAATCGGTTTGTCGTCCCCGCTTCGACAATCGCATGCCGGGCCCGCGCAGAACATCGGGCGCGGTCGCTTCGGCCGGGTATTCCGGCGATCGCGTCATGATCGCGCGAGCGCGGGGGAGTGGGGCGCAGGGGCGGCGTGCGGCCGATCGGTGTGCACCGCGGTGTGCAGACGGTGGACGAACGAAGCGGGGTCGTCGGCCTGAAAGACATTGCGGCCGAACGCCAAACCCGCGACACCGCTGGACAGGATGCGTTCCGCGTGCGCGACCGCCATGTCGGTGCGCTGCGCGGGTCCGCCCGCCACGACCACGGGGATGTCGACCGAGGCCACGACCTCGGACATGCTCGCCGGGTCGCCGGTGTAGGGCACCTTCACGATGTCGGCGCCTAGTTCGGCCGCGACCGCGGCGGCGTGACAGACCAGCTCCGGATCGGTGGGGTTCGAGACGCGCGGACCGCGCGGATAGACCATCGCGAACAGCGGAACGCTCCAGCGGTCGCACGCCCGCGCGACCTGCGCGACGTCTTCCAGCTGCTGGAACTCGGTGCGTGAGCCCAGGTTGACGTGCACGCTGACAGCGTCGGCGCCCAGCCGCAACGCCTCCTCGACGCCGGTGACGATGACCTTGTCATCGGGATCGGCGCCCCAGCGAGCACTGGCCGACAGGTGGACGATGAGAGCGAGGTCGTCGAAGACCGCCGGGTCGACGTGATCGAGCGCGCCCTTGTGCAGCACGGTGGCGTCCGCGCCGCCGACGCGCAGTGCGTGGAGCACCTCGCGCAGGCGGTGCGCACGCAACAGCGCACCTTCGCCGACAGTGTGATCGAGCGGGACGATCAGCAGCTTCGAATCGCCGTAGCGATGTAGGTTTTCGGTTCGATCGTGTCTTGCGAACGTCTTGGTCACGCGTGCCTCCCTTGTCGTATCCCCCTGCGCCGCAGACGCGGACCGGTCGTCTCCCATCCCGCGTGACGCATGAGCCCGACTGCACCGCCGTGCGAGGCGTCGTGTCGGGAGCGCGGAAGCTGTTGACCTACTGGAGGTTTCAGAGAAAACTATGCCGCCACCGCCGAGCGCGCGACCCGGCGCGAGGGTGATCTCGCGCACGAAGCGAGGCCGCCACCCCGCTCCACCCCCGATTCGCGCGAATTGTCCCCTGTCCGCGTTGGGGTGCGCCCGGCGCACGTGGAATTCGTCGCGAATCACAATATTTCCCCGGAAATTTAGTTTCCGAGGACGGAATAGTGGTGTCGGAGGTGAACGCCGCGGTCGGAAATCGGTGTCGGTACACAATTCGGTTCGGGCGCCGCTTCGGCTATCGCGGCGGGCTCGCCATGCCCTTTCCTCTGCGAGCCCCTGACCGCCTGGATTTCGGAGCGCGCGTCGCCCGGCTATTCCGAGGCGCGGTCCAGCGAACCCGGGAACCAGCGTTGGATTCGAGCGGCGGCCGCCTCGGCCTTCTCGCGGGCGAGTGCCACCGAGGGCGCGGTGAAGGGCGCGCGCGGCGCCGGACCGGACAGGAAATCGGCGTCGACCTTGCCGACCAACCCGTCGCCGAATTCGATATGGCACGCGCCTCGGCCGCGGTACCGGTCGGTCGCGTCCGATCCGCGCAGTTTCGCCGCGATGCCCGCGGCGACCGTGCGGGCGGCATCCTCGGCGAAGACCCCGGCCCGCGGCACCGGCGCGTCGGCGCAGTCGCCGAGTGCGTAGACGTTCGGATACGGCGTTTCGAGGGTGGCCGGATCGACCGCCACCCAGCCGTCCGTGCCGCCGACGGTCAACCCCGACGCTTCGACGACGGCGGGCACGCGGTGTGCCGGGATGCCGATGAAAAGGTCGTAGGCGATATCGCCCGCACGGGTGAGCGCGACGTGACGGTCCGGATCCAGGCCGTGGACCAGCTGCCCGGGCGTGTACTCGATCCCGCGCCGGGTCAGCGCCTCGACGAGCGCGGCGGAGGTGTCCGCCGACACCGGGATCGGCGAATCCATCGGACTGATCATCCGGATGCGCGTGTTGCCGCCGAGACCGCGCCGCGCGAGCTTCTCGTGCAACAGCATCGCGCCCTCGTACGGCGCGGGCGGGCACTTGAAGGGAACACGAAGTATCGCCATGACGACGGAGCCGCCGTCGAAGCTGTCGAGCCGGTCGCGCAGCCTGGCGGCGCCCTCGATCGAGTAGTACTCGTAGCCGTCTTCGACGAAGCCCGGGGTCGCGGCCGGGTCGTAGTCGGCGCCGAGCGCGACGACGAGGATGTCCGGCTCGTACTCGGACCGATCGGTGACCACGCGGCGGGTCCTCGGATCGATCTCGGTGACTTCCTCACGCCGGAACTCGACACCTGGATGCGCGAGGTCGGCATAGGGAACCCGAACGGCCTCCGGCGCGACATCCCGGAACAGGATCTCCAGTTTGGCGAAGCCGAAGGTGAACGAGTCGTTCCGGTCGACAAGAACGACCCGGACCTCCTCGGCCAGCGAACGCGACAGGAGCGTGGCCAGCTCCAACCCCCCGAACCCGGCGCCGAGAATGAGCACGGTTCGCATACGCTCATTCTCCACCCGTTAGCCCCCCGTTCGCTGGCATTCCGAGTTCTCCGCCCGCACCTCGAACGTCCCCCTCCCCGAGAACCGGCCTGTTCCCAGCGCCGCCTTCCGGCATGCCACGGCCCTGGGCAGCGCGAACTCGGAGTTCTCGTCGATGTGGTGATAGCCGTCGGGCCTGAACGTGATTCCTCAGACGAATTGGGCGAATCGGACAGTCGTCCGACGCGGTGGGCACCGGCGCGGGTCCGACCCGCTCGGACGCGCTGTTCGCCGCCTACACCAGCCTCGCCGAGTACTACCCGCCTGCGCTGCTTGCCAATGTTGGTTCCGCGGACAAGTCGGGGGCGGAGATCAGCGAGGTGCTCTGCACCTCCAACGCGTACTGACTTCGGTCGGCTTCGCCGACGCGCGCGAGAACCATAGGCTGACACCGTGATTCGAGCGCTGTTCCTCGTTCCTTTGCTGTGTTGGCCGATCGCCGCGGCGACGCCACGCATTCGGGTTCGGGTGGGAGTCGTTCTGGGAGCGATCGCCGTTGCCGAGATGCTGGTGAGCTTGGGATGGGTGCTGCGCAGCGGGACGATGACGGTGATGGTCTTGTTGGTGGTGCTGAATTGCGTTGCCGTGGTGTGGGGTCTGATGTCGGATCGCGCGCAGGACGCGGAAAACCCGGCGGTGCGCCGTATCGGGCGGAAGCTGGTGATCTGGTATTGCGTTCTCAGCGTGCTGGGCGCCCTCGCCGTGGTCGGGGTCATGAAAGGGCAACGGGCCTCGGTTCCGCCCAGTGACGCGCTGCTGCCGCTGCCCGAGGGATTGGTCTTGCTGGAGAACCAGGACCGGGGTTGCGGCGGGAATTCGTCGACGATCTGTCTGCGCGCCTTCGAGATCGGGTCATCCGGGAATGTGTCCGCCGAGGACGTCAGCGACCGTGTTCGTCGCCATCTCGAGAGCGCGCACAATTGGTCCTTGTACCGAGGTCGCGGCGGCGACTGGTCCGGATGCCGGGACGAGGGCTGGGTTCTGGACCGAAACAACCGGTGTGTGAGCGTATTCGACCGTTCCGGCCACACCGTCGTCTGGTTCGAGAGCGTCGCCTACAACTGATGTCGCGGCCCCGGTGCGCTGGCCGCGACGCCCGATGGCCGATCTCGCTCGACGGCGAAACCGGCCGATTCCGTTCGCGTTTCAGGACAATTTGCCGTCGTAATCGGGAAGTTTGAAGGTCCGCTCGGCATGCCCGCCCGCGAGATCCGACGCGCTGTTGCCGATATTGGCGACGATGGTGTAGCCGTCGCCTTCGATGTCGATGCGGGCGTTGGTCTTGTATTGCTCGAGACCGGCCGAGCCCGCGGACAGGGTGGTGAGGGGACTGCCGTAGAGCCCGTCCACCGGGTAGCCGACGGCGGTCAGGTTGGTCTGGGTGTAGAGGTTCGTCAAGGCGGGGCGGCCGGTGACGAAAATGACTGCCGCGCCTTGTGATTTGGCCCATTTGGCGAGTTGGAGGACGGGCGCTGTGGCGGGTGTGACGGGGCCGGGGTTGTATTGCGTTTCCAGCGAGGTGTTGTCGATGTCGAGGACGATGGCCGGTCGCGTGGCGCCGGGCAGTCGTCCGGCCAAGTAGTCCTGGGCCTGGGCGGCGACCGTCTGCACCTCCGTGATCCACTGCGAGTACGGGGGAAGCCCACCGCCACCGGAGAGCGAGGAGGAACCGGAGCCGCCCGACAGCGACGACGAACCGGAGCCCCCCGACAGCGACGACGAGCCGGTGTCGGCCTGCGCGACGGACAGTGGGGCGACGGCGGTGATGGTGATGCCGAGGGCGATGCCTGCAACAGAGCGTCTCATGGGCGGGGACGTTATCGGCGACGAAACAGACGCGCAGGTGTTTCACATTGTCTCGCTCAGGATTTCCCGTTCAGTGGGACAGGCCGTGGAAACGCAAGGCGCGGTGACGATTTCGTGATACAGGCGCGAATTCGGGGGTGACCGCGATGCCGCGAATTCCCGATCCAGCACGGCGTGCGCGTCCGCGTCGCCGCTGGCGGGTGCGTGCACGCCCGACAGGGGAGAGCGTGCACGCACCCGCCGGGAATCACGCGGTGCGGTAGGTACGCGCTACCAGCGCCGAACGCAGATACCAGAGCCCGGAGGGCTGCGACGGATCGAAGCCGGTCAGCTGGCCGATCCGTTTGAGCCGGTAGTCGACGGTGTTCGTGTGTACGTGCAGCACACGGGCGGTGCGCTGACGGTTGAGGTTGTTGGCGATGTGCCGCTGCAACGTCTCCAGCAGTTCCGGGTGCTCGTCGAGCGGATCGAGCAGGGATCCGAGGTACTCGCGGCCGGGACCCGGTCGGGTCAACTGGTATTCGAGCGCCAGCTCGTCGAACCGGTAGAGCCCGGCCACCGCTTGGAGGCGCTGCACCATGTCGAGCAGTTCGTGCGCTTGGTCGGCGGCGTTGGGTATCTGCTCGGGACCGGCCTCGACCATGGTCGCGGTGATGCCCACCTGGGCGGACCGGGACAGCTCAGTGATCAGCGCGTCCAGCTGTCCTTTGTCCAGCGCGCCGGAGGGAATCAGGATGGTGCCGCCGTCCACGCTGAGCAAGGACAGCGCGGTGTTGCCGCACCGGGTGGCCAGCTCGGCCTGCACCCGGCGCAGCTTGCGCCTGGCCACGACCTGACCGTCCACGGCCGGATTGCGTTCGTCGCGATGCTGGGGGATGGCGACCGCGATCACCGCGTAGGACGAGGCGATGGCGATGCCGCATTCGCGCGCCATCGTGGAGGTGCTGTGCCCGCCGAGCAGCGCGGAGGTGAGAGTGTGTACCGCGGTGTGGTGTTCGCTGACGACGGCACGCAACTCGCGCACATAGGCCACCGAGATCGCCGAAGTGATCTGGTCGAGCATTTCCACGACCATTTTCGCGCCGTCGACGAGGTTGCCGTAGTCCTTGATGGTGGCATTGGAGACCACCAGATCCAGCCCGATCTTGAAGCCCTCGTGGATCGAGTGGTGGATTGTGTCGATCGGCACGCCCTCGCGCGCCCAGCCCGCCGCGGCGTCCTGTAGCCGCTGCATTTTGGCGGGAATGTCCTGCCCGTCGAGCATGCTCACGGCGAACTCGAGGCAAAGCCGGGTGATGGTCGTGACGTCGCCGCTGATGGCGTCGCCGGGGAGGGTGCCGCAGGGGATCACGTTCTCGACGAAATGCCCCACCATCTGGCGCGATAGGCTCCGGACGTCCTGCAACGGCGAAGACATCGGTCGGCCGGACAGAGTCAAGCTCGGTCTGGCCCCACTGTCGACGGTCATTGGCGACTCCTTCCGCCGGGATTTTGCTGTGCGGCGCATTCACACTAACTGCACGATCTCCGGCGCGGATCGATTCGTCAGGTTCTGTGAGATGACGACGCGGCGGAATTCGCGGCCTTGTGAGCGCTCACAGGACGGGGAGGAGTCGACGTTTCCGATACGGTTCCGGGCTTGCCGCGGGCCAATTCGTAGGCCGGGCGAAGTGGAATATCTGCGAGTCGAATTGTCGCCGAAATCGTCTGGGACGATATGGCCGTCACGCCTCGCAACGGACGCGGCTATACCCCTATTCGATCCACTCGGCCCCATCGAGGGTGTGGACCGAGACGGTCTGGCGAGCAAGCGGATACACGTCCATCCACGGCTGCCGGGCGGCGTGACCGCGAGCCTTCGACGACCCGGCCGGGCGGCGCTCTAGCGCATCTTCCGATATGGCACCGGGCGCCCGACTCGGGATTTACTCGGTGGTCGCTCACTCGAGGGGGAGGGCGCGAAACCGCCTCGCACGCAGGTTCACTGACCGAGATCGTCCACGGGGGAGGAGCGGCACGAAGAGCCACGGCATCGACCCCCCGCATCACCTTCCGTCCCAAGCGAGCGCTTGTGCGGTCGAAGGCTCGGGTGCCGGAACGCCCTGCCGCGCCGACCGTACAAGCGCGACAACGTCGTTCGCGCGACGCGGGGAGCTGACGGTTTGCCCCATCGGGTCGGGTGCCGCTCCGCCGAGCGGCCGGTAGTATCACCCGGGCCGGACCGGCCACCCAGAAACCTGGGGCTTGCCCGGCACGTGTCGTGCCCCGATGGTTGCAATAGCCCGTCTGCCGGGCACGCCACGGCAGGGAAGGCAGCGCTGACGAAACGATAGGGGCAGGCGATGAGACCGGCTCTGAGATGTCTTGTCTGGGAACTGGACAACACCATGTGGGACGGTGTCGTGTGCGACGCGACCAGCTCAACGCCGAGGCCCGCGGCCCTGCGCACGTTGCGCACGTTGAGCGACCGCGGCATCTGGCACGCCGTGGCGAGTCGCAGTGACCGCAATCTCACGCTGGACCTGCTGTACCGGCACGGCCTCTACGAGATGTTCTCGGCGCTGGAGATCGGCTGGGGCCGGAAATCCGCCAGCATCGTGCGGATCGCCCGAACCCTCGGCCTGAGCTTGGACACCATCGCGTTCGTCGACGACGAGCCGGTGGAGCGAGCCGAAGTGTCCCGCGCGCTGCCGCAAGTGCGCTGCTACGCGGCCCGCAACATCGACGTACTGACCGCGCTGCCCGACTTCAAGCCGGTGCTCGGCACCGGCCCGACCCCCACGCCGCCGCTCGGTTTCGACCGGGTGCCAGTCTTCTAGCTCGGCCGGACCCCGCCGGGGACGTCAGGCCTCCCGCAAAAACTTGGCCGCCTGCTCGCCGACGAACACGCTCGGCGCGTGCGTGTGGCCGCGGATGAGCAGCGGCATCACCGACGCGTCGGCGACCCGAAGTCCTTGCACGCCACGCACTTCCAGCCGCGGTGTGACAACGCTGGCCGGATCGGTGCCCATCCGGCAGGTGCCGACGGGGTGGTAGAGGGTGTGCGAGTAACCGTTGATCGCCAGTTCGAGGGTGGTCTCGAGCTCGTCCGCCGCGTTCGGCGGATAGATGAGGCTGCCGAGCACCGCCTTCATCGCGGGCGCGTCGGCGATCTTCGCGCAGGTACGCAGGCCCG
Source organism: Nocardia sp. NPDC004654 (assembly GCF_040609595.1). Taxonomy (NCBI): domain Bacteria; kingdom Bacillati; phylum Actinomycetota; class Actinomycetes; order Mycobacteriales; family Nocardiaceae; genus Nocardia; species Nocardia sp. NPDC004654. Next base: position 34,437 of record NZ_JBEXKI010000010.1, on the reverse strand, counting down.
CGAGCAGGGCGGCGCGGTCGGCGCCCGCGGAGTCGGACAGGTAGCGGGGATCGATGACCGGCTTGGCGGTCGGATCCGCCGACCCGAGCGCGATCCGTCCGCGGCTGTTCGGGCGCAGCAGCACGGTCGCCAGGATGACGCCGTGTTCGGTCGGATCGACCAAACCCTCGTAGTAGAACGGCGCGGGGGCGTAGATCAGCTCGAGGTCCGGCAGTTCCAGTTCCGGCTTGGACCGGACGAAGCCGTAGGCCTCGCCGATGTTGGAGGTGAGCATGCCGCGGTGGCGCAGCAGGTAGTCGATCAGCTGCCGCGGCTTCTTGTCGGCGCCGAACAGCGAATCCTCGGCCACCCCGTAGCCGATTCCCGCGACCAGGTGGTCCTGCAGGTTGGACCCGACCTCGGGCGCGTGCTCCACCACCTCGATCCCGTGGCGGGTCAGTTCGTCGGCGTCGCCGATGCCGGAGAGCATGAGCAGTTGCGGGCTGTTGATCGCGCCGCCGCACAGCACCACCTCGCGGCGCGCGGTGACGGTGTGGGTCTCGCCGTTCTGGCGGTATTCGACGCCGACCGCGCGCTTGCCCTCGAAGATCACGCGGGTGGCGAGGGCTTCGCTGTGCACGGTGAGGTTGTCCCGGCGTAGCGCGGGGCGCAGGTAGCCGTCGGCGGTGCTCCAGCGCCGGCCCGCGCGCTGGGTCACCATGGTCTGGCTGAAGCCGTCCGGTTGCGGGCGGTTCGGCGCTTCGACGGTGAACCCCGACTCCTGCGCCGCCGTCAGGAACGCCGCGGTGGAGGAGCGCGGGCTGCGCTGGTGCGAGACGTACAGCGGTCCGGCCGTGCCCTCGTCGGGGTACTGCGCGTCCTCCACGTTCTCGATCCGGCGGAACTGTTCGACGGCCGCCGCGAATCCCCAGTCCTCGCCGGCCAGCAGCGCCCACTCGTCGTAGTCGGCGCGGAAGCCGCGCACCCACATCATGGCGTTCATCGATGACGAGCCGCCGTACGTCCGGCCGCGTGGCCAGTACACCTGCCGGTTGTCGAGCTGCGGCTGCGGCTCGGTCAGGTAGTCCCAATCCAGTTCGGAGCGAAACAGTTTCGCGAACGCCGCGGGAATGTGGGCGAATTTGTCCTTGTCCGGCGGGCCCGCCTCCAGCACCACCACCTGGGTCCCGGAATCCTCGCTGAGCCGGTTGGCGATCACCGCGCCCGCCGAGCCCGATCCCACGATCACATAGTCGGCCGAGAGCTGCCCTGCTGCCACTGTTCACTCCGATCCACACCGCTTACGGCAAAGATACGGCCAACGACCCCGCCGCGGCGAGGTTTCGCGCAGAGCACGCCCGGGCGGATCATCGACAGGCTTCTGCGGCTTTGTGCCGCGGTGCTACCGCGCTCTGGACTAGCGTGAAGCAGTGGCCGCCCACCGGGCGCCCAACCTGATCCAACGTCTGTCCAACGACCGAGGAGTGGGTCCATGCCAGCGCAGCGCCGCACCTACCTCGTCCGACTCGATCCCGCACACTTCGCCGACGCCGAAGGTGCGGGAGGAAACCGGGCGAAACTCTTCGATTGGCTCGAGCCCACCTCCGCCGAGGTCGTCCAGCTCTGCGGCGCCGACCGCGTCGTCGTCTGCTGCGTCAGCGCTCTCGCGGATCAGATGAGGATGCTCGACTACGTCCTCGACGTCGAACCGCACGAGCCGATCGTGTGATGCACCGGCACCGGCCGCCCCGATCGCGGCTATTCGTCGAGTGGGCGAAGACCGATGATCGTGTGTGGGGCGGCGTAGATGTAGCGGCCGTCGCCTTTCGCGCTGAACTCGCCCCCACCGGTGAGGGCGTCGGGGTCCGCATTGATCGCGAGGAACGGTATGTCCCAGACGATTTCGCCGGTACGCGGATCGATGGCCCACAGGCCGGTGGTGTCGGCGAGGACGGCGACGTGACCGTCCCAGCCGTGCACCGCGCCGAAGCGCTCGGTGTTCGTACGCCAGAGACGTTGTCCGGTACGGAGATCCAGCCCGGTCGAGGTCAGGGTCGCCGGATCGTGCAGCAGAGCGACGTCACCGAGCACAGCCGTCGCGGTGCCTCGGTTCGCGCCGCTGCCGTAGCGGTCCGGGCCGGTCCGCACGAGGTCTCGGTTGGTCCACCGGATGGTTCCGTCGCGGCGGTCGTACGCGACGTCGGCCAGCAGGACGGGAATCGTCGCGTCCGCGGGCCTGTCGACCGTCAGATCGTGCACGCCCTCGTCCTCGCCGTCGGTCGCGACGAGCGTGCGTCCGGTGCGGTCGAGGATCTCGGCGCCGGTCGGCGAATACCCGGCGCACCCGGTGTGGTCGTGTAGGACGAGGGCGTCGAAAGTCTGGGTGACGTGGGAACATCCGTGCAGTTTCGCGGTCCAGGTCGGATCGCCGCCGCGCGGATCGAAACCGGCGATGTCGGCGCCGAGGGCGAGCACGCCCTGACCGTGGGAGACGTCCAGCGCGTCGGAGGGAAGGTCCTCCCACAACGTGCCCATCTCGAACGCGCGAGTCCAGTAGGCGTCGGGGTCCGCGAGTGTCCCGGCGTGTACCCGCACGTCGTCGGACTCGACATCGCCCTCCGCGAGGTAGACGCGGTCGTCGGTGGCCGCGAGCGCGAAGACGAGCCAATCGGTCGGCGTGCGGGTGATCGCTCCGCTGGCGACGTCGTAGCCGACCAGGGCCGGTATGTCGGCGGTCGGGGACGTGAAGCAGACGATGTCGCCGTCGACCGGAGTGCCCGCGCATCCGCCGAGCTCGGCCGCGGGCGCCCGCCAGCGCGTCGCGCCCGTCGCGGCGTCGATGCCGTACATCACCGGGTCGCGCACCGTGCCGTCGTCCGCCGCCCCGACCACGGTCACCACGGTGTCACCCGCGTCGACGAAACCCGTGGTGTCCATGTCGTATTCGGTGCCTGCGACGGGATCGCGGAACTCCGCGGCCGCTCGCCCGTCGATGGCCGCCGCGTCGATCGACCACGCCAAACCCGGTGCGGCGTCGCCGGTTCCGGTGATCTTGCGGGTGCCGTCCTCGGGGTGCAACAGCACCGCGACCGCGCCCGCGCTCGTCACGACGGCGGCTACGGTGGCCAGCACCAGATTGCGGACGCCCGGCGGCCACGCCATCACGGCACCTCCAGTCCGGGAGTCAGCGCGATCGCTTCGAGCTGCGCGACGCTCAGTGGCTCGTGGGGACTGTCCGCGCCGGAAACCACGCGCACCGTGGCGCCCGACGGGCGGGTCACGACGACGGTGCGCGTCATCTCCGAGGTCGCCGCGAGAAATATTCGCACTTCACGGCTTTCGACCACTGTTCCGTCCGGGAGTTGCCGTGTGGTGACCCTATCTCCACTCGACGGCCCGGAATCCAGTGGCGTCGTTCGACCGGCGCCGATCGCGATGCTCAGCCGCGACCGGTGGTCACCGGCGATGACCCGCACCGCCTGGCAAACCCCGCCGGAGTCGTCCGCTCCGGGACGCAACGCCCCCAGCGGGCGGTCGAGGGTGAGGCCATCCAGTGGGATCCGCGCAAGCACCGCGTCCAGCCTGCTCGCTTCGGCCTCATCGATAGCGGCGGCATCCTCCGCGGCCAGGCGGCAGTCTTCGGGCGGGTCCGGCGTTCCGGGTGGCACGGGCGCTGCGACCCGTACACCCGGGGCGCTCGCCAAGCCGACGAGTTCGTCGACGGACAACGGCACGGTCCCGGTGGGCCCGAGCTCGTGTGGCGCGTCGGTGGCAATGGCCACGACGACGCTGCCGTCCGGTGTGTAGGCGTGGGCGGTGCGGGACAGGGTGCGCACACCGTCGACCTGTGACCAGGTGTCGTGTGTGTCGACCGTCGTACCGTCGGCGAGCAGGCGACGCTCGTCGAGTTGCCCGGCGACACAGGGCGGTATCGGCGCGGTGGATTGCCGCACCGATACCGACAGCGACCCCGCCAGATCGCCCCGCCGCAGCGTGGCGCGCGCGTCGGTGAAGCCGCCGAACTCCGCGAATTCGGGTGAGTCGCCTGCGACGATCGGCTGGAACCACAGCGACTCGTCGACGGGTTCGAAGCCGATGACCACTCCGTCGGGCAGCGCCTCGTGCAGCGCGGCCGACATCGCCACGGCTTTGGGCCCGGAGAACCATGGATACGCCGGGTTGTCGTAACCGAATTCGCTGCTGACCACGAAGCCCGTCAATTCGCCTTCGCCGGGCGGTTCGACGGCGTCGCAGCCGGGAATGCGCGTCGGATACGTGACCGGCGGCGTGACGACCGACGCCCGCGGCGGTTCGGCCTCGGCCGCCGTGCTGGTCGTGGTCGTCGGCGTCGTCGTCAGGTCGGGATCCGGGTCGTGCAGCAGTCCGCCGACGATCACGCCGCTCGCCACGATCGCCACACAGAGCAGGCCTTGCGTCCACGCGGTGACCGCGCGCGACGGCGTGGCGTCCGCGCTCGTTGTCTCCGGCACCGTTGCTCCCCTCGGATCCCGACCATTAGATCAGCCCGGGGGCCAAGCCGATCAACAGGATTCGGCGCCGCCCTGCCTAACGCAGCGGCAGCACGCTCAGGACCGGGTCGTAGGCCCAGTTCAGCATGCGCTCGGCATCGTCCTTAGCGATGACGTCGCTGTGCGGTGAGCTGTCCAAGACCACGCCGATCAGCGGTATTCCCGCCCGGACCGTCTCGAACAGCAGGCAGGTTCCCGCGGCGTCGGTCCACCCGGTTTTGATCCCGATGGCGCCGGGATAGTCGCGCAGCAGCCGGTTCGTGGTCCGCCAGAAGTGCTCGCGGTTGCTCGGGCCCTCGGGTACATGATGGTCTTGCGCGCTGACGATTTCGCGGAATGCCGGTTGGCGCATCGCGCGCAGGCCGAGGGCCACCAGGTCCGCCGGTGTGGAGGAGTTGGAGTGATCGGTGGGGACGGGCAGTCCGCTGGGATCGGTGAAATGCGTTCCCGCCAGGCCCATCTGACGCGCGACATCGTTCATCCTGGCGATGAAGCCGTCTTGGCCGGGCCCGTATGCCTCGGCGAGGGCATAGGCGGCGTCGCAGCCCGACGGCAGCATCAGCCCGTAGAGAAGCTGTCGCGCGGTGAGTACCTCGCCGGGGACCAATCCCGCGGTACTGCCGTCGTGCCTGATGCAGTAGGAGATGGCTTCTTGCGGCACGGTGATGGTCCGGTCGAGATCGCCTGCGTCGACCACGACCACTGCCGTCATCACCTTGGTGATGCTGGCAATCGGGACCGGGGTGTCCGGCCGTCGCGACCACAGCGCCGTGCCGGTGAATCCGTCCGCCAGCACCGCCCCCGACGCCTGAACTCCGTCCGGTTCGGAAGTCAGCCAGGGCAATTGGATATGGGGCATGCTTGCGGCGGGGGCGGCCCCGACACCATGACCAGCCGCCACGATCAACGCACCGGCGACGGCAGCCTGCAACAATCGGGCAAATGTTCGCATGGCCCACATTGTGCCGTTCATCCCCGCTGATGAGCGGGATTTCGCCGGCCGTATTTCCGCGCGGCTCCGGCGACAGCATACGCACGGCTAATCACGCACGCGCTGGCCCTCGGCGCGAAATTCCGGTCGAACGGGGCGACCGCGCGGTCGGGTGCCCGGGGCCTGCGAAACGCCGCAGCGGCCCGCGAGGTGGGACATCACCACACGGGCCGCTGCGCGATACGCCGATCGGGATCGTGACCGGCGCTGACGTTCGGACGATCGACGCTCAGCAGTTGCTCGGCGCCGGCTCACCCTTGATCCGGGCGTCTATCCACGTCATCGCCGCGGGCGCGCCGATCAACGCCGCGGTCAGATGCTCGGGCATCTGCACGCGCTGCATTTCCAACTGCACCCCCGACTCGCACCAACGGCGGTCGGTGTTCACGATGGCACCGATCGGAATCAGCGGGTCGCTCGGCGAATGCCATTCGAACATCGGGATTTCCGGCACGCCGGGGTACAGCTCCAAGCTGTTCTCCTCCACGACCGCCCTGGCGTCGCCGGGCATGTCGAAGATCGAGGGGTTCGAGGCATAGTCGCGCGCACCGGTGTTGGCGCCGATGGCGAGCAGTTCATTGGTGCAGCTGTTGGCCATCGCGTCACGGACCGCGAGGCCACGTTGGTTGAGATGCGCGCTGAGCGGTACCCGGTCCGGGTACTCCCGTTCCAGGCCGATCGCCACCGCCATGGCCAGCCCGAAGGCCGGGTGCGGGTCGGGGCCCAACGCCTCCGCCATGGTCATCAAGTTCATCGGCACGCCGCCGATGGCGGCGCCCGCGAGCCTCAGCTCGGGCGCGTACGTCGGTTGCAGCGCCGCCGCCCACGAAGTGGCGATGCCGCCGCCCGAGTAGCCCACCATCCCCACCGGACTGTTCGCCAGACCGAGTTCGGGTAGTCGCTTGGCCGCGCGGATGCCGTCCAAGGTGATCTGGCCACCAAGACGGGCGGCGCCGAGGGCGAACTGCGGACCGAGATGATCCGGCAGTGCGATACTCCAGCCCCGCTGCAACGCGACGTTCAGAATCGGCGTGGTGATACCCAGATTCAGATCGCCGTCGTAGAGCCTGCGCGATACCGCGCAATGGGTGCCGAGCGAGTTGATGAAATGTTGATACGACAGCAGCGGTGCGTCCGGCAGGCTGCCGAGGGGCGTGAGGATCGTCGTGGTCGCGGCGATCGGTGTGCCGCGTGAGTTGGTGGACCGGAACTCGACCTGCCGGACGGTGGCGCCGGGGAAGAGCGGCAGCGGCGGCAATGCCCGCACGTCCAGCACGTCACCGGGACGGTGCGCCGCCAGGTCCGCCGGGGCGGCGTAGAACGGGTCCGGATCGGGTATCGGATACAGCGGTGCCGCGGTTGCCGTTGTTGCCAGCAGCACACCAAGCGCCATACCGCCGAGGGTGCCGATGACCTGGGTCACGCGGTGGCATCTATTGCTGGATAACAGGGAAAACGGACGAGTCACGACCTCTGACCTCCAAGGGGAGCGCGGATACGTCGACGAGCCACCAGCATTCAAATGCCCTCGTCGGCAAACTCCCAGCGACACGCCGATGGGGGTGCGAGCGCCCCGGAAAATCGTGTTTCGGCCGCGCCGCCTCGGAGGCCCTCCCGACGATGCGTCTGGATCGATAGATCACAGCGGGAGCGGCCGGTACGGTCGCCAGCATGAGCAAGTCGGTCGTGGAGCTGTCCCATCCGATCTCGGATGGCATGCTCACCTACCCTGGCCTGCCTCGTCCACGAATCACCCCGGACATTCCGCGCACGCAGTCGCCGCTGATCGACATGGCCTACGAGATCGCCCGCGTGGACATGGTCGGCCACACCGGCACCTACCTCGCCGCGCCCTTCCATTTCCACGCCGACGGCGGCGACATCGCCGAACTGCCGCTGGAACGGCTGTTCAACGTGCCGATCGTGATGATCCGTGCGGCGGGGATCCGCGCGGTGGGACCGAATCTGCTCGGCGACCCCGCCCGGTTGTGGGGCAAGGCGGTGCTCGTGCACACCGGGTGGTCCTCGCGATGGGGTTCGGCTTCGTACCAGGGCCCCGGACATCCGTTCCTGGTCGGCGAGGTCGCCGACGCACTGGTCGCCGCCAATGTGGCGCTGGTCGGCATCGACTCGCTCGACATCGATGACACGTCCCTGCCGACGCGGCCGTGTCACCACACGCTGCTCGGCGCGGGAATCCCGATCATCGAGCAGATGACGAACCTCGACGCGGTGCCCGACATCGGCGCCAAGCTGGTCGCGCTGCCCGCGCCGGTGCGCGGAACCGGCTCGTTTCCGCTGCGCGCCGTCGCTTGGACCGACTGGTAGCGCCGGTATACGAAAGACGGCACGCGGTCGAATCGACCACGGGCCGCCGATACTCCGTCGGCCGACCGCGCTCAGCCGGCGGCCGGGGTCTCGTGGTTCGCCGTGCGCACCGGAACGATCGGCAACACGAGCGCGGCGGGGGCACCGGCCGGTACCACCGGCGCGACCGGGGCGACCGGCGAAATCCGCTGGTACCCCTCGCTTTGCGACGGCCTGGTGTCCACCTCGCCCTTGTTCGGCCAGTAGGCGGCGGCCCGCTCGGCCTGCGCGGTGATGGTCAGCGACGGGTTCACGCCGAGGTTGGCGGAGACCGCCGCGCCGTCCACCACGCTCAGCGTCGGGTAGCCGAAGACGCGGTGGTAGCCGTCGATGACGCCGTGCTCCGGGTCGGCGCCGATGGTGGCGCCGCCGAGGAAGTGCGCGGTGAGCGGGACGTTGAAGATCTCGCCCCAGCTGCCGCCCGCGATGCCGCCGATCTCGTCGGCCACCTTGCGCGTGACCTCGTTGCCGACCGGGATCCACGTCGGATTCGGTTGGCCGTGGCCCTGTTTCGAGGTGAGCTTGCGCCCGAACACGCCGCGCTTGGTGTAGGTGGTGATCGAGTTGTCCAGGTGCTGCATCACCAGCGAGATGATGGTGCGCTCGCTCCAGTTCCTGGTGCTCAGGAACTGGAACAGGTGCAGCGGATGGCGCAGCACGAGCAGCAGGAACCGCAGCCAGCGCGGAATGCGGCCGCCGCCGTCCACCATCAGCGTCTGCAGCAGGCCCATCGAGTTGGAGCCCTTGCCGTAGCGGACGGGTTCGATGTGGGTGTCCGGCGTCGGGTGGATCGAGGACGTGATCGCCACGCCCTTGGTGAAGTCGACGCCGGGGGTGACCTTCCTGGTCGCCGCGCCGACGATCGACTCGGAATTGGTGCGGGTCAGCACGCCGAGCCGTTCGGAGAGGCCGGGCAGCACGCCCTTGTCGCGCATGTCGAACAGCAGCTTCTGGGTGCCGCGGGTGCCCGCGGCGAGCACCACGTGCGCGGCCGTGTAGGTCTTGGGTTGCTTGCGGACCAGCTTGCCGGTGCGCTTGGTCTCCACATCCCAGGTGCCGTCGGGCAGCGGCCGCAGCGCGGTGACCGTGGTCATCGGGACGACCTCGGCGCCGGCCTGCTCGGCCAGGTACAGGTAGTTCTTGACGAGAGTGTTCTTGGCGCCGAACTTGCAGCCGACCATGCAGTCGCCGCATTCCACGCAGCCGGTGCGCTCAGGGCCGACACCGCCGAAGTACGGATCGGCCACGGTCTTGCCCGGTTCACCGAAGAACACGCCGACCGGGGTTTGCACGAAGGTGTCGCCGACGCCCATGTCCTCGGCGACCTTCTTGAAGACCTCGTCGGCGGGTGTCATGTGCGGATTGCGCACCACGCCGAGCATCTTCTGGGCTTGCTCGTAGTAGGGCGTCAGTTCCGAGCGCCAGTCCGTCATGTCGCGCCACTGCGGGTCCTGGAAGAACGGCTCCGGCGGCACGTAGAGGGTGTTGGCGTAGTTCAGCGAACCGCCGCCGACACCGGCGCCGCCGAGGATCAGCACGTCGCGCAACAAGTGGATGCGCTGAATGCCGTAGCAGCCGAGCGCGGGCGCCCACAGGAACTTGCGCAGGTCCCAGCTGGTCTTGGGGAGTTCGTCGTCGGCGAAGCGCTGACCCGCCTCGAGCACGCCGACCTTGTACCCCTTCTCCACCAGGCGCAGCGCGGTCACGCTGCCGCCGAAACCGGAACCGACGATGAGCACATCGAAGTCGGTTGCTCGCTGGGACATGCGCGGAACTCCTCGAACGGTCGGCAGTGACCCGCGTTACGCTAATGCGGACAGTAGGAGCTGTCAACGAGGAGTCGACCGGGGTATCTATGCTGAGTCGCGTGTCCCGATACAGCCGTCTTCAGCTGGCCGATCTCAGCGGTGTACCGGCGCGCACCATCCGCTACTACCACTCGCTCGGTGTGCTGCCGAAACCCGGCCGCGCGGGCAAGGAGGCCGTCTACACCGACGAGCATCTGGATCGGTTGCGCGACATCTCCGGTATGCAGGCGCGCGGACTGCGCCTGGAGGCGATCCGGGAGGTGTTCGACGCCGAAGCCCAGCGCGGCGCCACCGCGGACTGGCGCTCGGTGCTCGACCCGCGGTATCCGGGTGCGGCGGATCAGTCGGTGGTGATCGACGACGACGAGTTGTCGTCCCTGCTCGGCGATCGCCGCGCCGACATCCTCGACGAACTCGTCGCCGCCCAATACGTCGAGCGATGCGGGGAAGGCTGGCGTATTCCCGATCAGCCGATGCTCAAGGGCGCGCTGATCCTGTACGACGTCGGCACCGACATCACCCTGAGCGGCGCGCTGCGCAAACTCATCCGCGCCAGGATCGCCGATCTCGCCGACGAGATGGTGCGCACGTTCCGCGACGCGGCCGCGACGAGTTACGGCGGTGAGGGCATCGGCACGGACCTGAGCCGGTTCCGCGAACGTTTCCGCGCCGCCGCGTGGGAGGTCGGCGGCGCGACCTTGGCCGACGAGATCGAGCGCGCGGTCCGCGAACTGGACGGCTGACGGATCCGCGAGCGGTGTTCACTAAAGTGACACCCATGACGACGCCGCGCGCGCGGGCACGAGCCCAGACGATGGAGGACATCAAGCGGATCGGCCGCGAGCATCTCGCCACGCACGGCGCCGCGGCGCTGTCGCTGCGCGCGGTGGCCCGCGATCTCGGAGTGGTCTCCTCGGCGGTGTACCGGTATGTGCGCAGCCGCGACGAGTTGCTGACCCTGCTCGTGGTGGACGGCTACAACGCCCTCGGCGACGCCGTGGACGACGCCCTCACCGCCGCGCCCACCGATCCCGCGGAGCGGCTGCGGGTGGCGGGCCGCGCGGTGCGCGCCTGGGCGCTGGCCGAACCCGCTTGGTACGGACTGCTTTTCGGCTCGCCGGTCCCGGGGTACGAGGCGCCCGCCGAGCAGACCGTCGATCCCGGTGTGCGGGTGATCGCCACGCTGATGAGGATCTTCGCCGACGCGCACGGGGCGGGCCGCTTGCGGGAGCCGACCCGCCCGGTCCGCGTGTCGACCGCGTTGGCGGGCAGCTTCGCCGGTGTCCGCGACGAATTCGACCTGGACGTGCCGGACTGGCTGGTGGTGCGTGGCGTCGGGGTCTGGAGCGCGCTGTTCGGCGCGGTGAGCTTCGACGTGTTCGACATGTACGGCCGCGACACCTTCGCCGACCGCACCGAGCTGTTCGAGCTCGTCCTGGACAACCTGCTGGACCTGCTGGGTTTCCCCGCCTGACCGCCGGACAAACCTCTCTCGCCCCATTGTGTGGGACCGCCGGTCCCATATATTCTGGATCACAACACGCGAGGAGCGTGCGCGGTGCCGGCGCCCAGCGTCGGCCTGAGCGAGGAGGCATCGATGACGCTGTCCGAATCGGTTCGTACCGGACTGTTCGATCGGGAGTACTGGGAGACGCTGGACACCCTGTCCGAGGGTTCGGTGCACCGGAAATTCGACCCCTACCTGGACATCGACTGGGACGGACCGGAATTCGCGATCGACAAGGACGATCCACGATGGATCCTGTCCCCGGAGTTCGATCCGCTCGGCGCGACCGACTGGTACCGAAACCTGCCGCCGCAGCGGCAGATCGAGATCGGCCGATGGCGCACCGCGAACGTGATCAAGGTGGGCGCGGCCTTCGAGAGCGTGCTGATCCGCGGAATGATGCAGTACATCATGAAGCTGCCCAACGGCTCTCCGGAGTTCCGTTACTGCCTGCACGAGATGACCGAAGAGTGCAACCACATCCAGATGTTCCAGGAGCTGGTCAACCGGATCGGCGTGGATGTGCCCGGCATGCGGCCGATCTTCCGCGCGCTGTCTCCGCTGATCGGCGTGGCGGGCGGCTACGCGCACGTCATCCTGTTCATCGGCATCCTCGGCGGCGAGGAACCGATCGACCACTACCAGAAGGCGATCATCCGCGACGGCGGCAATATTCCGCCCGCCGTGCTGCGCACCATGGAGATCCACATCGCCGAGGAGGCGCGGCACATCTCCTTCGCCAACGAGTTCCTGAAGGCGCACATCGAACGCATGAGCCCGGCGGGTAAAGCCGTGTGCGCCTTGGCCTTTCCGCTGGCGATGCGCTGGCTGGCCGGGGAGATCATGGTGCCGCCGCGCTCGTTCGCCAAGGACTTCGACATCCCGCGCGAGGTGTTCCGCGACGCGTTCTGGCGTGCTCCGCAGTCGCGCCGGATCCTGTCCGGCTACTTCGGCGACATCCGCAAACTCGCGGGCGAACTCGGTCTGATGAACCCGGTCACCAAGCGAGTGTGGTCGATGCTGCACATCGACGGCGACGCCGCGCGCTACCGCAGCGAACCCGAACGCCGCATCGCCTGAGGCATTTCGCGGCCCGTCAGGACTCGACGCTCGCCAACCGGGCGAGCGCGGCGAGCAGCGGTTCGTCGGGGTCGAGCGCGAGGCGGTGCGCCCGCGCGACTCCGTCCAGCACGCTCCACGCGTAACCGGCCAGCTCGGTGACGAGTTCGTCGCGGCTCATCGAGCGTTCCGGAGCGCGCGCCCAGCGCGTCACGGTGGCCTCCGTCATGGACACGATGGCGAAGGTCATTGTGTCCGCGGCCGCCTCGTCCACCACGCCGACCACCCCGGCCAGGCCGGAGACCAGCTGGCGGGTGCGTGCCGCGATCCGATCCTTCAGGCTGCTCACACCGTCCACGTCGTCGGGGTCGCCGAGCGCGGGACCGCGGCGCAGGAAGTCGTAGAGACGCGCGTGCTGGTCGATCCAGTCCACGACCGCGGCGATGGTGCGGCGCAGGATGACGTGGATGGAACCGGCGGAGATGTCGAGCGCGGCGTCGATGTCGTCGGTGAATTGATCACCGATCGCGGTCCTGGTGCGCCGGTCGAGGTCCTCGCGCCCCGAGAACTGGCGGTACACCACCGATTTCGACAATCCGGAGCGCTCGGTGATCCGCTGCATGGAGACCTCGACGCCCATCGGCGTCTCCTCGATCAACTCGATCAGGGCCGTCACGATGCGTTCGCGCCGCCGAGTGTTGTGCGGCTGCCAGCGCGCCTGCCTGCCACCGGTCGGCTGCGGGGCGGGTGACGAGGACATCGACACGGCTCGAGTTTAGAGCACCGGTGAGAGCGCGGGTGGCATTGCGGATCTCGACGCGGTGGGGGTGGGGATGGCCATGACCGCCGGACCCGCAGGGTGGTGTCGCGAGGGCACCGAGCCCGGCGGTCATGACGTGCCGACCCTAACCGAGTCCTTCGCGGTTCTCTGGAGAATCGCGGTCGGCGCGGTGTGTCACCGGAAGCCGACGCGGAATCCGGCCACGAGGCAAAAGTATGCGGTTCACATTTACGCAGGTCGGACAGTACGCAACGACACGGCAACAAGGTGCCCGAAACTGCACTCTTGCGTAATTGCCCGGCGTATGCTCGCCGTCGTTCGATCGTGGGGATCCGCAGCGGAGACACGAGCTACGGACCGGAATCTGACGCGCGAGGAGGATGTGGTGACTGCCGTAGCTCCCAGGCCGGAGTCGGAACTCGAGGCCGTCCGGCCGTACCCGGGACGGGTGGGGCCGAAGGGGTCGTTCGTCTTGAAGTTGGTCACCACGACCGACCCGAAGGTGCTCGGCCAGATGTACTTGGTCACCTCCATGTCGTTCTTCATGATCGGCGGCCTGATGGCGCTGCTCATGCGCGGCGAACTGGCCAGGCCCGGCATGCAGTTCCTGTCCACCGAGCAGTTCAATCAGCTGTTCACCATGCACGGCACGATCATGCTGCTGTTCTACGCGACCGCCGTGGTGTTCGCGTTCGCCAACCTGATCCTGCCGCTGCAGATCGGCGCACCCGACGTGGCCTTCCCGCGCCTCAATGCCTTCAGCTACTGGCTGTACCTGTTCGGTGCGACCATGGCGACCGCGGGTTTCGTGACTCCGGGCGGTGCCGCCGACTTCGGCTGGACCGCCTACCAACCGCTCAGCGACATGATGCACTCGCCGGGAGTCGGCGGTGACATGTGGATCCTCGGTCTGGCGGTCTCGGGTCTGGGCACCATCCTCGGCGCGGTCAACATGATCACCACCGTGGTCTGCCTGCGCGCGCCCGGCATGACCATGTTCCGGATGCCGATCTTCACCTGGAACATCGTCGTCACCAGTGTGCTGATCCTGCTCGCCTTCCCGATCCTCACCGCCGCGCTGTTCGCGATCGCCTACGACCGCCACCTCGGCGGGCACATCTACGACCCGGCCACCGGCGGGGTGATCCTCTACCAGCATCTGTTCTGGTTCTTCGGCCATCCCGAGGTGTACATCATCGCGCTGCCGTTCTTCGGCATCGTCTCGGAGATCTTCCCGGTCTTCAGCCGCAAGCCGATCTTCGGCTACACCACGCTGGTCTACGCGACGCTCGGCATCGCCGCGCTGTCCGTCGCGGTGTGGGCGCATCACATGTTCGCCACCGGCGCGGTGCTGCTGCCGTTCTTCTCGTTCATGACCTTCCTCATCGCGGTGCCCACCGGCGTGAAGTTCTTCAACTGGATCGGCACCATGTGGCGCGGTCAGCTGACCTTCGAGACGCCGATGCTGTTCTCGATCGGCTTCATCGTCACGTTCCTGTTCGGCGGCCTGTCCGGCGTGATCCTGGCCAGCCCGCCGCTGGACTTCCACGTGTCCGACTCGTACTTCGTTGTCGCGCATTTCCACTACGTGCTCTTCGGCACCATCGCCTTCGCGACGTACGCGGGCATCTACTTCTGGTTCCCCAAGATGACCGGCCGGATGCTCGACGAACGGCTCGGCAAGTGGCACTTCTGGACCACGTTCGTCGGCTTCCACATGACCTTCCTGGTGCAGCACTGGCTCGGTAACGAGGGCTTCCCGCGTCGTTACGCCGACTACCTGCCCTCGGACGGATTCACCGGCCTGAACACGGTTTCCACCATCGGCTCGTTCATCCTGGGCGCCTCGGTGCTGCCGTTCGTCTGGAACGTCTTCAAGAGCGCACGGTACGGCGAACCCGTCACGGTGGACGATCCCTGGGGCTACGGCAATTCGCTGGAGTGGGCGACCACCTGCCCGCCGCCGCGGCACAACTTCTACGAGCTGCCGCGCATCCGTTCCGAGCGTCCCGCGTTCGAGCTGCACTACCCGCACATGATCGATCGCATGCGCGCCGAGGCGCACGTGGGCTGGGGTGCGCCGCGGCACGGTGAAGCCGTCATGGAACCGGTCGCGGGCGCGCCCGAAAAGAAGGCATAGCGACTTCAATGCCCGCGACCGTCGCCGAGCGGTCAGGCGGAGGCGAACAGCGGCGCGACGAAATTCTCCAGCATGGCGCGTTCGTCCGCGTCGTCGACGCCGGGGACGGTGAGCAGCGAGACGATCAGCCGGGTCAGCCACCGCGCCAGCCGCGCCCGGTCGCCGCCGATCGAATCCGGCAGGAAGGCGGCCGCGAGCGCCTCGATCACTTGCGAGGACTGACCGATCTCCACGGCGAGACCCGCGTCGGCGGGCCGGAACCAGGCGATCAGCAGCGGCTCCGCGCGGACCGCGCGCACCGCGGTGAGCATGGCGGTCACGATCCGCTCGCCCGGATCGGCGATCCCGTCGACCTCCGCGACCACCGCCGCACCGACGCGTCGCGCCTCCCGGTGCACGAAGGCGAGCCGCACCGCGTGCCGGTTCTCGAAGTAGCGGTAGACCGTCGCGCGCGAACATCCCGCCGCCTTGGCGATATCCGCCATCTGGGTCTCGGCCACACCCCGTTCGGCGAACAGGCGCGCGGCCGCGTCCAGGATCCGTTGCGCGGCCAGTTCGGTGCGCTGCTCGGCCAGCCAGTCGGTATTCATGCGCTCGCCACGAACGGGACGTGCACCGGCCAGCGCACGTAGTTGCCCTCCGCGTAGCGGACGCCATCCATGTCGACGGTGAAGTCCGGACAGCGGGCGAGCAACTCTTGCAACGCGATGGTGGCCTGCATGCGGGCGGCCGCCGCGCCGAGACAGTGGTGGTTGCCGTGGCCGAAGGTGAGGATGGTTTTCGGCCTGCGGGTGACGTCCAATTCCGCGGCGTCCGGGCCGAATTCGCGTTCGTCGCGGTTGGCCGAGGCGTAGAGCATCAGCGCCCGCCTGCCCGCCGGAATGGTGACGCCCTCGATCTCCACGTCCCTGGTCACGGTGCGGGCCATGTTCTGCACCGGCGAGGTCAGCCGCAGGAACTCGGTGACCGAATCCGGGATCAGGCTCGGATCGTCGACGAGCCGCTTGCGCTGGTCGGGGTAGGTGGTCAGCAATTGGACCGCGCCGCCGAGATTTCCGGTGGTGGTGTCGTTGCCGCCGGTGATCATGGTGAAGGCGAAGCCGATGATCTGCAGGATGCCGGGGATGTCGTCGGGTTCGCCGAGGCCGGAGGCCACCAGGTGGGTGATGGTGTCGTCGGCCGGTTCGAGGCGGCGGCGTTCGATCATCGCGGTGAAGTACTGCGTGAGTTCGCCGACGGCGGCCTGCGCCGAGTAGACGTTGCCGGTGGCCGAGGCGGCGACGATGCTGTCGGTCCATTCGTCGAATTTCGGCCGATCCGCGGCGGGCACGCCCAGATAGTGCGCGACCACCATGGTGGGCAGCGGCTTGAACAGCTCGACGGAGATGTCGCCGCCACCGGCTTCGCGCAGCCGCTCGATGCGCTCGACGACGAATTCCCTTACGGCGGGACGGATCTCCTCGACCTGTCGGGGAGTGAAGCCCTTGGCCACCCGGCGACGGAAGATCGTGTGGTCGGGGGCGTCGGTGAACACGAACGGCTTGTTCTCGCCGAGGCCGATCTTCTCCAGATCGTGGTAGTCGACCGTGATGCCCGAGGCCGAGGAGAAGGTCTCGGCGTCGCGCACCGCGTCGTAGACGTCGGTGAAACGAGACAGCACGTAGTAGTCCTCGTCGGGGCGGTCCGCCGGAATCACGTGGTGGACCGGATCGTGATCGCGCAGCTCGGCGTACATCGGCCACGGATCGCGCCAAGTGTCGCCGGACCTTAATTGGAACACGCCGTTGTGTGACAAACCCGCTTGCATATCTCGACGGTAAGACAAATTATGTTCTTTGTCTAGAACGCGTTCAACTCGATTCTCGGGCTCCTCACCGCCGCGAAGGGGGATCGGCAACATCCATTTGTCAACACAAACCACCTGTACCAACTGTTATCGTCGTAAATCGCACGCTCTTCGCAATCGAGTGGCAAAGCGGCCCGTCCGCTGGCCCGACCCGTTCCACGGAGGTTTCGATGAGCACAGCCGATCTGATCTTCACCGGCGGCACGATCCTCGCGATGGATCCCGAGCGCGAGGGTGCGCGCGCGGTCGCGGTGTCCGACGGGCGTATCGCCGCGGTCGGCGGAGACGACGTGCTGGCCATGCGCGGACCCGGCACCGAGATGATCGACCTGGGCGATCGCTGCCTGATGCCGGGCTTCGTGGAGGCGCACACCCATCCGACCCAGGATCAGATGCTGTACTCCGACATCGTGATCGACATTCGCCCGGTCACCACCTGTCCGAGCGCCGAGGACGCGCACGCCGAGATTCTGCGCGCGGTCGCCACGGCTCCCGCGGGCCGTCCGTTGATCTTCTACGGCTTGGATGTGCTGTTGCAGACCGGTTTTCCGGAGCCGACCAGGGCGTGGCTGGACGAACTCGGACCCGACCGGCCGATCGTGATCTGGCAGAACTCCGGACACCTCGCGTGGGCGAACGGGGCGGCCATGCGGTTCGCCGGTCTTTCCGATGACCTGCCGGATCCGGCAGGCGGGCACTACGACAGGGACGACTACGGCAGGCTCACCGGCAAGGTCTACGAAGCCCCCGCCGTGCTCTCGCTCATCGGACCCATGCTCGCCGAGCAACTCGCGGGCCCGGAACTGCTGGCCCGCGAACACGCCGACCTCGCGAGCCGCGGTGTCACGTTGTGCAGCGATATGGCCTTCGCCCAGCAGATGCGTCCGCTGACCAGCGCGCTCTATCAGCAGCAGCGAGCCAAGGTGCGGATGCGGGTCTACGAGATGGCCGATCCGGGCGGGGAGTCCTACTGCCCGCTGGAGAACGGCGACGACCTGTTCCGCCAGATCGGCATCAAGATCTGGGTCGACGGATCACCGTGGGTCGGCAACATCGACACCTCGTTCCCGTATCTGAACACCCCCGCCACGGCCGCACTCGGACTCGGGCACGACCACCGCGGCCACGCCAACTACACCGCGGACCAACTGCACCAGATCGTCGGCGCGTACTACCCGATGGGCTGGCAGATCGCCTGTCACGTGCACGGCGATCAGGGCGTCGACACGATCCTCGACGTCTACGAGAACGCGCTGGCCCGGTATCCGCGCCGGGATCACCGGCTGCGCTTGGAGCACTGCGGCGCGATGACGCCCGAGCAATTCCGGCATGCCGCGCGACTCGGCATCACGTGCAGTTTGTTCGTCGATCACGTCTACTACTGGGGTGACGTGCTCGTCGACGACCTGTTCGGCCCCGAGCGCGGCGCGAACTGGGTGCGCACCCGATCGGCACTCGACGCGGGCATGCGCGTGTCGTTCCACAACGACTGCCCGGTCACCGAGGAGGAACCGCTGCGCAACATGGCGGCGGCGGTGACGCGAACCTCGCGCAGCGGACGCGTACTCGCACCGGCGGAAAGGATCACCGTCGACCAGGCGCTGCGCGCCCAGACCATCGACGCGGCGTATCAGCTGTTCGCCGACGACATCACCGGTTCCCTCACCCCCGGCAAGTACGCGGATCTGGTCGTTTTGGATCAGGATCCCCGGCGGGTACCCCCGGAGGAACTAGCCGACATCGAGGTGCGCGCCACGTACCTGGCGGGGGAGCCGACCTACCAAGCCTGAGCATTTGTGACAAGTCACAAACACATTGGAAGTATTCACAATCCGCGATCGACCCGGCCCACCGCGCACGCGAATCCCGTTACGTTTGATCGCTGTGCAATTCCGGCCGGAAGGAACCATTCGTGACCGCTCCCAACATGGCCGATCCTGATCTCATCGTCTCGGGCCGTCCGGTCTCGACCCATCTCAAGGACACCAGGACCCTCTCCCAGCGCATGGTCGGGCACTTCGTGAAGAACGTGGTGCCCTGCGGCACGCTACCCGGCGAGGCGCTCAGTGGCGACGTGACCGCGGTGACCCGGGTGTGTCTGGAACTGGCCGTGCGGATGCTGGATGGCAACGAGGTCGGCGAGGACATCGAGCGAGTCGGCGCCGCGGCCGCGGGCTGGGCGCGCGAGGGCATTCCGATCGACACCATCCAGCACGCCATCCACGAGGGCTTCAAACTCGGCTTCGATCTGATCCTGGCCAATGCCACCACGCAGGATCACGAGAGCCTGGTGAACGTGGCCCGCCGCTTCATGGACATCCTCGACACCATCATCGCGACGGTCTCGGTGGCGTACGTGAAGGAACTGCGCGCCGTGGTGAGCGAGCATCACACGGCCGTGCACACGCTGACCTCGGCACTGCTCGGCGGCAACAGCACCTCGACCATGGCCCGCGAATGCGGCATCCAAATCGCCGATTCCTACCACGTGCTCGCGCTCGCGGTGCCGCCGCACCGCGACGAACGGAACCCGACGCTGGACAGCAAGGTGGTCGCCCGCCGCAAGCTACGCAGGTTGCAGGCGGAGCTGGCCACCCGGTGCGGCGACAGCGCGCTCTCGCTGTTGAGCGTGGACGGCGGCACCATTCTCATCCCGACCTCCACCCTCGACGACCCGGAACTCGACGAGCTGGTCGCCCAATTGTCCAGGGCCGCTCAGGTTCCCGTGCGCGCCAGCGCCGTCGAGGCCACCCCGGAACGCATACCCCAGGCCGCCGATCAGGCGCACGAGCTGCTCGACATGGTGCACCGGATGCACAGCGTGTCGGGTCTGTATCGCTTCAACGATCTGGCGCTGGAATACCAGCTCACCCGGCCGGGCCCGGCGCGCGACTTCCTCGGCTCGCTGCTCGATCCGCTGGACGACTACCCCGAACTGCTGGAAACCCTTCAGGTGCACATCAGCACGAACCTGAACCGGCAGCGCACCGCGCGGCTGCTGCACGTGCACACCAACACCGTCGACTACCGCCTCAAACGAATCGGCCAGCTCATCGCCTTCGACCCCACCCAGGCCTCGGGCCTGTGGTATCTGCGCTCGGCCTTGGTCGCCCGGGCACACCGCACCGGAGACGTGCCCCCGCCCGTCGGCTTCGGCGAGCCGGAAACCGGTGGCGGCGAACAGGAAGCCGTGGTGCACGACATCGCGGCGCCCCCGCGCGGACGACGCCCCTGACGTCGGGCGTGCGGCGCGCGAGCCCACGTGCCGCACGCCCGGCGGGCGGGTCAGCGAGGCACGGTCACGGGATCGGCGCAGCTGGCGAGCGCGTCCACGAACGAGCATTCTTTCGGCAGCCGCGTCGGCAGGTAGTCGGCCGGTACGCCGCCGTGGCTGGTGATGGTGCGGTAGGCGGCGACGGCGTCGGTGGGGCGCCTCGTCAGCGTCGGATCGGTCAGCACGTCGACCGTGTAGAGGCCGAAACGGGGTGTGTAGGAGCCCCATTCGTAGTTGTCGGTCAGGCTCCAGTAGTTGTAGCCGATCAGATCGATGCCGTCGGCCTTGGCGCGCTGTAGCCAGTAGACGGTGTCACGCAGGTTGTCGGCGCGGCTGTAGGCGTCCCAGCGCGGCATGCCGTTCTCGGTGGGCATGCCGTTCTCCACGATGTAGAGCGGCTTGCCGGGAAACGCGCGCGAATAGTGTTGCAGCGCATAGTAGATGCCCTCGGGCTGCAACGGGTTCTTCCACAGCTCGGTGAAGTTCGTCATCCCCGTGAGGTTGTCGGGGGAGAGGCCGTAGTAGTAGTCGATGCCGACGTAGTCCAGCTTGGCGGCGATCTTGTCGATGAGCGGCTTGTTCACCGCGTCCTCGGCGGCGGGGATGTAGGCGACGTTGCTCGTCACCATGGCGCCCGGCTGCACCGCGTGGATGTGGTCGTAGATCGCGTTGTGCGCCCTGGCGATTCGGTCGTGCATGGCGGGCACGTCGGCGGGGCCGATGCCGCCGTGCCGAAGCTCGTTGAGCACGTACATCATCGGCTCGTTGAAGGTCACCCAGAGCGGGTCCGCCTCCGCGTATCGGTCGACCACCCGCCTGGCGTTGGCCAGCCAGTCCTCGACGATCGCCGGGTTGCGCCAGCCGCCGCGGTCGACCTCCCAGCCGGGGTAGACCCAGTGGTCGATGGTCAGCATCGGTCGCATACCCGCGTCGCGAATCGCCGCGATCACGTTGTCGTAGAAGCGGAATCCGGCTTCGTCCCACTCGCCGGGCCGCGGCTGGAGCCGCGCCCATTCGATGCCGATGCGATACACCCGCACGCCGAGCTGGGCGGCCAGCTCGATGTCCGAGCGGTAGCGGCTGTGGAAGTCGATGGCGTTCTCGTACGGGTCCTGGGTCTTGCCCGCCGCGACGTACCGCGACCAATTACTGTCCGGCGCATCGCCTTCCGACTGGTATCCGGACGCGGCGACGCCCCACAGGAAGTCGCTGCCGAAGGGCTGCACCTGCGCTGGCGGAGCTGGGCGGGCGTACGCGGGCGCGTTACCGCCGACGACCAGCGCGGCGGTAGTGGCCGCGAGGGCGGCCAGGACGTGGCGGCGACTGGGGGATCGCATCGAACTCCTGTTCCGAATGGGTGGTCGGCGCTCGTGGACCTCCGGTGCCGGGTAGAGCACCGGGTCGGGTGAGACCACGGCGAACACTGTAACTGGTCGCCCGTCCGTATCGGGGGAGGATCGCGGAGTGCGGCAGGGCTTCCCGGTGGGGTAGGGGAGAAGCGGCTCGAGCGAGACGAGCGCCGGGGTAGGCGAGGCCGGTATCGGCGATCTCGGACTGCGCAAGGTCCCGCTGGTCGGACGGGTGAAGCGACTGAATGGTCTCGGTTATCAACATGCTGATACGTAGATATGCGCATCTAGCTATGTAACCTCACCTTCACAAAATGAAGCCACGACTCACGTACACCGAGAAGAAACCGAAAGTGCCCGCCCACCAAGCTCTTACCGCAAGGGGCGGGCGATCACTCCGCGACGAGTGCGGTGGCGACGACGTACCCCTTGGGATCGCGCCAGGTGCGCCCGGGGTGATGGCCGAACCAGTCTTCGACGTCGGCGCTCAGATCGGCCAGTATCGCGTCGCGATCGGGGTGATCGCGTTCGATGCCGCGGCAACCGAAGATGGCTTCCGCGAAGCGAATCAGCGGCGCGGGGTTGTCGAAGACGAGCGCGTTGTCGCAGCGCTGGACGTGCACGGTCCCGAAGACGTCGGACATGAGCCGGGGCAAGCTCTCCGAATCCACGGTGCGCGGCGGCGCGGCGCCGGGCTCGATGCCGTAGCTCGCGGCGTGCGCGTCGACGAGTTCGCCGATGTACGGGCAGGTTTCGCGATGGTTGACGACGACCGCGACGGTGCCGCCTGGTTTCGTGGCGCGCCGAAATTCGTGTAGCGCGGCCGCCGGGTCCGGGACGTGGTAGAGCATGTGGCGTGCGGTGAGGACGTCGAAGCTGTTGTCGTCGAACGGGATATGGCGGGCGTCGGCGCGGACGCCGCGCACGCCGGGAACGGCCTGGGCGGCGGCGACCATGGCGGGGGAGGTGTCGATGCCGAGCAGCGGGCCGCGATGGCCGTACGCGACGAGCCGAGCGAGGAACCGGGCGTCACCACAGCCGACGTCGGCGAGGTATTCCGCGCCGGAGAGGGCGAGTGCGGCGAGGACTTCGCCGCCCGGGTCGTGGGGTATCTCCGAGTAGCGCTCGTGGGTGTCGATCCGCACCCGTAGCGGTGTGGGATCGGCGTACTCGGCGTCGAGACGGCTGCTCATCGGTGCACGTCCTTCGGTCCGGTCGGCGGGTGGTGACGCTCCCTTCTGGCGGTGAGCGTACTCCGGGTGAAGGTGGCGACCCCGCGTTTTCCCGGGTGACTCGGCCGCCGATCAGCTCCGCGCGGACACCGTTGCCGAGTCCGGAGTGGCCTCGGGCGCGGCGCGGCCTCGTGATTCGTCGTCCAGGACGGACTCGCCGAGGCCGATCTTGCGCTGGATCCGCTGCATCCAGGCGGGCGCCCACCAGCACCTGTCGCCGAGCAGTTTCATGACCGCGGGGACCAGCAGCATGCGCAGGATCGTGGCGTCGATGAACAGGGCGGCGATCATGCCGTAGGCGATGTACTGCATCATCACGAGGTCGGAGAACGCGAACGCGCCGGTCACCACTAGCAAGATGAGTGCGGCGGCGGTGATGATCGCGCCGGTGTGCGCGGTGCCGACGCGGATCGCCTGGGTGGTGTCGGCGCCCTTGGCCTTCGCTTCGACCATGCGCGACAGCAGGAAAACCTCGTAGTCGGTGGACAGTCCGTAGACGATGGCGATGATGAGCACCAGCACCGGGGACATGATCGGCTGCGGGGTGAAGTTGAGCAGCTCAGCGCCGTGGCCGTCGATGAAGATCCAGGTGAGGATGCCGAGCGTGGAGCCGAGGCCGAGTGCGCTCATCAGCGCGGCCTTGATCGGCAGGACGAGTGAGCCGAAGGTCAGGAACATCAGCAGCGTGGTGACGAGCACGACCGCGGCGATCATGTACGGCATGCGTTCGAGCAGGGTGTCGATGCTGTCCTCTTGGATGGCGGGCTGGCCGCCGACGAGGAGGGTGAGTCCGTCGGGCACGTCGAGTGCGCGGAGGTAGTCGATCGTCGGGCCCGCGTTGTCGGAATCGGCGAGGGTGGCGCGCATGCGATAGAGGTCGGTGCGGCCTGGTGCGGAGGCGGGCACGCTGAATTCGCTTGCGAGCCCGGGTGCTTGGTTGACCTGGCGGTAGAGCGCGCCGATGGCGGCGCGGTCGTCGGAGACGACGATGAGCTGGAGCGGGTCGGGCTGGCGTTTGGGGAACAGTTCGTCGAAGTGCTGCTGGGCGAGGCGGGTGGAGTTGTCCGGTGGCAGGTAGGTCTCGCTCATGCCGCCGAAGGCGAGGTTCTGCATCGGGATGATGAGCAGGCAGAGTCCGAGGACGAGCAGGACGGCGACGCGCAGCGGCTTGCGCATCACCCAGTCGGTGGTGCGGCCCCAGAATCCGTTCTCGATCTCGGTGGCGGTCTTGGTTCGGCGGAATCGGCTGAGGCCGAGGCTGTCCACGCGCGGTCCGAGGATGCCGAGAGCGGCGGGCAGGATGGTGATCGCGGCGAGCGCGGCGAGCAGGACGGTGGCGATCGCGCCGTAGGCGAGGGATTTGAGGAATCCTTGCGGGAAGATCAGTAGTCCGCCGAGGCTGGCGACGATCATGGTCGCGGAGAAGACGACGGTGCGGCCCGCCGTGCTGACGGTGCGCCGGACGGCGGTGCGGGTGTCGTGGCCCGCGGCGAGTTCTTCGCGGAAGCGGCTGACGATGAACAGGCCGTAGTCGATGGCGAGGCCGACGCCGATCATCGAGACGACGCCGGTGACGAAGGAGTTGACCTCGGTGAAGTTGGTGAATATCCGCATGATGCCGTTGGCGCCGGTGACGGTGAGCGCGCCGATGGCCAGCGGTAGTGCGGCGGCGACGAGTCCGCCGAAGACGAAGAACAGCAGGACGGCGACGACCGGTAATGCGACGACCTCCATGCGGTGCACGTCGTCGGTGAGGGTGTCGGTGAGGGTGCCCGCGATGGGTTGGAGCCCGGCGACTTGGACGTCGACACCGGGAATGGGGAAGTCGTTCTTGACCTTTCGGTAGTTGCGCACCATTTCGGTGTCGTCGTCGCCGCGGATGGCGATGAGGACGAAGGCGTGGCGGCGGTCGTCTCCGGCGAAGAGGGGGCCGCTGGCCTTACCGGTTTCGGTGGCCCAGTAGGCGCCGTTGATGCCGGTGATCTCGTCGGGGTGGTCGCGGGTGAGGTTGTCGAGGTGGTCGACGACGGTGCGGCTGAGGTCGGGGTCGTCGACGGTTTTGCCGTTGGGGGCGGTGATGAGCAGGACGACGTCGGATTCGTGGTCGCGGCCCCATGCTTCGTCGGCGAGGCGGCTCGCTCGGGCGGATTCGGCGGTGGGGTCTTCCAATCCGCTGGAGCTGAGGTGGTTTTCGATGCCGATGCCGTAGCCCGCGAGTGCGAGCAGTCCGGCGATGACGATGCCGAGTACGCCGAATCGGTATCGGTGGACGAGTTCCCCCCATCGCGCGAACATCAGCGGTCTCCGCGGGGGCAGGGGCGGGCGTGGGTGGCCGGTTTCGGTCGGTGTGCCGATCCTGCTGTGCGGAAGACCAAGGGGCCGTGTCCTTTCCGTGGGGTTCGCCGGGGTTTCTGGCATCAAAAATACAGACGTTGTTGAAATGTCGACGTTTAACTATTGAATTCATGGGTCAGCGGTTCGCACATCTGTGCGGCGATGCCGGAGTTCTGGTGTCGAAGGAGGCGCGTGCGGTGTGAATTGGACCGCTTCGGCGTTCGCGGGCGGACGCGGCCGCCGCGACGTGGCACCATGCGGTTATGGTCTCCAATCCGTTGCCGACTCTCGCCAGGCGCCTCGCGCAGCAGCGGTGGGTGATGCGCACGGCGCCGCTGGTGCTGCCGCTGGAGCGGTTCATCCGGTGGGTGACTCGCGGGCGGTTCGGCGTGCTCGATCTGGTGGGCCTGCCGTCGATCGAAGTCACGGTGGCCGGACGCAAGACCGGGGTGCCGCGCACCACGTCGCTGCTGTATGTGCCGCGCGGCGCGGACTTCCTGGTGATCGGGTCGAACTGGGGCAGTGCGAAGCATCCGGTGTGGTCGGCGAACCTGCGTGCGGCCAGTGTCGCGACGGTCGGGCATCGGGGCCAGCGTTTCCCGGTGCGGGTCACCGAGATCACCGGCGTCGAGCGCAAGCGCGTCTGGGATCTGGCCGTGGAGTTCTGGCCCGGCTACGAGATGGAGTACGAGCTCTCCGGCGGCCGCGAGTTCCGGATCTTCGAACTGCGCCGGGAGTGAGCGCGATCAGCCGAGGGCGGATCGCACGGCCGTGGAGAAGGCGGAGACGGCGGGATGCCGGCCCGCGCCCGCGCGGCACGCGATGGTCGTGGTGCGGGCGATCGGAAGCCGGACGAGGTGCACACCGGGTGGGGGTTCGGTGGCGCTGAGTTCGGGGACGAGGGCGACGCCGTGTCCGGCGGCGACGAAGGCCAGCACGGTGCTGAAGTCGTCGACTTGGTGGTGGACGCGCGGGGTGAATCCCGCGGCTTGGCAGGCGCGGAGGGTCATGGTGTGGCAGCGGGTGCCCCCGGTGGCCACGATCCAGGGTGCGTCGCGCCAGGTGTCGAGGGTGGCGCCGGGGGTCGCGGTGTCGGCGGCGAGGAACATGGCTTCGCGGTAGAGCGGTTCGGTGTGCACGCCGGGTTCGGGCGGGAACGGGACCAGGTCGTAGTCGTGGACGAGGGCGACGTCGAGTTCCCCGGCGCGCAGCGCGGCGGCGACGCGGGCCGGATCGAGTTCGGTGACACGGGGTTCCAGGCCGGGGTGGGCGGTGGCGAGCCTGGTGAGGGTGTCGGGGATGAAGGCCTGGGTGGCGCTGGGAAAGGCGCCGATGCGCAGCGGTCCGGTCAGTCCGGCTCTGGCGTCGGCGAGGTCGGCCTCGGCCTCTTCGAGCCGGGCGAGCACCGCGTCGGCGTGTGCGACGAGGGTGTGTCCGGCTGGGGTGAGCGTGACGCGGCGTCCGGTGCGTTCCAGCAGGGCGACGCCCGCTTCGCGTTCCAGCGCGGTGAGTTGCTGGGAGACCGCGGAGGGGGTGAACGCGAGCGCCTCGGCGACGGCGGCGATGGTGCCGCGCCGGGCGAGTTCCCGCAGCAGCCGCAGCCTGCGCACGTCGAGCATCAGTTCAGCTTACGTTCGGCAGCACAAATGCGAACTGGTTCTTAATCTCTTGGTGCGGCACGCTGGCGGTATGCGCCGATTCCAAGGAATTTTCGTACCGCTGGTCACGCCGTTCACCGACGACGGCGCCGTCGCGTGGGACGCGCTGGAATCGCTGGCGCGCGGCGTGCTCGACGCGGGCGCGGCGGGACTGGTGGCGTTGGGCACGACCGCCGAGGCGGCGACGCTGGACGCCATGGAACGGCGCGGTGTGATCGAGGTGTGCGCCAGGGTGTGCGCGGCGACGGGTGCGCCGTTGATCGTCGGGGCGGGCGGCAACGACACCCGCGCCAGCCTCGCCGGGCTGGTGGAGCTGGCGGCGTGGCCGCAGGTGACCGCGGCGTTGGTGCCGGTGCCGTACTACACGCGGCCTTCCGAGGCCGGGGTCGTCGCGCACTACGCTCACCTCGCGGCGAGTTCGCCGGTGCCGCTGATCGTTTACCACATTCCCTATCGGACCGGTCGTTCGTTGAGTGCGAGCACACTGCGGGAGATCGCGGCCTTGGACGGCGTCATCGGTGTGAAGTACGCGGTCGGCGGTGTGGACACCGACGCGGTCGAGTTGCTCGCCGATCCGCCCGCGGATTTCGCGGTGCTCGCCGGGGACGACGCGTTCCTCTCGCCGCTGCTCGCGCTGGGCGCGGCGGGCGGCATCGTGGCGACCGCGCAGCTGGCGCCAGCGCGTTTCGTCGCCCTCGAAAACGCTTGGCGCACTGCGGACCTCGCGTCGGCGCGGGCGATCGGGGCGGAGCTGGCCGGGGTGGCGGTGACGGCGTTCGCCGAGCCGAATCCGACGGTGATCAAGGGCGTGCTGCACGCGCTGGGACGCATTCCGAGCCCGGCGGTGCGGTTGCCGCTGTTGCCCGCCGCGGCGGATTCGGTGGATCGGGCGCTGGGGGCGCTGGGCGCGGTGCCGGTGGTCGCCCGGTAGCCAGGTCAGCGTCGGGCGGTGCCACTGGTGTGCGGGAGGCCTAGGCGTTCCCCGTCGCTGGAGATAGCCGATTGCTATTCTGGCGTAGTCCGGTGTGGCAACCGCACGAGCGGAGGGCGTTGTGCACGATCGTCGCGGCGCGTTACAGGAGTACTTGTTGCGGACCCAGCCCCGGACCGTCGATCGGGGGCGGATGACGATCGTGGAGCGTGAGCTCGCCCGCGTGGTGCGCGCGGGCATTCCGGGCGCCGTTGTCGAATTCGGTTGTTACCGAGGCGGAATGACCGCGTGGCTGCGGGCGGTGCTGGACTCCGTAGGCGCGGATCCGCCGGTGCACGCCTACGACTCGTTTCGCGGGCTGCCGGCGCCGGGTCGCCACGACAGCGCCTATCTGGCCGAGGGCGAGTTCGCGGCCTCGGTCGGCGAGGTGGTGAACCTGCACGAGCGGTTCGGCCTGCGCCGCCCGCACGTGCACGCGGGCTGGTTCGCCCACACCGTGCCCGAACAGTTGCCCGCCCG
Source organism: Nocardia sp. NPDC004654 (assembly GCF_040609595.1). NCBI lineage: Bacteria > Bacillati > Actinomycetota > Actinomycetes > Mycobacteriales > Nocardiaceae > Nocardia > Nocardia sp. NPDC004654. Next base: position 6,133 of record NZ_JBEXKI010000010.1, on the reverse strand, counting down.
GATCTCCTTCGCCTACTTGGACGGCGATCGCTACGAGTCGACGCTGCTGTGTCTGCGTGCGTGTCTGCCGCGGCTGGCGCCGGGCGCGATTCTGGTCATCGACGACTACGCCGATCCCGCGTCACCGCCCGATCGCGCCGTCGCGCAACCCAAAGCGCCGGGTGTCATGAAAGCGTGCGAGGACGTCTTCGGCACACCGCTGGCGGTCAGCGTGGTCTCCGCGGACCCGACCTGGACGCTGGGCGTCTACCGGCACGCGATCCCGCCGACCGTCTCCGCGGCGGCCGCGTCGAACGAAACCGTGCGCTGAGTCAGATCGGTGTCGCCATCGCGGCGCGCAGCCGTTCCGCGAGCTCGAAGGAGATCCGTTCCACCCCAATGATTCTGCCGTAGCGGATTACCAGGTGAGGACGGGTTTGACGGTGTGGCCGTCGCGTTGGTGCTCGAGTGCGGTGTCGATCCGGGTGTGCGGGTAGTCGACCACGAGCCGATCGATCGGGAAACGGCCCGCGGCATGGAGTTCGAGCAGGTGTGGGATGAAGGTGTGCGGGTCGGCGTCACCCTCGAGGCAACCGCGGATCGTCTTGCCGCCCAGGACGATATCGCGCACGTCGATGTCGGGAACGCCCGTGCCGAGTCCGACCGCCACCACCGTGCCGCCGGTCGTCAGTGCCGATACCGCTTCGGTGAGGACGCCGGGATGTCCGGTGGTGTCCAGGGCGTGAGTCGCACCGCCACCGGTGGTTTCGCGGACGGCGGTGGCGGTGTCGTCGGTCGTCGGATCCAGTGCGGCGGTGGCGCCGAGGTCGAGTGCCAGTGCGCGGCGGGCGGGGTTCGGCTCGACGACGACGATGCGCTCCACACCGGCCGCGCGTGCGGCGAGCAGTCCCGCCATCCCGACCGCGCCCGCGCCGTAGACGACGAACTGGGCGTCGGATGCGGGTCGCAGGGCGTTGAGCACCGCGCCCGCGCCGGTCTGGAATCCGCACCCGAGCGGCGCGGCGACGACCGGATCGGTCGCGGGATCGATGACGACGGTGTTGTCCGGGGTGGTCAGCGCGTAGCCCGCGAAGCTGGACTGCCCGAAGAATCCGTCCCGCACCGGCGTCCCGGCCGCGGTGACGCGCGGTGCGCGGTCCTCGCGAGAGCCGAACTGGTTCAACGTGATCGAACGATGGCAGTAGGCGGGTCGGCCGCCGCGGCAGTTGGCGCAACGTCCGCAATGCCGGAAGGTCAGCACGACGTGGTCGCCCGGCCGCACAGTGGTGACCTCGGCGCCGACCGCCTCGACCACACCGGCGCCCTCGTGCCCGAGCAACAGCGGCCGGTCCGGTCTGCCCGCGGCGCGGGTGACGAGGTCGGTATGGCAGATGCCGACCGCCCGCACCCGGACCAGGATCTCCCCGGCGCGCGGCGCGTCGATCTGCACGGCTTCCACGGAGAACGGCGCGGACGGATCGCGGGACAGGACCGCGGAGGTGGTCAGCACGCGGTGACCCGTTCGAGCAGGAAGTAGAAGTGCGCGCCGTCGGCGAGCACGAGGTCCGGGCGGCCGTTCATGATGCCGAGCAGCGTCGAGTCGTCGAGCGGCTTGAAATGATCGAACACCGGCTTGCCGTCGTAGACCATCGTCGCGGTCACCTCGCCGCGGAACTCGACGTTCCACAGCGACGCCTCGCCCGCGCCGAGTTCCTTGTTCGAGTACAGCGAGCCGTCCTCGGCGCGGCAGATCAGCGGCTCGGCGTGGGTCAGCGAGCGAAATCGCTTGCCGTACCAGCGGCTCGCGGGCAGCGGGCGGCACAGCGGATGGCCGGTCTGGAACGCGGCGCCGCGCCATTCGCCGAGGATCTGTTCGGCCCGTACGGTCGGCAGACCCGCCCACAGCTCGTCCAGTGCTTGGGTCGAGACCCCGGATTCTCGTGCGGCCAGATCCCGCCAGGACGCAGTGCTCATCGTCGGTCGCCTTTCCGAAGTTGCAGAACCATCTGGTTCGCGAACCATATCCCGAACCAAATGGTTCGGCAATATAGGATTCCGGGCATGCGCGCAGCAGGCCACGCCACCAGGGACCGAATCCTCGCCGCGGCCAAGGAGGAATTCGCCCGCTACGGGGTCGCCGGTGCGCGGATCAACCGCATCGCGACCGCCGCGCGCGCCAGCAAGGACCGGCTCTACGCGTACTTCGCGAGCAAGGACGAGCTCTACGTGGCGGTCACCGAACAATGGGCGGGCCAGACCACCGACGAGACCGCGCTCGACGCGGCGGACCTGCCGGGATACGCGGGCCGCCTGTTCGATCACTACCTGCGACACCCGGAGAACGCCCGCCTGCAAACCTGGGCCGAGATCGAACACACCCGCATTCCCGAGGCCGAGGACGCGGTGCGCCGGGTGATCGCCACCAAGATCGGCGAAATCGAACGCGGACAGCGCGAGGGTCTGATCACCACCGACTTCCAGCCCGTCACGCTCGTCGTCATGCTCACCGATCTGGTTCGCACCGCCGCCGTGCACGCCGCGCGGGTCGCGGAACCGCACAGCATCGCCGAACGCCGCGCCGCGGTGGTTTCGGCCGCGCGGCGTCTGGCCGCCCCGTGACGCCCGGGCCGCTGCGAATGCTGGGTGTTTGCCAGGAAGCGCGAATGGGCGCAGGCGAGCGGGCGTAGACTCGCCGGATCGCTCCGTGAACATCCACTGCGAGGTGATGTCACATGGTCGACACGGAAGTGCTCGTCGTCGGTGCCGGTCCGGTCGGACTGACCGCGGCCATCGAATTGGCTCGGCGCGGGGTGCGGTGCCGGATCATCGACGCGGCCGTCGAACCGCCGCGCTACGCCAAAGCGGTCGGTATTCAGCCACGCACGCTCGAGGTATTCGAGGGCATGGGTGTGCTGCGCCAGGTGCTCGACTCGTCGATCCAGCTGCGCGGCCAGATCGTCTACGTCAACGGCGCCGCGGTCGAGCGCGTGGCGTTGACGCTGCCCGCCGACGTCCCGTACCGGTTCGTCGGGCTGCCGCAATACGAGACCGAACGGATTCTGCGCAAACGTCTGGCGACCACCGGCACGCGCGTCGAGTGCGGCACCTCGCTCACCCATCTCGAGCAGGACGACTCCGGCGTGCACGTGGTGCTCACCGACGAGAAGGGTGAGCGCCGGGTGCAGGCGCAGTATCTGATCGGTTGCGACGGCGCGCACAGCCTCGTGCGCAAGGAGTTGGGGCTCGGCTTCGAAGGCGCGGCGTTCGCCGAGCAGTACATGCTCGGCGATGTCGAACTGGACTGGTCGATGCCGCGCGGGTACGGCATCCGATCGATGCACCGGACCGACGGCGTCACCGACGATCTACTGGTGTGCATCCCGCTGCCCGGCAAGCGCCGGTACCGGGTATCGATGCTGGTGCCGGAGGAACTCGCGACGGCGCCGAGCACCGGCGAGGCGGTCGAGCACGGCTTCGAAGGAGCTCATGCGCCCGAGCTGCACCACATCCAAGCGGTGCTGGACCGGCTGGCGCCCGAACCGGTCACCGCGTCAAGCCTGCGCTGGTCGTCGGTGTTCCGCATCAGTCATCGCATCGTCGATTCCTATTCGCGCGGAAGAGTTTTCGTCGCCGGGGATGCCGCGCACATTCATCCGCCCACGGGTGCGCAGGGCATGAACACCGGCATCCAGGACGCGCACAATCTCGCCTGGAAACTCGCCCTGACCCTCGGCGGCATCGGCGCGGGCGATCTCCTCGCCAGCTACGACGCCGAGCGCAGACCGGTCGGGCAGGAAGTCGTCGGCCGCACCGTGCGCAGCGCGCGCGCAGGCATCGGCGCGGGGGAGACCGACCCGGACTACGTCATCCGCAGGGAAGCCCAACTGCTGATCGACTACTCCGAAAGCCCGCTGATCAGCCACGCACCCGACGACCAGCCCGGCCCGCGGCCCGGACGCCGCGCCCCCGACGCGGCCGGTCTGACCCGAGACGCCGTCGCCTACCCGATCCGGCTGTTCTCCCTGCTCGGCCGCACCGACCACACCGTGCTGCTCTACCTCGACGAAGCGGCGGGCACCGAGTCGTCCGCCACCGTGTGCGCCCTCACCGACGCCGCGCGCCGCGCCACCCACGGAAAAGTCGACCTCTATTTGATCACCGCCCCCGCCGCCGACCCCGACACCTCGGTGCTGCCGATCATCCGCGACCGCGACGGCGCCTTCGCCCGCGCCTACGGCGCAAAAGGGTTGGCCGCCTACGTCATCCGGCCTGACGGCTACCTCGGCTTCGCCGAACACGAGCCCACCCCGGAAGACCTGACGAAACACTTCGCGCAGATCTTCCGCTGAACCGCCAGCGAAACCTGGGCGCCGCGAGGTCGCGTGATCGGCCCAATCGGTCAGTGCTCGAAGACGTTCACCTCGCCGGGCTCGGTCTCGAGCGCCTCGCGGTCGAATATCAGCAGGGCGAGGAAGAACGCCCCACCCGCGAGAAGTAGACCGGCCACGATCAGCACCGGGACCACCGCGTCTTCGGGCGTCACCAGCACGAACAGCGCGACGGCCGACCACAGCAGCGCGGCGATCGCGACGGGAAGTTCGAAGCGCCCGAGGTCGAACGCGCCCTTCCTGCGGTCCAATCGTTTGCGCACCGTCAGGTAGAGAACGATCGTCGAGCCGTAGATGAGGGCGGGCAGGATCGTCGACGCGGTGATCAGCTCCAGCAGCGCGTCGCCGGGCAGCGCGACCATCAAGACGACACCCAGGCAGAAGATCAGGATCGTCGCCGGGACCGGTGTGCGCGTGCGCGGGTCGACCCGTCGCATCAGCCGGTGAGCGGGAAAGCGTGCGTCGCGCGACATCGCGAAAACGAGCCGCGAGCAGGCGGCCATCACCACCATCCCGGCGCCGAAGAACGAGAAGGTGATGGCGACGAGCAGGATGCGTTCCATCACCGGACCGAGCTGGTCGCGCATGATCGCCGCGACCGGCGAACCGCTCGCGCTGACCTTCGGGATGTCGTCGATCGCGACGGTGAGCGCGATCACGAACAGCAGCCCCAGCACCCCGGCCGCCACGACCGACCCCACGATCGCGCGCGGGACGCTGCGATAAGGATCCTTGGCCTCCTCGGCCAGGTTCGCCGCGGCGTCGAAACCGACGAGCGTGCCCAACCCCATGATCATCGCGATCATCAGGCCACCGCCTACGGCGAAATAATCGGAGGCGTTCTCGGTGACACCGCGCGAGGTCAGGTTGTCGGTCGTGCCGTTGCCAGTGACCGCCACGGCCACGACGAGCGCGATCGCCACCACCACGACCAGCACCAGCTCCAAGCCCACCGCGGACGCGTTGATCATGCTCACGATGCGCGTCGAAGCGATGGCCAGCACCGCCTGAAGGAGCAGCACCGCCAGCGTGATCAGGCGCGCGGTGCCCTCGTCCGGCCGCATGCCCAGCAGCGGCATGAACGCTTCGCTGGCCAGCGCGTTGTCCACCGCCACCACGGCCACCGCCAGATAGCAGAAGGTCAGCCAACCGAACCCCCACCCGATCTTCGGGTTGGCCAACCGCGAGGCCCACTGATACGACGAACCGCTGAGCGGGATACGCGCGGCGAATTGCGCCACCACCAAGGCCACCAGCGCCTGCCCCACCGCGGCCGCGATCCACAACCAGATCCCGACCGGTCCCGCGTTCTGGAGCACGTCGTCGTAGGTCGCGAAGATGCCGACCGCCACCGAGATGAACGCGAACGAGATCGCGAACACCTGAAACGAGCCCAGCGTCCGTTTCAGCTCCTGCCGATAGCCCCCCAGCTCCACTGAACTGTCCGCCACCTCGGTCACCTCACTTCTCTCGGAAGGAGCCCCGCCGACCTCGAGACCGACGGGCCGAATCGTCGTCCGAATTTCGCTGGTGATTTCGCGCTCGGGATACGGGTGAAACCTTATTCTCGCGCGATCGAATCGCGAAACCGGCCGGATGACCTTTTCCGTTGTCGTTCCGCACCCATGGCTTGGCCGTCCAGCAGGCGGCGGATCTCCTCGTCCGGATACCGGGTGCTCCGGCTCTCCTGCTGGAACGCACGCGTGAACGCGGACATCGCCGCGGCGATCGGCGCGTGCCGGGTGAGGACCGCGGCGGCCTCCTCC